>CABVRX010000005.1 GCA_902500825.1 uncultured Nitrospira sp.
GCTTTTCCTTGTGGACTCCCACCCCTCTCGTGAGAAACATATGCGTAGGTACCATTCATCTCCCCTTTCGTCTGGTAGTCGGCCTGTCTGGTTGTTCGGAGGTTGTTTGGTGACGTGTTCCAAAACGGTCAGCCGGACAAACAAACCGGACCAGATCAACGGCAATATTGGGCGCCAGTTGTAGCAAGAATAGACCGGCTTCGCAATATCTTCTAGACACTTTTTTCGGGAGAATGGGACGGCTCCTTCAAATTCATGATGAGCATCCGCGGCTCCGTCATATCTTCAATCGCAGCACGAACACCTTCTCGTCCCAACCCAGAATCTTTCACACCGCCGTAGGGCATATGGTCGGCCCGGAACGTAGGAATTTCATTTGCCAACACGGCTCCGACTTCCAGGTGGCGAAAGGCGTAAAAAATCTTGTTGACGTCTTGCGTGAAGACGCCGGCCTGTAATCCATAGTCCGATTGATTGAGCAGCGCCACGGCCTCGCTGAGTTGCCGATACGGCGTGACGGTGACAACCGGTCCAAACACCTCCTGACATGAGACGTTCATGTCGGGCTTTACATTCGACAGCACCGTCGCTTCAACCAGCGATCCCATCCGCTTCCCGCCCAACAGCACGCGCGCTCCGCCCGCGACGGCTTCGCCGATCCAGCTCTCCACCCGTTGAGCGGCGGCCTGATCGATGAGGGGGCCGATGCTCGTCGTCTCGTCGGCAGGGTCTCCCACTTTCAACCGAGCGACATGCATGAGCAACTTGGTCGTAAACACATCGGCGATCGCATGATGAACAAAGACCCGCTGCACCGAAATGCACGTCTGGCCGGCATACCCAAATCCGCCGGCAGCGCAGCGCTGTGCCGCAAGCTCAAGATCGGCATCGGACTCAATCACGACTCCGGCGTTGCCCCCGAGTTCGAGCGTGACTTTCTTCTTCCCACATTTGGCCTTCAACATCCATCCGACTGAAGCACTGCCTGTGAAACTCAGCAACTTGAATCGTGGATCGACGACCATCCGCTCGGCAAGTCGGTTATCGCAGGGCACCACATTGAGCCCTCCTGGAGGAACTCCCGCCTCTAAGGCAATCTCTCCGAGGAGCAGCGCCGTCAACGGCGTTTGAGGGGCAGGTTTGATGAGAATCGGATTGCCGGACGCGAGCGCCGGCGCCACTTTGTGCGCCACAAGATTCAGCGGAAAGTTGAAGGGGGTGATGCCGAGAATCGGACCGATCGGAAAACGGCGAAGGACGCCAAGATGGGTATCGAAACCGGGCGTCCAATCGAGCGGGACCACTTCCCCCGGAATCCGCCGTGCTTCTTCCGCGGCCACCGTGAAGGTTTGGATTGCCCGGCTGACTTCCCGCTTCGCATCGGTGATCGGTTTTCCAGCCTCGGCCGTGATGGCCTGGGAAAACTCGTCTCGGCGCCGATAGAGCAGGGCGGCGACCTGTTGGAGGATATTGTATCTGGCATGTGCCGGAAGCTGCGTCATCGTCGCAGCTGCGCTGCACGTGGACGCGATGGCCTGTTCGACATCGGACTCGGTCGCTTGAGCGACCTGGGCCACGAGCTTCCCGGTGAATGGATCAACGACCGAGGCCGCGATCTCGCCTTGCTTCCACTGACCATGAACGAGGAACGGACGAGATTCCTGCACTGGAAGGCTCGCTGGAGTCTAGGATGAGATTGGTATTAGTCCGCCGCTTCAACCGGTGCAGCAGCTTCAGCGGCAGGTTGAGCAACCGTGGCTGCTTCTTGTGCGGCGACGGCCTTGGCAATCAGGTCTTCGGTGCCCCAGTCGCGGATCGCTTCTATAGTAAATCCCTCGTAGGTCGACACACCATGACAAGAGGGACAGTCCGGCATCGGCACTTTTCTGTAGAAGACTTCCGTGAGGCACGACATACAGACCCAGAAGTCGTCATCGCGATGGGAGACGGGCCAGAACGATTGCATCGAATCCATATGGATACCCTACCTTTATTGACGAAGAGGACTATCGTACCTGCGTGTGCGATGTCAATATCACGCGCGAAGGCTCATCGATCCAGCGCAATTCAGCTATTTTCTGTCATTCGCTAGAAGTCGATCGATTTCTTCTGCGAACATCTCGAATGGAAAGGCTCCAGGGATCGCAACGGCCGGCTCTTTTTCTGTCGGCTCGGCGGCCGTTCGAACAAGGATAAACCCAGGGGTTCCATGAAAGCCCCACTGATTGGCCTCCTGGCGATCTTCGAAAATCGCCCTCGTATACCGCCCGTCGTTCATACACCGTTCAAATGCAGGTCGATCCAAGCTCAATGCCGCGGCATGTCGTAGATACACCTGCTTGTCCAGTCGGCCCCCTTCGGAAAACAACCGATCATGCATCGGCCAATACTGACCTTGGGCACCGGCACATCGTGCCGCCACCGCCGCATCCAACCCCGCGCCTTGGTCGCCACGCGGAAAATCCCGGTACACAAATCGCACTTTCCCGGTATCGACGTACTGAGCCTGAATCCGTGGCCACGTACGCTTGAAAAATTTCAAGCAATAGCCGCACGTGAAATCAGAGTATTCGATCAAGGTCAGAGGGGCATTGGCCTGTCCTCGCATTCGCTCATCGGCTTCAGATGCATTTCCACCAAAGACCGAGGACGACCAGAGAAGGCCGCCACAAACCATCAGCTGAACCAACCGTTGCCCAGTCGTCCAGTTCATGAACGGCGACTCACACCAGCTCGCTTCTTTTCGAGAAGCCCCATCATCAACAAAGGCCAGACGACCGTCGCATCGCTCAACACCTCGGCGAATCGCCCACCGTCCTTCGGCGTCACAAATTTCCCCCAGGAAAGTCCTTCTTGATAGGTGCAACCGCTGAGCCCCCCCCAGTAGTCCGGTTCCGGGCAAATTCTCACTCCGTAGTGAAATCGTGGCGGCTTCACGTTCAGGCCCAACCGAAGATTCCCGATTTCAATGTAGGGGCCGACCTGTTGCGCCCAGTTCCGCGGGACACCCCCTCCGATCGTGAAAATTCCAAGTCGTTTCGCGGAGAGGACATGGTCGGCATAGCTGTTGAGATCGAGATACGGGTTGAATGAAGGATGGGTTTGGTGGATCGCTCGTAAAATGTCCGGATCTTTCCCCTGCCCGGCCTGAGATCGGGCTCGATCGACCTCCCGAGCCATCGCCCAGGTTCCCATGTCCAGTCCCACTTCCGAATCAGTGAACGCCGGGATATAGACCGGCACCTTTTTCAAATAGGCGCTTTTGAGAATTCCGTCGCCGTCCAATTCTTCCGCCAACGTCTTTCCCAGCTCCCGCGTGAGGATTTCCGACGAAAGCGGCCGATCATGATTGAGGCGTTTCAACGTGCGCGCGACGACGTGCTCCACGTAATTCAAATTTGCTTCCATCTCGAGCGTGTCGTAGACACGATTGTAGCCCTTCCGAAAGAGCTCTTCGTCGCTCATCGCAGGATCGTGTCGATAATGCGTCTTGCCGACCGATTCACTGAGGCCGTGCGCCATCAACGCCCCGGTCGAGACGATGCACTGCACCATGCCTTCATCGATCATCTTCGTGATGATCTTGCCCATCTTGGCGATCGTCATCGCACCGGACAGCGTCATCACGACGTGGCAGTCGGGGTCCTCGATCATCGCCCACAGCACATCGAACGCCTTGCCGACGTGGCGTCCCCCGAACGCCGTCTTGCCCATGGCCTCAAGCAACTCGCTGAACGAAGTAATCTTGTCGGGATCAAGCGGTTCGAGCGCTTCTAATCCATCTTTTGCACCGTCACGAAACTCGCGTGCGTACATACGATCCTTACTCGAAATTCTAAAAGGAGCTTTCGTTATACACAACCAAGAACAGAGGCGTCAATGAAAGGTTCGGTCGCGCAGACGGCTGTCCAGAGTCATGGAGTTTTCGTGATCGGCTTTTTCGGATAACTCGCACTCGAAGTGGCATAGCGGATTGAACTGCTGTCCGCAGACTGCAGTATCAAAAAGTGGATCGCCGGAGTGGCTCTGAGTCGGGTGAGTGTTGCAATAGGAATGAATATCCTCCGGAGATGTTTGTCCGTCCGCCTCAATCAAGCGGCGGACGGCACACGCACGCTTGGCGTGGAATATGAAGCCAGTGGGTTGAAGACTCTTTCCGGTCGCTACAATTATGACACAACTTTAACGAGCGCCCGGCTCTCACGAAGTGCGGTATTGAAAACAAGCAACGCACACTGGGACGCAGCGCTTGCTTGCCTTACGAACTCGCTAGCAAGTGCTTGTCCGCCACCTGCTTCAACCAAGATGCACCTTTTGATATTCCATACGCCAAGAACAATGTGACGACAAATGCGATTACCGCTTGGCCGTAGAGTGGAATTGTCGCTGGGAAGAAATCTGTGAACCCGTCGTTTAAGAAATAGAAGTGCAGTATGTAGAATTCGTAACTCAACCCCGCAAATAAACTGCTTGCCGCGACAATCGGCTGTGGGAGCTTTTGAGAAACTGCGAACAGAATGGGGACGAAAGCGAGGGGGTAGAACGCAAACAAGAGATCCCGGAACGACGCCGGCAACACATGGGCCGTGGAAAGAGCTGCGACAATAAGCAACCCTATGCAGCCTAAAAGCGGGAAAACCATGCTCGTCCCAGTATCAATCAATCGCTTCGTATGACCATTGACACCGCAATACACCCCGACGGCAAACGAAATGACGACATTCCATATTGACTGCCTGCCATACATCACAAAATGCAGCGCCGTGCAAAGAGCGACAAAGAAGTACAGCCGGACAAGTCCACGAGGATGTCGAAATAATTTCTGCAGGAGCGGGAAGATAAGATACATCAGGATAATTGTGGTGATGAACCACAGTCCAGCCCCGATAGTTACCTCGCTTTGAACCTCAAGCAGCTCGAAAAATGCGCTCATTCCCATGAAATGCAAGAGCGTATGTTGAACCATTACATGACCAGAATGACTCATTTCGATGACTTTTTTGCCCAGCAGCGCGTGAGCGCTCAAAATGACAATCGAACAGAAAATGAGAGAAATGTATATCCTGGTAAATCTTTTGATGAGAAACGATCCGAAATCGTATTCACGGGCAGACAGTAGAGCTGCGCTTATGAACCCGAGAAGCGACATGGTAAGTCCGGGTGATAGAGATCTAAGGCCAAGCGTCAAGGCCTCATTAGTTGAGTGCCGTAGCGCGTGGCCAAGGAAAACGACCAAGATGGCGAAAGATCTTATGAAATCATAACCTTCTATTCTCTTATCCATTTTCTCCATACCCTCCGCACTCGAGGCCCATATTGTTTCGTTCTGGAGGCACAATGCCGTATCCGCATGGTTCCGCTGAGCAGCTAGTTGTCTTCCGACACAGGATAAGCCCCCCCCTCAACAGGTATTCCGACCCACACCCGGAAAAGCAGGCTAGCGGCAGCTTGAGGAACGGATCGGCACACAACGTTGTTCTATTTATGCTTAGGTTATGAAACTTATATTGTCAGCCATCACGGAGCAGAGACCTTAACATCCACACCGAGAAACCGCCCCGACATATCTCCTCACGAAGAGGTGCCTTGATCGCGTTAGACACTATTTTCAGTGTAAGTTCTGAAGATTCCTAGAAGAGCGGGATTATAATTTGGCTCAATCGTGTTCAGGAACTCTTCAACCATTCGATCTTTGAGCAGATATGCGTTCGTGCTGCCGTCCATGACTCTACAGACAGACTCTGAATTTGGCGTAAAAGCTTTGAGGTCCGCCTTGCGGATCGCATACATGTGATTGCCCAAGGCTTGTGAATAGAATTTTCTGAGATGTACCTGCGAGACGTAGTGATCGAGTGGCATAAATGCTTTTATGCGATTGATCGCCTGAGGTATCCAAAGGGGCCGGAGTCTTTGGGTGACTCTGAAAGCGAGGACCGTCTTGGAGACCTAGGTGACATAGACCACTCCTGGCAGATTCTTCAGATCAGCATCGCCTGTGACGACCTCAGCGTCCTGATCTTTTGCGGTTGCGTACACAATCGCATCAGCCATCGCTAAACCATGCCGAAGACTCACATCCGCAGCCAGGTACGCGATCGACTCTGTGAGGTGAATCACCTGGGTTGTATTGAGTCTTCCCGCGAACAATAACGCGGTTTCCTCATCTCGTTCCCGTTTGATCTTCTTATAGACCTCATACAAAACAATCGTCGGCGTGATGAGTTCATACTTGGGAGTGAAATAGCCGGCATAACGGTCGGCCAGTGGGCCGTCGGTGAAGAATTCGATCCACCCACTAGAATCTAAGACGATTCTCACAGCCGGTCCTGCTTCTCTCGGAGATCACGCTTAGACATGCCTTTGAGCGCGCCTCTCAATGATTTCAGAGGTACTTCAGGCACCAGAGTAATAACCCCTCCCTTCTCCACCACCTGCAAGCGCTGGCTAGGAGTTAGATGGAGCTTTTCCCGGACCTCTTTTGGAATTACAATTTGAAACTTCGGTGAAATGGTCGCTGTAGCCATGTCAGAGACTCCTTACCAATTTATGATCGATCATACTATCGTCATACGACCTGGTCAAGACAACCATGTCCCCCGGCAATAGCGGCTAAAAGGCGTTGTGCCTTATGCAAAGGAGGATTCAACGGAACCAGGCTACTAAAGAGAGCCACCCGCTCCATCAACAAGCGCACAGCACGAGCGAGCAGGAGGTGGAAAGGCAACTGCTAAGGGTGTCTATCCGATACCGTCAATACGATACGTCGCTCATTAGGCGCCGGCTCAACTGAAGGTTGGTTGGCCCCAACGGGATTCGAACGCGTGTTTGAATTCGACGTCGTCGCCAGGTATTATCGGTGGTTTCGCCAATTTTCCCCAAGTCGGGATCGGTCCTTCATCTTTTAGTCTGCAACTCCACGTTGACGAGTTTTATTTCTGAGAGATCCGCGAGCCGCGGACACCAACGTGTGCCGGCACGCCACAAGGCCGAGTCCAGTTGGTCGTAGATCGTCCCTGGGTGCTCATAGTGAATGCCATAGGCGTGTGTGGCCGCCTTACGACACGGAAACACGAACGACTTGTCCGCGTCGTTCAGGTCGACCTCGAACCGGGTCACCATCAGATCAAATGTGAGCTTAATCTTGAACCAACAATGAGCATGATGGTCATCGACCTGCATCGAGTGCTGATAGCACTGCAACACATCACGGACGGTCACCATGGTCAACGACGTGTTTCCCGAGAAGACCTCGGCTCGCTTGTCGAGCACCAAGGCCTTTGCCAGAGACAACGCGTGTCCTACTTGAATCGGGTTCAGGAGGTCGAAAGCCGACTCATAAATGATGATGTTGGGATGAACCTTGAATTCGCGTAGGGTTCCCCGCTTGGCCAACTCGAGGTTCCAATAAAAGTCCACGGCCTGGGACTGGCGGAAGCGAAAGGTCACGAGGTTCATAATTCAATCCTCGTCGCTGGGGTTAGCTATATCTGGAACTTTCAGGAAGGTACTCGGTCACGGTTAACCTACGCCAACTTCTGCACTATCTTCAGCTCCCTCTTTGACGGAAGCTTGAACTTTGCTAGGCCTCCAGGAAAAGGGTGGTGGTCCCAACGGGATTCGAACCCGTGTTTAAGCCTTGAGAGGGCTCCGTCCTAGGCCAGGCTAGACGATGGGACCATCCTCGAACGGTCTGAAAGGTGGACGGTAGCATAAGCGGTTTTCCCTTTGCAACGAAGCCGCCCTTCTGAAAGGGGAGCTCTTTGGGAGCGTCCCATTAGGCCGTTTGCATGGAGCCATAATATATGGCTCTGCCCGCATTGGACGCTCTTGACAGGTCGGAACAGAAAGCCTAGCCTACCTAATGTTTTTTTGATGAAGCTCCATATGCTCTCTATCAACCTCCGCACGGTCGGAGAACATCGTGGTTCGAGGTTGTTAATACATGGATGACTCGGTGGCGTTTCGCAGGACCGAGCCTTTTGGTCATGCGACAACGGCTGACGTCCTCTCCAAGCCGGGGCTCGAACTTCGCATCGGATCGAATATTTTTCGCAGCACCAACGGCGTCGTTACGATTCATGGCAAAGAGCAACTCTTCGTTGAACTCAAGCCGGAGCTTGGGCTACTTCTCGCCACCCTCGATCTCTATAACGAGCGCGGCGTCCGCATCGCGCACCTGCGTAGAAACGTCCTCACATTGAATGAAGGAGAACGATTTGCCGTCGATATTCCGCCAGGTCAACACGCTTCGTCGACTGAGCTTCCCTCCGTTCGGTTGACAGATTTACAGTCGGGGCGCGTTGTGCTCGAGGCTCGAATGGCATCGGAGTATAGAGTCGATCTCGTCTGCGGTGAGTTGTACTCACACAAGGGAATGTTGGTGGAGATCACCCCCCACTATTGCCGAATCAGCTCGCACACGACACTGTTTGGAGAGATCATGGAAACGCGAGGTGGGCCGGCCATTCTCGGTTGATTGTGGTCGTTTTTCACGTCTTCCTCAATTCCTAATTTTCCTCCGTCCCTACGAGCGTCCTCGTGGAGACGGTACGCCCTCTTCATCTCCGCAAAAAATCGAGAACCGTTTTACCCTTACCGCTTCTTTCCCTACAATGGGGCACTATGACCGAGATCCCAAAACCTACCGTCCAAGCCTTTCTCGTCTGTGACCACGTGATCGAGGACAGCCTGACCAAAAAGAAAAGCCTGATCGGAATCTTTACCCATCTACAAGCCGCCTCATTTCCGTTCCAGCATCAACAGATGGGCCTCTATTTCTGCCTCACCGATGCCGAAGGCCTGTACCATTTTGATATCGACTTGGTCTACCTCAACACCGAACAACTGGTCTGCCGGGCCACGCTCCCCAACATTGAGATCGGCGATCGCCTGCAGATTTCAGATTTTGGGATCAACATTCCTTTGTTAATCTTTCCCGCACCTGGACGGTATGAATTCCGTTTGCGCATGGAGGGCCATCTGATCGCCCAAAAAGATTTCAACGTCATGCAGACATCCTCCCATCCAAGCACTGACCTCTCTTCTTAGCCTCTACCCCCATTCCTCATTTTGACCTCACTATGGTAGAACACTCCTCGGCTTCTTCCATACAATCATGCTGCCGTCACCATACGAAACCTTATGACCCCACCGGAGCCCTCAAACTCTTCAAATTTTGTTCGCGACATCGTGGCCGCCGACCGTGCGACGAACAAACATGGTGGACAAGTCGTTACGCGATTTCCCCCTGAGCCAAATGGATATCTCCATATCGGTCACGCCAAATCCATCGTGTTGAATTTCGGAATCGCGAACGAAACTTCGGAAGGAGTCTGCCACCTGAGATTCGACGATACGAATCCTACCACCGAAGACCCCGAGTACGTTCAAGCCATACAAGAAGACCTCCGCTGGTTGGGATTCGATTGGCACGGTAGGATGTTCTACGCATCGGATTATTTCGAGCAGCTCTATGCTTTTGCCATTGTGTTGATTAAGAAAGGCACAGCCTATGTCGACAGCCTCACAGCGGATCAAATCCGTGAACACCGCGGAACCCTGACCCAACCAGGTCGTGACAGTCCTTATCGGACCCGATCCGCCGACGAGAACTTGCATCTCTTTGCTCGCATGCGAGCCGGAGAGTTTGCCGATGGAGCCCATGTCCTACGGGCTAAAATCGACATGGGTTCTCCGAACATCAATCTGCGAGACCCGGTCCTCTATCGAATCCGGCATGCCACCCACTATCGGACAGGAAGCGCATGGTGCATCTATCCCTCGTATGACTTTGCACACCCGTTGTCCGACGCCATCGAAGGAATTACCCATTCCATCTGCACGCTTGAATTTGAAGACCATCGTCCCCTGTACGATTGGGTCGTTGCCGAAACCGACGCTCCACATCGTCCGCAGCAGATTGAGTTCGCCAGGCTGAATCTCACATCCACCGTGATGAGCAAGCGCAAGCTTCTCGAATTGGTCGGCAAGAAACTGGTGGCCGGCTGGGATGATCCGCGCCTTCCCACCTTGAAAGGGCTCCGTCGCCGAGGGGTGACTCCTGAAGCGATTCGCGCCTTTTGTGAACACATCGGCGTCGCGAAACGCGATGCGATCGTCGAGATGCAACTGCTTGAACATTTCATCCGAGAGGATCTGAACAAACGGTCACCCCGTGTGATGGCGGTGCTCAGACCGTTGAAAGTCATACTCGATAACTATCCGGACGGTATCGTCGAAGAACTCGACGCCGTGAATAATCCGGAGGACGTTTCAGCAGGTACGAGAAAAGTTCCCTTCTCAAGGACGCTGTACATCGAGCAGGATGATTTCAGAGAAGATCCGCCGAAGCAGTTCTACCGCCTCGCGCCCGGCCGGGAAGTCCGGCTGCGCTATGGATACATTATCAAGTGTGTGAGTACAACGAAGGACCCTCAGACCGGTGCGGTCACCGAACTGCACTGCACCTACGATCCAGAAACCAGAAGCGGATCGGCACAAGAACAGCGCAAAGTGAAAGCCACCATTCATTGGGTATCGGCGTCACATGCGGCCAGGGCAGCCATCCGCCTCTATCATCCCCTTCTTCTCGCCGACCAGGGCAAACTTCCTGCTGAACAGGACTGGACGCAATCGTTGAACCCTCAGTCTTTGGAACTCCTCTCAGGCTGCTTGGTCGAACCAAGCCTTCGCTCGGCCGCGCTCGGTTCCCGTTTCCAATTCGAGCGGCAGGGGTACTTTTGTGTCGATCCCGACTCATCACCCGAAGCGTTGATCTTCAACCGAACCGTGTCCCTCAAAGATGCCTGGGCCAAGGTTGAGAAAGCCCAGCAAACACCCAAGCGCTGATATCCACCGGCGTTACACGATGCCCATGACCTGTCCCCTGTGCGACAGACCCACGAATTGGGAAGCAAACCCCTGGCGTCCATTCTGTTCCGAGCGTTGTCACATCACGGATTTGGGAACGTGGGCTTCGGAACAATATCGTATTCCAGGTCCGACGCTTACAACCGACATGGGTATTCCGGAGTCCACCGCTGGTGACGAGCAGCAGGGCAAAGACCGAGCTGGGAGTTGAGACTCAGCTCGTCGACCGAGTTCCTGCTTCCTGGGCGACAAAGTTTTAGACCCACCTCACCGAGCTCGATCTCGGGCTTTTTTCACTATTGGCAACTTGGAGCGAACTTGCTAAGGTCATATTGTTTGCTGATCGGGTTGAGGAGAATATTCTATGCTCGCGACAAAAGGCTACGCGGCGATGGCCGCCAAAGAGACCTTGCAGCCGTTTTCCTTCGAACGACGCGAAGTCGGTCCACATGACGTCTTGATCACGATCTCGCATTGCGGCATCTGCCACTCAGATATTCACCAGGCCCGTAACGAATGGGGCATCTCCCTGTTCCCAATGGTACCCGGACACGAGATCATCGGCACCGTCGCGCAAGTCGGCACATCTGTGACAGCCTTCAAGATCGGTGATCGAGCCGGCGTCGGTTGCTTCGTGGATTCCTGCCGAACCTGTACGGCCTGCCGCGAAGGCCTTGAGCAATATTGCGACGGCGGTACTCTCTGGACCTACAACGGACAAGATAAAGCAGGCCGGATCACTCAAGGCGGCTACTCGTCTCAGATCGTGGTGGACGAGCACTATGTCCTCCGAATTCCCGAAACGCTTTCACCCGCTGGAGCGGCCCCGCTGCTCTGTGCAGGGATCACGACTTACTCTCCCCTGCGTCAATGGGGTGTGGGGCGTTATCATAAACTTGCCGTCGTCGGTCTCGGAGGCCTCGGCCACATGGCTGTGAAGATCGCCAAGGCGATGGGCACCGAAGTCACGGTTTTCAGCACATCGGAGAAAAAACGAGAGGAGGCAAAGCGGTTGGGCGCGGCAAATTTTGCCGTGACATCAGTTTCCCAGACCTTTGCCAAGCTTCAAGGCTACTTCCACTATATCCTCGACACGGTCTCCGCCCCACACGATTACAATGCCTATTTGAACCTCCTCAAGGCGGATGGCACCATGATCCTCGTGGGCGCACCCGAAACACCGACCCCCGTTCAAGCGTTCTCACTTATTCTTAAGCGACGGCGTCTCGCCGGCTCTCTCATCGGCGGGATCAAGGAAACGCAAAAAATGCTCGACTTCTGCGCGCAACATCAGATCGAGTCGGACATCGAACTGATCCCCATCCAACAGGTCAATGAAGCTTATGAGCGGGTCATGCGAGGCGACGTGAAGTTTCGATTTGTGATCGACATGGCGTCGATGGATTGAGAACCATGTCGGACACCTCTTGGTAGAAAAATGGCTGGGGGACTAGGAATCGAACCTAGGTAGCCGGCTCCAAAGGCCGGCGTCCTACCGCTAGACGATCCCCCAGCGCGGTACCGACATCATGCGTGGGAATGGGACGAGAAAGAAAATTTTGGCTGGGGGACTAGGAATCGAACCTAGGTAGTCAGATCCAGAGACTGACGTCCTACCGCTAGACGATCCCCCAACCGGAGTTCAACGTAATATAGGACTGCTCAATCCGTCAAGCCTGACCGGCATTGGCGCGGGCAATACCTACTCGTAACCGATGTAACGTTCGTTCCCGACCCAGCACTTCCATGACTTCAAACAGACCAGGGCTGGCCGCACGACCAGTGAGTGCCACACGAACGGGCTGAGCCAACGCACCCATTTTGATGCCTTCTTCTTCAACCAACTTCTTGAAAGTTTCTTCCCAAATTGGTTTGGAAAATCCGGGAAATGCTTCGAAGCGCGTGAGAAGCTTGTGCAGCACTGGAGCGACCATAGGGGTGAGAAATTTCTTGGCTGCCTCCGCTTCAAATTGGACTTCCTGCCCAAAATACGGCTTCACCCAATCAACCATTTCGACCAGCGTCTTGGCACGCTCCTTCACCAAGACCACTGACTGTGCAAGCCATTCTTCCGAAACGGCTTCGACGTCCTTCCTCAACCCAGCTTGTTCCAACAACGGCACGAGCGCTTGGGCTACTTGGCGTGAAGGACTGGTTTTAATGTACTCGGCATTCATCCACAGCAACTTGTCCGGATTGAAGACGGCCGCCGACTTCTGCACGTGATTCCACGAAAACTTTTCGATCAGCTCCTGTCGTGAAAAGAGTTCTTGATCTCCGTGAGACCAGCCGAGTCGGACCAGATAATTGACCATGGCATCAGGTAGATAGCCCATGTCTTTATACGCCATAATCGAAGTGGCACCATGGCGCTTAGAGAGCCGCGTCTTGTCTGCCCCTAAAATCATCGGCAGATGTCCAAAACGCGGCACGGCAAACCCTAAGGCTTCGAAAATTGGAATCTGCCGCGGTGTGTTCGTCAGATGGTCATCCCCCCGCACCACATGTGTGATGCCCATCAACGCATCATCGACCACGACTGAAAAGTTATAGGTCGGATACCCGTTGGATCTGAGAATGATCAAATCGTCCACGACTGCGTTGTCGAAGAGGACCGTTCCTTTAATGAGGTCGTCGATAACCGTCTGCCCCTCTTGCGGGGCCTTGAATCGAAGGGCGACATCTCCGGACGGATGTGTGATCCTCAACTGACGGCAACGGCCGTCGTAGCGAGGCGACAGCCCTTTGGCTTCCGCTTCTTTTCGCCGAGCTTCCAACTCTTCCGCTTTACACACACACCAGTAGGCATGCCCCGTCTCCAACAACTTCAAGGCATAATTACGATAGAGGTCCATCCGTTCAGTTTGGCGGAATGGCCCCTCGTCCCAATCAAGGCCGACCCATTTCATGCCCGTGATGATGGCCTGAATCGATTCATCAGTCGAGCGACTTTGATCGGTATCCTCGATACGAAGGATAAACACACCCTGCTGTTGGCGCGCGAAGAGCCAATTGAATAGAGCCGTGCGCACTCCTCCTATATGGAGAAATCCCGTCGGACTGGGAGCAAATCGGACCCGAACTTGGCTCATGACCGTGTCGTCCCTTCTTCATGCACAACAGATTCGGACATCTATACCATGCTGTGAAAATCCTTGTACATCGCCTCGACACTTCCATCTCCTGACGGCTTCTGCTATGACGGTGCCACGAATCGATCATGGCGGAGATCACGCAACCTGCCACGGTACTTGCGGTCACTGATCTCACACCTCATGTCCGCCAACTCGTGGTCAAACCCAAGGCCGGCAAGATTTCCTTTCAACCGGGGCAGTGGGTCTCCCTTAAGCTGCCGGTGGGACCAACGCCGCCGCTGAACCGCGCGTACTCCATGGCCGCTCCTTCCTCGCCGTATGGGGAGTTAACGTTGGTATTTGATCGTGTGCCCGGTGGACTGGGCTCTAAATATCTCTATGAGTTGAGGTCAGGGGATGAAGTTGTCTTGTCAGGCCCTTACGGAAATTTCATGCTTCCCCAACCGCTTGATCGGGAGCTGCTGCTGATCGGGCGCTATACCGGTCTTGTCCCCCTGCGATGCCTCCTCAAGCAGATGTTTTTCTCGAAAATCCATACTCCCGTCTTATTGCTTGCCGTAGCACCCAGCGAGAACGAGGTCTTATTCCACCAGGAATGGCTCACGATGGCCATACAACATCCCTCTTTCCGCTATCTTCCGTTGGTCGCTCAGGATGGAGAGTCGGAAGCCGTGGGAAAAACCTTGTCCATGCTCACACCGCTGGTCACAGGACAGCCAAAAGTCATTCCCATGCTGTGTGGGACCAAAGCGTTCGTCCGCCCCCTGCATTCATATTTTACGGAGGAAGGGTACGACCGAAAAGAGGTGAAGATAGAGACCTATGATTAGAATGACCGGTAGGCAGTGCGCATACAGAATAAGCCGACGTGATTGACGAGTATCGTGTCAGGAATCATGCCGATCAGTGCCCCTCCCGCACGAGATTTTTATTGACGGCTGGAATTTCAACGACGATATCCTTGGTCCCATTCGGCACACACTGGCACCCCAGGCGAGACTGTAATGTCGTCATGGGAGCTTCGTCCAACTGATCATACTCATCATCCGTACCTTCGTTGCAGGTTTCCAACCCCTGCTTCACGATGATATGACAGGTCGAACAGGCGCACACACCGCCACAGACATGCTCCAAGTCCACGCCGTGCCCCATTGCAATATCTAAAATGCTTCCCGGCAGTCCTGTGGCACCGTAGGGAATACTCTCCGGATTGACTGAGATTGTGGTCGAAGCCCCATTGGGTTGGATAAATGTCACGGTGTAGGAGGTTTTCGGAAGCTCATAATCGACCTTTTCAATATACGGGTTTGTCCCGCCCATGTGATCGTTCCTTTCTGAGACAGCGCTGGACTCTGACTGTGTATTGACACCAGAGAAACCTGCATGCTACTCTTTATCCGACCATATTGATCGGAGATCATTATAGTCTCCGATCGAGGAGATCGGCAATAGCAAATGTTGAAGATTTCAAAAAAGGCTGATTACGCGCTCATGGCGCTCCAGCACATTGCTTCGGTCCAGTTCGGTGATATCACTCCGGGCCGAGTCGTGAACACAAAAGAGATCGCCGAGGAATACAATATTCCCCTGGAATTGTTGGCGAAGGTCCTCCAGATTCTCTCCAAGAACGGCATGATTGAAAGTCACAACGGCCCTAAGGGAGGCTATCTCCTGGCACGAAGCGCCCGACAAATCACCATCGCGCAGATTCTCGGAAGTATCGAAGGCCCTCTAGGCCTCACCGACTGCTCGCATGAGAAAGAGGGAGAATTCTGTATGCAGCGCGAGCATTGTAACATCCGCACGCCGTTGCTGAAAATCCAAGACAGCATCTATCAGTTACTGAACAATATGACCCTGGAAGACATGATGGGCGGCACACCCCTTATCACGATCCAGTCTTCCACGGCACAAGGAGTCGAACGATGAAGCTTCCTATTTTCCTCGATAATCATTCCACTACTCCCATGGATCCGCGGGTCTTGGAGGCGATGCTGCCTTATTTCGTGGAAAAGTTCGGCAACGCCGCCAGTCGTAATCATGCCTTCGGCTGGGCCGCAGAAGAAGCGGTGGAACAAGCCCGCAAACAGATTGCGAAGCTCATCAAGGCCGACTCAAAAGAAATCGTCTTCACCAGCGGCGCCACCGAATCGGACAATCTGGCGTTGAAGGGCGTCCTGGAGATGTACAAGGAGAAAGGCTCCCACATCATCACCTCATCCACGGAACATCGGGCCGTGCTCGATACGGCCAAATCCCTTGAAGCCAAAGGGCTGGCGACCGTGACCTATCTGCCGGTCGATAAATATGGGATGGTGAACCCACAAGACGTACAGAACGCCATTACCGACAAGACGATCCTGATCTCGATCATGCTGGCGAACAACGAAATCGGCACGATTAACCCTATTCAGGAAATCGGCAAGATCGCGAAAGCCAGAGGGGTGCTGTTCCATTGCGATGCTACCCAGGGTGTCGGGAAAATACCGGTCGATGTCCAGACCATGGGCATCGATCTCATGTCGTTCTCAGCCCACAAGATTTACGGGCCGAAGGGAGTCGGTGCGCTCTACGTCAGAAAACGGAACCCCCGCGTACGAATCGCGGCCCAGCTGGATGGCGGGGGCCATGAACGCGGCATGCGGTCCGGCACTTTACCGGTTCCGTTGATCGTGGGTTTCGGAAGAGCCTGTGAAATCTGTGAGCAGGAGATGACGGCGGAAACGACGCGGCTGGCCAAGATGCGAGACCGCCTCCAAACCGATATTATGGCGGCGCTTGAAGAAAGCTATCTGAACGGCCATCCGACAAACCGTTTGCCGGGCAATCTCAATATTTCGTTCGCCTACGTCGAGGGGGAGTCGCTGCTCATGGGCATGAAGGACATCGCGCTCTCGTCCGGTTCGGCCTGCACCTCAGCCACACTGGAACCCTCCTATGTGTTGCGCGCGCTCGGCGTCGGGACCGAGCTCGCCCACTCCTCGATCCGCTTCGGTTTGGGCCGATTCAACAGCGATGACGAGATTGACTATACAATCAAGAAGGTTATTGAGGTGGTGACTAAGTTGCGGGAAATGTCTCCGCTCTATGAAATGGCGAAAGAGGGCGTGGATCTGAAGTCCGTTCAGTGGGCGGCTCACTAAACTGAGATACAACGTATATTTCGGAGGACACCATGGCATATAGCGATAAGGTCGTCGATCATTTCAACAACCCTCGTAACATGGGAAGCTTTAAGAAGGATGATGCAGACGTGGGCACCGGGATGGTGGGAGCTCCGGAGTGCGGCGATGTGATGAAGCTGCAGATCAAGGTGCAGAACGATACGATCGTCGATGCCAAGTTCAAGACCTTCGGCTGCGGGTCGGCGATCGCCAGCTCCAGTCTGGCTACCGAATGGCTCAAGGGGAAGACGATCGAGGAAGCCCAGAAGATCAAGAATACGGACATTGTGCAGGAACTGAATCTGCCGCCGGTGAAAATTCACTGCTCGGTCCTCGCGGAAGATGCCATTAAAGCCGCATTGGCCGATTATCAGAAGAAGGCTGAGACGCAGCCGGCCGACACCAAGTAACGGTCACGAAGGGAGCGCCACAATGGATGCAACGAATGTCGAGACTCCGACTCCGATCATCTCGCTCACCGACGCAGCCTTGAAGGAAGTCAAGCGGCTGATCAATGTCCAAGGGATCGAGGACGGCGGACTCCGCCTCGGGGTAAAGGGAGGAGGCTGTTCCGGCCTCAGCTATACGATTAACTTCGATGACAAGATCGGGCAGTACGATCAAGTCCATGAGATCGACGGTGTCAAAGTGATCGTCGATGCGAAGAGCGCCATCTATCTCCAGGGAACACAATTGGACTACCAAAAAGACCTCATGGGCGGGAACTTCAAGTTTCTCAACCCGAACGCCAACAAGACCTGCGGCTGCGGAGAATCGTTCTCGGCCTGATTCGAGATCCGCTGAAAATACCGACCGGGCATGGTGTACACCATGCCCGTTTTTGCTCATGGCTAACGATCAATCATCAACTCATCCGGTTCCCCGTCGCCAGCTGCAGATGGCTCGGAGCATGTGCTGGCATTGTCAGTCAGAAGTGACCGGGGAATACTTCTGTGAACGGTGCGTGAAGGTCCAGCCGGTTTCAAAAGAAACCGACTATTTTACTTGTCTTGGATTTCCACGTCGCCTCATGCTCGACCCAAAGACACTGGAGGCCAAGTTCTACGAACTGAGTCGGACATTTCATCCGGACTTTTATCAGACCAAGAGTGCGGCTGAACAGACAATCAGCCTCAGCAATGCTGCCGTCCTCAATACGGCCTATCGCACGCTCCGAGACCCCATTCAACGAGCTGAATATCTATTGGGTCTTGAAACCGGATCGGTCAAGGACATCAGAACTTCTCCGCCGGCCGACCTCTTCGAAGAGATTTTGGAACTCCAAGATACCTTGGAGGAGTACCGCGCGTCGGATCACGATGCCGATGAAGGCAGACGACTCCGCGACACGCTCAAAACAGAGCAACAGACGTTGGAGCGACGCAAGGAAGAGATGGAATCTCAACTTCGGAAACTGTTTGTCGCCTGGGACAAGCTGCAAGACGCCGGAGAAGCCACAAGCCCGGCGAGGGCAGAACGGGACAGGATCCTGAAGCAGATGCGCGATCTCCTGTCGCACCGGACCTATATCAACAATATCGTCAATGACCTGGCGGTAACGATCGCCTAAGAAACCCTTTTCAGCACTTGTGACATGGCACGTATAGTCGGCATAGACCTCGGCACAACAAATTCGCTGGTGGCGTATATGAAGGATGGGCAGCCCTGCGTCATTTCCGACCGTCACGGTCGGACGATGGTGCCTTCGGTTGTCGCCTTAACGGACAATGGCTTGATCGTCGGAGACTCCGCGAAAGAGCACTTGACCAGAAATCCAGAGCGGACGGTCTATTCCGTCAAGCGATTCATGGGGAAGGGACTGGCCGATGTCCAGAGCGATCTGACTTACTTTCCGTACCATCTCACTGAAACCGGCGGTGTGATCCGGATCCGGCTCGGCCAGAAACATTATTCACCGCCGCAGATCTCCGCCATGATTCTCAAAGAATTGAAGCTGCGTGCGGAGGCCTATCTTGGTGAAAGCATCACAAAAGCCGTCATCACCGTGCCGGCCTACTTCAACGACAGTCAGCGGCAGGCCACGAAAGATGCCGGCCTCATCGCCGGATTGGAAGTCTTACGGATCATCAATGAGCCGACCGCCGCCTCTCTGGCCTACGGGCTTCAGCAGAGAACGCAGGGCACGATCGCCGTCTATGATCTCGGCGGCGGCACGTTCGATCTATCAATCCTGAAATTGAAGGACGGCATCTTTGAGGTGCTCGCGACCAACGGAGACACACACCTGGGCGGAGACGATCTGGATCGCGTATTGGTTGATCTCTTTGTCGCAGAAATTCGAGATCGGCGTGGGATCGATCTCAGCAACTATCCCGATCACATGCAAGTTGTCCGGCTGGAAGCGGAGCGCGCCAAGATCCGCTTGTCCGACGAGTTGAAGACCGACGTTGCGATCGAACTGCCGGACGATAAAGGCCGCTTCTTCAGGGAACTGACGCGTGATCAGCTCGAATCCCTAACCATGACCGTGATTGAACGTACCTTAGCTCCCTGTCGCATGGCACTAAAAGACGCCGGGCTCACTCCAAAAGATATCGATGAAGTGGTCTTGGTGGGCGGCGCCACTCGCATGCCGTTGGTTCGGCAACGCGTGGAAACACTGTTCGGGAAACCTCCGCATTGCCGCCTGAACCCGGATGAAGTCGTTGCGCTTGGGGCGGCTGTGCAAGCCGATATTCTCAGCGGCGGGACGACAGACATGTTGTTGCTGGATGTGACACCCCTGTCTCTCGGCATCGAAACGATGGGCGGCGTCATGAGCAGCCTGATCCGCCGGAACACGACCATTCCGGCAAGCGCCAAGGAAATGTTCACAACCTATGTCGACGGTCAGACCGGAGTCGACATTCATATCCTGCAAGGCGAGCGCGAACTCGTCAAAGACAACCGAAGTTTGGCGCGATTCCGCCTCAAGGTGCCGCCCCTCCCGTCCGGCGTGCCGCGCATCGAAGTAACCTTCTTGATCGACGCCAACGGCATTCTGAACGTGACAGCGACGGACATGCGTACGGGCCAAAGCCAGTCGATCGAGGTCAAACCCTCCTATGGACTGTCCGATACGGAAGTGGAGCGGATGATCGAGGACTCGTTCAAATTCGCGACAGAGGACGTCAACGCTCGCAAGTTGATCGAAGCCCGATTGGACGCTGAATCCTTGATCAAGACAACCGATAAATCATTGGCGGAGGCAGGCCATCTGGTAGCGCCGGAGGAAGCCGAGGCTATCCGCGCCGCGCTGTCGCACTTGTCCACTGCAAAGGACGGGACGGATTCGCGCGCCATCCGCGCCCGAATGGCAGAACTCGAACAGTCGGCGAAGCATTTGAACGTCGTGATGCTGGACGCTTCTCTCAAGAAAGGGTTGCAAGGGAAAAAAGTGTCGGAGGTGTCGTGACAGTGAAGGAGGATCAATGGATCTGAAATGGCAAGATGCCGAAGAAATCGCCATCAGGCTGGTAGAGGAACACCCGGAAACGGATCCGCTCTCCGTACGCTTTACCGACATGCATACCTGGATCGTTGCGCTGCCTGAATTTAAGGATGACCCCAAGAAGTCGAACGAGAAGGTTCTGGAGACGATTCAGATGGCGTGGCACGAGGAATATCAAGATTCGAAGTCATAGTCACGGCGGTGACAAGTTTCCGTCTCCGGCCGGCTGTCCCTCAGGAATCTGATCCAGCTTATAGAAATCCGTTGGATCCAGTCGACGCTGCGCCGCCTGAGTCGGCTCACTCCCCTTCGCAAAGAGTTCGACCGTTCCCTTCTGCCCTTCACCTTCTTGCTCTGACTCCAGGAGTCCTGTCGCGGCATCCACCTTCACGAAAGTCACCCCGTCGGGAATTTCGAACGGCACGATCGGAAGTTGTTTAAGCGCCTCTTTCATGAACGCGGTCCAGATCGGCAAGGCTGAGCGCGCTCCCGTCTCGCTCTCTCCAAGTGAGCGGCGATCGTCGAAGCCGACGAAGATACCGCACACCAGATTTGGTGTTCCACCGATAAACCACGCATTGATATAGTCGTTCGTCGTGCCGGTTTTCCCGGCGATCGGACGTCCCAACACCTTCGCTCCCTGCCCTGTTCCCTTCTGCACGACATCTTCCATCATGTTGGTAATCAAATACGCGGTTTCTTTGGAGATGACTTCATGCGGCTCGGGCTCGGTCACCTCAAGCGTCTTACCCTGGTTATCTTTGACCGATTTGACGGCAAAAGGTTCCACTCGATTCCCTTGATTCAAAAATACGCCGTACACCGAGGTCAACTCCATCAAACCAACCGAAGAGGTGCCGAGTCCCAGGGATAGATCGGCGGGGAGTGCGCTCGTGACACCGACGGTACGCGAGAACTCAATGACATTTTTTACGCCGACCTTGTCCAACAACCGGACCGTCGCAAGATTATGCGATTGAGCCAGCGCATCCCGGAGACTCACCATGCCGTGAAATTTCCGGCCGTAGTTTTCCGGCTTCCAAATCTTGTCCTCCGCTTCCTGTTCATAGACGACCGGGGCATCGAGGATCTGGGTGGCGGGGCTCAATCCCTGGCTCATGGCCGTTGCATAGATGAGCGGCTTAAACGCCGATCCAGGTTGTCGATGCGCCTGAACCGCGCGGTTGTATTCGCTGCGGGAAAAATCATAGCCGCCCACCATCGCGCGGATCGCACCCCCCTTGGGATCGATCGCAATCAAACCTCCCTCGACGATCGGCGTCTGCTCCAGTGTGAGTTGCACGCCGTCCTTGGTGAGTCTTTTCACGCCGACTTCGATGACATCTCCCGGCTTCAGGAGTGATTTGAGATTCGGATTCACCACGAAATCCACGGTCGGATCCGGCCCCTTGAGGATTCGCTTGGCCCACGCCATGTCGTCAAACGCGAGCTTCGCGGCGAACGCGCCGACCTGTACCACATAGTGATCCTTCGCAATCCTTAAGACGACCCCTTCACCCAGAGCCCCGGGTTTGAGCAGCTGATCCGCCTGGGCCAAGGCTGAAGGCTGGAAGGTCGACAAATCGACGGTTCGCCGAGGCCCTCGCCACCCTTCCCGTTTATCGAGATCGCGAACGCCGTTCAAGAACACGGCTTCGGCGGCTTTTTGCATCTCCAAATTCAAGGTCGTGTAGATTTGGAGGCCACCCTTGTACACCATCGACTCCCCGTACTTCGCCATAAGCTGTTGACGGACGTATTCGACGAAGTACGGCGCAAGATGTTCGCTTCCAGGCCGATGGAAATCCAGCTTTTCATGAACGGCTGCTTCCCGTTCCGCTGCTGTAATAAACCCGACTTCCTCCATGCGGGCCAGAACGTGCTCTTGGCGCTTCTTCGCCAAATCATAGGCGGTGAACGGGGAAAACCGGCTGGGGGACTTCGGCAGTCCGCCTAAGAATGCGGATTCAGCAAGAGTCAGAGATCTGACGTCTTTGCCGAAATACGATTGCGCCGCCGAGCCCACGCCATAGGCTCCTTGCCCGAAGTAGATTTGGTTCAGATAGGTTTCGAGAATCTGTTCTTTGCCCGACACAACCTCCATCTTGTAGGCCAAGACGAGTTCACGAATCTTCCGTTCATACGACCGTTCCGACGAGAGAAAGAGCGAACGAGCCAGTTGTTGAGTGATCGTGCTGGCCCCTTCGACCTTCTTCCCTCCGTGCTGAATGTTCGTCCAGGCTGCCCGCAGCATCCCGATATAGTCCAGCCCTGGGTGCTCGAAAAATCTCGCGTCTTCCGTGGCAATCACCGCTTGCGTCAGTGTCTTGGGAATTTCAGCGAGGGGGGTCAGAATGCGACGCTCGATATAGAACTGGCCGATGGGTTGGCGATCATCCGAATAGACGGTGGTGACCAAACTCGGTTGATAGTTTTGGAGCAGGTCGAGCGAGGGAAGATCCTGCGAAAAATGCCAGATGACTCCCGCGACCGTCGTGGCCCCGACGATGCTCACGGCCACCAGGCCGATGAGAGCGACCTGCCACCGGCGCAGGCGGCGGCGCGGCCGTTCCTGAATTTCGACGAACCGTTCATCGCGCGGCATTCACATTCGCTCCAGGGAAGGCTGATCTTCGAGGCTGGGAAACCTTACAATGCGTCCTCTCAAAACTCAAGCTTCCCCCGCGAATGCTAGAGAGGCATACCCACAGCGGGTTGGTCAGTTCAGCAATTTTCTTTTGCTTTGGCCTATTCATGAGGTAAAGAAAGAGGATCGCGACTAGCCGGAAGCCTGTGCTGTCCGACGCGCACCTTGCTGCTGGGCTCCGGTCTTCCGGCCTCCCGCTGATGCAAGAGGAAACCTTGACGGAAACACGCTCCACTTCTGGGTGGCTGCGGTGGGTGGCCGTGGTGCTGGCGATTGCCGCCGTGTACGTCGTCACGGCCCGATTGGGGCTAATGCTGGCCCTGCCGCCGGAGAAAAAGGCGACAGCGGTGTGGCCCCCTTCGGGCATCGCCTTGGCCGCATTGCTGTTGTACGGCCAGCGGCTCTGGCCTGGCATCTGGCTGGGGTCGTTTCTGGCGAACCTCTGGGACGGCTTCAATGCGGTCAATCCGTTCCCACTGTCGGCTAACCTGCTCGTGTCGTCTGGCATCGCCACCGGCTCCACCCTCCAGGCCTTGGCGGGGAACTTTCTCGTCCGACGCTGGACCGGCTCGGTTCGTCCCTTTCAACAGGCCGCCCACGCCTTTATGTTCTCAGGTGTGGCGATGTTCGTGTGCCTGATCGCCGCTACCTTCGGAGTCGCCAGTCTGTATCTGGGAGGGGTCACACCGGCCAAGACCTTCACCTTCATCTGGTGGACATGGTGGTTGGGCGACATGACCGGCGTTCTCACGGTGGGCTCGTTACTTCTGACGTGGAGCCGTCTGCCTTCGCTCGATCGGCAACCCCGCCGACTGGCAGAAGCGGCACTGTTACTTCTTCTGTTGTCAGCGGTGGCGTGCGTCATCTTTGTAGCCGTCTCGCCCATCGCCGGCCTCCCAACTCCCCTGGCCTATCTGCTCATTCCCTTTTTGGTATGGGCCACCTTCCGCTTTGGCCTGCACGGAGCGACGACGGCGCTCGTTCTGGCGAGCGCCATTGCCGTCGTCGGAACGGCCCATGGCTCCGGCCCATTTGTCCAACCAAACGTCGAATCGTCCCTCCTGCTCTTGCAAGTCTTCATGGGCGTCCTCAGCGTCACCGTGCTGGTAATGGCGGCTGTCCTCACCGAGCGACAGGACGCAGAAGACAAGGTGCGTGAGTGGGAGTCCGTATTCCACAAGGCGAGCTGGGGGGTGGCCGTTGCCGACCCAGCCGACAACAGGCTCAAAGCCGTAAACCCCGCCTTCGCCGCCCTGCACCGGTTCACCGTCGAAGAACTGGTCGGCAAATCGCTGGCCGATGTGCTCGCCCCGGAGAGCCACGCGGAGTTGCCCAAGCATATCCAGCTCGCTCACCAGAGGGGCGATTACGTCTACGAGTCGGTCCATGTTCGCAAGGACGGCACTCGCTTCCCCTGTCGGACGCATGTGACGACCGTGAAGGACGCCCACGGCAAGGTTCAGTTCCGTGCCGCCACGGTGGAGGACATCACGGAATCCAAACAGGCCGAAGAAGCGCTGCGGGCAAGCGAGGAGCGATTCGCGAAAGCCTTCCGCACAAGTCCGAACCCGATGGGAATCACGGAGGTGGCAACCGGCCATTGTATGGAAGTGAACGATGCCTGTTTGCAGCTGTTCGGTTTCAGTCGTGAAGAAGTGATCGGCAGCACCACGTTGATGCTGGGCATTTGGCCCGATCAGCAAGACAGAGTTCGGCTCATTGGGCGATTGAAAGCCGGCGAGCCGATCCGCAATCTTGAGTTACCGTTCACGACCAAATCCGGCAACGTCCGCCATATTCTCGTGTCTTCCGATTTGGTCGAACTCAGCGGAACACTGTGCCTGATCACGATCGGCAACGACATCACCGAACGTAAGCGGGCCGAGACCGCGTTGAGAAACTCGCAGGAGAAGCTCCGGCAGGCTCTCCAAGCGTCCAACACAGGGTTGTGGGACTGGAATACGAAAACGAACGAGGTCTCCCTCTCCAGAGAATGGAAACGTCAGCTCGGTTATGAAGAGGCAGAACTCAAGAATGATTTTGAGACGTGGGAAACAAACCTGCATCCAGACGACCGCGCCCGGGTCATGGCCTATGTGCAAACCTATCTCGCGAAGCCTGTCGAGGACTATCAGCAAGAATTTCGCCTGCGGCACAAGGACGGGACGTACCGGTGGATTGAGACCCATGCCTCGTTTGCAACAGAACCGGATGGTCGACAGGTTCGCCTCCTCGGGTCGCACATTGACATCACGAACCGCAAGGAGGCCGAGGAAGCCTTGCGCGCGAGCGAACAACAGTTCCGGGCGGTATTCAATCAAACCACAGGCGGCATCGCGCAGACGGATTTGACCGGCCGCTTCACCCTCGTCAACGACCGGTATTGCGCCATCGTCGGCCGCTCGCGTGAGGAACTCTTGACCCTGCGCATGCAAGACATCACGCACGCGGATGATTCGCCGGCCCACGCGGAGCAGTTCCACGCGCTGGTTCAGGGCGGGCCCAGCTTCGTCGTCGAGAGGCGCTATCTGCGGCCCGACGGTTCCGTGGTGTGGGTGCATAACGACGTGGCCGCCGTGCGCGACAGCGGAGGCCGGGTCTCGCACGTTGTCGCCGCCGTCACCGACATCACGGACCAGAAACGGAACGAGGAGACCCTGCATGACCTCAACGCCACGCTCGAAGCGCGGGTGGCCGAGCGGACGACGGCACTGCGGCAAGAAGAAGAGCGGTTCCACAGCGCCTTCGACCATGCCCCCATCGGCATGGCGCTGGTCGCCCCGGACGGCAAGTGGTTGCGGGTGAACCGCTCGTTGTGCGAGATCGTCGGGTACTCGGAGGCCGAACTACTCGCCACCGATTTCCAGGCGATCACCCACCCCGACGATCTCGAAGCCGACCTCTCCCACGTCAGGGACATGTTGGCGGGAACGATACAGACCTACCAGATGGAAAAGCGGTACTTCCACAAGCAGGGCCACATCGTCCACATCCTGCTGGCTGTCTCTTTGGTTCGTGATACCGAAGGGCAGCCGCTGTACTTCATTTCCCAGATCAAGGACAACACCGAGCGCAAGCAGATGGAAGAGTCCTTACGTGACAAAGAGGAGCTGTTTCGTACGTTTCTCGATTTTGCACCGAGCGCCATGTTCATGAAAACGACAGAGGGGCGCTATGTGCTCACGAATCAGTACTTCGAACAGGTGTGCCGAAGCGAGCGCGAGTCTATCACGGGCAAAACGGATGAGGAGTTGTTCCCGCGTGACATCGCCGATCAATATCGAGCCAACGATCGCCAGGTACTCGAAGCAGAACACGCCATGGAATTCGAGGAAACATCGCGCAATGACAACGAGTGGAATACGAATATTGTGGTGAAGTTTCCCGTGCGAGATCGCGTGGGACGGATTTACGCGACGGGCGGTATTGCCACGAACATCACGGCGCGCAAGCGGGCGGAAGCGGCGGTGCAGGAGCAGGAAGCCCGCTTGCGCGCCATTATGGACCATGCGGTGGACGGCATCATCACCATCGACGCGCGGGGCACGATCGAAACGTTTAATCCGGCCGCCGAACGATTGTTCGGTTACTCCGCCACGGAGGTGACCGGCCTAAACGTAAAGGTCTTGATGCCGGATCCCTATCGAAGGGAGCATGATGGTTATCTCGCCTGTTACCACGAAACCGGACAGGCCAAAGTCATCGGCGTCGGACGCGAAGCCGTCGGGCTTCGCAAAGACGGTTCCACCTTCCCGCTTGACCTTGCCGTCAGCGAGATATATCTCGGCGACCGCCGTTTTTTCACCGGCATCATCCGTGACATCACTGAGCGAAAAGCCGCCGAGTCACAGATGGAACAAGTCGCCCGGGAAATGGAAATCCGCAATCGAGAACTGGCAAACGCGCACGAGCAAGCCCTCGCGGCCACAAGGGCCAAAAGCGAGTTTCTGGCCACGATGAGTCATGAAATCCGCACACCGATGAACGCGATCGTTGGCATGGTAGACCTGCTGCAGGCTACGGCGCTATCGGCGGAACAACAGGAATATGTCGGGCGGTTCAGCCGCGCAACCACAAGCCTGCTCGACTTGATCAACGACGTACTGGACCTCTCCAAAATCGAGGCCGGCCATCTAGAGCTCGAATCAGTACCGTTTGATCTCCATGACCTCATCGGTAAGACAGCCGAGCTCATGGCCGTTCGCGCTCATGCAAAACAGCTCGAACTCGTGGCGTTCGTGCATCCGGACATCCCGGCTTCTGTAATAAGCGACCCAACTCGCCTACGCCAAGTGTTCGTCAATCTGGTGGGAAACGCCATCAAATTTACGGAACATGGAGAAGTCGTCATTCGACTGATACCGGACAAAACTCAACGGGGCAACATCCGCTGCTCGGTCACCGATACTGGAATCGGGATTCCCGAAGACAAGCTGCAGACCATTTTCGACAGCTTCACCCAGGTCGACTCCTCGACAACCCGACGGTATGGGGGTACAGGCTTGGGGTTGAGTATTTCGAAGCGTATTGTGGAGTTGATGGGAGGATGTATCCTGATTGAAAGCAGACCAAGTGAAGGCACCACATTTTCGTTTGTTGTGCCATTGCCGGAGGTCACCAACCAGAATGCCGTGTCACGGCAACCTGCCTTCAACTTGTGGGGGAGGCGCATTCTCGTCGTTGATGACAACCGCTCCAATAGGCAGGTAATCCGGGAGTATCTTCCCAGACTCGGCGCCACGTTGATCGAAGCCGAAAATGGAGCGGCCGCCTTGATGGAGCTTGAGTGCGCAGCGCATGGAGGAGAAACCATCGACCTCGCGATCTTGGACGACCACATGCCAGGCATGAATGGGCTGGATCTAGCGCAGACTATCCGCCAACGACCTCTCTATGCCACGCTGCCTCTGATCATGCAGGTCTCGGACATGCACGAAGGCTCCTCCCGAAATACGAGCGCGCGAGGAATCGCCACCTATGTCGTCTATAAGCCTATCAGTCGAAGACGGCTATTGGAGTCACTCGCTCTCGCGCTGAATCAGAAGTCGGCAGTTCCAGCATCAGAGGATCATGAGAAGATCGCAGCGACATTACCTGCCCTTCATCCCCTCCGTATCCTGCTTGTCGAGGACCTGGAGGATAACCGCGACGTCATGCACCTGTACCTGAAGGAGACACCATACAGAATCGAGATGGCGGAGAACGGTCAAGTCGCTATCGAGAAGTTTCAGTCAGGAACCTATGATTTGGTCTTCATGGATATGCAGATGCCGGTTATGGACGGCATCCAAGCCACGGCAGCTATTCGTCACTGGGAGCGTGAACACCAACGGAAGCCGACTCCGATCGTCGCTCTCACGGCCAACGCGTTCAAGGAAGATATCGACAAGAGTCATGAGGTCGGCTGTACGGCTCACCTGACGAAGCCGATCAAGAGGAAGGCGTTGCTTGAAGCGATCTGCGTCTATACAAATACGGAAACTGGCGAGCAACCATCCTAAGCACAAAAACGTGCGAAGGTGAACCAGAGTGTGACTTAACTTATACCTAGGCGTGCTGCTCAGAAGACACGCCTGCCGCGTGCCGAGCATTTACGGGGATGCGGAAACGCGATGGTAAGCTGAGTCAAAAACCACCTTCTAAATTGAGGATGAGCAGGCTAGCAATATCTTCTTCTTCCGCTTCAGATCCATAAGGCCTATCCTCGCGTGATATGGATAGATATCTGGCAAGAAATATGCATACGCTCAGAGACTTTAGCAAAACGTGGAGAACCTGGCTTCATATGCTCACAGTCATCCTCTAAAGTCCCTCCCGCTAGAGAGCAAGTGGAGGACACACAGAATGAGTGACCTGCCTGTTACAAAATCGACCTCTTCGGAGGACGAGCCCATCGTGCATGTTGAATCCGACTTTAAACCACTGGTGCAGAAGTTTATGACGAACCGGAGAAAAGAAGTTGTGGCGATGCGTGAGGCCTTGGCTCGGAATGACTTCGAAACCACTGGCAGGATTGCACATGGCATGAAGGGCGCCGGAGGCATCTATGGGTTTGAGCGCATTGCCGTCCTGGCAGGAACGATTGAGCAGGCAGCGAAGACAGGATCAGCAGGCCCTATTGATACAGACCTGGAGCTGCTCGCGACATACCTTGAACGCGTTCAGGTCATGTTTGCCTAACCAGACATGTCGAAGACCTGAGGGAAAAGAGTAGGCCATGGCCACCGCGACAGAACTAGGGAGCCCCATCTTGCTGATGGTGGAAGATGAAGAAGATACGGCCCACCTCGTGCGGTCACATTTGGAGCGAGCTCGATACCAGGTGATCCACTCCAAGGATGGCCGAAGCGCGAAGGACCTGATCGATACCATGCCTCCTCCGGATCTCATTCTGCTGGATGTGATGCTCCCCTTCATGAGCGGATTAGACCTCTTGAATTACATCAAGAAACAGTCTGGATGGGAACAGCTGCCGATCGTGATGTTGACGGCAGATGGAAGTGAACAATCCGTCAAACAGGCTCTCAAAAACGGAGCTATCGACTATATCCTCAAGCCGTTTCGTCCACAGTCACTCGCCGCTCGAATCGGCCGTCTTCTCAACCCGTAGTCCGGCGCGAATTCGTAGAGCAACCCGAACAGAACTCGCACCCCCTTTGTCAGGCTTTCATCTGAAAGTTCTTGCCTTGTGCCCATGAAAGACTTCGGTTATACTCAACCTCGACGCCTCGGTAGCGGGGCGTCTTTTTTTTGCCATTAGGGAAGTATCGTCATCATGTCCACAGTACGCGCGCCTCATGACCGTCGGAATGATATCCGCAATATTGCCATTATCGCCCACGTCGACCACGGCAAAACGACCTTAGTCGATGCGGTGCTCCGCCAAACTCACGTCCATCGTAAGATCGACGATATGGGCGAACGCATCATGGACTCGATGGACCAGGAACGGGAGCGTGGGATCACGATCCGGGCTAAAAACGCCAGCGTCATCTACAACGGAGTGAAAATCAACATCGTCGATACTCCAGGCCATGCCGATTTCGGCGGTGAGGTGGAACGCACGCTCCGCATGGTGGACGGTGTATTGATTTTGGTCGATGCGAAAGAGGGCCCCATGCCGCAAACAACCTTCGTGTTGCGGAAAGCCTTGGCGCTTGGGCACAAAGCCATCGTCGTCATCAATAAGATCGACCGGCCTGACGCCGTCATCGACGACGTCGTCAACCGCACCTTCGACCTGTTCGTCCATCTGGGAGCCACCGACGAACAACTCGATTTTCCGATCGTCTACACGTCGGCGATCAAAGGGATCGCCACGCTCGATGTCAACAAGCCGGGGACCGACATCGTGCCGCTGCTCGACACCGTGCTGGAGAAGATTCCGGCCCCGGCCATTACCGTCGAGGCCCCGCTCCAAATTCTTGTGCTGGCCCTTGTGCAGGATTCCTACAAAGGCAAGATGGGGATCGGCAAGATCCAGTCCGGCTCGATTGCCCGGCGGCAGAATGTCATGGTCCTCGGCAAGAACAGTGCGCAAATTCCTGGAAGAGTGTCCGACCTCGCGGTCTATTCAGGCCTCGAACGAGCCGACACCGAGCAGGCCGCCGCCGGAGAGATCGTCGCGGTCGCTGGGCTTGATGAGGTGAGCATCGGCGACACCATTGCGGATGCCGAGCGTCCGGTCGCCCTCCCTCGGGTGTCGATCGACGAGCCGACGGTACAGATGACCTTCTCGGTGAATAATAGTCCCTTCGCCGGACGTGAGGGCAAGTTCCTGACGTCACGCCATTTACGTGAGCGCCTGTTCAAGGAGCTGGAAACCAATGTGTCGCTCCGCGTCAATGAGACGGACAGCGCTGACCGCTTCCTCGTGGCCGGCCGAGGCGAACTCCATCTTTCCGTGTTGATCGAACAGATGCGACGGGAGGGGTACGAACTGCAAGTCTCGCAACCCGAAGTCATTCTCCATCGTGAAGGCGGCGCCGTCATGGAGCCGTACGAAGAATTGACCATCCAGGTACCGGAGACCTATCAGGGCACGGTCATCGAAGAGATCGGGAAACGCCGCGGCGAAATGCGGCATATGCGCCTCATTCACTCCGATGTCGGCACCAGTGAGATGCATTTGGAATACCACATTCCGACCCGCGGCATTATGGGGTTGAAGAACGTGCTCCTGGCAAAGACCCGCGGAACCGTCATCATGCATCATGTTTTCTCGGCTTATGAACCGGCGGAAGAGCGGGATCTGATCGTGACTCCGCATGGCTCGCTCGTCGCATACGAAGACGGGTCCAGTACAGGCTATGCCATCTTCATGACCCAGGAGCGGGGCGCCATGTTCATCGGCCCCGGAGTCGAGGTGTATCGAGGGATGGTCGTCGGCCAAAACAGTCGCGACGAAGATCTGGATGTGAACGTGTGCAAGGAAAAGCATCTCTCCAACATGCGGGCCTCCGGATCCGATGAAGCCTTGGTGCTCACCCCTCCGCGCGAAATGACGCTGGAATTCTCGTTGGAATATATCGGAGCCGACGAGTTGGTCGAGGTCACCCCGCAGAACCTGCGCCTACGGAAGCGGCTGCTGAATCCAGAAGACCGCCGCAAAGCCAGGAAAGCCGGGAAGTGATTCTCCAACGGGTACCAGAATGAGAATCAGGAAAAAATCCCCCAAACCGTCGTCGAAACGCCCTCCCCTCTATTTCGTCGGCTATCGCGGCACTGCCCCGTCCACCGAAGAACTGAAGCTTCTGTATGAGCGGGAGTACGGCGCTCCGTTGGCCATCCGACATGAAGAGGGTTCGGCCGAGTCCTGGCAGGCCACGCAGGGCCCTTGGTCGGCCCACGTCGTGATGCCGTTACCGATGACCCATGTTGCCGAGGTGATGAAGCAGTTGTCGTGGGAACACGAGGTCATGGGAGCCGTCGCACCGTCCATCGCCGCTCCTCGCGACATGCCCGATACCGTCCTACTCGCTACACGCCTGGCCCGTTGCCTGACTCTGCTGACACAGGGCACCGCCCACGACGTCATCACACAAGCCTACGTCAATCCTTCGGACTGGCAGTCGCGTCCGCTCATGAGTTTTTTGCTGGATGACCATGTGTCCATCGTCCATGACGATACCTCTCAACCGGATCGGGTGTGGTCCTACTCTCTAGGCCTCAGCAAGTTCGGGCTGGACGAGGTGGAAGTATTTATGGCCAAAGGACTGTCTGACAGCGCGGCGAAGGACGTGCTGATGGAGTCGGCCGGCGAATTGCTGCGCGCGGGACATTCTCCGAAAGTCGGAGCCGCGCTCGACCTCCCTCAGCTGAGTCGCACGATTCGCATCAAGAACTATCGGACCGCCGCACCAGCCGGTCGAATGTTGGGATTTCGAGAGCTTCAACCCTCCTAAGTCCCTCGATAACTCAACACGTTATTGCCCAAGAAAGCTCTTGAACCGATCACGATCACCGCAGGCTGTTCAAAAAGTTTGTCCAGCAAGGCCGCAGCGAGCGAAATGGCGAGGCGTATCCTTTCTCACCCGGCCCGCCCCGAGCTGCCCTGGCAGCTCTTGCCCGGTGGTACGTTGAGCCTCTGAGCGACGCGAGAACGCCGCTGGCAGACTTTTTCAACAGTCTGCTAGGCCTACCGGACCGTTGACATCCCTTTCCAGCACAGGTTACAAAGTTTATGGTTCGTGGTGGGGTCCTGCCAATCCGAGACCTCAGTACAGCAATCACCCATACAGATGTTTTAATGAAGGAGGTTTGCGATGAGCGACGTGGCACCGGAAATTAAGGTGGGCGATACAGCACCGGACTTCAATCTCAAGGATCAAGACCAGAAGGACGTGAAGTTGAGCGACTACAAAGGCAAAAAGAACGTCGTGCTCTGCTTCTATCCGCTGGATTGGAGCCCGGTCTGTCAGGGCGAAAACAAGTGCTTGAGCGATGACTTCCCCAAGTTTCAATCGGCCAATGCGGAGTTGTTCGGCGTCAGCTGCGACAGCTTCTTTTCCCACAAGGCCTGGGCGGACTCCATGGACCTCAAGCATCGCCTGCTGTCCGACGTCCATCGGACGACGGCCAAACAGTACGGCCTCTACTTTGAACCGTTGAACTGTTCCAAGCGCGCGACCGTGATCGTCGATAAGAACGGCAAGGTCGCCTACGCAAAGGTGCAGGAAATCAAGACGGCGCGAGAGGACAAGGACATCCTCGATGCGCTGTCGAAGTTAAACTAACGATACAGGACTGAGGACTGGGTAGCTCCGAAGCTCAGTCCTCAGCACTCGGAACTCGGCACACCTATGAGCACCGTGCTCGACGTCAGCGACGCCAACTACAAAGAATTCACCGACAGCGCCGGTGCGGTTGTCGCGTACGGCCTGGCCACCTGCGAGCCCTGTAAGGCTTATGATCCTATTCTAGAAGCGACCGCGGCGAAATTCCCTGAGATCAAGATCGGCAAGGCCAAGATGCATGTGCCGGGGCGCTGCCGTGAAATCAAGAAGACCCACGCGTTTGAAACGTACCCCACCACTCATTTCTTCGCGCATGGTACATTACTGCTCACGCGTGAAGGGGTCGTCGAGCCGGCCGAACTCGCCGCACTCATTTCAGACTACTTGCTCAAGTAGCATCGATGGACACTGAGTAGTCGAATCAAGAGAAACCTTTTCATCGCAGCCGGATCACCGGACGCGTTGAATGGTCGGCGAGTGAGGAGGCAACCTGAGCATGAACAATACCATCGCGGTTCTCGTATTCGGTGTCGCCCTGACCTTTTCATTCCCGGCTCACGCCCATACCGATGAATTTTTCGAATCTGTGGAGGCTCCGCACGGCGGGCAACTGCGCATGACCGGTCCGTTTCATATGGAACTGGTCGCCAAGGACGGAGACCTGACGGTCTACGTCACCGACCACGCGGACAACACCATCAGCGTAGACGGTGGCTTAGCCAAGGCCAATATCGAGAATGGGGCAACAAGGACGCAGGTGAACTTGCATCCGGTCGGGAGCAATATCCTCAGAGGATCCGGCAGCTTTTCGCTGACTCCAAGCACCGTGGTCGTCGTGTTCATGAAACTGCCGAATCAAGACGGCTATGCCGCCCGATTCATGCCGTTGAAACCCAAGGGCGAACGGGGTGAGAAGGCCCCGTCCCACACGGATGATGCCGGCCCTCACCACCATCATCACGCGCCGACGCATTGACGGGGAGAACCGATTATGAAACATCTGCTGGGAACCTTCGCGCTGTGCGCAACGCTACTTGCGGTCGTGCCGGTCGGAGCCCATACGGCAAAACAGTCTGGCCCTGTTAAGGCCCTCCACGGCGGGCAATCCCTTAGCGCGGGGCCCTATCACCTTGAGCTGGTCGCCAAGGACGGAGAACTCATCCTGTATGTGACCGATCATGCAGACAAGGCCATCCCCGCTGACGGAGCGAAAGCCAAGGCCACCATTCAGCATGGGTATGAGAAGGCCAGCATCCAGGTGGAGCTGGAACCGTCCGGTGACAACACCTTGAGGGGGATCGGTACCTTTACGATACACCCCGATACCGGGATCATTGTCTTCCTCAGGTTACCGGAACAGGAGGCCTACGCAGCTCGCTTTACTCCCCTCAACGCCAAGGACGGAGCCGGACAAACAGGCGAGCACAGCCACAAGCCGAAACATTAGCCGCCATCCGCCGGTTTCAGACGTTAAGCAATTAGCAGATCAAAAACTATTGTGGCAATCGAGAATTCTCGCCCTTCCGACAATCACGCTCACAGGATGTTCAAAAAGGCCTTTCAGCAAGGCCGCAGCGAGCGAAAGGGCGAAGCGTACACAGTTGGTACGTTGAGGCCTTGAGCGATGCGAGAACGATGCTGGAGGACTTTTTCAACATCCTGTTAGGGCAGCAAATTCGCCGACGGCTTGTCCATATAGGTCAAGAGCGCGATCACTCCCGCACCAACCAGCAGCCATAACAGGCCGCCTTTCCAATTTCGCTGGCTGAACGCGAAGACGCTGATCAGAAATATCAGCGCGCCCACAATCCCGATAAACATCGAGCCCGTCGCACTCACTCATTCCTCATCAGTGTGGTATCTGTTTATCAGGTTTTGGGGAACGAACTCCAGAAAGCGGACCAAGTTTCCACAAGCCGCATTGAAAATCGAGTTGAATCGTGGAGGGAAAGTATGTTCGCGAGAAGCGTTTTTTCTATAGCAACCTAAGGAACTCCTCCACTGTGAGATCGGCCTGACGAATGATTGCACGAAGCGTCCCTCGGTCCAGTTCTTTATGGTCAGGGACAACGAGTTGGCCGAACGGTTGATCACGCCGAAGAATCACATGGCTGCCTTCCTGTCGCCGAACCCTGAAACTCGCTCGCTCCAACGCTTTAATACAGGCTCGCCCCGAAATGCTCGGCAGTTTGCTCATACGGCTATCAGCACCGCATCGAATCGCTCTTCAGGTACGGCGAGCTTGTCTTCTTCTAATGCAGCAATGTAACCACGAATGGCCTCACGGATGTTTGTTACAGCATCCTCCTTGCTCTTCCCTTGGCTGAGACAGCCCGGCAGACTTGGACACTCGGCCACCCAATAGTCATCTTCCCCACGATAAATGATGACCTGTCTCACGATTCACCTCCCTGACAAACATAGCCTGTTTCTGTTTCCATGTACCGCAACCCTGCCATCATTGCAACAATAACCAGCAGACACTAAGTGTCCCCCTCAACTCGCCATCACTGGGGCCAGCGCTTCGTGGAGGACGGCTTCGAGGAGGCGGCGGCTGTCGGTGGGGGTAGGGGCTATTTCTTCAGGCTGAGTACTGAAGTGATCCCTAAGAACGAGAAGAGACTATAGAGCAGCGAAGATTAAGCCGACTTTTTGAGCCGCTTGCTCGCGTGCAACACGGTAAAGCCAATGACCTCGTCACCCTCATAGCGGATGATGATGTCTTCATCGGTCATCTCGCTATCAGTGGCATGACTAGGCTTCTTGTAATTGACGTAGAGCGTGTCGGCTTCTGCATCATAGGTCAGCCAGACGGCATGCTGCGGCGCTCGGTTCACCACCGGAATAAGCTTCAAGTACTCCTGAATATCCGCTATGGCCATGCCTGCCTCCTCTTTCTTGAAATACCTTCAACAGGCCACCGAGTATCGTGAATCACTGTCTGCCCGGTGGATGATGGGAAAAGACTACGGAATCCTTTCTGTCTGCAATTCTTGCTCATAGTTCCACATTTCATTGGCAGGCATAGTTTTACATTTCACTAACTTCAGTAGTCCCTGGCGAGCGCTCCAGCAAAGAGACTTGCTGCATCTTTCGCAGTGGCTATGGCTTCTTGTACTTTTTCGTTAGTCAAATCCAGCACACGTAGCTTTCCCATCGACTCTGCAACGGATTCGATTCGTCGATAAATCTTGGTATGCGTCTCGGCATACAGGGCAAGTCCTCGCAGCTTGGGTAATGCATCTGCCAGATGAAGACCATGAGGGTCAATGAGGGCGGTCACTATCGTTCCATCCTCTTGTACAGCGAAGAAAATGAAATCCTGGCGAACAATGCCACACTGCTCGCCTGAGAGGTATGCAATGCCGAGTGATGATTGCCCAGGTTGTTGTGGGTTGCGATACCAGAACTTAAAGCCGTTGCGCTTCATTTCGGCCTCAACGACTTTCGACTCCCAACTGGATTTCAGCTCTACAGGGTAATTGCCCTCCGCATCGCAAAGCAGATGGTTCTTGTATGTCGGAAGCGCCGTTTCAGAGTCTTTCTCACGTACTTTCGTAGGCTCGTATTTCGTCTCTGGCTTGACCAACTCAACATCCTGCGGCTCGGTGCTCATCTCCCTGATCTGACGATAGGATTCTTGCCGATCGTGTGATAGCGCCTTAATTGCCTGCCCATATTTCTTCAACCAGGATTTGGCCAGCTTATCCAACTCGGCATCAAAGTGCAGCTGAATTTCCGTTACCGATCCGAGCGCAGCGATAGAAACTCGCGCTGCAACAAGAGCCTCCTCAAATTCATCCGCATCATCTATCATCGCCATGTCGGCATCTTCCAAGAATTCATCAAAGCTCTTGGTTTTGCCTTTCATGTCAGCCACTACCGTTTTCCCGTCAACCATCATCACCGCTTTACGTTTGGCTTCTATTTGCGCCTTGAAATTCATCTGTGCAGCATCCAAGAGATGGTGCATCCCGGCATGGGCTAACTTGCCAGCACCCGGCAAAATGTCATCAGCTGCCAGCTCATGCGCCAACGCAGTCAACCGCTTTGCTGGCTTGGCGCCACGCTGTGGTCGGGTCTGCGATGGCAGCGATTCGAATTTATTTCATACATCCTGCGAGGCTAGAGGATTGGGCTTCATTTCGTCCGGGTTGATAAGCACACGCCCGCTGGGCGGCGGGAGAGTGTCATCACCCTTCATCAATGCCTCGGCCACTTCGTTTACGGTCTTGGTATTGAACTTCGGCAACAGGCAATCTACCGAGTTAAGACGGTCGTCGCTCGGAATGCGGCGAGCCAGTGGCGAACGCACCATACGGCCCAACAACTGGCTAATGTGGGTACGATCAACCGCCGCACGGAAACACACCATCACCTCAGCGCGAGGGCAGTCCCAACCAGTGCTGATGGCATCCTTCGCGATCAGTACGCGCACCCATGTTGATTCTTGAACACGCTCAGGCGAGATATAAGGCACGATGCGATTGCCAAACCACCATTTCGAACACAGATATCGAAACTGGACAAAAGTTGCCGGAGCTTACCCGTTTTTTCGGGAGGAAACCACGCCCCCGAAGAGGGAAGAAGTGCCGCCCGTCGACAGGCTTAGGATACGACGTTAGGCGCTCGTTACAGGGAAGCTGCGAGGTGGCACGACCGGTGGCGTTTTAACGTCTTGATGTTATAATGCTTAAACGTCATAAGGAGGAGCCACCATGCCATCGGACACTCGCACGACCATCTACTTGAAACCCAACGTCTATCGAGCTCTCAAGGTGAAAGCCGCCACCACGGACCGGTCTGTCTCCGACTTGGTCAATGCAGCTGTGTTGGAATCTCTTCGAGAGGATGCGTTGGACCTGGAAGCATTTGAACGCCGTGCGAAAGAGCCGTCGCGCTCATTCGAGAAGCTTCTCGGGGACTTGAAGCGCGATGGAACCTTATAACATCGTCATTAAACGATCTGCCGAGAAGGAACTGAAGGCAGTACCTTCAAGCGACCTCAAGCGGGTCGTCGAGCGCGTTCGAGGATTGGCCCAACAACCTCGACCGTCAGGATGCGAAAAGCTTTCAGGCGAATCTGAACATTATCGCGTTCGGCAGGGTGACTATCGCATTGTCTACGGTATTGACGATGCCGACCGTCTCGTTGAGGTCGTAAAGATCGGGCATCGACGTGAGGTCTATCGCTAAACGAGCCCTGTTGTCCAGCTTAGCCCGCGTAATCGAACGAGAGGTCGCGGGTTTGGACGAGACGAATATTTTGAAGAGTTCCGCCTGAAAGATGGCCGGCGAGACGATCCCAGATGGTCTTGGCCAGCGCTTCTCCCCTCACCCTATCGAAGCCAAGCACCTGCCTTAGATCCTGCCGATCGAATGGCGTGATGATCCGGTCCTGCACCAGTCGATCCAACGCCCCGATGTCGGTCACCATGCCTGTCATCGGATCGATCGTTCCGTACACCGTCACATAGCAGTCCCAGTCTCGACCTTGATGGTTCTCTTGGATCGCATTGAACGAATACCGCTTGGCAACTGCGGCCATATCTGGCCCGTCGGTTGCGGTGACCTCGGCATAGAGATCTTCATCCTCACAGAGCCGGAGTGTGTGGAGCGTCCCGATATCCCGTTGAGCAGCCATCTTCGTCCACAACACGTGCGCGAAATTTTCGGAGGTCGGAATCCGATCTTTGAAATAGGGCATGTCGAGGTTCAGGTTCTTGTGATCGAATTCTTCGATCACATCGAGGAGCACCCGCTTGAGATCGAACAGATTGACGACCATGCCGGTTCTGGGGTCTATGTCACCGGAAACGGTGAGTTCAAGCAGGTAATTATGTCCGTGCGCGGGTGGGTTGTAGCAGCGTCCAAATACCGCGCGATTCTTCGCCTCATCCCACTCCGGCCGTATATAGCGATGCGCAGCGGCGAACTCGATACGTTTATTCAACAAAACAGGGGGCATGGTTCTCCAGGATTGAGCTCAGGTGTTGTGTGAGCCGTTGAGATCGGCGAGCCACTCTTCCCGCATGCTGCCGGGGACAGGAACCTCCTGGCGATACCCACCGTGGTTCACTCGAATCGTCACCGGTCGAGTGAGGTCCGCAATGGCTCGTTTCATCGAGGCAGTCGGGCGAAATCTGACGAAATGGACCGCGCTGATTTTCGTCTCATGACTGTGGCCGCCTTCGAACTCGCCGAAGGCTTCTTCTCCGTCGGCGGCGACCGCCACTTTCTCCCCATGATCCAATCCGATGAACTGATCGAGCTTCTCCTTCATCATCGCCTCATCCGTGATCTCGATCAAGAGGGTGGCGCTCAACTCATTCGGCAGCGGCAGCAGGGCATTGTACACGTCCAGCTCATCCTGGACCTTGACCGGATCGACGATTCGCTCGGCGCGGATCATTTCCTGAATCTGGAACCGCAGCGTTTCACGGTTTTCGAACACCATGGTGATAAACGGACCGACGGAAATACGCCGCCGCTGCTTGAGCGCGATGATCTTCGCGCGAAACGACTCACGCTGCCGTTCATACTCTTCATAGGAACAGAGATCGTTTGCCGTGATGACCTTCACCGATTGCCCCCCAATGTCTCATTCGTCATACATCATCGCTTCCGTCTTTTACGCTGTCTAGCCCTTATCCAACCCATAGGCGTCACGGACGATCTGAATCGGATGCAGAACGGCCTTTCCTCCCGCATGAGCCGATGCACCGGCCTGGTCCAGCTGCAAACCAGCCAACGGACAGTCCGACGCGATAAAGTCAGCCGGCGTTTGCTCGATGACACGCACGGCCTTCCCGGCAATCGTCATTGAAAGCTGAAAAAACTCCGTTTTGGCGGACCACGCGCCGTCGTGCCCCGAACAGTGCTCGATCACCTCGACTTGAGCCCCCGCACATTCCATCAGTTCCTTGGACTTGAATCCGATATTCTGGTCCCTGAGATGACAAGGAATCTGATAGGCGACGCGCCCGGGCTTCACCGGAAAATCAGTCGCCAGATGGCCGGTTTTTTTCATCGCCATCAGATATTCGCAGACATCGAAGGTTCGCTCCGCCACCCGCTTGGTCTTCTCATCGCGATGGAGGTCCGGATATTCGCGTTTCAACATGAGACTGCAGCTGGCGGTGGGAACCACTACATCGTATCCATCGACGACCAAGGGATACAATGACGCCACGTTGCTTCGAGCTGCCTCTTGAATCGCCTGAGTATCCCCAATATCGAAACTCGGCATCCCGCAGCAGCGTTGCTCCGGCACCACCACCTGAACCCCGTTCTTTTCCAAGACTTGCACCGTCGCCTTGCCGACGTCGGTCGCCTGAAAATTCACGAGACAACTGGCAAACAGCGCGACCTTGCGGACGGGCGGATTGGCTGGGGCCGTCCTGGTTCGACGCCCAAACCAGCGAGAAAATGTCTCCGTCGTAAACCGCAGGACTCGGCGGTCCCGGTGAATCCCCATGACTCGTTCCAGGAGATTGCGCACAAATCGGTTCTTCAGCAAGCCATTGGTGATCGCGGCGGTTGCACTGCCGAGTCTTCCGATCGCATCCGTCATGATCAAGAGGCGATCCCGCAACCGAACGCCACGCTCCACCGCAAGACGCTTCTTCCACGCGACCATCAAATGCGGGAAGTCGATTTCGTAGTGATGCGGCGGCGTATAGGGACAATGGTTGAAACAGAGCTTGCAGTAGTAGCATTCATCGACGACTTGATGGTGATCGGCCGGCGTCAGTTTGGCCACGTCACCTTCATGCACATCGATCCGATCCAAGAGCGTGTTGAACGATGGACAGAGATTGAAGCAGCGCCGGCACCCGTCACAGATCTCGTAGATCCGCAAGGTTTCCTTCTCCAACTGCTTGGAATCGATCGGTGTGATGAGGCTGAGACCTTTCATCCATGTCTCCGAAAACGACCAGCGGCCAGCCTTCGCCGACGGACTCCCGCCACGAAAACTGACCGCTGCACGTGAGCTGATAGAGACTATTAGCTCTTTAGGCTATCCAGTCCCTTCTGAAACCGATTGGCATGGGACCGTTCGGCTTTCGCCAAGGTCTCAAACCACTCGCCCAACTCTGGAAACCCTTCGTCCCGCGCAGTCTTCGCCATCCCGGGATACATCTGAGTATACTCGTACGTCTCACCCTCGATGGCGGATTTGAGATTGGCGTCGGTGTTCCCCATCGGCACGCCTGTTGCCGGATCTCCCACTTCTTTCAAAAAATCCAGGTGACCGAAGGCATGCCCCGTTTCAGCCTCCGAGGTGTCCCGGAAGAGCCCGCCGACGTCCGGGTAGCCTTCAATATCGGCCCGCCGTGCGAAATACAGATACCGGCGATTGGCCTGCGATTCGCCTGCAAACGCATGTTTGAGGTTGTCGTGACTCTTGGTCCCTTTTAAGCTCTTTCCCATGTCATCCTCCTCCTTAATCGAAGGCCCACCCTTAATCCCATCTAAATTCTAGGGTATGAAAACCCGGGCACTAAGATAGCTCAGCCATTGTGAGAGGTTCAAGAGGCTCCGCAACCTCCGGTTTCCCGTTGCCGTTATCGGATTCGTCATCGAGAATGCCGCCGATCGTGCTACTGTTTGCACGGCTGAGTCTATGCTAGACTCCCACCGTATCATTGTGTATAAGCACTCTTCTCCACGAGGCCCCCTGTGACGATCTCCATGCGCCACCTTTACCGAACGACAGGTATCATTGTGTTGTTCGTCTTTCTTCTATCCGGTTGTGCACCAGACCAGTATCAGCGGCGAGCGGATGTCATGAAGGACCACGTCGAGAACTTCTATACGCACCTCAAGGCCAATAGAGTAGGGGCCGCGGTTCACGAAAACGAACAAATCGAAGCCATGGCCGACCAGATGGCGGACACCGTCAGGAAGCAGGGGCAATTGCAGGGAACGTCGCAGGTCGGACGGGAGTTCGCGCTGATGAAAACGGCTCGAGAAACCGCAGCCCAGAACTGGATTGCGCTGGGACAATATTTCGCGATCAAGCAACAGCCGGAGAGGGCCCGTGCAACCTATCAACGTGTGGTCGATACCTATACGGAACCGACGGAACACCTCTACCGAGAACAAGCCGTTCGAGCGTTGAACGACTTGCCGATCGTGTCGGATCCCTCTCCCGACTCACCTCACTGATTGCAGTTCAGAACACTGTGGCAAAAGGATTCGTACGCCCGACCTTCTGATTGTCGATGACCCACTCCATGGCGGTCAAATTGCTCCTGCTTGGCTTCTGTGTGACATGGGTGGGCTGTGTCCATCGAATTCAGGTGACGCCTCTCTCCGCAAGCGCGTCGTCCATCACCATCCCTCACACCCTTCAGGCCGTGATCAGCCCGATTTCAATGGAAGGCCCGGACCATCGGCCAGGCATCGTCTTGCTGGAATGGTCGCATCTCGACCTGAAACAGGCGATCTTTCAATACCTGCAACAACATGACACCTTCGCTTCTGTCTCGTATGATCCAGGCGACCTGGCGCTTCATGTGGCCACGAAACTGAAGCTGGTCTCTCGCAGCGGTCTCTATCATTACCGAATCGAGTTGCAAGCGGAGATGAGGGAAGGCGTCCGGCTTATCAAGTCGTATCGCGCCGAATACACCGCAGTGGGATCATCAGTACGGTGGGTGACCGCTTCCGACCGTGACCCTATCGCAACCGCATTACAGGCAGCGTTGGAAGACCTCATGAGGCAAGTTGAAGCGGACCGACCGATCTACATCAGCCGAACGGCGTACCCGTCACAGAAGGCCGCCCAATGATACGCCGTCAGCCGGTCGTTACGCCTTGGGCGTGGGGCATGCTCGCAGCGTTGTGAGAGTCGGCATCATTGCTCCGATCATCTGCCGGAGCTTCCACATACTCCGGGCAATCAAGACGAAACGCCTGATCTCCGAACGCAGTATTGTAGAAGGTACAGTAATGCGGTTGATCCGATCCCGCATAGGCATGCTGACGGAAATGCTCGCAGGAGACGCACATGCGGGCGACAGGGATTTCTCCCTGCAATTGAAGCGCGCGAATCAGTTTCACGAGCGCGGTCAGAAGGGCGATCTGTTCTTGCGTCGATAAATTCTCGGTCGCAGACGCGAGGATTTCCGGCCATCGGTTTTCCACGTGACCTGCCTTGGCTCCAAGCGAGGTGAGATGAACGGTCACGACACGGTTGTCGATTTCCCGACGGCGCCGGCGGACCAAGCGCTTCTGCTCAAGCGTTCGGATGACTTCAGAAGCGGTGGGGAGCTTCACGGAGAGTTCTCGGGCAATCGTCGAGACGGTCGCCGAATGATTCGGGCGAGCGCGGAGAAACGTCAGTACTTGGATTTGCAAGGGGCCGATCCCTTGCCGTCCCTTTCGCCTCCAGGCTCGGCTTTTCATCGCCAGGCCTATTTTTGAAAGCCCCGTCACCAAACGATCAGGGAGCGAGTCCTGGTCGATCTTCGTTACTGCATTCATGTAACCCTCCTACCGAATAAATAGGGAGAAAGGAGGGTTAGTCTATTGCGCCTTACTCTTTACCGTCAAGCCGGTTCCGCACGCTATGAGCCATCCCCTACTTTAGATGTTCAGCGGACTACGAGCACTCCACAGTGAGCATGTTGCACCACACGAGTGGAAACGCTGCCGAGTAGGACACGGCGGATCGCGCCCAACCCTTTGGCTCCGGTCACGATCAGGTCGGTCTTCTCCTGTTTGGCCACCGTCAAAATCTCGTCAGCCGGTTTGCCAAGCCTCAAGGCTTCACGTATCTGGAAGCCTGATTTCACAAGTTTAGCACCATAGCGCTGTATCAGCGCTTTCCCGGCCTCCTTGACCTCCGGATACTTGAAATAGGGCACCGCATGCGTCACCGTCACCATGACTGGTTCGCGATCCGGACCATCGGGAGTCGGATTGACATAGCGCGCCAGGAACTTGACCGCTTTATCCGACGCTGCTGACCCATCGATCCCCAACACCACACGCCTGACGGGCCGAGGACCCTCTTTCACGATCAGTACGGAGCAGGGGGCATGGTGGAGGGCATGGTTCGAGATGCTGCCCAACATGAATCGATCCAAAGCATCCAACCCGCGAGACCCGATCGACAGGAGTCCTACACTGCGCTGCGCATGCTTCATGATCGTAGCGGCCACCGCGCCTTGGTCGATCGTCACCGTTCCGCTCAAACCAAGTGTGGACAGCAAACCCTCCGATTCTTTTTTCGTGGATTTGGCCGCCGTTTCCATGCGCTTCACTTCGGACTGAATGTACCGTTCGGTCCCGACGATCACGGGTTGGATCATGAAGGGAGCCCGAACGCTCGCCACATCGACGACATGGAGAACACGGACGATCGGCTGCACAGCGAAGGGCATTTCCGCCAACCATTCAATCGCCCACCTCCCATGTTTCGATCCATCAGTTGCCGCAAGAAGCTTCATGTGGGATATCCTTTGCTCGACGAGATGCATCCATGTTGTTCAGAGGACTGTGTTGAACCGTTCTCGAAACGCCTCCGGAGACAGGCCAGCCATGACGGCATAGCGGCCCACCATGTCCGAATTATTTAGGTCGGCCTCCGTGAGGCAAATCATGTATTGCCGGGCGATCTGGTAGGACTGGGAATCGATATCCACCATTCTCACCTTGGTTCGTCCGGTGGAGGAATCCACCATCTGCTTGAACGGAATCGGGACGAACCGTCCGTTTTGAATCGAGACCATGGCCGAGGTTCCCCCATCCAGCAAATACTGTGCGGCGCAATAGCCGAGGTCTCGCGTGTATTCGATATCGTAAGGAATCGGATCGGCACAGCGGAGCTCATACCCCACGTTCTTCGCCACCAGGCTGGTGGAAAGTCCCAACTGGCGCAGCTGTTTCGTCAATTCGCGCCGCAACACGTCGCCGATATTCACCTCATTCATCCGCAAATGACCATGTTCGTCTCGCTCAACATGCTCCAACCCGCCAAGATCGCGTGGGTCGAGAATTTCAATCAGTCCTTCGGACAGCACCGCAACCCCATAGGCCCGACCATGATCCAACCGTTTAATGATGGCCCCGATCAAAAGATCGACGACCCGTTGCAGTGTGACCGGCCGGTCGCGAAACGCCTCCGGAATGATCGTCAGCGTCGCACCAGCCGCCTTTCCTATCCCTAACGCGAGATGGCCGGCCTTGCGTCCCATGGTCACGACCAAATACCAGTGTGTGGTGGCGCGGGCATCCACCATCAGATTTTTCACGATCTCCGTCCCGACGTGGCGAGCCGTTTGAAACCCGAACGTCGGAATACCATGAGGAAGGTCAAGATCGTTGTCGATGGTCTTGGGAACGTGGATGACTTGAAGACGACCTCCGGCTCGTTCCTCCAGCTTCATCGCTGAAAACGCCGTATCGTCCCCGCCGATCGTCATCAATCGCGTGACACCGAGGCTCGACAGCGCAAACAACACGTTGTCGAGAGACTCCTCGCATTTGGTCGGGTTGGCACGTGAAGTGCCCAGGTAGGATCCTCCCTGAAAATGAATTCGGCTCACCTCCTCGATCGAGAGCGGCCGCACTTGCCCCGTGCTCCCATCCATGAGCCATTTGAATCCGTCGATAATCCCCAGCACGTCCGATCCTCCGAGAATACTGCGGATCGTAGCCGCGCTGATCACACTATTGATTCCGGGGGCCGGCCCGCCACCGACGAGAATCCCGACAGTCGGACGCTCGATCGTCATCGGCTTTCTCCCCTGACTCTCTCCCATAGGCCTCCTGATTTCTTCGTCAGCTTCGGCATGGTTGTATACTCCATCTCATCGAGAGGCAAGCGGTGAGACTCGACTTACTCCGTGAATTCTTCCAAGCCGACATGGGCACGAAGACGGTTATAGCTAAAAGCCGGCTTTCCAAACCGCTGACGACCCGGATCGTGCCGCTCCATGTCGTCAATCAGCTCACCGACCCTACCCCGCAACGTCGCAGTTGCCGCCGCATGCCGAGGCGTCTGGCCGTTGAGCGCGAGATGAGGCTGATCCGACCACTCTAAGTAGGCTTTGTCCAGGAACTGGTTGAGCAAAGCATGGTCTTCTTCCGGTGTCACGATCAGCGTCGGAGGTTCATCGGACAGGAGTCCGGTCACTGAGAGTTGCCGGGCCGGCGGCACCGAGATCTCGCCTTGGAAATGCAGTGAAAATCCCAACGAGGCCGCGAGCCGATGTTTCATGTAGTCCAGCCGGTGCGGGCTGTCGCATTCCACGAAAAGTTGAAACGCGGTGAGCGTGAGTCGGGCGACGAGCTTCCCCTCCTCCCGTTGTACCCATTGCCGAACCGAGGGCCGATCCTCCGGCGCGCTCTGCGTGTCGTCAGAGCCAGGACTTTCTGCATGAAATTCGGTTATCTCGGACAGAACGTCGGTGAACAATCGATGTTCATGATGGTCGTACAGAGCGACCGCATACAGATAGGGCTGGCCGTTGGGATTGCGATATGCGATATGGACGACGGCATCCACCAAGGCAGCCATGCGCCGTTGCGCCAATGCCCAGAGAATCATGTAGCCGAATGGCTTGGTAAACTCCTTCCATTCTCCCAGCGAAAAAGACCCGGTGGCCATCTCCATCTCTCGACGCCATTCCGACGTGATGTCGAGCAAGGCTTCCGCGTCGGCTTGTGGCATGGCGACTCCGCAACCGGCCCATGCGGCCCTGTCGGACTCCCCGGTGTGTGGATCATGAATCACTCGGATCAGCAAGGGACGATCCGGCGCAAAATCCCTGACGAATTCTCCGCCGGGTAGGATCAGCATCGTCCCATCAGCAAGTGATTGCAGTACAAGATCTTGGTCGGGTGTCGGCGGCGAAGTCGGTTTGAGGATATCGAGATAAGAATGTTTCAAGGGATCGAGCCACTGCCGCTCCTCATCGGGAATGTGCTCGGTGATGACATCTCGCAGCTGTTCAATCAGCGTCAGATGTCCGTCACCCGGATAATAGTCGCAGAACAGATAGAGGCTCGCCAGCTCGACTTCCTGCTCAAGTGGCGCGACCAGCCCTCCTGCGCCCTCTTCCAAATACGGCTTGAGCGCTCGTGCGTGTGCCAGTTCACGTTGCAACCTGAATTCTGGTTTACAAGAAAGGCTTTGTAGGCGCGAGAGCAGTCCGTCCAAAGACGGAGGCCGCGGAGTCCAGAATCCCGCCGCTCGGTCACTCGCGTGCTTCATGGATTTCTTCCATGACGATTGCTTCCGCGTCGAGCCAATTTTGAAGCGCGCTGCTTTCTTGACGGCCGCGCTGTTCCCAGAGCTCGTACGCTTTCCGCGAAATCCGTTCCCACCTGCCATCCGGCAATTCGATGGGCTTTTCGGTTCGGGTTTTCTTGGAGGCAACCCGGCCTTTCGTTTTACTGGTCGTTGTTTTTCGCGTTCGCATCACTCGCTCCTAGGTTAGACATTGGTCGGTATCGATTGACCTGAAAGCACACGACGATGGCCTGGGCAAAACTTTGAACTGCGGACCGTCAGAACAGGGCACGAGGATCTCCGTAGGACGGACTCCGTGACACTGCCGAATAATGCATGAGACGAGACGTCTCGGCCATGAGTCCTCATTATAATCAAATCAACAAGCTGAACTCATAGGCTGGATCGAACACCGAAACTCATACCGGTCCGGGCGAGACAAATCAAACCGCACGACCACCTCCCGTTCGAGAGCATTAGCACCCTTCCTCGTCAGGAATTGAGCAAAGGTGGTGCCATCGTCGATGGGGCAAGAGCGGATACTGATGGCTTGAAAAATCCACGAATTTGGCGTTCTTATTCTTGCCATCCGCCATCGACCAATACTCGCCCTCTGAAGAAGTGGATCTCTGCTACAGCGGTCATTCGCTCCCTGTAGCAGAAGGCACCATACGAGATGAGAGGGAAGAAGCGAGCTGCGAGGCGTAACACCGGTTCTGCTCACAACTGCTTCCAATTCCTTTCACATCACATGTTTCACCTCTCTCTCTGGGACGGCATTGGACTTGCTCAACATCCTCTCTAGGGTAAGGTGCGATCGTATGACGTGCGCCTGCCATGGTTGATGGTCGACAGCTTCATCGCCTGAATGACTCATGTGACACGAAGCAGCCGACTCGCAGTTTGAAGGTGACGCCATGAACATTTTGCTCACGGTCGACGGTTCTGATCATTCGTATGAGGCGATCCGGTCCCTCAAGTATCTGTCTCGTGCTGAGGAACTGCATATCGTGCATGTGCTCGATGTCCATAGCCCGGCCTATCCCATGATGATGCCGGAAGTGGCGCAAGAACTGTATGAGACGGTCGAGCGAAACATGCGCGACGATGGGACTCGCTTGTTGGATCGCATTGTGTCATTGCTTCCATTGGATGTCGGGCCGGTCACAAAACATCTGGTCGTCGGATCTCCGGTGGATCAGATCGTGACCTTGGCTGAACAACTCAAGGTCGGGCTGATTCTCTTGGGTACCCGAGGGCTTGGACCGATCAAAGAACGGCTCATCGGAAGCGTCTCCCACCGGGTGCTGACCTTCGGGCCTGGTGCGAAACTGATCCTTCCCGGTCCCTTGAAAGCACTTCATGACATCTTGCTTCCTTTACAAGGAACCTATGACGCAGACCATGCCCTCTTCTTCCTTCAACAAAAGCCCTTTCGTGATTCCCCCACGATTACTCTGTTCACCGTTCTTCCCCATACCAGACCTCCCTGGCCGGTGGACGCGGTGTCAGTCGAGCAGATGGAAACCCATGCCCTCGGCAAGGCGAAGGACTTCCTCGCGGAAATAGCCGCCAAGCTCAAAGCATATGGCTACCACACCCGCATCGCGACCATGTTGGGTACTCCGGTTGATGGAATTCTTCAGCAAGCCAAGGCCCTGAATCCAGACATTATCCTCATGGGATCTCGGGGGCGTCGTGGCCTCACCCGCATGGTACTCGGCAGTGTGTCACACGCTCTGTTGCACCAGGGAGCCTATCCCCTCATGATTTTCGGCTGATTGTCGAAAGCGGTGCACCATGTCCAATGCTCATGCCACCCTTTGAGACAGTGCCGGTCTATGACGTTCGGATTTCCTTGACTTTGCAAAGCTCAGCCTGGACAGTCATCACAGATTTTACTATCGAAGGAGATATGTGATGAACCGTCTCAGCATACCGACCCTCTCTGCAGGAATCATCATCCTCATCGGACTCGCCGCTCCATGGGCCGGCGCGGCCAGCCCATCAGCTTCCCACGCGACGGCGCCTCCGGTTCCTTTGTGTAAGAGTCCGTACAAGAAAAAGCCTGTCCCGGCCAAGATATTGCACGCGCTGGTACGGTCACACGAGCAATGGGTGGAATATAGGGGCAACCCGGATGCCAAGCGAATAGAGCTCTGCCAAGCGGATCTGAGCCGGGCGGAATTGACGGGAGCGAATCTTGAACGAGCCGATCTGGAAGGGACCCTTCTGCGGCAGACGAAGCTGCCACAGGCAACCTTGACTCAAGCCAGCCTTGCTGGAGCTGACCTCACCAAATCCGTCCTCATAGACAGCAATCTCTCTGGAGCCGATCTACGCCGTGCCCGGCTCACCGGCTCCGACCTCTCACGGTCGGTCTGTGACGAAACCGTTCTCTTTGATGCCGTCCTGATCGGTGCCAAGTTGAAGGGGTCCTCATTCGAGCGGGCACAGTTGCAGGGCGCCGATCTCACCTCTGCCGATTTGACCGACAGCAATTTCGTCGAGACGTATTTTTACGGAGCGACCCTGAAAGATGCGGTCCTCATGAACGCAGACCTCACAGGCGCCGACCTGCGTCGCACCGTCCTGACCAACGCGAATCTCGCGCGCGCTAATCTTGCGCGCACCCTCCTAGACCGCGCACGCCTGGAAACAGCCCGTCTGATCGAGGCCGACTTGGAAGGGGCCTATCTGGACGAAACGAATTTACGCGGCGCCAATCTTAAGAGAGCGATTCTTCGCGGCGCAGATCTCCGATACGCCGACCTACAGGGTGCAGATCTGCATGACGCCGACCTGGAAGGCGCCAACCTAGAAGAGACCGCTCTGGTCATGGTGGATCTACATTCGGCGAATCTCCGGATGGCCATTCTTTATCATGCCGTTCTCGACGAAGCCGATTTCCTAGACGCCAATCTCAATCGCGCGGTCCTCATCGGAGCCAAGGGATTGCGCATCAACTTCATGAACGCTGATCTGAGCGAAATGTACGCTCCGAAATCTTCTTTTGCTCACGCACGATTCAACAGAGCCAATCTGGAATCGTCGAATTTTGTCGGCGCAGATCTTCATGGGTCGAACTTCGGCCATGCCGACATGACCCATACCAATCTCCAGGAAACCAACCTTCAAGAAACCAATCTCCAGAATGCTACCCTAGTCCATGCCGATTTGAGCGGTGCTCGGCTGGATTCAGCGGATTTGCGTCAGGCAAACCTCAAGGGCGCCATACTTTCGTCGGCCATCGGTCTTACACAGACACAGCTCAATGCCGCCTGCGTCGATGACAAGACCACATTGCCGCCGGAGCTCACCCGTCCAGCTCCCTGCGGCCCCGTAAAGAAACGTGCTAAGCCATGACCACCCTGCGTGAACACAATGTACAGATCACAGAAGGGCAAATTGTTCTGGAGGGAATATTAAGTCTTCGAACCGATTCGCGCGGAGTAGTCGTCTTTGCACATGGCAGCGGGAGCGGGCGGTTGAGCCCTCGTAATAATTTCGTCGCCCGCCATTTACAGCAAGCCGGACTTGCCACGTTGCTTCTGGATCTTTTGACAGAGGAAGAGGCGGACGATCGGCGCAAGGTGTTTGATATCAACCTGCTGGCTGATCGACTGTTGTTGGCCAAAGCTTGGCTGGAAGCAGAGCCACGGGCCAAAAATCTGGGAATCGGTTACTTCGGCGCCAGCACCGGAGCCGGAGCGGCCCTGCAGGCTGCCGCGCGAGAGCCATCGAACATCAAGGCTGTCGTGTCACGAGGAGGACGACCGGACCTGGCTGAACCTTATCTACCGTCAGTCACCGCTCCGACCTTGTTCATCGTTGGAGGCCACGACGAACCGGTGATCGAGATGAACCAGGCGGCGTACGATCTGCTCACTTGCGAGAAAAAATTGGTCATCGTCCCCGGCGCGACGCACCTCTTCGAAGAACCCGGCGCCCTGGAACAGGTGGCGGAAGATGCAAGGAGATGGTTTGTGCGCTACCTATCGTGAAGCTCGGGGAGAAGTTTAGTCCCTTCCAGATTCTGACAGGAGAAGCGTTCGCAGTTCTTCATAGACACTCCGACGGGGCCCCACAAACATGACATCGAGGCAGGATTCGTCATCATTGAGCCGATAGATAATGCGATACGTCCGAATACGATAGGCTCGCAGCCCGGCTAATTCGAACTGAAGCGCATGTCCGGCAAGTGGGTCCACGAGGAGCTCTTTGATGCCCTGCTTGATCTCGCGTTTGATTTGAGGATGGAGTTTCCGAATTCGCTGCGCCGCTTCGTTCGTATAGCGTGCCCGATAGCCTTTCACTGAGTGTCGCGGCCAAACACCGCCTCATGAGAGACCCACTGCCCCTTCTCAGCCTGTTTCAACGACCGGCGAAGCCCCCGCATCGCCTTCTGATCGCTCAGAATCTCAATTGTCTCCATCAGTCCCTCGAACTGGGCCATGCTCAGCAGCACCGCCGAAGGAACACCGTCGCGCGTGATCGCAACGATCTCCTGCTTGTGCTTCATGCGTCGGATCAAATCCAATAGTTTGTTTTTGGCCTCGCTCACCGAGACGAACTCATCGACCTGCGGCATAACGACCTCCAATAGGCTACTTTAACAGCTATTATAATGGCTGGACTGAATACCGGCAAGCGAGTGCCGGCTCCGAGGTCAAATATGCCCGACCAAGAGAGAGCAAATCGATTGAGCTTGTCGAAGTACACGGCCAGATTGCCAATAGGGGTGAAAAGGAAAGTCCGATACAGTCATTACTTCTTCGCTCCAAGCTGGGAGGCCTTTGTGGTCATCAACCACGAAATCGCCGCGACTCCCGCCCAGAAGACGAGCGCATTGAGCGTAATGACATTTATCGAAAACCCGGTGGTGTGTGTAAACGCCCACGGTGACGCGTCTTTCATGATCTCAGTCACATGCCAGTACAAACGGACTGATGACCGCCGATACCCGCCGAGCCCCATGATCCATGTCGCCGTGAAGGCGATTAACAGCAATGCATAGTATCCACGAGTCGGAAGGCAGCCCCACTGCGACTCAGGAAGAACCGGATCGCCCTTGGCTCTACCACCGACAAATGCCGCGATTACGATCACGGTAAACGTCGTTGCGGCCATCGGTACAGAGAGCCCTACTCGCACATTGGCCGGGATGTAATATCCGTAGATCCCCAGCCATAGGATATTGGCGGCCCCGACGAGGAACACAACGGTCAACGTTTGGAGATGCCGAGCTGAATCCACTCGCGATATGCCTCGATGTGAGAATCGCCATATGAGGAGCGACCAAGCGGTGACGAGGATCATGAGATTGACGGCTGCGGATTTGGCCGACTCGACACCATAGTTACCGAGCACTGGATGCTGCTGTCCACCGACGTTCTTCAGTTCCAATGGTGTCATGACCATCGTGTGGGGAGTGATGTAGACCAAAGCGCAAAGAGCCAGCACACTAAAGACCCATTTACTCATCCAGCCGTACGGCACATTCGCTCCGGCACCGTCAATTCTTTGCCAAAGGTAATAGTTGACGCTAAAAAACAGAATGGCCATCACCGTCACAAGGATGATGCCCTGCCAGGCCAGTATCCCTCCAAGAAGTGTGATGCCCATCTGTTGTCGAAACGCGTAGATCTCACGCATCAGCCAATAGCCACCAAACGGCATCGTGATCAGCGCACCCAGAAGAAAAAGCAATGCCATCAGGCCAATCCGGTCATAGTGAGCCTTTTGGTCCGCTCAGTTGTGGTCAGCGCACGAGATGCGGCATAGGCGGCCAAGACTGCGCCGGCACAGACGAGATGTCCGGCCAAGCGATGCACGTTGAATGGATTCCATAAAGCAGTGTGAATAGCATTCCATGCTTGGCCGAGATAGCGGCCACGCTCATCAACACCGGCCGGCGATTGCATAAAACTACTCCAGGCATTTCCGAGCATAGCGAGAGTCATGCCGGTGATGTTCAGTAAGATGCCGAGGCTGGCGTGGAGCAATTGACTCCATCTAGGGCATAAGCTGCGCCATGTGAAGTAATAGAGAGCCGCTAGGATCGTGAACATAAGAACCAGCCCGCCGTAGGCCAAGAACACTGGGCGGAACACGTCCAGGAGATATGTCATCAGGTCGGGATAGAGAGCGACCAGCACGATTAAAAGTAGAGAGCCTAGGATTGCGGCGAGTGCGACAGCCAGCATGACAAGATTCAGAAGCTCCTGTGCTAGCGCGATCAGTGAACCTGCCCTTGCATGGTTCCGATCAAGAAGGGCCCACACTTCCAAGAGACTCACAAGAACAAACGTACCCAGCACAAAAGCAGCCCAATACAGATGTTGTTGAGCCATGATCCAGACGACCACACGGCTTTCACCCAACAACGTTGGGTAATCGTTGGCGCTTAAACGGGGCGCGCGCGGGCCAGATATGGCTCCCTCAACGTTGTAGTACACATCTCGTTCCATGGTGGTGGCTGGAGGTTTCTCTACAACAGGGGAAAGCGGCCGATCTTCGGCGATTACATCACCTGCTATAAGCAGGATCATCGCCAAGGCGAGAGAAACGCGGCTCATGGATAAATCTCCTAAGGGTTCCTCCTTTGGAGACTAACCGGCAGGCGAAGGTTCGTCAAAAGAAACGGAGGTTTAAAGCATAGAGAGACGGGACGATTTGTGACTGGTTTGGAGACAGAGACCTAAGGAATTCGGCTCTTCACAACTTTCATGATCATCTCCGCTGCTTCACTGGCCGTCACCTTCGTGGTATCGATTGTCACTTCAGGATTCAGCGGCGCCTCGTAGGGATCTTGCAACCCCGGCACGGTAGCGGATTCTCCTCGTTGTCCGCGCTTATACGTTCCTTTGTAGTCACGCTGCATACAGGCCGCGAGCGGACATTCGACCGCTACTTCAATGAACATCGGAATGAGGCTTCTGGCAAAGTCGCGATAAGCCCGCCGGTTGGCCGTCGCATCGAAGACCACCGTCACGCCGTACTCAACCAGCTTCGCTCCGGTGAACGCCAGAGCCCGATAAAAGAGATCGCGCTCTGCCTGTGAATACGTTGGGGTCGGTGTAAGCACTCGCCTGACCACATCGGACTCCAGCTCTTCGACGGATAATCTCAACTCCTCAAGCTGAGGCCTAAGCGCCGCCACAATGGTGCTCTTTCCGGATGCCGGCAACCCGGTGAGCCAGATGGCAAAGCTTGGAAGATGAGCAATGGTCATAAGTCAATGGTCAACCGAGCCCGACGTGGTTGCGGTCAACCTCGTGACTGGCTTCACTCCTCACCAATGACCTTCTAAACGGCACAGTATTCATTCACCCGCTCCGGCTCAAAGCGTGGCACGTCGAGCACGTTTTCAATGAAACGAAAGAGGCTGCGTCGGATGTCGATCGACAGATTGGGATACCAGAGCGGGCTGGCCACGACCAAGCCGCGAAAGGCGAAAAACGGCGCTGCTGTTTCCGTCACTTCCCTGTCGCCGCTGGCCTCCACGTAGGTGTCCCAGAACAATCGAAACAAGATCTCGAACGGTCCCTGGAGCTTGCCCCGGCTGATCAGCGAGTTCAACAGATAATTGATTGTCATCGCGGTGATGTCGTCGGCAGGCTCGCCCCATTCTCCGCGCGACCGATCCAACACCGCAAAATCTGTCCCGGTACGGAACAGCACATTATATGGATGAAAATCCCCATGAACCTGGGAAAGACGATGGGCCTTGTCACGGAGGCGCCACCGCCACCGGTTGCAAGCTTCCTCCACTGTTCGCAACAAATCGCCGGTGATAAAACCACAGCGTTTGGGATAACTGTCGGTCAATCCCATGATGCATTCGCCATGACCGATCAATTCACGCAGCCGACGCTTGTACAAATCCGGGTCACGCCGCTTTTTCGCATGGATCCTGGTCAAGTAGCGTGCCAATGCGACCGTACGTTGCCGATCCAGCTTTCGCAGCGCTCTACCTTTTGCCAGCTGTTCAAGGTCCGCATGGTAACTCGCCCCATCGGTCCATTCATTCAACACGAAGAATTCGCGCGCTTTCGCGATGGAAAAGAGCGCCTGCTTGCCATCGAACGCCCCTACATCGAGAGCCTTCACATGGCGAGGAAGGTGCCCGTAGGAATCGTAGTCCCACAACATCGCCTGGGCACGATCGGCCATATGTTCATGCCCGAACGGGCCCGGCTTCATCGTTGCAAGCACGGCTGACTGAACTCGGCGTCCGATCTGGAACGTCAATTTAACCGGCGTACCGTACCCATAACGCTTCTGCGCCCCTTTGGAACTTTCTTTGCCGATGACTCCATAGGACCGCAGTTCGACGCGAGGGCCAAAACGCGTCCGTAGATACTCTTCCAGCGCTTGCTTGCTCAACATTGGCATACCTCATGTCTCGCAAAACATGTTCCACTGACGTTCCTGCAGGCTCCTACTCGCCATTACGCCTCACCCTTCAATAACTGGTGCATCGGGCTCCACTTGCAAATATTTCACTGTGGAGAAAAGCATCACATCCACAAGAATGCTTTGGAGTGAGGGTCACAGAAATCCTGAAACATTGCGGTGTGAATCTTCAGGGCATCTTTTCTACGTGGGCATATCGCTTGCGACCTCCGGTCGGTGAAACGGACAGAACCGTCTAGAAGTGGAGGCACTATGAAGCTTGAAATCGAAAGCCGCAATGTCGCCATGACTCCCCGGTGGAAGGCCGAGATCGAATTCCGCATGGGTAGCTTACTGCAGAAGCACGAAAACCTGATCCACGGCCGCGTGACATTGACTAAGAACCGCCATCACAAGAAACTTGCGAACGTCGCGGAGGCGCTCGTCGTCGTCACCCTACCGGGGCGCCACACCTTGACGGCCAGAAAGGAAAACAAGACGTTCGAGGAAGCCATTCGGTCTGCATTTGAGGCCGTCAGTATCGAAATCCGCAAGTATCGAGACAAACGCGCCAAGACGGAAGTACGCCTGTCTTCGGTGCCGCCTCATCGCGGCGTGATCAGCAAACTGTTCCCTAAAGGGCGCTATGGCTTCATCCTCAAAGAAGGGGGCGGCGAGGTGTACTTTCATGCAAACGCGCTGCGGGGATTCACGTTCAAACAACTCGAGGACGGTACTGAAGTCCTCTTCGGTTTGGAGCAGGGGAACAAAGGTCCACAGGCAACAGTCGTCACTCTCCCCTCGCCGATAGCAAAGGCATTGTAGATAACAGTGAAAAAGATGAGAGTTCTCGTTTCTTGACGTTTATCGACACTCATACGTTCTGTGGGCAAGGCTGAGGTTGGATCGACGTGCACTCCTCTCCTCGACAATGCTCCAGCAGGCCTCTGGACCTCGATCAGCTCTAGACAGGCGCCAGAAGGCTGCGCTGCCGTTTTGAATGGCCGGCTTAGTCGATCGTTCACATACACTGTGGGGAGGACCAGACAAGGAGCCAAATGTCCCGTGTCGTCTCAGCGATGCGTCAACTGATCACGCGCACAGGTTTCTTCCGCCAACATTCGTTGACCCGATGTCGCGTCGGTGGGAATGCGGGCCAGGCAGACATCATGCGAATCACCCTGCGTCCCGGCGGATGCGCGATTGCCGCTTTTTGCGATGGCCGTCCCGACCACATCTTGATGAAGCTTTTCATTATCTTGACAACTTTGTTCAGCAACCATCCTCGCCCCATCGCTGGAATCACTGGAAATCTTAGCGAGACACGCCTTCAGAGAATCCGACGGCCCAACGGAGACCGGCTCAGTCGTGGCCGGCGACACGGATGGGCTTACTGATGTCGGCTGCTGCATCGAGGCCTGTTCCGAGGCGCAACCAGCTGCTGCCAGCAGGCAGGCGAAACCAATGCGCACAATTCCAAGCGGCATCCTATTCATAATTAGCATTCCTCCCTTACGGCGGTAATCGTGAGCTGGCGCGGTCTACCGTTTCTATATAGCGAAGTCCCCTTCACGGCGCAAGCCGCATCGCACAGGCTGGGCGACGCTTCATCCTTAGTTGCCGGCAGTCCGAAGTGTGGTTGGCGATTGATGATGCGAGGTGTCAGGGATTCAAGCAGATTTCTTCAATTCTGCCGCCGCCGGCAGGGTACTGGGTGCGTCGCTCGAAAGTGGAGCAGATCTTTTGAAAACAGCGCATCTAGAGTCCGATCCGAGGGCACGAGTCGCCACCCGTTGTCATGCCACCACCCAAATCGCAAATCCCTTGGCGGCGTGCAGGAGATGGTCGGTGGTGCCGCCGCCGAAGATCTGTTTGATCCGCGATATCCCCTGCCGTCCCACGGCAATGGTATCGTGATGCCCGCTTCTGGCCTCTTCGAGGATATTTCTGGCAATATCGTCGTCATGCCCATACTTGACCGTCACACGGTTCATGTCGAACCCGGATCGTGTCAACGTCTCACATGCCTGCTTCAGAACATGGCACTCGGATTCTCGTTCCTTCCGAATCCAGGCGTCCTGCTCATCTCGCAACTGCACGCTCAATTGCGTCTCGACCGCCGGATTCTCCGATCCACCATGCTCCAGTAACCTCCTCGGCATGGGCTTGAGCACATGAAAGAGGGTAATGACGGCGTCGGGTGTTTGACTCAGCAGAGATCCAACATACTGGACCACGCGATGGGAGCTTTCGGACTCGTCCACAGCCAGAAGAATTCGCCCAGCGACCGACATAATGGACCTCCTTGGGTTGAGCGTGGACACTGAGACATTCTCCTCATACAACCTACTAAACGATGAATGAATATAATTATTTTTGCCAAGAACGTAGATGTTAAACCAAGTAGGCTTCTCTCATCTTTTCTCCATTCTCAGCACGAGGAACCATATCATTCCCAGTGCGACGTACGACAGCATCAGCTCAAATGAGACGAGCCCACTGACCACCACGAGGCAACAGAAAAAGGTGAGCACCCGGGTTATCCCCTCACAAAAATTCAGATACTGTCACTTGGCTCCATGGGAAGTCTGGTTGCCCGACGGTTAGAATTTCGTCCATCGTCATCACTTCGTGTTGTTGAAGCATGGTCAAGATGGCCGGCTCCGTATCCGTCTGTCTCGTGGTCATACACTGTTTTCCTCTGTGCTATGGGCTAACCCGCTCTCATGCCCCTAATAAACTCCCGTTCCACTCTCTGATTCATGGCCAAGCCGAGTACATTCAATAGGACATGATCTTTTTCGTCTCGGCTACTGCAAGATCGAAGCCGAAGAGGTACAAGGTCATGCCGTGCATGGAGCCAACTGGAAAACTGAAACAGGTAATCATCAGACAGCAAAATCCATCAAGGTGAAGGGGGACCGATGTCGGCGGGATCGGTAGTGTTTCCCTTTTTGCCTTGACCCGACATCGACCCGGTGGGTTTGGTCACCCAAAAGCTGAATGGTTGCGACGGCTTTTTTCTTGCTTCCGCACCTCCTGTTTATAACTCCATATCTTAAAGAGCGATTGCGCACTCTGCGCTTTTCGAAATCCCGCTCAGTTCAAAAGCAAGACACAATTGAATCAATCTTCCTTAAGTAGCCATTCTTAGTCTTATAACCACCCGCCATGCTTGACTTTATGCATTCATTGCGTTTGGTGTGCCGAGAAGGTCAGTGAAAACTCCAGTTGGCACATAATGTGCCTACAACGATATGAAACCAGGAAGTGAGGTGACTCATGGATGAGGCAGGTATCGTTGATCGTGTCCGGTCCGTGCTGGAAGAACAGGGCGCAGCCTGTTCGTTGGACGACGTCACGCGGCTCTGTCCCGACTTGACCTGGAATCAAGTGTTCTTAGCCATCGACTTTTTAAGTCGGACAGACCAAGCCCATGTCACTTTGGACCCTAGACGGGTCTATTGGGTGCAAACCCGTCGCACAGCCGCATGAGTGTATGCCGATGGTCTCAGTCTCCGCTACTGCGACGCAGTCTTCGCCGGTCCTTCGGGAATGGGTCGTGACATGACCTCCGTGCCCGTCGAAAACGTGACTTCCTTTGTCTATCCCTCAGATTCATGACCGGCACGGCAACACGCTGTCGTGTCTGTTGGCCATACAGTCTCGCACGCACTCCTAATTCAGTTTACACGGAGCGACTGTGATGAAATCAGGCCTCTGGTTGTCAGGGGCGCTTCTGCTGGGTCTTACATCGGTCGTGGCTGCGGACTCCGAGGCGCCGACTATTCTTCCAAACCTCTTCCCCTTTCCCAATGCCGCAGGCATTGGGAAAACCTTCAACTCGACCGGTAAACTCGATCTGACCGGCCCGTTCTTTCAGAGTCTGGGAACCAACGGCCGCAGCTGCGCCAGCTGTCATCAGCCCGGCGATGCCTGGTCCGTCTCGGCGGCGCATGTCGAGGACCGGTTTGAGCGGTCGCATGGCCTTGATCCGATCTTTCGTACCAATGATGGCTCCAATTGCGATCACAACATTGATACCGCGACGGTAGAAGGCCGTCGCGAATCCTATAGCCTCCTGCGCACTCGTGGATTGATCCGGATTGCAATTACAGTCCCGGCAGGAGCCGAGTTCGAGGTGGTGGGCGTCAAGAATCCTTACGGGTGTAGCGAGACGAGCACGCTCTCCATGTACCGACGCCCTCTGCCCTCCACCAATCTCCGGTTTCTCAGCACCGTGATGTGGGATGGGCGTGAATCTTCTCCACAGACCGGCACGAAACCAATCATGTTCGCCACGAATCCCGCCGATCTCATTTCCGACCTCGCCCACCAGTCGGTGGGTGCTGCCCTCGGCCATGCACAAGCCACAACGGCACCTACCCAAGAACAACAAAAAACGATCGTCGACTTTGAAATGGCGCTCTCCACGGCTCAGGCAATCGATTTCGGCGCGGGGGCTCTCGATGTTCACGGCGCGAGCGGTGGTCCTGTCATCCTCTCGGAGCAACCGTTTTTTATCGGCATCAACGATCCACTGGGGCTCAATCCCTTCAAAACACCTTTCACACCGGTGGTCTTCACCCTCTTCACCAATCACTGGGCCCATGCTTCCGGTCATGAGCAGCACAGGCATCACCAGGATCGTCGAGCAAGCATCCTCCGAGGACAACGCCTCTTCAATTCACACCCCATCAACATTGCGGCAGTGGGCGGGCTCAACGATGCGACTGGCCTCCAGGTCATCACAGGCACCTGCGGCACCTGTCACGATTCGTTCAATGTGGGTGACCACTCCGTAGGCGCTCCGCTGAATATCGGAATTGCCGATGTGACGAACCCCTTGGGGGTCGATTATCTCCCTGTCATTACTCTGCGTCACAAGACAGATGGAACGGAACTGTCTACGACAGATCCAGGTCGGGCGTTAATTACGGGAAAATGGGCCGACATTGGGAAGTTTAAGGGCCCGATTCTCCGAGGCCTGGCCGCTCGGGCGCCCTATTTTCACAACGGTTCAGCCGCGACCCTGAAGGATGCAGTGGAGTTCTACAACGTTCGATTCAGCATGGGTTTGACCCATCAAGAAAAAGCCGACCTTGCCGCGTTCTTGAGCGTACTGTAACGACGAGGATATGACCTGCTGAGGTGCGTGGTGGAACCCTGCTGAGCGCCTCAGCCTCGGGTATGCACAGTTCAAACACTCCTTGTGGCACCCGTTCTCACATTTCTCGGAATTTTCTTGCGGCAGTGGGAAATGAAGAACCTCTCGTCCGTCGACCAACTGATTTCTATCATCATCTGATTCGCTCAATGACCTCAGCGGTTGTGGCGACCTCACCGAAGATGCCCCCTTCCACGCTGATCATCGCCAACGAAGCTTTATGCAAACCGAGATTGCCCGAAGCGCAGGCATCACTCACGGTCATACAGCGATAGCCGAGGTCGATGGCAGAGCGCAACGTTGAGCTGACGCACACCTCTGTGGTGACACCCGTCAAAATGAGCGTTTCAATGCCGCGCTTAATCAATGCTTGTTGCAAGGCCGTGTGAGCAAAGGCGCTGTAGCCAGGCTTGTCGATCACGATTTCCTGCTCCAGGGGACGTAACGCTTCCACGAAATCGTGTCCGACTTCACCACGCACCAACAAACGACCAAGCGGGCCTTTCGAGCCGATTTCGGCGCCGGCCCTCCGACTGCGTTCCAGCTTGTATGGCGGACAATCAGAAAGGTCCGGCATATGGCCTTCGCGGGTATGCACGATCAGTAGTCCGGCTTTTCGTGCCGCTGCAAGCAGCTTCCCGATCGGATGGATGGTCGCGACCAGAGGCGCGATGTCGAGCCCTGCCTGTGCCGCATAACCTTCCGGCAAAAGAAAGTCGCGCTGCATATCGATCACCAGCAAGGCCGTGCGAGCGGGCATCAGAGCATCGAGGAGACTCCTTGGTGATCGGTCGATTCCATACGATTTTGTTGGAATGACTCCCAGGGTACCAAACAGGGTCACAACCCCTGCGCTGATCGCCATCTTGCTTCCGTGAATCAACACGTCACGCCGCGAAGAATGTGCCTCGCTCCTCTTGCCGACAGGATTTATCTCATCGGGTTTTTCGTTGGCCACGATCGGACCCTCCTCCTAGCCGCGTAGTGTACCCTTCCAATGACACCTGTGAACACTGTTCTCATTGTCCGCCGGTGGCGAGATAGGTTCGCAAGACATCGTGCCTTGCAATGATGCCGACTAGCGTTTCCTTGACACTCACGACGGGAACACGAACGAGATCGCTTGCACGCAGCACAATGCCGCAACATTCTTCTGGATTACAAGGCCAGGGAACGTTCATAACCCTTTGGAAAATGACCAATTTGTCTTCTATGATTCTCCGTGCCGCAGGCACATATGATGCGGAATTACTACCCGGAATCCTTCTCTCAAAGCATGAACCGCTATGGGAGGGACAATGCGAATCTTATGTGCGGTCGATGGTTCGGAAAAGTCACAATGGGGGATTCAGGCGCTCGAAGTCCTCGCAAGCCGAGAACGCGAACAGGTCACCTTGCTCCACGTGGTCGACAAACCCGCGCTCCAAGCACTCGCAGGAAAAAACCCCGTCGGCGAGCGTCGGGTTCTGGCAGCCATGGAAAAGGCGGGCGGTATTCTGCTTCGAGATGCGACACGATCGGCCCGCATGGCGCTGGGCCAAACCGCCATGACATTTCGCACAAAGATACGAACCATCGTGTCTCACGGCTCAATTGCCAAGACCATCGCCAGAGAAGCGGGCCACTTGACGGCGGATTTGATTATCATGGGCTCACGCGGGCTGAGCGACATCCGCGGGTTCTTGCTGGGAAGTATCTCGCGCCAAGTTGCCTCGATCGCTCCCTGTTCGGTGTGGGTCGTGAAACAACCGACACATAAACTCCTCCACGTTGCTCTTGCGGTTGACGACTCCGTAGCCTCACGTACAGCGGCGCGCTTCCTCCGCTCCTCCATTCTTCCTGAGACTGCCACGGTCACGATCCTATCGGCAGTAGAGAGTCCCGTCACAGACTTCGCCGCGCGCTACTTATCCGAATTGCAGCTGGCCGAATTGACCAAGCCGGTTATGGAACGAGCCGCTGCGCTCGTCAACGGGTTGCGGAATGACTTTATCAAGGAGGGTTTTCCGGTCGTGACGCAGGTGCAGATGGACCACGTCATCGATACCATCCGTCAAATACGTCGAAGCCAATCGCGACGAGCTCTTGGTGATTGGGGCACGCGGCTTGACAAGGAGCGAGCGACTTTGCCTCGGAAGCCTATCCGAGAGCCTGCTCCGACATGCTCCTTGCTCGGTGCTGATTGTACGAGGCGCTTGAGCACGAACTCCTCCTATTCCTACGGTGACATCCACTGGCCTTCGGTCGAGGACATCCTGACACGATTGGAGCCCGGTGGCGCGGCGCGCCTCCATCCATATGAAGTTCACCGCAACCGGGCTCAGCAGGGACGAAATCCGCTCAGCGAACCGGATTGCTCCCTTCTCCGTTGGCTCGTCCGCCATTTCACCCATTCCCCCATCGTCTCGCTCTGGATCTGCCAATCGCATGGCAGACGACTGATAGGTTGATGCTGACCTCGAAGCTGAATCCAATCGAAGCGGTGCGATACGAGTGGGAAGGCTCTGAATCTACCGGTGAGTACCTGACTAAATGGTGAGCACGACTTCCACCTCACCGACGCGGCGGGTAACTCTCACCGCGACTTCGTTCTCATAGCGGTCGAGCACAAGATCGAGACGCGCGGTTCCGACTGAGAGGTTCCGAATCTCGACCCGCTCAAGAAACGGCGGCAATACCGGACGAACGAAGCTCACCAGACGCTGCGGTGCGTCAATGCATAATCCCAGGCAGGCTTGGAGCAGCAGGAAGCCGGCGCCGGCCGCCCAGGCCTGCGGAGAACAAGCGGTCGGATAGAGCGTGGGGCTTTCCCCAGGTCTTCGAGAAAATCCGCAGAACAATTCCGGCAGCCGATGGAGCTCGATAAAAAGGCTCGTATCGAAGATGCCGGTCAGGACCTTCATCGCTCCTTGCTTATAGCCGTAGGCCGCCATGCCGGCCGCGATGATGGCGTTGTCGTGAGGCCACACGGACCCGTTATGATAGGACATCGGGTTGTACCGCGCCTCCGAGGTCGCGATCGTGCGGATGCCCCATCCACTGAAGAACTCCTCGCTCAACAGTGCGCGTGACGTGCGTGCCCCACGTTCATCCCCGGCAATGCCACCATAGAGGCAATGACCGGCGTTTGAGGAACGTACACGGCAAGGCCGACCCCGTCCGTCCAAAGCCAGGGCATACGAGTCAAGCTCCTCGCACCAGAACGCCCGCTCAAATCGAGCTCGAAGTGAGTCCGCTTCTTTCAGCAATCGATCGGCGTGGTCATAGTTCCCCAGAAGCCGAGCCATATCCGCCGCCGTTCGTTTGGCTCGATATACGTACGCCTGGACCTCACACAGCGCGATCGGCCCCTCTGCAGCGGTCCCGTCTGTGTGAAAAATGGCGTCATGGGAGTCTTTCCATCCTTGGTGCACCAGTCCCTTGTCGGTCCGCCGAGCATAGGTCGTGAAACCCATACCGGTTGGGTCGCCGTACTGATCGATCCACTGAAGAGCGAGCTGAATATGCGGCCAGAGAGTCGTAAGAAACCGGCGATCGCCGCTCCGTTCGTAATACGCGCCCGCCAGGACAATGAACAACGGCGTGGCGTCGACACTCCCGTAGTATTTGCCGAATGGGATTTCTCCAAGGGCGGCCATCTCCCCCTGACGCGTTTCATGCAAAATCTTCCCGACTTCTGCATCTTGTTCCGGTCGATTCTCCGTCGCCTGAGTGGAGGCGAGAAAACCCAGGACTCCTCGCGCGAGAGCGGGATTCATCCAGAGCATCTGCAACGCGGTGATAATGCCGTCTCGCCCGAATGGGACGCTGAACCAGGGCACGCCGGCATAGGGATAGAGCCCCTGGGGTGTTTCCGAGATCAACATGTGGAGATCGGCGATCGACCGGTTCAACCAGTGATTGAATTGTTCATTCGATGTATAGACGTGAGCATCAGAGGCTTTGGCTTTCTGGAGCGCGCGATCGGCCTCCCGGTGGGCACGGTCGTGAGAGAGAAACGCCCGACGCCGCCGTTGCTTGATTTCACAGGAAATCGAGATCTCCCATGTCATGTCGGCGTGCGGAGGGATGTTCGCCTCGATCCTTAATCCATCGGGCGTCACCCGCTTCGGCGCCGGAGAGCACCGAATAGAAGTCCGACGGATGGTCTCATCAAGTCCTTTGTATCCAAACACCAGTCCGGACTTCGATCGAATGGTGTTGAGCCGAGATCCGCAATGAGGCCGCTGTCGGCCTCTCGCTTCGAAGAGATCGGCGAAATCCGAATCCATTTCGATCGTGAGCAGGAGGGGAAATTTCCCGTCCCCGTAGTTATGAACGCGGATGCGCTCGTAACAGGTCCCCTGCCAGAGAAACCGGGTCCGGCACAGATGGAGCGTGCCCCGCGGCACAGACCGTTGCCCGTCCGGCATCAGGTCCGGGTTGGTAAGGTCAATTCGAACGAGCGCATTGTCTTCTTTCACCATCGCGCTGAGCAACATCGGACGCTGCACCCCGAGCGAAAGCTCGAATCGTGATAGAAACCGTGTCCCTTCATGATAGAGGCCCTGCGGGCCGGGGAGTACCGGATGAATGTCCCCGTAGCGATCGAACACCGCGAAGGTCTCGCCCTGCTTTAATACTTCCGTGCGGCCATCGGCCAATGAGGACGAGGCAAGGATATAGTATTGATCCTTCAATCTGATCACGTCGTTCATGAATGTTCCCTTCAGTGCATCGCGCTTGCTCGGCTCATGCGCGCGGCGACCAGGCCCGTCACCAACAGAACGAGCCCGATCCCCAGCATGCCGATTTCAGGCCCCTGTTGTTCCGTGATCCATCCGAATGCAGAAATTCCCCCAATGGCAGCCGTCATGGCGCCTGTTCCATAGAGTCCCAACACTCGCCCGATCATCTGGCTCGGTGTGAGTTCTTGGATGATACCCCAGGCAATCGGCGTGAACGCACCCATTCCGCACCCGATCACCCCCATGATGAAACCAGCAATATAGGGATCAAGTGTCGTGGTCAACGCGCAGAGTGCAGCGCCCGTTAACACACTGGTGCCCATGATCAGGCGCATCCGATCCTTGACCATCCAGTCCGTCGCCCACAAGAGTCCGATCGATGTCACGAAGAGTCCGACACCGACTGCCGACCATAAATAACCGACCTCAACCGGACCCAGTCCGAGCATCTTGCGCGCGAATACAGGGAATAGAGCGGTCAACGCGCTGGTGCCGAACGTATAGAGGGCGGCGGTGCCGGTCAAGAGCAATATTGCCGGCTGAGTCTTCACGCTATAGCGAAACCCTTCCACCAGATCTTGGAGCATCGTCGGCTTTATGGCACGTGAGGGAATCCTTGATGCAGGTTTCCTAAAGCGGACCAGCAGGAGGAACGCGGCCGAGACCATGTACGTGGCGGCGTTGAGGCACAACACCTCTTGTGACCCGTAGGCGGCAATGCCCAAACCGCTCAGCGCCGGACCGAAAATAATGCCGAGACTGGTCGTGCTCTGGAGGAGCGCATTGGCAGCCGTGAACTTCGTTTTAGGGACAAAGGCAGGAATAGCGGCGGTGAGAGCCGGCCCGAATACCGCCGTTGCGATGGCATGCAAAAGAACCAAGACATAGAGTACGGACACCGTAAAGGATTCCACGGGGATGAGGCAAGGAATCAACCCGATCAACAACGCGCGCAACACATCGCTGGTAATGAGCAGTATTTTTTTCGGGAGGCGATCGACATACACGCCGATGATCGGGCCTAAAACGATCGGAGGGATCGTCTGTAGCAGGCCGATCACGGACGTCTTGAGGGGAGATCCGGTAACGGCATAGACAAACCAGAGAAGCGCCAGCTTCGAGATGCCGTCCCCGATTTGTGAAATGAGTTGCCCGGACCAGACGAGTCCGAAATCGCGAGTCAAGAGCAGCGGACGATCCTGGGCTGAGATGCTGTCTGCGTTCTCCACCGTAGGGGGAGAGTAAGGCAAGGGGCCGGAGCGGCCTTGCATCAGCTCTCGCCCTCCAGCCTGATCCTCTCGGTGTTCACCGCTCGGACACCAGGCACTTGACGGGCAGCCTCCGCAGCTTCGAGGGCGATGACTTGGAACCGCACGGTTCCGTTGAGCTGGACAACACCGTCCTCCGTCTTCACATCGAAGTTGGCTGCTTTTAAGGTCGCGCTTTTGGAGAAACGTTCCTTGATCAAGGTGGTGAGGATTTCATCTTGTTTCTTCAGTAATGTCTTCGCGAGGTCTTTCTCGACCGCAAGCTTATTGACCACAGTCTTGACACCTGGGACAGCCTGCGCGATTTCTGTCGCAGCGGCTTTTTCATCTTCGGTCGAGACGCGTCCGGTCAGAGTCATGATTTGCTGGTCGTCTCCCACTTCAATCTCGTAGCGGAAAAGCCGTGAATCTCCCATCAGCGCGAGCTTGACGCACAGAATCAGTGATCCCAGCGGCTTCTTGACGACAAGATCCTTCTCCCTGCTCTCAGGCTCAGCCGGTGGTAAGTCCGCCTTCGTCGGAGGACTGGGTTGCGGCTGCGGCTTCGCCTCCGTCGATGGCTTAGAAGGCGCGGGCTGACCGTCGGAAGCGGCCGGAGGGTGTGGCGAGCGTGGCGCAGCCTTCTCCGACGCACCTTCTTTGTGATCGGCTGACGAGTCCGCCTTTGTCGAAGGATTGGGTTGCGGCTGCGGCTTCGCCTCCGTCGATGGCTTAGAAGGCGCGGGCTGACCGTCGGAAGCGGCCGGAGGGTGTGGCGAGCGTGGCGCAGCCTTCTCCGACGCACCTTCTTTGTGATCGGCTGACGAGTCCGCCTTTGTCGAAGGATTGGGTTGCGGCTGCGGCTTCGCCTCCGTCGATGGCTTAGAAGGCGCGGGCTGACCGTCGGAAGCGGCCGGAGGGTGTGGCGAGCGTGGCGCAGCCTTCTCCGGCGCACCTTCTTTTTCTTGTGCTTCAGAGAACGCCGGACCCGCAGCTATCGGCCCCAGCAGAAACACGCTCACACTCAGCATGATCAACGCTCGTGGCGACTTGGTCATCGCGAGAGTCCTCCTCGTGAACGTCATTTCTCAGAGTTCACCCGGTCATTCTAACTCGCAATGGCTTTCGTGTCATCTACTCTCGGAGCAAGACGGCCCCCGTGGTTCAGAGGGCCGTTCCGAGTTCGTGGTGCGAACAAACGTTCGGTATGGATCTACGATTGTGCGGTGGTGGGATGAGAAGCAAAGGGACCAGGGGTAGAAACCGCCAGGCTCCCTGTGTGCGACTTGTAAAAGCTGAACAGCCACGCGGTAGCAGCCGTCATGAGAAGAATGAGACTGATTCCTCCCAGGCTGGCGGCCGGACCGATCGTATCGGCAGCCCAACCAAAGCCCGCCATACCTGCCATGGATGACGCCATTCCTCCCGTGGCGAAACTTGTAAAGACTCGGCCAAGGAGATGTGTCGGCGTCAATTCTTGAAGCATCGTCCACACCAACGGTGTAAACATGGCGGTGCTTCCACCGATCACCGCGATCAACGCGCCGGCAACAACAGGAGCTTCGAGGAAACCGAGCGCCGCGACGGCAAGGCCACCGACAGCCAAGGCGCCGGACATGAACCGCAAACGCCAAGATACGTCTCCCTGCGTAATCGATGTCAGGCCAAGAGAAGCAAGCAACATCCCGACGCCGAGCGCCGACCACAGCCACCCGAGCTGAATCGGACCCACCCCAAGCACGTCTTTTGCAAAGACCGGCAACAGAAAGATGAAGGCACTGATGCCGACGCTGTAGAGAGTGGCCGTCAACATGAGGAGCAAAACGGTCTTCTGCTCGACAAATACGAAGCGGAAACCCGCCAGCAAGTCGGCGGTGATGCCTTCCGTCAACCCTTTACTCGCCGTACGCCAGTGGTCGAGGGTTTCCTGCATACGAATGGGGAACAAGCACAGTGCGGAGATAAAAAACGTCGCCGCGTCGGCATAGAGTACGTTTTGTGCTCCAATGAGCGCAATACCGAGACCGCTGACGGCAGGACCCACAAGCAGCCCCACGTTGGTTGTCGTCTGCATAAGCGCATTGGCAGCGATCAGCCGTTCCTTTGGCACAATGAGAGGCACCGCGGCGGTCAAGGCCGGCCCGAAGACAGTGGAGAAGATTGCGGTGGCAAACACAAGGATGTAGAGCCGATCAAGCGTCAAGGCCTCCATGGCATAAAGCAGCGGAATCAGGAGAACCATCAAGGTCCGAAGAAGATCGACTCCGATCATCACCGGTTTCTTCCGAACGCGATCCAGATAGACACCGATCAGCGGCCCAAACAGCAAAGGCGGTAGGGTTTGCAGCAGTCCGACCACCGTCATCTTGAGGGCCGACCCGGTCATCTCGTACACAAACCAGAGCAACGCCACCTTATTGAGACTGTCACCGATTTGAGAGATCGTCTGGCCGGCGAACAAAAAGCCGAAGTTTCGGGTCTTGACTAGCTCCCAGCCTCGAGCGCGGCTCGGAGTGGAACCAGTCTCTTGCGAACCATCGCGTATTTCAGACATGTCGGCCTCGCCCAAGAATCTTATGCTGCTCGGAGGCGAAGGCGGCTTGAACATCCCCATCTTCGAGCAGACGTTCATATAGCGCTACATAGTCGCGCGCCATTCGATCCGCAGTAAACCGCTCGTCAAAGGCAGCCCGGCAGTGCCGCCGATTGATGAGAGAGACCTGTCCGACTGCGTCCACCATTTCAGATACGGTCTCGCAAATAAAGCCGGTGACGCCGTGATCGATGATTTCAGGAATCGATCCACGTCGGTAGGCTAACACCGGCGTTCCGCAAGCCAGGGCTTCTATCAACACCAACCCGAACGGCTCCGGCCAATCGTAGGGGCACACCAAGGCCATCGCATTGCCGAGAAACTCGTCTTTTTCGGCATCGGAGATCTCTCCGATGAATTCAATCAAGGGATGGTTGAGCAACGGTTCAATTTCGGCTTCGAAGTAGTTCTGGTCGGCCGGGTCGACTTTTGCTGCAATCCGTAGAGGAAGACCTGCGCGTTTCGCGATTTCAATCGCTTGGTCCGGACGTTTTTCAGGAGAGATGCGTCCCAGAAATGCCAGATACCCTTGGGCCTGGGGGTGAAAGGTGTAGAGGTTGCGAGGAAGACCGTGGTGGACAGTCCCCGCCCAGTTCGCCCACGGCAGCGGTTTACGCTGGGCATCCGAAATGGACACCAAGGGCATTTCAGAAAATTCGCGGAAAACCGGCTCCAGTTCCGGAAGATCCTGGCGACCGTGCAAGGTCGTCACGACCGGAATAGTATTCCTCCGTGCCAGCGGGAATCCGATGAAATCCAGGTGTGAATGAATAATGTCGAAACCCCGAGCCGCCCCAAGGCCTCGCTCCTGAAGCATCATCATCGGAGCGTCCCGATTGAAGATACCCGTATTCAACCGGAGAGCCTGTGGGCAGATTGCCTCAAGCCTCGCGGTCGTCTCTGAATCACCGCTGGCAAATAACGTGACGTCATGCCCCAGGGCAACCAACTCTTCTGTAATGTACGAAACGATTCGTTCGGTTCCCCCATAGAGTTTTGGCGGGACACTCTCCCACAACGGAGCCACCTGTGCGATTCTCATGAGTCTTCCTTTCTCTGACGCTTGATTGCCTGATTCAGCCGTCAACTGGTTTGTGATGATTTTTACCTGGGCCGGTTTGAAAGCAATTGCCTATTGATCAGTTGGAACTTACCCATCGATGACCTATTGCTATCTAGTTCGTTACCCATAATTTAATTACGAGTTTCTTCCCTTGCTGATAAATCTCATGCTACTCACCCCGTCTCGCTCGGCTCAACGGACAAAACATCTATGACCGAGCCAAAATATGTCCAGTCGAGGGCGCTTGACCGGACAGTGAACCTCATGATTGGCACGCATCTGATGAATGAACCGTGGTGTAGCTGAATAGTAATATTCCTACTGATTGATCCGCGCAGCCTTTATGATTTTGTCTCCTCTGATCTGCTCCAAGAAGCGATCCGGCGGGACTGGTGGAGGAACAATCCGTACTTCCTGCCAACCTTCGTTCAGCACTCCTTTATGACCCTTCATCCCATTGACCCATTGATCAATACTCTCCTGACTAGTTCCTTCGCTGAACGTAACCCAGAAGAGGAACGGCGCCTGCTGAGTAGCCTGGATGCTGTCAGCCATTTTCAAGAGACGCTCAGGTCCTGGATCAACAGCTTTCGATGTACTTACAACAGTTGTCTGCAGCTTGGCCTTTAGGGTTTGGTTGTGCTCTTCCAACCCAGCGACTTCCTTCGATAATCGATCGTTATCTGCTGTGAGAGTATGGATCGTCGCTTCAAGCTGTTCCTGCTCAACCCGCCCTTTGCTCGCGATGTGTCGCGTCGCGCGGTCGGCATCGCGACCGATTGCTTCCAGCCGTTTCTCGAGCTCTTCCTTGACCTCTTCCTTAACCGTCACGACACCGGACGCCATAGATTCCTGGTTCGATGACAGTTTAGCCATGGCTTGATGAAGCTGCACAATGCCATTTTGTTGAGACGCGAGGGCTTCTCCTATCTTCGCCTGTATCCGCGCAACCTCAGTTAGCTGTTGTTCGAGTCTTGCCGTTTCTGTGGGCGGAGATGCAGGAAGGCTCGCTGTTTGGACGACCGGAGAGGGCATGCGCTCCGGCGGCATCCACGTCGGCACACGGTCGGCGACCAACCCAACGACGGCAATCGCCAAGAGCACTTGCGTGAACGCGACCATTCGCATTCCATATGCGGGCGCCGTATCCGGACGGTGGGCGACCAATCTGTCGCCGATTTCCGCGATGCTCTTCCAAGCTCGACCCCAAAAACTGGGCGCAGGAATGAACAACGCGCTGAGCGTTCCCCCTTGCGCGCGGTTGTGAACACAGAGCTCGATCGCATCGGTGGAAATCCGGAGACGGTCGGTTCTAAATCCATGCTCGGGAGCAGCGAGCCCCCCCAGGAGAACCCCCTCTTCAGTGCGAAGCTGCACCGTGTCAATGTGCTCGACGCACTGAACTTGCAGCATCGCGCCGATTCCCGCTCCCTCAAGCTCCCCAACACGGCGCTCGTTGACGTAGACTTGAATGGGATCCGATACTCCTTGGGGAAAGCGACTGGACCGGCTATTCAACGATTCAAGGAGTCGTGACCGATATAGCTCCAGATCCTCTTCCTGACCCATATATCCTCCTCAGCTCTCTTCTCTTCCTTTTTTTAACAGACTCACAATTCTGCACGAGATACGGGCTCGAGCTCTCACGGCCGCACCTGCAACTCCAGACGCGGTTTTTCGCCGACATTCGATCCGCTAGAGCCCAGGCCCCAGGCAGTTTGCATACAATCAAGGCAGAGCGCCAAGTGCCAAATCCTGTAATCACAGCCATAGCCTTGAGTAAACATCTCTCCCCATTGAGACCGTGAAAGACAGGGATAATGATCCGGCTCGCTTTTTCGGTAATGAGCCTGAGCAACTCGGATGAGCCGTTCAGCTTCGCTGTTGAATCGTTGTCGATGACGCTGCTGCTGATTCCCTAGCTCCGCAAGTTCTGTCTTCGTCAAGCCCATCTCATCCATCGTGCGCTGCCAGCCGCTCTCCCGCCAGCGCCGGAAGTTCTTATAGATGCGCTGGCTCTCTACTCCATTGAGTCCGGTCACAGCGATCACTTCTCCCGGACCCCATCCATACGCATGATGAAAGAGCGCAATCAGCGCGTCACGGCTGATGACCGCCCGAGCTGCAAGTCCGTCCAAAAATCGACCGAGCGGCCTCAGTAAATCCGGATGATAACAAAACGGCTCCGGCTTACTGTGCTGCTTGGCCACCAATGAATCGAACAGAAACAACGGCCGGCATGGAACTTCGGTGCGTCCACAGATCAAAAAACGTTCGAGGTATTCGGAGCCCCAACGTAACGCAAACTTCTCATGCTCGATGTCATCATTCCACTGGCCGGTTTCCCGTAAGAACCGTTTCGTGGAAGCTGTCGCACGATCCAACAGAATCGGCAGTGCCTGCAGGACGACCTGATCGAATTCGTCTGGCGTAGATACCACCTCTTCCAGACGGCTTACCGTTGCCGTACGATCAGACATCGTCTGACTCTTACTGCCGGTGCTCTGCATTCTCGTCACGGGCATTCTGCCTCCATTAGCCTCGAATGGCATTGGACAAATATATTCTTTCGCTCGCTGGTTTTGTCCGTTGTGTGCCCATCACAATTCTGTTAGAAAAAATGACCGCTTTTTAAGGTTTCACGACGCCGGTTCTTCTTAATCCAATTCTCTTTGGCTCTAATTCCGCGCAGGACCATCATCGGAGGGAACACGATGGAGTAATTATCCAGATTGTCCTGGACAATTACCAGTGCCTTTACGAGTCAAAACTACTTTAGTTAGGGTTTCTAAATATAGAGGGAGTCAGTACTGACCACGGTTGGCAAGGTCGCCTCAAGCCTGAGAATCATGACGGCGAAGCGCGAGTCGTATCAAATTCGACGCCGTTATCCACTACGATAAGCTCGACTCTTCCTTGTTCGGTTTTCTTCCAGATCACCGCGACATCCTTGGCGTTCGCATTTGGGTTCCAACTTAACCATGTTCATTTCCTGCATAGAAACATACCGCAATACTGATGACTTTGGAGTCCTGGAGTGTCCTCTAGTATAGGAGAGCTAGAATGTGTAGGTTAGGAGTCAATGGTATGACTCTGGAAATCCAGGTTCTTGCAATAAAAATGATTGGGTGATTTCTCAGGGGGATTTTGAGGTTAGGAACAGTGAGCGACGATCACCGCACGCCGAAACCGCAGATCGATACCGACCCCCAGGAAACCCGCGAGTGGTTGGATTCACTCGAATATGTCTTACAGAGGGGGGGTACGGAGCGGGCGAGATACCTCCTCGAACGTCTCCGCGATCGACTCGGCGAGCAAGGGGCTCGGATTTCCAGCCCCTTCAATAGCTCATACGTTAATACGATCCCTGCCCACCGGGAGCCGGCCTATCCCGGAAATCTTGAACTCGAACGTCGCATCCGCAGTCTCGTTCGGTGGAACGCCCTGGCGATGGTCGTCAGAGCCAATAAAGAGCATGCCGGCATCGGCGGCCATATTTCGACGTTTGCCTCGGCGGCCACCTTGTACGAAGTCGCCTTCAATCATTTTTTACACGGGAAAGATTCACCCGATGGCGGCGATCTTGTCTATATTCAAGGGCATGCCAGCCCGGGTATCTACGCGCGTGGCTATGTGGAAGGTCGACTTTCAGAAGAGGCACTGCATCACTTCCGGCGCGAGATCACGAGCGAGGGAAAGGGCCTGCCCTCCTATCCCCATCCCTGGCTGATGCCGGACTACTGGGAATTTCCGACTGTCTCGATGGGACTTGGCCCGATCATGTCCATCTATCAGGCGCGCTTCAACCGGTACCTGCGGGATCGCGGACTCAAAGATACGAGCCGTCAGCACGTATGGGCCTTCGTCGGGGACGGTGAAATGGATGAGCCGGAAAGCCTCGCCGCGCTGACGCTCGCGGCTCGCGAACAGCTGGACAATCTCAAGTGGGTCGTCAACTGCAATCTTCAGCGTCTGGACGGCCCCGTCCGTGGCAACGGCAAGATCATTCAGGAATTGGAAGCGATATTCCACGGCGCCGGTTGGAATGTCATCAAGGTGATTTGGGGCAGCGATTGGGATCCATTGCTGGCGCAAGACGATGAAGGTTTGCTGGCGAGGCGAATGGGTGAAGTCGTTGACGGTTGGTATCAAAAATATACGGTGGAAGGCGGCGCCTTCGCGCGGAACCATTTTTTCGGCGCCGATCCTCGCCTGCTCAAGATGGTGGCATCGTATTCGGACGAGCAAATCCACAAACTGCTGCGCGGCGGACACGATCCACGAAAAGTCTACGCTGCCTACAAGGCCGCCGTGGAGCACCTCGGCCAACCCACGGTGATCCTCGCTAAAACAGTCAAGGGGTATGGCTTGGGAGAGGCTGGTGAAGGGCGCAACATTACCCATCAACAGAAAAAGATGAACGAGCGGGAGCTACGCGAATTCCGCACGCGATTCAGTGTGCCCATATCGGAAGAACGACTCGCCTCGACGCCGTTTTTTCGGCCGCCTGCCGACAGTCCGGAAGCAACCTACCTGGCCGAGCGGGTAAAGGCCATGGGTGGTTCCCTTCCGAAGCGACAGGTGAAGGTCGAACCGTTGGAGACGCCGGGCCTCGATCAGTTCAAGGAATTTCTCGAAGGGTCTGGTGATCGGGCGGTATCCACCACGATGGGGTTTGCCCGCATGCTGGGTCGGCTGTTGAGCCACAAGCCATTTGGGAAACATCTCGTGCCCATCATTCCTGACGAAGCTCGTACGTTTGGCCTTGAGGCGCTCTTCCGCCAGTATGGCATCTATTCGCATCTCGGTCAGCTCTACGAACCGGCGGACAAAACTTCTCTGCTCTATTACTTCGAAGCGACGAATGGACAGATTCTCGAAGAAGGCATCACGGAAGCCGGTGCGATGTCATCCTTCATCGCTGCAGGCACAGCCTACGCAACGCATGGACTTAACACGATTCCCTTCTACATCTTTTACTCGATGTTCGGGTTCCAGCGAGTCGGGGACTTGATCTGGGCCGCTTCGGACATGCGCGCTCGCGGCTTTCTGCTGGGCGCCACGGCGGGTCGTACCACCCTAGAGGGCGAAGGTTTGCAACATCAAGACGGACACAGTCATCTGCTGGCCGGCGCGTATCCGACGATTGCCGCCTACGATCCTGCTTTCATGTTCGAGCTTGCCGTGATTTTACAGGATGGGCTTCGACGCATGTACCAGATTCAGGAAGAGCGGTTGTATTACATCACGCTCTACAACGAACCCTATCCGATGCCGGCCATGCCGCCTGACATAGAAGAGGGCATACTCGAAGGCATGTACCGTTTCCGTGCGTCGCCCAGAGAAGCCAAACACCAAGCACAGTTGTTGGCAAGCGGACCGCTCGTTAACGAAGCCCTCAAGGCGCAAGCTCTGTTGCTGGAGCGCTACGGCGTGGCGGCAGACGTGTGGAGCGTAACGAGTTATAAGATGCTGCGGATGCAGACGCTCGAAGCCGAGCGATGGAATATGTGGCATCCGGACGAACCACCACGCCAAAGTTACCTTCAGCGGGTTGTTGAAATGTTCCATGGTCCCAGCGTGGCGGTGAGCGATTATGTCCGCATGGTTCCCCAACAAATTGCTCCCTGGATTCCCGGTGGCTTGTTCTCGCTTGGTACGGATGGATTCGGCCGGAGCGATACTCGCCAGACCCTGCGCCGATTCTTTGAAATCGATGCGGAGCATCTGGTTGTGGCGACACTCTATGCGCTGTATCGTCGAGACGGAGCCATACACGCGCAGACAGTCCGCCAAGCCGCGAAAGATCTGGGTATCCGAAGTCACGACCAGGCGCCCTGGCAAAGGTAACACGTGACCGCACGATAAGGACCATACGCATGAAAGTGGAACTCCCGTTTCTCGCAGAAGGAATCGAAGGCGGTGACATCGTCCGGGTCTTGGTCCACGAAGGCGACCAGGTCAGCGAAGGCCAATCGCTGGTCGAGTTGGAGACCGACAAAGCGACGATTCCGGTACCGGCGCCGGAAGCAGGAAGAGTCGCCCACCTGCTCGTCCGCGAGGGAGATTACGTCAAGATCGGGCAAGCGCTCGTCGAGCTGGACGGCACTGATAGTGCGGAGCGGGCGGCCAAAGCGGAGTCGGAGAAACCGGTGGTTGCTCCGACTCCGCAACCGCCGTCGGCCGGATCACCCGTGACAGCTCCGCCGAAACCGGAGAAGCCGGCGCCCGCTCCGCTTGAGAACAAGATTGTTACCACCCCCTTACCGTCCGTCGGCGCCACCATCCCTGCGCCTCCGTCAGTGCGTCGGCTTGCCCGCGAGTTGGGGGTAGACCTTACACAGGTACAGGGCTCGGAAGCTGGAGGACGGATTACCGCCGAGGACGTCAAAGCTTTGGTCCGTGAACGAACCAGACGAAGCGACGCGCTGTCCGCCTCAGGCCCTTCAAAGGCAGGCGACGTTTTCACCACCGTGTACGGCAACGAGCGGCGCGAGCCGCTCCCGTCACTGCGACGGAAGATTGCGGCGAACATGACGCAGGCTTGGACAACCATCCCTCACGTTCATCAGTTCCAGGATGCCGATATCACCGAGCTTATGGAGCTGCATAAACGCTACGCGCTCGAATTTAAGAAGAAAGGCGCGACGCTGACGCTCACCAGCCTGCTCATCAAAGCCGTCGTCCATGCTCTGAAGCGGTATCCGCAGTTGAACGCCACACTCGATCTCACCAACGGAGAAGTGGTCTACAAAGAGTATTACAACATCGGCGTGGCAGTGGACACACCGGCAGGATTGATCGTGCCGGTCGTGCACGACATCGATCAAAAGGATCTTTTTCAAATTTCAGTCGAACTTGCGGATCTGGCGGAACGCACGCGCACACGCGAGGTCAAGCTCGAAGAGCTACGCGGCGCCACATTTACCCTGAGCAACATGGGAGGACTCGGCTCCGGCCCGTTCACTCCGATCATCAACCCACCCCAGGTCGGCATCCTGGGCGTCGGGAAGGCCCGCATGATGCCGGTGTACCGCGACGGCCAATTCGTGCCCCGCCGGGTGTTGCAACTGTGCGTGGCCTACGATCATCGGCTGGTGGATGGCGCGGTCGGCGCGCGCTTTACCAACGAGATCGCCAAGGCGTTGGAAGATTTTCAAGGCACGTTCTTAGGGCTCTAAGAACCTCTTCGGAGGAGACACCACAAGGAGATACCATGCCTGAATCACAGTACGATGTGGCGGTCATTGGGGCGGGTCCGGGCGGCTACGCCGCCGCCTTCCATGCAGCGGATCTCGGCCTGCGCACCGCGTTGATCGACCAAGAACCGCAACTTGGAGGCGTGTGCTTACTACGGGGGTGTATTCCCTCGAAAGCCTTGCTACACGCAGCCAAGCTGGTTGCCGACGCAGCAGACGCGGCGAGCTGGGGGATTCATTTTGAAAAACCACGGATTGATCTCGAAGCGCTTCGTGGTCGGACAAAAGCCGTCATCGGCAAACTGACCAAAGGCGTGCGGGCGTTGGCGAATAGTCGCAAGGTTGATGTATTCCAAGCGCGGGCGGCATTCGCGAATGCCACGACGCTAACATTGTCCGAGCCTAACGGAACGAGAACGCTCTCCTGCTCCCACGCAATCCTCGCCACCGGTTCGCGTCCGATCGTTCCTGAGTCTCTCACGCTTGATGATCCTCGAGTGATGGATTCTACCGGCGCGCTCGACTTGCCCGACGTCCCCTCGCGATTGCTGGTCGTAGGCGGTGGATACATCGGATTGGAATTGGGCACAGTGTATGAAGCTCTTGGATCCGGCGTGACGGTCGTCGAGATGCTGCCGCGCCTGCTCAACGGCGCCGACCCGGATCTCGTGAGGCCGCTGCAGCAGCGCCTGCAACGGCGGTTCAAGGCGATCAAGCTGAATACGAAGGTGGACAAACTGGAATCTCGCCAAGACGGTATCGCGGCGACGCTGACGGGCCCTGACGGAACCGACACGGAGATCTTCGATCGCGTGCTCATCGCGGTGGGACGCAGGGCGAACACGGAGCAGCTCGGACTTGAACACACCAAGGTTACGCTCTCGCAAAAAGGGTTCGCGCAGGTCGATCGTCAATTACGCACGACCGAGCCGACCATTTATGCGATCGGCGACCTCATCGGGGAACCGATGCTCGCGCATAAGGCCACTCATGAAGGATTGGTCGCAGCCAGAGTGATCGCGGGCAAACAGGCGACCTTCGACCCTACCGTTATTCCAGCCGTCGTCTTCACCGATCCCGAAATCGCCTGGTGCGGCTTGACCGAAGAAGTGGCCATGGCAGCGGGACAGGCGGTGAAGGTCACACGCTTCCCATGGGCGGCTTCCGGCCGAGCCGCCACCGTCGGCCGCAATGACGGCCTCACCAAATTAGTGTGCGATGCCGAGTCCTGGCGAATCCTCGGTGTGGGGCTTTGCGGAGTGGGGGCAGGAGAGCTGATCGCGGAAGGTGTTTTGGCGGTGGAGATGGGAGCGGTAGCCGAAGACCTGGCCGCCTCAATCCATCCGCACCCGACATTAAGCGAGACGGTCATGGAAGCAGCAGAACTCTTTCACGGACAAGCGACGCACATATACACATCCAAGCATTAGCAGGTCGCTCCCTCTGGTCGCTTGACGATGCGACGCTGAAATTCTTCTCTCGATAAGGCGTTGTTGACGAATCAACGGCATCTCTCACCGTCGCCTCAGCCACTTAACCCCTTCCACGATGGCCAATGAAAGAAGCGCCATGGCCACCACCAGTTCCCAATCTTCACTCGGTAAGGGCGCGACCTTAAAGATGGCCCCCATGACCGGAATGGTAAGAATGCCGATTTGCAGGGCAAGCGAAACCACCACGGCCCAGATGAGGGCATGGTTGGTCGTCACCCCCACTTGGAACAGCGACCGACGATCACTCCGGCAATTAAAGGCATGCACCAGCTGAGCGGCGACCATCACGGTAAACGTCACCGCCTGAGCCTGATCGAGCGACTGTTGCCAAACAAACAGACTATACGAAAACGTGCTCAGGGCGATGACCGCCAACATCAGGCCTTCGCCGGCGATGGTCCAAAGCCTTCTACCGTCTAGTAAGCGTGCTTGGGTCTGTCGCGGCAGCTGCCGCATCAGATCCGGCGCTTTCGGATCGACCGCCAGTGCGAGAGCTGGTAAGCCGTCCGTCACAAGATTCATCCAGAGAATCTGAATCGGCAGGAGCGGCAGCGGCAAGCCCAGCAACGTGGCAAAGAGCATGACCAACACTTCGCTGACGTTGCACGACAGGAGAAAATGGACCGTCTTCCTGATGTTGTCGTAGATGCCCCTGCCCTCTTCGACCGCGGCGGCGATCGAGGCGAAGTTGTCGTCCGTCACCACCATGTCCGAAGCTTCTTTTGTCACGTCGGTGCCGGCCATCCCCATCGCCACACCGATATCCGCCGCCTTGATGGCCGGCGCATCGTTGACCCCGTCACCGGTCATGGCGACAATGGCCCCGTTTCGCTTCCAGGCCTGGACGATACGGAGCTTGTGCTCGGCCGATACCCGGGCGTACACACTCACGCGCTCCACACATTGCGTCAATTGCTCGTCGGTCAAACGATCCAGTTCCGACCCGGACAGCGCCACCCCGTCATCGCGATACAGGTCTAATTCACGAGCAATCGCGATCGCCGTCTCCTTGTGATCACCAGTGATCATGGAGGTACGGATGCCCGCATCCCGACAGAGGCGCACCGCCTCTGTCGCTTCAGGCCTCAAGGGATCCTTCATCGCGATAAGGCCGAGAAAGATCAAATCGCGCTCCATCTCTTCGTCCGAACTCCCCGACCCGCCAAAAGGCCTATACGCGACGCCCAGTACGCGGAGGGCTTGTTGTGCCAACAAACCGTTGGCTTCGCTGATCCGCTGCCGATGCTCGTCGTCCAGTGCCTCGGTCCGGCCATTCAGCATGACCCGTGCGGCGCAACGTTTCAGCAAGACATCGGGGGCTCCTTTGCAGTAAGCCATGCGGCCTTGCTCTGTTCGGCGGACGATCGTCATCATCTTCCGCTCGGCATCGAACGGAACCTCCCTGTCCAGCGGCGCCCGACGCTCCAACTCGGCCTTCATGAGACCGGCCTTCGCCGCCGCCACGAGCAGCGCGCCTTCCGTTGGATCACCAATGATCCGCCAAGTTCCGTTCTTTTGTTGCAAGGTCGCGCCGTTGCAAAGCACGGCAGCAGTGAGCAACTGATGCAGGCCCGTTGGAAGGGGTGATTGATGAGGACTGCGGGGTACGGGATGGACCTCCCCGGACGGCTCATATCCCTCGCCGGTCACCTCGAAGTGAGAGCCGTCCATGATCACACGCGTCACCGTCATCTCATTCTTCGTCAAGGTGCCGGTCTTGTCTGTGCAGATCACTGTGGCAGAACCCAGCGTTTCGACTGCGGGAAGTTTACGAATCAACGCATGTCGCTTGGCCATCCTGGTCACGCCCAAGGCCAGTGTAATCGTGACGACAGTGGGGAGGCCCTCGGGCACAGCCGCCACAGCGAGGCTCACCGATATGAGAAACATCTCAACCAGCGGTTCCCCTCGAAGATACCCGAGAGCGAACACCAACGTGACCACGCCGAGCGCCAGCCATAGGAGGGTATAACCGAATTGTTCTAACCGTCGTTGTAGCGGTGTTTCTGCACGCTCCGCTTCAGCTGCGTTTCGAATCATGGCGGCGATCTTGCCCAGTTCTGTGCCAAGACCTGTCGCCACTACCACCGCACGGGCCTTGCCGGAGACGGCCACGGTGCCCATGAAGACCATGTTGCGTTGATCGGCGAGCGGTACCTCAGTGGTATCGAGCCGCTCCGTCTGTTTTTGTACGGGTATCGACTCGCCGGTGAGTGAGGCTTCCTGAGCTTGGAAATTCGTCGTGTAGAACAGTCGTGAATCCGCAGGAATACGGTCGCCCGCTTCGAGAGCGATAACGTCTCCTCTGACCAGTTCTCGTGCCGGAATGTTCTGCAGGACGCTTCCGCGAATGACACAGGCCATCGCGACCGACATCTTGCGTAGTGCCGCCAGTGATCGCTCGGCTCGGAATTCCTGCACAAACCCCAGCACACCATTGAGAAACACGATGGCCAGAATCGCCGCCGTATCGATCCAGTCTTCCAACAAACCGGACACCACGGCCGCCCCGATCAGCACCCACACGAGAAGGCTGGAGAATTGAGAGATAAAGAGTTTCAGCAGCGAGGGAGGAGAAGCTTCAGGTAATTCGTTGGAGCCTTCTTGCGTTCGCCGGCGTGCCGCTTCATCAACATTTAAACCGGCGGTAAGGTCTGTCAGGAATTCATCAGCCAGGATTTCTGCCGGCCTGGCATACCATGCGAGTGCTCTCGTCCTCCCATTGGGTGTCAGTATTCTCTCTTGCATCCCAACGTCCCTTTCGCCAGGACAATTCGCAGCAGGGTACATGCCATCTCATAGCATCGACTATCAGACATCCTTACCCTGTTCACTGTAGCGTTATGCCACGTCGGCGAAGAGCCTTGGTGGTCAAATGCAACACAAAGAAGGAGAGTCTTAAGGGTACTTTAAGGAGTTGGTGGTGGTTTGCTTTTTGTTAACCGTTGAAGGAGGAGCCTGGAAGTGAGCGCTTCTCAACGGAGGAGAAGTCGCCACTGGGTCGGGGACGGTCAATCATGCGGCTGCTTGTGCAGGTCGACTCACCATTGATCCCGGAAAAAAAGGAAGTATCCGACTGCGACCGCGATCGCTTGGAACAGGATCAGCCAGCGCATGAGACCCCATTGGGTCTCCGCTCGGCTCTCCTTCAGTCTCATTGTCGCTTGCAGAGAAGGTTGCGAGAGGATAAACGCAGCAACCACATCCCTCGCTTCCTCCCGGCTTATGTTTCTCTCCAGCTGAATCTGTTCGATTGCTTTGCTACGGTCGCCTTGCGACAGTGCCTCCAGGGCTTTTTGGGAAAGATCGTATTCCACTCGTGGTTCCTCCGTCGTTGTGACCGGTAGAGTCTACCAGAAAAGATTGCTGCCCGTCTTCCTGATTTCCAAGTACCCCTAGTGCAATGCATCGATACAGCACTCTCGATTATTCCGAAGTAAAAGCGGTCGCCGTGCCGGCTGTGAAGAGCCTAGGAGCGATGGCACAAGGTTCAATAGCAAGAGCCTCGCCATCGGCTATAGGCAATCGGTCGTCACCTCTCCATTACCAGTCTTTCAATAGTTCCCTTTCTATGTTCTAAAACCCCCGAATCACGAAATACGCAATCCCTGCCGAAAGCACCAGAAATCCGATCAGCCAACGGATAAATCTCTGTTGCGCCGTGGTAAGGACCTGATCCAGCTTTTTCTTGAGGGCCGGCTGGGAGACGATATAGGCCTCCACCAGATCTTTCGCCTCTTTCAGACCACTATTCCGCTCTTGACGAACAACCTTGATCGCCTCGATTACATTGCCCTGCCACAGCGCCTCAACCGCCGCTTTGGGAAGATCCGCAGCACGCCGTGGTTTGTTTGACATATTAGCAAAATAACGAGGCCGATAGGCCCAGGTCCAGTTTATAACCGCTACCTGAAAAGGAGGCAACTAAGGAGGGAAGAATCAAGCTGCCAGGATAGCCAGGTCCGTTCAACCAGTTGTATCTGTGCCACGGGACCAGGCATCATCCATTCCCGTATATCAGACTCTATGCCTTCTTCCCTTCAAGTCTTCATCGCAATCTTCGTCATCGGCATCTTGCTCCGATCCTTTGCCGGGTTGACGAAAACCCACGCCGAACGATTGGCTACGTTCGTGTTCTCAGTCAGTCTACCCGCAACGATTCTGGTTTCAGTCGATCAAGTTCCCCTTACATCGACGGTCTGGAAACTCCCGCTGGCCGCGTGCCTCATCACACTCCCGATCATCGCCGGCTCGTGGCAACTGGCTCGTCTGCTGCAACTTCCACGTCAGACGCAAGGTGGGTTCGTGTTGACCACCGCTTCAATCAATTCGGTGTACTTTGCCTTTCCCGTCATCCTTGCCACATTCGGCGAAGAGGGATTGACTCAGGCGGTGCTCTTCGATCTCGGTCAAACCACATTGACCCTCACCGTTCTCTACATTCTTGCCGTCCGGCATGGCGCTCAGTCAGCCACACCTGGATCAACTGCAACCCGCTTTCTTTCCTCTCCCCCCTTATGGGCACTGGCCGGCGTTCTTGCCGTTAAACTATCAGGGCATCATCTGCCTTCCTCGTTGCTTGAGCTCCTTACGCCATTGCACTTCACTACGACGCCACTCGCTAGTTTGGTGCTCGGCCTGTCGATCAGCTTCTCCGCAATCCGTCGGACGGTGCGATTAGCCATGCTCGGTGTGGCGGTACGGATGGGTGGCGGGCTGGTGCTCGGCGTGACGACCGCATGGCTGCTCGGATTGACGGGAATGGCACGAGCCGTCGTGATCCTCATAGCAGCAATGCCGTCGGCAGTCAGTTCCGTGATCTTCGCCGCCGAAACAGGCCTCGATGAGGAACTGGTCGCTTCTATCGTGGCCCTCTCCATCTGCCTCGCTGTTGTGATGCTTCCCTGGCTGCCTCGATTGGCTGCAATGTTGTTGGACTGATCGCGCATCTTCAACAAGGGAAGCGCTGATACCCCGCTCTGGCCCCAGACATTTATCCTAGGGTTGTTCCTAGTGTCACGATGCGCCAGTAGACTTTATATCCTTCACTTCTTCAGTTCATTGAATACTGTGTTATCCACACTATTTGTGGACAACGGTATTGTCTATTACTGCAAGTCATTAAGAATACGTGGATACTAGGACAGGTGAGAAAAGCTTAATAAACGCTGGTTCGCCACTTCTCTAGTGGTATTCAACTTGCTTGTGCATAGGCTTAGTAAATTAAAGAGGGTGAACCATGAAACAAACCACGAACCTTATCACCGTTCGGATTGAGTGGTGTCAAAGGCAGTCTGCGGAGGCTCGCACCGAACCGGAGGTGGACCGATGGCACGCGGAAGCAGATGGGTTGCGCGATGCCCTGATGAATACCGACCACACAGACAGCTATCGACTATGCCCTCCCGAGATCCTCAGGCGATACATGCTGGGTTTCCAAGATGGGACGGCATTACTGCGAACCGCACGGACGCAGCTCATGATTCATGCCGCCACATCCGGGACTCCGCAACCGGCGTCTCGGATGGGAGGCGACGTTCTCCTGGAAGATGATCGATGAATTGCCTACGATGCAACGGCCTCACCGTCAGTGACGACAGTTTCGCGGTCCAGACCGGTTCGTCATCGGACTTTCACGGATGGCGCTGTATCAATTGTGGAATGGTCGTCGACGATGTGATCAATAAGAATCGGCAAGAGATCTCACGGCAACGAGTGTCGCCAGGCTCCGAACGCCGCCGATACGGAAGCGAAGCGGCGTGACAGACATACGGCCTGCCGACAGCAGCAGTGCCGCACGCTATCCGCTTAACCCAGCCACCGATGCAGTTCGCCTTAGTAATGCGTCTCATCGTCCGCTCTCACAGAAAAACCAGCGCCCATACTTGACTTGCGAATCTCCCTTCCTTCCGCTATGACAGTCCCGAGGCCCTCCCCTAGCCCAGGATCGGTTCCGTGGTTCACATTCGACCAGCCATCGAGTCAGATTTTTCCGGCCTGCTCCACGTGCAGCAGGCCGCATTCGGTGAGTATGCCGCCGTTTACAAGGTCAGCGGCTGGACCACGGAAACCCTCGAGAGTCTGAAAGAGGATGCGAGGGAGAAACATATTTTCGTGGCGGAAGAAGAAAGCACGATCGTCGGTTCCGTGCGCTTCTGGACGGTGGCCGGCGTCTGTGTGATCCGATTGCTCTCCGTGAGTCCCACGCATCAGGGTCAAGGAGTGGGGAAAGCCTTAATCCGTGAGATTGAACGTGCGACCACCGATGCCCATAAGTTTTATGCCTGTACCATGCTGCGCACGGCGAGAAACATTCAGTTCTTCATGAACCTCGGGTACAAGGCCGAAACGATTCTTCCTGATCATTTCGACCATCTTGACCTCATCTGCTTCGCGAAGTATCGCTGAATCGCCTCTCTTGAGACACCGCAAGCATTCCGTCAGCGCCAAGTCGGCGACGCCTCCGTTTTAACCACCGCCCATGGCGCGAATGCTAGGGCGTCTTTGCGCAACGAAATCCATACCCAAAGAGCCGGTTCGTCGGTTGCGCGTCGAATCGATGCGCGGAACGCAGGAACTCCGGAACGTACAACCACGAGCCGCCGCGTACCACCTTACCTTCGCCTTTCGCCGGCCCGATCGGATTCTTTTTTGGGCCTTTTTTATAAAAGTCATGGTCGTACCAATCGAAGACCCATTCCCAGGCATTGCCGGCCATATCATAGATCCCATAGGGACTCTTTCCCTCTTCGAACGATCCCACGGGGGTTAAAGCCTGGTGGTTGTCCCATTCCTTTCTCCCGTAATTGGCGTGGAGCCGAGTCGGCGCTTCATTGCCCCAGGGATAGATGCCCCCATCTGTCCCTCGGGCCGCCTTTTCCCACTCCGCTTCCGTCGGCAAGCGTTTACCGGCCCATTTACAGTAGTTGACGGCATCCTCCCAACTTACATTGACGACCGGGCGTCTCTGGTGTTGGGGTTGATTCATCATGTTCCAGTCAGGAGGCTCCTCCATGTCCGTCACCTCAAGGTACCTGGCATACTGCCCCACCGTGACTTCAAATTTGTCCATATAGAAGGTATTCAGGTAAACGCGCCGCACCGGCTTTTCGTCATCTCCCATGATGCTCCCCATCGTAAATTCTCCAGCCGGTACCAGTACCATAGGCATATCTTGCGTCTCGATCGACGCCATACCTACGGACACTCCACCTGACGGCAGGTTAGTTGGTACAGCAACGGCTCGCTGCCGTGGAAGTTTCATCTGTAGTTGTTGATAGAGGGCCAGTTGGTCATTGTTGAGACCTAACTCATTGGCGCTGTCCAAGGCCTCCTCCATTTGTCTCAGCTTTTCAGGAGAAACTTTCCCGCCGCTCATGAACCCCTTGGCATCGTTTAACAACCGCCATGCCGTCACTTCCTCGAGCGACCGCCACACTGTTGCTTTGCGCAAACGTGGTTGTGTCGACCCGGTGGCCCAGGACTTGGCGTCCAGGCGCAACGCCGTCTCGTAATGTTCTTCCGCGCAAGCCCAGACCTCTATACTTCGGCAGGCTTCAGCAAGGTTCACATGCGCCTGTACATTCGACGGATCCTTCTGTATCCCGGCTTCCAGCGAGGCGCGGGCTTCGGCATACTGTTTACTCTTCAGCAGACTCTCCCCTTTAGAAAAGTCCTGCTCGCCGGCCCCGGCAGCATGAGCCATCGCGCCCAGAGCCCAAAAGAGGCACAACAAAGTCATGCTCGCCAACACGTGTCTCATAGAATCCCCCTTCCCGTTCTAACTGATCGCCCTGTGGATTCGACCTCACCTGCCGGCGGTGGAATCACACCTGGACCAGCCTGGCGGGTCTATCGTCAAGCAGTTACAAGTTCGGTGCCTGATCCTTGGTGACATCGTGCACCGAGGCTTCCCAACACCATTGGTTGTAGATATGAGATACTGATTCTGAAGGAAGCGGCCCTCATGGGAGTTCAAGCGCAATTTCCAGACGAACAATCGCCGGCCGGTGAGTTCATGCGCCAGCCGGACGCGTTCAGGAAATGGGTCACAGCCGACGGCAGCTCGGGCTTTCCCTCCGCGTCCGGCCGGTACCATCTCTACGTGTCATGGGCCTGTCCCTGGGCCCATCGGACGATCATCGTGCGCAAGTTGAAACAGCTTGAAAGTGTGATCGGTATGACGGTCGTGGATCCTATTCGCGACGAGCGAGGATGGGCCTTTCGTGAAGGTTCTGGAGATTCCCCCGATCTGATCAACGGCTTTCAGTTTCTTCGTGAGGCGTATAAGGCAACCGACCCAAACTACATCGGACGTATGACAGTCCCGGTCCTGTGGGATTGCGCGACCAAACGGATTGTCACCAACTCCGACGATGATCTGATGAGGATTTTCAATGGCGAGTTCAATCGGTTCACCGAAAGCCCGCTCGATTTGTACCCGGATGGCCTGCGGCAAGAGATCGAGGAGATCAACTCATTCATTTACGAGAACGTGAACGACGGGGTCTATCGAGCAGGGTTCGCCACCTCTCAACAGGCGTATGAACGAGCGGCGCGGCGATTGTTTGTCGCGCTGGATCAACTCGATGCGCGCCTCGCAACCCGCCGTTATTTATTCGGACCGGAATTCGTGGAAACCGACTGGCGTCTCTTTGTCACATTGATTCGGTTCGACGCAGTCTACCACGGACATTTCAAGTGCAATGTCCGGCGAATCATTGACTATCCGAATCTCTTCGGATATCTCAGAGACCTCTACCAAACCGACGGTATCGCCGACACTGTGAATTTCGACCATATCAAGCGGCACTACTACATCACGCACGACGATATCAATCCTTCCCGAATCGTTCCGATCGGCCCAGACCAAGACTTGTCTGCACCGCATGGGCGCGTCCATTTGGCATAGTTCTGGGCCGTCACGGTGACCGCGCCCATTGAGATCCTGTCCAATCAGATGGACACTCTTGAGGAAATCTTCCTCATGGTTCGATCTATTTGGTATCCCTGGTGGAGGAATATCTCGATCTTCCTGCTTTTGTGGACCGATCTTCGTCGCGCTTTTCAAGCACGAGAGTTGCTCAGAGAACTCATCAGGGTTTCCGATCATTTAACCTGAAAGGAGCATGTTATGGATATGATGTGGCTGTTTGCACTGGTCATGGGTGGACTCCTCCTGGGCGGGATAGTTGTTTACAAAAAGAGCGTCTAGCTTACGCCGAGAGATTGGTTTTCCCTTTTGCGAGGGTTGACCATGTTGCAGCGTGTGAGTCCGGCGCGCTTTTTCTCTGTGGTCGTTTCGTCTGGCCGTCCTTTCCTGACCGATTTCTTGCTCGCCCCTTCCTGAGGGGGGCGAGCAACGACTCCATCTAAAACACAGCGTAGGTTGTTCAAACCTTGTCCGCACACCTGCCGACAAGAACAGGCGCTGCTCTTCCGAGAGAACAATCAGAAATAAATGATTGGCGGGTGACTCGACTTTTGGTACATTGCGAGGCCGTTGTCGATGCTCATGTCGTTAATCTCAAGAGGTTATCGTAAGAATGAGGACAAAATTTTGGTGTAGGCCGGTCTGCTTCAGACGAAGTGAATATGGGATTGTTCTTGCTGTCTCGTTAATCGTACTCTCCGGTTGCGCAGTTCAAAAAAGTTCGACAAGCTCACTCACCTCCAACATCGAGCAAAGCAACCCACCAGTTCTTATTGCCAACACTTCTCTGAAAACTATTCCCTCAGCTATACCAGCTCCCGAAGTCTCTTCTGACGAACCGCTCGATCCGTTTGCCAAGCCGGGCGAGGAGGCGATCGAGGAGTATGATCCTTGGGAACCACTCAATACAAAATTTTTTGAATTCAACCGCCAGCTGGATCGGTGGGTGCTAAAGCCGGTCGCCAAGGGATACAACGCCGTCGTCCCGAATATCGTCCAAGTCGGCATCAGCAACATTTTCTACAATAGTCGAGTAACCCCTCGATTTCTGAACAATATTTTTCAGGGGAAATTCAAAGGAGCGGGAATAGAAGTCGGGCGGTTTCTCATTAACACGACCGTTGGGATCGGCGGATTCTTCGATGTGGCTCAGCGGCTTAATTTCACGACGCCGGAAGAAGATACGGGACAGACGCTGGGGTTTTATGGAATCAAACCCGGGCCCTATATCATGGTGCCGCTGTTGGGACCGTACACGGTTCGAGACCTTGCCGGGTATGCAGGAGATATAGCCCTTAACCCGATTTACTGGCTGATCCTACCCACTATGCATAATATCGATGCAATTCCAACTGTAATTTCTCCAGACGAACGGGTAGCCATTTATGGTATCACGATTGGCGCACGTGCGACGGAGATCGTAAACGATCGCTCCCTGAATTTGGAGAAGTTTCAGGGTGTTGAAGAATCAACTCTCGACCTCTACGCCGCGGTCCGTAATGCCTACCTACAAAAGCGGGCCAAGGCGATTCAAGAATAGACTCATCGCATCAGAATCGTTTCGTTCGCCTACGTAATTCAGCCGGTGATGCCCCTGCTGGCTCCTGCCTGCAAAAAGACTCTGCTGGGGTAACCTTGGTGAGGATAACCTATTGGAAGAATGAAAGGTTTTAATTGGATCAGGGGAACCGACCAGAAGAAGGCACACTAATCATATTTAGCTCAGCACACCTGACAACTTCTCTTCATGGATCAACAGCTGCCGAGCCACCTACAGGGTGAGGTAGATGGTAGAGCGATAATTAGCTCTTCTTGTAGATGATGATGCCGCCGATGAAGATCACGAGCATCACAACCGCAAACATTAAGAAGGTACTATCCATGGCTACTCCTTTCGTTCGGACCCGTCACGCAACGAAGTGGAACACCACAGCACACCTCCCAAGGATGGGACCGAATAGACAACATTCCCTGGACAAAGCTGCAAATCATGACACCACAGGGTCTGATGTCAAACAACAACTCGGCCCTTGACACCTTTGGGAACCTACGACCGCGCTGAATTTATTCCTGACAAAATATACTGTCAAGTAGCTTGGGCATGATGTTTCAGGGAAAATGATCGATCATGATGCGAGGGAACATGAAGAGGGATTCTCATTCCGCAAATCGAATGCGGAAAGCTGAACGATAAGGCGTCAGCACATCGAGAAGGTATGATTTGCAAAACTACAAGGCAGTACTGTGAACGTGATCTTGGTTGGATGAGTATTGAAGCGTCTCTTCGACTGGCTGATAGACTCGAACCGTGTAGGTTCTGTCTGGATCCATGGTCACAGTGACTTTTCCGGTCTTATCCAGATAGTCAATGGCTAAGTACACTTGGTTCCAGGTCAGGTCCGGACAGAGCCCAACCACTTCTTCCATTGAGCATGTGGTACCAAACTGCTCTAAGGCACCATAGACGCGGTCTATGATCGCTGAAACTTGCACGTCGCTCTCCACAAATTGATACTTCACTAATGATAAAGAGGTAGGACGGATCTTGTGAACTAGGAAACCACCTAGAAAGACGAGGGGAGATTACTAGTGCTGAAGGATCTATGCAGGACTTCTAGTATCAGGTAGACCAGAATGTACCTCAGGTAGTATAGGAGGGGTGACACCTATGACGAAACGCTCACCAGGCCTTCGGCGATCGCGTATTTGATTAACTCGGCGGTCGAGTGGAGATCGAGTTCACCCATAATACGAAACTTATGAAATTCCACGGTCTTTACAGAAATATTCAGGATCGAGGCAATGGCCTTGGTACCTTTTCCCTCGGCAACAAGCTGCAACACCTCCCGTTGCCGCTGTGTGAGGGAGGTCACCAACGGCTTGCTGGGCTGGCCCTCCGGGGATTGGAGTGTCGCTGCCAAGACATCTTTCGTGATAAGCGGGGTCATATAGTGTTGGCCCCGCATCACCGCCTGAATAGCTTGCTTGAGCTCCACTGCGGCGGACCGTTTTATCAAATAGCCGGAGGCCCCGGCCTTAAAGGCCTCAGTTGCATAGGTAGGGGTGGCATGCATGGTCAGGAAGATAAGCTTGCTCTCCGGCACCAGCTTACTTATCTGGCGTGCAGCATCTAATCCGTTGAGCAACGGCATCGAGATGTCAAGCAACACGATGTCCGGTCGTAGCTGCTGCGCTGCTTCCACTAATGCGCGCCCGTCCTCCACCATACCGACCACTTCGCCCTCGGCTTCCACCAGCTTCCGAAGTCCGGCCAGGACAATGGCATGATCATCGGCCATCAGGATTCTGGGCCGTTTCATGCGAGTCCCACCTCGCAAGGCACCCAAGCACAGACCTTTGTGCCGTGGGATGGTTGAGATTGAATCCGAAAGAATCCGTGCAGTTGTCGTAACCGTTCCTCCATACTGCTCAACCCCAGCCCCTGTTGATGAGTATGGAGGTCCTGCGGGTCAAATCCCCTCCCGTTGTCAATGACGGAGAGTCCAACCCCCTTGGACGATCCGCGGAGCTGGACCGTCACGGTCGTCGCCTGCGCATGTTTCACCACATTTTGGACGCTTTCCTGCATGACGCGGAAGAGACAGGTGGCCTGATCGAGCGGCACGGCATTCGGAACGTCAAGAATCTTCAGATGGACGGGTAAGCCCGTGCGCCGAGCAACCTGCTGGACATGGTCTTCGACCGCCGGGCGCAATCCGGCATGCTCCAACAGCGAGGGATGAAGCCGATACGCAAGGGTGTGCACATCGTCCGAAAGGTGTTCCAACTGTTCACGGAGCGGGCTCAGCGATCGAGCAAGTTCGGCAGGTACAGTGGAAGGATGGCGTTCCAAAGACGCCACTTCCAGAACCAAGGCAGCCAATCGTTGGCTCACATCGTCATGCAGGTCACGAGCGATCCGCTGCCGCTCATGTTCTTGCGCCGTCAACAGCTTGGACGTCAGCTCTTCCAGTTGCACTTGCTGCTGATGCAATTCCAGCTGATTGCGATGCAGCGCCTCTTCCGCCTGCTTGCGTTCGGTGATATCGACAGCGACACTCCCCAACAGCACCGGCGCTCCCTTGTGATCGGCGATGGGAAACTTGCTCACAAGCGCGTGCCGGACTTCCCCGTTCTGCACGAACTGCTCGACCGTGTGCAGAGGGGCGCTTGTTTCCCGCACCTTCCTATCGTTCAACTCATACTGTACGGCGATCTCCTCAGGCCACAACTCACGGGCGGTCTTTTCCTTCCAATCCAATCCATTAAGGACGGATTCTTCAAAGAGTCGATTGACGTACAGGTGTCGTCCTTCAGCATCTTTGATCCACGCAAAGCCGTGCAAATTGTCCATAAAAGATGCAAATTGCCGTTCGCTCATCCTCAGAGCCTCTTCGGCATGTTTGCGTTTCGTGATGTCGATCATCGCTCCCAACGTTCGAGTAGGACGACGCTCGTGCCCATCGTTGTCGAATAACGTCCATGACCGAAAATTCACCCACCTGATACTGCCGTCACGGCGCAACACACGGTGTTCTACCGAGAAGAGATCGTCACCGGCCGGATCTTGAGCCTGCTTGATGGCCAAGACGACTGCATCACGGTCTTCCGGATGGAGTAACTGCACATACGCTTCCATAGACGCCGGCTCATCCGATCCGACTCCGTAGATTTCCCGCATTGCCGACGACCAGTACACTTTCCCGGTGCGGTGGTCATGATCCAAAATGCCGAAATGGGCCAACCGAATGACCTGATCGGACCGTTCCTCTCTTTCATGCAGCGCGTTTTGGGCCTCCACACGAGCCGTCACATCTTCCGTGGCAATCACAATTCCGCTGACTGCGTCACCGCAGTACCAGGGGCGAACATCCCACGTGATCCACTGCATTGTGCCATCACCTCGAACGAACCGGTCTTCATCTGCGCTCAGTACTTCCCCGGCCAGACCGCGGCGGTGGACTTCCTTCCATCGAGCCGAAACCTCGGAACACACCTCGTAGTGCGATCGACCGAGGATATCCCCTGCCAGGCGATAGTCCTCCATCCAGCGCTGGCTCGCCGCAAGATAGCGCATATCGCGGTCAAACATCGCAATCGCGGCCGGTGCGTGCTCGATGAACAATCGGAATCGATCTTCGCTGTCCCGCATCGCGGCATTGGTTTGTTCGAGATCGGCAGTTCTCTTCTGAACGCGCTGCTCCAATTCGTCATGGGTCCGACGCAGCGTTTCCTCAACTCCCTTGCGATCAGTAATGTCATCGCCGATCGTCAGGAGGCACGGTTTCCCCCTGAGCGTCATCAAGTCCACGGAGATAAGGAATTGCCGTAATTCACCGCTCTTCATACGCATCGACACTTCGAGATTTCGGATTGACCCTTCAGATTTCAACCGATCGATGAGCCTGGCCCGATCATGAGGGTCAGGCCAGATATCCAACATCAACGTCGTCTTTCCAATAACCTCGTTCCGGCGAAAGCCGAATATTGTTAGGAAGGCGTCGTTGATTTCTAAACAGATTCCGGTCTCAAGTTCCGTAATACCGATCGGGTGAGAGCTACGGCGGAAAGCTTCGGCGAGGAAATCGTCTCGTTGTAGTTGGGCCGCAGCCTCCCCCATGGCTTCTGAAAAGCAAACCTGAGAAAGCAGCCGCGCTCCGGCCTGACGTTTCTTCTTGTCGGGCTTGGGTATCATCACCGGCGAAAACCATTTTAGGCCTCTTACACAACCGTCGCAAGACTGAATTTACGAGAATGGCTATTTAGGTTTACAAACCAGTTGTGCTATACAGAGTCACGTGCATCATCAGCCCGGACTATTGTGCTCTATGAAGCGCCTCGCTTCGACGAAAACCCGGGCAACCACCGATCCATGACTGATGCGGCCGGAGTGTTCTAGCGTATAGCGTTTCATATGGTTCAGTAACAGCTCCATCTCGCTGTTGCTCTTGAAGGAGGTTTCGAGAAGCATTCCACTCGCTCCTTGTGAACTTTTGCCACAGATCAGTGCTTCTGACTTGTCGCAGAATGCCCCAACCTTGTTAGCCTTCATTGATCGTTCGTCAGTAACCCCTGATATATCGCTCAAATGCCACGCTGCTGGCTGAACACAGCCTGGCGTCGGCCTTGCTTCACATCAATCGACATTCAACGTCAAAAAGGGAGGCACTCATGTCCGTTGCCAAAATCATCGAGATCAGTGCGGAATCACCCAATAATTTCGAAGACGCCATCGTCCAGGGAATCGCCAAAGCATCCAAGACCGTCCACAATATCAAATCGGCTTGGGTGAAGGAGCAACATGTGGTGGTCGAAAACGGCAAGGTCGCCTTGTATCGCGTGGATCTCAAAGTAACCTTTGTGCTGGATTAAGGGGTGTGGAAGGATCGAGCGACTGCCGCGGTTCGGACAAAGCTAGGGCGATTGCGTTTCTCCCTCGCGATGCTGTTTGAGGCATCGTTATGTGATCTGCCGCCCGGGTGGCGGCATCGAAAGGCTCCGCATCCCCTTAGTAAATCCGCGTATTATTCGTGGGAAATTCCTCAGTTACCCGCCTCCGCTCTTTCTTGGCCTCCAATATGTGGCCGTCGCCTTCACATAGCTGAACACGGCATCCCGCCTGGAGACAATCCCTACCAAGGCGTTCCCTTTGACGACCGGAGTTCGGATGAGATGCCGCTCCTGAAGGAGCTTGATCAAATCCTTCACCAACATCTCTCCAGTGACCGTCACGACATCTCTGGTCATCATGTCTTCGGCCGTGACCTGACGAAGGTCCCTCCCCCCATCGATAACCCGTAATAGGTCGAATTCGGACACTAGACCGACGAGCGTAGAATCTTTTTCCACGACCGGCACGGTCCCGATGTTCCGTTCAGTCATCATTTGCGCGATCATGATCCCCTTGGTATCAGGGCTCACCGTAAAGACCGAACCCTCCATGATTTGCCGAACAGTCAGGGTCTTCGGGTCATAGGCATGCTCGAAATAGTCAGTCAGCCTCATGGCGCCTCCTTCCGATCCATTGGCTATCGATAGCATGAACGGCACGGCTGATGCCATTCGATCGGTTCGATTGCCATTGCGGAGAAATTCATCTCCCGTTCTGGGGTCCAGCCCCGCAAGCCATGACCATCCACTGCCAGAAGGTTGTGGCAGAAGGCAGCCGCACTATAAAATCGCATTGCCCTGAATTGCACAAGAACAATCGCGGCCTTTTTATTCACGCACCAGGCCATGATACCGTCTTGCCATTCAATAACGGACAAGAAGGCACGATCATTGCGCAGCTTCCTGCGTTTCTTTTCTCGGATTCCCTCTCGCCCCTATCGACAATCACCTGAGTGAGGATCATGGAGCCATAAACGTAGCGCCTTCTCACCAGACGGAAAAGACAAAGGCCTGAGCGTCAAAGAATACGCCTGGTCAGGTTGCCGCATCCCTTCCGCACGCGCCGGTCCGTGTCGCCCCTGACAATCAACCTGTCATGATCGTGAAGCGGCAAGCTCGGTTGCCAAATACCTCACATCTTGATACCGACCTGCCGGAAGTCAGCAAGAGCCGTCTTGTCCTAATGCCAGCGAAGCACGCGATTGAAATGCCGGCTGTTGGATTTATAGTATCTTACATAGAAGACTTGACTGGTTCTTGCGCAGTTTGGCGAACACCTTCTAGAGAAGGCTACGGCAATGTTTGTTGAGGCATGAACGAGAAAGGAGAGGCCATGGCACACCTATCGTTGGAACCGAACGAACAGGATGTCCTAATCTGGGCGCTTCAAAGTGCCGTATCCGATCTCGGTGCGGAAATTGCGGATACGGAGAACCAAGAATTCAGGGAAGACCTCAAGAAGCGGAAAGCTGTGCTCATGAACCTTCTGCAACGATTGAGATAGATAAGAGGGAAGCTCTGATTAATTCCTATCTCCTGCGAGCCCGCCGCTCGTGAGGAGGTCACTCAGGGCACACACACGTTCACGCCGGGGTATGCCTCTCTCCACGACAGGATGCATCCGTCTGTCCCCATTACAGCTAGAACCCTCCCATTACGTGCAACTATACGCGTGAGCAGGTGTCAAGTGAAACATTGCCGCGAATGACATGGCGCTCCCCGACCTCCTACGTCAGACGCTTCAACAGGGCAACGGGATGTTCACACAGCACGTCGGCCACCGGCAACATTTGGCGGTCTCCGACGGTCTGCGACGACAACCTCTCGCCCGTGAAGACATTACAGTAGGGTGATCTCGGTCGCCAGGACGGTACGGTCACATACGTATCTCTCCATACATCTGATCCTACAGGCGGCTTCATGGCATCCCCGGTCAGCGAGGCAACCAGACGCGGAACGACCGTCACCACGGCTTGCTCGGCGTGAAGACGCGCGAAGGCATAGAGGTGTTCTTGCCCGGTTCCGTGACCATCGAGTGGAATGTATTCTCCCTGTTGAAAGAGTGAACGATTGTCCTGCCGAAATTTCAGAGATCTCATCATCGTATACAGTTTGATCCGTCCGTCGAGGCGTTCTGCAAGCAGGGTCCGCACCAACGGCCGCAGGTCCTCGCCGCACTCAGTGACCCGGTGTTGAAGCTCGTTCAGGATGGAGGCGCGCTTCCCATAGTCTACCGGGCGACGGTTGTCCGGATCGACGACGCTGAAATCCCAGAGCTCGGATCCTTGATAAAAATCCGGGATGCCGGGAGCGGTCGTCTTGAGCACTACTTGCGAAAGCGCGTTCCACATACCCCAGTGCGCAACCCGTTGCTGAAACGAAAGGAATTCGTCGAGAAAGGGATTGGGCGCGGTCCGATCGAGGATCGATTCGACGAATTGCTGCACCGCCCCTTCGTAGCTTTGGTCGGGATTGACCCAACTCGTGTGAGTCTTGCCCTCCCGCAGTGCCTTGTTCATGTACGCCTGAACTCTGTCGCAGAACGCGTGGTACTGCGCGTCATCGAGGAGCGTAAATGGCCAGATACCGACGAGCGTTTGATAGAGCAGATACTCTTCGTTGCGATCAGGAACGAGTTGCCCCTCCACATCGACTTTGTGTTTCCGGGTGAGTTTCGCCCAGCGGTTCACACAGGCTCGCCACTCCCGAGGAATCTCCGACAGCACGTTCATGCGTGCCCGCACATCCTCGCTCCGTTTCGTATCGTGCGTAGCAGTGGCCGAGAGCGAGAAGGGCCAGCGCGCCTGACGGTCCCGCAAATGCTTGTGAACAATCGCGGGCGTGACGCCGAACTGTTCCGGATTGCTCCCGACCTCATTCAACGACGCGAACCGGTTGTATAGATAGCACGCTGTATCCTCAATTCCCTTTGCGGTCACGGGACTCGTCATCTGCTGGAACTTCATCACGAACTGGAGCTGTTCCCGACGGTTTTGACTGGTCCGTTCATCCCATTCCTTCAGCAACAAGGACCGGACGAAGTCGAAGACGCGCCCACTGAGCGCAGGGTTTTGTCGTTTGGCTCTGGCCACGGCAAGACGAATATAAGTGCGGTCGCGATCCAGCAGTGGCCCCGGCCCATCCGTGACATAGGTCCGGTATACGGGGAAGCAGGCAATGATCTCGCGGATGGCGTTCGTGAGGCTATTCAGCGTAAAGTCCCGCGACCGACGGTCGCGTTCGGAGAGCAGGTTCAATTGGTGGCCGAGAACGTTGATTTCACTGGCCATGGATGCCTGCATGATTAGCTTCTTCGATTCGTAAACCAGATCCCCGAACGGGATACGGCGGTTGATGAACCGGACATAGGTTTCGTTCATCGCCCGTTCGTGGAGGGACTGTACAAAAAGACCGTTGAGCAGATTCAGGAAATCGTAGCCCGTCGTACCCGAGATAGACCAAATCTCCGGCAAAGGTTCTTCCTTCCCAAGAATCTTCTCAACCACGACGAACAGCGGCCGGCCCAACTCGCGTTGAGCCCACGCCTGCCATTCGCCGAGATACCGACCAGGGTCGGAAAGACCATCCACATGATCGATACGCAGCCCCGTCACAGCACCCTCTTTTACGAGCCGAAACAACAGTACGTGCGACGCCTGGAGGACCGCATCGTCCTCCATCCGAATCGCGGCCAACTCATTGACGTCGAAGAACCGCCGGTAATTGATTTCTTCCGCCGCCACCCGCCAGTCCGCCAGCCGGTACACCTGATCATTGAGCAATGCATCGAGCAAATCGAAACTCCGCGGATCGCCCTTCGTGCCGTTGAAGGCCCGGACATTGTCTTCAAGAAACTTGGAGATGGTCGGTCTGTCCCGAACCAATGTGGCAAGCCGCTGCTTGATAATTTCTTTTTCCCGGGTGCGCTCCTCCACGCGCAGAGGGTCGGTATCCGTGTGGGAGGGAAGGTTCCTCAGCGCTGTCAAGATACTCTGCAGCTCCTGCACGTGCGGGGATGAGCCCCCCACCTCGACGATGAGTTCATCGAGCCGATAACTGAGCACCATTGCTGATGTCTTTGGCGCAACAGGGAGACGGTGGTCGTAGTACCGGATAACGAACCGTTGCCCATCATAGACCAGAGTAATCTCTTGATTCTCCAGTACCGTTCCATAGAGATCGCCGAGGATGGGCAGAAGCACCTTGTTCTCCAACTCTCGTTTGACCGGTTGCCAATCGATATCGAACAGATGCGCGAAGCGGGAGCTGGGTCCGTTCTCGAGTACATCCAACCACCAGGCGTTCGCCGACTGCCCGATCCCCATGTGGTTCGGCACGACGTCGAGAATATGGCCCATATCATGCGCGTGGAGCGCTCGGATGAATTCACGATAGTCATCTTCGTCTCCAAGCTCGGGATTCAAGACAGTGGGATCCACCACATCGTAGCCGTGCCGGCTGCCGGGTGTGGCCTTCAGATATGGCGAGGTATAGCAATCCGTAATGCCCAAGGCGTGCAGATAAGGGACGATCGCGGTCGCCTCCTTGAACGGAAAAGCTTGATTCAGCTGCAGCCGATATGTGGATACCGGGACAGCGGGTTCGTTTGCGAACGTCTCAGCCATATCGTTACAACGTCAGCCCGCCCGTAAAAACACGGCAACGGCATAGGCCGGAAGACGCACGACCACACCTTCCGCCACAATGACCAGCTTTCGCGGAAGGTGTTCCCGCCCGTCACCGTCGAACTCCGTTCCTGTTGACTCCAGTCGAAGACACCAGCGTCCCAGGGGCTCTTGCAAGAGGACCGACGCCGGTGCGCCGTTAAAACCAAAAATCACCAGGGCGTCCGGTCCCTGGTCTCCCCGGCGATGAACCACCAACACGTTTTCTTGTTCGTAGACCCGGACGCGATGCTCCAATTGATCATCAGAGGCGCCCAGCGCTGAAATCGACTTCCTGAGATCAATCAATTGTCTGGTCCACCTCAGCATGGCAACCCGACGAGGATCCAATGGGCCGTCGATCTGAATGCACGACCGTTCACAGGTGACAGGGTCTTGTGGATCCGGAATCTCTTCATGCCATGCGAACGACTCAAATTCCGTCCGCCGTCCCCGACGCACCGCCTCGACCAACGCCGGGTCGCCATGGTCGATGAAATAAAGGAATGGCGCCGTCTCCCCGGACTCTTCGCCCATGAAGAGCAATGGAATGTTGGGGGACAATAAAACGGTTGCCGTCGCGACCTTAAGCGCGTCGAAGGGAATCTGGGTGCTCAGACGATCACCACGGGCTCGGTTTCCAACTTGGTCATGGTTCTGCGCAAACACGATAAATCGTGAGGGATCGCACCCTTCGGATGAATTCCCATGTCGACGTCGGTGATACCGTGAATACTGCCCGGAATAGACAAACCCGTCCTGCATGGCCGTTGCCAGATGTCCGAGTCCTTCGTAATCCTGGTAGTACCCGGCCTGTTCCTTCGTGAGCACAGTCCGGAGGGCGTGGTGGAAATCGTCATTCCATTGTCCGTCGAGTCCATACCCGCCCTGTCCGGGTGGCGTGATGACCCGCGCATCGTTGAGCGCGCTTTCCGCCGTCACCAAGATCTGCCGCCCAAGCCGGATGGCCTGTGCGTGCACCGCCGCGGCCAGGTCTCGGAGAATATGGGTGGCGCCGAAATCGTAAATTCCGTGGATCGCATCCAACCGAAGCGCATCGATGTGGTATTCCGTCACCCAATACATCGCATTGCTGATCATGAAGTGCCGGACCTCGTCACTGTCCGGTCCATCGTAGTTGATCGCGTCACCCCAGGGCGTCCGGTAGCGATCGGTGAAGTAGGGGCCGAAGTCGGCCAAATAATTCCCTTCGGGGCCAAGATGGTTGTAGACCACATCCAAGACGACCGCCAGTCCCACGGCATGGCAAGCATTGACCAGTGTCTTGAATCCCTGCGGGCCGCCATAGCTGGACTGGGGCGCATAGAGATACGTCCCGTCATAGCCCCAATTCCGTGTGCCCGGAAACTGCGCGACAGGCATGAGTTCGATCGCCGTGATCCCCACATCCTGCTTGAGATACTCAAGGTAGGGAATGATCGCTTCAAACGTGCCGGTCGGGGTAAACGTGCCGGTATGGAGCTCGTAGATGATCAGGTCCTTGAGCGCGAGGCCTCTCCATCCTTGATCAGTCCAGCCGAACGCGTCGGGATCGACCACGGCAGACGCCTCATGGACGCCGGCCGGTTGGAACCGGGAAGCCGGATCAGGACGGACCTTATCGCCATCCAGAACATAACAATACCGGTCACCCGCCTGAATACCTTCCACCGTGAGATCGAAATAGCCTTGATCTCGCGGCTCCATCGGAAAGGGATCACAGCCTCGGTTGAGCACATGCACAGCAACCCGCTTTGCACGGGAAGCCCACACGCGAAATCGGGCGGTCGACGAGCCAATGAGGTTCGCGCCGAGATCCAATTGCCACGCCCTATCGGTTGGTCCATTCATCCTGCTACTTCTTCCCCAGTCTGCCTGAACGAGGCACGTTATGCCAGTCCACAGCCGAAGTGCCAGGTCATCGACATGGGACCGACTTGCACAAGTACGACGCAGTGGTTAAGGTAAAGAACATGATCGCAGGACAGTCCTTACGAATGTGGCCCGGTCATCCGTACCCTCTTGGCGCGACGTGGGATGGCGAGGGTGTCAACTTCGCGCTCTTTTCCGAGAACGCGACGGCCGTGGAACTCTGTCTCTTCGACGGACCGGACGCTCCAAAGGAATCCCACCGTATCCGTCTTGAGGAACGCACCGACCAGGTCTGGCATGTCTACGTCCCGGGACTCTGGCCGGGCCAACACTACGGCTATCGGGTACATGGACCCTATGCACCTGAGGAGGGACACCGGTTCAATTCCAACAAGCTGTTGATCGATCCCTACGCCAAATCCATCGCCGGCACCATCGGCTGGTCCGACGCCATGTTCGGATACCGTATTGGGGACCCCGAAGCCGACCTCTCGCTTGATGACCGTGACAACGCGGCGAACATGCCCAAAAGCGTCGTGATCGATCCGGCCTTCACGTGGGGAGGTGACCGCCAGCTCAAAACACCCTGGGATAAAACCATCATTTACGAGCTGCATGTCAAGAGCTTCACCGCCCAACACCCGGACGTACCGGAACATATGCGCGGAACTTATGCCGCCCTGACCACGCCGGCCGTGCTCGACCATCTGGTCGACCTCGGCGTTACAGCAGTCGAGTTGCTACCGATGCACTACTTTGTCCATGACCGATATCTTGCGGACCGCGGGCTGACCAACTATTGGGGGTACAACACACTGGGATTTTTTGCTCCCGATATCCGGTACGCCGTGTCGCCGGTGCGAGGGCGTCATGTGCGCGAGTTCAAAACGATGGTCAAAACTCTCCATAGCGCCGGGATCGAAGTCATCCTGGATGTCGTCTACAACCACTCCGCCGAAGGCAACCACCTCGGACCGACCCTGTGTTTTCGAGGCATCGACAACGCTTCCTATTACAAGCTGGTGCCGGGCGATGCGCGTTATTACGTCGACTATACCGGTTGCGGAAACACCTTGCATGTCAGACACCCACGCGCGCTCCAACTAATCATGGATAGTCTGCGGTACTGGGTGATGGACATGCATGTCGACGGTTTCCGCTTTGACCTCGCCTCGGCGCTGGCGCGGGAGCTGCACGAGGTCGACCGGTTGAGCGCTTTCTTCGACATTCTCCATCAGGATCCCGTCCTATCCCAAGTCAAATTGATCGCCGAACCCTGGGACATTGGCGAGGGCGGCTACCAGGTTGGCAATTTCCCCGTCGGCTGGGCCGAGTGGAACGGGAAATATCGGGATACCATCCGACGCTATATCAAAGGGGATGGGGAGCAGGTGGCCGAATTGGCTTACCGGCTGACCGGCAGCAGCGATCTCTACGAAGGAAGCGGCAGGCGCCCGTTCGCCAGCGTGAACTTCGTCACGGCGCACGACGGATTCACCTTGCATGATTTAGTCTCTTACAATTCGAAACACAATGAGGCCAATCTGGAGGAGAACCGTGATGGGACCGACGACAATCTCAGTTGGAATTGTGAAGTGGAAGGTCCGACAAATAATCCGGACATCATGGAACTGCGCGAACGCCAGAAGCGGAACTTCGTGGCGCTGCTGCTCCTCTCGCAGGGCGTGCCGATGATCTGCGGAGGCGATGAGATCGGTCGGACGCAGCAAGGCAACAATAACGCCTACTGCCAGGACAATGAGATCAGTTGGTACGATTGGAAGCTGGACCAAGCCAAGCGCGATCTTCTGTTCTTCGTTCGAAACATGATCGCGTTCCGAAAACAACATCCGGTCCTGCGGCGCCGGCGATTTTTCCACGGCCGACGCCTCCGAGGGTCTGAGGTCAAAGACCTGGCCTGGTTCCGGCCGGACGGAAAAGAGATGACCGACAAAGACTGGGACGCCGGGGACGCCAAGTCACTAGCCTTACGCCTCGCCGGGGACGCGATCGCCGAGACTGACGAGAAGGGCCGGCCGATCATCGACGATACTTTGCTGATTCTGCTCAACGCTCATCATATGCCACTCACCTTTACTCTCCCGGCACACAAGCGAGGCATACGTTGGCAGTCATTGCTCGACACGTCTGCGAGCAGCTTTCATCCCCAAAAGGTTCGTCTGCTCAAGGGAGGCGCGCACTACGAGGTTGAGTCACGCTCGCTCGCCGTGCTTCGATTGCGGGTCCACGAATAACCCACAGCTTCCCCCGAAGCAGACGGTACTCCTGAATTTAAAAGACAAGCCCACCGTTGCCAAAAATATCAAGCAATCGATTGGGCTCCGGGATTCAGGATATCATGGGTCTTGGAAAAGACTTCCAGCACATCTTTCATTGACGGGCAAAGACCTTTCACAGGAAACTGCTTCACCAGCGCCACCGCGTTCACAATCAGCATGATCAAGACTCCTATCGCGGTTGATCGGCGCCGGGATTAATAATCAGTGGAACATTGAGCTTTTCAGGGACGATGAGAGTTTTGGCATTGGGGCTATCATAGAGCTTGAACCGCAAGTAGTCAGGCGTCAGCGTTTTGGTGATGATCTCCTGCGCCTTCGACTGTCCTATGGCCCTTATCCTCAGGCTCTCGGCTTCCCCTTCCGAGCGAATCTTCAACGAATCACCCTCGCCTTTCGCCTGAATCCTGGCAATGTCGGCGTTGCGCTCCGCAATCACGACCTCGAAGTCCTTTTGCTCTTTTTCCTGTTCTTTCGCTTGTTTCTGCTCGATGGCTCTCAACACCATCTGCGAAAACTCCATTTCCGAGAGTGCCACGTTGTAGACGTCCAGATGTCGCCCTTTCATCGCTTCGACAACCACGGCCTCGATCTTATTGCCGATTTCGCTGCTGCGCTCAGGAAGCGTGACCATGGTGTAATTCGCGACAACCGCGCGCACAGCCGACAAGAGTTGCGGTTGGACCAATTGCTTGTACCATTCATGCCCCACTTCCTGGGCTAGAAAATATACTTCTTCCGGGATGGGGCGCATGGTAATCGCGGCATACACGGTCACCGGGAGATCGTCAGCGGTCAGCACATCCACTTTTTCCTTGAAGGTTTTCCATTTCGTGTCGTACACGAAGACATCGTTCCAGGGCGCCCGCCAGTAGATTCCTTCTTTGAGCGGTTCCTTTGTCAGTCCGCTGGTGAGGGGGTACCAACGCAACCCTCGATTTCCCGGAGTCACTGTATTACTGCAGCCCTGGAGAACCATTATTATTGGGATCAGCAACAACAGTAGACGCGCCGTCAAGGAAACTTTCATATATCCCTCCTCTTCTTACGTTCGCCGTGTCATCCACCGAGTCTTAATTCTACGGGATAGTCGGGGACCGTGGCCTGCTTCGATCCACCGCCGCATGAGCTTCGGCTACTCGTTCAAGTTCCTGTGCGGTTTGTTGGTAGTAGCGCGCCAACAACCGAGCACCGGAGACCAAATCTGCTTCTGGCCCAAAGAGCGCCTCGTAACGCGCAGCGGCCGTTGCTTGCGCATGGGCTTTTTCGCGCATCGAAACGGCTTGATCCCGGTAGTAGCTTGCAATGGCCTTCTGATCATAGGAGGGATCATAGGAGCTCATATCGAGCGGTTCATACGAAGCGCACCCGCCGATTCCTATGAGGCATACCGATAGGATCCAGCCCGCCGTCGCTGCTGATTTGTGAGCCATGAGCGACTCTTGCCGTTAAGCCGAGGATCTCTCAACACTTAAAAGGATGAGCTGAGCGCCTGCCGGTTATTGTACTACACGAAATACTTCAAGGGTTGGACGCGCTGCGACACTGTTCGTGTCCCGAACTTGATCGGCTTTGTTGGCAACGATCGGGATTGAAAAGAATTCGACCATTGGATCGTTCGGCCCCTCTCCAGGATTCATCATGATGATGTCGAAAGAGGCAACAGCCCTCTAGACGCCACTGTCCCGTAATGCCACAAATTCCTCTCCCGTCGGCACTCATTGAACCTAAAACGCTGCGTTCTTTCGTTGATGCCACATTCCGTGGGCATTGGCATCGTCGATGCACGGACATCTGTATGAGGCCTCAGCCCTCGTGAGCTCAAGACAATGAGGCACTGGTCATGAGCGGGATCGACAAGACCTCAGGCAATTGAAGTGAAAAGTGCCTAAAAGGGAGAACATCATGTTTCGTCATCCCCGTTACCTCGAAATTCCATGGGAAGTTCATTGGGATCAGAAAGAAAGCGAGCCCCATCATCATGTGCTGCTCATGCTTATTGTGATCCTTATGGCGATGTTTTTGATCGGGGTCGGTGTGATAAGCGGCCTGATGTAGACTCGTGAGCTCCGCGAAGGGAAGTAGAAAGCGTGACGTTCAACAATCGCGAAGAGGCCGGTCGTCGACTCGTTGAGCGGTTGATCCAATACCGCGGCGACCCAACAGCCATTATTTTGGCGCTTCCACGTGGTGGGGTCGCAGTCGGTTACCAACTGAGCCTGGGGCTGCATCTTCCGCTGGACGTCTTCATCGCGCGAAAGCTGGGAGCACCGGACAATCCTGAATATGCGCTAGGCGCGGTGAGTGAAACAGGAACGATCCATCTGAACCCTGACGCACTCGCCGTCTATAATCTTTCTGGTCAAGAAATCGAAGACCTGGCTCAGGCACAACAACAAGAGGTCGCTCGACGGCAGGTTCTCTATCGACGGGGCCGACAGCTCCCTACCCTCAGTGGCCGAACCGTCATTCTCGTCGATGACGGCATCGCCACCGGTTCCACATTCTTCGCCTCGGCCAAATCTATCAAGCACCTGACGCCCCGCCGCCTGATTGGTGCCATTCCAGTGGGTCCAGTGGAGACAATACGAGAGATTCGCGGTCAGGTGGATGAGTTGGTCGTCCTGGCCACACCGGAACCTTTCTGGGCCGTCGGTAACCACTATATCGATTTTGCACAGATCAGCGATCACGATGTGGTGGAGTCTATGAGACTGGCTGAGGAAGCACTGCGAGAGAGATCACCACCCCTCTTCGCTTAAAACCGATTCTCTGGTCTTGTGCCGATTCAACGGCAATAGGAAGAAGAAGGGATCGCGTCCTCTCCGTTGTTGTGAGGTTCAAATGGGAAAGGCCATGCTATGAGAGTCGTCATCGGCGTCGATTGGTCGGATCAGGCATTCGCTGCCGTTACCCAGACGTTTCAACTCTATCATCCGACGGACGTCACGCTGGTCCACAGCGTCGATTTAGGAATTTTGAAACATCCGTTCATGGCCCAAGCAGGCAACGTGCAGGGGTACGATGATTTCCGTCATGCGATGGTGGATTCGGGAAGCCAACTGCTGGAGCGCGCCGCCGCCATGGTACCGGTGGAGGTTGCGTCGATCAGGAAGGTAAACGAAATCGGCAGTCCCGCTCAACTCATCCTCGACTGTGCAAATAACCTCTCAGCCGGCTTGGTTGTCGTCGGCGCGCGCGGACGAAGCCGTCTTTCCGAGGTTGTCCTCGGAAGTGTATCCCATCGTGTGCTCATGCACAGTTCACGGCCGGTCCTGATTGTCCGAGGCGCTGTCCGTAAAGTCCGGCGAGTGCTCGTCGCCATTGAGGATCGAGACGACGCCGACCGAATTGCGAAGTGGCTGACACACTATCCCTTTGTGGATTCCACCGAGCTCTGCGTGCTGCATGCTCTCGTTCCGATCGGAATAAGCGATCCCTATGACGCGCTGGGAACCGGAATATGGTGGGAGGGTGCGGAGCGCTATGCGGATGAACTCGTCAAATCAACCGCCTGCAAAATCGTGAACCCTCGTTATACGGTGAGCACGAAGGTCGCCACGGGCAATCCTGCAGCGGTGATTGAAGAGGAGGCTGACGGTAGGGATTTGGTGGTCGTGACCTCCCATGGACGCAAGGGCCTTTCTCGTTTCCTCTTGGGAAGCGTGTCCCATGCCGTTGTGCACCACGTGACCTGTCCGGTCCTTGTCCTACGGTGAAAGGATCGAAGATGAAGCCGACACTGACTCTTGGGATGATACTTATGTCCGTTTTGACTTCCGTCGGCTTTGCTCAAGCGATCCAAGGGGATTCGAAAGCTGGACAAACCGTGTATGAACAACAGTGCCTCCGTTGCCATGGTTCCCAACTGGATGGGAACGGGCCGGAGAGCCAAGACCTAATCGTCCGGCCAGCCAATCTTCAATCTCAAATCACTCGCTCCAAGACCGATTGAGAACTACTCGTAACGATCTCAAACGGCGTCTCGTTCAGCCCGATGCACCGTTTTCGCGCCAAGCTGACGGATCAACAAATGCTGGATGTGCTGTCTTACATCAGATCCGTATCGCCACCCGACCTGACCAGCTAATCCGTTGATTGTTCCATAAACCCCGAATCATCGTAGTGCTCCTCTCATCCAACATAATGCTCGTCCACAAAGCTGCGATCGGGGTGAGCGGCTGAATCTCACGGGCGAGCAGGCGATCCGCAAGGTGGTTGACTCGATGAAACTTCGACTCGCCGAGACCGATCAGCTCGACGTCATGGAAGGGGTGCTCCTGCAGCCGATGGTCACCGGCGGCGTGGAAGTCATGATCGGGGTCACTGACGACCCCTTATTCGGTCCGTTGATTGCGTTTGGCCTCGGCGGGATTCACGTCGAGATTCTCGGCGATGTACAGTTCCGCATCACGCCCCTTACTGACCGCGACGCCACGGAAATGATTCGAGGGATCAAAGGCTATCGGCTGCTTACCGGCTATCGAGGGCATCCACCGGCCGATCTTGACGCCTTGGAAGAAACGTTGCTGCGAGTGTCTCGTCTCGTTGAAGAAATTCCGGAGATCAGGGAACTCGACTTGAATCCGATCTTCGTCCGACTGCCGTTGGACGACGAGTCGCCGTGCCATCCGTCAAATCAGCGCTCCCGTAACTTGTCTGTGATTTCTGCGCGAGCGTCCGCCCATAATCGGCCTGCGTCAGGATTTGTCCGATACGACGCTAGTCGCTCACGAATGATTCTTCGATGCCATTCGGGGACGGGAACCTGCACAGGGTTTGCGGCAATGCGATCCCACAGAGATTGCACAAAATCAATTCGTTCATCGATAGTACGCTCGTCGAATCCTGGAGGTGGAGAAGAGATTGGTTTGGACATATGGAGTACCTGCTGCGAATCAAGTATCTCGCAAGTTAAGTGCGGTGAAAATAGCGGGCATGATCTTTATAGTCAGGTCTACTGCTCCGGGTGGGGATCTTTTCTGATGAGCGCGAGATAGAGCAACGTATCGGCGAGATCTTGATCGGTCATGGTGGTATCGGGAAACATGCCGGTCCCGGGATGGCCTTCGCGGATAGCGCGAGCTCGCTCCTTGTCGGTTTTCAGACGCAGCTCATCGGGATTCCGCAAATCGGAGGGAGGAGGATTCAGTTTCGCGATGAGCGTCGCTGTGTCCACTGCTAGTCGAGGCGGCCTCCCGATATACCCATCGATCCCATGACAGTAGTAACACACACCTTTGCCATTGAAGATGTCACGACCTCGAAGGATATTGCCCTTCAATTTTCCACTGGGTGACGATTGACCGGACTCGGCCCAGGCGTAATTGGTTACAGGTACCATCTCCATTCCCGGCCAGCCCACGAAGAGTAGACTGAACAAGACCAGCTGGCTAAGCCTGAAGTTAGAGAGAGTGCGCCTCACGTCGCCTGCCTTTCTCTTCGAGTGCCGTCAGTGCTGGCTGCAACAGCTATTGTACCGGTCCTCTGGAATACTGTTCATGTTGCTGAAGACGGTTGCGCATTCTTCCGCACTGGTCACAGTATCGATTGCAGGATAGAGCGCTCGCTCTTCCTTCCTGTTATGAGAGCTCAAGAGGTTGACCAGCGCCTGCTCGTCCTGATCGGTCTCGAGATTCTGCCCTTCCACTTTGTGATGAATCGCCTCAAGCAACTGCCGGATCTGGCTATGCTCAAACCGCATCACGGGCGTCGGCCCGTCCTCGATCATTCCGGTCTTCTCTTCCCACATCGGAAACAGCAGCTCCTCTTCCCATACGATATGCCGCTGGAGACCGACTTTGAATTCCTTGAAGGCTTCCTTGGCCTTGGCAAAATCCGAGCGTTTCGAAGTTTGAAAGATCTTGAACAGCTCGTCCAGCCTGTCGTGGTCCTCTTCATAAAACACCGTGATTGTCTTCTGCTCGCTCATTATTCTCTCCATAGTGACTCAGATATAGAATGAGGAGTCCGCTCCGGCTGCGTCCAGAACTTATCTCTTCAGCCGGCCGCATCCTCGATAGATACTCCGAGCCCGATCCAAGCTCTCAAGAGATCATGACGAGTAATTGAGTACGCCACCTTCCCATTCCTCTTCACCGGCAAGCTCAAGAGTCTTTTGCCCTCCATGATCTTCACCGCTTCATCAACGCTCGTCTCGTCGGTCACAGCGATGTGTTCCTTAGCCATCACATCTCCGGCTGTTAAACGATTGAGATCCTTCTTGGCCTCCAGCGCCCGAAGAATATCGAACTCGCTGATGAAGCCGATGAAAGCGCCTCGCTCGTCGACGACCGGTGCGCCGGGAGTATGAGTGGCCAGGAGTTCAACGGCAACTCCCATCGCATTCTGATCACGACGAAAAATAAGCGCGTTCGTCGCACGTATCTGCCCGACGGTCTTGAACCCTCCTGCAGGAACCCCCGGCTCGGCTAACGTAGTCATCAAAATTCCTCCTGGTTGATGGGTGATAGAGCTGAATCTGTCGTTTGCACAAAACTCCCGCCGATTTCCTCTATTGATTGAGAGCCTTCCTCCTTAAGATTGGGTTCAGAACAGCTGAGTGCGATTCTGATGCCGTCACCACGCTGGTTGCAAGACATGTGCGATAGGTATTGGGTGAAATTGCTACTTGAGGCAGCTAAACCAAGCGGTGAGCGGCCGATGTGATGCAAGAATACCCAGAGCGATATTGTGAGGTGTGGAAAAACGCAACAGGAATAAGGTGAAAGCAGTAAATCCCTTTGCCCTGCTCAATAGGGTACATCCGTCGGCTTGTTCCCCTTCGGCCAATCATGAATCTTGTCGAGAAAGTCCGGTCGAGGCTGAGTATTGATATAGGCCGCCACATCAACCGCCTCATCATCTGTCACTGTCCACCCCCAACCTCGCGGCATGTTGGCCTTGATGAATGAGGCAGCCACGCTCACCCGGGCCATTGCCGACCCAATGTTGTACGAACGCGGTCCCCATACGGGCGGCGCCGCCATGGTGCCTTGCCCGTCGGAGCCGTGACAGAAGACGCACTTTTTCTCAAAGACTTTTTTCCCGTTGGGCTGATCAGGCTGATGGGTCGTGGTCAGACGCGGGATTCCTCGCCATGGGATCACACTGCCGGGCGGCATACTCTGCGACAACCACTCGATGTACGCGACAATCGCCGTGAGTTTGACACTGTCCGGAGGCAAAGGTTTTCCGTTCATGCTGCGTTTAAAGCACTCATTGATTTGATCGGCCAGAGTCATCTGTCGGCCGGCACGTTCACGATATTGTGGATAGAGCATGCCGATGCCGACGAAGGACGCGGAATTTGGATTAAGTCCCGCATCCAAATGACAATTGGTACAGTTGAGGGCGTTGCCGACATACCGTTTCCCATATTCCTGTGTGTCGACAATCATCTTATAGCCCAACCGAATCTGCTCGCCTCTCAGATCCCCGGGAATAGTTTCAGGCGATGGTGGGGCAAACAATGCGTTACCTGTTGCTTCCGTGCTCTGACGACCGACGCGCTCCTCACTCCCCGACACCCGCGAAGGTGGGACACAACTGATCGTTACTGGCAGGACACTGAGAAGCACGACGCCCGCTATCAATGGTCGAGTCATCTTGGACCTCTCCCGCAAAGAGACCCTATCATGATCGTCGGCAATCCTGCTCCAACTTGCATACGTCTCTCAATCCCTTCGAAGAAGCTGTTTCGCCTATGGCGCATAATGCCACAGGTATTACACCTCAGCTTATTAAATTAGTACTTATTGGTTAGCATTATTTGACCAGTCCTTATCACAAAAGCATCATAAACAAGATGAAGATGCCGCTTCGACGGCGCAGGAAGCGATCGAGGAGAAATTCATTTCAGGTTGAAAACCGAGAAATTCTTTGAATTTATGGTCAGGCACACTACTCTAGTCATCGGTGAACGGATAGCTGATCGCAGTGAAACCAAATTTTCTGGAATAGAAGACCAGGTCTTTCGCATACATGTCTAAACGGCCCCACCAGGCTATCCATACCCTCTCCAATCTTTTTGAATTTCGATGCCGGCAACAGCCGAATGAGCTGGCCTACGCCTTTATTCGTGACACCCTCGAGCTTGAAACTCAGCTGACCTATGACCAGCTTGAGCGCAGAGTGCGTTCGTTGGCCAGCCGACTTGCACACGATTTCCCACCAGGAACCAAGGCCCTTCTGCTCTACCCACAGGGACTCGATGTGACATGCGCCTTTTGGGCATGTGCCTGTGCGGGCCTCGTGCCGGTTCCTGCTCCGGCCCCGGATCTCATCAGACGGAAATATGCGTTGCCCAGGTTGCGCAGCATTATCGAGGATGCAGAGGTTTCGCTGGTGCTCACAACCTCAAGTATCGCGGCTCTGTCTTCGGAGCTTTCTATACCCAATGAAATGGGCTCAATCAAGTGGCTGGCAACGGATCAACCCGACAATTCAGTCGATTTGATTGAATTATCACGGCCTCGCAGCACCGACCTGGCCTACTTGCAATACACCTCAGGGTCGACGGCCACTCCCCGTGGCGTCATGATCAGCCACAGAAACGTGCTCTCCCACTGCAGGGCTTTGAGTCTGGCCGGAGAAGTGTCGGAGAGCAGCCGGTCCCTCTGCTGGTTGCCGTATTTCCACGACTACGGGTTACTGCACGGCATCATCGCTCCATTCTATGCCGGTATTCCTGCCTATCTGATGTCGCCCGTCACATTTCTCCGGCGGCCATTGCGTTGGCTCGAAGCGGTGTCTCGATTTGCGATTACCCATAGCGGGGGACCGAATTTTTCCTATGAGGCTTGCCTCAGGGCGTTGCGGCAACAGGACGAGTGGCAGGTTGATTTGAGCACATGGATGGTCGCCAGTTGCGGTGCCGAACCCATCCACCCTGATACGATCGAGCAGTTTATCGACGCGTTTGGTTCACGTGGCTTCCGGCGAACGGCGTTTGCCCCGGGATATGGACTTGCGGAAGCTACGCTATTGGTGACGATGAAGCGGACCGGAGCGGAACCGAGCTTCTTGCACGTGGAGACGGATGCGTTGGCCGACTTGATCGTCAAAGAGTCTCCCGCATTGGAACCGAGAACGCGCACATTAGTCGGATGCGGCGAGCCTCTCGAAGAGACTCGTGTACGGATTGTGAATCCTACGACACACCGTGAGTGCCCACCAGACATGGTGGGAGAAGTGTGGCTGGCCGGAACCGGGATCGGCGCTGGATACTGGGGCAAATCGGAAGAAACCGACGCCACATTTAAAGCCACTCTCGCCGGGTCAGAAGAAGGTCCCTATTTGAGGACCGGCGATTTGGGATTCCTCCACCGCGGAGAGTTGTTCCTGACCGGACGCCTCAAAGATTTGATCATCGTGCGTGGGCGGAACTATTACCCCCATGATCTGGAGTGGTCGGCTCAACAGGCGCATCCCGGTCTGCGACGAGGATATGGGGCGGCGTTCTCCATTGATGGCAAGGCCGGAGAGCAGGTGGTGCTGGTCCATGAGATTGAGAAGCAGGTCCCTGAATCCGACCTGGCAGAAGTGGTGAACTGCATCCGCCGCGTATTGGCCGACGAACATGAACTCGAAATCCACAGCGTGGTGCTGATCAAGTCCGGCACGATCCCAAGAACCTCCAGCGGAAAAATTCAGCGGGCCGCCTGCAGAACCGCCTTTGAGTCCGGCCAACTCGCCGTAATCTCGGCGAGCACGCTGGACCTTTTGCTTGACGCTGAAACCGATGGAGTGCTGAACGAAGTCCCGCAAACCACCATCGAGAAACGGCTGGCCGATATCTGGCAAGAGGTGCTTGGAGGACATTCTTCCCATCGCCATGCGAACTTCTTTGCACTCGGGGGCAATTCGCTCCTCGCAGCACAGGTTGTCGCGCGCATCCTCGATGTCTTCCACGTCGAGCTCCCACTCAGTGTGCTGTTTGAATACCCGACATTGGCCGCATTGGCGGCTCGGCTCGGTGAGCTGAGCGCGAGTCCGGATGATCCGAGCCGGTGCGCAAATGGCGACGTCGGGACGCTGACTCCGCTTCTCTCGACATCCACAAGAGAAGGCAGGATTCCTCTCAGCCACTCGCAACAGCGACTATGGTTCTTAGAGCAAGTTCATCCTAGGAGCGCGATCAACCATATTTCCATGGCTGTGCACATACGAGGGTCGATCAACCCCGAGACGTTGGAGCGGTCGGTGCGGGAAATTGTTCGTCGTCACGAGATTCTTCGAACTCGCTTTGGATCGGAGCGAGGTGAGGGATTTTCTGAAACATCCACTGAGGCGATCGCCACAATTGGACGGCAAGATTTCCAAGCATTGGACCCTGCAGAACAAGAAACTCAGGTGCGGCAATTCCTGCGAGCGGAGAGAAGCCGGCCATTCGATTTACGACAGGGACCACTCTTTAGGGTGACCTTGCTGGCGCTTGAACCGTGTGTGCATGTTCTGGCTCTGACATTCCACCGTCTCGTCGCGGACGGATGGTCTCTCCGCATCTTCTGGAAGGAATTGGCGCTTCTTTGGGAGGCTGGTGGCGACGTTCACAGGGCTCCGCTTCCCAAATTGAACGTTCAGTATGCGGACTATGCCGATTGGCAGAGGATCAGGCTGAATCAAGGCCTTCGTGAGGTTCACCGAACCTACTGGATCAGGCAGTTGAGCGGTGCCGGTCCTCCGGCTGAGCTACCGGTCGATCGTCAGCGGCCGCGAGTACGCACCTTCGAGGGAAGCGTGCGGTCACGATCGCTTTCTCTCGAACTTTCCGCAGCTCTTGACCTCTTCTGTCAGCATCAGAACGTCACGACGTTCATGGTGCTGTACGCCGTCTTTTCGACTTGGCTGCATCGCTACACACACGAGTCGGATATCGTCATTGGATCGATCGTAGCCGGCAGGCGCCGAAGAGATCTGGAAGACGTGATGGGATATTGCGTCAATACCGTAGCGTTGCGGTCCGAGCTTTCGGATGGGATGACAGGACTGGAGTTATTGAAGCAGATTCGACGGGTGGTGGTGGATGCCTATGACCATCAGGACCTCCCGTTTGAAGAAGTCATCGAGGCGCTGTCGTTACAGCGAGCGCGTCAGCTGTCCCCGCTGTTTAACGTGATGATGGTGTGTGAAGACGACCCATTGTCCGCATTCACCGTCAAGAATCTTGAAGTTGTTCACCTCCCCTGGGAGCCGACTGCATCGGAGTTCGACCTCGTGTTGATGGTGGTCAACAAGGCGGACGGCCTGGACTTGGCGTTTCTCCATGATTCTACCATTTTCGACGACTCGACGATCGACCGCATGTTGGGACAGCTGGAAACCCTTCTTGAAGCGTTTCTCAAGAAACCTGACGCCCGACTTGAACAACATTCGTTATTGACTCCCGAAGAGAGACAAACCCTTCAACTAACGTGGGATGAGCCGTCTCATTCGGCCTCCGGTATCCATATGCTCATTGAGGCGCAGATCGAGCGGACTCCTCATGCATCAGCTGTGACATGTGGAAACCAGTCCATCAGCTACCAAGAGCTGAATCGACGAGCGAATCGTGTGGCTCGCGCGCTCCAGAAATTAGGAGTCGGAGCAGATCTTCCCGTGGGTCTCTGTGTCGAGCGCTCGGTGGACGCCCTCGTGGGCCTCTTGGGCATTCTCAAAGCAGGGGGCGGTTATGTTCCCCTGGACCCGTCCTTCCCCGATCACCGTCTCCAGCTCATACTGGATGACGCACACGTTTCCATTGTGATCACACAGGCACACCTCCGTAATCATTTACAGAGCTATGGCGGCCAAATCTGTGACGTCGAGACCTTGTCGACGTCCACCGGAGGCGCAGCGGAAGAGGAGAACCTTGCACTTTCCGTTTCCCCGGATCAGCTCGCTTATATCATCTACACATCAGGCTCCACGGGACGGCCAAAAGGAGTGGCGGTGACACACCGCAGTCTGGCGACCTCTTTCCATGCCAGACTGCGGTACTATCCGGAACCGGTCTCCCGCTTTTTGCTGACCTTCCCTCTGGCCTTCGATGGATCCGTGACGGGCATATTTTGGACCTTCTTGCAGGGTGGGGAACTAGTCATTCCATCCGAGAACGCCTATCGCGACCCAACAGAGCTGGCTGCGCTTATCGAGCACCATCGCGTTTCGCACGTCGTGTGGGTCCCTTCGTTGTACCATGCCGTGCTCGGTGACGCGTTGAGCGCGCAGTTGGAATCACTCCGTGTCATCATTACTGCCGGAGAAAGCCTGCCGCTTGAACTCGTGCGGCGACATTACCAACTCCTGCCTCATGCCGCACTGTACAACGAATATGGACCGACGGAAGCCACAGTCTGGTGCAGCGTGTATCAAACGACTCGTGAGGAAGCCGGAGCCCGCGTCCCGATCGGCAAACCCATCGACCACATGCAACTCTATGTGCTGGATGCAAGTCTGCAGCCGATGCCGATCGGCGTACCGGGAGAACTCTATATCGCGGGAGAGTGTCTGGCCCGCGGTTATGTCAACCAGCCGCAATTGACTCAAGAGCGGTTTCTTGCGAATCCCTACGTGGCCGGCACCAGGCTGTATCGGACCGGCGATCTGGCTCGGTATCGCGCCGACGGTAATGTGGAGTTTCTTGGCCGGGCGGACCAGCAGGTCAAATTGCGTGGATATCGGATCGAACTAGGAGAAATCGAGTACGTACTGAGTAATTTCCCGGGGGTGCACCAAGCGGCGGTGCTGCTTCGGCAGGATAAACGAGACCAGCACCGGTTGGTCGGGTACATCGCCGGCGAACCGTTGCTCAGAGAACGGCTCGAACAGGTTCGCAGTTATCTCGCCGCGCGAATACCGCACTATATGGTGCCGTCCGTCATGCTGTGGATCGAAGCGATGCCGCTCAGCGCCACCGGCAAAGTGAATCGAAGCGCCCTTCCCGCTCCGGCACAGGCAGCCGGTCAAGCGGCACCAAGGATTGCCCCGAGAAATCAGGTCGAAGAATCCCTGGCTGAGCTGTGGAAGTCCGTGCTTGAAGTCTCGGAGGTAGGCATCCACGACCATTTCTTCGAGCAGGGAGGCCACTCCTTGTTGGCGACACAGCTGGTCTCCCGAATACGCGAGATCTTTGAAGTGGATGTCTCGCTACCGGCGCTTTTTGAGCGGCCGACGATCGCGGCGTTGGCCGAAGAAGTGACGCGGTTGCGCCTGAAGGAGCTGACGGCGTCCGTGATGCCACCGATCATTCCGGTGCCCAGAGATCAGCCGCTCCCCCTTTCCTATTCTCAGCAACGCATGTGGCTGATGTATCGGCTGGCGCCTGAGAGCACGGCGTATAACATGCCGTTTGCTTCACGACAGATGGGACGGCTCAACAAAACGGCCCTTCGGAGTACGATCGATGCCATCTGCAACCGGCATGAGGCATTTCGAACGACGTTCATGATGAGGGAAGAGGGCCCGGTTCAAATGATCCATCCCTTTCGCGCTCCGTATTGGGTCGAAGTTGATCTCAGGCACCTGCCCTCCGAACAGCGACGACAACAGGCGGCTCGGCTTGTGGAGCAGGAAGCGAACGAGTCGTTCGACCTTGAGAAAGGCCCTCTGGCACGGTTTCTCTTGATTGAGATCGAGCCCGAAGATCATGTGTTGGTGCTCACGATGCATCATATCATCGGAGACCAATGGTCGTTCGGGATCATCGGATATGAGTTTGCGTTCTTCTACAACGCATTTTGCCGAGGAGACGTTCCTTCTGCAAAGCCGATTCCTCTTCAGTATGCCGACTACGCGGTGTGGCAGCGGCATTGTCTGACCGACGACTGGCTCGGCACACAATCGGATTATTGGCAGAAGAAGCTGGCCGGGCTTTCTAAACTTTTCTTGCCGACCGACCATCCACGGCCCGTGGTGCAAACATTTAACGGCTCACATCGTATGCTGGAGTTGCCCGCTTCGTTGATCGAACGGTTGAAGCAATTCAGCGCTGAACACAATGCGACGGTGTTCATGACCCTCTTGGCCTGTTTCCAGATTCTTTTGAGTCGCTATTCCGGCCAAACCGATGTGGCCGTAGGCTCTCCTATCGCGAACCGGACTCAGTCAGCGGTCGAGTCGATCATCGGCTCATTCGTGAATACACTCGCCTTGCGCACCGATCTCTCCGGCGATCCGACGTTCACCGAACTGATGGCGAGGGTGCGTACGACGTCATTAGAGGCCTATGCCAATCAGGACTTCCCGTTCGATAAGCTGGTCGAGACGATGCACTCCGCTCGTGACCACAGCTCTGCTCCGCTGGTGCAGGTGCTCTTCAATGTGCCCAATGCTCCCATCGGGGAGATCAACGTCCAAGGGTTGAGCTGGGTGCCGTTCGAGGTGGAGACGCAAGCTGCACAGTTCGACTTGAGTTTGACGATCGAGACGGAGTTTTCCCGAAAAGCGTACTTGACGTTCAATACGGATCTCTTCGAGCCTCAGACCGCCGAACGGATGTTGGGACAGTATAAGACCCTGCTCCAGAGCGCATTGGCAACCCCCCAAAGCAAGCTGTCCGAGCTCCCGACCGTGACGGCGCCCGAGCGTCGGCAGATGTTGCAGGATTGGAACCACACGCAAAGAGAGTATCCACAATCTGAATGTTTTCCTCAGTTGTTTGAAGCACAGGTAGAGAGAACCCCTGACGCCGTGGCGGTGTCGATGGGACGGAAGGCGCTGCGGTACAGTGAGCTCAATGCTCGAGCTAATCAGCTGGCACGCCATCTCCAAACGCTGGGCGCCAAGCCTGGTGTGACAGTAGGTATTGGTCTCGAGCGATCCTTGGAGATGGTCATTGCATTAATGGCTGTGCTGAAAACCGGTGCGGCCTATGTCCCTCTCGACCCCGAGTTTCCACGAGATCGGCTTCGGTTCATGACACAGGATGCATCGGTTGCCGCCGTGCTGACATCGTGGGACCTATCCGATCGGTTTGATACTCAAGCCAACCGCTTGTTATGTCTTGATCGCGAGAAGGAACGCATCGCGCAGAAGGCTGACCACAATCTCGGCCCGATTGCAGTGCCTCAAGACCTTGCTTACATCCTGTATACATCGGGGTCGACGGGGCAACCCAAAGGCGTGGAAATTCCACACCGAGCCCTGGTGAACTTCTTGTGGTCCATACGACAAGAGCCGGGATGTTCAACTCGAGATGTCATGCTATCCGTGACGACGATCTCCTTCGATATCTTCGGCTTGGAATTATATGTGCCGTTGCTGGTCGGGGCCCGTATCGAGATCGCCAGTCGGGCCGTTACCATGGACGGACGACAACTCCGCGGTCTCTGTGAAGCCGTTCAGCCGACGATCATGCAAGCGACTCCCGCGACATGGCGCATGTTGATCGAGGCCGGATGGTTGGGCAGTAAGAACCTGACAGTCCTCTGCGGAGGGGAACCCCTTCCTCCCGATCTTGCGGCGTCATTGTTGGATCGGAGCGTTGCCTTGTGGAATATGTATGGCCCGACTGAAACTACGATTTGGTCCACGATCGAGAAAATCGAACGGACGGATCGGGAGATTACCATTGGGAGACCGATCGCCAATACGGACGTGTATATCTTGGATCAATTTCTCCAACCGGTTCCCGTCGGAGTTTCCGGTGAGCTCTATATCGGAGGCCAGGGGCTAGCCCGAGGCTATCGAGGGCGGCCTGAGTTAACCGAGGACCGGTTCCTCCCCCATCCATTTTCTCCGGAGCCCCTCGCGAAACTGTATCGAACGGGAGACTTGGCACGGTATCGCCACGATGGGAGCATCGTGCATCTAGGTCGAATGGATAACCAGGTCAAGATCAGAGGGTTCCGGATCGAATTGGGTGAGATCGAGGTAACATTGAGCCGCCATCCCTCCATCCGTCAGGCGGTGGTCACCGCGCGGGATGACCGGCAAGGCATTAAGCAGTTGGTGGCCTATGTCGTCTGCCAGGAGGGGTCCGCTCCAAGCCAGTCGGAACTTCGCTCGTTTCTGCGATCCGAGGTTCCGGATTATATGGTTCCTTCACTATTCGTCTTTCTGAACGCCATGCCTTTGACCGCCAATAACAAGGTCGACAGGAAAGCATTGCCATCCCCAGCCTCCTCGTTCTCCGAAGAACCGGTTCGCAGTGGTCCGCGTGATCGGATGGAAGTTCAACTGACGGCGTTGTGGCAGCAGGTACTGGAAGTCTCAAAGATCGGGATCCATGACAGCTTCTTCGATCGCGGTGGCCATTCCCTCAAAGCCGCCCACCTCTTCTTTCTCCTCGAACAGGTGTATGGAAGACGCCTTCCGCTTGCGACGTTGTTTCAAGCACCGACCATTGCGGAGCTAGCGTCAGTACTTTCGCATGAGCACTGGACGCCGCCATGGCAATCGCTTATAGCCATTCAGCCAAGTGGGACTGCGATACCGATATTCATGGTGCCCGGAGTAGGGGGTAATGTATTGGTCTTTGCTCAGTTGGCAAAGCTGCTGGGTCCGAATCAACCCGCCTACGGGTTACAGGCACGAGGGCTGGACGGAAGCGAGGCGCCGTTTACGTCGATGCCGGAGATGGCGACCCATTATATTGCACAAATCCGTAGCGTTCGCCCAAATGGACCGTATATCGTCCTTGGGAGCTGCACCGGCGGACTGATTGCCTATGAAATGGCCCAGCAACTGCACGGGCAGGGGCAGGCCGTTACACTTGTGATAATGGACACCTGGCACCCATCCTCATATCGTCCATATCGTTACAGGTGGCCGATGAAGTTTGGGCTGCCCCTGTTTATCCTGTGGAGGACGATGAGTAACATGTGCGCGCTGTTCCGTTTGCCCATCAAAGACTGGAGGCCATTCATCCGGCGTAGACGCGAGAGACTCATGTCGTTATCGCGAAGCGAATCCCGTAACGATGAGCTGTTTGCCAATTTCCAAGTCGAACGAGTGACCCGAGCCACGCTCCAAGCCGTGGCTCGCTACGCCGTTCGCAAATACCCTGGGCGTATTCTCAATATCGTAGCGTCAAAACGGCATGTTGCTCAATCGGTGACGGATACCAGACATGGCTGGCCGGACTTTGGCGGTGGAGGGAGCAGGACCGTGCAGGTTGCAGCCGCCAATTCAGGGCTCCTCTTGACCTCACCACATGTTGAAGAAGTGACCGAGCATCTCCGGGCCTTCCTTGCAGAGAATACTCAACACGAGCCAACGGTTTTCGCCCGCGCGAGTTAGGTGTGTAATTCTCATCTCCGTACCTGTTGAATGTGAGGCTAGTCGGCGATGCGGCTCGGACGATTTCTCCACTTTGTCGTGCAGCGGTCGAGATCCATGGCCTGGCTCATGGTCTGTGTCGGTGTCCTGTCTGGCCTTTTGAGCGCCGGAGTCTTGGCGCTCATCAATCATGTCCTTCAGCATCCCTCCGACCATTCTCCCCTTGTACTGTCCGGGTTTGTCGGCCTTGTCGCCGGCAAGCTTCTGACGAACCTTGGGTCCCAACTTCTGCTCGTCCGGTTCGCGCAAGACACAATCTTGGACCTCTCTTTATCGCTCTGCGCGAAGATCGTGCGGACTCCGCTGCGGCGTTGCGAACAACGAGGGGCCGCCAATATTCTCGTTACCTTGACGGATGACGTCAGTTGGGTTACGTGGGCAATCCAATGTTTCCCTCATTTTCTCATGAATGTAGCGCTAGTGTTGGGGTGTGGGATCTTCCTTGCCTGGTTATCGTGGAGTGTATTTCTAGGAGTCGCCGTCGTCGCCGTCGTCAGCGTCATAGGACAGCAGTGGTTACACACCACTACCCGCAGCATCATTGCCGCATCTCGGGAGGCCAGAGCTGAGCTGTTTCAACGCTTTCGCTCACTCACTGATGGGCTGAAGGAGCTGTTGATGCATCGGGCACGACGGGAAGAGTTTGTCGATCACGAAGTGCGGGGAGCGGCAGAATTCTATAGAGAGACGAATCTGAAAGCGACGCGGATACAAGCTCTTCTAGGAGTCTGGACTCAGGTCTCGCTATACTCACTGATCGGTTCCCTCGTATTCCTATTCCCATCTTTAGGGTTAATTTCACCTGAAGTGCTTACAGGATATATCGTCGCCATCCTCTATGTGATGGGTCCCACCGCGAGCATCCTGGGTATGGCACCGACACTCGAGCGAGGTCAAGTCGCGCTGGAAAATATTGAACGATTGGGCATATCACTGGATGTCAGGCTCGAGGATATTCAGACAAGAGAAGTGGCAGCTCTAGAGCCAGGGACGTCTCCACTTGTGCAATGGACCGATGTCGTGTTTTCTTACGAAGCGAAAGATGGAATCGAAACACCCTTCACACTTGGCCCAATCAGTCTTGAGCTGTATCCGGGCGAACTGGTGTTCGTCATCGGAGGGAATGGAAGCGGGAAATCGACGTTCGTGAAAGTGCTGGCCGGGTTGTACCAGCCGTTACAGGGAGACGTGAGGCTGGCAGGTTCGATGATCACCGACCAAAATCGGGAGTGGTATCGTGAACACTTCTCGGTCATATTTTCAGACTTTCATCTCTTCAAGAAACTCCTCGGTCAGCCTGATTCTCAGGTGAATGAGTTTGTTCCCCAATACTTGCGATTGCTGCATTTGGATCAGAAAGTCACCGTACACGACCGCACCTTCTCGACCCTCGATCTCTCGCAAGGGCAACGGAAGCGACTAGCGCTTGTGACGGCCTATCTGGAGGATCGCTCGATCTACGTGTTTGATGAATGGGCCGCAGATCAGGACCCGCAGTACAAGGAAATCTTTTACAAGACATTGCTTCCGGACCTGCGCGCTCGTGGGAAGTCGGTTATCGTCATTACCCACGATGATCGGTATTTTCACCTCGGTAATCAAGTCATTAAATTGGATGACGGCAAGGTTGTGGAGCTTGCGAAGGCCGGGGCAGATGGGCATCGATCGTAAGGATGATGACTTGATATCGAACGTGGGTCATCGGGGCCGGAATAGGGTGATCTCGTTTCAGTCAATTGAGCGCCTCGCCGGTACAAGTCGGCGGGATCATATCCAACTCGAACCGAACGCCGCACACATCTGGGGAATCGAGCTTGACGGATCGCAACACTGTCTGGAGCAATGCATAGGCTGGTTGGACGACGTCGAGCGACAACGAGCGGCTCGCTTTGTTCGGGAGGATATCCGACAGCACTACGTGCTGGCTCACGCAGGTCTCAGAGTCGTGCTGAGCAGGTATCTCGGCGTCAACCCGGATGCGGTTCCGTTGGATCGCAGCACAACAGGCAAACCCTTCCTGACAAGAGAACAACGAGATCAGTCGGCCATCACGTTCAATTTGTCCCATGCGCATGGCCGCGCGCTCATTGCGGTCTCAAACGCGCAGGAGGTCGGAGTCGATCTTGAATTCGTTCGTTCGGATGTCGAGGTTGCGAATCTTTCCAAGCGCTTTTTTACTCCCTCTGAACATACGGCGATCATGCAGGCGTCTGAGGAGCAGCGCGCCTCGAGATTTTTCCGCTACTGGGTTGCTAAAGAGGCGCTGCTTAAGGCACAAGGCATCGGCCTCCCGGGTCTTCCCGACTGCGAGATCTTCTTTGAGGCCGACACAGTTGACACAGATGTTCGGACCCGATTGGGTACTCAGTTCCCACATACGTTGAGGGTTCGTCTTCTTCCTTGTGAAAAGGGATGGGAAGCGGCCGTAGCTGCTCAGAGGCTGGACTCGGTGAAACAGTGCGACTTCGAGCAGCGGTAACCGTGCTCTCAGTTGACTTCACGTTTACCTTGGATCCGCCGCGCCGACTTCCTCAGCGACTGCACTCAGGCGAGTGCTGGACGCATTGCCGAAGCCATGAGTTGATTTGATCGAGCAACCCGGCAACTGCTCGGTTGGAAGCCTGGACTCCCCCATAGGGATTCTCGCTCGCGGCGTTTTCCACGACCTCAAAAGCCCGCGTACTCAGGACCGTTAACTCTTTCAGGTCCACAAGCTGTGTCCTGACCATTACCCTCACGCGGCTGGGTTGTTGGAGAAATTCCTGCTGCAACAGAAATCCGTGGGTATCAAGACGATAGTCTCCGCGGATCGAGCTCGGCAGTGAGATCACGGCACGCCACGTATCATTCTGCTGATTGAGCGCCTGGACCATCAACGGAGCAAACATGCGCACCGGCGTATCGGCCCATTGATTCACCGCATAGTACTCCAGTTGATAAGGCCGCTTGACGTACACCATGCGTTGCGACTCGAATCCTGGCTCGGCTTGAGGCTGACTCACGAGCAGCACCGGCCCATCAGGCTTACCGGGGCGCACCTCGCCGGGCCTCCCGTCTAAGCTCAGCTGATAGGTATGGGTCTCCGAAGAATCCGTGCGGGGCGACAAGCAACCAGCCACCGTCAGCGCCAGCAGCGCACACGCAACATGTGCCAGTCGATAGTTCATCATGTCAGGACCGTACACACACCCTGCCGTTATTCCCCCGGACCGCGTGACGGGGCCTTTCGTCCAAACACCAGCGCGCTCGGCTCTCGCTCCAACTCCCGCGCCACGCGGGTCAATGTACTCGTGAGCTGTCGAAGCTCCGTCACCAACAAACCGGCCTCGGGAAGCGTACGTCTGGTGAACTGTTGCAATTCTGGCCTGGCTTCATTGACGACCGTTCCAACGGTCTTGCTCGTGCGAGCCAATTCGTCCGTCGCCGTACCCAGTGCTACAACACTCTTGTTGATACCGGCGAGTAAGGTCGGAACCTCCGCATTCAACGACGCCGTCAGCTTGACAAGATTGTCGGCGCTCTTGGCCGCTCCGTTCAAGCTTTGCTCAATCTGAGCCTTGTGGGCCGCAATGGTCTGGGCCACATCAGAAAGATCCTTGATCGTTCGCTTCAGCATGGTGTGGTTGTCTTCATCCAGAATCTTCGCCACACCTTTGGCCGCCATATCAAGATCGACCAACAGTTGAGCTACGCCTTCTTCTGAAAGTAAACGAGAGACGGCTTCATCCAAGCGGAAGAAGAGAGAGGGACCGGTCTTGATGATCGGATACGTTTGTCCCTCCTGGGCCTGCAACGACGGAGCATCTCGGCTTCCTCCCGTCAAATTGATGGTGGCAAGACCGGTGAGCCCCTGCGTCTCAAGAACGGCAATCGTATCGGTCTTGATCGGCGTCCCCCGCATAATGTCCAAGGTCAGCTGGACTTCCTCTGGGTTGGTGGGATTCAAGGCAATGGTCTTGACTCGACCCACATCGACACCACGATATTTGACCGTGGAATCGACACTCAATCCTGCAACCGATTCCCTCATGTAGGCTTCGTACCGGTCGTACGAACCGCGGTAGTCGGTCTTCCCCAACCACAAAATTGCCACCAGGACAGCTGCGCCGAGAAATGCCACGAACGAGCCGACCAGAATATAGTTGACCTTGGGTTCCATGTTGAATCTCGCTCAGAAGAGCGAATAGCTTATAGCGTATGGCTCATAGCAAAAGGCGACGCCGGACAGTGAGTTCGTAGCCCTCGCTCGTGCCGTCAGCCATGAGCTATATGCTCCTATCCGACGCTTCATGCTTCACGTCTTTCGTGGTTCCATGCCGCCTGTCCGCTTGCGGCCCTCCCGCGTGGACCTTGAAAGTATTCGCGGATGACAGGGTCATCCGATCGAAACAACTCTTGCATGGTGCCGACGCCCAACACTTTCCCACGACCGAGCACCGCCACACGATTGGCGATCCGCCACAATGAATCCAGGTCGTGTGTCACCATTACCACCGTCAGCCCAAGGAGACCCTTCAACGACAGGACAAGATCATCGAATCCTGCAGCGATGATCGGATCGAGCCCGGCCGTCGGCTCGTCGAGAAACAACAACTCCGGGTCCATGACGATCGCTCTGGCGAGCGCGGCCCGTCTCCGCATCCCTCCGCTGAGTTCGTTGGGATATTTCGCGGCACTGTCCGGTGGCAGTCCCACCATCGCAATTTTGGCAGCGACGATGTCTCGAATCAATCCGGCACTCAACGTGGTGTGCTCGCGCAACGGGACAGCGACGTTCTCCGCCAGCGTGAACGAACTAAATAACGCACCATGCTGGAACATCACACCGAACCGGCGGTGGATGGGACGGCCATCCTCCGCTTCCAATCGCCGGCTGTCTATTCCGAACAGCCGAATCGTTCCCGCCGAAGGTGTGATCAGGCCGATAATCTCCCGCAACAGCGTGGTCTTGCCGGACCCGTTCCCGCCCGCGATTGCGAAGATTTCACCCCGTCGAATAGACAAACTGACGTCCTCATGCACGACAGCTTGTCCAAACTTCGTTGCCACGTGGTTGACTTCGATGATCGGCGTCGTGGTTTCTGTTGCTGATATCATAGGTACACTCTCGTGCAGATTGAGGCTGCGGTTACGGTCAGGGAATCTCCGGAGACTGTCTCGGCCTCAACCTTAACCTGAGCCTCAACCTTCCAATTCATCGTCGTTAAAGATCCCACCAATTGAGCAGAATGCTGCAGATCGCGTCGAACACGATCACCAAAAAAATCCCCTGCACGACGCTGATCGTGGTATGTCGGCCTACATCATCCACACCGCCTCTGATTTGAAATCCCTGATAGCAGCCCACCAACGCGATGATCGCCGCGAAGAACGGCGCTTTCCCTAAGCCGATGAGAAAATGCCGCACCGGAACTGCTTCCTCGAATCGAGCGATAAACTCCACGAAGCTCACGTTGAGCTCTCCCAAAGCGATCAGCATGCCGCCGAACACACCCACCACATCCGCATACACCGTTAATAAAGGAAGGGCAATGACCAGGGCCAGCGCTCTAGGCAACACGAGCAGATTCATGGGCGAGATGCCCAATGTCCGCACTGCGTCCAATTCTTCCGTCACTTTCATGGTGCCGATCTCAGCCGCATAGGCGGATCCGGAACGGCCGGCGATGAGGATGGCCACGATCAACGGGGCAATTTCGCGCAACAGCGAGATGCCGACCAGATCCACGATAAAAATGTTCGTGCCGAACTTACGGAGCTGTTCAGCCCCCTGATAGGCAATCACGACACCGACCAGGAACGTCAGCAAGCCGGTGATCGGCAAGGCCCGTACACCGTCCAGTTCCACGATCCGCAAGAGCGACCGCCATCGGATGGAACGTGGCCGTGTCACCGCTCGGCCGAACGCAATGGTGCTTTCTCCGACGAATGCGAGTGCGCGAATCGCGGACACGTGCCGAGACTGCACGGCTCGCGTAAGACCGGCCATCCACCCCGCACCGCGGACCGAGACCCCTCGTTCTGGCCGAGACCACTGAGTTTCTACTTTCCTGAGCAATTCTGTAAATTCTGGTTTCAACCCTTGGAGAGCGGTCTGTTGCCCCTTGCGCCGCACACCGTCGATGCAACGCTGCAGGATGAGCGCGCCGCCCGTATCCATAGCGGTCACTTCGCCTGCGTCGTAGAGAACGGTGGGGCTATCGGGCCATCGAAGGGCTCGACCTCCCCGCTCCAGCTTGGACAAGTGCGGAAGGGTCCAAGAACCTCGGCAATGAATCACATTATCTACGACAGAGATGGTTGCCTGTTCCATCTGGTTCACTCCGTCGGGCGCCTCGACTCTTCACGCGATCATTTCGGATGATCGCAAGGAAATCATCATGCTCAATTCACACCGTCTCCAGGACGGCTTTGAGCTCCGCACCGGTAATCACTTCTCGTTCCAACAAGAGCTGTGCTCCTTGTTGCAGCGCAGCTTTCCTGTCTTCCAGCAATCGCCTTACCCGGCCGTACTGCTCCTCAATAATCCGCCGCACTTCGCAATCTATCTCGCGCGCGGTCTCTTCGGAATAGTCGCCTTTTTCAGAAGCGACCGGAAGCTGAAGGAATTGGGGCTGTCGTTCTCGCTCCAGTGTGATGGTACCGAGTTTTTCGCTCATTCCGTAGGCTTTCACCATGCTTTTTGCGATATCCGTGGCCTTGACGAGATCGTTCTGCGCCCCCGTGGAGGCTTCCCCGAAAATCGTTTCTTCGGCGATTCTCCCGCCGAGCAACACAGCCACTTTATTCTCCAATTCGGATTTCGTCATCAGAAACCGGTCCTCCGTCGGAAGCTGCAACGTGTAGCCGAGCGCCGCCACGCCCCGAGGAATGATGGAGATCTTCTGCACCTGATCGGACCCCGGTATGGAGAGAGCAACAAGTGCGTGACCGGTTTCATGATACGCGACCCGTTCTTTTTCCATCTTGTTCAGGACGCGATTTTTCTTTTCCAATCCGGCTATGACCCGTTCCACGGCCTCCTGCAATTCCGAGAGGCTCACTTGGTCTTTGCCGCGGCGTACCGCCAACAACGTCGCTTCGTTGATGACATTTGCCAAGTCCGCACCGGAGAACCCCGGGGTCATCGCGGCAATCTGTTCGAGATCGGCTTCCGGACTCAACGCCACCTTCTTGGCATGGACCCGAAGCACGTCCAGGCGTCCCTTCTTGTCGGGACGATCCACCGTTACGTGGCGATCGAATCGCCCCGCGCGAAGCAGCGCGGGATCGAGAATCTCCGGGCGGTTGGTCGCGGCCATGAGAATGACGCCGACCCGTGGATCGAACCCGTCCATCTCGACCAACAACTGATTGAGGGTTTGCTCCCGTTCCTCGTGCGCCATAGGCCCCACACCGCGCGCTTTTCCCAGCGCATCCAATTCATCGATGAAAATGATGCAGGGAGCTTTGCCCTTCGCCTGTTCGAACAAATCGCGAACCCTCGCCGCGCCGACGCCCACGAACATTTCGACGAATTCCGATCCGCTGATGCTGAAGAACGTCACGCCGGCTTCGCCGGCCACGGCGCGGGCCAGTAAGGTCTTCCCGGTGCCCGGAGGGCCGACGAGCAGAATACCCTTCGGAATTTTTCCGCCCAGCTTCGTGAATTTCTCCGGCGTCTTGAGGAACTCGATCACCTCCCGCAGTTCGTCTTTAGCCTCGTCTACGCCTGCGACATCCGCGAACGTCACCTTGATATCCTTCTCCACGTAGATCTTCGCCTTCGATTGGCCGACCTGCATGAAACCGCCTTGAGCCTGGCCCAATCGACGAAAGATGAAGAACCAGATACCGACAAAGAGAGCGACCGGGACGATCCACGACAGCAGATCCCGCCAAAACGTGGATTCGATGACACCGCTGAACGTCACTCCATGTTGGTTGAGCTCACGAACGAGATCCGGATCCTCGACCCGCACGGTCGCAAAGGCTTTTTGTTCTTTGGATTCCCCCTCAGGCTTCAACTTTCCGGTCAGTACTTGAGTGGTCACCGAGACTTCGGCTATTTTTCCTGCCGCAACCAAACTCTTGAATTCGCTGTACGGAAGCTCTTCAACTTTGTTGAGCGCGAGTATGAAGTCATGCACGAACACCACCGCCATAATGGCAAGGAGGACGTACCAGATGGAAAATGAGATTTTCTTGTTCATCGCTCGGGCTCCTTTTGCAGGAAGACGAGGCTCTCGGCCGGAGAACCGCTAAAACATGAAATAGGCCGCTGCGCCAATCGATTCGATCTTCTGGTTGATCACAAATAATCCATAGGGGTTATAGCCGTGGAAATAGGTCGCCATGATCCGAAAACGACGGAAGGAGCCTGTTCGGGACCATTCGAATCCGCCGAGCACATGGGTGTCGATGATCCAATCGTGCGCCTGGATCGACTTGAAATCCGCCGACAGCACGGGCGTCACGATCAGCCGGTTGAGGAACGGTTCCAAAACACGTGTCCGCATCGAGGGAGCCCGTGCTTCGAATCCCCACTGGACTCTCCCGCGGTCGAATGTGGTCGGTTCGCGATGCACGAGATACCCGCCGCCGCCGTATAGGCGCAACCATCGGTACTCGTAGGAAAGAATCGCGTCCACCTCCTCGAGGATAAACGTGATCGACTTGAACCCTGGATTAGCCGCCAAGAATTCGTCGCCGATGTGGCTGCTTTGGTGATAATAGCGCAATCGTGCAGACCAGTTTCCCGATCGCCACGTAATCGGGATGCCGACATTGAAATCCGTGTTGATCAGCTCGGCATTCTTTTCATCCAAGTTGAATTGGGCAAACACGCCGGTGAGCAGGCTTATCTGCCATCCGTTGCATCCTTCCCGCCTCGTGTAAAATCCGAAGTTTTCTCCGATCGCCACTGACCCGACATTGGAGGTTGTGCGGTCGGTACGCGATCGTGTCGATCGCCAGCTCGCAAAGAACTGCGGCTGCTTGGGATCAGCCAACAGGGGTCGGAAGACGTCGTCGGAGGGAAAAGCTTCTCCAACCGTTTCACCATCGGTTTTCTCATAGGTTTGCCCATACCGACAATCAAGCGGTATCTTTGGGGCCGTCCCATCCGGGTTTTTGTCGCCTATCTCGTCGGCATACGCTTGTCCATCCAACAGGAAGGAAAGAAAAACGATTCCGACAATCCATCGAACGCAAAACAGCACCTTCCGGCCCATGCCTTTCCTCCACTCTAACGTTTTTGAATGATGCAAGCTGGACAGCCTTCACAGAGCCCCTTCGATAGCATATTGTGGGAGGAAATTCATAGATATTGAGAAGCGATCCGGACGGAGACCATTCGTCCTCCTGCTTCTATCCATCATACAAAGCTTTTGCCCGCATCCCATTTCCAATTGCGGATCTCCGGCATGTCCTCGCCGTGCTTCCTGATGTATTCCGTGTGCTCGATCCGCTTGTCGCGGATGGCCTGTTTAGCGTAGGCCGCCGCCGATCCCAAACCGACGCGTTCGATCGCATCGGCAGCCAAGTGATACCGGTCCATGTCGTTCAGGAATACCATGTCGAACGGCGTGGTGGTCGTGCCCTCTTCCTTGTAGCCTCGTACGTGCAGATTCTTGTGATTGGTCCTCCGGTAGGTCAGCCGGTGGATCAGCCAAGGATAGCCGTGATAGGCGAAGATGATCGGCTTGTCGGTCGTGAAAAACGTATCGAAATGCTTGTCCGGCAACCCATGCGGATGTTCGTTCTTGTCCTGCAACTTCATTAGATCGACCACGTTGACGACCCGGATCTTGAGCGACGGAACGTATTCACGCAAGAGCCGCACGGCCGCGAGCGTTTCAAGCGTGGGCACGTCTCCGGCGCAGCCCATCACCACATCAGGCTCGCCTCCCTTATCGTTGCTCGCCCATTCCCATATGCCGATGCCGGCGGTGCAATGTTTCACCGCCGTGTCCATATCGAGATACTGCAGAGCCGGCTGCTTGCCGGCGACGATCACGTTCACGTAATCGCGGCTGCGCAGGCAGTGGTCCATGACCGACAACAGGCAATTGGCATCCGGCGGCAGATAGACTCGGATCACGTCGGCCTTCTTGTTCACGACATGGTCGATGAACCCCGGGTCTTGATGAGAAAACCCGTTGTGATCCTGCCTCCAGACATGGGACGTCAGCAAATAGTTCAGCGACGCGATGGGCCGACGCCACGGAATTTCATGAGTGGTCTTGAGCCACTTGGCATGCTGATTGAACATCGAATCGACAATATGGACGAAGGCCTCGTAGGTCGTGAACAGTCCGTGCCGCCCTGTGAGCAGATACCCTTCGAGCCAGCCCTGGCACGTATGTTCGCTCAAGATTTCCATCGAGCGGCCGTCCGGAGCGAGGTGATCGTCGTCCGGCTCTCGTGCCGCCATCCAGACCCGGTCCGAAACATCCAACACGGCGCCGAGCCGGTTCGAGGTGAGTTCGTCGGGAGCCATGATACGAAAGTTGCGGGTGCGCAAGTTCTTGGTAACCGTGTCGCGTAAAAACACCCCCAGTACCTTGGTCGCCTCGTCGACGACGGCTCCCGGCATCGACACGTTCACGGCGTAGTCTCGGAAATCGGGGAGACGAAGGTCCCGCAGCAGCAGTCCGCCGTTGGCATGCAGATTGGCCCCCATCCGATGTGGTCCTGTCGGCGCAATCGCGACCAGCTCGGGTATCAACGTGCCGTTTGCATCGAACAACTCATCCGGCCGATAGCTCTTCATCCAGGATTCCAAGAGTTCGATATGGGTAGGTTTGGACGCCATCTCCGCCATCGGCACCTGGTGCGACCTCCAAGAGCCTTCGGTTTTCTTGCCGTCGACCTCCTTGGGGCCGGTCCATCCTTTGGGACTGCGCAAGACGATCACCGGCCACCTTGGCCGAACGGGGACCCCCTTGCCTTCAGCCGCTTCTTTCCGAGCCTCTTGCTGAATCGACTTGATACGCGCCAACACCGCATCCAGCGTGCTTGCCATCGCATGGTGCATCGGCTCCGGTTCCGAGCCTTCGACATAGTAGGGTTCGTAGCCGTATCCGACGAGCAAGCTGTGCAGCTCGTCATGACTGATCCGCGCCAAGATGGTCGGGTTTGCAATCTTGTAGTCGTTCAAGTGCAGGATCGGCAGCACGGCACCGTCGGTGACAGGATTGAGAAATTTGTTCGAATGCCACGAGGCGGCCAACGGGCCGGTCTCCGCCTCTCCATCGCCGATGACACAGGCCACAATCAAGTCGGGATTGTCGAAGGCGGCCCCAAAGGCATGGGACAGCGCGTACCCCAATTCTCCGCCTTCATGGATTGAGCCCGGCGTCTCGGGCGCGACGTGACTCGGGATTCCACCGGGGAAAGAAAACTGTCGAAACAGGCGCTTCATGCCTTCCTCGTCTTTACTCACGTCCGGATACACCTCGCTGTAGGTGCCCTCGAGATAGACGTTCGCCACGACCGCTGGACCGCCATGGCCAGGCCCGCAAATGAAGATCATATTCAGGTCGTCCCGTTTGATGACCCGATTCAGATGGACATAGATAAAATTCAGTCCCGGTGTCGTTCCCCAATGGCCCAAGAGGCGAGGCTTGATGTGCTCGAGCGTCAAGGGTTTCCGCAGCAGCGGATTGTCGAGCAGATAGATCTGTCCCACCGAGAGATAATTGGCGGCCCGCCAATAGGCATCCATCTGTTTCAGTAAGCCGGTATTCAATGGTGGTGTGTGTTCCTTCATCATACTGACCTCTCAGTGATCCATATTCTCCTTGCCAAGCACCCGAACAACGGACTCGGCAATCTCGCGTTCTTCATCAGTGGGGATGATGCGCACCCGCACTCGGCTTGCTTCAGATGAAATCACCGGGTGGTTGGCCTCATTGGCCGGTTCGTTGATGACGATGCCTAGAAATTCCAATCCGGCGCAGATACGCGCTCGAATCGCGGGAGAATGTTCTCCGATCCCGGCACTGAAGATCAAGGTATCGATTCCACTCAGCACTGTAGCAAGCGCACCAATCCCCTTCCTGGCCTGATAACAAAACATCTCTATCGCCTCGGCTGCTCGTGGACCGCTCCGCCGCTGTTTCAGGAGATCACGCATGTCGGAACTGAGTTCAGAAACCCCGAGTAAGCCCGATTCCGTGTTCACCATCTTGTGAAACTGATCCGCGCTCATACCTTCTGTCCTTGCCAAATAGGACACGAGCCCTGGATCGAGGTCACCCGATCGACGGCTCATGGGCAGACCGGAGGCGGGGGTGAAACTCATCGTCGTATCCAGCGCCTGCTCATTCTTGACCGCCGCCATGCTCGCGCCGTTGCCGAGATGCGCTAGAATGACACGACCCTCGGCCTCGCCCGGCGCACCCACTCTCCTCAACTCTCGCATAAGAAACGCGTACGACAACCCGTGAAACCCATAGCGCTGGATACCGAGTTTTTCATATCGCCTTGGAATCGGCAGCAGTCGCGCAACCAGCGGCATATCTCGGTGAAATGCCGTATCGAAACAGACGACTTGGGTAAGAATTGATTCATACTGAAGAAACGATTCGATCAAGGTGATCTCGGCCGGCAGATGCTCAGGGCTGTAAGGACATAGTCGACGAAGTTCCGCCAACAACTCCGGCGTCACTCGTTCGGGTCTGCTATAGGTCCTCCCGCCATGGACAACTCGATGTCCGACAGCACAGAGATGCCCGATACCGACCTCCTGCTCCAACCATTCGATGATAAACCTGACGCAAGTCCGATGGTCCGGTGCGTGAACGGCCCGACGACTCGATTGCTGCGTGGCCGCGTCGGTGACAACCATCTCGCTGTTGGACAAACCTATCCGATCGACCATGCCGCGCGCCACCGGCAGGGAGAGATCCACGGCTCGGAATAAAGCAAACTTGATGCTGGATGATCCGCCGTTGATCGTAAGAATGAACGGGCTCTGATCCAGTCGATTCATGTTGTCAGCCATCTCGACAGAAGGCTAAAGTTCACATGCGCCCGCCGCCTCATTCACTCGCGGACGAAGGAGTGTATCGATGCATGACTGGGGTACCTATGCGCACAATGCCACGGCATTGTTCGTCATCGCCAATCCGATCGGAGTCACGCCGCTTTTCATAAGCCTGACCAACCGGCAAACCGAGGAACAGAGGCGACACACGGCGCGTCTCACTGCAACAACGGTGGTCATCGTCCTTATCACAACCATGTTCCTGGGAGAGGCCATACTCCATTTATTTGGAATTCGTATGGCTTCATTCCGTGCCGGCGGCGGAATTCTTATCCTCTTGATGGCCATCGCCATGCTGCAAGCTCAACCGAGCCCGACCCATCACACGGCGGAAGAATCGAAGGAGGCCGCAGTACGTGATGAGGTGGCCGTCGTCCCTTTGGGCATTCCGCTTGTGGCAGGACCCGGCGCGATCAGTACCGTGATCATTTATGCCGACCAGGCTACCACGTGGTTTGATATGACTATGCTTTTTCTCACGGTCCTCTGCGTCGCCGGCTCACTGTGGGTCGCGCTGCGCCTTTCGGACCGAATAAGAGCCATTTTGGGTACGACAGGCATCAACATCGTCACCCGCTTGCTGGGGTTGGTACTGGCAGCCGTGGGAGTCGAATTTCTCGCCGATGGCTTGACCCAACTACTTCCAGGCCTGGCGAACCAGAAATAATTCGTGGAATCCACTTTGAGAACCGGCCTGTGCTGTTCTTCCGGCACACACCGCAACAGATATGTCATAGTTGAGTCGATATATTTCAACGCTCCGCACGCAACCGTCTGAAAGAGGATACAGCGTCTCCTCCAGCAAGACAAATGCCGGGACAGTAGTCGTCGATCTGAACAATCATCGTGCATCTTCACAGCCCCTGATCAGGGTAGTGCAATGCGACGCTGCGAGAACGATGCTGGAGAGATGTTTGCAGATTCCTCACTGTAATGGACGACTGTTGCCATTCGCGGCACACTGATTTCTTACCCTGGGGCGATATGCCTCAACGCATATTCAAGACCGTTCTTAGCTTGCTCATCGCATGTGTCTGCTTTTCAGAGGCAGTGTGGGGCGGAGGTTCCGAGAATCGCCAGCCCCAACCTGCCGGTCCCTGGTTCACCGGGACACTGCTCTCGACACGAGGCCGGACACTCGATCAGGGGCATGTCGTTGTTGAGCCATATTTCTATTTCACACGATATGGCGGATTGTATAACGACAATTGGCGCCTCCAATCTGCAACCGTCTCGCGCAGCATCATCCAACAAACGTACGTCATCTATGGCGTAACAAGTTGGATGGATGTCGAGATCGCGCCGCAGTGGATCGAGAATTCTTCAGGGAGCGAGTCTCTCTCCGGGTTCGGCGACTTTCCGATTCAGCTTGGCTTTCAAGTGCTGCGAGGCGGTTCTGATTCATGGCTTCCCGATGTTCGAGTCTGGGTCCAGGAGATATTTCCGACCGGACGCTATAACAATCTCAGCCCGTCCACGAGAGGGCTGGGCGGGACCGGTGGCGGTTCTTTCGCGACGACGATAGGTATCGGAGTGCAAAAAGCGATAGGGCTGGGAGGAGATCATGTGCTCAGGTACCGCGTGAATGCGACGTACGGCCTTTACTCGCCCATCACCGTGCAAGGATTCAATTCCTACGGCGGAGGATTCGGCACGGACGGCCGCGTTGATCCCGGATCGGTGACCACTTTGACAGTCGCGGGAGAATATAGCCTCACGCGACATCTGATCCTTGCGCTCGATATCGGGTTTCAAACGATCGATGCGACGAATTTTTCCGGCACAACAGGGGTCGGTACGAGCGGCGAACCGGCGGTCGTTGGAAGGGGGTATGGCAATCTGCTCACGATTGCGCCGGCTCTGGAATACAACTTCAATGAACACGTCGGCCTGATTACCGGTCCATGGTTTAGTCTTCGAGGCAGGAACACGTCCGAATTCTTCGGGGTTGTGGCGGCGCTCTACTTGTATATGTAACCCGGCCTGCGTGAGCCCGCGTGATGATAAAATCTCTCGATCATCCCTCGCAAAGATACAGTCCGACCAGCCTCATTCCCACAGATCCGAGGCTGAGCTAATCGCGCAAGAGCGAGACGTGCGTAACCGCTCGTTACATAGAAGTTGCACTGGATACGGGCCCCTGCTGCTGGAGCGCGGTCAGGATCCGACATCCCCGGCGCTCAACAGATCCCCTGATAATCCTGGATCTCTCCGGGTGTCATGGTGGTTGAGGAGCAAGTGCTGGGCACAGCATCATATCTCTGAAAGCCATACAGATCTGTTGAATTTGAGAGTCGGCTGTTATTCAGCACTTGTGTGGTTCAGAATCTCCCGTTCTGCATTTAGCCAATCCTGCTCTGCACAACCTTCCCTGCAACCTTGTTCAATATACAGTCTATAGGCTCGCTCCGCGATACGTGCATGCAAATCGTCGAACATCGCTTGCTTCTTAGGCGCCGGGATCTCGGACGACGATTTCTCCTTCGTTTGAGCTCCCTGGAAAATAGTCGACGTGTTCTTCACGACCTGCTTAGATGGCTGGACTTTCATCGTTGATCTCCTTTGTTGTGTGGAATGCTCTGAGGAGTTGATGATCGGCATTGGGATAAGCCGGCATAATTCCTCCTTCAGAAAATGGGAACGACAAAGCACAATTCGGCGTAGTGCAGGTTGCGTACCAATGGCGAGATAGATTCCGGTCAAAAAGTTGAGAAGAAGCCGGACGGCACGTTTCAACGCGGGGGAACATTGCAACGTGGGAGAAAACAATTCTGTTGCGGAAGGCAACAGGTCGAGGGTCGGTTGTGTCGAATGGGAGGAGAAGTTCGTGCGCCCTTTTGACGCCCTTCTCTACGCGAGGGAATGGTTACTCTGGGCTAGCCGGCATCGATGCTTTTGTCGACTTCTCGGCTCATCCATCGAAACCCTCGAACCTGGATGCGGCTACGATAACTGATTGCTCATTGCAACATCAGGCATCAGCACCGACAGGAACGTTTGGGTTGCAATCAATCTGTTCGGGCATGCCCAGCACGACACATTGGTCGATCAGCTGCTTGACGGTACTTGTCAGCCTTCCCTCTGCCAGATCGTCCAAGATGGCGGCATCGAGCTCTACATTTTCCGGCATGTACTGCTTATACTGTGAGTGGTCTTCCTCATAAAAACGAGTGGGGAACGTCCGACGGAGCTGTATGGTCTGCTTCTCTCCCGTCTCTTCTATTCGATAGATCGGATTGATTCCCAGTCTCCCTTTCGCATGAGGAGGTTCGGCAAAAGGTTCATGAACGCGAAAAATCTCCTTGTGTGTAGACGCGACGATGGAGAGCAGCGGTTTTTGATCAAGAACTGTTACCTCGGGCTGCATCGAAAGATCGGGACCTTGTTGTCGGAAGTACCCGTCCAACACATCCTCATCGGCTACAATCCGGTGAGGCACGTCCTGAAAGAGTGAGTGATAGCCTGTTGACGACAAGGGAACTCCATCATGGGGGATTCGTATCTGTTTATTGTGAACCCAGGTCAAGACAATCATGTCGTCCTGCGTGATCCGGAGACATTCCCGTACACAGGAGCGCTTGTTCACAATGTAGTGGAACGCATCGGAGCAAAACACCGCTGAAAAAGTCCCATCAGGAAACGGGAGAGCATGATCCGCGGAACAACAGACGTAATAGGCCTCCGGCGCAATCCAGCGCTTCGCCACATACAGCCCCCAAAAGGATTGGTCCACGCCGATCACACGCTGATTGATCGCTTGCTGCGCCAGGCTTCGGGTGATGTGCCCGTGCCCACAACACAAATCGAGAATCGGTTTTTCCGAGCGGGGCAGGATGTTCACAAAGGACAATGCGACGAGGTACCGAGGCTGGCCAAACCGTAACACATAATAGTTGTGGTCTTTTTCCAGATAATACTCATCAAGCAGCTTACGGAGCGGTATCCGCTCGCCGTGAGCTATGCGATGGAGAAGCATCGCGAACCGATTCTTCCAGTGTTGACTCCGATGCTCACGTGCCAAGCGCCGGAGGTAATTTCCAAGCGGCAAGAATGAGGCGAATCTCCACATGGGCGGGAGACCGATACCCGGCTGGATCAGCGTGAGAAGGGCATCATCATAGCGCCCGCCCTCAAGTAAGGACTTCACTTGTTCCGATATCTTGTCTCTCCTCAGTACGGGAATTCCTGCGACCACTGGAAACCAGCTGCAATCGCAATACAGGATCCCGGACTCCGTATTGCCCGTGCTGTCCTCGATGCCTCTCCAATCGAATGGTCCGCTGCAAAAAGGGCATCTTAAGAGGTCCTTTAAAGGGGAGGCCGATCCAGTTACGGATTGTTCTTTATCAGCGGCCATGGCCTTACCCTTACTGTCCGTATCTTATCCTCCAGCCCGACGACTGAATGACACGACGCCGGAATAAGAACGAATGGTTCATTTCGATCAAGTCGGCTATCTCTGACCGCGATGTGGGTCGTCGATCACGGCGCTACATTCAAGACAACGAACCTTGCCTGTGCGTTTGCCGCCGCTGGTCCAAATATCATCAATAAGGCGCTGATGAGCGCACGTCGCTTCTTCGAGACCGGTCTCTGCTTCTGCATTCTTGATGACTCGTGTTTTCATGAATATTTCATATGCCTTGAGGAGTGACGTTCCGGCCCTCTCAAGTTTCCCGTCTAGATCTCCGGCCGGATATCCGTTTGTCCGCATCGGACGGACTCAATCGACTCTATCGTTATGCGGCGGTCGCCGTGACTGCTGTAACCGAACGAGAGGCCTGTACCGTATAGATCTTGCCCACATCCATCATCACCTGGACTTGCCCAGTCCTGCTCAAATGATCGATGGCAAGAAACACCTGATTCCAGGTCAGCTCCGGGCAAAGTTCCATGACCTCTTCCAAGGGACAAGCCGTACCCCGTTGCTCCAGCCTATCCCTGACTTGATCAATGTGAGACGCCATCATGGCTCTTCCTCCTTTTGTATTGATTCCGAAGCTGCACTTTATACAAATAGGATTCCGTAGGAACCTCGGGCCATCCCTAGTTTCACGTAAAACTTTTCCGATATCGGTTTGGGAACACCGTGCGCGGCGAACCACGCCGGATGGAGGTGCATCATAATATTTGAGAATGACTGGAGGGTGGGTCGGACACGAACCGACGGATTGCTAGGTTATGACGGGACAAAAGCCCTTTAATATCGAGAGCATGGTCTCGTAGAGCTGTTCGACCGCTGCTTCTTTCGTAAGCAACGTGACTGCGCCGGCACTTGTCATCGCACGATGATTGTCGTCGCCGGCGTTCACCGACAACCCGATCACGATGACGTTGGGATAGCGGGTGGTAATCTCGCGCGTGGCTTCGATGCCGTTCATCTTCGGCATGTTGATGTCCATCACCACAATGCCGGGCCGGAGCTGCTCGGTCAACCGTACAGCCTCCTGGCCGTCCACCGCTTCTCCGACGACCTGCACATCTTCATAGCCCTCCAACATCGCACGAAGTCCCTGTCGTACCATGGCATGGTCGTCTACCAGCAGCACGCGGATTTTCGCATGCTGCTGAAGTGCCGAGGACTGAGAGACCGGACAACTCAGTCCTGAGTCCTCAGTCCTGGGGGCGGCTACGCCGCCGAGCGGCAGCGTGAGCGTCACAATCGTCCCCTTGCCCAGGGCCGACTCCAGCTCCAATGCCCCGCCGAGCGAGCGCATGCGTTCCCTCATACTGAAGAGGCCGAATTTATAAAACAGGCCGCCGGCAGGCTCCGCAACGGCAACAGCCGCAAGATCGAAACCTGCCCCCTTATCGCTCACAGTGATCCGCAATCGGTCGCTCATTGGCTCCAAGACCACAGCGGCTTCGCTGGTTCCGGCATGTTTCCGGGTATTCATCAACAATTCTCGCACCGATTGAAACAGCAGCACCGACTGATCTTCCGGAAGCGACAGCTCCGTCGCCTTCGGCATCGTCACCATCACTCTCATCCTTCTCCATACGGGTCGCATCCTTGAAAGTGGAACAATGAGCCTCCCCTCGCTTCTCTTTTCCGCGCGGGGGTGGTGAATGTACTACGTGTCGGCATTCTCCGACCCTCGGGAAAGCCCGAGTCCCGCTTTCTCAGAAGGGGCCGATCGCTCAGAGGGTAGATTTGTGAAGTGGGAGTGGGAGGAGAAGTCTGTGCGCGCTTTTTGGCGCCTTCCGCTACGCGAGAGAGCAGTTAAAAGTCGATTGGGGTATCAATGCTTTTGCCGACAGCCTGATAAATCGCATGAGGCAAGTATTGATACGCCGTGCCCTTTTCCAGTAACCGGCAGGCGCCGGCATTCAAGAATGCTTCTCGATTTCCATTTCCGAGGTAAAACGAGAGCCCAATGACCTGTACGTGGGGATGTTTTCGCATGATCGAGCTTGTCGCGTCGATACCGTTCATTCTCGGCATGTGAAAGTCCATCACAACGACATCGGGCTTCAGCAGATCCGTCAGCTTCACCGCCTCTTCCCCATCCGTCGCCTCACCTACCAATTCAATGTCGAGATGATGGCTCAGGTACTTACGTAACCCTTGCCGGACGAGAAAGTGGTCGTCCACCAATAACACGCGAATGCATTTCATCTTCGGCCGGGCAGCGATGGAACTCTGAGCATGGGAGACTGAACATGTTGACATAGGACGCTCCTCTTCGCTCATCAGCTTCCGGACATGAATGCGACACGAGGTCTTCATCGGCGCGATCCTGCTCATGGACTGACCTCTTCGAGTTTCTACTTGGAACTCCGAAAGCTTCCACTGTGGTGTTGATCGCCTCGCGCCTTTGCCACTTGCAGCTTATGGATAAAGAGGAATGCTTATGAACTAGTGAACCACCTAGTTTGCAATACCGGGCATCTCGGTCTTCGATACGCACTCACATGCAATAGATGCACCTCGATACATCATTTGCTCTTCTTAGTAGTCATTTAGTGCGATTTACTACGTTGGTCCTGGATTGTGGCTGACTCTTTTTGAAAGCACTGTGTCGGTGAAGATACAGGTCGGATCTGAATCGATACAGCTATCGCAGGAGCCTGCGTGTTTTTGTCGGGCGGCCACGCTGGCATCGGAACGGGTCTCTGACAAGCTAAATCGTAATAAAATAGGAGGCGTGTCCATGCGAAACAGAATTCCTGTTGTGATCGCAATAGTGTTCGGTTTCATTCTGAGCGGTCTGAGCGGTCCGAGCGGTCCGAGCGGTCCGCTGCGTGCTGCGGATCAACGGAGATGAGCTGGTGAGCGTCGATGACTCGCCTATCTGGGGCAAAAATTATGAGCACGTGGTGAAGAATATGATTCGAGAATAAGCCAACGCCTTACCCACATCGGTCATCTGCAATTTGCCAAAGACCTATAGCAGACCCAATTCATCAATCCCCTCACATCCTACCGACCGCTTAGGCTCCTTTATGCTTAGGCTACGTTATGCTATGTTCCGGTCCTAAAAGGCCGTATTCCCGACAGCACCCGAAGCTCTGTACGGGGAGGCGACCCACCCCGTCGTAGGCCATCACAACTGGGAGGAAAGCGCTTATGAGGCGAACCCTTGGCGTACTGAATTTTCTCCTCTGCATTGGAGTGACCGCAATCTCCATGGCAGCGTCGACAGCCGAAACCGGCGAGCAAGATTTTGCCAAAGGTGAGGCTCTACTGAAGACTAAACAGTATGCAGAAGCGCGCGCAATGTTGGAAGCCGGCCTCATGAAGAACTCTTCGAACGTACAAGCTCATTTCAACTTGGCTGAGGCTTGTCGAGGTTTGGCAGCATGGGCCTGCGCGGAAGAACATTACGAAACGGCGTTGCATCTGGACGCGAAATCCAGGACAGCGGGAACAAGGGAGCTCCGGTTGCGAAAAATGGAGGTGTGGCGCTCACTTGAGGAAGTGACGGCGTGGCGGTTGTTGGAGGAAGCGAAGGGTCTGATGGCCGGTGGACAGTCTCAACCCGACCAGATGAAAAAGGCGGAGGAAGCCCTGGACGGCGCCAATGAGCTCGGGCTCAACCAGGAGCAACAGGCGGTCTATCAACAGTTGGAAGCGACAATTCCTGGGCGGCATTCGACCACCATGCTGGATACCCTGAAACCGGCCGAGACGCCGATGGCGCTGGTGCCGGCAGGGGAGTTCACGATGGGGAGCACCATGAGCGCCGACGAAAAGCCGGTGCATCGCGTCTATCTCAATGCCTTCTCTATGGACAAGTACCACGTAACGGTGGGGCAGTATGCCAAGTATCTGGAGGCGACGGGCACGGAGGCGCCGCCGGAATGGGAGATCATGAACCAACCCCGCCATCAGAAACGTCCGGTCGTGAACGTCAGCTGGTCGGATGCAGCCACGTACTGCAAATGGGCCGGCAAGCGCCTGCCGACCGAGGCGGAGTGGGAAAAGGCGGCGCGAGGGACGGATGGCCGTCTCTATCCCTGGGGTAACGAGACACCCACCAGGCTTCATGCGAATTTCGGCAAAAAGGAATGGGCGAACCATATGGCATTGGTTCCGGTAGGGATGTTCGAAATGGGCAAGAGCCCCTATGGCATCTACGACCTGGCCGGCAATGCCTGGGAATGGGTCAACGACTGGTATGACCACGACTATTACAAGAAGAGCCCTGCGAAGAATCCTCAAGGACCGGCTACGGGTAAGTCAAAAGTCGTGCGGGGCGGGAACTGGCTGTATGTTCAGGAGTTTCTGCGTTCTTCGTTCCGTTTCAATGCCGAACCGTCTAGTCGGCAATTCGGTTACGGGTTCCGCTGCGCCAAGACGCCATAATAGGGTTTAGAGATCAATGCGCAGGCCGCCAAGGATGAGCAGCGGCTGGCCGAGGGTTTTGATGCTGCCCGTTTGCGTGGCAATGTACTGACGGTCGGTGAGATTCTCGCCGTTGATATAGAGCTCAGCCCATGAGGCGATTCGTTTCCGCAGCATCGCGTCCAAGACGATGAAATCCGCGATCGGTTGACGATTCAAATCATCGGCAAATTGCCGAGACAAGTATCGAGCCTGAAGCGTCAATTGCGCGAAATCCGGCCGGCCGACGGTGAAGGCGGCGGTGACTTGGTGCTGAGAGACATTGGGGATGCGAAGGCCCTCCCGAGAGGGATTGCCGGGGAAACTCGTAATGATCGAATCCACAAACGAGTATCCGAGGGTCATGAACAGCTCATCGTTCAGACGACTGCGCAGCTCAATATCCGTCCCGACCGATCGGCCTTTCCCGATGTTCTGCCGCATGGCCGAAGTAGGCCCTTGAGTCACAAAAAGAATTTGATCCTTGATCACGTCGTAATGGCCGGAAGCGCGGAAGTCGAGCAGGCCATCAGGCAACAGAGCGACCTCGACCTTCATGTCGGCCCCCGTGAGCCGCTCCGGCTCAAGACGATCATTGCTCAGAAACGTAAACCCCGAGGAACTGAAGTCCCGGTACAATTCATTCAAGGTCGGTGCGCGGAACGCCTGATACACCGAGGCTCCGACGCGTACACGGTCATGGATCCGGTACAGCAAGCTGAGTTTTGGATTGATGATGCTGGCGGCATTGTCCTGCGTCGTGCCGGTCGGTCCTGATCCTGCCGTACGAGATCCACCGAAGTTCTTCCACCAATCCCAGCGCGCGCCGGCCGTGAGCACCAGCGCATCGAAGGGTTCGATGATCCATTCGCCGAACGTGCCGATGCCGACCTGTTTGCCGCGCGTCACGCGTGACGTTTGAGAAGGAACAAGCGTTTCTTCTGATTGGGCGAGGATCGCGCGGACATCGCCGCCCGCTACGATACGGGAGAATGAGAAAAACGGCGCGCTCCATTGTGCCATCCCGCCGACATCGTTCGAGGGAATGGTCTGCAAACGATCCAATTGATCGGAGAGTCGGACAGAGGATGAAGGCAGAACGACCGCGCTCTGGTTGTTGAATGTTTGCCATTGGGCGAAAGTTTTTGCCTCCCATATTCCCCAGATACCCTGATCCCCCTTCAATCCCAAAGAGACCAAACCGATGGTGCGGGAGCCTTGGCTGAGTGGAGTACCGAAAGAACGATCCTCACGAGAGTAGGTGCCCGAAATCGTGGCGATGGTGTGAGAGGTCAGCTCGTGAGAGACACGGCCGGTAAACTGATGGTGCTCGGACCCGACGGGCTCATCGACCGGACCTCGTTGGCCAGATGGAACCGTGAGAAACCCTGTTGTATCAAACCGGCGATAGTTGATGGTCAATCCTGTTCGGTCGTTTCCATATTGAGCGCGGACCGATTGGAGATTGGTTCCAAGCAATCCACCGCTCATGTCGACGCTCGCGCCGGTCTTCGGCCGACCGGATTGGGAAATGATGTTGATGATCCCGCCCATCGCCCAGGTGCCATAGAGATTCGATCCTCCGCCGGGAATGATCTCGACTCGCTCGACCTGATCGGGAACAAGTCCCCAGTTGATCCATCCACCGAAGCCGTCGTTCAGCGGCACACCGTCCAGCAGCACGAGCGCCCGTCTGGTTCCCAGACCGCGGATACTGACGAACTGAGCAGTGGGATGGTTGTATCGACTGCCGAGGAGACTCGGTTGGACGGTCGGGACGTAACGCAAGAGGTCGTCGATCTGCGTGCCGCTGTGAAAGGGAGTGCGGCGGATGTCGTCCTGCGTCAAGACAGTGGCGGCGGCGGAGAGACGCGACGGCGCCATTGGAATTCTGGTCGCCGCCACAACGACTTCTCTTGCCTGGAACGGCTCGACTTCTTCGGCATAGGACATATGCGCAAAAGAACACCACAAGCCGAGAGCGATTGCCGCCTTGATACGCCGCCGGATACGTCGCTCAGCCGATTCGTCCATAATTCCGTGGCAAGCGCTTTTTCGCGGCTCTTCGTTGAGAGATGGAAAGTCCGCTCAACAACCCTGCGCCCGATATCTTGGCCTGTTAACTCCGTGCCAGTATCGTCGCCGCGATCACGACAGCCAATCCGATGAGCAGCGAAACACGCGGCAGCCAGCGCGCGGTATTGAAGACAATCCGTTCGCTGGGGGTTCGCTGAGAATCCGGTATGGCACTGACACGACTGACCTGAGGACCGAAGACAAGATCATGGAGGAGAGTTAGAAATAACAACAGGACTACCAACGCCAACTTCACGATCACAATCCCTGACCACGAGGCCGGACTGGTTATATGGATACCCCGTAGGGACAGGAGCATCGGGCCGGTGGCGAGCAATACCGCAATGGCAACCCACACAATAGGGCGAAATCGTAGCGCCGCAGACCGAAATAGTGCCATGAATTCCGGCGCTGCTTTCCGGCCTCTGACTAACGGCGCCAAGACCAACGACAGAAAAAGCATCCCGCCGATCCAGGTCACGGCGGCAACGATGTGCAAGACCACTAGGGTGGAGTACATGCGGCCTCAGTCGTTGAAGAGAGCGATCGTTGTAGCATGAGACAATGAGCGAAGATGATTTGCTCTATCCCGACGCTGTGATTCTCAGCTGTGACCCGGTGCGGCGCAGGCGAGGCGTGTATGCTGTCCAATCTGCTCGAAGGAATCCGCCAGATTGCCGGTTAAAGGCACCTGTCGTTCGTACACCGTGAAATGATAGGGATCCTTCGCCGTGAGGCCGTACTTGTCGATGAGCATCTGATGTTGCCGTTCCGTCTGGATGTGGTACCGCACCTTCGTGATTAATTTGAGCCCGGCACTGTCCTTCGGTAATTGATACTCGAACGTATAATCCCGGCTCGCCAACGGCATGAGCCGATTGTCGTGCAGCTCGATGATCGCCGGCTGCCACATGATCCATCGACCCATCGTATCCGACTGCTCTTCCAACACCTTTCCGTTTTGATCCTCGACGGCAAACTCGACCGTGAAGTGGCGATCAGGATCTCCCGTCGGGAGTTTATGTCCCGCGCCTGCATTGATCAGCGTCAGCGTGAGTCGGACCTTATCGCCGGGTTTGGGTTCGGCCGGATCGGCAGCCACCTTCACATCGATCGCTCGCTTGATCATCGCGGGGTCGTGTCCGCCACGCCAAAGATGCTGACGCCCATGGCGGATGGGACCTCCTACAGCGACCGGCCGTTCAACCTCCGGCATATGGCAGTTTTGACAAATGAACCCTCGTTCCTTACTCCAGTAGCCGTCTTCAAATTCAGGATAGGTGCCGCATGGCCCTCCGTTATAAAACTGTGCCGGTCCCCCCACGACGCTATGGCATCGATAACACATCTGCGTCGTGCGAAACATAGGATCATACTTCGTCGGATGGGGGGCTTTGGCATCTTCGAACGGTCCCAGGATCACTCCGTCTCGGACATGGCAAGCCGCACAGGTCACGCCTTCCCGCTGATAGTCCGCATCGTAGTGGGGATTGAGCTCCTGTACGGCACGTTCGACTCGGTCTCGCGGGATCTCTTTAATCAACGTCGGTTGCTGATTTTCCAGCGGTGTATGACAGTTGAGACAGACCCACGTATGTTTATCTTTCGTCCAATAGGCCTGGAAGAAGGGATCATCATAGGCCTGTGCGTGAATAGTGGTTTTCCACTCCTTGTAGATGTCGGTATGACAGGTGCCGCAGGACTCGGCCTTGAGGCTCGTCAACCCTTCCGGAATCTTTTGATGGGGAATGGCGTGGGCATAGTCCGACCGCAGTCCAAAGATGACGGTCGGTTTGACTTCGGTGTAATACAGATAGGTGAGCCCGCTCAGGACGACGAGTCCGATCAGAAGTTTCTTGAACCACCGCATCGATCGCTCCGTTTCCCTCCCCCACGATGGACATCCAGGGTACGGGCCTCTCCGTTATCGTTTGGATTGTGAAGACCGAATAAACTTACGATACACCACGGGCATGAGAAATAGCAGGCCCAGCAGCGTGAACGCGAGGAGGAGCCGAGGAGAAGCCAATTCGGCGAGCGAATTGATCGTGCTCAGTTGACGTCCGGCGAAGGTGTAGGCGAGGCTGCCCGGGATAATGCCGAGTGCTGTCGCGGCGACGTACGTCCCTACGCGCACTCTCGTCAACCCGGAGAGCAGGTTCACCAGGAAAAAGGGGAACAGCGGGATGAGTCGCAACGTGAGAAGATAATTGAAGGCGTTCCGGGTAAATCCTTCCTGAAAAACCGCGAGCCGATCGCCGAATCGTCGTTCAACCCAGCCGCGAAACAGATACCGAGCGGCCAGAAACGCCAGTGTCGCTCCTGTCGTGGCTCCGATATTCACATAGAGCGCGGCCCATACACTCCCGAAAAGGAACCCTCCGGTCAGCGTCATCAGGGTCGCTCCCGGCAGCGAGAAGGCTGTTTGGGCGACATAGGTCAGGATGAATAACGCCACAGCCGATATGTAATGCTCTTCGGTAAAGGCGAAGAGTTTGTCCCGGTTGGCCTTGAGCACGTCGAGCGAGACATAGGCCATGAGGTCGAAAAAATAAAAGGCGCCGATCACGGCCAGAATGACGACTGCGAGGATGACCTTCCCTTTGCTTGAGGCCTGGCGCTGCACATCGGGCGTAAGAATCTGCTCCTCAGATGACATTGCAACCCTCTGTCTGACTCCGTACAGTAATTCGCAATGATGTTAGGAGACTCACCGATCGTGAAGCGCGTCCTGTTGGTGGCGGCGAGTCTCCTGCTGAGCTATCTTCTCGCGTCCATCACGTTGATGATCCGCTGGATGAATTTTTGGATCCGCGGGTCCTACTTTGTGTCCTATCAAGCTATTTTCTTGATCACGCTCATGATCTTTCTGCTGTGGTGGCTGCGTCGTCATCATACTGGACCGCTTCCCGTTTCCTCAACCATCCTGTACTCGATCATCGTCGGATATGTATCGGGGCTGATTGCGATGACGCTGTATCCCATTGCTCAACCCGATGGGCTTCAGCAGGTGGCTATGGGCCTCCGGTTTTCCACGCCTGAAGCCGTTGCAGCGTTCTTGTGGTTCCCCGTTCGGATGCTGGCCTGGCTGTTCGGCGGCATCGCCGGCATAGTCATGTTCGCCATGAGTCGACGCTTCAAGTTTCTCGCCCTCGCGGCACTCACAGTATTCCTGTTGAATCCGATGACCGGAAGGGCACAGGAGGAATCACCCTATGAGCGCGTCGCCGCGCTCGCTCACGGTTCCCCCATGATACCCGTCGGTGAAGGCTTTTTTTTCATGGGGACTGCCAGAACCGGCCACGACCCATACAGCCTCGATCTTCCTTACGACGACACCGAACAACCGCAACGCCGCGTATGGCTGGATCGGTTCGAGATCGATCGCGACGAGGTCGGTCTTGGAGAATTTCTCCTGTGGCTGAACCAACAGCAACATTCCATTCCGACAGACCTTCGCAAACTGATCGACCACATGATGACCGTCCATGCCGTGCCGCCGGACACCCTCTCCCGCTGGCCGGCACTCTATGTTACCTGGGCCGAGGCCTCGAACTTTTGTCGTGCACAGAACAAACGTCTCCCGACCGAAGCCGAGTGGGAAAAGGCCGCCCGGGGAGAGAAGGGGTATCTCTTTCCTTGGGGTCACAAACCTCCGGCAGCGGGATTGGCTGTGTTCGGACAGTACCATGTCCACGAAATACCTATCGTGGCTTCTGTTGAACGCGGAGAGGAGGGCCGCAGTCCCTACGGCCTGCATCACATGGCGGGGAATGCCGCCGAATGGGTCGAAGATTGGTTTGGGATCGATTACTATGCGACCATGCCTGATCGTAACCCACGGGGAGCAGGTCAAAGCCGTTATAAAGTGGTACGGGGTGGATCGTGGAAGAGCGCTCCGCCGTTGCTGCGAACGGCGACGCGAAGCGGCGCTGCCCCGGAACAGCGAGCTTCGACCATCGGGTTTCGCTGTGCCAAGACGATCCGGTAGCGGAGGATAGAGCTGCCTTATGAAGACGCTGATGATGATGGGATATCTTGTGTGCGCCCTAGCTGCGACGGATCTTGCCTCAAACGCCACGCCTTCTCTGGGCGCAGTGGCCAGCACGAACGACGAGACCGGTTGGAAGCTCTATACGAACGACCGCTTCGGGTTTTCCGTCCGTTATCCGGACGACTGGCGCCTTGGCAACCCGCTGCCGGGCGGAATCGGAGTGACACTGTTCCCGTCGATCGAGCACAGCCTGGTCGCATTATCCGGCCACATGAATGTGGTCAGCGGCAGCAGCCAGGACGGACGACAGACCCTTGAAGAATTCGCCGCGTCACACCGGCGCGTCATTACACAGCTTTACGACAAGAAGAAGATTCGAATCACTTGGCAAAAGGATGCGAACACCGCTCTGGCTGGATTTCCGGCGAAGCGCCTGACCTTCACCTATCAGGACGACCGGCGCAATGCGATACGAGAGGTTCACATTTTTTCATTGGGGCGCAACGAAGGGCGCGGTGTGCGGATTAAAATGCCCGTCGATCGCACAATCCAGTTGATGCCGACGATCACACAGATGCTGAAATCCTATGAGGCGGGAAGAGATCAGAATGCCGTGAGCCCGCTGGTGCCGAAAGAGAAAGATCAAGGTTTAGGGGGCCAGTCCGATACGCCCGGTAACCGCACGAGCCCGCACTGAGGAGCTTCGTCAGCACCAGCACTTCTTCATCCCTCGCTCGACATGTGCTTTTCCACCCAACGAATGACTCCTCGCGCTATGACGACGGCCCGGTCGTAATCTTCGCGCGTCACCGCCTCGGCGAGGCTGGGATATCGCGTCTCCACGGCAAAGCGAGTCAGTCGGGCCGCTCCGCGATGGATGTCGGAATCTCCTGCCCGCTCCGCTGAAGCACCGTGACCAACTCCGCCAAATCATGCACGAAGGGAAATACGACGCCGCGAAACAGGAGCAGGGCTTTGAGCGCCTTTTCCGCTGCCTGCTGCGCATCAAAGCAGAGATCTTCAAGGTAGATGCCGGGAAGGTTGATGTCGGCGGTGGCTCTGGCGAGATTGCTTTTGGCTCGGTTCAACCACTCGATCGGATCGTCCGGTGGACGGCGCTCAGGCGGCATAGACGACCTTGCCCTCGCGAACCGCCGGATAGATGACTAGGGCCGCACGATCCTTGTACCGTTCGATTTCCTCCGGCGTCACCACAATCACATCCACTGCCTGTCCAACACCGATGAGGTTCATGTAGATGTCTTCAACGAGGTGACCGCGATGGAACTGTCCTCGCTTGACCACCAGGAGGTCCACATCGCTGTGAGGCCCCATCTCGCCACGGGCAGCAGAGCCGAACATGATAATCTTGTCCGGCTTGGCCACGGCGACGATCCGCTGCACGATCCGCTGCAATGTCGCTTCATCCACCGAGCGTTGATTCTTCATATCCCCTTCGTAAAGCCGAGAGCCCATCGCATGCCAGATCCCGTGGGCTTACCGTTCACTGGGCATTGTACCTGGACCGCCCGTTCAAGGCCATGCTACTTCACACTTCGAACAGCTTCAGCACTTCGTCGCCGTAGAAGTAACGCCTAAATCAGGCTATACGACCGCTTACAAACCTCTCTGAATCGATGGTTGATACAGATACTTCTGAAATCCCACGAAGACTTTGCCAATCTCTTCGGGCTGGCCGAGATCCGCAACAGCGTCGGCGATGGCGTTGTGGTACTTAAGCTTAAGCAGCGGCGAGAGCTTCTCTTGCGCGAGTTCCTCTACCCCCACATTCACGTATTGAGCGAGAACAAAGTCCAGAAAGGCTTGCTGCTTGCGGTTGAAGTGAGCGCTGATCTCCAGTTTTGCTCTAGCCGCCCGCTCCTCGCGCGTGAGTGGGGCAAGAGCATAAGCCACATGAGCCAGCACGTCGAAGAGGTCGCTGTTCTCAGCGTCGATGATCCGTTGCATTTCGGTCATCTGTTCATGCCCAAAGCCTTTCTCTGCCAAGCCTTGTAACAGTGTGGCTCGCGTATCGGGCAGACTCCAGATAGCTCGAAGTTCTGCTTCGTTCTTGAAGAACTCCGGGAGTTTGCCGAACAGCATTTCCAAGAATTGCTGCGCCGACATAGGCGCGCCGTCCGGATGCCAAAAGGTCGTTACCATCATGTGCTGAATGGTCCGGGCTTTTCCGTCGGCCAACTTGACCTTGATCTTGGTATATCGTCTTGGTGGTTCACTAATGCGTCCTGCGCCTCCATGACGGCTTTCTTTTGGCTCATACGGTCTGACAGGTGGCTCCGGATCGATCGGCTCACCATCCCATTCGGGGTCGCTGAAGTGATGATGGGCCTTTACGAAGTCATAGATCGTGAAATAATCCTTGCCGTCGTAGAGCCTGGTGCCGCGTCCGATAATCTGCTTGAACTCGATCATGGAGTTGATCGGACGCATCAGAACGATGTTGCGGATGTTGCGAGCATCGACACCGGTCGAGAGTTTTTGCGAGGTCGTCAGGATCGTCGGGATGGTCTTCTCGTTGTCCTGAAAATCGCGGAGGTGCTGCTCGCCGAGTTCGCCGTCGTTGGCCGTCACCCGCTGACAGTAGTTGGGGTCGGTGCTTCCCTTCATCTGATTGATGAGGTCGCGCACGGCTAGCGCATGGTCCTGGGTGGCGCAAAAGACCAACGTCTTCTCCTGCTGGTTGATCTGATTTATGAAGATCTCGACCCGCTTCTTTTCTCGTTCCTTGATCTCAATGATCTTGTTAAAGTCCGCTTCGGTGTAGCGCTTGCCGTATTCAACTGCACCTTCCATCACCCGGTCGTCCGGCGTGTAGACATAATCATCGAGTGTCGTGGAGATCTGCTTCACCTTGAACGGCGTGAGGAAGCCGTCATTGATGCCGTCCTTCAACGAATAGATATAGACCGGCTCGCCGAAATAGGCGTAGGTGTCCACGTTGTCTTTGCGCTTGGGCGTGGCGGTCAGCCCGAGCTGCACGGCCGGGGCAAAGTATTCAAGAATGCCGCGCCAGTTACTCTCATCGTTTGCGCCGCCGCGATGACACTCGTCAATGACGATGAAGTCGAAGAAGTCCGGCGGATACTCGCCGAAATAGGGTGTGTCCCCTGGTCCACTCATGAAGGTTTGGAAGATGGTGAAGAAGAGGCTCCCGTTCTTCGGCACCTTGCCCTTCTTTCGAATATCATCCGGCTCAATCCGCACCAGCGCATCTTCCGGAAAGGCGGAAAAGGCGTTGTATGCCTGATCGGCGAGGATGTTCCGGTCGGCCAGAAACAGAATTCGCGGACGGCGGAGATGCAATGGAGAATGGACAGTGGACAATTGAGAACGGGCCTTCCCTTCCGAAGCGGATTCATTGTCCATTGTCAATTGTGCACTGCCCAGGTTCCAACGGCTGTGAAAGAGCTTCCAGGCAATCTGAAAGGCGATGAAGGTCTTACCCGTGCCGGTGGCGAGGGTGAGCAGGATGCGAGGCTCGCCCTCCGCTACGGCCTGCATCACCCGCTCGACTGCAAGGTCCTGATAGTAGCGGCTGGGGTGCGACCCACCCTTATCTTCGAACGGCACAGCGGAAAAGCGATCGCGCCAGGCATTCTGTTTCGCGAAGGTCAGGTTCCAGAGTGCCTCTGGGCCTGGATAGTGAGCAACTTCGTCTTCCTTGCCGGTTTCCATGTCGATGCCATAGATACCTTGCCCATTGGTGGCATAGGTGAAACGAATGGCCAGCTTGGTCGCATAGTCCTTTGCCTGCGCCACGCCTTCAGTCAGATGCTCATCCCAGGCTTTCGCTTCGATAACGGCCAGCTTGTGATTGCGATAGACCAACACATAGTCGGTGATCAGCGGCTTGCTGCGCCGACCAAGACCTTCGATCCGGCCCGGCGTGATTGGGTACTCCCGCAGAATGCGGCTACCATCGACTACACCCCACCCTGCCGCTTTCAACGCAGGATCAATGTGCTCGGCTCTGGTGTCGGCTTCGTTCATGGCTTCGGTCGGTTGGATTTCTTTGGTGTAGGTAATTTCTTCACTTTCTCCTCAAGTTGCTTGAGCGTGTCAGCCTCCGCCTCCTGTTCGAGTTCGGCCCGGCGACGGGCGGCAAAGCGTTCATACTCCTGCTCCGCACGAGCGTCGGCCTGTTCGCGACTGACCTTGCCGGCATCGGGCAGGATGGCGCGCTCGTTCAATCGTAAGAAATCATCAAGCCGGGCCTGCCAGTTATGCAGGAAAATCTGCTTACGCCGCCGGGCCTGATCTTCGGCGAAATCGAGAAACATCACGACGATACGGTTCAGTTCGTTGATCTCGCCTTCGCGCAGATAGTTCTTGGCGACGGTCACATCGCCCTTGCGAACCACACCGCTTTTCCAGGCGGTCAGGCCCATGTTCGGCTGTGCCGCGTTCGCCCGTTCGGCAATTAACTCCGGCGCCGTCTTGCCCGTGGCGGCGAAGTGCAACTTGTTCTGAATGGTCTGAAAGAATGTCTGCGTCTCTGGCTCAGACGGAGAATAATCGGCGGCCAACGCGAGAATCTCCCGCACCCGCAGATAGACCCGGCGCTCGCTGGCGCGGATGTCACGAATGCGTTCAAGCAGCTCATCGAAGTAGTCCGTCTGGCCCTTGCCAGCCGGATTCTTGAGCCGCTCGTCGTCCATGGTGAAGCCCTTCACCAAGTACTCGCTCAATCGTGCCGTCGCCCACTGGCGGAACTGCGTGCCTCGATGGCTGCGCACGCGATAGCCGATGGCAAGGATGGCGGGCAGACTGTAGTGCTCGATTTCGCGGGCCACCTGCCGCGCTCCCTCGGATCGAACTATTCGGAATTTCCGAATAGTTGCCTCGGCAGCCAATTCGCTCTCAGCGTATATGCCTTTGAGGTGCTCGTTAACAGTCGGCACAGTGACTTGAAACAGCTCGGCGATCTGCGCCTGCGTCAGCCAGAGCGTGTCATCCTCAAAGCGGCACTGAATGCGCGTGTGGCCGTCTTCCGTTTGGTAAAGGATGATCGAAGATTGCGGTGTCAAATCCTCAGGCATCGTGGTTTCCTACAGTGCTCCGCTGAAGGCCTGGCTCAGCAGTGACTTCTTCAACTCGCTCAATGCGGCAAGCTTTTGCTGGTAGAGGGATTCGAGGCGTTGGGTTTCTTTCCTCAAAGAGCTGAGATCTGCAACAAGTTCTCCCTGCCTCTTAAGAGTCGGCAACACCACCGGCAGTTCTTCAATAAGCCCCATGTTCAATCCGGCCATAATCGCGCCTTTGGCATGCTTACCCAAAAACTCTTGAGCCAAGGGATGATAAAGAAAGTATGCATGGAGATACTCAGGCAGGCATTTGCTTCGATCCAGAGTGATACAGCACAGGTGCTTGGTATTGATCGCTACTGGTATGTCTTCGGGCACGATTGCACATCGACCGCAAGTGCCCATGATGGTGATCAAAACATCTCCTGGGTGGACACGGTAGCGTTTAAGTTGCTGATATTTCTCGGCAGTGATGAATCTTCCTTCGCCCCATCGAAATTCGTTTGCTACAGCGTTGTCAATTCCAAGCACAGCGATGCCAGCATCCACGAACTCGCTGTGCAAAAGCTGGCTTCCAAACGGTCCGGTACGAATAGCTCCTTTTTGTGAAGCAGCTAAATCTGCAACCGTCGTCTCCGACCATTGCGCCTTGTCTGATTCGGAAGTAAGAGCACTAAAGACTGAAACAAACAGCGTGCGGGCGTTATGGAGATTCTGTTCGGCGTTGGCCTTGGCGCGGGCGATACCCTCAAACGCTTCATCGAGGATGCCGACGATCCGCTGCTGCTCGGGAAGCGGGGGAAGAACGACAGGAAATTCCGTGATGTCGCGTTGATAGAGATGCGGCGTTGTAGCGCCATTCAACCGCGAATTAACGATCTGCTGAAAATAGGGACTAGACAGGCAGCGATAGAGAAATTTCGGGAGAATATCTTTCCCACTTCGGATACTTCGGATAAGGAGAAGTGAAGAGTTAATTGTGGTTCGATCCGGAAGCTCGCCAACAATACCAACTTTCCCAATCCCCGCACCATCTTTGCAGATGAGTACATCGTTTTCTTGCAGCATGATTTCTGGGCTCTCGATATATCGTTCCTCGCTGATGTGAAACGCATCACGAAAGTCCACGTAGTCACCGTAGTTGAGCGAGTGAACGGATAGGAACAGTGGACCAGTCTTTGTGTATTCCTTAGCGGTCAAGCCACGCCACCCGATGCGGCCTTTCAGTTCGGCCAACTCGCCAAGCTGTTTCCTCTGCCACCCATTTTTCATAACAACGATTTAATATTCCCCAGCACCGCCGCGCTCTCGGCGTCCAGCAAGGCAATGTCGTCCATAATCTCTTGCGGGCTGCGGTGCGTGACGACCTCGCCGCCGTTCGGGTTCTTCACGGAGAGGTCGAAGGTCGTCTGGTCGATGCTCTTGGCGTCCACGGTCCAACTCTTGGGCGAGTCGGCTGAGGTCTTTTGCAGTTTCACGAACTCTTTGAGGTCGTCGTCATTCAGCGGGTTGGTCTTGCCCAGACTTCGGCCAGGGTCAAGCTGGTAGTACCAGACTTTGCGCGTGGGTGCGCCTTTGTCGAAGAACAGCACCACGGTCTTCACGCCTGCGCCCTGGAACGTGCCGCCTGGACAATCGAGCACGGTGTGGAGATTGCAGCTTTCCAGCAGCAGCTTCCTCAGGCTCACGGAGGCATTGTCGGTGTTGGAGAGGAACGTATTCTTGATGACCACGCCGCTGCGCCCGCCTGCCTTGAGCATCTTGATGAAGTGCTGGAGAAACAGAAAGGCCGTCTCGCCGGTGCGGATGGGGAAGTTCTGCTGCACTTCCTTCCGCTCTTTCCCGCCGAATGGCGGATTGGCGAGCACGACTTCGTAACGATCCCTCTCTTGGATATCGGCCAAGTTTTCCGTGAGCGTGTTGGTGTGGATGATGTTGGGCGCCTCGATACCATGCAGGATCATGTTCATGATGGCGATGACGTAGGCGAGGGACTTCTTTTCCTTCCCATAGAAGGTGCGTGTTTGAAGGGTCGTCAGATCTCTGGTAGTCAGGTTGCCCTTGGCTTTCAGGTAGTCGAACGATTCGCACAAGAAGCCAGCCGACCCACAGGCTCCATCATAGATGCGCTCGCCGATCTTCGGCTTAACCACCTGCACCATGGCGCGAATGAGTGGGCGAGGTGTGTAGTACTCGCCGCCGTTGCGACCGGCGTTCCCCATGTTTCTGATCTTGGCTTCATAGAGATGTGACAGCTCGTGCTTCTCGGTCTGAGATCGGAAGCGCAACTCGTCGATGTGGTCGATGATTTCTCGCAGGTTGTAGCCGCTGGAGATCTTGTTCTTAATCTCGCCGAAGATCTCGCCGATCTTGTATTCGATGGTGTTCGGCCCGCTGGCCTTCTGCTTGAATCCATGCAGATAAGGAAAGAGCTTCAGATTCACGAACTCGGTGAGGTCGCTACCCGTCAGAGCTTTGTTGTGGTCAAGCTTGCCGTCTTTTCCCTTAGGCGCAGCCCAGCTCTCCCAGCGGGAGTCTTTGTCGAGGATGAAGCTGTATCGCTTCCCTTCCAGCTTGGCTTCGTCAGCCTTGTCTTGCTCCAGCCCATCCAGGTACTTCAGGAATAACAGCCAGGAAGTCTGTTCGGTGTAATCCAGCTCCGTAGTACAACCAGCCTCTTTCCTAAGCACGTCGTCGATATTCTTGAAAGCTTGCTCGAACATGCGGATGGTTCTCCCCGGCAGCTGTAGGAAAATCAGCGCCGAAGCTTACCCGTTTTTCATTGAAGAAACCACGTCCCATAAGAGGAAGGCAGCGCTACCATTCGACAGATTTAAGGCAAGGGGCTGGGTGTGAAGCGGGAAGGAACTTCGTTAACGATCACTTGCAATTGCCGGAGGTCGCAGGGCTGGTCGCGGTGCTACGCGCCGGAATCTTTCATGGCCGACAGGTGCTTCATCGCTTCCCGTGCCGCCGCGCGCGCTTTCGTGGCGGGATTCAAGCTCGCGCCGGGATCGACTTTGTCGCCCATGTCGGCCACCCGCTTACAGTGGGTGATGGCCTCTTGGAGGAACGGCGCCGCCGCTTGGCCGTGCTGATCGCCCTTGGGCAGGACGCCGAGAATCGCCGTCGCATGTTTGGTCACTTCGGCGCAATGGTGCAGAATGGCGCCGCCGTCGCCCATGCCTCCGTGCATGACCATTTCCTCCGCATCGCGGAGCATCGCCTTGCCGTGCTCTTGAATCGCTTGCGTCGGCCCTGCCAGGACCGACGCCGCTCCGACGGCCACTGTCAATAGGACGACGAGCATCTGCTTCATCATCAGAACACCCGACCTTTCTTCCCCGGCGGCTGATCGGTCGGCGTGAGCCGGCGATACAATTCGTGAAATTGCTCCGCCGTGAGCGCCGGATTTTCCAGCGCCCGGAGCTGCTCGGCGCCGACGGGATATTCCACGCTATCGTCGAAGCTGGAGGACGCGATCGCCACATAATGAGCCGGAAAGAGCCGCTCCGGCAACAGGATGGTGACGTCTCGATTGTACTTCTTGGCCATCCGGATAGCGGCGCGGGCCCGCTCCGCAGTGACCGATGGACCCAGGCCGATATTGGTCGGCGGGTTACCCACCTTCATGAATTGAACATGGAGATTCATGAGGCCCGCCTCGGCGAACTCCTTCTTAATCTCCTCCAGGCCCTTGCGGTGTTCGTTCGCCAAAACCACCTCGACCCGTCCTGACGAAACGGCACCCTCCGGCTGCGCGGCGAGTGTGCCGACCGTCGGCATGCCGAGAACGATCGCCAGACACAGAGCGTGGAGACCTTTGATCATTCGATCACTCGTTTGGCGTCAAACAGCCAATCAAGCGAGACCGTCTCCTTCGGTTTCACAGTAATATCCCGTTCTTGAGTCCCCAAAATCGGGTGCCAGGCCTTGAGATGATACGTCCCGGCGGGGATGTCGTCTATGGCGAACGATCCAGTGAGGTCCGTGACCACATAATACGGATTGTCGATCGCGTACCCCCAATTCTGCATGTAGGGATGCATCCCGCATTGCATCGTAAACACTTTCCGCCCTTTGACCAGTTTCACGATATCGGTGGTTCCACTCTCATGCAGCGCAGGCCGATGGAGGACAATATCGACGCCTGCTTCATTGTACGCATACCCTTGAATATCGTGTAACACCGGATCTCGATTGAACACCGTGACTCGACGCTTGTCGCTGACCACAGTGACGAACGGCAGGAACCGGCAGAGGCTTGCCTCCACTTCGGCATCGGTGAAGGTGAACGGCTTGCCTCTCTCGACGCCCTCCAGGACCACCACCACATCTTTGAGCCCGCCGTCCGGCCCGATCGTGACTTCCTTCAGGAGTCGATGCCCATTTCCATCCGACACGGCGCCGCAAAACTCGCGGTCCGGGGACCGACGCAGGTCGAACTCTTTCGGATCCGGCACGGTTCCGGTGAACGTGACCTTGCCCCGCACGACCGCACCATCTGTCACAGTCTCTGATTCATACGCCCCGGCATCTGCTTGGAGTCCCGACAGCAAGATAGCCGACACACAGCCGGCCAGCCACAGTCCTCTCAGAAATGGTTGTCTCATACTAGCCTCCGATCACGCGCTCAATGTTGCATATCTGCCGACGGATTGGCGTTACCCAGTCGCCGCGGAAGTTCGAAGAGGAAGGGGGACTGCTCCGTGAAGATCACGCGACGAAACTCCTCCGACCACTTCCCCTGCCTACTCACGGTCTTGAGTGGAAAACGCTGGGCCTTGGTCACCCACCGATAATATTGCCGAGTTTCACCCTGTTCAGCAACCGTGACTTCAAATAGTTCCGTGGGATGACCGTTCAGCGTCTCGTTACCCACAAACTCGCGCGAGACTTCTCCCTCCATCCTCTCTGTAACCGTCAACACATGGTCCGCCATGAGCGGGACTTCAAGGTACTGCCGCCGCTTCGAGAGGATGAGCCACGAATGCTGTTTGTCCATCCGAACGATCATAATATTGACGCCTTGCTCGGGGTGCGCGTACTCGAACCGCCAGCGATCGTCCTTGGCGTTGACATGGGCCGTTATGACGGACTCTCCGTTTTTTAGGATTCGTTCGGCCGAAAAATCAAGCGCGATGGCCGTTTGCACTGAACCGAGCATGGCGATCGGCATGAACCAGAATACCACCCACTCGATCGATGTGGGTAAACCGCGTACCTTCATGGGTAGGTTCTACAGGCCCGTCCTAGATGGGTTCAAGACATCATCCGTCCACGAGAAACGAATGGGGGAACCTGGCTCTCACTCGCCGGGTTCCCCCGCCATTGAGGTGCCGGACCAGCCTACTTTGCTTGCCTGGACACCGGTATGGATTTCGCGGGCGATGGCTCTTCAGCTTTCTGGCTAGCCGGAACTCGCCCACTCAAGGGTAGAATCGTCCGGCTGTCACGGTCCAAGACCTTCAGCATTCCCCAATGTCCGGCATCGAGATATCCGGGGCGCTGGTTGAGCCAGAGATAGTCGCCGGGAATCCCGTTCGGCCCACCGGCTCCGCCGTGCAACCACGCATTGATGACCTCGGACCCGCCGAATTCCATGGTGCTGACGAGGTCCGCTCCGGACAAATAGGGCTCATGCTTCCATTCATGGCCGGAGACGCTGAACAGCTGAACCTGCTCGCTGAAGGCCCCCAACACGTGAATCACGACCGGATCTCCGACGTGCGCCGCAATGGTCGGCGTCACCGGCTGATCCCCGGCCTTGACGCAGGCGAAGACCTCGCTGTACGCACAGCCCTTCTCCGTGCGATAGTCCGTCGGCTCCGACCGATAGTTCACGGCCGTCACCCCGGCCACCTTTTGGATGTACGGCATGAAGCTGGTGCCGATGATGTTATCCTCATCCTGGAACAGAAGCGCGAACGACCGATAGTTCTGCCGCTTATCGTTGCCCGACACGTTTCGATCCACGATCACGTCCGCGCGCCACGAACTCTTCTGCGCGAGATCCTCGCCGCTGACCGGATCGCGATACTGGGATCCCTTCGGACCGATGATGATCGCTCCAAAGAGACCGTTTCGTGGATTCTCGATCACGTTCCCCCAATCCTGAATCAGCGCCGCATTCTCGCCGAACTCCGGATGGGCATAATAGGTGTACGTCCGGCTTTGCCCTGGCGCCACCGTCTGGTCGCCGGGGTTCTTGCCGGCATTGATGCCCATCGATTCCTTGGGGTCGTAGGCCAGATTGTCCACATGGAACCCGGCCCGATCTTTGGCCATCTCGTTCTTCAGATTGACCTTGATGCAGTCGCCCACGTTGACGTGCAAAGTCAGCGGGCTCGGCTCCAGACCGCCCGAAGCGACTTTTGTCTTCTCGCCTTCGAGCACATACATCTTTCCGGTCTCATTGCCGAACACCATCTTCCGCTCCAAATCCACCTCCATCACACCGGGCGTTCCCTTGTTGTAGCGGATCGCCTTGTCGATGGCAGAGACATTGAAGGTCTTCACCGGCGCATCTGCTGGACAGACGGACTTGGCCGATTGGGGAATCGTCTCCCGGCCAGGCAGCGGCTTTAAGGACGCATCCGCCTGGTCCAGAATCCTGAAGATGCCCCAGCTCCCTTCGGCGAAGTGTGACGCGCGACCACTGTAATAGAGATAGTCGCCCGCCATCTGCTGCGGCCCGCCCGCGGCCGGAATGGCCGCGTCATACCGCTCTCCGATCACCACGTGCAGCGTGCTCTTCGGGATGGAGTTTTTGCTGTAGCGTTCCATCGGGAACCAGTGACCGCTGATGTGCCAGGAATGGACTTCGTTCGCGGATGTTTCGAGGAGCCTGACTACCACTGGGTCGCCCAGATAGGCTCGCAGCATCGGGGTCTCCGGATCTCCGTGAATGACGCTGCTGAACAACTTCGATGGATCCGGGTTGTTCGCCAACCGCACCGACAAGGGCTCGACCCGCATGTTGTAGCCGCTGCCTGTCGTGGCTTCGCCGCCGTTCAGAAACTTCATCGGCGACAGATTGAGTCTGGCCGGATAGACCGCGGAGGGTGTGCCGTCCACGGAAATCGCTCCGACCTTCGCTTGAGGGTTGTCGGTCGTAATCAACTCCGCCGCCCGGGGGTTGGAATCCATGACATGGGTCACGATTTCACGGAACGAACCCCGGATATGCGCAGACACCGGTTCGGTCGTGTGAATATCGGCCACCGGACCGCTGCGCAATTCCTTGCCCGTCACCGGATCATGATAGGTCGATCGCGGCGGCTCGGCGATGAACGAGGCGTACTGCCCATGACCCCACGAGTCGAGTCCATACACATGGTCGTGCCAGAAGGTGGTGCCGAAATCGGCGTCGACATACCACCGTTCTCTGATCCACTCCACCGAGGCGATCTCACCCTTCTTATGTTGATACTTCAGCGGGCGTTCAAACGTGATGTGGTTTCCGTTGATCTTACTGATCCGGGCCGACTCAAACCGGCCCACCTCATCCATTCCCACACCGAGCTCGGTCTTCACATGAAAGCGCGACGCATCCTTGACCGTAATGGTCGTTGCTCCCTTCGCCGCATCGGCTTCGATGGTCGTATTCATCGGCACGGGCATCCCCTTGCCGGGATGCTCATCCTTCAGAATCGTGAAGGGTCGCAACGACATCTCGTAGGAGAAGCCGATGATCGGCCCGTCGGACGCCTGCGTGTCGAACTGGAACATGTGCGGGTGCAGATTCGTCTTGCTGGAGAACCCTTGCCGCTGATCGTCTTTCAGTTCGCTCTTATAGACCACGTCGATGCAGTCCTGCACGTTCCCACGGATCACCAGCGGAAATTGCTTGGCATGATTTTTCCGAACCTCGGCCTCCTCTTCATGCAACACATAGAGCAGGCCGTCTGGATCGACGATGGCCGGTGTCTTGGCCGTCGCCTGCTTCAGCGTAATGGGCAACGTAATCGCGTGAATGTTGAAGTACTTCAGCGGCGCCCCTTCAGGGCAGAGGCTCCAGGGTCCCTGCTCGCCCGGTTTCGCCGGCTCGGTCGAATTGCTGCCGTCATCCCGACGATGGATCGGCTCCAGCCACGGCGCGCCGTTGTGGCTCGGCGCGAACGGCACTCGACGGCCGAGATGCGGACGCAACCACGGCCATGACAGTTTCCCGCTTCGCGGATCGAACAGAATCTCCTGCCGCTTGCCTGCCGTCGTCGACTTGTAGTTCGCCCATTCATACGAGGTTTCAGGCTCCGTCAGCGCCTTCGCTCCATCCCAAGCCCAATCGTTCACCGTCGCATCGTAGGCCAGCGTCTGTTCCTTTTCCGTATTCTTGTGACCCGGTTTACCTTGCGGCGGCACCTGCATTTCCACCCAATCCTTGATCGCCACCTTGGCCGGATTGGCCTTCCAATCGGTCTTGTCTTTCGTGATCTCGAACTTCTTGCCACCGTACCAATCGACCGTCGTGCCCACAAGCTTGTCGCTCGTCGTGCCCGTCTTCATGCGGCCGACGCGATCCGGCAATTCAACCAACGGTTTCATCACATCGGTCTGAGCGCCAGACGCCTGCAGCGTGTTATACACCCGCCAGAAGCCCCACATGCCGGTGACATAGTGCTGCGGAATATGGCAATGGAAAACAAACTCGCCGGCCAAAGCCTGCAACCCTCCGGAACCACCCTCAATCACCTGATCATACACTTCCGTTGGCCCGATGGACTGGACGTCCAGACGGTCAGAGGGATCGCTGATCGGGGGAAACTTCACCGGCCCGTTCTTCGACACGGCAAAATCGAGATTGCTGATTCCCGGCTGGCGCGCCCAGCGGACGGAGCCGCCATGTAGATGGTGCGAATGGACGATTTCCGAGCCGCCCGCCATGCGGAACTTGGCCGGGTCGCCGAGGTAGGAGCGAGGGATGGTCGTGGCCGGGTCGCCGAACGTGTAGGACCCGTAGCCCATAGACTCATCGCCATAGAAGCCCATGTGGGCCTGGAGCTCGATCCGTGAGCCGTGTGGTTCACTGCGATAGTTCAAGAGCCGCGCGCCGGGACGATAGGAATCGGTATGGGGATCACGTTGCGGGAGCATTTCACCCTTCTTATTCAAGAGGCGGAACGCTTCATCGCCCGCTTCATGATAGAAAATCGCGAACTCGCGGAAGTCCGCGCCGTTCGGGTCTTCGATCATCGCTTCCCAGCCGCTCGCCATCGGCTCCCCGTCGAAGGGGCTGAGATAGTGTGAACCGCGTGGCTCCACGACCAACATGCCGATCAAGCCCTCATTGAACTGTTCGCGCGAGGCATGGGAACGGAAGAACCGCGCGCCTTCCTGCGTGTCAGGCTTGATATACCATTCAAAACTCTGCCGCTGGCCTGCCGCCACTGTCGTGTCCGGGTTCGACGGGGTCGCCGGTTTGCCGGTCGAAGAGATCACCATGGATGAGCCGTTGATGACGAGATTGGTCGGCTCATCGCTGATCTGGTTCTGGAGCGTCATCTTGAGGCAGTCACCCTGATTGGCCCGGATCACGAGCGGCTGAATCACGTCGCCCTGCAGTCCGTTCGACACGGCACCCGGATCGTTCTCTTTCTCCCTGGCCTCTTTATTGGCTGTCTCCTCGCCACGCGCCTTCTCCACGTTTTCAGTCAACACGTACATGTAGCCTGGGAAATAGTCGAGGAACCGGCTCAGCGTGATTTCAATATTGATCGCCGAAACGTGGTATTCCTTCACAGGCGCAGTCGCCGGGCAGCGCTGGCCGGCGGCGACCGCCACCTTGTCCGGGTCTTCCGCCACCAGCAACACACCCTGTTGCATCATGTGGCTGCTGGCACCCGCGCTGTACCCGCCCTTCTTCCCGATAAATTCCTGCTGCCGCTTGATCTCGTCCATCATGCGGTCATGGAGGATCGACCCGCCTTCGCGGTAGATGACCTTTTCTGCCGAGGCCTGTCCTGCATCCTTCTGGTGGCTGTGTCGCTCGGCGGCGAACCCTATCGGCGCAAAAGCGAGGCAGCTCGCCAACGCCAGAACTTGGAATCGCAACATCTTCATGGCTTTCCTCTGTCCTCGACTGTGCTCACACTGAGTGGACCTCATATCTCGGCCTCCTCTCCCTGGTGTACTCGCCTTATCCGGCGATTAGGTGATTTCTGCTCGTCAATCATTAGATGGATCCTCTCTTCATTGTGGCTCTGGATGAAGAATCGGCCTCCGAATAACTTCCGGCCTCGATTCTCAGGAGGGTTAAGAGCTGGTGAAGGGTTCCTTCTTGCGAAGGAATGGGTCATCCGGAGGCCGGTCCAAAATCACCCAAACCCTCACCAGCATTTCCGTGGTAGGGCAATCGTCGTGCCTTCCCACAGCAACATGCCGATCCGCACCGATTCTTTCGTTGCGACGCGACGTTACAGAATGTTCAGTGTTGGAGAAGGAATCATTCCAATGTGAGGAATTCCTCTACGGAACGAGACAACAATGGAAACCTCACCCTGTCTATCGAAAGAAATCAAAATGTTACACTGTCCAGATTCTTGGACGGTGACGATCGAGAAACTGAGGCATGACGGGGCAATGTCGAAGCGCTGAGCCTGAGTAACAGCTCGCGCCCTCGATTTTTCCAGGAAGGACTTCCTGTTCTCGCGAGGGACGAGGCATGTCGCCGGACTGGAGCTCGCAGCCTGGGATCCCCATGGCCTGGAGGAACTCCTGTTTACCTGGGTCGCCTTGATCGAAGACGAAGTTCAGATATTGGCGCTTAGGCGCCTGGAGCGCTGGAGCCTCTGCGGGATGGATATCTAGACTCGTTTCACTGCGCGATGGAACAGCCACCCGCTCTCATGTAGAGCAGATAGTTACCCATGCCGTGATTCGTCTGCGGTTCTTGCAACGGACGGTGATGGACCATCACCATCTCGTACTCGTCACGAGTATTGACGGAGAAGCCCTGCGCGTTTCGATACACCTGGTGCGACGGAAACGACAGGAATGCTCCGTCCGGCGAGACATCGGGCACTGTCCGGAGCAGCGTTCTCCGCGCGGTCTTGTTTTCCAAGGCGATCAGCAGTACGTGATCGTGCCCATGCGGATACGCGAATTTCACACAGCCGTCCATCCGGAACTTGAGGGGCGCACGATCCACCTGAACTCCCGGCTTAATCTCGATGCCTTCATCGGTCTCGTCAGGCCGCCGTTTGCCGAACTGGCTGTAACAAACGGTATTGACCCCGACCTGGTACACATCCAGCGCCCGCACCTCCGTCCCTTTTGGCGCCATCTCCATCGTGAAGCTTGCCATCACATCCTTCGTGGGCGGCACCCCGTGATAGAACGCGACGATAGTCATGAGTTTCTCGCCCTTGGTCAGTTTGACACCGTACCCGGTGGGAAACCGCGTCTTGGCCAGCTCCATACCGGCTCCGGCAAAAAACAAAGGCTCACCTGGGCAGGAGATGCTGTCTCGATCTCGATTGATCATGAGGATATGGTGCAGGTACTGGCGTGGAAGCGGTGTCCCATCTTTTTGAAAAACAGCCGAATGAAAACCGGTCATGATCATGTCGTCCGGTACGGTAAAGACATGCTTTGGGAGGCTGGCGACCAGCTCGCCGTCATGTCCCGACGGCAGGTCGATAGGTCCGAAGGTGATGGTGACGCGATCCTTCCCGAAGGACACGTTGGTCGTCGTCCTGCCTGCCAGCTGCGGCGCGTGATGATCATGCCCGCCGCCAGCCGACACCGTGCCTGTTGTGGTCAACATAACGAACAACACAAACGGAAATACCAACATGAACCCTCCTGGACATGATAACCTCACACCCGCACCCCATAGGCAGAACGCGGGACGGAGGGGTGGTGTCCTCTTGACGAAATCTTCAAGATTGGCACCCTTTTTTCGACCCCGTTGTGTGTCTCAAGCCCCTCTGCCGTCAGCCGAGGACGCTGTGGCTCGCTGCGGGCGCTCAGGCGACCCCCTGTTCACCGGGAACTGGAAAGTCCCCGTCTCCGCCCCCGCGCTGCTGCCGTCACCGTGTCACGGTCAGCGTGATCGGGACGGTGCTCGTGC
>CABVRX010000006.1 GCA_902500825.1 uncultured Nitrospira sp.
GAGACACATCATCGCCGAAATTCTCGCGTTCATTCAGCGTCCTCCCACGGTAAAGAAACCATGTGCTTCGACGAATTGGGGTCGTGCAATCTGAGATTCGTCAGTCTCTCGTCAATGGTCAGTGCGGCAATCCGAGACGATGGCGTCTGCATGAGACTCGACTCGATCCTCGGTTCGGCTGGTGCGGTTCTTGACATAAATGTCCACCTATCCGCCTCCAGAGCGATCAGAAAGTGATGCTCTTCTGGCACCATAGGGGCGAACGGCGCCCACAGTAGCAACCCCGCGTTCAGTTTTGAAAATAGATAAAACGGATTGGAGCTATCGGTAAATCCAATATCCCACCAGGCATGACTGTGGCGACGGAATCCGTGACTCTTGCTCGAGCCTTTGGTAGCCGTCGGCACGAGTCGCTCTTCATCTGACTCCGGAACACCAGCGAATAACTCATTGAAAGACATGACCATCGCCACACCCGTGTCACTGAGCAGAAGCGATGGGCATCCCAGCGAGATGAGCCAGACAAGGTTGTGACAGAGATTGATGCCAACCGGAAGAGCAACCTAGGGGAACTACCGTCCCAATGCTTGTTTGACCGCCGCCCCGATCTCAGCCGGATTCTTGACGACTTTGACCCCGGCGGCTTCCAGCGTCTTCATCTTTTCAGCGGCGGTGCCCTTGCCACCGGAGATAATCGCGCCGGCATGACCCATGCGGCGGCCTGGAGGCGCCGTGATACCGGCGATGAAGCTGATCACCGGTTTCTTCACGTTTTTCTTGATGAACTCGGCGGCCTTCTCCTCGGCATCGCCTCCGATTTCGCCGATCATGACGACCGCCTGCGTCTCAGGATCTTTCTCGAACAACGGCAGAACGTCTACAAACCCTGTGCCGTTCACCGGATCGCCGCCGATCCCGACACAGGTCGTTTCTCCCAATCCCAAGGTCGAGAGCTGATGCACGGCTTCATAGGTGAGAGTGCCGCTGCGAGAGACGACTCCCACAATGCCCTTCTTATGAATGAAGCCCGGCATGATACCGATCTTGGCTTCATCCACCGTGATCACGCCAGGACAGTTCGGGCCGATCAGCCGCACGTCACGACCACGAAGCGCGCGTTTCACCCGGACCATGTCATTGACGGGAATTCCTTCCGTGATGCAGATGACTAACTTCACACCGGCATCGGATGCTTCGAGGATCGCATCGGCGCAGAACGGCGGCGGTACGAAGATGAGCGACGTATCGCAGTCGGTCTTCTTCACCGCATCGGCCACCGTATTGAAGACCGGAATACCCTCGACTTCCTGCCCGGCCTTCCCCGGCGTCACACCGGCGACTATCTTCGTCCCATAGGCCTTGCACTGCGTCGCATGGAACGAGCCTTCCTTGCCCGTAATCCCCTGCACCACCACTCGTGTATTCTTATTAACGAGAATGCTCACGATAAACCTCTTTTCTTCTTTACTCTCTCCCCACCACCGGGCCGAAGCCAGCTTTTTGCGGGTGGCGCCGAGCGGGAGACTCTATCTCACCCTCCCATCCCTGGCCTGCGCCGAGACGCAGGCCTTACCCTAGCGCGCGCAGGTGACCTATTTCGCTTCTACTTATCCTACGCATCCCAGCGGTGCAGGCTGCTGAGAGCGACATTGCCGAAGGCTTCCGCTCGGACGAGCCCGGAAGGGTCGCTCCGAGAGGCGGGAAGCGATCGGCAGTCTGCGCCGCATCCTCTCACGCCGCTTTGCCGGTCAGCTTGACGATTTTCTGCGCGGCCTCCCAGAGATCATTAGCCACTTCGAGCTTCAGACCCGATTCGGCCAAGAGCTTGCGGCCCTCATCGGCATTGGTCCCTTGCAAACGCACGACCAACGGCACCGTGATCTTGACTTCTTTGGCCGCTTCGATGACACCATGCGCAATCCGCTCACAGCGGACGATGCCGCCGAAGATGTTGATGAAAATCCCTTTAACGTTCGGATCGCTCAGGAGAATGCGAAAGCCCGCTGCCACCGTCTCCTTCGTCGCACCACCGCCGACGTCCAAGAAATTCGCCGGTTCACTACCGGCCAGTTTGATGACATCCATCGTGGCCATGGCGAGGCCCGCGCCGTTCACCATGCAGCCGATGTTCCCGTCAAGTTTCACATAATTCAGATTGTTGGCTGCCGCCTCGATTTCCAGCGGTTCTTCTTCATTCAAATCCCTCATCTTTTGCACGTCTTCGTGCTTGAAGAGGCCGTTGTCGTCGAAGGAAACCTTCCCATCCAACGCCACCAGCGTCTTTTCCTTCGTGATGATCAACGGATTGATTTCGACCAGCGCAGCGTGCTTCTCCATGAAGAGTCGATACAGATTCTCCAGCATCTTCACGAAGGGATTGATGACCGCCGGCTCGATGTTCTGGAGGCCCAGCGCAAAAGCGACGTTGCGGCCGTTGTGGCTCTGAAATCCGACGGCAGGGTCAATCGCTTCCTTGATGATCTTTTCCGGCGTGTGGGCGGCTACTTCCTCGATTTCCATCCCGCCTTCGGTGCTGGCAATGAAGGTCGGCCAACCGGTATCGCGATCCACAAGAATCGAGAGATACAATTCCTTGGCGATGTTCGCCCCTTCTTCCATCAAAAGGCGGTGAACCTGGCGTCCCTTCGGACCGGTCTGGTGCGTGACCAGTGTTTTGCCGATCAGCTCTTTGGCAAAACCGGCGACTGCGCCTTTATCCTTCGTAATCTTGACGCCGCCTGCCTTGCCCCGTCCGCCGGCATGAATCTGCGCCTTGACGACGAAGACCGGCGTGTTCAGCTCGTTGGCCCAAGCCGTCGCAGCTTCCGGAGAAGTGATCTCTTTCCCGCGAGGCACCGGCACACCGAACTGAGCGAACAGCGACTTGGCCTGAAATTCGTGCACATTCATTCTCTACCTCTTCCTCCCTGAGGGCGGTGGTGGGAGCGTTTCTTACTGCGCGCATTCACCGAACACCGACCGACATCCAACAATTTCATTGATCCTGGGTGTGCGGTGAGCGAGCACGAGAAACGTCCCGCCGCCGTCCTCACCCCACTTTTCTCGTGTACGCCGGCAGGATCATCGGTGAAATGACACCGCTGACATTGCCATGCTTCCTGGCTTCGGCTCGGAACCCCTGCAAATGTTTCAGCGTGAGCTTGCCCTGCTTCATCGCTGTCGCACGGCCGGCCGCGGTCAACCCGGACCGCTTGCCGAACACCATGAGATCGAGCAGTGAATTGCCCATCAGGCGGTTGCGCCCATGCAGTCCACCGGAGGCTTCGCCTGCCACGAAGAGGTTGTTCACGTTCGTTTCCGAGTTGGTATCGATTTTTACTCCGCCGTTCTGATAGTGCAGCGTCGGATAGATCAAGACCGGGTCCTTGCTGATATCGATTCCGAACCGTTCGAACTGGAGCATCATCGCTGGAAAATGCTTTTCCACCGTGCCGGGCCCATGCTCCGCATCCAGCAGCGGCGTATCCAGCCAGACCCCGACGCGGCCGGACATCGTTCTGATTCCACGGCCTTCTTCGCACTCACGGATGATCGAGGACGACACGACGTCGCGTGTGTCGAGTTCGTTCACGAATCGCTCGCCCTTCGCATTCACCAGCTGCCCGCCCTCGGAACGGATGCCCTCCGTCACCAAGGCGCCGATCAATTGTTCTGGATACACCGCGCCTGATGGGTGGTACTGAAACGTATCGATATGGGCCAGTTTGGCGCCCATGCGGTAGGCCAGACAGAGTCCATCGCCCGTCGCCCCATAGTGATTGCTCGTCGGGAACCCCTGAATATGCAGCCTGCCGATGCCGCCGGTTGCGAGAATGACGGCCTTGGCCGCCACCACCACCTGCCGCTGATTATCGAGATCTTTGAAGATCGCGCCGGTACAGGCTCCGCTTTCATCACTCAATAACTCGACGGCCGCTGCGAACTCCAACAACTGAATCTTTTGATTGATGACCTCGTCCTTGAGCACGCGCATGATTTCGAGGCCGGTATAATCGGAGCACGTCAGCAGGCGAGGTTTGGAACTGCCGCCGCCCTTCTTCACATGGAGATTGCCGTCGGCCTGCCGATCAAACAACACACCTAATTCGAGCAGCCATTTGGCGATCGACGGCCCGTCTTCCACCATGACCTTGAGCAAGGCATGGTCGTTCTGCATGTGACCGCCCTTGAGCGTGTCGATGAAGTGCGTGACCGGCGAATCTTCCGGCGCGACAGAAATCTGCATCCCCCCCTGCGCCATGACGCTGTTTGAATCCCCCAGCCGCAATTTCGTGGCCAGGATCGTCTTGGCGCCGGCTCCGTGCGCATGCAACGCGGCCGCACACCCGGCGCCGCCTCCGCCGATGACCAGAACATCGGCCGTGTACTGAGGCGTCAGGTCGAGGTCGTCTTGAATCGAGCTGTCGCCTTCAAGCAGCATCGCCAACTCGACGACTGTCTTGTCGCTCTCGTTAGGACCGAATGCGATCGGCCGATAGGCGCTGGCGCGGAAGTCGGGGTGATACTTGTGAATCAGCTGGTCGCGGTCTGCGGAAGAAAACTTGGGGATGGTCTGTTTGCGGCGGGCATCCCGAGTTTTGTGCACAATTTGTTGGAGTGCGTGAATATCCATCTCGGAAGCCTCGACGATCGAACTACTTTACCGCAGCACAATGCTCGGCCAGTTCCTTGTCGTTCATCTTTAAAACCTTGTTCCACTCATCGTTGAACCGACCGTCTTGAATCTCCTTAATGCGCGTATCGAGACCCACCGGCTGTTCGGCAAAATGCGCGCCCTGCGCGCGACTGACGTACAGCGCCACAAGATTGGGCGCGATGTCCGCGATGCAGACCGGCGTGCACATGCCGCACATGACACAATCCATGAACATCTCGGAGACGCTTTTGAAGTCGCCGAAGACGGCTTTCCAGACACCTTCGCGCACGTCGATTTTTTGCGGACAGGCTTCGGTGCACGCGTTGCAATTCCGGCAGAGCGGCGCTTCCGGATAGAGATTGAACAGATCCTGCTTGGGATCTTGGAGTGTTTGAATGTCGTAAGTGGCCTTGCGCGCCGGAAACGGCGGCATCATCGTGAAGGACATGCCGTCCTGCACCGCGGTCTGACAGGCCAAACAGGTGCGGACTTTGGGGTCGTCTTTCGTCCGGTAGTACGTCGCGCAGGCGCCGCAGAATCCGCCCAAGCACCCGACACCCCGCACCACGTCGATCCCTGCGTACCACATCGCCTTGATGACCGTGATCCCTTCCGGCACGTCCGCCTTCTTGCCGGCAATCTCGATCGTCACCATCCGGGGCTTCAACACCTCGGGTTGGTCGATGACATTCTGGGTATCGTCTGTTGCCATGGCTTGTAGCTTTCAGTCTCCATCAGGGCTGAGGACTGAGACCGATGCGCATCCCCACTCAAAAACTCGGCCCTCAGTCCTCGCTACTCAGTCCTGTTAAGCGATCGCGTCGATGATCCGATTCAACGTCGCGCTTGGGCGCATCGCCTTCGCAGCCTTTGCGTCATCCGGGTGATAGTACCCACCGACGTCCTGCGGCTTCCCCTGCGCCGCCAACAACTCCTGATCGATCGTCTTCTCGTTGTCGGTCAGGTCTTTGGAGATCTTCTGGAACTTCTCTGTGATCCTTTTGTCCGCTGTCTGCGCGGCCAAGGCCTGCGCCCAATAGAGCGCCAGGTAGAAATGGCTGCCGCGGTTGTCGATCTCGCCGACCTTGCGGGCGGGCGACTTGTTGCTTTCCAAGAACTTCGCATTGGCCTGATCCAGCGTATCCGCCAGAATCTTGGCGACCGCATTGTTTCCCACCTTCGCCAGATGCTCCAGCGAGGCCGCCAGCGCGAGGAACTCGCCGAGTGAATCCCAGCGCAGATAGCCTTCTTCCTGGAACTGCTGTACGTGCTTCGGCGCCGATCCTCCGGCGCCGGTCTCGAAGAGACCGCCACCGTTCAGCAGCGGGACGATCGAGAGCATCTTGGCGCTGGTGCCGATTTCGAGAATCGGGAAGAGGTCGGTCAGATAATCGCGGAGCACGTTACCGGTGCAGGAAATCGTGTCCTTACCTTCCTTCATCCGTTCGATCGAAAAGCGGCAGGCATCGGCCGGCGCCATGATCTTGATCTCAAGACCGGTGGTGTCGTGTTTCGGCAGATACGTATTGACCTTCTTGATCAGCTCAGCGTCATGCGCGCGATCCTTGTTCAACCAGAACACGGCAGGAGCGCCCGTCGCCCTTGCACGGGTCACGGCCAACTTCACCCAGTCTTGAATCGGAGCATCTTTCACTTGGCAGGCACGCCAGATATCACCTGTTTCCACCTGGTGCTCGTGCAAGGTCTTGCCGGACGCATCCACGATACGGATCGTGCCGTTGCCCGGCGCCTTGAAGGTCTTGTCGTGCGAGCCGTACTCTTCCGCCGCCTGCGCCATCAGACCGACGTTCGGAATCGTCCCCATCGTACGGGGATCGAAGGCCCCGTTCTTCTTACAGAACTCGACAACCTCGCGATAGACCGGCGCGTAACTGGCATCCGGGATCACGCACTTCACGTCCTGTAGTTGGCCTTGCGGATTCCACATCTTGCCGCTGTCGCGGATCACCGGCGGCATGGAGGCGTCGATGATCACGTCGCTGGGCACGTGAAGGTTGGTGATGCCCTTGTCGCTGTTCACCATCGCCATCGGCGGCCGTTTCTGATACACCGCCTGAATGTCCACCTCGATTGTTTTGCGCTGATCATCCGGCAAGGACTTAATCTTGGCATAGACGTCGCCGAGACCGTTATCCGGGTCTACTCCCAGCTTCTTGAACGTGTCGGCATGTTTTTCGAACACGTCCTTGTAGTAGACGGTCACGCCATGGCCGAAGATCTTGGGATCCGAAACCTTCATCATGGTCGCCTTCATATGGAGCGAAAACAGGACACCCTGTTTCTTGGCATCCTCGATCTGCTCTTCCAAGAACTTGCGCAAGGCCTTGACGCTTATAAAGGTTGCATCCAGCACTTCACCGGCCTGCAAGGCGACCTTCTCTTTTAAGACCGTTGTCTTGCCGTCTGCCCCCACGAACTCGATTTTCGCCGTGGTCGCGGCAGGAATCGTAAGCGACTTTTCATTTGAAAAGAAGTCGCCTCCCTTCATATGGGTGACGTGGGTCTTGGAATCGGACGACCAGGCGCCCATTTTGTGCGGGTGCTTCCGCGCATAGGCCTTGACCGAGAGCGGTGCACGCCGATCCGAGTTACCTTCGCGCAAGACCGGATTCACAGCGCTGCCCTTGACCTTGTCGTAGCGCGTCTTGATGTCCTTTTCCTTGTCGTCTTTCGGGTTCTCCGGATAGTCCGGCAGGTTGTAGCCCTGTTTCTGCAATTCCTTGATCGTCGCCACCAACTGCGGAATCGACGCGCTGATGTTCGGAAGCTTGATGATGTTGGCTTCCGGCGTCTTGGCCATCTCGCCCAACTCGGCCAAGGCATCGTGCTGCTTCTGTGCCGGAGTCAGATATTCTGGAAATACGGCAATCACGCGGCCCGCGAGGGAAATATCCCGCAATTCCACAGTGACACCCGCCGCCTTCGAGAAGGCATTAATGATCGGCAGGAATGAATAGGTCGCCAGCATCGGGGCTTCGTCGGTCTTCGTGTAAATTATTTTGTCAGCTTTCGCCATGGCTATATCCTCTCTTGCTTGCGTGACTGGTTTAATTCAGCGCGTTCAGCGCCGAACCGGCCTTGAACCATGCAATCTGTTGTGCCGTCATGCTGTGGTTCGCCTGGATGGTGAGCGTCTGGCCATCCGCCTTGTGAATGGTCACCTGCACCGATTTGCCGGGCGCCAGACTCCCTAGCCCCGTCACGCTGATGCGGTCTTGCTGCTCGATCTTCTCGTAATCCTTCGGGTCGGCGAAGGTCAACGCCAAGATCCCTTGTTTTTTCAAATTGGTCTCATGGATGCGCGCAAAGCTCTTCGTGATCACGGTGCGCACGTTCAAGAATCTCGGCGACATGGCTGCATGCTCCCGGCTGCTCCCCTCGCCATAGTTCTCGTCACCGACGACGATCGACCCGATGCTCTTCGCCTTGAAGGCACGAGCGATCTGCGCGATGGTGAGATTCGCTTCGCCGGTCAGCACGTTCGTCCCCTTGCCCGGTTCGGACGAAAATGCGTTATTTGCACCGAGGAACATATTGTCGCTGATCTTGTCCAAGTGGCCGCGAAACTTGAGCCAGGGACCGGCCGGCGAGATGTGGTCGGTCGTGGTTTTGCCCTTGGTCTTGATCAAGAGCGGGAGTTTCTCAAAATCTTTTCCATCCCAGCGTGGGAACGGCTGCAAGAGCTGTAGCCGCTCGCTGGTCGGAGGAATATCGACGGTCAAGTTTGAGCCGTCTTCAGCCGGAGCCACGTACCCCTCTTCTCCTTTGGCAAAACCCTTCGCCGGCAATTCTTCGCCCACCGGAGCTTGGAACTTGATCTCCTTGCCGTCCGCACCTTTGACCGTCTGATTGACCGGATCAAACCCAAGGTCACCGGTAATGGCATAGGCGGTCACGACTTCAGGACTCGCCAGGAACGAGAGAGTTTCATTAATGCCGTCGTTGCGACCTGGGAAGTTCCGGTTGAAGGAGCTGACGATCGAATCGGCCTTACCCTTCACCCCATCCGCGCGCTTCCACTGGCCGATGCAAGGCCCGCATGAGTTCGACAGCACGGTGCCGCCGAGCTGCTCGAACGTATCCAAGAACCCATCACGCTTCATCGTGTGATAAATACGCTCGGATCCCGGCGAGACCAGGAAGGAGGTTTTGGCTTTCAAGCCGGCCTTCAACGCCTGTTGAGCGATATGTGCCGATCGGCTGATGTCTTCGTACGATGAGTTGGTGCAGCTCCCGATCAAGGCCGCCTTCAGCTCAACCGGATAGCCCTTCTCCTGCGCTTCCGCCTTCAATTTCGAGACCGGTCGAGCGAGGTCAGGCGTATGGGGACCAACCACATACGGTTCAAGCTTCGAGAGATCGATTTCAACGATCTGGTCGTAATACTTCTCGGGCGATTGATTCACTTCGGGATCGGCTGTCAACAACGCCTTGTTTGACTCGGCCAACTTCGCCAAATCCGCCCGATCCGTGATGTTCATGTAGGCGACCATCTTCTGGTCGAAGGGAAACACCGAGGTGGTCGCGCCCAGCTCCGCACCCATGTTGCAGATGGTGCCCTTGCCGGTCGCGCTGATCGTTTCGGCGCCGGGACCGAAATATTCGACGATCTTGTTCGTCCCACCCTTTACGGTGAGCAGGCCGCAAAGATAGAGGATCACATCTTTCGGGGACGCCCACCCGCTCAACTTGCCGGTCAGTTTCACGCCGATCAACTTCGGATGGAGCACTTCCCATGGTAAACCGGCCATCACTTCGCCGGCATCGGCTCCGCCGACACCGATCGCCAATCCGCCCAACCCGCCGCCGTTCGGCGTATGCGAGTCGGTGCCGATGATCAAGCAGCCGGGAAACGCGTAGTTTTCAAGCACGACTTGATGGATGATCCCCGCTCCCGGCTTCCAGAAACCGATGCCGTACTTCTTCGCGGCGGACGCGAGGAAGTTGTAGACTTCCTTGTTTTCGTCCAATGCGCGCAGCAAGTCCTTCTGCGAGCCCATTTCAGCGCGGATCAAGTGGTCGCAGTGGATCGTGCTCGGCACCGCTGCTTTCTGCTTGTTGGCCTGCATGAATTGCAGTACGGCCATCTGCGCCGTGGCATCCTGCATCGCCACGCGGTCCGGACGGAGCGCCAACATGGCCTTTCCACGCTCCCAATTTTGCGTATCGAAGTTGTCGGCATGCGAGACGAGAATCTTCTCCGCCAACGTCAACGAACGGCCGAATCTCTTTCTGGCCTTTTCGAAGACCTCCGGCATTTTGGCGTAGAGCTTCTTCGCGAGCTCGAGTGACATTGCGCTCTCCTTACGAACAGGCTTGGGAATCTGGAGCCAGGAGCCAAGGAGTTGCGCTCCCCGGCCACGCCCCGTCACCAACCTTGGGTTAGGGCGGCATGCCCCGCCACTCGCTGAGCGGCGGAACCTCCCGCAATTATTTCAACGGCGGAACTTCGCGTCGTTTGGGCGCCGCGTAGTTCACCAAATAATCGAACAGCCGGATCAAACGGCTATCCTGGCGCTTCTGATCAACCCAGTGGCCGATCAACCCGATCGTGCGAGACAGGATGAAGAAGCCGTTCAAACTGTCGACCGGGAAACCCAGATCGACGAGCACGGCCGCCATCGTGCCGTCCACGTTCAGAATCAGATTGTCTTTCTTCACAGCCGTCACCTGCTCGACTTGTAACGCGAAGTCGAGGCAGGGCGTCTTGATATTCAAACTTTTCACATAGCCCACAAGTTCTTTCACGCGCTTGTCCGGATTGCGCAAGCTCTTCACGCGATGCCCGATACCGGGCACGGGTCCCACGTTCTTTTTCATGTAGGCCAGGAATTCGTCTACATTCATCTTGTTGTCGACGGCGTACTTGAACCAGCGCCCGGCATCCGTCACGGCGCCGCCGAAGCGCGGACCGATCATGATCAAGCCGGCCGCCACCGCTTGCGACAAGCCGATACCGGCGCAAGCCGCGAGAATCGTCGCATAGGCGCCGCTCACGCAGGGGCCATGGTCGGCAGACAGCATCATGATACGCTTAATGATTTCCGCTTCCTGCTTCGAGATCAACCGCTTGTCCCAGAGCAGCCCGATGACATGAGGGATTTCATAACCCTTATTGATAAGTTCGGAGGCCGGATACCCGTCGTAGCAAGGTTCGTCTCCTCGGTCGTCGCTGATGGTGGTGCGGATGAGCGGCGCGACCATGACTTCGTCGGCCTTCATCGCCTCTTCGATCGACTTCGGCAGCCGCGGCAGGACAGCCGGTTCAACGGGCTCCTTGACCTGTCCGGACTTGAGCAATTCCTGGTAGGCATCCTTAATCGCGGGACCGAGCGCACCGAATGTCGGCGGGACGATCGCGCCGGATTTCTTGAGCGCGTCGGACTTCGAACGGGCCGAACCTTCACCCTTCATCCCTTCCTTGGCGCCGGCATGGCCGAATTTCATCCCCTTCGGCAAACTCTCCTGACAGAATCCCGAAACGACGCCGATGAGCTTCACCCGGCGCTTCTTTGCGCCGTACCACTCGGCGGCCCGCTCTTCGAGGTCGCCGCCCATCTCACCGACAATGACGACCGCCTTCGTCTGCTGATCGTTCTCGAACATTTCGAGATAGCTCACGTAGTCGGTGCCGGGGTAGGCATCGCCGCCGATGCCGATCGCCGTCGTGATGCCGTCGGCGAACTGCGAACAAATCCAAATGATTTCGTTGGAAAGACCGCCTGACTTGGTGATGACGCCGAATGAACCTTCCCGATAGAGCTTGGAGAGTACCAGGTTGTCGAAAGCCCCGCCGATCACGCCCAACCGGCACGCGCCGGCAGAGATAATGCCGATCGAGGACGGGCCATTGAACACCTTACCGAGCTTGCGCGCATGGGCGCCGAGCAGTTTCGCATCTTTCTCCGGCACACCCTCGGTGATCATCGAGACCACCTTGATATGTGAATCATCCAGCGCTTCCATCCCACCCTTCATGGCACGGTCCGCGCCGATATAGACAAGGCTCGTGTTGATGGTCGGGTGGTTCTTCGTCGCTTCCGCTATTGTCTTATAGATGGGAATCGCGATCAACCCACTGCCGTAGGGAATCTCGTTGGTTTTGCCGGCGTCAGGCGGATAGACGAACGCCTCGACGTTGAGCGGGCGCTTGACCAGGTAGCAGAACTCCGCCATGCGGCGGGCTGCGTTGACACCTGCCGCCCCCCCCTGAATCACCACGCGGGTGTCTTTATTTGCCAGAATACTCATCGCAATCTCCCTCTTTTTCTCAGTGGTGAGTGCTGCATCCCGAGTGAAAGAGCAGCTCCGCCACTCAGCACCCAGCACTCAAAACTCAGCACTGCCTTTATTTTTGGAGCGCTTTGTCGACGATGTCCGTCAGCGGGGTGTTGCGGTCGAAGACATGGATGTCGAAGCCCTCGTCCTTCAGCAGGCGCATCGCATCAAGCCCCTCTTTTTCACGAGGTCCACCGCGGCGCACCCAAATTTTTACACCCTTCAGCTTGCCGCCCCCCTTTGCCTTGCGGAATCCATTGATGATGCCGCCGAAGGTCTTCTTCACGTCGGTAAAATTGGCAATCGCCCCGCCGACGATGATATTTTTGATGCCGGGCAACGAGCAGACCTTTTCCGTCAGCACTTCCACGGCCCAATCTGGGGGATCACCCGAATACTCGGCATAGTTCGCCAATTTGCCGCCTCGCGCCACGACGGCATCGGAATAATAGACGCTCGCGCCGCCGCCGGCCGGCAGCATCGCCGTATCGCCGCCAGGAATTTCGATGAATTTGACGGACCCCTTGATCTTGCTGTCAACCGCCATGACTTCCACTTCATCTTTACTGTAGGCACGCCCGAACTCCGCGGCAAACTGGAAATTCCAATCTGGGTGGCGGAATTTGGCATCACCGTCCAGCAACGTCACGGCATCGAGCGCGACCAACTCCCCGTCGCTCTCGCGCGTCACGACGGGATTCACTTCGAGATACTGCGCATCTTCGCTGTCGAAACAGGTAAACATCTTTCCGGCAAAGTCCGTCATCCTTTTGGCGACCGATCCGGTAAATCCTGCATCCTTAGCGAGTTTTTCAAGCTGTTCCGGGGAAGGAGTTTGGCCGACATCAAGACATAATCGCTTCACGCGCTCCCAATTCGATTCCACTTCGATACCGCCGCAATTGGCAACGAGGATTTCGGCCCCTTCACGAGTGGATTTCACCGCACAATAATATTCTTCTTTATGGGGAACCATTTCCGAGATGATGACCTGAGAGACGGTGATGCTGCCGACTTGGCGTCCGATCATTTCTTTGGTGGCCGCAACGGCACCGTTCAGATCGAGACCGACCTTTACCAAACCGAGCTTAAACCGGGAACCCAGCGCTTCATGCGCCTTGGCGACCAATTTGGTCTGCTTCATCCAATCGTTGACTTGACCAAGCTTGGAGAGTTCATCCGCGGAGGTGACCACCACATAATGTGGAACGTGGATTCCCCACTTCTTCATCAGTCCCATTCCGGGACCTTCCAAAACCTTTGCCATGAGAGTTCTCCTTCGTATTCAACTCAATCGATCGGGGAGCCGGATTGTAGCGGAAATCAACAGGATGACTCAAGACACCAGAGGGACTAAGTGAAAACGGATCAAAAGACCTAGCGTGGAATCTCCAGACCGCCTTTTCAACTAACCAGGTAAAATATCAATGATTTTTTTCTTCCCACCATCACTTTGCAGACCGAAGCGACTGGCAGCGCGGGCAATAATATGCGCTTCGTTCCTCCTGAAGACGCCGAATGGTCCCACCACAGCGATGCGGACAGGATTGCCCCCCCTTCCCATAGACCAGATGCCGCCGCTTGTATTGTCCCTCTGTCCCATCGGGGGCAAAAAAATCTCGAACGCTCGATCCTCCGCAGGCAATCGCCTCCTTGAGAACCTCCCGCATAATGCGATAGAGCCTTTCCACTTTTCCCACGGAAAGCCGTCCGACCTGCATGTTTGGGTGTAAGCCGGCCCTGAAGAGTATCTCATTCGCGTAAATGTTTCCGATGCCGGCAATAACTTGTTGATGCATCAAAAGCGGCTTCAGCCGACCGCGTCGCGTTCCCAGAATTCGCACAAAATCAGGCTGCGACACAAGAAGCGGGTCGACCCCGAATCGACGAGCGAGATACCGCTCAAGCCCAGGCTTGTCCAGCAGGGAAAGACGGCCGAAGCGACGAGGGTTCCAGTAGCGGAGCTCCGGCTCACGGGAGCCGTCGAACAGCAACCTGACATGAATGTGTTGTGGGGATTTTGCCTTGGTGGACTGAAACAGAAGGAGTCCCGTCATCCCAAGCTCAGCCACCACATAGCGACAGGCCTCTTCATTCACAAATTCAAGGACAACGCTCTTGCCGAATCGCTCGACCGATTGCAGGCTGGCGCCTCGATACCACGGCACGGTGGTGTAGCCTTCCCGAACGATATCCTCACGTCCAACCCATATCTCTCTTAGCCGGGCCCCGAGGAGACGAGTCCGGATCTGTCTGGCAACAACTTCTGCTTCTGGAAGCTCCGGCATACTTCGACCAGGTTAAAGAGAGGAGGAGTGCGACATTAGGCCACGAAGACGACGGAAAGGCAAGACGACAGTGGATGATTGGGGAAAAGATCGCTACCGAGGGACGGCAGAGTTACCAGCGCGCCGGAGTTGGCGGACCTGTTCAATGGCGACCTGAAGATTCGGCAGCGGCATGGCACCCGGGCGTCGAGCCATGACCAACTTCAAGACATCATCGTATGTCCGGCCTTCAACACAGCATAGATAGGCCATGACCACTGAAACGGAGCGTCCCATGCCTGCCCGACAACAGACCAGCGTCCGACCTTTCGGTGCACGAGGTTCAAGCCATTGGATCGCTTCCATCAGCTTCAGAGGATCGGCCTTGGCAAACTCTCGAAAAGGCACTTGATGATAGTCCAGCCAGGCAGCCGGTGTAATCAAAAACTCTTCTGCCACAAGCAAAAGCGTACCGATCACCTCAGGAGGCTCTTGGGCATCGCCGATGCTTCCCACCAACAGATTGTCCGTAATCAGATGCATTGCGTTGTCAGTATATCGCGACCTTGACGGGCGTCAAGCGTTCCCACTGGCTCTACGGTATGGTTGCGATTCCATTTCCCCGCCCGCTATACTCGCGTCAACATGGTCACTATTACTCAACAGGAAGTTGAACGGCGGCTGAACACGGTCCCTTGCGCCGTCTGCAAACAGTCGAGCTTCGCAATCGATGAACGGTTCATGGGAACCGATGGTGACTGGCGGGGCATCTGCAAGAAATGCTTCTACACCTTCCCGGTCCATACCGATATGGAGTTTTATCTCCGGACGCAGCCGGACGTGCCGTTTCGCTTAAAGGAGATTTCTTGCACGGCCTGTAGCCATCGCGGAGTCGACCTCGACTTCCGAGCCACGTTGTCCGTCCGAGATGCCTATTACTTCGTGACCTGCAAGGGCTGCAAACGGCAGTTCCCGGAGAAATCGTCCCTTGAGGCATTTGAATAAGCGCCAGGATGTTCAAACAGAGCCTGCGGACTTTTTCAACATCCTAGGTGTATACTAGATCCTATGACAGACCATCCCAATCAGCCTGATCCTTCCTCGCCAGAAGAAAAACCCAAGGCGAGAAAAGAAATTCCCCTGATCGCCATTCAAGATGATGATGCGGTTATGGCCGAAGAAATGGAGGATCTGTTCGAAGAAGACAAGGTCTCCCACCAGCACGGCAGCTCAGAGCCGGAAGCGGACTAGCTGACCTAATAGCCAGCAATCGACTTCAGGAAACTTCTCGATAAAATCAGCTTGATCAGCGCCGATCAGTTCTGCCCTGCTCACACGCTTCTGCTCGACCACGCTAACCTCAGGTCGCTCGGCGTCACAAACTTGTTCAGGCTTCGCGTTGTTAGGCCTGAACTTCAAACATGCGCCGACGTCCTCATGCCTCAGACCGGCAACCTTTCGGCAAGCGCAGTAACTTATCCTGCGCGACGCTGCTCCAAAAAACGAGAAAGCGACGACCGTCATTACGAAACGAGACTGATCCATCAACGATTTGTCCCGTTTCCATACCTTCGCTCTTGATGTAGGACGGATGGAGCCACCAATGCTCAACGCATTATGGCAGACCGCAGCTGCCCCATCCTTCGTCGGCCGAGACTATTTGTCAGCATGTCGCGGCAGAAGACGCGCCCCGTTGGTCACCTACGCTATGGCATCTCATCATGCTGATCGAACGATCTGCGCAGCGCCATCTCGCTCAATTCGTCCCAGTGCCGACACTTTTCCCCTTCGTTCCTTGTGAACGATCTTTTCGATCTGCACGATCGCGCCGCGATGCCACTGATCGAAGGCTTCGTTGCGAGGAGACACCAGTCGATCTTGCCGTCCGACTTCTTGTCGGCCTTGTTCATTACAGAGCCAGGCCCGCTTCTCGCCTTTCAGTTCCCGCAGTTCGCTCACGACTCGATAGACGTCAGGTTGCCGTTCAGTTATTGTCTTTCCGTCTTTTCGCAACAGCAGATATGAAAACTTGAGGGCATCTTTGATGAACCCCACTGCTTCATCTATTTCCAGGATCGAAATTGGCGGTTCCCAGGCCCGCTCTTCATGGCACCAATCGTCGGGCTTTGCTAAGGCTGGGCAGTTCTGCTCATGCAGGCAGGGGCTATAGATAGTGCAACGCTTCTCTTGGAGCAATCGATCTCGCACCTGATGCAGTGCTCGGGAGGTTTCTCGTAAGGCAGGCTCCACAATCATCATCGTGCCGTGCGGTGCCAGTAACATTAAGGCCTCGTCCACAAAGGCAGTTCGCGCCATGATGGGATCGCCTGTATTTATAAGAATCTCATTCAAGCAGTTGGCAAGGATGATGAGATCAAATGGTCCCTTTTGCCTCACCTGCTGCAGCCAGGCTCGTCGTTCCAAATCTCCCACATACGTCTGCAAGTCTGCTTCCTGAATACTCACCGCCCGACTGTACCGTTCCCACAACTGTCCGGTTTGGTTAAGCGCTCTCGACGAATGATCGACAGCGGTCACTGATAACACACTGGGCAGCTTTCGCTGACGCCACCAATCGAGGACTGCTAGAGTCCCAGTCCCTGGCCCTGATCCAATGTCGAGAACAGAAAATCTTTCGACCGGTTCCGGAGTCGGCATCTCATCAAGCAACAACTGGATTTTGGCAAGATTGACCGGCAGGAAATACTGAAGGTACGCCGCCCCCAGGAGGCCATCGTCTAAATATGTTCGAATGAGACGACTTCGCGCTTTGGTAAACAGGCGAGACAATTCGACCACAGCCGGCACCAATCTCTCTTGTGAAACTCCTTCCCGCTCAGCAAGTTCTTTGATGGTGTTAAGGAGTATGGGTGCAACCATGGCGTTGAGGCCTCGTATGAGCCTAGTGTATGCTCGGCTTATTACGGAGGACAACCATGACAGATGAAATTCTGAAGGCTTATAAAGAAGTCGAATCGGCTGTGGAACGGTATATTAGGCTCCTGCACGACCATGTTACGATGCTGCAGAACATAGAACCCCCCGGCTCCGACAAGATTATCCGATTGACGGCCGGTTCAAAAGCCATGACCGATAGTGCGGCAATCTATCTATCCTATGCGAAATATGTGGCCTATGGCATGCCGTCCAGTGAGGAAATGATTGAGGACGAGATCCAAGGATAACCACATTGCTCGTATCTCGTGACGCATCGTTCCTTGAATGTTTGCAACATCCACCTGCCTCGCTGAACCGAAGCGAGCTTCACGAATCGTGAGCCATGTAGCACGGTGAAAACAAAAGAGCCTGTCCGGCTCCCCGGACAGGCTCTTTTGTCATTTACTAAGAAGCGCCGGATTAAATGCTGCGCATGAAGTGGGTGACTTCGTCCTGACTGACGGCGCCTCCCATGACTTGCGACATCGCGACGTTCGTGGACTTCTTGCCGGTCAGACCAGATTCGACTTCGTCCAAGATCAACTCCACCGGCATCGACTGACCACCATACACACGTGGGCCGCCGATGATCTTAGCTTTGGAGTAACCATAAATCGCCGTTGCCACTTCTTTGGCCAGCCACCCGACATAATTGAACTCCGGCACGACGATCAGCTTTGCATTCTTGCACAGCTCGCGCAGTTCCTTCGTTGGGAATGGACGGAGCGACCGCACTTTGATCAACCCAACGTTGAGGCCTTTGTCCTTGCACAAACGAACCGCTTCGCGCGATTGGGCAGCTGCGCTGCCGGAGGCGATGATGATAGCCTCCGCACCTTCAACGTTTTCCGCAGTCAGCAAGCCACCCATGTACTTATTGATGTACTTGCGGGAACGTTCGACCGCCGCCCAGACTTCTTGCTGCCACACAGCGTGAATATTGTAAGCCATGAAGTTCGACTTCTGGACCGGGGCATCGCGGGACAAACGTGCGGGAGGATTCTCCGCATCGAGGACCGGGACCGCGCCCCGCCAAGCTTCTCGCGGAGGTAACTTCATACCACGATCCTGCATGCGCACATACCCGCGGGCATGAGTGACGAAGAACCCATCGCAGCAAACTCCGACCGGCAAGGTCACATCGTTCTTTTCACTGATCGTGAATCCTGCCATTGTGAAATCGAACATGTCCTGCTGGTTCTCTGCATGAAAGACAATCATCCCACAATTCAGCAGGTAGGACACTTCGATATTGTCCGGTTGAATCGCAAGCGGCGCGTTGACCACCCGGCAGGTAAACATGGCAACGACCGGGAGACGGTGACCAGGCCAAGAGGCAATACCCTCTAGACCGCGTAGCGTACCAGGTCCGGCGGTCGCGGTATAGCAACGGACACCTGCGCGGGACCCACCGGCGATTGCCGCCATGACACCGACTTCTTCTTCACCACGATAATACTCTTTCACGTAGCCTTCACCGTAGAGCACGCCGACCAGCTGCATGGTTTCGCTCTGTGGGGTGATCGGATAGGCGATGGCCAAATCCACGTTCGATCGACGGATGGCTTCCTTTGCCGCTTCGCTTCCCGTAATGAACTCTTTTGTCCGAGGCGCCTCATGAAACAGGTATTCAGGGGTCACCACTCGCTGACTCTTCGCTTCACCATGAGGATCCTTTTTCCCATCGGACTTCGGCACAGCGACGCTGGTAATCGGATCACCCTGCGGATTCGTTTTCACTTCGGTCTCGCTCATAGTTGCACCTCTTTGGCTAGTTCGAGCGTTGCCGCCCGGCCTTATCCTTCCCGTTTCATGTGCTCGGCAGAATGACCGAACATTGCCGCACTGCCCGTCCCGCCAGGAGTCGGGGCGAACGCCATCGGATTGGTGTGGGTCTTACCGCCGTGCACCTTCGACTGCGTGCCGGTAAAGCGTACATTTTCACCGTTCTCCGGCAGTTTGATCCCCATCTCTTCGCGAACACGCTTGAAAATCTGAGCCACTCGCTTGATCTTGAGTGTATCGGAGTCTCGGATCGTCAACATCGCATCCTCATGGCCCTGTTCCGCACAAACGGCCATCGTACAGCAATTCGTGCCCGCCCGGATCATCTTGAGAGTCAGATTCGCATAATGACAATGCACTCCGATGAAAATGCAGGCCTCAATCTTATTGCCCCAGATCGTGAGATTAGGATGATTGGGGTTAATAACTTCTTCGGGATCGATCTTTGGATACTTCGGTCGATAGTCCGGCATCGGAATGATCATGACTTCCGGAATCTGCGCGGCAATTTCCAGAGTCGCCTTTGCTTTTTCCACTGCATGATCGTTCCAAGCCCAGAGCAACAGCGGTCCAGGGAAGAGAGTCGCGTTGGGGCTCGTCAGCATTTTACGAGCCATCTCTTCAATCACCACTTCCTCGTTCGGCTCGAGCAATCCGTAAAATAATCCCTCCCCTGGATCCGGCAGCGCCACACCCAATTGCGCGGCTGACGGAGGATGGAAACCCGCAGGTCCGGGTACGATGATACGCTCTCTAGTATCCTGTGTTGTTGCCACGCCCTTCCCCTTTCCTCAGGTCTTATCCGACGACCGGACTGGCCAAAACGGCCGTCGTGCTCTTTTCGCCGTACGTAATGTTGTCCGTCAACGCCGCCTTCGGCAACTGATCGATCATGATCATCTTAATGGCATTGTTCTTAGCCATGTTGTCACAGACCCATACACACTGCGCACACCCTTTACAACGGTCCACCGCGACATAAGCGGAACCATACTTGAACCCCTGTTCCTTGCCCATTTCATCGCTGTACTGAATAGTATTGGCCTCCGGGCAATATTGCGTACAGAGCTTACAGCTTTTCGCGGCACAGATTTCAACACTGATATCGGCTACAAGGTACATGAAGACTCCTTTGTGACCGGCTACGCGGTGGCCGCTGCCACTGGCTCTTCCGCCCGTTTGACATCGGCCGCAGCCCAACCATGATCGACGGCATAGTTCCATCCGGCCCGCATGACGGCCACGTTCTTCTCGATCAGTTCCTGTTTCTTCTTGAACTTCCGCTCAACGACACTGTCGAGGGCGGCGGTGCCGCCTGACACCACGAAGCCTTTTCCGAGAAACCGATCCTTCACGGCCTGATCCAATCCAGCCATGCTCGTCAGCCCTGTAATCGCGCCGATACAGCCCATCAGCGCCATGTTGGTGGCGAGGTCCATGCCTGCAACCTCTAACGAGATCTTCGTCGCAGGAAAGTAATAGAGCTTCGCGCGAAGCTTCTTCAGCTCAGCCGCTTGATCTCTGTGAAGATTCATCGGCCCATCGTTGTTGATCAGGGCAACCCCATCTTCTTTCAAGCCGAAATAGAACGGCATCGTATAGGACTTGCCGTGGGTGATGACCTGTGGATGGAAGATGATGATGATGTGCGGAAACGTGATTTCACCGATTTCGTAGATAGGCTCATCCGAAACACGGACATAGCTTTCGACCGGCGCCATTCGCTTTTCCGACCCATAAAACGGGACAATGGTGCTTTCACCGCCGGCATTGATGACAGCCGTACTGAGAATATGCGAGCCAGTGACGACACCCTGGCCCCCGACACCTGCCATCCGAATATTGAATCTCTTTGCCATGATTGACCTCCTCGTGAACGTCTAGGCTTTGCCCGGAATCGCGGCGGCAGGAGCAGCCGGCTTGGCGAGGAATTCTTTGTAGCCATAGCGCTCAGTGAGGTATTGCTTCGCTTCTTCACTGACGTATTCGGTGAACTGATACCGATCATTCTCAACTGTCTTTGCATCTTCCATGACCTTGTCGGTCGGAATGGCATACTCGATATTGCAGGAGGTATACGCCTGAATATAGGTCGAGCCGACTTCGCGAGCGATCAACACAGCCTTCTTAATGACACTTTCTACACGTCGTGGGTTATTCGGCACTACAGTCGCCACATAAGCACAACCCGCGACCTTGGCCATCTGCAGCATATCCATCTTCTCGAACTTCTTACCGAGCGGGGCCATTTTCAGCACGGCACCCCGATTGGTCATGCCGCTTTCCTGTCCGCCGGTATTCCCGTAGACTTCGTTGTCCAACATGATTGTTGTGAACCGCTCTTTGCGGAACCAAGAGTGGAGAACCTGCTGGAAGCCGATGTCCGCTGTACCGCCGTCGCCGGCCATCACAACCACATCCTTCGGCTTGTCGCCGAAGCGAAGACGGAGACCTCTGGATAAACCACTCGCCACTCCATTCTGGTCACCATAGTTGCCATAGACAAATGGAATTGCCGCCTGAGAGATGGCCAGACGACCACACCCAGCCGTCCCGACAGTAATGGTGTCTTCAGGATTGGGAAATGCAATCATGGCTAGCCGAATGAAGAGCGTCATAGCACAGCCGGCACACATGGGATGCTCTTCCAACACTTCCTTGAAGCTTCCCATTTGTGAAACAGTGACCTTTTTCCCAAATGGTCCATGCTCCACCATGTCCCGATATTCCTTTGGCATAAACTTCTCAAATCCATTGGAAAACTTTACATAATCAAGACTCATCAGGCACCTCCCTTATATATCGTTAGCAACGGCCGGACGTTGCTCATACTCTTTAACACGACTCCACATGCATCGAAGAAAACTTGAGGACTTGCGGATTTGACAATCGGACGACGACTTTATAATCACCGGGCCTCAAGGCATCCTAGCAAAGCCGAAAAAAGACTGTCAATCTTTGCTCAGCCTTTTCACGTCTCTGTAACTCACACCCACCTTATGAATTTGTTATGAATTTTTGATGATACCGTTTGATAGTATAACGTCATGAAAATCAAAGCAACTTCTAAGAGGACCCAAGGTATCCCAAAGAAGGCCTAGATTCAGCTGGCGAAATAGGCCATTCGCCCCAAACGGTCAGGATAAGAAGCAGGAAAGGATAAACCTCTTCCGAATTTTTAACAATTCACGTTTAGACATTGCCCATCTGCCGCATTCCGTTTACACTGCACGTCATGCCACTGCGCGTTCTCATCCCGGGAGAAGATGATGCCGGTGTCCATGTCGGCGGAGTTCACAAACGCCCGCCGATTCCGGACGATTCGGTCAAGGCCGAATGTCCGAAATTCATGGCACACGGCCCGTGCGGAGGAGTCCGCAAAGGTGGGTTCTGCGAAGTCTATCCCGAGATGAAATGCCCATGGGTTTCGCTTTATGTGGAACTGGAGAAAATCGGCCAAACTGAATGGATGAAACAAGTATGAGTGGGAAATGAGGACTACGCAAAAGACCACGAAATTGGGTTACAACGAGCGGCACGCGAAGAGCGGAATCAGCGCCCCGCTACCCGACATCGAGACTTTCCCGAACCAATATAAGGGATACGAAATTACGATTGAGATCCCCGAATACACCGCGATTTGCCCCAAAACCAACTTGCCGGACTTCGGAACCATTACGCTGCACTATATGCCCGACAAAGAATGCCTTGAGCTGAAAGCGCTCAAAATGTATATCCATGCCTACCGCAATCTCGGCATCTTCTATGAAAATGCCGTCAACAGAATCCTTCACGATATCGTCACAACCTGCCGGCCCGTCTGGGCGAAAGTCACCGGCACCTTCACTGCGCGCGGCGGGCTGTCGAGCAAAATTGAAGCGAAGTTTCCATAGCTGATAGACGGCGAACTCGGCCGAGATTCGGCGTTCCGTACTTCCTACTTCTTGCTTCATCCATCAGCAGGCTAGAAACGAACGGAGACCTTTTCGCCTATGGCGACATATGCAATCGGCGATGTGCAGGGATGCCACGATGCCTTGCAACGCCTCGTTCAACACATCCGATTCGACCCCACGATAGATCGACTGTGGTTCGTCGGTGATCTCGTCAACCGCGGGCCGGACTCACTCCAAGTCCTGCGCTATGTGAAGACTCTCGGCGGCTCCGCACGCACAGTGCTCGGCAACCACGATCTGTTTCTGCTCGCTGCTGCAGAAGGGGTGGTCAATCTCCGCGTCAAAGACACGATCCACGACGTACTGGACGCCGAGGATCGCCACGAACTGCTCCAGTGGCTGAGACACCGCCCCTTGCACGTCTTTGAATCTCCTTTTTTTATGGTCCACGCGGGATTGTTACCTCAATGGACCGTCGCGGAAGCAGTATCCCTCGCCCGACAAGTAGAAACCGCCTTGTCCGGCCCCGACTATCGAACCGCCCTTCAGGCGATTTTCCACGAGAAAGCCACGACGTGGAATCCCACCTTGCAAGATTCCGCTCGGCTCGCCACCATCGCGAGGGTTCTTACCAAACTTCGCGCCTGCACGGCGACCGGCGAGATGTCCGATTTCTCCGGCCCTCCGCAAGAGATACCGCTCGGTTACGAGGCCTGGTTCAACATTCCCGGTCGCAAAAGCGCCGACACCACTCTGATTACAGGGCATTGGGCGGCGCTCGGCCTACACATCGAGCCGAATCTGCTGGCAATCGACAGCGGTTGTGTGTGGGGGCGGCAGTTGACGGCGGTCCGATTGGACGACCGGCAGGTGTTTCAGGTGAACCGCAAGGATACGGTACGCAAAGCGTAGGCTCACGTACGTATTCTAGACCCCCAGTACGAGGCGAAGAGGTGGCACCTCCTCTCCAATCCCAAACGAAAGCTCTCCCTTCACTGACTCCGGATCCACATACGTCCCAAAGAGACGGTCCCAGACAGTAAACAACGCCGCAAGATTGGCCATGTAGTGCTCAGGTCTATCGCTGTGGTGGATGTGGTGATAGCGCGGAGTTACGATCAGCCATTCGAGCCAGTTGGAGCGCCATACAATGTTGGCATGCATCCAATCGTTTTGCAGATTATTGAAAATGCCGATCGCGAGTTCCATCCATGAAGGCGAGAGATCCAAAAATGAATAGGCAAACAGATAGGGGAGATTGACGATGGCATGTTCCGGAATCGTGGCTCGAAAGCCCGCGAGCCAATACATGTGGGTAGGCGAATGGTGCCACTTATGAATCCTCCAGACAGGCTTCATGTGCATCACGCGATGAATCCAATAATGCCCGAAATCGGCGATGAGGAAGTAGCAGAACAGGCGAAGCAGCAACGGCATCTCGTGAATGATCTGAGGCAAGTGCGGACGGATGGCGATCAGCCGATCGATAGACTCGGCGATCGGGACCATGCCGAACCAATAGATGGAGATCAGGAGCATATCCCGCCCGATGAGCTTACGATAGGGCACCGTTCGCGCCGGCCGGAGCAGTTCAAGAGCGGTCACGCCGAACAGGCGTAGGACGAAAATGAGTGGATAGACAAGATGGTGGTCCAAAACAAACTGCCGAACTTCCAGACTCACAAGCCAGTCAACCCAATCCATCACAGCGCGCCTCTTTACGGCGCACCTTATCGTATTCGATTCGACCTGTCTTGCTTTCCGGGGAAATCGACGAGTCGGATCTGGTGAGAGCGCAATGTGGGTGTGCAACCTAAACGAATTGCGAAGAGAGAGGAACTAGTGGTAGCTCTCGGAATCGCTCGGGAACTTCCCTTGTTCCACTTCTTCTTTATAACGACTCAGGGCTTGGAGAGTATCGGCTTTGAGGTGGGCGTAGGTCTTCACGAACTTCGGCATGAAGGTATCAAACAGTCCAAGAAGATCATAGAGCACAAGCACTTGCCCATCGCAGTGAGGGCCAGCTCCAATCCCGATGGTAGGGATTGAAAGGGCTTGGGTGATCTTGTTGGCCAGGGCTGCCGGCACCGCTTCCAGCACGACAGCGAATGCCCCAGCAGCTTCAATGGCTCTTGCATCTTCCAGAAGCCTGGCGGCTTGATCGTCGGCCTTGCCTTGGACTTTGTATCCGCCCAATGCATAAACTGATTGCGGAGTCATACCAAGGTGGCCCATGACAGGAATCCCAACATTCGTCATGGCCTTGATTCGATCCGCCATCACGGCCCCCCCCTCCAACTTCACCGCAGCGGCGCCTGCTTGCAGCAACCGGCCCGCATTGCGCAAGGCCTCCTCTATGCTGGTCTGATAGGACATAAACGGCATATCTGCAATCACCAGCGCTCGCTGCACCACGCCGGCGACCAGCTTGGTGTGATACAGCATGTCATCCATCGTGACCGTGAGCGTATTGGGTTTCCCCTGTACGACCATGCCCAGCGAATCCCCAACCAAAATCACCTGAATCCCCGCTTGTTCGACGATACGTGCAAACAGTGCATCATAAGCCGTCACGACGGCGAGTTTCTTCCTATCTCGTTTGAACTGCTGGAAATCAAGGATCGTCATCAGTTCAATTCAGACCTGGTGATGATCTCGGCCAACCGATGCGTGGCCTTAATCGCCATGATATGAACGCCGTCGCAGTGCGGCCGAACCGCCTTGATCGTCCGTACGGCAATGTCGACCCCCACATCCTCTGCCTTCTCACCGGCGGCTTTGAGCTCATCGATCATCTCGCTTGGAACCGAGATGCCCGGGATATTCCCGTTCATGAACTCCGCCATCTTATGGTTACGCAGCACAAGGATACCGGCAAGGACCTTGACCTTATAGGGCCGGACCGCTTTCATGAAGCTCGCAAACTGCTCCGGATGATATACCGCTTGCGTCTGGAAAAATTCGGCGCCTGCCTTCACCTTCACCTCAAACTTGGCGAGCATCGGCCCGAGTGGGTCTGCCTCCGGTGTGACGGCGGCACCGATCGTAAACGCCGTCGAGCCGTCCAGCTTGTGCCCGGCCAGGTCATGTCCCTTGTTCAATCCTTGCACCAGTTGCATGACTTGGACTGAATCGAGATCATAGACCGGCTTGGCATCCTTATGATCGCCGACCGTCGGATAATCGCCCGTAAGACACAGAATATTTCGAATCCCCAGCATATGCGCGCCCATCAGGTCCGACTGCATGGCGATCCGATTGCGATCGCGACAGGTCAACTGCATCACGGGATCGTGCCCCAATTCGTACAGCAGGCGGCAGACAGGAAGTGACCCGGCACGAACCACAGCGGCGGTATTGTCGGTGACGTTCACACCGTGTACGCGCCCGACAAGCTGTTTGGCGCTCTCGAGAACGGACGAGATGTTGGTGCCCTTCGGAGGATTATACTCAACCGTAACAACAAACGTCCCTTGGTTGAGGGTATCGATTAGGCGCTGTGGCTCTCGACTCATTGATGGCCCCTCATAACATCCCGGCTGCTCTCTTAGCGGATTCCACGGTATTTTCGAGCAGCATTGCGATGGTCATCGGGCCCACCCCACCGGGAACGGGGCTGATCCAACCGGCCTTTCGGCTGACCGGGTCAAAGTCTACGTCGCCGCACAGCTTCCCTTCGGGAGTTTTGTTTGTCCCCACGTCGATGACGACCGCACCTTCGCGCACCATGTCGGCCGTCACAAACTTCGCCTTTCCGATCGCGACGAGAAGCAACTCCGCCTCACGGCAAACCGCGGGGAGGTCTTTGGTTTTTGAATGGCAGATCGTGACCGTCGCATTTCTCTGAAGAAGCATGAGCGCCAGCGGCTTTCCCACAATGTTGCTCCGTCCCACCACAACTGCCCGCTTGCCTTCTATTGTCACCCCGGTCGATTCGATCATTTTGATGACTCCCTTGGGAGTACAGGCTTCAAAAACAGGGTGCCCCTCCACCAGTCGGCCGAAGTTGTAGGGATGAAACCCATCCGCATCCTTGAGCGGGGAGACGGATTCTAGAATGACCTTGCTGTCGATGTGTTTGGGCAACGGGAGCTGGACCAGGATTCCATGGATTTTCGGGTCAGTATTCTTTTTGTCGATCAGTGCCAACAACTCGGCCTGTGTCGTGCTCGCCGGGAGCTTGTGGTCGTCGACATAAATTCCTGCCAATTCGCAGGCCTTTTGCTTGTTTCGAACATACACGTGCGAGGCGGGATCGTCCCCCACCAAAATGGTCGCAAGACCTGGTTTTATCGCTTTCTTGGCAAACAGTTCCGTCGATTCTTTTGCCAGACGATCGCGAACCTGTTGCGCGAGCATTTTCCCATCAATCAATTGTGCAGCCACGATCCCCCCTCCCTATAACCATTCAGCCGGATAAATCGTCGCAACTTAGCAGGGGATTTTTATGCAAGTCAACGCTTACCATCTCTCTTTTGGCCTCCAAACCCGTCAGGGCTCTTTCTTGACACTCTCTTTGCTCCTCCAGTACGATGACCCTCACCGAAACCTTGGACGACCCGCCTTTGTTCGTGAAATTCTATCACCGCTTGTTGTTGTCTCTCGTCCTCATCCTGGGCATGACGTTCCGCGTCGAAGCCGCGCAAATCACCGGTTTGGAGTCACCCAACAGCTTTGTCGGCGACCCGTCCGGAAAGGAATATTTCATTTCCAACATCAACGGCGAACCGGAAGCACGAGACAACAACGGCTTCATCACAAAGTTGAATGCCGAGGGAAAGGTCACCGACCTCAAGTTCATCCAAGGCGGTGTGGCGGACGTGTTGCTGCATGCCCCGAAAGGGATGGCTGTGGTGGGACCGATCCTTTACATCGCAGATCTCGATCAACTGAAAGCATTCGACAAGACGTCAGGCAAACTCATCGCCGCAGTTTCGTTCCCCACATCATCACTCACCGACGTGGCGGCCGCGCCAGGTGGTCTGTTGTACGTTTCAGATGAGGGGGCGAACTCCATTTATCGAATTGACCCGTCAGCCGATCATCGAGTTGACCTGTTAATCCATGATGAACGGCTCGCAGGACCATCCGGAATCGCGATTCATCCCAGGACGAATCATCTCATCACCGTGAGTCGGCAAAAAGGGAAGATTCTGGAAATCACTCCCGACGGACAACTGACCGAACTGGAATCGAATGGGTTTTTTACCAGTCGTTTCCAGAACCTGAGCGGAGTGGATTTCGATCAGTGGGGGAACATGTATGTCTCAGACATCGCAAAAGGCAAGATTTGGCGCATGACCCGAGATCATCGATTTCAAGTCATCGCAGAGTATCTGCCCGCTCCGGCTGATATCAGTATCGACCGGGTGAATAACCTGATCTTGGTTCCCTACCACTATGTGCATGCCGCCGAGATGAATGGGCTGGAAACCCCATCATCGGCGAAGCCAAAGGGCGAGAAGCGTACATTGGCCGATTACGGTTTTATCCCTCCCCCTCCCAAGCCCGAGCCTGAAGGAACGAAGAAATGAGCTCGTGCTCGTATTGTCACCATCGAAAGGGCAAACGCCCGTGCCCCGCCCTCGGAGGATTGATCTGCAGCCCCTGCTGTGGAGAGCATCGCCTGACACGGATCTCATGCCCGGCTGATTGCGCCTATCTCGATAGTGGGGCAGATTACCAGCAGAAACGCCTTGGTCAGCAATTCTTGCCCATTCGGCGAGATTTCTATCGGGAGCTGGATGAGTCGGGAGGTCAGAAGGCGGTTGCGTTATTCAACCTGATCGAAGTAATTACGTTCAGTTACTTTGAAGGGCGTCGAGACGGGCAGGATGCCGAGGTCATCACGGCCCTTCAGGCTCTCCGGCGCACACTCAGCCCGCTGCATGTTCCTGCCGCTCCCATACCGGTATTCGCCGAACACCTCCGGAAGGAATATGAGACCTTCAGAAAGCAAAACCCCGAGCAGATCGCGGATTCATCGGACGCCCCGGCCATCCTGGATCGGATCGACCGATTCGTCTCTACCTTTTCAGGAAATGTTGTTCAGTCGAGCCGATTTCTGGGAGGGCTGCTTGGGTATGTGAAGATACAGCACCCGGAGATCGCCGCACATCTCAAGAAGCAGCATGAACCGGGACACATCCTATTGCCAGGGCGATCGTTCCTGCCACCGCCCGCCGCCGAGGAACACACCCATGGCCCTGACTGCGGGCACCATCACAAGTAGCTCTCCCTAGCAACGAACGAGAACAGGCATCCTAACAGACCGGCGAGACAGCGGGCCGAGAACGCCATCCTATAAACTACCCAGTACCTTCCCCAGTGCAAGTCGGAACATCTGTCATGGTAAGCTATGGTCTCCAAAGGAGACCGCTTATGGCTCTTCCCAACTCGCTCAACGTCCCTATCCTTCGGAACATCTTTCATCCAACCGATTTCACCCCGGCGAGCGAAGCCGCGTTCGCTCATGCCTTGAGGGTTGCCTTGATGGCTCAAGCCAACCTGACCATCCTGCATGTCTCCTCCGATCGGGATACGGAGTGGATAGAGTTTCCCGGCGTACGTGCAGCGCTGGAGCGATGGGGCCTGCTGCCCATGAACAGTCGGCGATCCGATGTCGCTGAATTGGGTATCCATGTCAAGAAGGTCCAGGCGGTCCATCCGGATCCCGTTGAATCAGTTACGTCCTACTTAGCCGAACACGCGACAGATCTGATTGTGCTCGCTACTGATCAAAGCAATGGGGGCCTTCCATGGCTCAGCAAGTCCGTAGCGGTGCCCGTTGCGCTGGAGTCACGGCAGATGACCCTCTTCATCCCGAAAGGGGCAGCCGGATTCGTGTCTTCGCATGATGGTTCCATCTCGTTGACGAACATCTTGCTTCCCGTCGCCTCCACGCCGCCGGGCCAGGCGGCACTCCAAGCCGCGGTGCGGATGGCATACCGGCTCAATCGCCCGGTCGGCGTCTTTACGGTTCTACATGTCGGCGGGGAAGAAGACCTGCCCGACCTCCACTACTCCGATATGCCGGGCTGGCAGTGGGATACAGTCATCAAGCAAGGAGATGTGGTGGACGTGATCTGCGGGACCGCGGAGGAAATCAAAGCGGATCTCATCGTGATGACGACCGAAGGACGCCATGGTTTTCTCGATGCGCTGCGCGGAAGCCATAGCGAGCAGGTGCTTCACAAGGCCCCCTGCCCGCTGCTGGTGATTCCAGCAGACGGATTTATGGCTTCGGTGCTGGAGGTGGAATCAAAAAGCCGGCCGGCATCTTAAAGACGCGCCGCACATGAGCACCCGACACAAATGTCGGCGGAAACTACTCCACAATCGTCACCGTCATTTCCACACGCTCTTTAGGATTGTCCCGCTCATCGCGTGTCAGGTTGACGATCTTGTCGGCCACGCCGATTCCCTTCGTCACTTCACCAAACACGGAGTATTTGTGGTCCAGATATCGTGAGTCCTCGACCACGATGAAAAACTGGGAGCCGGCCGTATCAGGATCAGCCGCTCTGGCCATAGACACAATGCCACGTTTGTGTGGGATGTCGCTGAATTCCGCCTTGACGGTATGGCCGGGGCCGCCTTGCCCATAGGTCTCCTTTTTGAGCGTATCCTTCGTATTGGGATCTCCGCCTTGAATCATGAAACCTGGAATAACGCGATGAAAAATCGTCCCATTGTAGAATCCAGACTTCGCCAGCTTGATAAAATTCTCCACATGTTTTGGCGCAACATCGGGATACAACTTGATTTCGATATCGCCGAATTTCGTTTTAATGATCCCTCGCGGCCCTTTCGGTGTGTCAGTCTTTGAACTCGGTGTCTTATCAGCCGCTACAACCGACTCAAGACCTGATACTGACAGAGCAATTCCTACCAACACCCCCATAAGAACTCGCCATCCTGTGCGCTTCAGCATCACCAGACCTCCCCTACGTTTCAAGTGACAGTCATCTGTCATCCTAGCACGGAATCGCGCGTCAACGCTCAACGTGCTCCAGTGCTCGTTGTGCCGCCTCCTGTTCCGCCTCCTTCTTGCTGTGTCCTCGGCCGATCCCAAGCACTTCATCATTCACGTGCACTTCCACCTCAAAGAACCTGTGGTGATCCGGCCCGGTTTCGCTGACAACCACATATCGAGGTAACAGTTCATGCCGCTTTTGGCACCATTCCTGGAAACGCGTTTTGTAATCATCGCTCCCAGGTTTTTCCTGCCGGACGTCGATCCGGCGCAGTTCATCTGTCAGCGCCTCAATGGTGAAGCTTCGACTCGCATCCAAACCTCCATCAAGATAGACGGCCGCAATGACGGCCTCAAATGCATCAGCCAACAGTGACGCTTTGTCCCGCCCATTCGAGAGTTCTTCGCCACGGCCAAGTTTCAATCGGGCGCCGAGATCCATCCGTCTGGCGGCATTGGCCAATGGCGCTTCGCTCACGAGTCTGGCCTTGAGTTTTGAGAGGGCTCCCTCGCTCAACTCAGGATACCGCCTCGCAAGATAATCGCTCATGATGAGCGACAACACGGCATCCCCTAGGAACTCGAGTCTCTCATTGTGTTTTCGACCGGATTCTCGTCGTTCGTTCACATACGATCTGTGTGTCAACGCCTCAGTCAAGAAGCTCGGATCCGTGAATCGATAGTTCGATATGGCAGGAGAAAAATCGGCTGAAGGAGCCGGCGTCATCATGGCACGCACTAGCAGGCTGTGAAGAAACTTGGTTGATGCCAACGATATGGCAAGAATGTTCCGATCGATGCCAACGCCAGAATGCCTCCAGGATGCTCAAAAAGGCCGTCCAGCAAGGCCGCAGCGAGCGAAGAGGCGAGGCGAACGCTTCGGTACGTTGAGCCTCTGAGCGAGGCGAGAACGCCGTTGGCGGACTTTTTCAGCATCCTGCTAGGCGTCCAGTCTCTTGAAGATCAAACAGGCATTGACTCCGCCGAATCCAAAGGAGTTCGACAATGCCGTTGTAACGGCGACAGGTCGCGCCGTATTGGGAACATAGTCCAAATCACAGGCCGGATCCGGATGATCCAGATTGATCGTGGGGGGAAGAATCCCATGAAACAGCGCCAGCAGACTGAAGACGGCTTCGATCCCACCCGCAGCTCCAAGCAGATGTCCTGTCATAGACTTGGTCGAGCTGACCGGGATGCGAAACGCCTGTTCCCCGAACACCCGTTTGATCGCTCGAGTCTCGATGGCATCGGCCATCGTCGACGTACCGTGCGCATTGATGTACCCGATCTGATCGCGAGTGATTCCGGCATCCTTAAGGGCCAATTCCATGCAGCGAACGGCGCCCTCACCTTCCTCCGGCGGGGCCGTAATGTGGTAGGCATCGCTGTTCATGCCGTATCCGATGATCTCGCCGTACATTCTGACCCCACGCCGAAGGGCATGTTCCAGTTCCTCGATCACCACAACCCCCGCGCCCTCGCCCAACACAAATCCGTCTCGGTCCTTGTCGAACGGACGGCTGGCCTTCGTCGGTTCGTCATTCCGGAACGACAATGCCTTGGCCGCCGCAAATCCCGCTACACCCAGCGGAGTGACCGCCGCTTCGGCACCGCCGGCCACCATGACATCGGCCTCACCTCGTTGAATCAGGCGGTAGGCATCCCCAATGCAATGATTACCCGTGGCGCAAGCCGTTACCGCACAAGAATTGGGCCCCTTGGCTCCGATCCGAATCGCCACCTGCCCGGACGCCAAATTGATGATGGTCATGGGAATGAAAAACGGGGAGACCCGGCCCGGCCCTTTACCTTTGAGCACATCATGATAGTGCTCGATCGATCCGAGCCCACCGATCCCGGAGCCGATGTACACGCCCACCTTCGCCGCCTCTTCAGGCATTACTTTTAATCCGGCATCATCCACCGCCAACTGGGCGGCGCCCACGGCGTAGTGGATGAACGTATCCATCTTCTTGATCTCTTTCTTTTCGATGAACTGAGCAGGATCAAAATCTTTCACCTCACCCGCAATTTGGGCGTCATATCCCGTCGGATCGAATCTGGTGATTCGATCGATCCCGGACTCGCCGGCGCAGATCGCTTTCCAGGTCTTCTCAACACCCGTGCCCAACGGTGTCACCAGCCCGAGACCGGTGACCACGACGCGCCGCGCTGCGTGATCAGGTATTCCTGCCGGCATGCCTAGGATTTTTCCTTGATGTAGTCCAGCGCCTTCCCAACGGTCAGAATCTTTTCCGCGTCCTCATCGGGAATTTCGATCGAGAACTCTTCCTCCAGGGCCATGACAAGCTCGACGGTATCGAGCGAATCAGCCCCAAGATCTTCGACGAAAGAGGCCTCCGGCGTCACCTCATCCTCTTCCACACCGAGCTGCTCAGCAATAATCTTCTTGACTCGCTCTTCAACAGTTGCCATTGCTATGACTACCTCCTTCCCCGGAATGACTCCCGCTGCACCGCCGCATGGGGATCTGTGACGGCCGTACATCCAAACGATTCGACGATCTTATACCATCAACATCCCGCCGTTCACGTGCAAGACGTGGCCGGTGATGTAGGCCGCATCCTCGGACACCAGAAACCGCACGGCCGCCGCAATATCCGCCGGCGTACCCAATCGCGCCAACGGGATCTGTTTCAGCAACGTTTCCTTCACATCAGCTGGTAGCCCATGGGTCATGGCCGTGTCGATGAAACCGGGCGCCACCGCATTCACCGTGACGTTACGGCTGGCATATTCCCGTCCAACGGTTTTTGTAAACCCGATGACGGCGGCCTTCGAGGCCGAGTAATTGGCCTGCCCCGCGTTCCCGATCACCCCAACGATCGAGGCGATATTGACGATGCGACCATATCGTTGCTTGGTCATCGGCTGCAAGACGGCTTTCGTGCAGTTAAACGTACCATTGAGGTTGATCTGAAGCACCAGATTCCAATCCTCTTCTTTCATCCGTAACAACAAGCCGTCACGAGTAATCCCGGCATTATTGACAAGAATGTCCACTTTCCCCCAAGCCTTCAGGACTTGCTCGACCATCGCCTTGGTTTCAGTGGCATCGGCGACGTTGACTTTTATGTTCAGCGCCTTCCGCCCCAGCTTTTCGACGGAGGCAACCGTTTCCACAGAACGGCCTGGATCGAGATCGGCCACGGCAATGTCGGCCCCTGCTTGGGCCAGACATTCGGCAATGGCCCGGCCGATGCCTTGCGCCGCGCCGGTGACGATAGCTGTTTTTCCTTGTAATGGCATTTCAGACCTTTCAGACGATACGTTACCAGGCCGACAGGGAATTCGTCATCTGGTTTTCCATGTGGGCAGTCAGGACTTAACTGACCGCCTTGAGTGTCGCGTCCAACGACTTCGGATCGTTCACATTCAACAGTTTCGCCTCAGGTAAAATTCGTTTGATCAAGCCGGTCAGTACCGTACCAGGGCCGATTTCTATAAACGTCGTGACGCCCATCCTTCCCATTGTCTGTACGGTATCCTCCCACAGTACAGAAGAGGGCAGCTGACGCACCAACGACGCTTGGATCTCGTGCGCCCGGCTGATCGCTTTCGCCTCTGCATTGTTCACGAGAGGTGCGCTCAGGTCCGACCACCGAACCGTGGCTACATCTTTCGCCAACCGGTCGGCTGCTTGTTGCATTAACGGGGTATGAACCGGCACGCTGACCGGCAATGGAATGGCCTTTTTACAGCCTTGTGCTTTGGCCAATTCAATCGCTCGCTCCACCGCCGCCTTTTCACCGGCAATCACCACCTGGCCAGGCGAATTGAAGTTCGCTGCCGCGACAACCCCGACCGACGATGCCGTGCGGCACACATCCTTGACCGCCTCGGCGGTTAAACCCAACAGGGCAGCGACACGTCCGGCTCCCGGAGCCACGGCTTCGGACATGTAGCGCCCCCGTTTCTGAACCAGGCCAACGGCATCACGGAATAATACGCCTCCTGCCGCAACCAACGCCGAATACTCCCCTAAACTGTGCCCCGCCACCGCAACCGGCCTGATCCCGACCGGCTCAAACAGTTTCAACGCTGCCACACTGCTCACGAGCAGAGCCGGCTGGGTGAATTCCGTGAGATTAAGTCGTTCAGCCGGTCCAGCGAAGCACAAGTCGGCGACATCATAACCCAAGACCGTAGAGGCCTCATCATAGACACGTTTCAATGAGGGATGCGCGTCATAAAGCGCTTTCCCCATCCCGACCGACTGAGAACCCTGTCCAGGAAAAACAAGCCCGATTCCAAGAGTCATGGGGCGTTAGATATCTTCGAAATCCCATGTAAAGTCAACGGGAAAAGTTTTCACGAGCCGCCGTCTTGCCACAATCATAGTAGAGGTTCCACATCGACCGCTCTGGATCACGACCCGGCCGTTCTTTACCATCTGATGACCGCAGAGGCCCAGGTCAACCCTGCCCCAAACGCTCCGAGCATTACCAATGAACCATCCTTGATCCGCCCTTCGCGAACCGCTTCATCCAGGGCGATCGGGATAGACGCGGCAGACGTGTTCCCGTAACGATCGAGGTTCAGGAGCACTTTTTCGATCGGAAGACCCAGCCGCTCCATCACCGCCTTCAGAATACGCACATTGGCTTGGTGCGGCACATACAGATCAAGATCTTCCACCCGAAGACCATTGGCCGAAAGGGTCGTACGAGCGATCTCCTCCAAGGTGCGTACTGCAACTTTGAACGTCTCGTTCCCTTTCATTTTGATGTACTGCAAACGTTCGGCGATGACCTTGTCGGACGGTGGAGTACGCGAGCCTCCTCCCGGCACCATGATCAGCTCACAGAGTGCGCCATCGGAACGAAGGTGGGTTGAGAGAATCCCTCGTTCTCCATCACTTGCACCGACGACAACCGCGCCGGCTCCATCTCCAAACAGCACGCAAGTGTTCCGGTCGGTCCAATCGGTAATGGCGGACATCACCTCTGATCCGATCACCAGGACATAACGCATTCCGTTTTTGACATAGGCATCCGCCACCGAGAGTGCATAGACAAATCCACAGCAGGCGGCCGAAAGATCGCACGCCGCGGCGTTCGTCGCGCCAAGCTGATGCTGGACAAGGCAAGCCGTTGCAGGGAGAGGATAATCGCCAGTACAGGTCGCGACCAAAATCATATCGAGATCGGTTGCCGCCAGACCGGCCGCCGCCAACGCCCGCTTCCCCGCCTGAACCGCCAAATCCGAACAGGCTTCACCGGTGGCTGCGATACGCCGCTCACAGATCCCTGTTCGTTCTCGAATCCATTCGTCGGAGGTGGCAACCATCCGTTCGAGATCCGCATTCGTCAGGGCCCTGGCAGGCGCATAGGAGCCGGTTCCGGCAATACAAGCCTTCATGTTTCCATTTCCATCGGTCGGTGAGAGCGACTCTCTTCAATATCTCGTTGGATCAGCTCTCGCACTCTACCCTCAGCCATGCCCTTCGCTCGTCGGATCGCATTCTTGATGGCCTTGGCCGACGATCGGCCATGACAGATCATCGTGATCCCATTGACACCTAGCAACGGGGCACCGCCGAATTCGGCATAGTCGATTTTCCGCTTCAAATTCATGAGAGGCCCGGCAATCAAGGGATACGCGAGTCGGCCGAGAAAGTGGCCGGAGATTTCCTTCAGGAGTAGTCGCTTGATCATCTCGGCCACACCTTCGGAAATCTTCAATGCGACGTTGCCGATAAACCCATCGCAGACGACGATGTCGGCGATTCCGCTATACACATCGCGTCCCTCGACATTCCCCACGAAATTCATCGAACTGCCCTTGAGGAGCTTGAATGCCTCTTTGGTGACTTCGTTGCCCTTGCTGTCTTCCTCCCCGATGCTCAGTAGACCGACACGAGGATTCGGTTTTCCGAGCAGATGTTTCCCATACTCATTGCCCATCAAGGCGAATTGTTCGAGATGCTTGGCGGTACAGTCGACGTTGGCCCCCACATCAAGCATGATGGCTTCGCCACTCAGCGTCGGTAGACTGGTGGCGATCGCCGGCCTCTCAACCCCCTTGATCAGTCCTAAGACAAAGAACGACGCCACCATGCTCGCCCCCGTGTTACCGGGGCTCACGACCGCATCGGCATGACCGTTCTTAACCAGCTCTGTTGCGACCCAAATCGACGAGTCTCGTTTCTTCCGAGCAACCGCGGCAGGCGACTCATGCATTTCGACAACCTGGGAAGCATGCTGAATGGTGAGGCGGGAATCGTGACCAGACTGACGCTCACATTCCTGTTTCAGGGTGGTCTCGTCGCCGACGAGAATGACTTCGGCGTCGAACTCTTTCACAGCCTGAAGTGCGCCTTCCACGCAAGGTGCAGGGCCATGGTCACCCCCCACCGCGTCGAGCGCGATCTTCATGCGAGATGGTGTACTCACGGATGGCGCTTAAAGGACAGGCTGATCACGTGTCGCCCCCCGGCTCACGCTAGACGTGCTGGGAAACTCGCGCAATGGACCGACTTATACAACCTGCTCACGCCTCTTCGACTTGAATGACTGCCTTACCCTTATAGGTACCACAGTTCAAACAGGTATAATGCGGCAGCTTCAGTTCATGGCACTGTGGGCACACAGCCATTCCCGGCGGGGTCATACGCAGCTTTTGGGTGCGACGCTTATCGCGTCTTGCCCGTGAATGTTTATGTTTGGGATTGGGCATGATGACTCCTTCTTCCGCTCGATTCGGACCACCGCTCAGCGCTCACCGGGGTCCCTCAGTTTTTCTTTCATAGTGCGCAACACCTGAAACGGGCTTTCCGTCGGTTCTTCGCCACAACGGCAAGGGCTTTCATTCAAATCTTTTCCACAACGGATGCACAATCCGCGGCAGTCCTCGGAGCATAACGGGTGCATGGGAGAAGCAAGAATCAATTGCTCCCGCAGCATCGAGGCCAGTTCCAAATGATCACCCGTAAAGTAGTAGAGATCGTCGTTCGGTTCTTCCGCTTCGCCTTCCGGAGGCGCTGCCGACTTCCTCTTCCGTGGATCGTCTCGCTTTGCGACCGCACCCGTCGCTTTGACTTCCCGCTCATAGGCCACGCGTAACGAAAACGCCAGTGGGTCGTCAAAATCCTTGAGGCACCGCACACATTGGCGAACCGCCGTCCCTTCCACAACCCCGGTCACATAGATGGTACGTTCAATCGCGCGAAGCTCCAGCCCGACCGATACGGTTCCACGAATGGACACATCCGCATCCGTCAGTCCTAGATCGTCGCCCGTGAGATCTCCCGACAAGGAAAGACCTTCGGCCGTGATGTCCGTGATTTTCGGTGTCAATACATCCATGGTCATTCTCGGCAGCGTGCCGCTGCCCCACCTCGGTGCATCGAAATCGCCGATCACGTTCGCTATCGCTCCTCGGCAAAGCTGATGATGGCGATATGCCGAGCCCGCTTGACGGCTACCGTCAGTTCACGCTGATGCCGCATGCAATTCCCGGAAATACGGCGCGGAACGATCCGTCCCCGCTCCGTCAAGAAGTTCCGAAGAAGCCCGGCGTCTTTAAAGTCGATCGGCACTTTTTCCAGACAGAATCTGCAGGGACGCCTTCGCTGGAATAACCGTCCCCCGCCACGTTCGTTGTCGCTTCGGTCCATTACTGCCTCCTCATGCTCCTGTCATTGAACCTTCTTCACCCATATCATAGCCGGGGTCGTCGTGCATCGGAGGTTCCGCACTCGCCCCACCGTCTTGGCGTTTGGGCATGAACGTCACGGTCTGGGCGACCACTTCATGCTTGCTGCGCTTTTGGCCATCCTCGGTTTCCCATCGGCGCTGCTGCAACCGACCTTCGATGATCGCCCCGTTGCCTTTACTGAGATACTGCCCGCAATGTTCCGCTTGTCTGCCGAACACCACGATATCGACGAAGCAAACCTCTTCCTTCAAATCGTCACCCTGTTTAAATCGACGGCTCACCGCCAAGCCGAAACTCGCTACCGGTGTCCCACTCGGCGTATACCGGAGCTCAGGGTTACGGGTGAGGTTCCCCATCAGGATGACTTTGTTAAATCCGGCCACCGTCTGACTCCTGTGCCGAGGCTTCCACCGGACGTCGCTCCATCAAGGGCTTCTCGTGATGGATCGTCAGAAACTTGATGATGTTGTCTTCCAATCGATAGGCCCGTTCGAGCTCACCGACCGTGTTGTTCGGCGCTTTAAAATAGAAATAGGCGTAGGTCCCCTTCCGCTCGCGACGCACTTCGTAGGCGAGCTTTTTCTTCCCTAAATTCTCAGCTTTGATGAATTGGGCGCCGGTCTTATCGGCGACGTTCTTCATCTTGTCGATGAGCGTCTTGGTCTCCTCATCGGAGACGGACGGACGAATAATAAACAGAGACTCGTAGAGCTCCATGCAGCGATCCTCCTGGACAAAGGCCCCCGAACCAGTCGGGAGCGAGGTGTAGGTGCCTATTTGGCGTAAAGAACGGTGGACGGTAGCACAGGGATCAGCGGACTGTCAAACAAACGGCCAGAGAAACGGGAGGTTGCTGTACGTTGAGCCTGCCTCTTTCAACTCTGCCCATATGACCGATTCACGCCTCAAGCGACACCTTGTTGTCGAGATGCGCACACATGAATCAGCGTGAGATCTTGACGTTGCTCATCATCTCAGCATAGTATCTACGTCGTAGATACACATGAGGGCAGTGCATGAAGACGACGGCGAAGAAGTGGGGTAATAGTCTGGCGATTCGTGTCCCAAAGAGTGTCGCGGTGCAAGTCGGGCTCAAAGCTCAGGATGATGTGGAGATCGAAGTGCAGGACGGCAATGTCGTGTTGAAACCCCATCTCCGGCGAGTATACCGCCTTGATGACCTTGTCAAACGGATCACCACGAAGAACCTGCATGGCGAAATCAATACAGGTATCCCGACTGGTCGAGAGATTTGGTGATGAAGAGGCCTTCCTATGTTCCAAATCGAGGAGATATCGTGTGGCTGCAATTCAACCCTCAATCCGGCCATGAGCAGGCTGGGCATCGCCCTGCGCTCGTCCTTTCACCGGCCAGCTACAATCGGGCCAGCGGGTTGATGCTCTGTTGTCCCATGACTAGCCAGCAAAAGAGTTATCCCTTCGAAGTCGTTATCAGCGACGACCCTCAGCGAATAAGCGTCGTGCTGTCGGATCAAGTCAAGAGCCTGGATTGGAAGACACGCAAAGCCGTCAAAAAAGGTACGGCCTCCCTCAACGTCGTCATGGAAACCTTGAGCAAGCTCCAAACGCTGCTTTAACCACCTTCCTGCCATTGAGCACACACGCTTTGCTGCTGACCAGCAAGCCCTCACCTCGTCACAGCTTGACTATCGCAGTTGCGGCGAACGACACACGTGATTTGCAGGATCAGACAAACAAGGGTATTTTCGTGCGGCAACCGGGGGTAGGAGCATGCAACCTTTCTCAATCCGTCACGGGAAAGCACTCGTCGAACAGCGTATTCGAGTCACGATGAAAGACCGTTTGCGACAGCGTCTATGGCTGACGGTTCAAAAATACAATGAATTCTATCGGTATCAGCCGGATCCAGCAGACAATTGGAGTTCAAAAATCAGTATTGCGGAGCAAACCGAGATTAAGTTGAGGCGGCTCCTCGGGTTTTCTGAGCTTAAATCACGTGCTGCGGAAGATGCGGTAGGACTTGAAGGATACTTTATGAAGGGGTATCCCTCATGCGCGCTTGAAGTAATTGAACAGTTTACCGAAGAGCTATCTACATTCGGCGAACATGGTCATGGCAAGGGTCGGGCATCAAATTTCCAAGCAGAAATTAACGAAGCAATGATGGACTTTGAATGCCCCTGGCGCCTTTCTGATGGACGGTTCTTTCAGATCGATGCTGAATTTTTCCAAGCTGAAATCATTCAGAAAGGTGAAGATATTCTGAGGGAAAAGGGATTTGAAGGTGCTCATGATGAGTTTCGAGAGGCTCGTGAAGATCTTGTGGATGGAAAGACTAAAGACGTAATCTTGAAGGCATTCAAAAGCTTCGAGAGCACACTTAAGACCGTGCTCAATCAGCATAATGGGGATATCATGGAGCTACTCCGATTGTTCCGGGAGCGGGGATTTATGGACGATATCCCTGAAGCTCCCGCAAAGGCAATTGGGAAGGCGGTGCTTGGATCACTGGCAACACTTGGTAATGAACTGGCGGGACACGGGCAAGGGAACGCTGTCATAGATGTGCCTCGTCATTACGCTGTCTTAGCGATTCATCTTGCTGGCTCTTTGAATCAACTCTGCCTAGATCAATATCTAAGAAAGCAATCAGCATCTCCTGAGGTATAATCCGCATCGGAATAAAACGGTCGGGAGTCTTTTCTGACTAAAAAGAGCAAAACCAAGGAATTGGGTTATTTCCTATGGCCGATACTGCACAGCTGATTAAAGCTGGCTCTCCACTTAGACCCCGACTGCCATGCGGACGGGATGGACTTTGTCTGCTATCCCGTAAGGCCCCGTCAATTCTACCTGCTCAGGATCGACATACGTACCGAACAGCCGATCCCACAGGGTAAACAGGACCCCGAAATTCGCCCCTGTCCTCCCGATCTCTCTCAGATGGTGCACACGATGATAGCGAGGCGTGACGAAGAGCCACTCCAGTTTTCTCGACTGCCAGGTCACGTTCATGTGCATCCAGTTATTGGTGAGGACCAACATATAGCCATAGATCGGAAAAAATGCTGCGGGCACCGGTTTGAGGAGTGGAAACGCCAACAGATAAGGGACACTGGTCAGGACGACTTGCGGAAAGCTCGCCCGGATACCGGCCAGCCAGTATAGTTCGGTGGGCGCATGGTGCCATCGATGGATCGGCCAGACCCACGGTGTATGCCAAAACCGATGCATCCAATAGCCGATTCCGTCGAGGACAAACAAGAACACGATCAGCTTGAAAGCAAATGGCAGCGCCTGCCAACGCCAGTAGGAGTAGTGGGGAAACGGGATTCGATTCGTCACCTGTGTGGCAAAGACAAAGAAGATCTGGTAGGTCGTGAAGGCCGCCACATCCTGCAGGAACACCTGCCGGTAACGGAGTGGACGCGACGGCCACCAATACTCCAGCGCGAAAAAGAGCAGGCCGATTCCCCAATAAATGGCCAACCACTCAAACGAAATGAAATCGGTCAGCCAGTCGACCATTCGTTACAACTTAGGAAACAGACCTAGTAACAGCAGGAAAAGCAAGGCAAGAGGATCGCCCATCTTGAAGGCGCCAGTCAAGTCAACAGGCTACTCCAGCCACCCCCCCCCAAATGAGGGGTGAAGCGGCATAAGGCATCTGACACGATCAAGGCTCCTTGGTTGGTCGGAAAGAGTGGTGCGGTAGCTGGGGATGGCTACACGTTGAATCTAAAATACACAATATCCGCTTCTTTGATGACGTAATCTTTGCCTTCTAGCCGGAACAACCCCTTCTCCTTTACCTTCGCTTCCGACCCACAGGCCAGCAGATCATCGTAGTGGTAGACTTCGGCACGAATAAAACCCCGTTCCATGTCGGAATGAATTTTGCCAGCGGCTTGCGGCGCTTTCGTGCTTCTTGGTATCGGCCAGGCACGAGATTCGATTTCACCGGCGGTGAAGAAGGTAATCAGGTCCAGCAGGGTATAGGCTTCTCGCGTCAATCGAACAAGCCCTGATTCGGTCAGCCCCATTTCGTTCAGGAACTCCGCCCGTTCGCTCTCAGGCAATGACGACAGCTCGGCTTCCAGCTGTCCGCAGATGGTCACGACCCGCGCTCCACGCTTCGCCGCGAACTCGCGCACGGTTTGGACCATGGCCTCATCGGCATTCTTCCCTTCGGATACATTTGCGACAAATAGAACCGGTTTGGAGGAGAGCAATTGACACTCATTGAGAATCACCTGTTCTTCCGACGTATATTCCCGATTGCCCAGCCATTCGCCCTTGTCGAGCAGACCGATAAGCTTGGCAAGAAACTCCACTTCAAACGCAGCTTTTTTATCGCCGGCTCGGACTTTCTTTTCCGTCTTCTGTTTACGCCGATCGAGTGTCTCCAGATCGGACAACATGAGTTCGGTTTCGATCACACCGATGTCACGGAGCGGGTCAATCCCGCCGCTGACGTGCACCACATCAGTGCCCTGAAAACAACGGACCACATGGAGGAGGGCATCCACTTCTCGAATGTGGCCAAGAAATTGGTTGCCGAGGCCTTCACCTTTGCTGGCCCCTTCGACAAGTCCTGCAATGTCTCGCACTTCCAACGTACTGTAGGTGGTTTTCTTCGAGATAAAGATCTTCGTCAGTTTGATGAGGCGAGGGTCCGGAACTAATGCGATGCCGGTGTTCGGGTCGACGGTGGCAAATGGATAATTAGCCGCCAAGGCGCCGCCACTGGTCAGCGCATTGAAAACCGTCGTCTTGCCGACGTTCGGAAGACCGATCATACCGCAACAGAGACCCATTAGTTCGCACCCTCTCTTTCGTCCACGACCTTCTCTCTGACATTAAACTGATTCATCGCCACTTCCGGTCCGCGATGAATCAGACATTCCAGAGCATCCACTGCCCGTTCCAAGCAGGTTTCAAAGACAGCCATCTCATCTTTCGTCACCGGTTCTAAGACATAGTCAGCGGAATCCTGGCCAGGGGCAGGCCGGCCGATCCCAATTTTCAATCGCATGAATTGCGGAGTTCCAAGCGCTTCGATAATGGATTTGATCCCGTTGTGTCCGCCATAGCCACCGGCAATCTTGATCCGCAGCCGGCCCGGCTCTAAATCCAGATCATCGTGCACGATGATCAGTTCATCGGCGGTGAGATCGAATTCTCGTAGGAGACCTTTCAACGGAGGGCCGGAAATGTTCATCCAGTCGAGCAGGCCAGCCAGCTCGACCAATTCCCGTCCGAGTCTCCCCGAACCTCGTTGAGCGGTGCCGCGCGGCGAGAGTCGGATCGACCATCGAGCGGCAGCCCGCTCGATGACCCACATGCCGACATTGTGGCGGGTCTGGGCGTAGGTTTTGCCTGGATTGCCCAGTCCAACGAGCAGGTGCAACGTTACTTCTTCTTTTCAGCTTCTTTCTTTTCAGCCTTCGGAGCGGCTGCAGCTTCTTTCTTCTCGCCACCCTTCGCTTCACCGGCCGGCGCTGCAGCACCGGCTTTGGCCGGTTCGGCACCCGCCGCGCCTTCAGCCCCGGCTTCCTTGCCTTTTGCCAGGACTTCCGGCTCACCCGCTGCTCCGGCACCGCTGGTGAGCAACGCTTCGAGTTTGGCATCCGACATCGGCGCGGCGACACTGACAACCATCTGGTCAGGATCATCCAGGAAACGGACGCCTTCGCGCGCTCCGATTGCTTTCAGATGGATACCACTGCCGATAATCAACGCTGACGCGTCGACTTCGATATGGTCCGGCAGTGCGGCCGAAAGACATTCAACGTGCACCTCGCGCATGTTGTGATGCAGCACGCCGCCTTCCTTGACGCCGGCTGGAATCCCACCAATGACTTTGATCGGAACCTTCACCCGAATCGGCTTGCTCATGGAGATCTCAAAGAGGTCCACGTGCAGGAGCGCTCCGGTCACCGGGTCGACTTGATAATCGCGTAAGAGGGCCGTGCGATTCTGCTTGGACTTTGCTCCGTTCACCGTGAGCGAAATGAGCGCGGTGCTGCCCACATGAGACTTGAGGATCTTGACTAATTCCTCCGGATTGACGGTCAGCAAGAGACATTCCCCTTGACCGTAGAGCACGGCCGGGATTTTTCCCGCCCGCCGCATAGACCGCGCAGCTCCTTTCCCCGCTTCTTCTCTCACTGCCACTGTCAAATCGAATTTCATGATCCTCCTCCGTCTCCTCTGCTTCTTGCGCAGCGCCCAATCGATAATGGCTTAGGCAAATAGTGAACTCACCGACTCGTCCTCATGAATGCGTCTGATAGCCTCACCCAGCAGAGGCGCCACCGACAATTGATGCAATTTGGGACAGGCCAACTCTTTCCCGCGCAGCGGAATCGTGTTGGTCACTATCACTTGCGAGAGACACGACGCCTGTAACCGTTCCAGAGCCGGCCCCGACAGCACCGCGTGGGTGCAGGCCGTGATCACGTCTCGAGCCCCGTGATCGAGACAGGCCTGAGCCCCTTGGACAATGGTGCCCGCCGTATCGATCATGTCATCAAGGAGCAACACGCTTTTCTCTTGCACGTCTCCGATGATATTCATGATTTGCGCTTGGTTCGGACCTTCCCGTCGCTTATCGATGATGGCCAGGTTGGCCTGAAGCCGCTTGGCGAATGCTCGGGCTCGTTCGACGCCACCTGCATCAGGCGAGACGACGACGAGGTCCGATATTTTTTTCTTCACAATGTAGTCCAGCAACACCGGAAGGGCGTACAAATGGTCAACCGGCACATTGAAAAATCCCTGGATTTGTCCGGCGTGAAGATCCATCGAGAGAACACGATCGGATCCGGCGGTGGTCATTAAATCCGCGACCAGCTTTGCGGTGATGGGGACACGTGGTTGATCTTTGCGATCCTGACGCGCATATCCGAAATAGGGAATGACGGCCGTGATACGATTGGCTGAGGAACGTTTCAGCGCATCAATGATGATCAGCAGCTCCATCAAGGAATCGTTGACCGGTTGACAACAGGACTGCACAACGAACACGTCGGCGCCACGCACATTTTCATCGATCTTGACGCGAATCTCTCCATCGCTGAAAGACGAGACCGTCGCCTCACCTAACTTTTGTCCAAGATAGGCGCAAATCTCATGGGCAAGCGCAAGGTTAGCGTTCCCAGAGAAAATTTTTAGTTCCCTGTTCATCAGACTTTCCTGAAACGTCGTCTTTCTATAGCGTATTGAATTCTCTGGTGGTTCTTGTGCGATGAACGGCATCGGCCTTCTGTAGGCCAACGCTCTCGTTCGATGCACACACGACCGGCGAAGCCAATCAAAGGGTGAAACTGTATCGGAAATCGCGGGGCCCTGTCAACAAACGATCTATGGAACGTTTGTACATTACGGCCAGGGGTCAGAGGGGGGTGGAAACGGTATAGACCTTGACATGAGGTTCGGTCCGAAACTCGATCTCGGCCCGCCGAGCTGTCGTCTCATCACGAAACACCCCAAAGACCGTTGCTCCGCTCCCCGACAATAGAGCCGCCTCGGCCCCCTCAGCGAGGAGCTTCTGCTTGATTTTGTGAAGGACAGGGTGAGCCTTGAACACCGTGGCTTCAAAATCGTTTTCGGCGACTTGGAGCACTTCTTCCCATGAGAGATCAGATGCTTTCCCCAGCCCCACATGCACATCCGAAAGCGGCTGTACCCCTGTGCGGTTTGCAGAAAGCTGCTGATACGCCCACTTCGTTTCGACCGGGAACCCAGGATTAACCAGCACAACCCATCGACTCCCTTTGATTCGTGCCGGTGCGACCGTTTCACCTCGCCCTCCCACGATCGCAGAAGGAGCGAAAAAAAAGAACGAGACATCGCTTCCGAGAGTTTGACCGATGCGGGCCATCTGCTCCCTCGACCACCCCAAACTCAATAGTCGGTTCAGCCCGATAATGGTCGCTGCAGCATCGCTGCTTCCTCCTCCCAACCCCGCTCCCATTGGAATTCGCTTTATGAGAACCATGTCCAAACCAACAGTTCGGCTGCTGCTTTCGAGTACCGCCGCTGCGGCGCGATACACCAGGTTGGAAGGGTCGGTCTTTAAGGACGGCTCATCGCATCGCAAGATGATGGTCGAATGGTTATCGCTCATGGAAAGCACGAGCTCATCCTCCAACTGCACGGTCTGCATCAGAGACCAGAGGTTGTGATAACCGTCAGGCCGGCGGTCGAGAATACGAAGGACTAGGTTGACCTTGGCGGGTGCGCAAACGGTAATGGAGGCAGGTAAGACGGTCGACCGGGAAGCAGGGTTAGTCACGACCTCCTTTTATAGCATACTTCTCCAAGCGATACCGAAACGATCTGGTGTTCAGACGGAGCATTCGCGCGGCTTTCTTTTTGACCCATTTCGATCGTTCGAGCGCCTTCAACAAGAGATCCTTTTCAATTCCATTGATGAGCCCTTCGAGGTCCAATCCCTCGTCGGTCAGGTCCATCGGCATCGCAGGTTGCTGCGGCTGCGTCGTGGGTCGATGAAGCCATCCGCGCATTTCGGTGTCGGTCACCGGCCCTTCCGTGGAGAATGCAACCACCCGTTCGATCAAATTCTCCAACTCACGGACGTTGCCGCGCCATTCATGGCCCAGCAAGACATGCATCGCCTCCGGACTGATCACGGATTTTGGCTTGCCGCTCTCCTTCGAAAACCGTTCCAAAAAGTGATCGACCAGTAGCGGAATATCACCGGTACGCATACGCAAGGGCGGGAGGCGAATAGGGATGACATCCAAACGATAGTACAGATCTTCTCGGAACGAACCTTCCGCGACCGCCTTCTCGAGTTCCTTATTGGTGGCGGCCACCACACGCACGTCGACTTTGACATCTTGATTGCCACCCACTCGCCGAAACTCCCGTTCTTGGATGACACGCAGCAACTTCACTTGAATGGTCGGAGTCGTATCGCCGATCTCATCGAGAAAGATAGTCCCTCCGTCGGCGATTTCGAACAACCCCGCTTTGTTCGAGATCGCTCCGGTGAACGATCCCTTCATGTGACCGAACAGCTCGCTCTCCAACAGCGTTTCGGGCACTGCACTGCAATTCACGGCCACAAATGGGAGCGCACTTCTGGCGCTGTTGTAATGAATCGCGCGCGCGACTAACTCTTTTCCCGTTCCGCTTTCGCCGCAGATGAGAACATTGCTTTTCGAGTCGGCGACTTTCCGCACGACGTCGAATACTTTCTGCATCGCCTCGCTTTGGCCGACGAGTTGCGCGAATGACGACTGGCTCGCCATCTCCCGCTTAAGCAGCATGTTCTCGGTCGTGAGGCGCCGCTTTTCCAGTGCATTCCGAATGATCAGCTGGACTTCATCGACCTGAAACGGTTTCGTCAGATAATCGTACGCGCCATGTTTCATGGCGTCAACGGCGGAGTCCGCAGTGGCAAAGGCCGTGATGATCAGCACAACGGTTTCCGGCGAGACGGACTTGACGGCCTTCAGGACCTCCATTCCATCGATCTTCGGCATCCGCAAATCGGTGATAACCAGATCAAAAATTTCTCTATTCAGAAGCTCGATGGCTGCTTCGCCGTCCATCGCACTCGTCACGGCATATCCGGCCCGGTTGAGCATAATGCTCAATACGTCGCGCAAACTTGGTTCGTCATCGACGACTAGGATCTTTTCCACGGTTCTCTACCTTCGTGCCAAAGTCGCACTCCTGAGTCCTCCGTATGAGGCAAGCAGACTCCAAATCGTGTCCCTTGCCCCTCCCGGCTTTCCACTTTGATCCACCCTCCGTGGAGATCGACGATGCGATGGACAGCGGCCAAACCTAATCCGGAGCCTCTTTTTTTGGTGGTAAAGAATGGGAGAAAAATTTTGTCGAGATTCTTCTTCGGGATGCCTTCTCCCGTATCCTGGAATGAGACCTCTACCACCTCGGCTTTTCGCCCAGCGACATCGACCTTCCTGCACCCTGTTGTAATCGACAGTTGCCCACCTTTGGGCATGGCGTCAAAGGCATTCACCGCTAGATTCCAGAACACTTGTTTCATTTGATCCTGATCTACTTGCGCAGGCAAAGCCCCGATGCACAGGACAGTCGCGATGGTGATGTTCGTTCTGCTTCGTGCCTCATGTTGTACTAGATCAAGAGTCTCAGCAAGGACTTTGTTTAAATCGTACTCAGCCAAATTGAGCGCGGGCGGCCTGGCGTACTGAAGAAACTCCGTGATAATGGCATCCAATCGAGTCGCTTCCCGAACCGCAATCTCGATGAGACGTTGGCTGGTTTCATCGTGGCCCAGATCTTTCCGAAGCATTTGCATGGCTCCAGCCAGTGCGCCCAAGGGATTCCGGATTTCATGCGCCATCCCCGCCGACATTTCTCCAAGGCTGGCGAGCCATTCCTTGCGCCGCATTTCTTCTTCGAGGTCGCGGATCTGAGTGAGATCCTTGAACACTCCAACCAGTCCCGTTTTCTCTCCTCGCTCGTGCAAAGGGGCAAGCGTCATGCCGAGGGCCAACCGATTGCCGTCTGACCGTTTGCACTCCACTTCAAACCGCATGTTATCTGAAACGTCTTCGTCCTGTTGATGCGGGTGCCAATCGAACACCTCCCGCCAGGGACGGCCCTGTACTTGCTCAAAACCATAGCCTGTGGCTTCCTGTGCTGCAGGATTAAATGAGGTGATCCGTCCTTCGTCGTCGGTCGTAAACACACCGCTACTGATACTACGAACGATATTTTCATGAAACGCCTGTAGGCGGCTGATCCCCTGTTCTTTTTCACGGATCGATTGATCGGCAAGCCGGAGCTGGTCCGCAAGGGCTCCGCTCAGAAAACCGACGACGAGAAAGGCCAGGCCGTAGACTCCGAATGCATGGAGCGTCTCAGCGGCACTGAGATTAGCGTGAGGCAACCATCCCCATGCTTCGGCAAGGCCGTGCAGTTGCACATTGGTCAAAATTCCAAACAAGATGATGCAGAGGCTGGCAGTCAAAAGGCCCACGCGTCGACGCGGGACCAAACTCGCAACCGTCACGCTGATCACATAGAGCACGGCAAACGGGCTTTCAATTCCGCCCGTTCTTGCAATCAACACCGTCTCGAGTAGGAAATCGACGGTGATCTGAGCCCAGGCGAATTGGGCGAGAACTTGAGGAGTGGTGAGCCTCCGAAACAAGAACGCGTAGAGAATCGTGACGACATACGTGAAGATGATCAGAGCGTAGAACGTTTCAACGCGCTCCCCCTTGGTCACCTCGAACGCGAGGGACAACCCCAAGAGAAGCGTAACGAGAACGACTCGCCATCCCATCAACCAGTAAATTCTGGCTTTAATATCTCCCACGAAACGACATTCCTCCTACAAGATGGTCGGCATCATGCCGTCCCGGCTGGCTTCGTGGAGGTGCCGACCGACGCAACAATGTCTTGGAAATACATCGCTCGTTAGCGTAAGGATGAAGGGGGCTCGTTGAGAAGTCGGTGGTTTCATCCCTTTTGCTTGAAGGGGTGAAGCCGTTTCGCAAGGTCGAATCGTCGATTTGCTTACCCGATAGCTGACGCCATCGTAAAGATCGGCAGATACATCGCGACCACGATAAAGCCGACGGTGACACCCAAGAACACCATCATCATCGGCTCGAGGAGAGCGGTAAGATTCGTCACGGCCTGGTCCACTTCGTCTTCGTAAAAATCGGCGATTTTCCCGAGCATGTTATCCAGCGCACCCGTTGACTCTCCGACGGAGATCATGTGAGTCACCATCTTGGGGAATGTCCCGCTTTTTGCGAGCGGTTCAGCGATCGTCTTCCCTCCGCTGATACTGACTTTGGCATCAAGGAGCGCCCCCTCCACCACCTTGTTTCCGGAAGTTTTTGCACAAATCGTCAATGCTTCCAGCAGCGGGACCCCGCTGGCCAACAGAGTCCCCAACGTCCGTGTGAATTTTGCAACCGACGCTTTCCTAATGAGGTCTCCAAACACCGGCAGTTTCAGTAAAAGCTTATCGATAGCCAACTTGCCTTGTGGAGTTGCATAGTATTTTTTGACCGCCACCATCAACGCCACGATCACTCCCAGGATGATGTACCAATTTCCTTGGGCGAAATTACTCATGTCGATGACAAGCTGTGTCGGCGCTGGAAGTGCCATCTTCCCGCCAGACATTTCTTTGAACATTTTTTCAAATACCGGAATAACCCAAATCATCAGGACTGTAATCACGATACCGGCGATGCCGACGATGGCGGCAGGGTAGACCATTGCGCTTTTGATTTGCCCCTTCAACTTCATGGCCTTCTCGATATGCTTGGAAAGGCGACCAAGAATGGTATCCAGCAATCCTCCGACTTCACCGGCATGGACCATATTGACATACAGGTCATCGAAGATCTTGGGATGTTTGCGGAGGGCATCTGAAAACGTCGACCCTCCCTCGACCTGGACTTTGATCTCACCCACAGATTTTCTGAGAGCCGCATTCTCCGATTGCGTCGATAAGATTTCCAGACATTGAATCAAAGGTAAGCCGGCATTGATCATGGTCCCGAATTGCCTGGTAAAAACGACCAAGTCCTTTTCGCTCACTCCGCTTCCGAGCTTAAGGCTGAATCCCTCTTTGGCCGCCTTCTCCTCAAGACTCGTCACCACCACGCTTTGTTTACGTAGTTGGTCCACCGCTTCGTCGCGCGACTTCGCAACGAGCTCGCCTTTTTTTACCGATCCAGATTTGGTCCGACCAACATATGCAAACGTGGCCATAGATTCTCGTCCGGTTGTGGCTCTTGATCTCCTGTATGGAAAACTAGGGCTACGAAGCGAGTCTACTGGTGGGTCGGGAACCTGTCAAAAACAATTGAATTATTTACCGAGCGCTGAAGAGGTCGTAGGCACAATGGAAGTCGCTAGGCAAACGGAGGAGCCGCATTCGTGTCTCGATACCCTCTATAAAGGTAATGTAACCCTGAGGCGAGGGTGAACCCAACCATCAGCATGAGAAGTGGAGTGAGCATAGAGCGGTCGAGCCCTCGCCATGTCAAGAGAACGATCAAAAGAACGTAACTCAACTGAAGGAGGGTCGTTCCTTTTCCCAAGAATGTCGGAGTCGTGTTAATCGGTGTACTAGTGACGTGAGCCACCACTGTTCCCAGTAGGAGAATAATGTCCCGGCTCACGACCAAGATGACAAGCCAGGACGGAGCCAGATGCAGTATCGCCAACGAGATGAAGCTCGACGTCAGCAACAGTTTGTCTGCAAGCGGATCAAGCAAAGTCCCCAATCGTGTTCGCTGATTCAGTTTACGTGCCAGATGACCGTCGACGGCATCTGTCAATCCCGCGACGAGGAGCGTCAGCAGTGCAAACCCATAGGAACCATAGGTCATGAACCCTATGTAGACAGGGACCAGGAGGATTCGAAGAATCGTGAGGCTATTGGGGATGTTCATGGAATGAAGCTGGACGGGCCTCTGACTGGATGAGGGGAGGCATCATAGTAAGCGAAGCCACGCTTGTCAACGAGTTGCAGGTTGCCCGAATCACCTCCTATAATTGATTCATCTAGGTTTGTCGTCAACTGTTATTTTGGAGCGATTCGGAGGGATGAGGAAGTATGAGCACGTTGCCATTGATGTTTAAGAAGGAAGGGTTGGTCGAGAAACATCAGCTTGAAGGGGTGGATCCGAGTGATCGATATTTCAACCGCACCGTTCTGGTCAATCGGATTTCATCGGGGTACTCGGCGAAAATCATGTACGAAGCTTTCGTAGTTGAGAGTCGATCACACTCGACCATTACCGCAGCGATAAAAGAATTAGTGGATAAGCTCCAAGAATCCGGGTTCACTCGCATGAGAACACGGGCCAATTTCAAGGGGACACGCTATCTTGCTGAAAAAGAAACGTGGCTCGACTACCCAGACCGGTCTTAAATCGAGCCGATGAATTCCTGATAGACCAGATCATGAATCGCAGGACGGAATTCTCGGATCGCGTCATTCTTACTCGAAGGATGCACTCGATTGGAAAGCAGCACGACTTCCAATTCTCGCACTGGATCGATCCAGACGGAAGTCCCCGTATAGCCGAGATGACCGAATGATCGCGCTCCGAAATATCGTCCGGCAGATGACGGCGTTGATGGTGTATCCCACCCAAGCGCCCAACTGGAAGATCCTTCCGATTTCTGTCGTCGTATAAACTCCCGCGCAATTCCTTGATCGAGGATAGCCTTTCGACCATGGTAAGCTTTTAACCATTCACCTGTAATAGCTAATACCGCGTCGGCAGTCCCAAACAGTCCGGCGTGACCGGCTTCGCCGCCCAAAGCGGCTGCATTCTGATCGTGCACTTCTCCGCACAAGAGGCGACCTCGCCATGGGTCAACTTCGGTCGGTGCCACGCCACCGTCGTGCCTGTTTGCAGATTCCAGGAACTCGTTCAATCGCTCTCTCAAGACGTATTCAATCCGCAGCCCGTCCAATGGAACCGTGATGTAATCATAAAAAAAGTGATCCAGGTCCTGTCGGCTGCACCGCTCGACGATCATGCCGAGTAACATGAAACCGAGGTCACTGTACAGACTGCGCGTGCCCCGTTCATACACCGGCGCCTCAGACCGAATGAGGCTGAGCATAGACTGTTTTGCATGGTCCCTTGCTTCTTGAGACGAAGGAATCTTTCCTTCGGGATTGATCCGCTCATAGTATGGTCGCCATCCGGGTAATCCCGAGGAATGAGTCAGTAGGTCCCGAAGCGTGGGTGAGCCAATCGAAGCCTCTGCACATTGTGGAAGATACTTAGCGACGGTATCTTCGAGCCGAAGATCACCCTGTTGAATCAGCAGGGCAATGGACGTAACGGTTGCCAAAGGCTTGGTCAACGAAGCCAAGTCATAGATCGTGGAATCGCTGACGGGAGGCCCTGGTGGGGAAATCGAAAGCCGACCGGCATGAAACCGAGCGACCGGCCGGTCTCCGCACCGCACCGCCAATACGGCCCCCGGAAACACCCCATCGGTCACGGCTCGATTGAGTGCTGTTTGAATGACACTAAGATCGGGCATCGAGATGATGATCGACGGGAGACGCTCAGGAGAAATAATCGAGCACTCTGCAGCGGCGGCACCATCAACCGGAACTGGTCAACGGGTAGGGCTTGATTCCCCTTCCAATTTTTCTTCCTGCATGACGCCGTGGTCTTGGTACGCTTCACTTGCTTCCACGTCCAGCATCCGCTCGAAGGTATGAAGCGTCGCTCGCATCCGCTCCACCATGAGCAGCCGCTGCTTCTGCAGCACAGACAGGTCTCGCTGTGTGTTTGCCAGCTCGATTCGCGCTTGTCGGAACAATTCGCCGGCTTTCAACTCTGCTTCTTTGACGATCAACTCGGCATCGCGTTGCGCACTTCGCTTGACGTCCTCGGCCAAGGACTGCGCCGAGACCAAAGTGGTAGACAAGGTCGCCTCTGTCCGTTTCAATTCCGAGACCTGCTGTTCAAGCGACACTATGCGATCACGCAACACGGCATTGTCGCGATTCAGGAATTCGACGGTTTGTGCGATCTCTTCTAAAAAACGGTTGACTTCTTCACGGTCATAGCCACGAAGCTTCACTTGAAAAACCATCTGTTGGATGTCGAGCGGTGTGATCTTCATAGCAATCCCCCCCCCCTTAATTGAATCAATTCATCCGTACCGCGAAATCCTTAATCGATTGTACGACCGCAATCTGCAAAAACCAGATGATCACGATGACAACCAACGGCGACAAATCCACTCCCATGCGCCAGCCCAATCGCTGTCGGATCGGGGCCAAGACCGGTTCGGTGGCACGAGTAAGGAATTGAACGATCGGATTCCACGGGTCCGGATTCACCCAAGAGATCAGCGCTCGAGCGATGACGATCCACGAGTAGAACGTCAACGCATAATCAAGTACCGTGGCGATCCCTAACAACGTATTCCCCACCACAAACATCAGCCTCCCAGCTCCTGAGAACGTTTCGTCGCGGCCTCAACGGCGTCGATCAACAGGCCTCGGAGACCTCCCTGCTCCAGCCGATGCAACCCCGCAATCGTCGTTCCTCCGGGGGACGCCACTTGATCCTTGAGACTAGCGGGATGCTGCCCCGTTTCTAAGACCATCCGTGCTGCACCCAACATGGTCTGTGCCGCGAGAAGACTTGCCGTCTCTCTCGGCAAACCCATCTTGACGCCGCCATCGGCCATCGCTTCAATCATGAGAAAAGCGTAGGCCGGTCCGCTTCCGCTCAACCCCGTCACGACATCCATGAAACGCTCGTCAATACGCACAACCTTGCCGACCGATTCAAAGATCTGCCGCGCACATGCCATCTCATGTTCCTTCACTCCGGGACCGGTCGCCAAGGCAGTCATCCCTTCGCCGACCATCGCCGGCGTATTCGGCATTGCGCGAATGACACGAGATTGCGGCCCACAAGCCTCAACAATCCGCCTGAGTCGCATTCCCGCGACCACCGAGATCACGAGCCGTTTCGCCAACACATTCCCGATCTCTTTAAGGACGTCTTCCGATACCTGGGGCTTCACAGCCAGCACGACGACATCTCCCGAGATGACCGCCTCATGATTCGTAAGACCAATCTGAACACCGTACTGTCTCTTAAGATGATCCAGGCGGCCCATATCCGGATCAGCGACGTAGATCTGCTCGGCCTTATAGCTCCCTGAGGAAAGCACTCCGCCGATCATTGCCTCCGCCATACGGCCCCCGCCCACAAACGAGATGTTTCGTGTAAGGGGCGGGCTAGACATGACGCTCTCCAAAAATGGCGGTGCCGACACGGACCAGTGTCGCTCCTTCCTCAATGGCGACCTCATAATCATTCGACATTCCCATCGACAGTTCATCCATCCGCACAGTCGGTAAATCAAATGTCGCAATCTGCCGAGCAAGATCACGGAGTGTGCGGAAATACGGCCTGGCCGAATCCGGATCGATAGTTGGAGGAGGAATCGTCATTAAGCCTTTGATACAGGTATGAGAGAGCTGTGCCATCATTGGTACCGATCGCACAACATCCTCGGGATGAAATCCTGTCTTGGTCGGTTCTTTCCCAATATTCACTTCCAGCAAAACATTTTGCCGACGACCGGCCTCTCCCGCACGGCGATCGATTTCTTGCGCCAGGTCTAGGCTATCCACTGAATGAAGCAGGTCGAACAGACCGATCACGGACCGTACCTTCCTTCGTTGCAGGTGTCCAATAAAATGCCAGTGAACCGGTTCCTTGGTGAAGACGGCTATTTTAGGAAGCGCCTCCTGAACGCGGTTCTCACCCAAGATGGACAAGCCGGCACGCACACCTTCGGCAATGTGTTCAATCGTCACGGTCTTCGTTGCAGCCACCAGCCGCACCGTCCCGACAGGACGTCCCGCTTTTTCTTCAGCCGACCGAATTTTCGTGAGCACCGACTGAACACGTTTTGCTATCGCTTCCGAGATGAGCGGTTCCATCGTTCCCTCGCACGACTCGCGGCCGCTCATTCAGCGAACCGTCCTTATTCTAGTGGAAGAACCTCACAATTGGCAGATCCCGACCTATCTTCGCCTCATCGGCAACCCGATGGCACTGACCATGGTGCCGTTGACTTTCCTCTCCCGCCGATAAGAAAAAAAGAGGTCTTCATGACAAATCGTACAGAGATTGACGGTCGTGATGGACTTCGGGGCCGCCCCCAGGGCTTGCGCCTGTTCTTTGACGAGCGCTTTCAAATCAAGATGGGCTTTTCCGCCTCCTCTCGTTCGCACCACTTTGTTCCAATCCGGAAATTCTCCGTACAAACGATCGAGAACCGGTTCATCTACTTCATAACAGCAAACCCCGGCGGATGGGCCGATACTGATCCGTACATGCTCCAGACACGAGCCAAAGCGAGACTCCAACAGTGCCAGCGTTTTGGGGATAATGCCGGCCACCGCTCCCCGCCAGCCGGCATGGACGGCAGCTACCACCCGACGTTTAGGATCGTGTATCAGGATCGGAACACAATCTGCCGTCCGCACCGCTACCATAATCCCAGGTTGATTCGTAACCAAAGCATCCCAGCCGCCCACAAATCGGTCCGTCTGGGCCAAGGCACGATCCACCACCAGCGCCTCCGTTCCATGGACCTGCTTCACCGAGAGGGTCCATGAAGACGATGCGGCGCCGGCGACCCCCTTCCTTGGAATCCCCGCTTCGAGCCCGAGACCCATGGCATGCCGACGCGTCCCGAAAAAATGGCGGACCTGACTCCCTGTATCCGCAAACGCCGGTACGGTAATGACTGATTCGCTTTTCATACTCAAGTTCAATACCTCATCGCGTGAAGAGATGCACGAAATCAGTCTGTTTGTTTGCGAAGAAATGTCGGCACATCCCATTCATCTTCGGCAGTCAACACCGCCCGGTCCATCGACTCTCGCACATCATTCATTCTTCTCAGAAAGGCAGGACGATCAAGGTCTTTCATCGGTCGATCCCCCGCCAGTGACGCACCCATACCTGCCATCATTGATGGGACAGGTTTGGCCGGTCGACTCGTTCCCCTGTCAGCACCGATCGTGGCAGCCGCTGAGTCCTCTTCTCGTTCAAACCCGGTCGCGATCACCGTAATGATCAGTTCCTCGCCCATATCTGGATTGATGACCTGACCGACTATGATGTTGGCTTCAGGATCTGCCGTCTGTTGAATAATCGAGGCGGCTTCTTCGATTTCATGCAGCGACATGCTGAGTCCTCCCGTAATGTTCAAGAGGACGCCGCGGGCCCCCTCGACACTGCCCTCCTCAAGGAGAGGACTGCACATGGCCTTTTGAGCCGCTTCGATCGCCCGATTCGGCCCATAGGAAACCCCCATGCCCATGACCGCTCGTCCGGTGTGTGACATCACGGTACGGACATCGGCAAAATCGACGTTCACATGTCCGGTGGTGGTAATGACGTCGGCGATCCCTTGAATCGCCTGCCGTAACACGTCATCCGCAACTTTGAACGCTTCGAGCAGCGGAGTCGATTTATCCACGATCCCCAATAACCGCTGGTTCGGAATAACGAGCAAGGTATCGACGTGCCGACGCAAGTCTCGAAGTCCTTCTTCTGCCTGCTTGTTTCGCCGCTTGCCTTCATACTGAAACGGCTTTGTGACGACGCCCACCGTGAGGATGCCCATTTCTCGTGCGATGCTGGCCACAATGGGAGCGGCTCCGGTGCCGGTGCCTCCTCCCATCCCGGCTGTGACGAAGACCATGTCGGCCCCTTCGAGACATTCTCGGATATGCTCTTTACTCTCAAGCGCGGCATCTCTCCCGATTTCCGGCTTTGCCCCCGCCCCCAACCCACGTGTTTTTTCCGGCCCGAGTTGAATCTTATAAGAGGCCAGCGATCGATCAAGCGCCTGAAGATCGGTGTTACCCGCAATAAAATCGACGCGCGCGAGTCCGGAGGTGATCATCGTGTTGATCGCGTTGCACCCGGCGCCTCCGACTCCGATTACCTTGATGCGGACCGGCGACAGTAGATCATCTTGAAATGAGAACATTGGGGCACCTCCTCACATCGCCTCGCACGACGACCCACCTGCCGCCCGCAAGGGCCTTAAAGGTTAAAAGACCTCCAACACCCGTTTCGTCCACCTACGCATTTTATCCCAGGTTCCCCCATTGCGAAGCCCGGCCGTTTCCAGTTCATCGACATGTCGCCGGGCATGTAACAACAGACCGACCCCGGTCGAATGACTGGGATGGCCGACAATATCGCGTAATCCTCCGACACCGGCCGGTATGCCTCGGCGTGCAGGCAAGTTTAAAACCTTCTCAGCGGCATCCGGCATGCCGTCCAATAAGGACGTGCCGCCTGTAATCACGACACCGGCTCCCAGCATCCCTTCATAGCCGGCGCGCACAATTTCTCTTCGGACCAGCTCAAACATCTCATCGACACGCGGCTCCAAGATCTCGGCGATATCCCGTCTGGAAAATGTCCGAGCCGGTCGATCTCCAACCGACGGTACGTCGACGACCTGATGCCCGGTTACCAATTCAGTCCGCGCAACGCCATGCTGAGTCTTGATTTTTTCCGCCTCAGTCTGTGAGGTGAGGAGGCCGATGGCCAAATCCTTCGTCAAATTTTGTCCGCCGATGGGAAGGACCGCTGAGTGCCGAATGCTGCCGTCCAGGAAAACAGCCAAATCCGTCGTTCCGCCTCCTAGGTCCACCATCGCTACGCCAAGATCGCGCTCTTCTTGGCTCAACACCGCCTCGCTGGACGCCAGTGGCTGGAGAATAATATCCACAACATCGAGTCCCGCTCGATTCACGCTCTTCACGATGTTCTGTGCGGAGGTCACGGCGCCGGTAATGACGTGTACATTGACTTCCAAACGATTACCCGACAGACCCAATGGTTCTCGGACTCCCTCCTGCCCATCCACCATAAACTCTCGCGGTAACACGTGGAGAATCCTGCGTTCATGGGGGATCACGGCGAGAGTACGAGCGCTTTCGATGGCCCGATGAATATCTTCGCGAGTCACCTCCGCCCGTTTCAGGGCCACGACGCCCTTACAGTTTTCAGCGGAAATGTGGCTTCCCGCAATGCCGGTGTAGACCGAGTTGATCTGGACCGCTGCCATCAACTCCGCTTCTTCGACTGCTTTCTTGATGGACTCGACGGTGCTTTCGATATCAACGACGACTCCTTTACGTAAGCCGCGGGAAGGACATGATCCGACACCGATAATACTGATGCCTCCGGCGTCAGTCATCTCCGCCACGATCGCACAAATCTTCGTGGTTCCGATGTCGAGTCCGACCAGAATTTGATCCCGCTTCGGCACCGCAATCACCCCCCTTCCCGTACGACGATTCGATTTTCGTACCGGAGGTCCACTTCGTTCGCCCTGCGTCCATGACCGTCAAAGTTCAGCGTTCTTAACGTCGGTTTGACGCGTCGGAACCGTTCCCACTGCTCTCCGACCGCTTCTTCCCCGAACTGGAATCGCACTCCCTGTACGAGTGCGACGAGGTTTGACGGGTTTTCGGCGTTCACTTGCAGTCGTCCTTCAAATGTTTTACCGACCAATTGTGCAAGCCCGATGCCCGACGCGATGACCTGTCTCACAGACTCAGCCCCTTCCAGCAGGCCTTTGGAATCGATTCCTGTCACGAGGGGTAAGGCCTCCTCATCGGTCTGACCGAGTCTGGTCAGCACATGCCCTTCCGCATCAGTCAGAAAGTTCTGAGAATCGGCACGGATGACCGCAGCGGGCACGCGTTCGACGAGAGCTATGCGTAACTCATGAAATGGAACGCGCGTCACTTCCGCTTCTTTGATCCATGGATGAGATTCCACCTGCTCCTTAATCTCTCTCGTGACAATATGATGGAGCCCGGTACCGGGTTTCACCTTTGCCAATTCGATCACTTTCTGTTTCTCAATGTGGCGGTCTCCTTCGACAGTGATGGTCTTGATTTCCAACAATGCTTGGAGGGTAGGGCCGGAATATCTCACCCCCATCACGACGAGCCCTGCCACGAACACCGTACCGGTCGCCAGTCCAACCCATCGAGCAAGGACTTTTCGTCGAGCGGTTTTCGTCCGGACGGCTTCCTTCGCCGCTCTCTCCCCTTGCGGATCCTTCCACTGATTCTTTCGCGGCCCCTCCGGAGAGAGTTGCCGCTTCTTTTTCAAGAATCGCATCACACTCATTCCTTTCGGACTATTTGTGCAAAGCGACTCGCACGATCAATCGCCGATTTCAGAATTTGTTCGACCAAGTCGTCATACGTCATTCCCACTTGAGCTGCAGCCATGGGCAGCAGACTCGTTTCCGTCATGCCGGGAACCGTATTGATTTCCAAGACATACGGCCGACCTCTCGGAGTAATGCGAAAATCCACGCGAGCGGCTCCTTCGCACCCCAACACCTCATACGTTCGTCTGGCTAACTCACCGATGTGATGAGCCACCTTGGAAGGGAACGGAGCGGGGCACAGGTACTGGGTCCGGCCCTTCTGATATTTTGCGGAGAAATCGTAAAAACCATCGGGCGCCACGATCTCAATGGCCGGAAGTACTCTCGAACCTTCCGCTGATCCCAAGATAGACACGGCTGCTTCATGTCCGGGAATATAACTTTCCACCATCGCTTCCGGATCATAGCGATGGGCCACATTGAGAGCCTCCCTCCATTGGCCGGCTCGACGTACGACAGTCACTCCGATCGTGGATCCCTGAGAAACCGGTTTGACGACAATCGGTAAGGTAAGTTTTGTCTGTTTCAAGACCTTCGCCAATGAGGGCCTGTCACATCCCCGCACAACAGTCCCTGGAGGGAGCGGGATACCATGTGCAGCCAATAACATTTTTGTTGCCGCCTTGTGCATTCCCACGGCACTTGCGCGTACACCGGACCCGGTGTAGGGAATCCCCAATGTCTCAAGAAACCCCTGGACCGCTCCGTCTTCACCGCCCGGTCCATGCAGTGCGAGAAAGGCAATGGCGACTTTGTGATCCTCCAAATCTCGATGCAGGCGATCGGTGACGTCGATGGCCACGGCATCGTATCCTCGACGGATGAGCCCCTGATAGACGGCCTGCCCTGTCTTCAGCGAAATATCCCGTTCTGAAGAGCGTCCTCCCATGAGCACGCCGATCCGGGCATTTGTCATACGTCCCATCGACACAACCATTCCCTTTCGCTATCCCATATTACTCGTGGCGGTTCGTTACGAAACCGCCTCTGGACTACGCTTCCCCCACGATTTTCAATTCCAACTCTAATTTGATCCCCGTCTGCTGAGCGATTCGAGCGCGCACTTTTTTGATGAGCGAAAGCACATCGGCAGCGCTGGCATGTCCTTGATTCACGATAAAATTGGCATGCTTGGTCGAAACTTGTGCATCTCCGACCGATGTTCCTTTGAGTCCCGCTGCCTCGACGACTCGTCCGGCCGAATCATTCAGCGGATTCTTGAACGCACAGCCGGCGCTCGGAAGCGTGAGCGGTTGTGTCTCACGGCGGTAATGGAGATACTCTTTCACAATCTTTTCGATGTCCGACCGCACTCCCGGCCTTAGCTGCAGCCATACCCCGACCACGACACCCTGCGGCAATGTCGCTCGGCGATAGTGGAATTTGATTGCTTCTGCCGGGGAATCAATCAGCTCACCTTTCGGCGACACAATCCGGACGGCTTTCACCGAGTCCTTCATTTCACCGAGTCGTGTGCCCGCATTCATCACAACACAGCCTGCAACAGTGCCGGGGATACCGGCCGCCCACTCCAATCCGGCCAAGGACCGACGGATAGCATGGCTGATCAGCGTCGGCATGCCGACGCCTCCTTCGGCATACAACACGGACTCTGGTTCTTCTTTGATCACGCGTAATTTTTCCAGACTGACCACCACACCTCGAATTCCTTTGTCCCGAACGAGGACATTGGTGCCGCCCAACACAAAGATCGGAAGTTTCTGTTCGTGCGTCTGTTTGGCAAGACGGACGACATCTTCCACATCAGCCGGCTCCACCAACACATCGGCCGGACCACCGATGCGGAACGACGTGTACGCTTTAAGCGGCACATTGAAGTGAACCGCTCCATGAACACCCGCCACGGCAGAGTCCAATCTACGCTGAGCCGGCGTTGATCGTACCTTCGTTCCATCCTTTTGCACCCGATGCTTCATGACCCATCACGCTGATTCAAGCCGGGCAAGAATCCCGGTTCCTGCCTTCCAGATATCGCCCGCGCCCAATGTGATGACGAGATCGCCAGGCCTTAGAGAAGGCAGTACTTGATCCGGGAGTGATTCTTTACGCTCGATGAAGGTCACCGACGGATGGCCTGCAGACTTGATTGTTTCAGCGAGTACGGCTCCGGACACCCCTGGTATCGGTGATTCACCGGCCGGATAAATTTCCGTCGTGAACAGCAGGTCGGCGTGATCAAAGGCATGGGCGAACTCTGCGATGCAATCCCTCGTCCGGCTGTATCGGTGCGGCTGGAAAAGAACGACCAATCGACGGTCCCAGCCTTGCTTCGCGGCAGCGAGGGTCGCTTTCACTTCGGTGGGATGGTGACCATAGTCATCGACCACCATGATGCCGCCGGCTTCTCCTCGCAAGTGAAACCGCCGTTCGACTCCCGTGAAGGCGGCCAACCCTTTGCGAATCAGGTCTACAGGAATTTCCAGCTCGAGGCCGATGGCAATGGCCGCCAACGCATTTGAAACGTTGTGGATGCCCGGCACGGCCAATCGGAAGGGGCCAAGATTCTTTTCACGGAAATACGTCCGGAACTCGGCACCCCATTGTCTCAGGCTGATGTCGGTGGCTTTGAAATCCGGCGCCATCCCGTCCCGATCGCGAAGCCCATAGGTGTGATACCGCTTGACCAAGTGAGGGAACAACCCGACCAGACGATCGTCATCGGCACACAATACCGCCAACCCATAAAATGGGATTTTGTTGATGAACTCCAAAAAACTTTCGTTGATGCGTTCCATCGACCCATAGTGGTCAAGATGCTCACGATCTAAATTGGTCACCGCCACGATGGTCGGCGAGAGACGAAGAAACGATCCGTCGCTTTCGTCTGCCTCCGCCACGAGCAGATCGCCTCGTCCAAGCCGCGCGTGACTGCCCAAAGCATTAACCTTCCCTCCAATCACCATCGTAGGATCGAGGCCACCCTGCGCCAATACGTTCGCGACCATCGATGTCGTGGTGGTTTTTCCATGAGCGCCGGCGATGGCCACCCCGAACTTCAGACGCATGAGTTCCGCCAACATCTCCGCCCGCGGAATGACTGGAATCTGCTTGGCCTTCGCCGCCACAACTTCGGGGTTACTCGCCGCCACGGCGGAAGAGATGACCACAACTTGCGCCTCCCCCACATTGCTGTCTTGGTGTCCGATGAACACTTTCCCACCAAGCTCTTCCAGTCGTTTCGTCGTCTCCGAAGCGTGGAGATCCGAACCGGTCACTTTGTATCCCATCGTGAGTAAGACTTCCGCGATGCCGCTCATCCCGGCCCCGCCGATTCCGACGAGATGAATCTGCTGTGTCTTTCGAAAGTGCATACGGCTTAGCCTTTGTCGTCCTGCGGAAGTCTGTGATCGAACCGCACGTTCCCTGACACCACTAACCTCCGGTCGCTCGAGTAGATTGGTTGATGTCATATGTCACTCCCATGAGCGCGCAACATTCACCGACAATCATTTCGCCGGCATCGATTCGTCTCATCTCAAAACTCTTCTGTTGCATCTTCTCCAGCCGTTGAGGATCCGATAAAACCGCTTCGATCATATCACTCAGCTTCGCCCTCGTAAGATCTGTCTGTGGAAGAACAATGGCACCTCCGGCTGCTTCCATCGCCCGCGCATTCTTCATCTGGTGGTCATAAATGGCCGTCGGCAGCGGAATCAAAATGGCGGCCTTCCCACAGGCCGTCAGTTCGGCGATCGTCATCGCACCGGCGCGGGCCACCACCAGATCGGCCGTCCGCAGAACGGCAGGCATGTCGTAGAGAAATGGGACGACCTTGGCTTGAATTCCCAGCGCTCGGTACGCGTCTTTGACTCGCTCAAAATCTCCCTCCCCGGTTTGATGAGTAATATTCAGGTCGGGAAGGCGCTGGCTCAGCATCGACACTCCTTCCAACACCGCGCTGTTGATGGCTTTGGCCCCCTGGCTTCCTCCGAAAATCAGCACGTGCCGGCCTTCATGCTTGGTTGATGCGTCGCCGGTTGGTGGCGCCAAAAATTCCTGTCGGATCGGTGTCCCGACAATACGAACCTTTCGTCGGTCAAAGAAAGTCCCGGCCGATTCAAATGCCAAAAAAATCTTCTGCGCAAAGGGAGCGACGACTTTGTTGGCCAATCCGGGATGGGCATTGGGCTCCAGAATGACCCGAGCAATTCCTTTCAACGCAGCAGCAACCAACATGGTCGGACTCGTATAGCCCCCTACTCCAATCACTAAATCAGCCTTTCGCCGCTTCAGAATGTCCAGCGATTGCCGGATCCCAATAGGCACAGATACTACGCCCTTTATGATATCCAGCAGTCCCTTTCCCATAACCGGCTTAGCGGTGATAAAAACCAACTCAAATCCTTCATGAGCGAGCACCCTGGACTCGATCCCGCGCGCCGTCCCGACAAAGAGAATGTTCGTAGAAGAGTCGCGGCGCAGAAACTCTCGAGCCAGCGCCACAGCCGGGTAGAGATGCCCACCGGTCCCACCCGCGGCAATCACGATCGTCATCGTCGGCTCGCCCATCCGCGTCCGCTCTGCCGGCTCGTCTCTTCTCGTCCAGCCTGCCGATCCCGCGAGATGCTCAGCAAAATCCCTACTCCGGTCAGGCAGATCACCAAGGACGATCCGCCATAACTGACGAACGGCAGCGTAAGACCTTTGGTCGGTAACAGCCCCGTCACAACACAGGCATTGATCAGCGCCTGGATACCGATGAGCGTCGTGACGCCGATTCCCAGATAGCGGCCGAACGGAATGCGTGCCCTGGTGGAGATCTGAAATCCCCGAATCACGAAGAGCGCGAAGAAGAGCACGATGATCCCCGCTCCAACGAACCCAAGTTCTTCGCCGATGAGTGCCAGCACAAAATCGGTATGGGCTTCCGGGAGATAGAACAGTTTTTGTTTGCCTTCCCCCAACCCCACTCCAAAAAGTCCGCCGCTGCCGAATGCCAGGAACGATTGAGTAATCTGGAATCCGGTATCCGATGGATCGCTCCACGGGTCCAGGAATGCCATAAGTCGTCGACGCCGATATTCGGAAGTCAAGACAAGCGCGAGCCCGATCAACCCCGAGCATAAGGCCATCGTTGAGAGATGAGACAAGCGCGCACCGCCGACGAACAAGAGCCCTCCCGTCACTAACCCCAACACCACCACGGTTCCCAAATCGGGCTCCAAAAGGATCAATCCACAGACAATCCCAATGACGAGCAGCACCGGCAGCAGCCCCGTTGAGAAATGCTGGAGCCGATCGTCTTTTTTTGCAAGGTACGCGGCGAGATAGATCACCGCGATCAACTTCGCCATCTCGGCCGGTTGAATCGAAATCGGTCCAAGGTGCAGCCACCGCCTGGCCCCCTTCGCCGCCACACCGATCGACGGAATCAACACCATCACCAGCAACACCGTGATTAGGCCAAGAAGAGGAAGCGCCAATCGTTTCCACCAGACATAGTCGATTCGAGACACCACATGGAGCAGCACAAGCCCGAATGTCAGCCAAGCAAGCTGTCGTTTCAGGAAGTACCAAGAGTCGTGCAAACGCTTGTTTTCTCCCGCTGACACGGCGCTTGCGCTGAAGATCATCACAAGGCCGACCAACGCCAGTGTAATGGTCATGAACAGCAAGATATGATCCATCCCTACCTGCTTCGGAGCACGCGGGCTGACGGTGGACCATGGCAACGCCAAGGTCCCTGCAGATCTCTGTGACATTTTTCAGCGTCAATGCTCCTCTGCCCTGCCGTCGGTTACACCGGCAAAGATTGCACGAGAGCTTTAAATTGCCGTCCTCGGTCTTGATAATCGGCAAACATGTCGAAACTCGCACAGGCCGGCGACAGGAGGACCACGTCGCCGGCCTGTGCTTTGGATGCCGCCAGCTCAACGGCCTCACGCAATGTGCCTGCCCATTCGATCCCCTGATACCCTTTCATCGCATTCGCGATCAACCGTGCCGCCTCGCCGATTAGAATGAGCCCCTTCACTTTCTGACGAATCGCCGGAGCCAACCGGGAGAAATCCCCTCCCTTGTCGCGTCCACCGGCGATAAGCCAAATCGGTTGGTCGATACTCTCCAACGCCTTGAGTGTCGCATCCACGTTGGTGCCCTTAGAGTCGTTGATGAACCGTATGCCTCGGCGCTCACGAACGACCTCCAACGCATGTTCCAATCCAGGAAACTCTCCGAGAACCTGGCGGATGATATCGAGAGAGCACCCGCTCAGGAGCGCATAGGTGGCAGCCACCATGGCGTTTTCGATGTTGTGATTGCCGATGATCTTGACCTCGCTCCTGGCACAGATCTCCTGAGTCCGGCCTCCGATGATCGTCATGATGCGGTCTCGATCGAGATAGGTTCCCCCTGCCAGATCGGAAGGCAATGTCTGGGTTCTTGTGAAACCGAGTATGCTGGCCCTCACGCTCCGACGCAGAGGAGCTACCCTTGAATCATCCAAATTGAAGAGTGCGTAGTCGGACGGAGTTTGGTTCTCGAATATTCTGGTTTTGGCCGCGATATATTCGTCGATCGACTCATAGCGATCCTGATGGTCCATCGTCACGTTGAGAATCGCGGCAATCCATGGATGAAACTGCTCGATGGTTTCCAATTGGAAACTCGACACTTCGACCACCAACGCATCGTACGGGCATGGACGCCCCGTCTTCATGGCTTGCAGCGACTGTACGGCGGCCTCACTAATCGCCGTGCCCAGATTCCCGCCGACAAATATCCGCTTTCCGTTCTCTTGCAGCATTTTCCCGATCAGCGTGACCGTCGTGCTCTTCCCATTGGTACCGGTCAACGCCAGAATCGGAGCGGATAGAAACCGCGACGCGAGATCAAGCTCACTGATGACCTTCGCACCTCGACGTCGAACCCGTTCAAGGGCCTCCAACCGATAGGGTACTCCAGGACTAATCACGACAAGTTCGGCCTGGTCGAGAGCCGATTCATAATCGCGGCCCAGCACAAGACGGGTTGCCGCCTGATCCAGAGATCCAAGCACCTCGAGCAACTCACCCTGCTCCTTCCGGTCGGCCACCGTCACCAACGCGCCGGCTTCTTGTAATAAGCGGGCTGCCGCTACACCGCTCCGTGCCAGTCCAACGACTGTAACGCGAGCTCCTGCCAACTGTGTGGTGTCCACTCCTACCATGCCCATTACCTCAGCTTGAGCGTGCTCAAGCTCAATAGCGCCAGCAAAATAGCGATGATCCACAGACGCACGACGACTTTCGGCTCTTCCCAGCCTTTCATCTCAAAATGATGATGAATCGGAGCCATGAGAAAGATCCGTTTTCCTCTGGATTTGTATGAGGCGACTTGGAAAATGACTGAGACGGCCTCGATCACGAAGACCCCGCCGACCATCAGCAACAACAACTCATGCTTGCTGATGACGGCGACCGCCCCAAGAGCCGCTCCAAGCGGGAGCGACCCGACATCTCCCATGAAGACCGAGGCCGGATACGTGTTGAACCACAGGAACCCAAGACTTGAACCCAGGATGGCCGCCGTAAAGACCGCCAACTCTCCGGCTCCGTCGATGTGCGGGATCAAAAGATATTCCGACATCAATCGGTGACCGGTAACATAGGCAACCACGGTGTACGCTAATGCCGCAATCATCACCGGACCGATGGCCAGCCCATCGAGACCATCAGTGAGGTTGACGGCGTTGGAGCTTCCAACGATCACCAGGACGGCAAAAACAACATAAAACCATCCCAAATCGGGTGTGAAATTCTTGAAAAAGGGCACGCTCAGCTTCGTGTTGTAGCCTGGCAGCGAATACAAAATCAGCGCCACGATGAGCGCAATGGCTATTTGAGCCGTGAACTTTTGCGACGCCGAAAGCCCTTTCGAGCGAGCCTTGATGAATTTGAGATAGTCATCCACAAACCCAATGGCGCAAAACCCCAGCGTCGCCGCAAGAACCAGCCAGATATGGGGACGTGAGATGTCGGCCCAGAGCAGCGTCGACAACGTGACTGCGAAGATAATGAGAATGCCACCCATCGTGGGCGTTCCACTTTTGGCCAAATGGCGCTTTGGTCCGTCGTCGCGTATCTGCTGGCCCAGTTTGATTTCTTGGAGCTTTCGGATCACCCACGGCGCGAGCACGAATGCGATCAAGAACGCAGTAACAGCGGCGTAAATGATGCGAAAGCTCTGGTACCGAAAGACATTTAGAAACGAGAACTCTTTATGGAACGGATAGAGCCAGATATACAGCATAGCCTGGACGACCGTTACGAAGCCTTCTTCGTGATACGTTTTGCTCTTTTGAGCGCCTCAGCGACCAACTCCAGTTTCATGCCGCGCGACGCTTTGATCAACACGGCATCGCCCGGTTTTACGACCGTTTTCACCACGATCGCGGCATTGCGTGCATCCGGCACTTCGAGAATACGAGATTGATCCAGTCCTGCCTGTTTCGCCCCTTTGGCGAGGCTTCGCCCTAATACGCCGCAAGCTACGAGCAGATCGACCCCTTGGCATGCCAGGAAGCCGCCGACCTCCTCGTGCATCAGAGGAGCATTCGGACCTAATTCCAGCATGTCTCCAAGAACGGCAATTTTCTTTCGTTTCGTCCCCGTTTGCGCGAGCAACTGCACCGCCGCTTTCATAGAGGCAGGATTGGCATTGTAACAATCGACGATCAGCTTCACGCCCTGATAGACCCGCACCTGTGACCGCATGGCAGCAGGCCGAAAACGGGACAACCCTTGAGCGATCGCCCCTCCAGATAAGCCCAAGATCGAACCGACCGCCCCGGCGGCCAACGCATTGGTGACATTGTGCTCTCCTTGAACACGGATATGAACCGTGGTGTGGCGTACGGCTCCTGGAAGCAGAAGACGAAAGATCGTCCCATTGCGCCCATCGGATTTCACGTCCATCGCGCGGACGTCGGCATTAGATGAAAAACCGAAAGATACCACACGACATCGAGATCGCCCGGCAAGATAGCCGTAATACGAATCATCCGCGTTCAGGATTGCAGTTCCATCACGGGGAAGAAGATCAAGCAACTCGGCCTTCGCGTGGGCCGATGTTTCCATCGTACCGAAAAACTCTAAATGGTCCGGGCCGATGTTTGTAATGATTCCGATCGTGGGTCTGGCTACTTCACAAAGCCTGGAGGTCTGGCCGACATTATCGACTCCCATCTCGATGACCGCTCCCTCGTGTCGATCATTGAGGCGAAGCACGGTCTGCGGAACGCCCACACGATTGTTCAGATTGCCTTCGGTCTTGAGGATCTTCCAACGATGAGCCATGACATCGGCGACCATTTCCTTCGTCGTCGTCTTGCCGTTGCTTCCCGTGACCGCCACGACAGGAATTTGAAATCGGCTTCGGTGATACGCAGCCAACTGCTGGTAGGCATAGAGTGGATCGTTGACGCCGAGGATAAGTGGCTGGGTCCGCTTCGTGCCACGTTTCAGGGCAAGTCTCGACACATCGTAGGAATCCAGCACGACCGCTCCAACTGCCCCACGCGACAGCGCTGTGACCACAAAGTCATGGCCGTCGAATCGATCACCTTTCAGCGCGAGAAAGAGATCTCCGGATCGCAGAGACCGAGTATCCAAGCTGATTCGCCGGATACGGCGATTGTTCCAACCGATTCCTTCGCCGGCCAAGACTCTTGCGCCGATTACTTCTCGCAATTCTTCGACGGTAAACAGAGTCATCTGGAGCTTCCGTGCACCGACCGGCCTCTGCTCCCGTGAGCTAGACACGGGTTCCGAGTCGTTCAATGGCGTTGCGCGCCACCTCGCGATCGTCGAAATGAACCTTCTTTGTACCGATGATCTGGTAATCTTCGTGCCCTTTACCGGCGATCAAAACGATATCTCCACTATGGGCATCCCGCACCGCCTCCTCGATGGCTTCTCGCCGATCAGGAATTTTTCGATATTGGACGTGTGGCCGTTGTCGCAGCGCTTCGATCACCCCGACTTCGACTTGTTCCAGAATTGAGAGCGGGTCCTCGGTTCGTGGATTATCCGAGGTCAACATCACGACGTCGCTGTAGCGCACGGCTGCTGCTCCCATCTTCGGCCTCTTTCCCCGGTCACGGTCTCCACCGCACCCAAAGACCGTGATGATGCGTCCGGTCTTCAACGCTTGTGCCGCCGTCAGTAATCGGATCAGCGCGTCTTCGGTGTGGGCATAATCGACGGCCACCGTAAACGGTTGACCTGCCATCACACGCTCAAACCGTCCCGGTACGTTACTGACTCTCGCCACAGCCTCACGAATTTGCGCAATCGTGGCCCCTTCGTGTAGGGCGACCCCGATGGCAGCTAACAAATTGTAGACATTGTGCTCACCCACGAGATGACTCTCGATGGGGAAGCTTCCGACCGGAGTCGCGGCGGTAAAGGCTGTGCCCTGAAGAGACAACCGCACCGCTACAGCACGCAGATCCGCCTTGGTCTTTAATGCATAGGTCCAAACGGGGACAGGACAACGCTCGACAATACGAGTTCCGTAGGGGTCATCGATGTTGACGATCGCCCGTTTATTCGTCTTGCCGCCTCCTTTCAATCCTGTAAAAAGTCTGAGTTTCGCTTGAAAGTACTCTTCCATGGTCTTGTGAAAGTCGAGATGATCCTGAGTCAGATTTGAAAAGACCGCTACGTCATATTCGCATCCACTCGTGCGCTCTTGCGCCAGGGCGTGAGAGGACACTTCCATCACTGCAGTTGTGCAGCCGTCGGCGACCATCCTGGCAAGCAGCTGTTGCAGTTCAAGCGAGCCAGGCGTCGTGTGCGTAGCCGGCATCGTGCGCTCACCGATCTGATAGGCGACGGTTCCAATCAACCCGACTGGGTGGTCCAGAGTTTCCAACAAGGCTTTGCAGATATACGTTGTGGTGGTTTTCCCGTTCGTCCCAGTCACGCCGATCATTCGCATATGCGACGAGGGCTCTCCATAGAATCGGCTCCCCAATAGGCCGAGGGCCTTTCTGGAGTCGTCAACGCGGACGAAAGGAAGAGCCGCCTCCCGCACCGGTTGCTGCGACACCAACGCGACCATTCCCCCTCTTATCGCCGTTGGAATAAATTCATGTCCATCGACTTGCTCACCTTTTACGGCGACAAAGAGACTGCCGGTCGAGACGGATCGAGAATCATCGGTGATCGCGTTTACGGTCACGTCCAAATTTCCATGACGATCACGAATCTTCACTTGTCCTTCGAGGGCCTGAAGCAGGGTTGCCAAAGTCATCGACATGTCCAAATAGAATCACGACTTCCGCAAAGCCATCGCCAACGTGACGGGCTCGTTCGACGGCACGCCTAAGTAGCTTAACACCTGTTCCCCGACACGACTAAACACGGGGGCGGCGACAGCTCCACCCCACGCATCACCTTGAGGCTCATCGATAACCACGATCATGGCAAGCTGGGGGCTGTCTGCGGGTACATACCCGGTGAAAGACGCAACAAACCGAGTTGCCGAATACGTACCGGTTCGTGGGTCGATTTTTTGGGCCGTACCTGTTTTCCCAGCCACCCGAAACCCATGGATAGCCGCCTTGGTCCCGGTGCCGTCCGTGATGACACCTTCAAGAATCTTCGTCACGCTGCGGGCCGTTTCCGGAGAAATAACTCGTCGCTTGACTTGAGGAGATATCCGCCTAAGGATGTGGCCATCGGCATCTCGTATTTCTGAAACCACGTACGGCTTCATCAACACGCCTCCGTTTGCAATGGACGCAACTGCGGATACCATTTGAAGCGGTGTCACGCCGATCTCTTGCCCCATAGAAATCGAGGCGACCGAACGACGCCCCCAGTCTTTGGGATTTCTAACTAATCCAACCCCCTCTCCTGGAAGATCGATCTCCGTTCGCTGTCCGAAACCGAATGCCTGGAGATATCGATAGAGCCGTTGTTCCCCCAGCGCCATACCGGTCTTCGCCGCTCCGATGTTGCTGGACTTCTGAATCACCTGAGCAAAGGACACCCATCCCAGTCGCTCATGATCATGAATCACGGTGTTCGCGACCGTCATATGACCATGCTCGCCGAATACCATCGTATTCGGCCTTACCACTCGCTCCTCAATGGCAGCGGCAGCCATCATCGTCTTCATCGTGGACCCTGGCTCGTAGGCATCCGTCAGCGCCCTGTTTCGCCAGCGATCGGGGCCGAGAGCCGACACGGCATTGGGGTCAAATCGCGGACTCACCGCCATAGCCAACACTGCTCCGGACTTTGGATCAAGCACAATCATAGTTCCTGACTTTGCCTGTGCACGGCCGACCGCGTCCTCAAGCTCTCTCTCGGCGAGAGACTGAATCACTTCATCGATCGTCAGCGTGAGGCCATGGCCGGGCGTCGGACCCCGTTCCGTCATTCCCTTGGGAAACACCGTACGCCCTTTGCCGTCACGCTGCAGCACCATTGTCTGCTTCTCACCGTGCAAATACGATTCATAGCGGTGCTCTATGCCTTCCAAACCTTCACCGTCCATTCCCGAAAAACCCAATACATGAGCCAGGAGCGGTCCTTTGGGATAGAACCGCCGCCCCTCCATCACAACTCCGATTCCATCAATCGATAAAAGATCGAGCCGACGCCCCTGTTCAGGATCCAACTTTCGAGCCAACCACACAAAACTCCGGTTCTGCCGAAGTTTTCGCTCCAGTTCATCGGCCCTCACATGCAGAATCGGCGACAACTGCCGAGCGGTTTTGACAGGGTTTTCTACTGCGTTTGGCACTCCGAATACGGACCGCACTTCCACATTCTTGGCCAGGAGCTTACCATGTCGGTCGACGATCGTGCCGCGCGCCCCTTCCAGCGATACCGTCTTTTGATGCTGTCGATCCGCCTTGGCCGACAGATCAGCCGCTTGCAACACTTGCAATGTAACCAGCCGAGACAGAACCAACCCAAAACCACACAAGAACAGCAGCAACAGGACGTACCGACGACCGCGAGAAAAAGAGCCGGTCACTAGAGCCTCCCGGTGGGAAGATAATTCCTGGCGACTTTCAGCTCAACCGGCACAACGTCTGATGAGGGACGAACATTCCTTGGCCTTGACTGAACCACAATGATCTGCCCTTGCTGAGGCGGGCTCATGCCGAGTTTTTCGGTCGCCAATTTTGCGATCCGATCGGAGGCGCTCAATGTGGAAAACTTGACGCGGAGCTCATCCCGTTGACGTTCCAGCATTGTCTTATCACGCTTCAACCGTTCGATTTGATAGCCCACCCGAACCATGTCTACCCGCTCCCACACAAACACAAACACGAGACAGAGTCCTACAAAAACGGTGAAGGTCTTCATAAAGTCCCCACCTTCGGTTGACGTTCAGCGACTCGTAATTTAGCGCTTCGAGATCGGGGATTCGCTTCACATTCTGCCTGAGAAGGAAGGACCGGTTTCTTGGTGAGTATGGAAAGGATGGCTTCCGGCCCTTGCGAGAGAGACCGGAACGTATGCTTGACAATACGATCTTCCAGAGAATGAAAGGAGATCGCGCAGATTCTTCCCCCGGAAGTCAGCACGTCGGTTGCATCTCGAAGCGACGACTCCAAAAAATCCAGTTCATGATTCACCGCGATGCGAAGCGCCTGAAATGTCCGCGTTGCACAATGAATCCGTCCGTGGCGATACGATGCCGGCACTGATCGAGCAATAAGAGAGACAAGGTCGCCGGTGGTCTTGAGCGGGCAGCGTTGCCTTTCCTGTACGATTGCACGGGCAATTCGTCTCGCATATCGTTCTTCTCCATACTGAAAAATCATGTCTGCGAGCTCATGTTCCGGGCTGCTGTTCACCAAGTCAGCCGCGGTCCTCCCTACAGTTTGGTCCATGCGCATGTCCAACGGGCCTTCTCGTTGGAAGCTGAACCCGCGCGAGACATCGTCCAGTTGCGGAGAAGAGACGCCGAAATCAAAGAGCACCCCATCAACTGTCGAAACGCCCGCTTCGGCGAGGAGCGATTTCAAATCTCGATAATTTCCTTGTCGCAACACGATTCGTTCACCAAATCGAATCAACCGCTGTCGAGAAAAATCAATCGCCTTTGAATCTCGGTCTAATCCGATGACCTTAGTTCCCGTTTTACTCGATTCTAAAATCAGTTCTGCGTGCCCACCATACCCCACCGTACAATCCAAAATAGTGGCAGATCGTTCAGAAATGAGCCAATATTGCACTTCATGACCCAATACTGGGGTATGCAAGTTTCCATTAGACGTTACTTTTGATCCACTAATTGACACTTTTTCCCACACCAGACGAAGTATACTCTCGCATTTTTGGTTGTCAACAGACTTTTCAGTAACTTAGCGTTGGTTGGAGAAAGCATGCCACGGCAGGACAATTTGCGTTTCAATTACAATGGGCTATGCTGTTTTGTCCCATAACCAATCCCGACACATTTTTAGCTCGATCAACTCATAGAGTTTGGTTGACTTCAAGGGATTTCAATTAGAGAATGCTTTTATGGCGACATGCTATTCGGTTTCCTCATACACAAGACCATTCCTATTCCTCATTATTCCGTTCCTCTGTGTAGAACAGGCCGGCGCGAAGGATTTCAATCCCGATAATCCTCTTAACCAACCGGCACCGATCTATTGGTGCTCAGGTAAGACACCTGATCAGCAGATTTCAACGAAAAAGAGTTCGGGTTGTGAGCCGCTCTATGACCAACTCGCGGCAGAATCTTTCAAGGAAAAGGCGCGCCAACATGGGTACGATCTGCCCGACCGCGATCCGATAAAGATCGTGGAATTGCAGAATGCCGCATCGAAGTTTTCCGACCGCTACAGGACGTTCCTATCGTGTTGCATGACCGATAATGACGCACCGGCAGAAATCGTCGATTTGATCGATGAGGCCAACCATATTCTCAAGGCGGTTCAACAAAAAGGCATCTATAACTCGACGGGATTTGGAGTCGGCAGCAGAGCAGACGGTAGCCCAGGCACTGGTCCAGGCAATGGAAGTGGAAACGGCGGTTTATTCGGCGGGCCCGGAGCGGCTCCGAAGCTTGGCACATTCGCTCGCCAGTATACACTCAGCGAAATCGTCGGTACGGTCGCACGCGCTCGTCAAGACCTGGCTCGTCTCAAGGATCGCCTGGAGAAGTTGAACGAAGCGCAACAAGGTCTGAGCCAAGTCGACTACGAAAGGAGCGGCCGAGCCACACTGCAGATCCATGAGGAAGAAGATGCGATTAAGAAGGAATTCAAGTCCAAAAAGCCGCCATCCTCAGCGCCGACAGGCATGGAGATTCAAGACACGACGTTGCGTTCACGAATCGGCGGTGATATCGAGGACACCAAACTGAACGCTAACTTTGGCGCAGACATCGGAGCCTCGGTTTCTCCTTACAGCAACGTAGGCGAATCACTTCGCCCGCGCCGAGGAGATGATATTCACGACAGTCAACTCCCGCATCGGCCAGGGACGGATATACAGGACACCTCCATGTCCAGCAGCACTGGGTTCGAAGTCGACAACGCGCAAAATCGGGAGGGCTCCTCGAACGTTCCACGTCGAGGGATCGGCGCCGCCATCGGCGACTCCGATCTGAACAGTAAAAGACGATAGTCCATCCTTACTTTCCGCTCACCGGAGGCATCTGCTTCCAAGTCTCCCCGGCATCGTTGCTGCGATACAAACCACTGCCGTTTGTGCCGGCATAGAAGACCTTGGAATCCGTTGCGCTTTGTGCAATGGCTCTGATGTTGGTGGTCACAAACCCGCTGTTGACCGGCTTCCATGTCGCACCGGCATCTTCGCTTCGATGCACTCCATCTCTCCCCGTGATGTAGATCACACCCCGACGCGTTCGATCGAGCACCATCGCAACGATCATCTGATCGGCAAGCGACTCTCCGATTCGCTTCCAAGCCTTGGCCGCGTCCGTCGATTTATATAGCCCCGCGAGCGTGGCAGCATAGACGGTATCAGGCTCGTAAGGATCTGCCGCGATCGCGGTGACGTTCAGTGCCCGAGACGTTTTCAGCATGTCCGGCGGAACCAGCCCGTTGTTCACCTTTTCCCAATGACCGGCTTGGTCGATCGACTTGTAGACGCCGCCGCTGGTGCCTGCGTACAGGATGGACGGCCTGGTCGGATCCATGCCCAGCGTCACGACCATCAATACTTCTTTCATCCCCTCCATCTTCTTCGTCCATTGTTCGCCGCCACTTTTTGTTTCGAACACGCCCATCGTCGTAGCAAGAAAGATGTGCTGTGCATCGGCAGGGTCGAAGAGAAACTGGTTCACGACTGAGGTTATCGTCGTATCATCAAGCCCGGAACGCATTGAGACCCAGCGCTGCCCTCCATCATGGCTTTTGTAGACGGCATCCCCCTTCGTCCCTGCATAGACCGTCGCGGGATAAACAGGATCGATTGCCATGGCAATCACACGGGAGTGACTCATTCCTTTGGATAGATTCGTCCATGTCTGCCCACCATCACGGGTCTTATAGATATAGTCGTTCGTCGCCACATACAGGATATCCGGTTTGTTCGGATGGAGTTGAATGACGACGATCGGATCGCTGCGATTGCAGCCAAAAAGAGTGGCCGCAAGAACGAAGGCCGCAACGAGGTTTCGCATGAGGGCTTACACACTGCCTAGCGATAGTTCATAAACTGCAGATCAATCCCAAAATCCTTGCCCTTCAAAAAGACGATTGCGGACTGTAGTTCATCCTTGCTCTTTCCCAACACCCGCACTTGCTCGCCCTGAATCTGCGCTTGGACTTTCAACTTTGAATCCTTGACCGCCTTCGTAATCTCCTTGGCCTTGTCCGAGGCTAAGCCGCTTTGAATCTTCGCCACTTGCCGCACCGTCCCACTCAGCGCCGGCTCGATCGCGCCCTGTGTGAACGCTTTCAGTGAGACACCTCGTTTCACGCATTTCGTTTTGATAATCTCCTGCACCGCATTGAGCTTATACTCATCATCCGACACGACGACCAACTCTTTTTCCTTTTCCTTCAGCGTGATCTCCGTCTTCGAGTCCTTGAAGTCGAACCGCTGCTTGATCTCCTTCGTCGCTTGATCCAGTGCATTTTTCAGCTCCTGCATATTCACTTCCGATACGACATCAAATGAAAACTGATCAGCCACAATCTCCTCCTTCTCTTATTCTCCACTAAAGGGCGCTTTGGTCAATCTCCCACTGCGCGCATGCACCGAGCACAGCCCTAGCCTCACCCTCCAATCAGTTCGAGTGCGCGGTGCGCGAGCACTGGAGATTGGCCAGAGCGCCCTAGCAACATCCTGTTCCGTGCGGTAGTTTAAACCCCTTCTCTTCATCACGATGAATCGTAGTTTGCATTCGCCCAGCAGCCCCACCGCCTGCCGTTACGACGACTTCACTTGACGTAAACGGCTTCTTCAAGACCACGTAGCCATACCACTGTCTGATACTGTCGCTCAAAACAATCAAGCCCAGCACCGCGACTAGTGCCACCAACACCGCATCCAGATAGAGGGCAAAGGCTTGTCCCGCCGCCGACGTCCCGGCTTTCTTCAGGAACATCCAAAACATTTCATACGATCCGGTCAATGTAATCATGCCCACAAAAATCATCGGCAGCGCCGTCACCCAGAGATAGGGCGACTTCCACATCTTAATCAACACCGTCGTCCCAATGCAGAGCGCCAGCATCCCCAGCAGCTGATTCGCGGCGCCGAACATCGGCCAAATCGTCGAAATGCTCCCTGTCCCGATCAAATAGGCCCAGGCTCCCACGATCAGACCACTGCTCACCATCATGCCCGGCACCCAGTTCATTCGGCGAAATGGCGCATAGACACGTCCCGCCATTTCTTGAATGAGATACCGCGCCACGCGCGTGCCCGTATCGATCGTCGTGAGGATGAACAACGCCTCGAACACCAGCGCGAATTGATACCAATAGGCCATCAAGCCGGACATACCAGGCAACGCCGAAAAAATCGACGCCATGCCGACTGCCAAGGACACGGCGCCGCCAGGCCGGCCCGCCACGTCTACTTCGACCATCTGCGAGAGTTCTGAAATCCTGGACGGTGCAAAGCCTATGGCTGTTAAGGCCTCTGTGCTTAATGTCGTATTGATTGCCAAGTAATCGCCCGGAATCAACACCGAGGCTGCAATCAACGCCATCACGCCGACGAAACTTTCCAGCAGCATCGCCGCATACCCCACCACCGCCTGCGACTCCTGCTCGATCATCTTCGGCGTCGTGCCTGACGAGACCAGCGAGTGGAAGCCCGAAATCGCTCCGCAGGCAATCGTAATGAAGAGAAAGGGGAAGAGCGTACCGGGAATAATCGGCCCGCCGCCATTGGCGAAGGCCGTCACGCGCGGCATCTCGATCGTCGGGGCCATGAGAATGACGCCGAACCCGAGTAGAAACACGACGCCAAGCTTCATGAAGGTCGAGAGATAGCCACGCGGTACCAACAACATCCACCCCGGCAACACTGAGGCGAGAAAGCCATAGCCGGCCAACAGCCAGACGAGCGCCGGCTTATCGAACTCGAAGAGCCACGCATAGGATGATTGGGCAACCACGCGGCCGAAGAACACCGCGGCCAGTAAGAGAACGATGCCGAGCACTGACACTTCCGCGATCGCGCCTGGGCGAAACCGCTGGAGATAGAAACCCATGAAGAAGCCGATCGGAATCGTCATCGCGATCGTAAACGTGCCCCAGGCATTGTGATAGAGGGCATTCACGACGGCGAATCCTAATCCAGCCAATGCGACGACGACAATAAAGAGGACCGCCACCGCTGTGGCCGTGCCGGTAATGGAGCCCAATTCATCGTGCGCAATCTCAGGAAGCGAGCGCCCGTTGCGCCTCATGGACGCCACCAGAATGATAAAATCCTGCACCGCCCCGGCCAGCACTGCGCCGATCACCAGCCAAAGAAACCCGGGCACGAACCCAAACTGCGCTGCCAGCACCGGCCCAAGCAAAGGCCCTGCACCGGCAATCGCCGCAAAGTGGTGCCCGAAGAGCACGACCTTATTGGTGGGGTGGAAATTTACGCCATCGTTCATTCGGACGGCAGGTGTCACGTGCTGATTATTCAGTTCGACGACTCGCTTGGCCAACCAGCTCCCATAGAACCGATAGGCCAGCACATAGATGCAGGCCGCCGCCACGACCAACCAGAGCCCGTTTACTTTTTCATGGGGATTCATGGCGCCCGTCACATGGGCAAGCGCGGCGGCACCAAGAAGCGAAAGAAGTATCCAGAGAAAGGTCATGATACACCGGGACCGGATGCTAACAAGGTGTGGGGTGACTTGCAAAGAGGGCGCTACCCATCTCCACGTTGAGCAAGCAGTAGCGTTCTCAGCTCCTCATACACATTACGACGAGGGCCGACAAATACAACATCAAGGCACGATTCGTCATCATTTATTCGATAGATAATGCGATAGGTCCGAACACGATAGGATCGAAGACCGGCTAGCTCAAACTGGAGGCAATGCCCAGAAAGAGGAGACAGAAGCAGTTCTCTGATGCCTTCTCTAATTTCACGCTTGACCTGAGGATGCAGCTTTCGGATCCGATCGGACGCTTCAGGGGTATACCGCGCCCGATACCCTCTCACGCGACCTCACGCCCAAAGACGTCCTCGTGACGCACCCACTGCCCTTTCTCAGCCTGTTTCAACGATCGCCGAAGCGCACGCATCGCCTTCTGATCGCTGAGAATCTCGATCGTCTCCATGAGGCCCTCGAACTGATCCATACTCAACAAAACGGCAGAGGGCACACCGTCACGCGTAATGGCAACGATCTCCTGCTTGTGCTTCATACGCCGGATCAAGTCCAGCAACTTGTTTTTCGCCTCGCTGACCGACACAAACTCATCGACCTGCGGCATGGCATTCTCCTACTAGCTTCATTAGTGGCCATTATATTGGCTTGTCTCACATCTGGCAAGCGATGAACCAGAAGCGTTGGCGCGGTAGCTTTCCCACTCGCCAGAGAACCGATAGGCCAGCACATAGATGCAGGCCGCCGCCACGACCGACCAGAGCCCGTTCACTTTTTCGTTTGGATTCATGGCACCCATCACATGGGCAAGGGCCACAGCGCCAAGGATGCCAAGCAGCACCCAGAGCAAATTCACAGCCGCTTTCATGCGCGGCATCCTAACATAAAAGAAAGAAGCGGGCGTGACCAGGCTGCCCTTTGTGCTCGCGGAACGCGGCACGCGTGGCGACCTATCCGGTTGCTTAGATTAGTTAATGAGGGTCCAGGTCGAACAAGTTCTGTTTGGCGAAGCTCGTTTGCTGTGCACGAGGACAACTATGGCTATCTCCCACTTCCCATAATTTGGTTGTACCGCATCTGATTGACTAAACATCATGAACGGAATATAAGAAGTCAACCTCTTAGCTGGGCAAATGTTGCTAATCGCAACATGAGCTCTATGCCGGGTGTATAGCCAGGCTGCAATAAATTGTGTGACTTTCTTCGGGCGGTTCCCGGAGTCTCCTGAACCGCCTGACCAGGCGGTTCAGGATCCTCCGAAAACCGCCCTACGCTCCAGGTAAGAGGCAAAGGAAGCCATCCTGTCTGGTGCAAGCCTCACAGGGTGGCTTTCTCTTATAATTTGCCATCCTGAAGAGGCACGCTCTGTGCGCTTCATCTCAACCTCAAAAATCCACAATCTCGTCAAAAAACTAACTGCATTATTTAAGAGCAAGAGTATATTCCTCAGTCGCAAACGGCATATCGTGTTTGTATGCGGAGGGAGTTCTCCTCGAAGCGCCCGCATGCGTTTCCTGCGCTATGCCAAAGCGGAGCTTCCAAATGTAACTTTCTTTTTGGCTGAAGCTGCTGAAAAGGATTGCCTTTCTCATAGCAAACCAACATTCCTCAACCTTTCAGATTTCGAAGAACTAGTTGCAGCAATCGCAGATTGCATCATTTTGTTTCCTGAAACACCTGGCGCCATTGCTGAACTAGGGCTCTTTTCAGGCTCGAAGACGGCTCGAAAGAGTCTACTGGTTGCAATTAAATCCGAGTATCAGAGCAATGATTCTTTTATTAATCGAGGTCCATTGGCCACAATTGATAAGGAATCATCATTTGGATCTCGCGTTGTTCTTGACTTCCAGAACCCTGATTTCTCTCACATCAAGCAAAAGCTAGCTCTGCTAGGGAAGTTCCGTAACCGATCTACCTTCAAGCACGAGACTCTTGCAAAAATGTCGAAGAGCGAAAAGCTGTTTGTGATCTTGGAAATCATAAATGTTTTTCGTGCACTTGCCTTGCCTGAGATCACTGAGATCTTAACCGCAATATTTTCTAAGCCGTCCGGCAAAGAGTTGCGATATCTCCTTTCAGTTCTTGTCGCTGCAGGTTATGTCACAAGGAAGGGCGCTGACGAAGAGTACTTCGCATCCGCAGAGCCACCTCACACATTTCTTGAGTATGAAAGAACTGGAATTGAAGAAATCAAGATATCAGTCTTGGACTACTACCAAAATACCGACGCCATCAGATTTAAGCTTCTGGAGAGCTAGACCGTGTTCCTCCAAAGACTCGCAAAGATTACAGGACTTTCTGAATCCCACATCGCTAAAATTGCGCGAACGGCCAATCATCGCTATCGAACATACCAAATCCCAAAGAGGAGAGGGGGATTCAGAACAATCGATCATCCCTCAAAACATCTTAAGTTTTTGCAAAGGTGGCTTGTGCGAAACATCTTTTCACATACCCCAGTACATCCCTCCGTCTACTCGTATAAAGAAGGGATCAGTATTCGTGAACACGCGCGCCTCCATCTCAACAGCAAATACACCCTGCGCATCGATTTTCGAGACTTCTTCCCGTCCATTAGATCCACGGATGTCCAAAAGCTACTTATTGAGAACCGTAGCAGGATTCCCGTCCAGCTATCGGAGCGAGACATCCGGATTGTATGCGCCCTGTCTTGCAGGAATGACAAGCTCACGATTGGAGCCCCCTGCTCACCAGCAATTTCAAATGCCATCATGTATGAATTCGACAAGCACTGGAGTCAAAGAGCCCACAGGTTCGATATCATCTACTCTCGCTATGCAGACGATATTTACTTTTCCACGAATCGACCTGGCGTGCTTTCGAAGGTCCTATCAGAATTGAAAGATGATCTTAAATCCCGCGCCTCACCACGGCTCGTATTGAACGCAGCAAAAACGATTTTCACTTCAAGAAAACGAAGGAGGGTGATCACCGGAATAGTTGTCACATCAAACAGGAAACTGTCATTGGGGCGTGAGAAGAAACGACAGCTGAGAACTCTCGTGCATCTATTTAGCCAGCACCAGCTTGATCGAGACCGAGCGAAATCTTTACAAGGTTTCTTGTCGTATGCATCGACGATAGAGCCTTTGATTATTACCCGCCTCAAAAAGAAATTTGGAACTGAGTTGATTGCCAAGATTGTCGAAATGCCTTAGCGCCTATACTAAGACACATTCTGAACAATCTTGTTTCCGCTTATCTCACCTCATTGATTCATTTGTAGCCAGAAACCACACCTCCATGCGATGACTGATTCGACTCACCGACGGATGGACAAGCAGCACGGGCGACGGTATCCTCTTGCAATCTTGATGTTTTGCTTCGCTTCCGTCATATAAGCTCCATGCTCACCCTCATCCAATTTCCTTGGTCTCCCTTCTGCATCACGATCAGGTACATCCTGACACGCCATCGTATTCCGTTTCGGCTCCACAACATCACCTACCATGATCGGGCCCTGATCATCAAAGCGACAAAAGGTCAGGGTCACACAGTGCCCTGCCTGATCGACGGCAAGCATGCCATCTGTGACCTCACGGATTTCGGACAGGAGGTTGCGCATTACGTGGATCGACGTTACCGGCTTAACCTCTTTCCCAAAGACCTCGATGGGCTACAGCTGATTCTCTCCCACTATATCGAGAATGATGTGGAGTCGGTGGGGTTCAAGGTGAACGATACGTACGTGATTCCGACCCGCCCTCTCATCGAACGGACGATGCTCATTCGTCACAAGGAGCGCAAATTCGGAAGAGAGTGCGTCCGAGAATGGACCACCCACCGACGGTATCTGTGTACGCAGTTTGCGGAACTCTTGAAGCCGATCGACAGCATGCTGGCACACTCACCATTTCTTCTGACCGATCGCCCGTTGTTCGTCGATTACAATCTCTACGGCGTACTCGGCAACTACCTGTTCAACGGAAAGACACGATTGCCCAGTCTGAAGCACCTCCGACGCTGGTATCAGGCGATGAATACGGAAAACTATCCTGATTTGTCTTAAGACATCTACGCGCGCCTTTCAATTACGGCTCATTCTATTCATCCTGCTTTTTGCTATACTCCTCCGCACCATGCCATCGGACACCCCGGCCTCGCAGCCGAACTGGGAAGATCGCCGCGAGTTTTATCGCATCACCGTCACTTTACCTATCTGTCTTCAGCCTGAAAGCGACCAGGCTGAGGCGACGCTTATCCAGCGGTCCGTCAACATCAGCGGCGGAGGCATCGGCGTTACGCTCGACCAGACCTTCGAGGTGAATGAAATTCTCTCCTGCACCCTACTCCTTCCCGGCGAAGTGCTTTTTAAGTCTTACCTCGAAGTGTTGCGTGTTGATCCCATCACCTACCCATCCAACACCTATCGCCTCCATGGCCGTTTCGCCAGGATGACCAATCAGGATCGAGAACTGCTGATCCGACATATAATCCAGTTCCAGCGCGAACACCTCACTAAGCACTACTCCGCCTGAGCGGCCACCGCCTTCACTGTGACCAGGATTCCGTTTCGTCCCCGCGAAAGGGGGATTCATTCTGCCACGCAAGGCCGACTACACTCGCCACCATGGAACCGACACGTCCCTATGTTCGACACCACTATCGAGTTCCGCTCGATGTGCAATATCCCGTGATGTTTTCCGATGCGGAAACGATCGCGGAGGGGAAGGTGATGAACCTCACCGTGTTCGGCTGCGCAATCGAGTGTGTCGGCGCCGCGCCTCAGCGGGCCACCCTCCGCATACGGCTGATCCTCCCGGACCAGGCACAGTCACTCCCGGTCGAAGAAGCGGAAGTCCGATGGGTTCAAGGGAATCGAATAGGGCTTCAGTTTCATAAAGTGGAGCGGGCGGCGGATTTTCGGCTTCACGGGTTTGTGTGGGATCGGATGGTCGAACGGCTCCGAATGATCACTCAGGAAGGATTTTCCATCTCTTGATTCTGAGGCACTCTGTTTTTTCCAACCGTTGCCAAACATAACAGTCCGATGCCGATCCACACGAGCTCACGGAACCGCCGCAACAGCGCGAACGTGATCCCCGTCACGTCACTGTAGCCGAACGCTTGGAGCAACAGGAGATTGCCCGCATCTTGAGCGCCCAGACTGCCGGGGATAAAGAAGGATCCACCTTTGATAAACACCGCGAGCGCTCCTATGGAGAGAGCAGACGACACACTCATCGAACCGCCGAGTAAATAGATGATCCCGAAGACTTCCATCGATTCGGCCATCCAGCCCAAAAAGTACACCCCCATCGACACATAAAAGGCCTTTTGATGGTGGCTGTAAAAATTCCGAATCGTCTGGTCGATCGAGCGCAGATGTTCTTCCTGCGCTTCCAGAGATCGGATTCGTACGCCAAATTTCTTGACCAACGACAGAATCGATGCAAAGAGTCCGCGATGCTGGATAAACACAAACCCTGCGATTGAACACACCAAGAGTCCGACACTCAGCAGTGCAGCTGTGATCGTCTGTCCTGCCGAGCTTCCGGCACCCAGAATCCAAAAAGCCAGGGCGATTCCCATGAGGATATAGAACACTTCGGCGATCGTCATGGTCGTCTTCGCAATCACAACGGACGCGGCCCCTTCCGCCATGGGAACGTCATATTTGTTGAGCAGATAGACCTTCAGCGGTTCGCCCCCCAGGTAGGCGGTCGGCGTGGTCATATTCACCACTTCGCCGGCGCTCCGAATCGTCAGCAGTCGCCAAAACGGAATCCTTTGTGCCGCTTGCCCCAACACGATTTTCCACCCATAGGCTTCAACGGAATACATGATGACAGATGGAATCAGGAGGGCGAGCAAGGCTGTCGGACCCAGTTGCGTCGCGGCCTCATAGATATTGGCGGGACCGATATGCCAGACAAGAAGGCTCAGAACGATGAGGCCCAGGGCTAGTAGGATATAGCGCAACACGTTAGTCGGATGGCAAACGCGGCATTTATGGCCGAGGAGATGAGATTGCAGATGGGCGGATGACCCAGACCATGGCGCCGGCAAACAGCAAGGAGCCGGCTGCCGCAAAGAGTAAAAACCAATAGAGTTGATCGAACAGCGCAAAGCCCAGTAAGGCCGCTGAGAAATCGCGGTTGGCGACATTTTTCAGCATGACGTCCGCCCAGGCTGCATGAGCAGGGGTTCTCCAACCACTCCCCGTTTTAATCTTTTGCGCCTTTTCGACAAGTAGGAATGCGAGGCCGTTGCCGAACACCGCAGCGACGCCCAGCGCAAGAGGAACCCAGTCGTCCGCTTGTCCGACGCGCACCGTATAGAGGCCTACGGCGATACCCACAAAAATCGCCATATGCACGATGTTGTCCAAGACGATATCGAACCAGGCGCCGAACGGCGACTCGGTAAAGGTCAACCGCGCGACTTCACCGTCACAGCAATCAATCACGGCCGCTAATTGAAACAAAAGCGCTGCCACGATACCGGCGCTGTACGTGCCCATGCCAAACCCAACCGCAGCAACCAGACCGATGAGTCCGGCGAGAACCGTGATGGAATTGGGCGACAGCCCCATGGCGAGAAACAGGCGTGTGAACCAGCGAGAGACCTTGCGATTGAAATAGCGATCGACGATCCCTTCGAATTCCCCCTTGAGCGAATTGAACAATTTCTTTTCAGCTGTTTGGACATCGGACATGGTTCGGACGGGTTGATACCAATGACCCCGCTTCTCTTCGGCTGAGACGACACGCACTCGACCATCCACCGCGGCCTGCTCAAGCCACTGCTGAATCGGAGGGCTCCCCTTCTGACTCACCGTTTGATTGGCAGTGCTCATCAGACTTGCCGGCACAACCACCAGCTCGGCGATACGCAAGGCCGGATCGTCGAAACGAGGACGGGCGAAAATCGTCGGGCGACCGGATGAGGCCTTCGATCGCACGCCCTGTACCATGAACTGATCGACTTGCTGTGGTGGGGCTTGAGAGACCACGATAGCCTGACCGTCCTGGACATCACGCCGCAACCGTTCGATCAACCCTCGGGAGAACACACTCTTGACGCTCGCAACCAACGCAAAGCCATGCACTTCGGCAGCCAAGGCTTCCCAAGTCCGAGGATCGTCGAGAGGAAATTCACGAATCGGCATCCAACGGACGGGAATCGTGACGCGCGGCCCTTTACCGAGCGCCTGTTTCAGCTGCTCCTCCTCAGAACCGGAAAGGACGATTAATTGACGAATCCCCGCCCGTTGCAGAGTGAGCACGGTCCGTTGAAAGAGTCCGATTCCCACGACACTCGTCAGGGGCCCCACGTCGTCGATCTGAGACTCAATCGGACCGCCGAATACCTCGACAGACGGCAGCAGAATCGCCGTCGCCAATCCGTGGATTTCAGCTCTTCTTTGAAGGGTGCTCTTACTCATGGACAACTGGACCTGCTTGCCGATGGTTCCTTGCGTAGAAACTTCCCCATGGAACACCCCACCATGGTAAAGACTGTCTCATAATCTTGGCAAAACTTCCAATTCAGCTTTTTTTACGTCTTCGATAAAATCGATCTCAGTCCAGGGCAACCCTCCGATTCGTTCATAACCGACCCGCACGTCCTGAAAATACTGCCGCAGCGCGTCTTCGTACTCCATGTCCCACGATCCTCTGTCGATGTGGCTACGGAGCGACGAAACGACGCGAGGTGTGTCGGCATGTCGAACTCGAAGAAATCCAACCCCTTCACCGGCGTAGTCGTACCGTTCCGGCATGTTCTTTGTCAGCGCGACAACTCGCCCCCCCACCGCGACCACCATACATTCTTCACCGGTCTGTTTCACCGACTCATCCATCAATAACGCATTCTCAGAGGGTGACGACACCAGACGCCGTAGGATTTCCTGATGGAACAGCACATCGGCATCCATCACGATGGTATCGTCGTCGAGCGCGGTTCGTGCAATCCATAGCGAGGAAATGCTGCCTCTGTGAAACTGTTCGTTGACCAGAAACTTCACATCGACGCCGCAGGCATCCTGTTCGACCGCCTCGCGAATCATCTCCTGCTTGTACCCGACGACGATCTCCGCCCGGCGAATTCCGACGGAAACCAGAGACTCCAAATAACGACGCAGGAGCGACCGGCCGCCGATCTCGATAAGACATTTCGGACGATGTTGAGTGACTTCCCACAGGCGCTTTCCCACTCCCGCTGCAAGGATGATTGCCTTCATGCCGATTTGCACGCATGCTCGAATGCATCAAGAAATCCGCTGAATTGCGCCTCGGACAATGCCCCCATATTGGCCACGCGGAAAATCTTGTTTTCCAAGTTGCCTTGGCCGGCATAAATGACATAGCCCTGCTGCTTCAGCCGGTCATGCAACGTGTGGTAGGAAACGCCATCCGGCAAGTGATAGGCCGTGATGGTATTCGATTGCCGTTCCGCCGGGAGAAGCGCCTGGACACCGAGTTTGGCCATTCGTTCACGGATCAAGGTGGCCATCTTCTTGTACCGCTGGATGCGATTGGTCACGCCTTCTTCAAGTAGTTCGTCGAGCGCTTCGTCGAAGGCATAATAGACCTGCACGGCGGGCGTGAAGGGAATCGTGCCTCGCCCTTCGTTGTCGATGTAATGGGTCAGATGGAGATACCACGAACGCTTCGGGTACGAGCGCATTTTCTCGACGAACCCCTTCCGCACCAGCACGAACGAGACGCCCGGGAATCCCTGAATGCATTTTCCCGCCGTCCCCGTCACCATATAGATGTGCGATCGCGCAATGTCGATCGTCTCACCCGCCAGAGCGCTGACGGCATCGAGCACAAACACCCGATTCTGATTATCGACGATCTCGGCGATCTCATGGATGGGATTGAGGAGTCCGGTGGTGGTCTCATGATGCACCATGCCGACGGCGTGCACTTCCTGATGCTGCCGCAAGGCAAGCAGCAATCTTTCCGGATCGGGCCGGACCGTCCATTCGTACTTCAACTCGCTCGCCCCCAAGCGATTGAGGCCCACGATTTGAGACATCCGTTCACCATACACACCGTTGTTGAGGATCAGCATACGACGGCCGTGAGGGAGCGACGACATCAAGGCGGCTTCGACGGCAGCCGTCCCTGATCCGGTCATCACGACGGCCACGTAGTCCGATTCGGCTCCGGGGACAAAGGCCGTAAGCAGTTTGGCTTGGATGCGGTGAAGCAGGTCGGAGAATTCCTCTTCTCGATGACAGATATCGGGGTTCAGCAGTGCCTGCCGTACCCGATCGGAAACGTTCACCGGCCCAGGATTCAGGAGAACCACTCTTCTCTCCTTCCTCTTTTAAGGGGGCGTGATGGGCTTCTCTTTATTGCACGCATTGACCGAGCACGCTCATTTCACCCACCTACCCCACGTCGCCGAGACTCCGTCGTGCCCGAGTCGTGCGCGGTCAGCGAGCACAGGGGAAGCTCGCCGCGCCCCCTATCCCTCAATCGCTTTCATGAACCGGCGGGTGATGTCCGGTGGATCGAGCAAGACGCGGCCGGCATCTTCCACAAATTCGTTCACCTTGACGAGCAACATGCTGGGCCCATCCTTCTTCAGCATATCTTTGAACTCGTAGATGAGATCGTCGCGATCAAGCACCCGTTCCACATTCACATAGCCCGCCGACTTCGCGACCTTTTCCAGCGGCACCACGTTGGAGATCGTGGGCTGGTTCCCGGTCGTTCCGTACACCTCATTGTCGAATACGACGTGGATAAAGTTTTTCGGTTTCAACGCGCCGACCGTCGCAAGTGTGCCCATCCCCATCAATACATTCCCGTCGCCGTCGAAGGTAATCACCTGTTTATTCGGCTTTGCGAGTGCGACACCGAGTGCGATCGCCGGAGCATTCCCCATGGAGCCGATCATGTAGAAATGGGTGGAACGATCCGCGATCTTGTGCGCCTCGCGCGAGGGAAACCCGTTGCAGATAATGACGGGCTGATCGGTCAGCAGCTCCAGCAAAGCCGCCATCGCCTGTGCTCGGCTGATCAATGTGCCTTGCTCGGGCCTCATGGATGCAACCCTTTCACGACGCCCTTGGTAATGAACAACGCGACAGGAATCTGTTGCTGCATGAACGTCTGGGCCACCCATCTGAAATCTTCGAGTGCCGTTTTTTCGGTTAAGGCACGATGCGGAATTTTGACGGTATCGAGCAATTGCGGCATTACTTCTCCCATCACCAAATGTTCGGGAGCATCCTTTCCCCCTTGGCCCCGCCATGAAACAATCAGGATGCAGGGTTGTTTATAAATCATATTCAAAGAAATGAGCGTATTGAGCGAGGTGCCGAGTCCTGAATTCTGCATGAGGACGGCGGGTGTTTTTCCCGCCAGATACGCGCCCGCGGCCATACCGACCGCTTCATCCTCACGAACCGCGGGAGTGTAGAGCCGACGGTTCATGAGCTCTGCAATGATCCCACCGAGGATCGAATCCGGTACGCCGGTGAAAAAATTGACTCCCATATCCTGCATGGTTTGCACGAACACGTCGCTTTCAATCACTAGGAGTTCCCCTTGAAGATTGATATGCACCCGCCAAAAGCCGGCGCATTATAAGATACGCCTAGCGGGGTTCTCAAGAAAGATTCGTGGTGGAGTTGACTTCACTCGTATGTTCGCGTTAGTGCCAATAGGGTTATCGCCAGATCCGTCTGCAAAGATGAAAGGTCCCATCCAACCACCCTCCCGTACGTGGCCGTTTGTCCTGATGTTCACAATCGTAATCGGTACCGGCTCAGTATGGGCTGCTCCCATGACCAATGACCCCAAGGGATTTCACGATATTCCTTGGGGAACCCCCTTATCTTCGCGCCAGGATCTCGAACTGATACAGGCAGATCCGCATAGCACCGAGTATCTCCTCAAGGCAGAGTCATCATCATTTGCCGGAACGCAGGTGACCAGCATCCGCTATGTCTCGGTGGACGACCAATTCGCGCGTGTCATCATTCGGTATCAAGGGGACCACGTCCATCGACAGGTGTTGGACTTCTTGGAAAGCCGCTTCGGTCGGCTGGAACGGGTTCCCGGACAAATGGCGCGGGGACTCACACAGCAATATAACTGGCGTGGCCCCGACACCGAAATCAATCTGACGTATCAGGCCGGGACGGAGCGTGGCTACATTTTTATCGATAGTCGCACGCTCGCGCCGCGGTTCAACGACTACATGACCGATTTTGGGCAGTAGCTTGATGAAGGTGCGTTCTCCCCGGGCGGGACAAAAGTTTCCATTGACAACCGCCTCACGCTTTCGCATCATGTTGCCCCATGACTAACGCTGCAAAACTCCGAGCTGCATTGAAACGACCGGGTGCCTTGAAAATAGTCGGGGCTCACGATGCACTCAGCGCCCGTCTCATCGAACGCGCCGGTTTCGACGGTGTCTGGGCGAGCGGCTTCGCCATTTCGGCTTCGCTGAAATGTATCCCCGACGCCAGCTTTATCACCTCGAGCGAGCAACTCGATGTCGAACGGAATATCGTTGAGGCCGTGAACATTCCTGTGATCGCTGATTGCGACACCGGATATGGCAATGCGCTGAATGTCATGCGGACCGTCACCGACCGCGAGCGGGCCGGCGTGGCGGCGATTTGCATTGAAGACAACGTCTATCCAAAGCGCTGCAGTTTCTACGCAGGCGTTCGACGGGAATTAATCCCCATTGAAGAGCACTGCGGTAAGATTCGAGCGGCGAAAGCGGCTCAGGTTTTCCCGGACTTCATGATCATCGCCAGAACCGAGGCCCTCATTGCCGGGTGGGGACAGGAAGAAGCGTTGAAACGGGCTGAAGCCTATGCAGACGCAGGCGCCGACGCAGTCCTCATCCATTCGAAGTCGAAAAAGTTCGACGAACTGAAGGCCGTTTACAAATTGTGGTCCGGGCGCGTCCCGTTGGTCGTGGTTCCCACGATTTTCGACCAAACCACCGCGGCGGAAATGGAAGAAGCAGGAGCAAAGATCATTATCTACGCCAATCAACCGGTACGGGCGGCTATTCGTGCGATGGCAGACACCCTGGATCTCATCAAGAAGGACACGCGCCCGGGAGCGGCGAACGAGCGAATCGTCACCCTACCCGACGTGTATGACATTGTCGGTGTCCCGCAAATGGAGCAAGACGAGAAACAGTTCCTGCCGGTGGGTAGCGAACGAATCACTGCGATTATCGCTGCCGCCGGATTCGAAAAACAGCTCCTGCCGTTGATCGAGGATAAGCCGAAGTGTTTGCTCGACATTAAAGGGAAAACCATCCTGGATCGCCAGATCAGCGCGCTCAACGAATGCGACATCAAAGACATTGCGTTGGTTCGCGGGTACAAAAAGGAGGCGATCTCGCTCCCCAATATCCGCTACTATGACAACGATCGTTACGAGGAAACCGGCGAACTCGCGTCGCTCTTCTGTGCCGAAAATGAGTTACGAGGGCGAACCATCGTTTTGTACGGCGATATTATCTTTGACACGTCGATTCTTGAAAAGTTGCTGAAGAGTCCCGCCGACATTACTCTGGTCGTCGATCTGGCCTGGTTTGATCAGGAACAACGCAATGCCCAGCCGACCCATCTTAATCCGGACCTTGTCTCACTGGCCGCCCCTCCGGGCAAAAGCTATTTGTCCCGATTTGTGATGCCGGAAGGTGAGCACCAGGTCATGAAGATCGGCCAGCAACTTCCGCACGAACTGGCACATGGTGAATTCATCGGCATGGCCATGTTCTCAGAGAAGGGCACCCAGGCCCTTTGCGAGTGCTACCACAGGATCCACAAACAACATCAGTCTTCCCCGTTCCACGAGTCTGCGAGCCTTACCAAGGCGTCTTTCACCGACATGCTGCAAGAACTGATTGACCAGGGCTATCGCATCCAAGCCGTACCGATTTTTAAGGGCTGGATGGAAGTCGATTCCTTCGAAGAGTACCAAAAAGCCTGGGCAAAGATTCGGCAGTAAGTTCCTGCATCGTGCGATAGCTGGTCTCTCTCACCACCGGACATCCTTGAAAGACGGCGCGCGCCTCGCTTCTCATAAGCAGGCTCCATTGCTGAATTGATTAGGACAATATTCGCAACGAAGCTATGATGGTGAAACTGACGATGAGTGGCCGAAAATCTTACGTGCCTTTAGATAACCGTTACACCGAACGTGTTGCCGTCACATGTCGAGTGCACTATGTCGGTGAAGTTCCGACGCAGCCTCACCAAGGCGACGGACTCACAAAAAACATATCCGTTTCTGGTTGCCACATCATCAGCGACCGTCCGGTGACACGCGGAACATTATTGACTCTTAGCATTGCGCTCCCCGATGGACTACCTCAACTTTTATTGAAGTCGGCGCATGTTGTGTGGGTATCGGGTTGTCAGTTTTCTGTCCGATTCATGGATCTGAGCCAAGACCATCGAAAGCGGCTACAATCGTTCATTTGGAAAAGCATCTCTCATCACACCGTGAGTGACCAACGGACGCGATTCCGACTGATGTAGCTCCGTCCTTGCCTTCCTATGTTGTTGCGATACTTTTCATGAGCACGCTTAGACTGCTCATCTAGCTCACAAGATTTTGCATACAATTCCCTGAACCAGGTCTCTCCGCACAACTTCTACCGTAAGGATTTATTCATTATCCCCCTTCCGGGTTGGAGACTCCCCCTCATCTAGTGGGAAGGCAAGATTGACACTCAACGCTATCCTTCACTCATACGAAGTCTCCGAATATAGGCATGCAGCCAGGAGGTGTAACAATGAGACAGATGAAGCATTTGAGACGATCAGAAACAACGCACTCACCTCATTCCATTGAGCGCCGCAAAAGGAGAAGAACTTGTGCCTCTTTTAGCCTGATGTATTCAGGAATCAACGGAGACGACGTTCTCATTGGCGACGGTAGTGCCGTCGATCTATCCGAGGACGGATTGGGCATTCGTGGAAATTGTCCAGTCAATGTCGGTATGGAGTTGACCCTGTTTTTATATCTCCTGGACGATGAGGAACCTCTGTTCGTTTCTGAAGCAACGGTAGCCTGGACAGCGGGATCTTTGTTCGGCGTGGTAGTGAAAGAAGTAAGCCTCCGTGATAGCGATCGTATTCTGTCGTTTCTCCGTATCCAATCGGTAGGCCAAGCCTAGTCGGTTCGATGGACCAACTCGCAGTTGGTCAGAAATGCAAAATAATAATTATTACGAGTCATGTCCCCCAAGACGTCACAAATTTCACGGTGCCCCACATTGCTTTAGTGCCTCTGAACTCTCGATCTCTCATCGTTGATCCTCCTTGTCTTCCGAGTAAGCAATATGATACTTCATGGTGAGTAAGTAGTTACTCACCATGAATAGAACAAAGATAGCTTCTCGTCAGAGACATCAACCATCCCGAACATCCGGTCATGAACGACAGGCCAGCCTGATCAGCACTGCGGCATCGTTGTTTGCCGCGAACGGTTTTACCGGAACGACCACTAAACAAATCGCCAAGGCGGCCGGTGTCAGTGAAGCACTGCTCTTCAAATATTTTCCGACCAAGCACGCACTGTACACGGCAATTCTTGCAGAAAAGGCTCAATACTCCGAGTTGCGAGAAGCCGTCGAGGAAGCAATCAAGAAACGAGATGATGAACGGCTCTTTACATTGCTCGCCAGCTATCGAATCAGAAAGGGCACGGATCCGACGATGCTTCGACTACTCCTTTTCAGTGCTTTGGAAGGACATGAGTTGTCCGATATGTTTTTTCAGCAGCAATATCGAGTCTTTCACGATCTGCTCGCCGGCTACATTCGACGCCGCATCGAGGACGGCGCTTTCCGTTCTGTCGATCCAGTACTTGCCGCAAAAGCTTTCTTCGGAGTCGTCCTCCACCATCGACTCTTGCACGATATTTTCGGGTTACCCATGCACCTGTCCCATGAAGCCTCGGTGGTCGAATATGTGTCTCTTTTCCTCGGCGGGCTCGTCCGGCAGTCGCCGGACTCGTAGCGGAGAGGCGTCCCCGTGAGTCGACTCGTCCGACATCCATTTCTAGCCCTTGGGATCATCATTGTTTTTGCGATCACGGGTCTTGTGGTCTTTCGTCTGAGCACTGGGGCCAAAGCCGACACGAAGAAGGCTCGGCTCATTACGGTAGGCGTTGTGTCCCCGCTACGACAGGATCTCGATATTCACCTGGCCTACACTGCGGACATCTCGCCCAATCAAGTCGTCAATGTCTTCTCACGGGTCGACGGATACATCGCCAAGCTGCATGTCGATAAGGGCGATTTTGTCAGGGCAAATCAGTTACTCCTCGAAATCGATCATACCGACTATCAACATGCCGTCAATCAGGCGAAAGCCAATCTTTCAGCCGCCAAAGCGAAGGTTTCACAACAGGATGCGGTGGTTCGCAACGCCAGGCTTACCTTCGATCGCATGCAGAGCCTCATCAAGGACCAATTTGTCTCACAGCAAGACATGGACAATGCGCGGGTCAACTTTGACGCTGCCAGAGCAGCACACGAATCTCTGCAAGCACAGGTCGATCAAACAGAGGTTGCCCTGGCCCAGGCGGAGACTAACCTCGCCTACTCCTACATTCGAGCTCCATTTCCCGGCTACATCGCAGAACGCAATTTAGACACCGGAGCCTATGTAACCAGCGCGACGGCAAGCACCTCGACAATGTCCAGGGGCATCATGAGCCTGCATGACATCAATACAGTTCGTGTGCTGATCGAAGTCGTCGAGCGAGACATCCCGCTGGTACAAATAGGCCAAAAGGCCGAACTCCGTGCAGAAGCGTATCCAGACCAAGTGTTCCAAGGAACCGTCACGCGCATCGTTCAGGCCTTGAATCGCGCGACGCGTACCATGACGGTGGAAATTGATCTGCCTAATAGAGATCGCCGATTAAAGGGTGGGATGTTTGCCCGAGTCGAGGTCATGGTAGGAACCCATCACCAAGCATTGCAGATTCCCATCGATGCTGTGAGCCGGTTGGAAGATACGCAATATATCTATGTCGTCCGAGATGGGAAAGCCCAGCGAGTGGATATTGAGATCGGCGCACGTAACAGCAACCTCGTCGAGATTCTCAAGGGCTTACGCGGGGGTGAGCAGGTCGTCGTCTCAGGCAAAGACTTAGTGCACGACGGCACACCCGTACAAATCCACCCGCTTCCCCAGCCCTCTGATTTGAGCGCTGAGTCGAAGCGTTGAACAGGGCCCAAACTTATGATTGGATCCCAATCTAGGATGATTTTCTGCTCAGCACTCAACACTGACCATTTTTTCACATGTGGTTGACGTTACTTGCATTACGCAATCGCATCGGCATCTTGATGCTGTCACTTGCGATGGTGGTATTGGGGCTGACGTCTCTCCAACGATTGCCGGTTGATCTTTTCCCGCAAATCCAGGTTCCAGTCGCCTTCGTTGGTGTCATTTACAAAGGAGCGCCGCCTCTCGACATTGAGCAGAGCGTCGTATACCCGATCGAGAAAGCCGTCAGTTCCGCTTCCAATGTCGAACATGTCGAATCGTTCAGCAAGCAGGGTATTGGAGCCGTTCAGATCTGGTTCAACTGGGGGGCCGACATTAATGTCGGCCAAATGGAAGTGATGCAGCGCATCACTCAGATTTTGAATAGCCTCCCACCGGGCATCCTGCAGCCCTTTATCGTCAAATTCGACGTCTCCAATATACCGGTTTCGATCGTTTCGGTATCGAGCGATGAGCTGGACGAGCGCGCGCTCTATGATCTCGCCTACAACACGATCGCTCCACAGATCGAACAGATTGCCAATGTTGCCGCGGCGACCGTCGAGGGGGGCAAGATCCGCCAGATCAATATCAACCTTGATCCGGCGCTCCTCAGCGCCCGTGGGCTCTCCATCCTCGACGTCGTGAAATCCGTCAAAGCCTCCAATTTGATTCTACCTTCCGGCAATATCAGAGCCGGCAACCTTGACTACAATGTGTTTACGAACAATCAGTTTCGAACGGTGGAACCGATCCAAGACGTGATCGTGAAAGTGAATCCGCAAGGCAGCCCAGTCCGCATTCGCGACATAGGGACCGTAACAGACTCTTCCGATATTCAAACGAACATCGTTCATGCTGATGGAGCCAGGTCCGTGTTTCTTCGGGTGAACAAGCAACCGATCGCCAACACAGTCGAGGTCGTGGACGCCTTGCGCGCAGCCCTTCCTAGGATGTTTGGCATCCCTGAAGGAGTAAACCTCGGCATTTCGTTCGATCAGTCTCTCTATATCCGTCAATCCATCCATAATCTGATTGAACAGGCCCTTCACGGTTCACTATTGGCTGCAGCCGTGATTCTAATTTTCTTGCGCAACCTCACAAGTACCGTGATCATTTCAGTGGCCATTCCGCTCTCCATGCTCGTGACGTTTATCGTCCTCTATTTTACCGGTCAGACCCTCAACGTCTTCACCCTTGGTGGGCTCGCGCTTGGGATCGGTCGGCTGGTTGATGACTCAATCGTGGAGCTGGAGAACATCCAGCGCCATCTCAATGCCAACGCCAACCGATGGACCAGCATTCTCGATGCCGCCCGGGAAGTCGCGATGCCGATTTTTGCGTCGACCGTCACCACGGTGGTGGTCTTTCTCCCGATGTTCTTCGTCGTCGGTATCGCCCGTCTGTTGTTGATCCCGTTGACCATGACGATCGCGATTGCGCTCTTCACTTCGTTCTTAGTCTCCCGCACGGTGACGCCGGCGCTGTGCTACAAATTTCTGAAAGCCGAACAAGAGGCCGCGAGGTCAATGCCGATCTGGTTTACCAACCTGATGGAGTGGAGCCGTCGCCGATACGCGGCGCTTGATAAGAGTTATGAAGAGTCATTGCAATGGGTACTGGGACATCGCCGGATCTTTATCGCCATGGTGCTGCTGCTCTTTGTCGGATCGCTCACTTTGGTTCCGTTGATCGGGACCGAGTTCCTGCCGGTTTCCGATGAGAGTCAGTTTCGCATCGTCCTTCGGGCGCCGGTCGGCCAACGGGTTGAAAAGACCGAACAGCAGGTCTCGGAAGTCGAACGGGTGCTCCGAGCCAATATTCCCGCGACCGAATTGGAGACGATCGTCTCCAGTACGGGTATCCTGTCGCAAGGTCGCTCGTCGCTCTTCAATCCCAACACAGGGCCCCATACGTCTTCGATTCAAGTGTACTTGGCCTCACCGGACAAGCGAAACAGAACTCAAGTCGAGATCATGAACGATGTGCGGCCTAAGATCGTGAAACTGTTCCCCGGGGTCTCGATGTATTTCGATCCCGGCGGTCTCGTCAAACGCGTGACGAGCTTCGGCTCTCAAAAAGCCGTGGATGTGGAAATCTATGGATATGATTTTGAAAAAGCGAGAGACGTCATCGCCCGCGTCAAAGAGATCATGGAGCAAACTCCAGGCCTGGCAGATATTGAACCAAGTCGCGAAGAAAACTATCCGGAGGTCAATGTCACCGTCGATCGAGAGAAGGCTGCTCTGCTCGGAATCAACGAGACCGACGTGGCCAATGTGGTCCTGTTTTCTCTGAACGGAAACGGCCAAACCGACCCGATCATTTACACTGATCCGCAAAGCGGCAACGAATACTTCATCAGCGCGTGGCTCGCTGCAGAACACCGAAAAAGTCTCACCGATCTGGAGAACATTCTCCTCACTACCAAAGCCGGCGAGCCGGTCTTACTGAAGAACGTGGCTTCCCTCAAATTGAACGCGGGACCGGTGAAAGTCGATCGGAAGTATTTCCAGCGTGTGGTCCACATAACGGCCAATCCAACCACCCGGCCTCTCGGTGATATTGCCGAAGACCTCGAGTCCGCATTAGCCACACTCCAGCTGCCGGCCGGTTTCAGCATCAAGCTGGCAGGGCAGATTCAGCAGCAACGGGAAACCTTCCAAGGGTTGCAGTTTGCGATCATCTTGGCGCTCTTACTGGTCTACATGGTCATGGCCGCGCAATTTAAGTCGCTCATCGATCCCTTCATCATCATGTTTTCAGTGCCGATGGGTTTCCCGGGTGTCATCTTGATCCTGTTCCTGACGAATACGACGCTGTCCACCACATCGATGATGGGCATCATCATGATGTTTGGGATTGTCGTCTCAAACGGCGTCCTGCTGGTTGATTACACGAACGTGCTGCGGCGACGAGGTGAATCGCTTCACGGTGCTGTGGTCACCGCGGCGCGAACGAGACTGCGTCCGATTCTCATGACCTCACTGGCCACGGTCTTCGGCCTTCTTCCCATGGCGATCGGCCTTGGAACCGGCGGCGAAACCAACGCTCCCCTGGCACGGGCGGTCGTCGGAGGGTTGAGTGTCTCTACACTCCTCACGGTGTTTCTTGTCCCAACGATGTACGCGATGTTAGAAGAACGGTTCCCGAGAAAATTTGACTGGGAAATGCGAAATCACCAGCAAGCCTAGTGCAGTGGGATTCTTGTTCGGGAGTAGTGCTCGTTACCCCTCAACCACGTTCGGGAACAAGGACTTCAGCTGCATAGCCAGCCCGATATCCCCGGTGACCTGCAAACGCCCCGACATTGCCATCGTCATCCCGCTGAGGCGCCCATTCAGTACCCCAATGCAGTCTTCTCCAGTCATCGATAAAGTCACATGCGGATCAGCATGGGTTCCATTCTTCACGATACAGGTTCCATTTTGCACCAGCAGATGGTACTGACCGCCTTGATTCCCTCGAAGATCGAACTGGTAGACGGCATCAAGATCTTCAGCCGCATCTTTATCGAGTTTTGACGGAAGTGATTCGAGCACTTCTTTGACAGTCGTGGTTTTCATGTCTAAACAATACCCATGGCGTTGGATGGTTAAAATATTCGGGGGCGCTATCCTAACCTAACGCCCCCGAAACAAGATCACTGTGAACAGAACGCTCTAGTAGCGGAGTGTGGCGGTCGCAATACTCCGACGGGCGCCGAAAAACTCTTTCGAAAACGACTCGACGACCGTGGGATCATACCCCTTGCAACTGAAAATGTCGAGGTAGGCGTGATTGGTGTCATTGGCAAAATGACCGCTGATCAATGAGGTTGAGATCAGCTGCACCATGGAGTAACCGGCGACACGGCCTTCGCCAAAATTGACGACCTGGCACTCACCGTAGCGCTTCATCCCGATGAGTTCACAGAGCTCTACCACATAGCGCTTAATATAAGCGGCATCACGGATGAGATCGGGATTGCAATCCTGGAGATCAACAGCGGTGCAGAGCCCCCATGCCTTGCCACTTCCCACCATGTCTTGAACAGGTTGGGCAGCGGTCGCAGGGGCGTCGGATGGTAAGATCGTGGACTCGGAACTGGCTGGGATGCTCATACGGGTTGACCTCTTTCAGTAAAATGTTTGTTGACAGCCACTATCATGCGTGAACTATATCATACATTCTCTTACGACGAATAAGGGCCACAAGGAATATTTTGGGTTGACAAGCGAACGCCATCATCAAGCGGTTGACAAGGCCATGGAGCTCAGGAACAATATGCCTCATGCCATCCGCCCCCAACACGTCCCAGATCGAGTTACCTGATCGCCTCTGCACTTGGTGCAAAGTCCTCATGAGAAAGCGCCTTGTAGGTGGCAACCGATTCATTCACTACACGTGCCCCAAGTGTATTTTCCAACACACGCGCCGACTAGAAACAAGCTCGTAAGCGCATGATATCTTAAGTTGTTTTTTACCAACTCGCGGCGGGCTGCAGAATAAGATCTCGCTATCCTGTTCAGAGTCTCTCCATCCAAATACGCAGGCTCGCGACTTTCAGCCCGCAACATGCTAACCGCGGGAAAAATTACTCTGGATATGATCGTCGAGAACATGGGTCAATTGCTCTCGATCCTCTGGACTGATTGAAATAATTTTTGCGCCCAGTTTAGGCGTACGCACGTGTATGACTTCCAACTCGCAGGCTAAGGACTTCCCTCGCTCAAGTTCGATCCCGAGTTGAAGCACATCCCCCCGCTTCACGAACAGACGGCTTTCCAGACGAACGCCGGACTCGCTGACATCCAGCACCTTGCACGGTGCCGAGAGAGCGCCTCGCTGCAACCGGCCGACACGGCCGATATCGACACGAGAATGTTTACGCTTGAAGCCCATGCGCACGCCTCCAGCTTCCGAGCAGCATAGCAGGAGAGGCAGACCATGCCAAAGAGATTACCGAAATATTTAGAGTTTTCCCGACACTAAGGCTCGTACTTGTTCCATGCGTTGTCGGTTCACGCCAAGATCACTGTAGCCCGTGCGGGACGCAGAACGAAAGTGAACCGTTTTCGTGGTTTCATCGAAGAGAAACTCCACGTCATCGACGAAGCGGAGCAGCAGGCTGGTAAACTCGTAATGCAGGTAGGACTCGTCTTCTTCGACGAGTTTCGTCCGGGGCAATGTCGCGATTGCGGCCTTTAACGCCTCTTTCGCTTCCGCGCGAGACTTTTTGTACTGGAACGGCACGATGGCGTGACGCTCATCGGTCGCGTGGGAGGCCACGCAATTAGGGCTGGAAGGGCAAGGGAAAAGTGTCCGCTGACTCATTAGGCTCGCACCTTACTCGCTTCCACCATCGCCCGCAACCAAATCTCTGCAACCAACACCGCATATACGGATAGTCAATAGGAGATACTCGTCAGCGTCCGGACCGTCTCAGCGGGACCCACAACCTGTACTGAAACTCTCCCAACAATGCGCCCGTCCTGGGATTCGACATCCACCTGCCAATCGCCTGGATCAAGCCGTTGCTTGAGGCTATAAGCTCGATAGCCGCCCTCGCGCCCACCCGAGATCTTGAGGGGAATTCTATCCGCGTGCATGAACGGCCTCTCGCTGTTCGAACGGTAGTACCAATGATGGTAAATTGTCGTATTGAGATCGACCGGCGCAAAGACGGCGGTAAAGCAATAGATGGGCAGGTTGGAAGGATACGTCGTATCCGAACGTTTCCAGACCTGGTACCACTGCCTCTCAAAAGCGAGCTCAAACTGGTCGCCGGTCCGCTTGATCTCGTGATACATCCCGCCGAACTTCATCGACAGCGGAACCGGCGGAATCCAATTCAGAAAGTAGAACCCGACGAGTATACCGATCAATGCCGCAGCGGGAACGGTCATCACAATCGCCTCCCGTCGTGATCGATCCAGATTGTCGCGATAGATCAACTGCGTGACTCGCAAGATCACCGCGACGCTCAGAATCGCTCCAATCACAAAGATTGTCGCATTCATGTAGCCCGTCATGACGGGGAGGAAAAACGTGAAGAACGCGAAACAGACCACGGCATAGAGGCTGATCAACAGCCGAAGATTCGACAATCGGTCGCGCAGGAACTCGTTGGCCACCAAGAGCATGATGAGCAACAAGAAAAAGACCGCCGTACCCGTAAACGTGGCACTTCGCGAATAAAAGATCGTATAGGCGCTGAAGAGGCCACCGAGCAGGAACTGACTCGCCATGGGGTAGTAGGGACGGCTCGCCAAGACCCAGCGAGTGAAAGAAGAGAGCGACGCCAGCTGTTCGTGATCGGGTGGAGGGTGGATCCCCAATCGTCCGGTCAAGATGATCAAGGCGCCCAGGAGTGCAAGATACAGCATCAGTACCAGGTTATCTTGCAGCCGGTCGATTCGCGTGAGGGTCACGGTGTCATAGGTAACCCCCGAGAGAAAGAAGACGGCCGGCATGAACGGTTTCGAGAGTGCAGACTGGATCTTTGTGAGCGGGCTCATGTCACCACTGTGCAAAATCGGTAGGAATTGATCAACGAAATTTTGGATTCAAGAGATAGCGTTGACCGGCTGAGTTTTGAGGCGTGCGAGAACGCGGCTGGAAATAGCTTATTCCTCCTCACTGCACAAACTTTGACCCCGGTGGGCTCCTTAATATTGATTCACACGAACGCCGGTAACGGAGCATACACAACCGGATGACCAATCAGTCGCTCCAACCACGGCGCCATCGCTTCTTCGTGGAGCGGAGCATGATTAAGGCGCGCTTCAATCTTGAACTGCCCGTTGATACCGACGATGCCGATGATCGCCGAGGCATCCTCGGCGTCAGGCAACACGGCCTGCGTCTGAAATTCGCAGAGTGTGGCGTACAGGAGGCCGTGCGGTCGAATCGCGTTCTGCACCTCCGGCAGATCGTCCAGCGGGCAGTGGACAGAGCATCGATAGGCAAGCCGCGCGCCTGGTTCGATGCCCTGAAATTCCGCCAAGGCTGCTTCTGAAAACCCTGTAAGGTAGGCACGAACTCCGGCCGGTTCCGGATTGAATGTCTCGGCAAGCTTGCTGGCCGGCACGAGAAATTCAAACGCATCGGACGTGTTGTACTCGAACTGACAGGGACCAAACGCATCGGGCCATGAACAGAAGAACGGAATGGAAGCATCGGAAGACCGGAGTACCACCGCATGCTTCTCCACATGGGTCTCGATCGGCAAGTCCAAAACGGCAATCGCGTCGAGGAAGGCTGCTCGCCTCTCATCCAACCAGCTGGTCCGATCGGCATCGCCACGCGTTTCGCCGGGCGTGATGACGACCTGAGTTTGGAGGCGAATCCGGATGAACGAGTGGGCATGCCGAAACCCGATCCAGAACATGGCGCGTTGCTCATGGAGCTGCAGTATTTCTCGAATGCGCCAGGGATGGCTGATGGAGCAATACGTGCCGATATCTTGATGGCGCTGATAGACCGTATGATAGGCTCCGGATAAAAGAAAGAAATCGCCGCGCCATCGCTCTCGTACATGGACAAGCGTGACGTCTTCAGTGGCCCAGGGGTCGAGCTGATCGAAGTCGTCGACCGACCCGACAGTCCATTCCTCCACATAGCAGATCACGTCGCTGGCAGGCGAAACCGGCTTTAACCCCAGTCCGGCGAGTCGATCCCCCACGGCAAGCGCCTGACCGAAACTCAAGGGCGTCGTCGTTTCCCACCGCCGCTCACGCACCGTGAGAGATCCTTGAAGAAAGATAGAAGCTGCCGTCGCTGCTCAGAAATTCAATGCCCCTCCCCACTGCGTCGCAACAGTTTACTCTTGCAGGAGGCGCCGTGACGGGCGTAACGCCTTGTTATCAATCGTTGTGTCGACAATCAGCCGATCAAGTCCGTCTTTTAAGGTCACCGCCAATTGTTCTCGCACGTCATCCTCATTGAACCAAAACACCGTTCGACTCCGCCCTCCTTCAATGGTGCGAATGGTCGTGCTTCGATCGACGAGATTCCTGGCCTGAATCGTAAACCGGCTGCTGGTGTCGATCACGGTGGAAAAGACCCGGCTCTTCACGGTGGCGGAGAAATCTTGCACCTGTCCGCTGATGACGATGTCGGCATCCGCTGCAGATCCGGCTGGGGCCACACGCACGTTCCATACGCGATCCCGCCACCCACGAGTTCTTAAGCGATCGGCGAGTCGTTGAGTGAGCAAGCCCCCAAGCCGATCACCCGACACGTCGAAATGCGTGGTCCCTCCCCAGAGATGGGTGCGCGTCCCCACACGGCTCTTGTCCGCCCGTCGATCATCAAACGGTTCGATGGCGATCTTCACCGGTTCGATATCGGTTACCTGCACCATCGGCGGCTTCTCGCGCAAATCCACATAGCGCATTTCTCCTGTTCCTCTACAGCCGGCCAGCATGGTCGCCATCATGATGGCACAACCCAGAACTCGTAATGACGATTGCTTCACGGGCTCCTCCCTGTCAAGGTTCAAAAAGAGTGGCGGCCCAGTCTACCCAAGTTTGGTGTCAGAGACAATTAGGATAAATAAGTTAGGGGGTGACGAGCGGACGCATTGATTGAAAGGTTTCGCACGCCATCTGGGCCAACCGCCCTTCCCTCACTCGTGGATCTCTTAAAGACACACAGCGAACGACCTTCAGGAACGATCGTTCAGCCACCACGGCTGCGATCTGGGCCTTGCGGTCATGGGTGAGCGGCAGCGTATAGCCCTCTCCGCGTTTCCACTCCCATAACGATGGCGCCAGAGAAAGTTCCAGGTCTCTTCCCGCGAGCTGGTGAAATCGGCCGAGAAGCTGGCGCTTGTATCGTCCGATTTCTGAACCTTCCAGTAATAGCGCACAGGTCACATGATGCCCCCACCACACTAGAGTACGGAACGTGAACTTGTTCGCACCGGAAAAGTATTTGGGACAATCCAGGTATTGATACGGAAAATCCTCCAAGTGCTCGCCTTTGACCAGCTGATGAAGGTTGGGATCGAAATCAGGAGGGACGATGAGCGACAACCCGGCCAGCTCATTCTGCAATGCGCCATGAGTCGCTTCAAGCATGGCTCGTATTTTGGCCGTGATCGCAGCCTTTTTCCGAAAGAACTGCGCGTCGATCAGCAGCGTGGCCTCTTCTTCGGTAAACGTAAGCGGATGGGACATCGGCTCTTGATTACTTAATAGCGCGTTTCAAACGCCGCGATACTCAATTCATACTGCCGTCTGCAGTCGGCACAGCGCAACCGCACGAGATCCTGAAATACATCCATCTCACGAAGCGTCAGAGAAGCCCGATGCGTCGAGACACAGGCCTTGAAAAACTCCTCACCAGACGGCTCCTCTTGTAGAGAATCATTTCCGGCGATTTGTTGGGCCGACGAAGCTTTCGAACTGACCGTGGCAACCGTCAGATAATGGGCCGACTTGCATGAACTGCAGGAGAGCACGACCACACGTTCATCCGTCATTCGCTTGACGGACACACACAGGGGATGGACCGACCAGCACTGTTGTAGAAACGCGCCACTTCGGATGACTTGCGTCATGATGTCTCAATGAACGGTGAGACGCCTATACGCCCACTCAGCAACGTTCAGGACTCACAAAAGTAGCAGAGGATTCAGGGCATGGCTGCCACAGGAGCCCCGTCCTTCTTCGGAGAAGGAGAGACGACCCCTTCCTGAACCGAACGACAGATTTTGCACACCCGTGGTCGTACTTTTAAGAAAGAGACTTTCCCACTGGCAAGACAACTGTAATGGACGAATTCGTCACAGATCGTGCAACGAGACCAGCCCCCCCGGAGCATCGTCTTGTCCCGATAAAGGTCTTCTCGGCACACCCTGCAAAGGCGCGGCTCGATCGGAAGCGTCATCGGCTCCCACTCACCGCCAGCTTTTCGAATACTCATGGCGAGGGAGTATAACGGGGCACCCGGCGGAAAAACAAGCGAAGGGGAGACGCTACTTGGCCTTACCGCGCGAAACCCAGTCTCCAGGTTTGCGCTTCAGATGCGTCACAGCAGGCACACTGCTTATTTTCCTCCCTTTCGTCGAAGTCGCTCGGTCAACTCCTCATACACATGCCGACGTGGTCCGACAGCCATCAGGCGAATGACTCGTGCTTTCTGGTCGGCAGCATAGACAATGCGAAAGCGGCGAACGCGATACTTGCGCAGTCCGTTGAGTTCCCGCTGGAGTGGCTCCCCACATTCAGGATCATCGACAATGGCACGAATGGCCGACTTGATCGACCGTTTCAGATCGGGATGGAGCGATCGAATCACCTCCGCCACATGCGGAGGGATGTCCGGACGGAAGAGGCTCACGCAGAGCGCCGCTTCTTGACGGGCGTAAGAGGTTCACCAAACACATCTTCAAACGACAGCCCTTTATTCTTCCTTCTGTAAAACGTCCGGCTCTCGGCAATCTGACTCATAAGCGTCGGATCGCTGAGGACATCCAACGTCTCCTTGAGGCGAGTGTACTCATCGACATTGATCAAAACCGCCGCCGGACGTCCGTTCTTCGTCACCACAACCTCCTCCTCGCGCTCTTGCACCGCCGCCACAAGCTCCGGCAGACGGGTTTTCACCTCCGACAACGGCAACGTCTTAGCCATGACCAACCTCCCTTTCAGGGATGACCATAATTCTGGTCATGAGCATACAGGGAAAGACGGAATGGCGTCAATTGATAGGGCAGTCGCTGCTGCGCGACGCGAAATAGATGGAGGTGAGCCGTAAGACCTGACTCACATGGAGATCTGCGAGACACAGGGCGACGGGTGCACCGTGGCTATGCTGAATTGCAAGACGCAACCCCAATTGTCTGCGACGACGGGAGCATCCGGTTCAGCGGCTTGTTATGTGGATATATTACCTGCGAGTACTGAGCGCTGCTCGCAGAGTGGATTTGAACAGATCTGCCCAGGTGAGCCAGCCCATGCGGCTTGCCACAAGCTCGACTGGTGGATGGTTGATCCCAACAAGTGCTTCTTCTAGGGGACGCAGGCTGTTGTTGCGCCCATGTTTGTAGTAGTTGAAGAGCCAAGCGCTACGCCACTTATCTTTGTAACCTCCAGCAGACGCCCCCACCGCTTCTGCCTTTTCTCTCCTTTCGAACATTACGTCTGCGGGCGCGATATCCAGAAACACAAAATGGAAATCTCGTTCTTCACTGGTTGGTGAATCCAGCCCAACCCTTAATTTTCTGGCGATTTGGTCGTGTGGCTTTTCAGGGGGTGATGCCGCACTTACAGAGGAATACAGCTTGGCCTCGACGAATACCAGTATGCCAGGCGCCTCAATACTTGCATCCACCTCGGTAGACTCTTTCGTCGAGGCGCCACTGTACGACTTCCCGACGTGAATTTCGATGTCCTTGCTTTCGAGACCACACGCCTTGAAGGACAAAGGGCTATTACCCTGAAATGAATCCTCCAAAACTTCATCCAGTGCAGCCGCCTTGTCCAGAGATGGGAGATTCGCCAGGACATCAAAACATGACCAAGTGAGCGCGTCCTCGCTATTGGAACTAACAGCGTTCCTCCGCTTGTGCTGCATCCCCTTGTAAACTTGCTTGAGGAACGACTCTAACGCCTCTTCTCGGCCGGGCAAGATTACATGGTTGCGCTGGTACTTTTCGTAAATCATCGAGAATCTCCCTTGGCCACATAACAATGTTTAAACCGATCCGTATAGGAGCAGGATACACAGGAATCTACCCGTGTAACACGCTACTTTGGTTTGGTGTACCACACGTCATGACCGTTGCTATTTCAATGGGTTGCAACAGTGGAGCCTTCTATCACAGGTTCTTATGTGGGTCGGCATAACACCCGTCCTTGAAAGGGTTCACATCTCATCCAGCAGGCTACGAACGCTCCCGGTTATCGGTGAAATACATGCATGTAGATCATTGTCGTCTTGACCTCGCGATGGCCCAACAACTCCTGAACCCTTCGAATATCAGCGTCGTTTTCGAGCAGATGTGGGCATGCTTCCTTCGACCTTACTTATCTTTGCTATTCAGGAGAGGAAACTCAATGGTCTCCTATTGCGCGCATGCACCGAGCACCGTCCATAACATTAACTCCGATCAGTCCCGCGTGCGGGGTGCGCGAGCACAGGAGACCACCGTACTCCCTCTGCCACCCCACCCGTTTGACTCCCCTCCTCCCCTTTGTTACTCTCCGCGCGGGTTTAGTCCTCAGGAAAACAGACTATATGAATATCGCGGAGTATCTCGAACGGAAACGGATTGACGTCGATCGATTTCTCGACCTCGTCGCACCGCCCTCCGTCACCTCACCGACAACCTTGCACGAAAGCATGCGTTACAGCCTGCTGGCTGGTGGGAAGCGAATCAGACCGATCTTGACGATTGCCTCGGCGGAAGCCATCGGGGCGGCTGCCCCTGGCCTCATGCCGGTGGCTTGCTCATTGGAATTCATCCACACCTATTCGCTTATCCACGACGATCTTCCTTCCATGGATAACGATGACTTTCGCCGTGGAAAACCCACGAACCATAAAGTCTATGGCGAAGCGATGGCGATCCTCGCCGGCGATGCGCTGCTCACCATGGCATTCGACATCATCAGCCGTCCCGATCTGATGAAAGGCTGCGACCCTGTGCAGCAGGTGCGGTTGGTTCAAGAGCTCGCCTATGGCTCAGGAAACAGAGGCATGGTGGGAGGACAGGTCTTCGATATCCAGGCCGAGAACAAGGACATCGATCTCACGACACTGCAGACCATTCACAAACACAAAACCGGCATGCTCATTCGTGCCGCGGTCCGCATGGGTGCGATCGCCGCCGGGGCGAACGACCGTCAACTCGATGACATGACCGGCTATGCCGAAGACATCGGGCTGGCATTTCAGATCGCCGATGACGTATTGAACGTGACCGGCACGCGTGAAGAGCTCGGGAAGAATCCCAATACCGATGCCGAACGAGGCAAGAAAACTTACCCGACCTTCCATGGCGTGGAGGGGGCGAAAAAGCTGGCTGACGATTGTGTGACCCGCGCCATCAACCGCCTCTCATCCTTTGGTTCTCCCGCCGACCCCTTGCGCGAGATCGCGCGGTATATTACCGCTAGAAAAAATTAGACCTGAGTGCTGAGTTATGCGTGCTGAGTTTCTGAACAACATCCCTCTTCTCACCCTTTTCGCTGAGAACTCAGCACTCAGCACCCAGCACTTCGGATGAAAGCGCTGGTCACAGGCGCTACCGGCTTTGTTGGAGCGGCGGTGGCACGCGCCCTTGTGCGAACCGGCGTCGAAGTCCGTGTGATTGCCCGCCCCGGTAGCGATTCGACCAATCTCCGATCATTGAATATCGAGAAGGTCCACGGCGACCTCCGCGATAAAGAATCCCTGCGCGAAGCCCTCACCGATTGCCGCCACCTCTACCATGTCGCCGCTCATTACGCTCTCTGGGCCAAAGATCCAGCCATCTTTTACGACATCAACGTGGCCGGTACCAGAAACTTGTTGGAGGCCGCACGTGAGGTCGGTGTCGAGCGCACGGTCTATTGCAGCACCATCGGCGCAATCGGCCTGCCGCTGGACGGAGGGCTAGGCACGGAAGAGACACCGGTGTCGCTCGAACAGATGGCCGGTCATTATAAGCGATCGAAGTATCTGGCTGAGCAGGAAGTGCACAAACTGGCACGAGAAGGGTTACCCGTCGTCATCGTGAACCCCAGCGCACCGGTCGGTGAGAGCGACGTCAAGCCGACGCCGACGGGCCAAGTCATCGTCGATTTCATGAAAGGCCGAATGCCGGCCTACATTGAAACCGGTATGAATATCATCGACGTGGATGACGTGGCCACCGGTCATCTGCTCGCCATGGAGAAAGGCCGGCAGGGTGAACGGTATATTCTCGGCTCAACAAATCTGTTGCTTCGTGAGGTGTTTGAAATTCTCAGCAAGCTGACAGGCCTCAAGGCTCCCGCGCTTAAATTGCCGCGAGGCGCTGTGTTACCTCTCGCCTATCTCAATCATTGGTTCGCTAACTTTACGGGCCATCCTCCTCGCATCCCGCTGGAGGGCGTGAAGATGGCGAAGTATAAGATGCACTACGATTGCAGCAAGGCGATCCGAGAACTCGGCTTACCACAAAATCCCCCCGAAGTGGCGCTGGAGAAAGCCGTGCGGTGGTTTCGCGACCATAAATATGCATAAAGCTCTTTGCCCGGTTTGTGGGTATGATCTTGGGTTTCAACCGTGGAAGGGTAGTTCCGCATCACACGAGATTTGCCCATGTTGCGGGATTGAGTTCGGCTATGATGACTTCGCTGATGGAGATCTTACAAAGCGCCATTCCATTTAGGAAAGTTGGCGAGAGAAGTGGATCAGTGGTGGTATGAAATGGTGGAGTGAAGGACAGATGGCTCCGGCGGGGTGGAATCCTGCGACTCAACTAGAGCGACTTCAAAACAGCTAAGGCCATTGGTACAACAGTGAAGGATGGAAGTACTCTCTCTTTTCTTTAAGACCATTCTCTTCCGGCCATACGTCTTTATTTTCCTTGCCGCGTTTCTCTTCTCCGCCATTAAACTGATCGGCTGGCCTCGGACCTGGCGCTTCTGGCTGATTAGCTGGATCACGGCGTTCATCTGTGAGTTGTCGTCAACGCGAAACGGCATCCCGTTCGGCTGGTACTTCTACAACGGCTCGACGGTCGGCCAAGAGCTTTACTTTTCCAATGTGCCGTTCATGGATTCCATCTCATTCAGCTTTCTCCTCTTCGCCTCTTACTGCGTGGCACTTGGATTCCTACTGCCGTTTGATTCCTCTCAGAGCATCGAGCCTGCCCTTCTCAAGTCGTTGCAATTCGACGTGGAGGCACGCACGGGTTGGACTGTCTTGGCGCTGACGGCGTTTTTGTTCGCTTTTATCGACATGGTGATCGATCCGGTCGCTCTGCGTGGAGACCGTTGGTTCTTGGGGAAAATTTATTACTATCCAGACCCAGGCTGGCATTTTGGGGTCCCATTCGCGAATTACGTCGGCTGGGCTGTGGTCGGACTGGTTTCGCTGGCCGTCTATTTTCCGTTGGACCGACGCCTCACCTCACTCTCACCGCTCCAACCGATCACACAGAATCTCTTGCTCGGCATCGGGTTGTACTATGGAGTCTTGGCTTTTAATCTCGGCATGACGTTTTGGATCGGAGAAGCAGCCATGGGCATGAGCGGCCTGCTCATGCACCTGCCCATCCTTGTTCTGCTGATCACTCGCCTCTCAGGTTTTCAACGAGTGCGCCCCACCTAACGGCGTGGGTGGTATTCATCGTGAAGAATTTGTATAGTGAGACGACGGTGATGGAAATCATGAGAGTCGGCATAGAGCACTGAAATCCTGAGCTGCCGCTCCAAATCCAGCTCCGCACAGATCCTCGCCCGGCATCATTATGGTAAAGCTCGACTATCGACTCATCGTAACAGGCCTGATTCTCCTCACATTCTTGTGGCTGTCCCCTACTGCCTCGGCCACGGGTCCGGAGTTGCTGCACGTGCTCGGCATCGTGGCAGCGATCGATGCGAAACATATTGAAGTCAAAACAGCCAAAGGACCGATCGTGTCGGTCTTACTCAACAAACAAGTGAAATATAAGAACAAGAACAACCCAAAATCGATCGACTCGCCCACTGTGGGCGACCGTGTCATCATTGAGGCCTCGAAAGACGACAAGACTAAAAAGTTGACGGCGACAGTCGTCCATTATTCACAGATCAAGAACGCTCCACTCCCGCAATAACCGATGCCGACGATTCGCTTTGAGAGGGCTGTGCACGAGTCACCGTTCCACGGAGGGGTGCGCCATGCCCTGATGCGCGTCCTCATCACGGGAATTGCGGTATTTCTGGCGATCGCGATTGTTCCCGGCCTGGAAGCCGACAGCCTGACGGCCGGCATTGCGGCAGTCCTGGTCCTCACCTTCTTGAATGTGATTCTTCGCCCCATTCTCTTCCTACTCACCTTACCACTGATCGTGTTTACGCTCGGACTCTTCCTTGTGGTCCTGAACGCGCTGCTGTTGGAATTCACGTCCTTCCTGGTGAAAGGGTTCACCGTGGCAGGATTCTGGCCCGCCGTCGGTGGCGCGCTGATCATCAGCCTTGTCACGACCATCCTCAACAGCTGGACCGTCGACCGCCGCTTCCCGGACCTCCCGGATGAACCACGTCGTCCCCCCAAAATCGTCAATCCGGATTGAACATCTAATTCCGTGGTTCATCGATTCAGACATATGCTCCTCGCTGTGGTACTGGGCGGCCTCTATGTCCAGATTGTGTGGGCTGACGAAAATGCGGCACCAAAGAATTTGTGGCAGACCGTCATGGCTCTTCCTTCGAGCGGTCAATCATCACTGCCGAGAAAACCGTGGATTCTCCGCGAGCGAGAGATCCTGCTCGATCTCCCGCTCCTTCACATGCTGAAAGATGCGGGAGCGAGACCCCTTCCCCGGATCGCCATAGAGCTTTTCGAGAATCCCAACCCCGAACTGGATGTCGTTTCCACGGTATCCCGTATCAACGACACGGCCGTCATCCGCGGCGCCTTCAAGCCTCTCTCGGTGGGCGATTTTACCTTTGTGATCGCCGGCAATCTCCTCATAGGAACCATCCAAATGGGGAATCGGCTCTATAGAATCGAACATATCGTCAATGGCCGACTGCGACTGATCGAAGTCGATCCCGATAAAATGCCGCCGGACTAATTCTGAGTAGGTTGGCTATAGTGGAAATGGGAGGCAGTGTGCGTTGGCTTCGACTGAGAGATCATTTGCTCAGCTCTGGAAGAGTAGCTATTCGCCGACGTTCCCGCTACAATGCCTTCGCTCGTTCGTGAACGTATGATTAGTTCGACTCCTCATCCAAAACCGGCCCCCGAGACGCACCTTCAACGAACGTTGAACGCGGCATTGAACGACGTCGGCACGGATTCCGCCTTGGCGGCCGTCTTCCATCAAGAGGATGGCCCTCTCGTCGAACATGCGTCGCGCGGGTTCACACCCAGAGATGTTCAAGCCATTCTCCGTACCCTGTCGACGCAACGTGCAGCGGCCTTGGCTCCGACCGCCCAAGATTCGGACGGTGGGCGCGCCATTCGCCTGCGTTTGATCACCCCTGGAGCGAAATCCCTGCTCGTCGTTCCGCTTCGCCACTTCAATAGCATCTACGGTTGCTTGGTCATCGGGCGGAAAGAGAGCGCAGCCTTTTCCAAGAAGGACAAATCCCACCTGGAGCAGATGTGCGACGGGATGACGAAGGCGTTGGACCGCGAAGGACTCTTCAATACCAACGCGGTGTTGAGTCGTTCCTACGTCACCCAGGAACCAAGCCCGCCGCAGCAAACCGGAGCGGACCTGTTTCCGCCGATGATCAAGCACTTTTCTCCCGCACTCCAAGAAAAGATCGAGGCGGTCTTGACCGAAGCCCACGAATACGTGACGTATGACCGCGCCTGGGCCTGCTACTACGACCCGCTGGCGGGAAACGTCGAGGTCTTGGGAATCGCCGGCGATGTGAAAACAGATCCAAAAGACGCCAAGAAAGACTTAAAACCCGGTCAGCGTCTGACGCTCGACAGCTCGGCGGCGGGATGGGCCGTCCGTCATCGCAAGCCGCGGGTCGATCACGATCTGGCTTCCACCCAAGGCCGATTTCTCGATCACAAACATCTCTTCAAAGACCGGTTTCAGTCGTCGCTCGTCATTCCCTTCTTCGTCAAAGGCCAGGTCGGCGGGACGCTTACGATGGGGTCAAAAGACCCGCAACGGTATCAGACTACCGATGCCCGCACCTTGGAACCCATTATTCTCAAACTCGCCGAGCTCTTACAAGCACCGACGCCGCAGGCTGCCGCGCCTTTCCCGACGACCGACGTCGGGACATCGGGTCCTCAACCGTCCGTGGCTGTCCCGTCCGAGCCCAGTATTCGAAAGCAAGAACGTCAAGCTGCGATCGGCGAGTTCAGTGGGTTCTTGGCAACCGAGATTCGAGAACCGCTCGCCTCCATTCGCTCCCAACTCGAAGAAGTGACCGGCGAAGGCATTCTTGATTTCGATCCCCAGACCCGCGTCGAAAATGCAATGCGTGACTTGATGAGGATTGAAGCGATTTTGAACGAGATCCTCGACTTCGCCAAGCCGCTGGAACTCAATCGGCATCTATGCCGTATTCCAGAGGTGCTGGAGAGCGCCCTCGTGGTGGTGGGGACCGACTTGGAAGCGACCCGCATCCAAGTCACCAAAGACTATGCCAACGTCATTGCGCCGGTGCGCGGTGACGAGGCCAAGCTCCAACAGACATTCTTGAGCATCTTCCGGAACGCGTGCGAGGCCATGTCTCCCGGCGGCCATCTCCATATCCAGGTCATGCAACATCGGGCCGGACGAGGGCTCGAAGTTCAAATTCTCATTAAGAATGATGGAGTGCCTATCCCGGCTGACATCGTCGACAAAGTTTTCGAGCCATTTTTCACGACCAAACAATCCGGCACCGGGTTGGGCCTCTCCAGCGTCAAGAAAATTATCGAGGAACACGGGGGAACCATTGCGATCGGCAGTGCCCCTGGCGAAGGCACCACGGTCACCATTCGCCTCCCCGGCATCAGCCGCGGGCCGGCATTTCGACACCGTGGCCGTGGTCGGCGCCACCCACGGCGACCGACCTGATATATTCGTCTTTATCTCGTCCTCGTCCTTTGATCTACCGTTCGTCACGATACGACAGGAATCAATCGACAACGACCGCTCTATCCTGTCCGTTTGACAGAAGGATTCTCCATCGCTATGATTCAGGCTTCAGGTAGAGGCATCCGAATTGAATGCTCTGAACGTCTGATTGTCATCCATCATCACCGCTCAAAGGGAGAATGGGTATGAAACTTCTTACCGGTGCAGTCGCGACAGTCTCCTCGGTCCTGCTTGCATGCTCGGTGGCGTCGGCCAACCCGGCGCTGCTGCCGAAACATGACGGCTACCCCATGAAGAACTCGGGCAGTCCAGTAAACGGGCAGCCGACGGCGAACGACCCAGGCCAAACGGATGCGCACGGAACTTCCACGCTGTTGAAATCAGCGGAGTCCGTCAAGAACGCTGAGCAGAAACTGATAAAGACCGACAATGCGCGAATCACGGAAGGACAGGGTGCCGGAAGGCTTCCAAACGTAGAGGGGCCTCAGATCCAAATTGCTCCACCGGTAACCTCCGCGACCAAGATTACCGGCGATCGCCAGATCGACTAGCCGGACCTTCGACGCATAGAAAAAAGGGAAGTCTTGAGGACCAAGGCTTCCCTTTTTCTTTGATTTCAGAATTTGGATCTCCGTCAAGTCACCTTATACCTCGCTCGCGAGCAATCTAAACCGCCACGGTTTTTTCGCCCATATCCCCGCATAACCCACACCGATTCGTGGAAATGTGCCGACCTGCTTGCCGGGAACCAGTGCGCCCCGATCTTCGAACCAGAGGGATCGACCATGTGTCAGATCGAGTCGATTCAAGGACCGATCGATCTCCAATGCGCGGCAGAGCTTTCCCGGGCCGTCAATCAACTCACTGTCGACTTCAATCGCCCGAATCAGCACGGCAGCTGGGAATTCAGCCCGTTCTGTCACCACATTCAACATGTGGTACATGCCGTAAATGAGGTAGACATACGACATTCCGGGAGGTCCGAACAGCACCTCTGTCCTTGCCGTCCTTCCTTTTGAAGCATGACACGCTTTGTCCTCACAACCGACATACGCTTCGACCTCAACGATCCTGCCGACGACCGTCCCCTTTCCATGTTCACGTACCAGATACTTGCCGACCAGCGACCTGGCCACGGTCAACGTGGGACGGTTGAAGTACCGCTTCGAGAGAATAGTGCCGGCCATTCCGGTCCATGACAAGCACTGCCGATCCCGTGTGGAATGCCGAAACTTACCAGCCGAGGACATACGCGAAGATCAAAGGGGCGACGATGGTCGCGTCTGACTCGATAATGAATTTCGGCGTGTCCACACCCAGCTTTCCCCACGTAATCTTTTCGTTCGGAACGGCTCCCGAGTACGATCCGTAGCTTGTGGTCGAATCGCTGATCTGACAAAAATATCCCCAGAGCGGGATGCTTTCCTTTCGAAGATCTTGACTCAGCATGGGAACGACACAGATAGGGAAATCACCAGCAATCCCCCCTCCGATTTGGAAAAATCCCAGTGAATTGGCATCCGCCGTCTTCAGATACCATTCTGCCAAATGCATCATGTATTCGACGCCGGATCGCACCGTGTGAACGTTCTTGATCGATCCTGTCATGCAATGCGCCGCGTACATATTTCCCAACGTGGAATCTTCCCAGCCTGGAACAAACATCGGGAGGTTTCGCTCTGCCGCCGCATGCATCCAACTGTCGGTCGGATCAATCTGATAACTCTCTTTGAGCGTGCCTTTGACTAAGAGGCGATAGAGAAACTCGTGCGGAAAGGCGCAGGCACCCGCACGATCCGCCGCCATCCATTCAGTCGCCACCGCGGCCTCAATGCGCCGCATCGCTTCAGCCTCCGGAATGCAGGTGTCGGTGACCCGATTCAGGTGCCGATTCAATAAGGCTTGTTCGTCCTGCGCGGTCAGTTCCCGATAGCGCGGGATACGCTCGTAATGTTTTTGCGCCACAAGGTTGAATAAATCTTCTTCAAGGTTGGCGCCTGTGCAGCAAATCGCATGAACCTTGTCCCGGCGTATCATTTCGGCCAGCGACAATCCCAGCTCGGCTGTGCTCATCGCACCGGCCAATGTCACCAGCATTGTCCCACCTCGGTCCAAATGAGCCCTGTAAGCATGCGCTGCGTCTTTCATCGCCGCCGCATTGAAATGTCGATAATGATGGTCAATGAATTGCGAAATAGAAGTTGGTTTCATATGAGACTCCTTGCTGTAGAGACTATCACACCCCTTGTGCGCTTTGCCCCCCTATTCCTTACCCATTGGGCGACGATATCTCCAGAGCAATCTCCTTAAAAGTAATAGGCGAGGCCGCCCAAGAACGTCCGAGGATTGCCCGGTACGAAATGAATGTCGTTGACTGCCGCGGGTTCATTCCTCAGTCTTGATTCGAATGCGAAGATGGCTTGTTCCCACTCCGTATTGAATAGATTTTGAACATACAGAAAGACCTCCATCCGGCCATGAGGGAGTCGCATCGGAATGAGATATCGCTCGGATAGATCAAACGTGATCCACGACGGAGCCTTGATACTGCGATCCTCGATGAGTGGCCGAACTCCCATATATGTGGCTTGGAGTTGAGAAGTCAATCCTTCCGGCCATTTCAGAATCGCGGCTCCATAGGCAATGTACTCCGGCGCCAAAGGAATGGCGTCGCCGTTCCGAAACTCGGCGTGTGTCCAGGTGAAACTGCCGTTGACATAGAGCGGCCCCCATACCTGGCCGCGCGCGGCGACCTCGACACCTTGGCGTCTCGTTGCGCCTCGAATTTCCGTGGTTCCTTCGTCGCCGACGAACACGAGCTCCGACTTGAGATCCATTCGCCAAAGCGTCGCGAGCAATTCGAGCTTATCTGGTCCCCATGGCCTGGATCGTACCCCAATTTCATAGTTGATGGAACGGGAGAGCGGAGCAGACCCCGGCCTCACGGCGGACCGCGCGTCGTTGCTGTGAAAGCCTTCGCCGTAGTTGATGAAGAATTCCGTCCTCGCCCAGGGGCCCAGAATCATATTCATTTTCGGGAGGACGATACCGGAGCTTGTTTGTCCAGCCGATTGCTCCAAGCAAGTAGCACAGCGGTTATTCACGTCGAAGGTGAACATCTCGCCTCGTACGCCGCCGTTAAACCTCAGCCACGGCAACGGCTGCACTTCCGCTTTGAAAAACGGCGCATAGGAGGCCGAGAACGCGTCGCTGTCGATGGTCGTGCCGGTTAATTGTTTTCGTAACTGCGCGCCCAGTTTCGCATGCACGTCGTCGATCCTCGTTTGAAATCCGACGGTTCCGATGCTGGGCATACCGACAATGTCTCCTCGTTGTTTGAATCCGATCTCGCCACCATAGATGGCGCGGCGATCGAATTGCGCAAAGCCGTCGCCGTTGACCGGATCGTTGAGAAAAAACGTGAAATTCGTGAAGAGATCCAGCCGGTAATATTGGCCATACGCCTTCATGTAGAACTGGCCGCCTGACGTCGTGTCATAATGGTAGTCTGCTTGGGCGGTCGTACGCAGTGTGTTTCCTCCCTCATAGGGATCGATCGCGCCGAACCGATTCAGCGTGCCGAAATCCACGGCCCGCAACGGAATCTCGCCGGACCCGTCCCATTTGGAATAAAGAAACGTTCCTTTGACGCTGAGTTCGTCCCGTCCAGTCAGATAGGTCGTGATTTTACCCAACAGATTGGTGCGAACATACTGGTTGTCGTTGATATATGGACCATTGGTGTAATACCCTTCGGCCGCGAACAGGCTGCGCACCCGCTCTTTGGTCGGAGAAAACATCAGCATGTATCGCTGGGTGCTGAATTCCCCGCCGGCGCCTTGAATCATGCCTTCTTTCACCACCTGACGCGTTCGAAAATTGATCGCGCCTGCTGTTGAAAAATCTCCGTACTCGGGTAGATAGGCGCCTTTATTGACTTCGACGCCTTCAATCGTTTCGGGAATGATGAAGTTCAAATCGGCGTAGCCTTGTCCGTGCGCATGGCTGCGCAGATTAATCGGCATCCCGTCAAGGAAGAACGCGACATCCGTCCCGTGGTCGGCATCGAAACCCCGCAGAAAATACTGGTCGGCTTTTCCCGCTCCGCCGGAATGTTCAACGGCCAGCATGCCGGGAATCAACCGCAGAATCTGTGCCGGTCTCCCTTGAGGCTGCAGCACGATTTCTTTGTCTGGAATGAATTGCTGAGAGGAGGCCGCCACCGGTTTTTCACCGATGACGGCGATTTCCGGCACTTCCAGTACAGGCTCGTCCGGGTCATGGGCTTGGACCTGTTCCCAAAAGCTGAGAACAGCCGCAAGAGCAAGCACGAAGGTTATTGCGCGTGTCATGTCCACCATTCCTCGTCATGAATTGTGTGGACGGATGAGACGCCCACAATGGTCTCTCGACAGTCGGCTCATCGACCGGCGCAGACCCTCGTGGCCTCGCAACTCTGAACGGATGGGAATCGCCGCTAGACTTGGCAGGTTGCTTGTACGGCAACGCGAACGCGTGAGAGACACTCGTCGATCAACGTATCCATCGTGCGGCCTTCAGTCCCCACAATTTCGACCCGGACCCGATTCAGCGGCAACAACACCTTCTTGGCCTTCGCCTCAAGAATCGTTTTGGCGACTTCAGGAGTGACTTCACCCAACATCGCGCCAGGCAACACCATATTCAGCGAGGCGACAATGACATCAGCCGTCGGCGCCAGCTTGGAGATCGCCTCGGCTCCTGATGCGACCTGTTCGGCCCCGGCCTCTTTCATCGCCTTGGCCGCGGCAAGATTGGTTCCCAACGCCAGGATCTGACAATCGAGATTCAACGTTTCGCGCAACCCCGTCACCAGACGGGAACCCAATCCTCCACCGCGTCCATCGATGACACATACGCGCATGGAGTCAGACCAATCCTTTGCCGGTGGTGGTCATGGTCAATTTGCCGTGCTTGACGCCTTTCACGCTCACAAGGGCATCGGCAACTTTTCTGATTTCCGAGCCTTTTCCCTTCACCACCAACACTTCTAGACAATGGTCATGATCGAGATGCACATGCATGCCCGACAAAATCTGCGCATGGTGGTCGTGCTGAATATCCGTCAATTTACTGGTCAGGTCCCGCACATGATGATCGTACACAAACGTGATCGTGCCGACCGTTTCTTTATTCTCATCCCATTCTTGCCCCACTAAGTTGTTGCGAATCAGATCGCGCAACGCTTCCGATCGGTTGGTGTATTTCCGGCGTTCGATATGCCGATCGAACGCATCCAATAGATGGTGGTCGAGGGACACGCCGAACCGCACCAGTTTTTTCATCACTTTCTTCTCTCGTTATGGTAGCACGACCTACACTTTAGTAGCACCGAATTGCCGAAGAAATCAACCAGCAATTGTCGACCCTGAATGTCTTACGGAAACTCGATTGCGGTTGGATTCACGAACGGGCGAAAAATCTGTGCCCCATGAATACCCACTAGAGCATTTCATTCTGAGGAGACGAAATCACGAGCAGCAGACACCCGTCATCCGTCGACGTTTCATGATGTTCCGTGCCGGCTTCGGCACGATGATAGTCCCCCACGATCATCTCGCGGCCGGCGAGCCGGCATCCGCCTTCAAGCACGAAAAGCTCTTCCACTTCAGTGTGACGATGCGGGGCATAGCTGGTACCCGGCGCAAACCGGAGGAGGGACGTGGCCCGACGAGAAGCAGGGTCGAAGGAGAGCACCTTGGCCATCACGCCCGGAGCGATTCCCCGCCAGATTCCCTCCGATGCCTTGATGAAAGTCAGTCCCCTCGTCGGCTGCTGAAGTGCAATCTTCGCTTTCCAATACCGGACTCGCTCCGAGGTCACGGAACGAATGAGAATGGTCCGCAGAAAATTCGAAACGGCCGTCCAGCGAGATCGCGGCCGACTCTCACTTTTATTCTTTGCCCCAACACTCAGTAGGGCGGGCGTTTCGTGCAGGACGGGAACCGAGTCTGTGACATCAAGTCGGACATCCGAGTGCCCTTCGATTCGGGAGAAGAGCCGTTCCCGTACCGCATCGCGAGGCTTTACTGGAGGTGATGCCAAGGCCAATGTACTCGCGGCAAGCTCGAATTGTTCAGCTTCGCGAGCAGCTTCCAACGCCACTTGTTTGACAAGCCGTTCGCGAAGAGTCGATGCCGGCGTCACCGGCGCCACGGCTGCGGCCAATGCATCCATTGTCGCTTGATACGCTGTCGCTGTTTGACGCAAGAGATCCGATTCTCTCTGGAGTCTCACCATAAACGCCCGGCGATCGCCCTGATCCAATATCCCGAGGGCATGGAGAATCGCCTGTTCTTCCAATTCTTCCGGTAGTTTGATCTCAGTCACGGCGTTAAACCCGCCTCATAAGGCGCGAGCGCTTCGCGCAATTTCATCATACCCAATCTGATTCTCGTCTTCACCGTACCAAGGGGCAGTTGCAGTTTTTCCGCAATTTCACTTTGACTTAAGCCATAGAAATAGGCCAGTGCGATCGCTTGCCGCTGCTCCACCGCCAGTACTGCCAACGCCTGTTGTACATACCGCCGACGCTCCTGCCCTTCGACATCCTGCTCCGGCGTGTCGTCGGCGCTGACTAATAGTTCGACGGCATCCAATGATTCGATGCGCCCATATTCGGCCGCCCCGGCGCGAAATCGATCGATCGCCCTTGTACGGGCCAAGGTCATCAGCCAAGCCCCCGGCGCCCCTCGCGTTTCATCATAGGTATGGGCCTGACGCCACACTTGCGTATAGACATCCAGTGTGACTTCTTCAGCGGCCTCCCGATTGTTGAGAATTTTGAGGACAAGCCCAAAGACCTGTGGACTCGTACGATCGTAAAACGTGGCGAGCGCTGCCTGATCACCCTGTGCCGTCAGGGCAATCAGTTGTGCCCATTCTTGGTCTTTAGCCGCTTTGGTCGTTTCTGATGACATGAGCAACATAGCAATCTCCCCCATAGACCTATACGAGGGAATGGGGAGACTGGATTGCCGACCGTGGGCTTTGGCACCCTCAGATAGAGCCCAAACTATAGCACCGTAAAAATCGCCCCAGCAAGCAACCTTCCTCGTGAAAGATCCAAATCAGAACACGTCTCGTAGTGGAGAACAGACCGCCGGACGGTTTGGATTCACGAGACAGGTGCCCAACGCAATCATTCCCCTATCAGAGGAGACGGATCAATGGCCATCAAGACCGCGTCACACATTACCATCAGCATGCTTCTACTGACTCTCGTCGGCTGTTCCAGTATGGAACAGCCGACAAAATCTATGATGACGGGCAAGCCGCTCTATGAACGATTGGGCGGCAAATCGGCAATCACAGCGGTGATCGAGGATTTCGTCGGCCGTGTCGCCGCCGACAGCCGTATCAACGGCAAGTTTGCCAATACGGACATTCCCCGTTTGAAAACATTGCTTGTCGAACAGATCTGCCAGGCCACGGGGGGACCCTGTACCTACACCGGCCGCAGTATGAAAGCCACACATGCCGGCATGGGTGTCAGCAATGCCGACTTCGACGCGCTCGTCGGCAATCTCGTCACAACACTGAACCAGTTTAAGGTCCCGGAGCACGAGAAAAACGAACTGCTCGGCGCGCTGGGCCCGATGAAGAAGGACATCGTCGATAAAACGCAGATGTCCATGAACTGAGCAGACTGAGAAGCACCATCATGCTTCCTGAGAGGAGGACTTCATGAAGACGTTGATCTATTCAACTCTGAGTTTGGCATTCGCTGTCGGCATCCTGTCCGGGTGCAGCGGAAGCGATAGTGTGCCCATCGTAGCCCCAAGCGGTCCGACGGCCTCGGCGGATGATCAACGCACTCCGCAATCGGACGCGCTCACATCGGATGAGGCAGCACTGATAAGCCAAGCCGAATCAGAACCCGTTCCGGCCCCACTGCCGGACCTGTAATCCAACCCGCTCACTAAGCGGATCTGTTCACAAGGAGGACACTATGTTCACTCAAATTCGATCACTCATCTTGACGATACTGGCCGTATTCACCGCGATGCCGGTCTTGGCTGCCAGCCATCGCGAAGCTCCGCTAATCGCGAATGATCCGACGGCGGATATCACCGATTTCTATTTCTTTCGGAGCTGGCAGGACCCCGACAACGCCATCCTGATCCTGAATGTGATCCCAAGCCAGGAGCCGGGATCCGGCCCCAATTACTTCAACTTCGCGGACGACGTGCTGTATGAAATTCATATCGACAACAACAAGGACAACATCGCAGGGAACATCGTCTATCAGATCCGATTCAAAACAGAGATCCGCCAACCAGGAAACGTGTTCCCATTAGCCTATGTCGCATTGCCGCCCATCACGGCTCTCACGGGTGGAGGATCGGAAGGGTTGCTCGTACGGCAAAGCTACACCGTCACGGAGCGGCGGTCTGGTCGATCGCCACGCGATCTCGGCACCGGCCCTATGTTCGCCGTGCCGTCGAACGTCGGCCCTCGCACCACGCCGAACTATGAACAGCTGGCAGCCAAGGGGGTTTTCCCGCTGAAAAACGGAGGGAGAGTCTTCGCCGGCCAACGGGATGAAACCTTCTACATCGACCTAGGGGGAACGTTCGATACGTTGAATTTGCATATCTCTCCGATTCTTTCCAATGCGGACGATGCCAACGATGCCGTCATCGTCGGAGCGCCGGGCGCAGGTACCGCCGATACATTCAGCGGCTTCAACGTGAACACGATCGCGCTGGAAATTCCCATCAGCGAGCTCCTCGGCTCGAACGGCAACAAGGTGCTCGGCGCCTACGCCAGCACGAGCCGGCCCAAGGTCAGCGTCATCAAGAAAAACGGCGACCGTGACAACAGCACTCGCTTCGTTCAAGTGGCGCGTATGGGGAATCCGCTTGTCAATGAGTTGATCATCGCGACGAATATGAAGGACAAGTGGAATGCCACGGATGCGGAAGACGAAAACGAATTCGTTCCGTTCTACTGCAACTCGGCGCTGGCCACGGCACTCAACGCTGTCTTCGGCACCGGTTTCCCGACGGCGAATCGAGAAGATCTCGTGAACGCCTTGCTCCGGTATGCCCCGGGTCCACCGGTCTGCGGCTCCGGCAGAACCCATGAAGCCCTGGCTGATTTCATTCGAGTCGACCTGGATGTCGCACCGACTCAGCCTGACGGCCAGAGGCGACTGGGTCCTCTCGCTCATGACGCGAGCGGCAATGCCACACCGGATAGAGCCGGCTGGCCGAACGGTCGGAGGCCGAACGACGATGTCACTGATGTGGCCTTGCGTGTCGTGGCCGGTATCCTGACAAACCCCGCCGTGCCGAACCTTGGGGACGGCGTGAATTTCAACGTCGGTTCAGTGGGCACCAACAAGACGGCGAACGGGATTGCAACAGTGTTTCCATTCCTTCCCACTCCGTTCGACGGACGGGATCGCCGGCATATTGATCCCAAAGAGGGCTTCTAGTTATCCCCATCGGGTGCCGCATCATGATGCGGCACCCGCTTGATCATCGGACCAGCGTATGAATCAGTGGACGACAAGACAAGAGGCGCGAATCCCACTCCTGAACGGGTGGCTCGTCTCACTTACTCTCCACGGACTTTTGCTTTTCAGCCTCCTCCCGCTATTCCGCCAGTCGATAGCAATCTTGCCCGAGGAACTGTTTCACTGGGAGGTCGCGCTCGTGCAATCGGCATCAATAGCTCACAACTCGGTTCAAACCGCCGATACCATCAAGCTGGATGTACCGAAACAACCTGAACGTAGTTCAACCGTCACTCACGCCAAACGTACGATCCAACACGAACTCTCACCTACCCGACCCATCGCGCCTCTCAAACCACAGGCTGATGCACCTGCTGCACCGAATTCCATGCCTGACAGTCCTTTGCCGGTCACATCACCGAGTGAGATGACCACAGCTTCGATACCAAATGAGTTGCCTTCTACTCCGGGCCAGACAACTGAACTTCTACAACAACAGACTGAACTGCCGATGGGCTCGACGACACCCCCACTGGAAACAGCAGTTGCCGTGGCCAACGAAGGAATCACTCCGACTGCGGAAGCAGCCCAGCCGTCTCCGGCACAGGCCATGACATCAGATGTCGCCGCTGTTTCCGCGATACGGCCCGACTACGGATGGCTTCAGCAGGCAATTTCCCGACGCCTGGAGGAACTCAAGCGAGCTTCTCGCCCATCACTCGATGAATCGCGCCCGCTCAAGGTCACGGTCAAGGCCGTGGTCTCAAGGGAAGGAATATTGCTGGATTCCGCAGTGGTAAAAAGTTCCGGGCTGGATCGCATCGATCAAGAAGCCCTAGCGCTCGTGCAACGAGCCTTTCCCATGCAGTTCGATCGTACATTGGACCGGCAACAAATCGTTATGCGCATTCCAATCGCCTATTCAAGAGAGTAGCTCAATGACTCGTTCATGGTTGCTCATGGGGCTTATGGTGTTCGGCTGGTCGACGATCAACCAGGTCCCTTCGGCTTACCCGGAGCCCTACCGACCCACAGATGATGCCCAGGTCCTTGAGCGGCTCAGCTTTAAAGTGACCGATCCCGCTGCACGCGAAATCAAAGGCCTGCGAGCCGACCTGCGCAACGACCCTCATCATCTCGAATCAGCCGTACAGCTGGCCACCCGCTACATCGAACAAGGCCGCTCGGAAGGCGATCCTCGTTTTCTAGGGCAAGCACAGGCGATCCTCGCCCCTTGGTGGAACGAACAGACTCCTCCGGTTTCCACAATTCTTTTGCGCGCAACCATCAGGCAGAACGCCCATGAATTCGATGGGGCCCTGGCCGATCTCGACCAGGTGCTGGACAGACAGCCGACCAATGCCCAGGCTTGGCTCACCAAAGCATCGATCCTCCAAATACAGGCACGCTACGACGAAGCACGGCGAGCCTGTCAGCGGCTTGCTCGGCTGGCGGCCTCTCATGTTCTGCTGGGCTGTTTGAGCGATCTCGCCGGCATGACCGGTCAATCAGCGAAAAGCCAAGAGCTGCTCCGGCAGGTCCTTTCGAATTCCGATCTCTCAAGTCGCGAACGAATCTGGCTTGCAACGATCCTGGCTGAGACAGCTGCGCGCACTGGAGCCATACGAGAAGCTGAGCAGTCTTTCTCCGAAGCTTTCAAGGTCGGCGTCAAAGATCAGTACTTGCTGAGTGCTTATGCGGACTACCTATTGGATCAACGTCGTTATCAAGACATCATCTTTCTACTTCAATCTGAGACGAGAGCGGACGGACTGCTCTTGCGCCTGGCCCTCGCTGAACAGGCGCTGGAACTGCCCGCGTTCCAGAACCATACAGCCGAACTGGCGGCCCGCTTTGCCGCAAGTCGTGAGCGCGGAACGACCGTCCATGTCAGAGAAGAAGCACGGTTTACGTTGGCATTGTTGCACGATGCCAAGCAGGCACTGCCGTTAGCCCAAACCAATTGGAACGTCCAGCGAGAACCCGCGGACGCCAGAATTCTCCTCGAAAGTGCGCTGGCCGCTGGAAACCGAGCGGCAGCTCAGCCGGTGCTCGATTGGTTGAACCGAAACCATGTTGAAGACTTTCGTCTACGACAACTCGCGAAACAGATTCAGGAGGCACTATTCTGATGCGTATCCTGCTTGTTATCGCCTGGCTTTTGCTCAGCCTTCCCGCCTGGGCTCACAAGCCCAGCGACAGCTATCTCTCGTTATCAATTCAGGACGATCGTATTGAGGGACAATGGGATATCGCGTTACGCGACCTCGCCGATGCCATTGGGTTGGATGATGATGGAAACGGCCAACTCACCTGGGGAGAGGTCCGGAACAAGCATGACGAGATCAAAACCTATGCACTGTCCCGCCTTGCTCTCTCGGCTGATCAGCAAGCCTGTGCGACTCAACTACTGGAGCAACTCATCGATCACCACACAGACGGAGCCTACTCGGTTCTGCGTTTCCGTTCTGATTGCGACGGACCCATCGAACGGCTTGCGGTGGACTACCGACTTCTGTTCGATATCGACGCGCAACATAAAGGTCTCTTGCGTCTGACCCAAGACGGACAGACCAGTACCGCCATTTTCAGCAAAGAATCACCGACACATGAATTTGTGATCGCCCAGCGTTCGCGCTGGAACGAGAGTCTCCAATTCATTCACGAAGGCATCTGGCACATCTGGCTGGGGTTCGACCATGTCTTGTTTCTACTTGCTCTCTTGCTTCCTGCCGTCTTGATCCGGGCAGAAGGTCGCTGGCAAGCGGCGGGGGAATTTTCATCGACGTGCTGGAATGTCCTCAGTATCGTCACGGCCTTTACCGTAGCCCATTCTCTGACATTGAGTCTGGCTGCCTTGGATGTCGTTCGCTTGCCATCTCGATTAGTGGAATCAACCATTGCCGCTTCGGTGGTGCTCGCAGGGCTCGGTAATTTGTATCCACTGATGACCAGTCGGCGTTGGATGATTGCCTTTGGATTTGGGCTGATCCATGGGTTTGGATTTGCCGCCGTGCTCACGGATCTTGGGCTGCCTTACGACTCATTGTTACTGAGCCTGGTCAGCTTCAACGTTGGAGTAGAAATTGGCCAACTCGCCATCGTCTCCACATTCTTACCTCTGGCCTATCTACTTCGCCGCTCCTGGTCGTACCCAAGATTGGTGCTCACCGGCGGATCACTGGCGGTGATTGCGATCGCGCTCGTCTGGTTCACGGAGCGAGCCTTCGATCTGCAGTTGTTTCCGCTCTAGCCTAATACTGAAGAACTGGCATTCGGTTTTCTGCCGATTCTTTTTGATCTTTATAGCCGCTAGAAATTGCCATTCACATCCGACACGGAAAATGAAATGTGACACCATCCCAGTGGGTCAAGACTCACGACCGTTTCAACTCTGACCTCCGCTCGTATGTTGGAATGTAGTTCCGACTCTGAATCTCGGATCAAGACAAGTAACCTATCCTCAGTTGTTTTCCATCATCCTGGTTGACTCAACGCGTTGTGTACCCACCATTGGCAAATATTGTTTGCCCTGTGATCCACCAGCCGTCGGTCGCCAGGAATTTGACGATGGGCACGATGTCTTCGATCTTGGTAAGGTTACCATTCATAGCCTGCGACTTGTGATAGGCCGTGCGCTCCGGCGTTTCTTGTCCGTAGAAAAATGGAGTGTCCATCGGGCCAGGACCGATTGCCGTAACGGAGATTCCGCGCGGCCCAAACTCTTTGGCAGCTGCACGAGTGAAATGTTCTACCGGTGCTTTCCCTCCAGCATACGTGGAGTATCCGTCAGTGAAAGCGGCTAACAGCGAGGTCACTACTGTGATAATTTTTCCATTATCATTGAGATGTTTTCCGGCTTCCTTGATAAAGAAGTACGCGGCTTTGGCATTGATAGCAAACATGGAATCATATTCTTCTTCGGTCGTATCCACGATAGGCTTACGCAACACCTTACCCACGGCATTGATAGCAATGTCGATTTTGCCGAAACGCTTCTTGGCTTGCTCAAACAAGGCCGCCACATTAGATGGCTTGGTCAAATCACCTTGGGTGGCGTAGGCTTCACCGCCAAAGGATTGAATAGCTTTCACGGTAGATTCCGCGTCTTGCTTCGTACCAGCGCTGTTGTAGTTCACTGCGATCTTGGCTCCTCCTTTTGCCAACTCCCGACTGATGAGGCCGCCAAGATTCTTGGCCCCCGCCCCCACCACGACCACTTTCTCATGCAATGATTGTGTTGTCATAACGTCCTCCTGCCTAAACCAACACCCCATCCCCATGATGGAGCATTGGTTTCGATTTTACGAATGGTCGAAGTCCATATCTTGAACGAAATACTTGCGGCTGGAATGTTCTTCGGATTGGTTCAGCTCACATGCTTCGTATGCGGCGTGGTGTCAGCCCCGTATATCGTCTCATCATTCGAGTGAGATGACTTTGGTCAGCAAATCCAGCCTGAGTGGCAATCTCTGCGATGGGCAGTCGGGTCTCGGTTAATAACGCCTTCGCCTGCTCGATGCGCTTGCTGATCAGGTATTGGTGGGGTGCAAGTCCGACCGACCGCTTAAACATGGTTAAGAAATACGATGGACTCATGCCGGCGACATCTGCAATCTCCCTCAGACTCAGGTCGTCATTCAGATGAGCGTCGATAAACTCAACCACACGTGCCAGGCTCTTGTGGGGTAGGCCGTGTCGAGAAAGCTGCGGGCGCATGCGCGTCTTGGAGTATTTCTTAATAAGATGGACAATCAGTGTATGGACCAGTGAGTCGGCATAAACACGATCAGGCGACTCGGGCTGTTCGAACTCCATCACTAACCCTCGTACGAGCTGTTCCAGCAACGCATCTCGAAAATGAAACCGTGGTATCAGTTCCACGGGCCTGCTCGCGCCCATCTCTCTCGCAATGCGATTCATGAAGCGAGGCTGAATCGCCATCAACAGCAATTCGACAGTCCCGCTCCAACGAGGCGTCACGAACAAACCGGCTGGATTGATGATGGCTTCACCGCCCGAGAAGAATGCCTGGTGGGATCGACCGTTAAACCGCCATCTGAGTGTTGCAGGAATACCTGAATGAAGAACGACAATATGTCTGGGAACCTGATTGCCCGGACGATAGATACCGGAATTTGGCTGCTCTATATCGCGCTCGACAACGATGCCGTCAAGTAACGTGCCGCTTCCAGATATATTCTTCAGATGCGGCTTGATGAGTGAACTGGTCGGTTGTGTGGATCTCAACGACCTCACCCCACATACAAGATGGATGATCGATTTTACACGCCCCGCACGACAGAGAAACGAAGTATTCTACAGCTCTAGAACTGGCGGGTCTATGGCGAGACGTTCTCTTTCCCTATTCCTCCTGAATCGGGATGTACATGACGTTGCCCTGGCGATTCACGAGCAGGAGCGCGAGATTGGTGGGTTTGAGTGGATCGGCGAGGCACTCATGATTCACATCCCGATACCGCGCGATTCGCTGATTGTCAAAAGACTCCGCCCAAGGTGGGGTGCTCGTCGGCTTCGGCATGTCACACGCTTGCGCCATTCATATCGACCGCGGCACACAGCGTGCATGCCCTATTCCCGATCGACGCTATAGCTCGTTATTTTACGAGCCGCCGGCAGTCTTCTTCTCGTCACCTTGGTTGCCGCGGGGCGAGGAACTCGCCCTGCTACCCTCAAGACAGAAGGTTCGCTCTTCCGGAGGGTATCCTCTGGCGAAGCCTGCGTCGGAATAGAAACGCATGTTCTTGACCCCCTCGGTATTCCAAATGTGCAGGCATTGCGCCATCAGGTGTGGCAGCATTCGTGGAGCGCCGCCGAGCATTTCTGAGCTGGCTCGGTACGTCGTGCCGACTACAATCAGCCGATCACCAGCCTGCAACATGCTCGATTCCACCGCCCCCTTAAAAGTGATCGCGAACCAGGGTGCGTCGCCCTGCTCGTCGCTCGCCGGGCCCGATGCGAAATGGGTCTCGAGAGGCCTCTCTTCGGCCAGAATGATCACACCGTCCGGTTTCCGAATCACTTTTATGATCTGTCCACCCAGCTCCACTTTGTGGGAGACGAAGGTGGCACTCGCGGGGTCATAGGCCTGGTCCTCCCAGGCCTTGGCGTCGAAGGTGTTGGCTTCGACGTCTTTCATAATCGCTGGTGGGAACATCGGGGTGGTTGAACAAGCGCTCAGCCACACACTCATCGTGACCAATCCGATCATACGCATGAGTGACTCTCCTTTCATCAACGCGCCTCATCTTCCATGAGGCCACCTGCCTACTCGGTATCTGTCGCACACACTGCCCAGTGTCGTTGGGCTTCCAACATCTCGGAGAGCATATCGAACTGATTGGATCGAGGATCACCCGTGTGCGTGGTGGCCTCTGAAAGGACATGGATCAATTTCTCGGTATCGACTGGTTTGGGCAGACAGGCAAAGGCTCCCTGAGCCATCGCCGGCCAGACAATACTGAGGAGATTACCGGACATGAGAATGACTGGCAGCTGTGGCCACACCAGATGACATTGGCGGAGGAGGTCGAGACCATCGATGTACGGCATATGTAGGTCGGCGACCACGGCATCGAAATGACGTTGGTGGAGTTCCCTCAAAGCCTGCAAGCCATCCGCAACCGCCACAGCCGCAAAGTGGTGCAACTCCAGCTGCTCCATAAGAAGGCGGCCGACCTGCTCTTCATCGTCAACCACTAACACGCGCTTGCCATATCCCGTCATCGTGTTCTCCTTTCATTTGGAGTGATTCCAGAGACCTTGATGTGAGGCGGGGGGAGAGACAATGGGAGGGCGGCCTCTACCCCGCACTCGGCCCGAGCTGAGAAACTGGATGCCCGGCCCCTGACCATTACTGGAACTCCGTCGAGGCGATCGAGCCAGAGCCGTTGTCCTGTCTCGAAGGCTTCCTCATAGCTGGGGTGCCCCTGGACCTGTTCCAGCTCCACCGTCGTCGCATGATCGGTGACCTACGCGAGGTAACCGCCCTGCGGCGAATGGCACCCGGTCAGAATCACGTGCAAGAAGGAAGCCGCTCGTGCTCACCATGCGGAACCACCATCGAAGCATCTTGAAACAGGTTCGCGAGGTCTCGTGACGCACCTTGTGACCATTGAGGTCATGTCGCCAGCCCATTGAGACCTCCGATTTGCCGCTCTTTCCAGGATGGAACAGAGAACGGAAAGGTTACACTCGATGTTGGTGTGCATGAATGATCGGAGCGGGTGGTGACATTCCGCTCTCTGATAGGCCGGAGACCTGCAACCTTTTGACTCGCCGTATCGTCTTGATACAGAGAGGAGGAGCTGGCATCCTTTCCATGAAGATGCCTCGCGTGATGTGGATTTAAAACTCTCCCCCTGTCCTCCACATACCACGTGAGCAGGCTGTAACCCTGCACTACTCCCCTTGAATCGGGATGTACATGACGTTGCCCTGGCGATTCACGAGCAGAAGGGCAAGATCGGTAGGTTTGAGAGGATCGGCAAGGCGCTGCAAGATCGCAAAACTGTTTACATGCTGTCGGTTCAGTTCCAGCACGACATCACCGGGCTGTAAGCCGGAGGCTTCGGCCAAGCTGCCTTCTTCAATATCGGTCACGACGACGCCGTTATTCATCGGCAAATCCATTTGTCGTGCCAGAGGAGGAGTCACGTCATCGAAAACCACGCCTGCGAGGGGATGGACCGTCGATACGGTCGACGATGAAGCCTGACTTTTCTTCGCACGCTCACGCGGCGCTTCTTGAATGACCAGATCAGCTTGGTACTGTTTCCCTTCTCGAATGAGATCCACGCGGTGTTTGCTACCGATCGGCGATTGAGCCACAAGATTCCGCAACTGACCGCTGTCCATGACATCCCGTCCATCGAAGCGCACCACCACATCGCCTCGTTTCAGACCAGCTCGTTCCGCCGACCCCTTCGCCTGCACGTCGGTGACGATCGCTCCCTTGACGTCCGGCAAACGAAAAATCTTCCCCAGTGGAGGGCTGACGTCTTGGGTCGAGGCTCCCAGAAATCCTCGCACCACACGTCCTGTTTTGATGAGACTTTGCATGGCGGCACGGGCCATATTGCTGGGAATCGCAAACCCGACACCCACGCTTCCACCGGTTGGGCTCGCGATGGCCGTATTGATCCCGATCAGCTCGCCATGGATATTGACCAGCGCTCCACCTGAATTCCCTGGATTGATCGGCGCATCCGTCTGAATGAAGTCTTCGAAGTCCGCCACTCCGACATCCGCGCGACCAACCGCGCTCACGATGCCGAACGTGACGGTGCGACTCAATCCCAGCGGGTTGCCGATGGCAAGCACGAAATCGCCGACGGCCAGATGGCTCGAATCTCCCCAGGTGGCAGTCGGAAGATTCGATGCATGGATCTTCACGACCGCCACGTCGGTTTTTGGATCGGTAGCGACGACCTTTCCTTTGTATTGGCGGCGATCCGCCAGAATCACTTCCACATCGACGGCATCGGCCACGACGTGGTTGTTCGTGACGATGTACCCGTCCGGCGTCACGATCACGCCGGACCCCTGGCCATATTGCCGGCGGGTCGGCGGCTCTTTGAACAAACCGAACGGCAACGCCTCGTCGCTGAAGGCCTGATCGCGCACCATGACGGTTGACGCGATGCTCACCACGGCAGGAATGACTTTATTGGCGGTGCCTTTGACTTGGCTCTGCAGATCGTGGCCGTTCGTTGTAGGTATCTGTTGCGTGCCTGCCAGTCCCAAACCAGGAACCATCAGACCCACGAAGATTCCCCAAGCAACGTATTGCATCACTATACGTCGGCTGCTTTCCACCAATACGACTCCCATGCGGTACGGTGTTCTGAAATCATCGAAATACCGTGCGCCAGCCTATCATGTGGGATCAGCGCACGCATGCTTAATTCGATATGCCGTAGGCTACGTCCTGCAGACGACTGTATTCTCGCTGGCTCACTCTGCGCCTTCTGCGGACAGGATAGTACCTACCATCAGGCAGCGTGTAAATACTGTGCCGGCCTTTGCGTCACGATAAGTCTTTTCACCGGCCGTTAGACATCGCCAGTAGGGAGTTGGGAGGCATGCGTACCATTGTGCTACGATGATCATCGATTCATTTCCCCTTAGAATCGGCTGTTATTTAAGAGGCACACGATGATACGTCGCGCAAACTCCATTACTGCTCTTTTGCTGACAACGGCGTCAGGAATTCTTCTCTCGCCCGTGCATGCCGAAGAAGGCAAGTTTGGAACCCCCAGGGGGATGAAGGCACCAGGATTTTCAAAGCCACTGAGCATCCCTTTTATAGTGGCGAGTTTCGCCTCAAGGATGATCGGGCGATGCTCGTCGGGAGCATGAGCGATACGACGCCGTGGGACCACCTGGACTATGCGGGCAAACACCTGAATGCGGTGAAAGGAATGATTGAGATCGAGGTGAACGAACACACGAACACGGGACGAGTGGTGGCTGAATTCATCGAGGGTGCTGACCAGTATCGCATTATTTTCGATCGATTTGCTGCAAAATCCCCCGTTCAGAGCGGCGGTGTCGCCACCAGAATATACGAACATGGGAATTCCAATAACGGAGATCCGTTGTATCCAAAAACTTGGCTGTACTTAGGTGGCTGGGGCACGGCGACGATGTATAAGAATGATCAGGTGCTGTACAAAGACTATGACGCGCACTTCATGGTGATGGAGCGCTCGCGCGATCCCAAAACCCATGAGGTTCGCTACCCGATCAAACGTACCTTGCCCGGCGGCGAGACCGATCCAGCCGGGATGGAGATCGATCTCTGGGTGCGCTCCAAGGAACAAACCACCAACAACTTTCCTCCATTTGAGACCTTTGTCCATCTCTGTTGGGAAGAAGTCACTTGGCGATAGCCCATGAGGGATACTCTCCAGCGCATTCTCCTGATCATCGTCCCGGTGCCGGCTGTCCCGGCGGTCGTGTCATCGCTTGAGAGCGCAACCCACGTAGGGTCATGGCTAAGAGGAGATCGCTTTTACACAGTCGTGCGAGGTGCATACATGATTACCACCATGCCGACAAGAGAAATGGCGCCTCCAATGATGTCGAATCGGTCCGGACGAACACCATCGAGAGCCCATCCCCAGATCAACGACAAGACGATAAACATGCCGCCATAGGCGGCATAGACTCGGCCAAAATGGGCCTGCTGGAATGTTGGAATGATACCGTAGAGAATGAGGATGGCCGCTCCCGCAATTCCGTACGCAAGCGGCCGCCCCTCTCGGAACCAGAGCCATACAAAGTACCCTCCGCCGATCTCACACAATCCGGCGAGCACAAACAGTCCCACTGAACTAAAGATAGACATTCTTGCGTCCTTTCCAAGGGTACTGACAACCGCTGTGGGAACCTCTCTTGCGGATGGATTCAAACACGTGAAGGCTGACCGTCTTTAAAGGCAACTAGCGCGATCGCACAAGCGCCAAACGTTGCCCCCACATAGAATGTGAACGGCGCGCCGAATTGTTCCCAGACAATGCCCGCAAGCGCACTTGCGACTAGCATGGCCAATCCGCAGGCCAGGTTGAAGAAGCCGTATGCTGTCCCACGCAGATCTGCGGGTGAGACACCGGCAATCATGGCGGCCAGCAAGCCTTGCGTCATCCCCATATGCAGCCCCCACAAGACAACGCCCAACAGGACAATGCCCCAGTGATCGTTAATGGCCAACACCCCATCAGCGGCAATCAAGACAATCAGGCCTAATACGAGCAGCCTCGTATGGCTCATCGTATCGGAGAGCTTACCGAACGGGTATGCCGATAAGGCATAGATCAGATTCATTGCAACCATGACCAGAGGGACAAGTGCGATGGGCATTCCCCCTTGCTGGGCACGGAGAACAAGAAAGGCCTCGCTGAACCGTGCCAGCGTGAACACCGATCCTATTCCCACCATCCACCAGTAGGAGGAGTCGAGTCGTCGGAGATTATCCCTTCGAATCGGGTTTGTCCTCGTGTCGGTTTGACGGCGCACAGGTTCTCGAACGCCGAAAACCAGCAACGCCACGGCCATCACCCCTGGAATGACGGCTATCCAGAAGACGGCCCGAAAGTCATTGCCCCAAAGGAGCATCAACCCAACGGCAACCAGTGGACCAATGAACGCGCCGACAGTATCCAGCGACTGCCGCAAGCCGAACGCTGCGCCTCGGAGCTGCGGCGGCGCGATGTCCGCCACCAATGCATCGCGGGGGGCTCCCCGCACTCCTTTTCCAATTCGATCCAATAATCGTGCGGTTAAGACCATGCCCACTCCCGGAGCGAGTGCAAAGAGGGGTTTGGTGAATGCACCCAGGGCATAGCCAAACACGGCCAGTGCCTTACGTTTTCCCAGATAGTCGCTCAGCGTGCCGGAAAATACTTTCACAACCAGAGCAAGGGATTCGGCCAATCCTTCGACAAGGCCGACGGCGATCGTACTTGCGCCAAGGACTGTGACCATGAACAACGGCAGCAAGCTATGAATCATTTCCGATGAGATGTCCATCAGCATACTGACAAAGCCCAGCACCCAGATGCCGGACGGGATATGGCTTTGTGGACGCTTCATTTGTGACTGCATCAAAGTTGGAAACGGGGTGGAGAATCGATTAATCGCCAATCCTAATAGAGCCGACGATTAAAGCAGATGATCCGGTATTGCCGGTGTCAACATCTAGCCTTCGTCGCTCAGGCCATTGATTCGTCTGACAGTATTTTCCGGATGATCGGGTTTCGGCAAGAGATGAGTCGGAACACAAAACAGGCCTGCTATGAGTGTGGGCACGACCGCGCTCGCGATGACCGCCGCTACGAGAAAAGAATACTGCTCTTGAGTAATCAATCCGTGTGCCAGGCCGTAGAGAGAAGAGATCGTTCCAAACGTCAGGCCGGTCGACATCAAGAGTGTGTAGTACCAGCGTTCCTTGCGGTCCTGACGGAAAAAACTGATAAAGGGATAGAGGCCAAAAATCTTCGACGCCACTTTCCCCATGAGCAACACGAGAAACACGAATGGAGCGGCAAGGAGAGCGGGCAGGGACACCAATGTTCCAGCTCGAAGAAAGTAAAAGGGCGTGAGGAATCCCACGGTCATGGTTCGCAATCGACGAATCCAGTGCGTGTCTCGCGCGGCACTTCCCGCGAGGACCATGCCGGCGAGATAGGCCGGCAACACCGCTTCGCTCCCCGACCACAGTGCCAACGCGCCCAATCCAAAGAGCGTCAGCATGACCCATTTCGTTCTGATCGCAGCCGTACGATGCGCATAGTGCCGCGTCAGCCAGGCGGTGATGGAAGGCAACGTCATCAGCACCACAATAATGCCCACGATAAACACAAAAGTTTTATAGGTAAGCGGCGCAAAGAGCAGTCCGAGGGCAATGACCGTTCCCAGGTCAGTGACGAAGCATGAGGCGAGAATTCCTTTGCCGAATTCCGTCTTGTTAAAGCCGGTTTCCAGCATGACGGCATAGACCACCGCCATGGATGTTGTGGAGAGGGCGACGCCGCAGAGCCAGCTGGCATTCGCGTCCCATCCTAAGAGGTAACGGGCTACGGCGGTGCAGCCAAGGAACGGCGCCATGAATCCCACCAATCCAACAACACTGACCTCTGCCAACTTCATGCGAACGATGTCGGGATCAAGTTCCGCACCAGCTAGAAACGTGAGGGCGACGGCGCCGGACGCGGCGAGAAATTTCACCCATTCCGATTCGACCGCGAGCACATCGCCAAGGTTCAAGGAATCGACTGCCATAGCAGTGATAACTCCCGCACAGATTTCAACTAATGCAATCGAGAGACGCAGGGAGGACGCGACAAGAGCAGAAAGGACAGCGAGGGTAAGCCACAGGGTTGCCGTGAAAAAGATCGATTCCATTGAAGAGTCCTCCGTTCCGGCCACGGTGCATGCTGCTTCGAGCCGGTTGCCACCTCACAAGCAGCAATCCTACGGCTACGGCAGTGGTAGCGTAGGAGTCATCAGCCTGGCCGAGGCGGTTATACGGGGGACTCCATCCCCTGTGTAAGATTAAGTATACTGAAAATGATTACGGAAGTGGGAGATTATTGGAAGGAATAGACGGGGTGCCACAAAACGTGGTTGAAGCATGCGACAAACTTTCCAAAGAAAGATAATCATTAAGCTCGATTGTGGTTGGGTCATGCTCCTCACGAAACTTGCGCATTTCTCACACTTTCATGTCGTTATTTCTGTCGTAGGCCTTGGAGCAAGTGTGGAACACTCCGCCTCATGACGTCGAGTGATCCTTTCTTCCGTCCATCGATACAAGACCGGCAACACGAGCAGCGTCAACGCCGTGGACGAAATCAATCCACCGATGACGACAGTTGCCAACGGTCTTTGCACTTCGGAACCCGGGCCGCTTGCGAAGAGTAACGGCGTTAATCCAAGTGCCGCCACCGCCGCAGTCATCAGCACAGGGCGCAACCGCAAGGCCATGCCGGTCAACACCGCCTCGTCCAACGGCATACCCTGTTCCCGCAGCTGGTTGATATAGGCAATCTTCACCACCCCGTTGAGCACCGCCACACCAAACAAGGCGATGAAACCAACGGACGCCGGAACCGACAGATACAGCCCGCCCAACAGCAACGCCAGCAGGCCGCCGACCATTGCGAACGGAATCGCGAGGAGAATGAGGGCCGCGTGCCGTAGAGTTCTAAATGTAAAATAGAGCAACAAGAAGATCAGGCCGATGACCAGAGGAACGACGACGGCCAGACGCGCCATAGCCTTCTGTTGATTCTCGAATTGCCCGCCCCATGTGACATAATACCCCGACTGGAACTGCACCAGACGACCCACCGCCGCTTGAGCCTCTTCTACCGCGCCGACAAGATCGCGCCCTACCACGTTGGCCTCGATCACAATCCGGCGGCTCGCATGCTCACGACTGATTTGTGCCGGTCCCTCCACGATTCGAATGTCGGCCAGCTCACGAAGAGGAATCCGTGAGCCGTCCGGGGCTGTCACCCACAAGGCCGCAATCGTTTCCACATCGGTGCGCCGATCGTCCGGAAATCGCACGACGATCGGGAACCGCCACTGTCCTTCGAACACCTCGCCGGCGGCAATTCCACCGCCGACGGCTTCGATGACTTCCGTGATCTCTGCGACGTTGATCCCGTGACGCGCGATCTTCGTACGGTCGATGTCGAGCTTCAGATAATAGAGACCCGACACCTGCTCGACCCTTAAATCGGATATGCCGTGCACTTGCCGCAGTGCCCGTGCAATCTCATCCGCTTTCACCTGCAAGGTCTCAAGGTCATCGCCGAACAGTTTGACGGCGACCTGAGATCGGACCCCCGAGACCAATTCATCGACGCGCATGGCGATCGGTTGCGACAACCCGAACGCGATACCGGGCACTTGCGCCAACCGTCGGCGGACCTGCTGCTCGATCTCAGTTTTGGATTGTGCTTGCCACTCGGCCTCGGGCTTGAGCAAGACGTACATGTCGCTGAGTTCCATCCCCATTGGATCTGTGCCCAACTCATTGGCCCCAGTTCGAGAAATCACAGAGCGCACGTCCGGTATGTCCAGCAACAACCGTTCGACTTCCCCAGAAATTTTCAGTGATTCGTTCAGGCTGATGCTCGGGAGACGCATCATATTGACCACGATCGTGCCTTCATCCATGATCGGCACGAACTCCCGGCCGATGAACGGGACGAGAGCCGCCCCGCCGACAAACACCGCGCCCGCCATGAGGACGACCGAACCGGTTCTATGGATGGCTCCTTCCAACATCCGGCGATACAATTGCCGCCCACGCGCCAACGCCGAGCCGCCCTCCTGAACAGCACGCGGTTTCATGAGCACAGCCGCCAGCACAGGGACCACCGTCATGGAGAGCACTAAAGAACTGAGAAGCGCGATGACCACCGTCATGGCCAGCGGGACGAACATCTTGCCTTCCATGCCCTGCAACGTCAGGAGCGGGACAAAAGTCAACGCAATGATCAACTCCCCGAACAGGCTCGGTCGCCGCACTTCCAGGACCGCGCGTAACACGACCGGCAACCGGTCGGCGAGTAAGCGGCCTTGCCCCTTGACCTGCCCGCTCAGATGACGTTCGACATTTTCGACCTGCACGATGGCCGCATCGACGATCATTCCCAGTGAGATAGCCAACCCGCCTAACGACATCAGATTCGCGGAGAGGCCGATCTGTTGCATGATGAGGAATGTGGCCAACGTGGCCAGCGGCAAGGTCAGCGCTACGACACACGCGCCACGAAGATTCCTCAGGAAAAGATACAGGACGAGGACCACGACCGCGGCGCCTTCCAACAAGGCGCGTTCGACCGTATCGAGAGCCCGCGCCACGAGTTCGAGTCGGTCATAGAACGGGATGACCGAGACACCGGAAGGCAAGACCCGGTTGATCAGCTCGACCTTGTCTCTCACCGCCGAGACAACTTCCCGGCTATTGCCGCCGCGCAGCATCACGGCGATCCCTTCGAGCACCTCGCCCTTCCCGTCGCGCGTGACACCACCCAATCGGATCGCAGCCCCTTGGCGAACCTGCGCGACATCTCTGAGATAAATCGGTGTGCCCTTGTGCGCCGCCACCACGATCTGTTCGAGGTCTGCCGCAGAGCGAGCCAGTCCTACGCCATACACAACCAACTTGTCCCCGCCCTGCTCGATGTAGCCGCCCCCGGCATTCTGGTTGTTCCCTGCTACGGCAACGTGCACTTGACGCAAGGTGAGACCAAAGCTGGTCAATCGAGCGGGATCCACGAGCACTTCATACTGTTTCGAGAGGCCGCCCAACGTATCGACATCTGCGAGTCCTGGGACTGCTCGCAGCATCGGACGGATCACCCAATCCTGAAGGGTCCGCAGTTCCATGAGGGTCTGCGTCGATCCCTCGACGAGATACATGAAGACTTCACTGAGTCCCGTACTGACCGGCCCCAGCACAGGCTCGGCGTGTTGTGGAAGCCTTGATCGTGCCTGGAGTATCCGTTCCAAGACGAGTTGCCGGGCAAAGTAGATATCAATCTTATCCTCAAAGACTACAGTGACAACCGAGAGCCCGAATCGCGACACTGACCGGAGTTCTGTTTTGCCCGGCAAGTTGGTCAATTCGATCTCAAGAGGAAAGGTCACGAGGCGTTCCATTTCCGAAGGAGCCAAGGACGGCGCGCGGGTGATCACTTGAACTTGGACGGGAGTCACGTCGGGAAACGCATCGATCGGCAGATGGCGGAGGGCCGCCACGCCGCTTACAGTAAGTCCCAGAACGACAAACAACACGAGAAGTCGCTGCTTCAAGGAGGCGTGAATGAGTCGTTCAATCATAGCGGACCTCCCGTCGGCATCTGCTCGCGGAGCATCTCAGACTTCAGCACATAGCTTCCTCGAGTCACCACTTCGTCTCCGGCAACCAGCCCTGTGATGATCTGAACATACTCAGTTGAGGTCTGGCCGATGGTCAGCTCGCGGGATTCAAATCGACGTGGTCCCTGCACAACAAAGGCAATCTGTCGGTTGCCTATCTGCTGCACCGCCGCACGTGGGATGCTCAAGACGGATTGCTCCTCCGTAACCAAAAGGACTTCAGCGAACATCTCCGGCCGCAATCGGCCATCAGGGTTGGACACCTCCGCGCGTGCCATGACCGTCCTGGTGGCCGGATCGATCACGGCGCCGACGTAGGTAATGACACCTTGAAACGTCGTATCCGGATGCGCCGCCACCCGAACTTCGACGGTCAGCCCGGTTTTCAATCGACCAGCCTGTTGTTCAGGAAAATCGGCGCGCACCCACACAGTCGAGAGATCCGCCACCGTGAACAGTGTCTTATTGGGATCGACGACTTCGCCGATCGTCGCGTTCCGCTCGATCACTTCGCCACGAAAGGGTGCCCGTAGAGAGACTTGTGCGACTTCAGCATGAGGCAATGTCTTGGCTGCCAAGCGCTGAATCTCCCGTTCTGTCATGCCGAGCAAATGCAACTTTTCCTCCGCTTCGTGCACGTCGGCTCTGGCGTTTTCATAATCAGCCTCGCGCCGTTGATGTTCACCCGCGCCGATTGCGCCTCGATCCAGCAGCGCTTGAGCCCGTTCGAGGGATTTTTCCGTCACACCCAAGGCATTCCGCGCCTTGCGATATTCCAGCTGAGCTTCTCCAAAGGCAGGGCTATCGAGCAGCAGGAGCCGGCCACCTTCCTTAACTCGATCCCCCAGGTCGGCATACACAGCCACGATACGGCCCGGAACTCTCGCGCTGAGGTGTGCGAGTCGATTCTCATTGGCCAAAATCTTTCCCGCCTGGGCTTTGAGAGTCGTCCGGATCGGGCGGAGAGCGACTCGTTCGGTCTGAAGATAGGCAAGGGTCGGACTTCCTTCCGGCAATTCGAGGATACCCGACTCCGAAGGAAGGACCGTTGCTGCCGTGGGAGACGGCTTCGGAACATCCTCTTGCTTTGCCTGACAGGACAGCTGGGCCGTGACTATTAAGAGAACGGGAACGATCCGCAGAGAAACCAACGAGGCACGCATGACAAAGTGGACGTTCATGGCAATCCTCCCACCGCCCGCTCCAGCCGGACCAATGCGATGGAATGATCGGCTTGCGCTTGGGCATATTCGAGCAGGGTCTGGCGATAGACACGCTGGGCGTCGATGACTTCGAACAAGCTGGTCGCTCCATGGCGAAAACTGAACTGGGCGATGTCGAGAGCTTCTTTGGCTTGATGCAGGAGCCCTTGTTCAAACACTTTCATCTGCGCGCGAGCGGTCTGCATGTCCTGAAAGTGTTGAGTGATGGTCTGCTCCAGTTCCTGCTGCATTCGATCCCACTCTGCTTGCGCTTCTCGATGAGCTCCCATTGCCGTCCCGATTTCTCCCTGTCGGCGATACCAAACGGGCAGTGCCACACTGAGTCCTGCCGTCATGGATTCATCGCCGGCTTCCCGGTGATACTGGCCGATCACGGAGACATTCGGAATGCGCGATGCACGTTCATGTTCGATCGTATATGCAGCTTGCTCGACCACTTTCTGCTGTCGACGAAGCGCAGGCTGTCGGTCGGCTGCCTGATTCATCAGTGCGTGTAGATCCAAACCGGACCTCACCGTTTCAAACTCCCCTTGGACGGCAAATGATTCCCCCAAGGCCTTGCCTGTCACCGTATTGAGTTTGGCGCGGGCCACGAGAAGCGCATTGTCGGTCCTCGCCAGATCCTTTTGAGATTTCTGGAGCTCGACGGTTGCCTTGACCAGCTCGAATTTCGGCGCCTCCTTGGTACTGACACGCGCACTCACCAATTTCACGAGATCTTCGACCGTCCTCAGATTCTCTCTCGCGAGCTGTGCATCCTGTTGCGCAAAGAGCAACTGGAAGAACGCCCCTTTGACGTCGGCCATGATGAATACTTTTGTCTGTTCCAAACCGGCAAGAGCGCCCCCTACCCCTGCTTCAGCGGCGCGTTGTCTGGCTGCGCGTTTACCTAGCCACTCCAACGGCTGTTCTACTGTAATTGTCCGTTCGGCAATGGAGACACCTGTTCTGGGGTCACGAATCGACCCTCGCCCGACGGATCCCGAGACGGTGGGATTGAGATAGGCGTCGGCCATGATCCGTTGACTCCGGCTCTGTTCCAAGACTGCCTCCGCACCTTTCATCTTGGGATTGTGTTGAAGCGAAAGTTGTATGACTTGCCCCAGCGTGTATCCGTCTGGGCTCAATTCTGTGGCATGGGCCGTTAGACAAGACTCGGATATCATCGCGCATTCGAATGCGACGATGATCCCGCAAACGAGTGCAGGTCTCATGCTGTCCTCCCCTGTCGGCGCGTTGGCGACTCGCCTCCATAAGCAGAGACGGACATAGAACGCCGATCAAATAAATCGAGCCTTCTGTAGCTGCAAAGAAACGAGATCAGACGGAAGGAGGCGCGCGGGATGGAAGACCAGTCGCGAGAAAAATATTTGTTAGTGGAGGATCGGGTTGGAGTCGCCTGATGGCATGGTGCTTCGTCGGTTGATTCGCGGAGAAGGAATGAGCCGCCACATCCAAGGCGGTACCTTTGCCGACTTGCGGCTTGGCGGAAGATGCAAGAATCAAGTCGATTTCAGGGTGCTCCGCTCCATGGAACGGTTGCGCAATCAGATGAAGCGGACAGCTGGATTCCTTGGCTGCAGCCGAGCCATGGTCGTAGATCGCGAACTCACAGCTCAGGTCCGGTGAAAAAACCGTATGGACCGTACCGCCATGGACATGCCCGGCTTCTCCATGGTGATGGTCAGCTTCAGGATGAATATGCACCAACGGCACAGCAAGCATCCATAAGGTTGCCCACACAATGACTACCACATGAGGCCGCCGTACGATTTTTCTCATTAATCGCATGATGACAGCCTAGCACAGTCCTCTAATCGCATCAATGAACACAATCCTCTGATCGCTCTTTCGGCGTTTATTACTTGTTTAAACCAAGCCCGCAGACCCACCACGAATCGTAGCTGGCTCGGATCTCCTCCCTGCTGACACATCAGCGTGGCTGTCTTTCCGAAACCACGGTCGAATGACAGACCGACATATATACGATTTCGAGGGCTTGACGGCTCTCTCAACATTGCGGCAAGCTATCTGCCTATGAATAGTTGGAAAGTTAGGATGCGGCTCTTCAGCCTGGTTTTATTATTCACGCTCTGTCAGATTGTCGGGACAATGTGCACGGTGCCGGATCTGTCGTTGGCTAACGACGATGCAGCGCAGCTAGCCGAAGGCATGCATGATATGGCTTGTCCAATGGACGGGACCGCCATGTGCCCACTCTCCGCCATATCATCGCCAGAACGGCAATCCAAGCATCCGGCAACCGCTGATCTGAATCAGATAGGCGTACTGTTTAGCCCTGTCGTAGCGTCCATTGTTTCATCAACCGTAGAATCCTTGTCCGGGAGTACTGCTTCGGAGTTGGTACCCATCTCGATAGCCTCGTCATCGGTCCTGCGAATTTAATTCACACTTCTAGTTTGTTCACTGCCACTCCGTTTTTGTGCTCGGAGGCGGCATTGATTCATCCGTTCGGCTTGGTCTGGAGGTGTCATTACACCATGAACCCCGATGCCACTCCACCCGGTGTCGACCTATTCGGAAGAAGGGCTGATGATTACATCAAAGGAGACGGTATGAATTGAGTTGCCACAGCAATGTGGACTGGGGACAGTGCT
>CABVRX010000007.1 GCA_902500825.1 uncultured Nitrospira sp.
GGGAGCAACGACCAGATTCTGCAGAACACGGCAAGCGGCTATCAGGTCAAGCCGAAGGAGTTCAATGCCAAGGCCACCGACGCCATCAACCATGGGTGGCGGGTGCAGGACTCAGTGACGAGAGGCTACGTGGATGTGCTGCCAGGCTTCACGGGCTTTACAATTCCCACTCAAACCACGGCCCCTGTGAGCGGGTATGCCAATCACACGGTGTTCGGACGGCTCTACAAGAGCGCTGAGGACACGGGCTGGACCTATGGCCCGAATGTCCAAGTCCCGTACAACAATGGCGAGGCGATTGATGGGAAGGACCTCGTCTTCTGGTACGAGGGCTATCTCCCGCATAGCGCGGCCGAGGGCAGCGGGCTCTGGCATTCCACGGGCCTGCGGCTGGTGGTGAATGGTGGCACCACGCAGACTTTTACGAACCCCACAGCCATATCGATCCCGGATAATAGTAGCGGAATACCCTATCCTTCCACTATCGCGGTGGCAGGGCTGTCCGGCGCCATCAGCAAGGTGGTTGTCAAGCTGAACGGTCTGAAGCATACCTATCCCGATGATCTTGATATTCTTCTTGTGGGTCCGGGGGGGCAAAAAGTTCTCCTCATGTCGGATGCCGGCGGCGGATCTGATCTGGTGAGCGCGAACCTGATATTTGACAGTGCTGCGACAGCTTCTTTACCAGACACAAGTCAGATTTCTTCCGGAACAACCTATCGCCCTACCAATTATAAGTCCCCAGACCCGTTTAGTGCCCCCGCTCCAGTGGCGCCATACGGCACAAGCTTGGACGTATTTAATGGTACGTCTCCAAACGGGTCATGGCAACTATTCGTGGTCGACGACGCCGGGGAAGATTTTGGATCCATGGAGAGAGGATGGGAACTGATCATCACAACCAACAACTGAGGTTGAGCAGCGGCAGAAGTGAGCCGGCCTAGCGGAAGATTACAATCGAGAAGGAACAACCCTCGACGAGATGGAGTCAATACTCCACCCTCAGAGGCCACCTCAGCCCGATGCAACACGTAGAATAGCCCCCGCTTCCTGACCATTCCGATTTCTGAATGCCTTGGAGAGCTTCACATCGATGGAGGTGAAGGACACCTATGTCGTCACGATTCTCTTGGATGTCAACAACGACCAGGACGTGGACGATCGAGCGGAAAGTCGATCCTACATCGTGGCCGATCGCAATTCCGGTCAGGCAATCATCATTGATACCGTCATCGAAAATGTCGATCGCGACCTCCGAATTACCAAAGAGCTTGGACTGACCCTCCTCTTCGCCGTTGAAACACACATCCATGCCGACCACATTACAGGAGCCTCGCTCATTCAAGAGAGAACCGGGGCGCAGATCGTGTATGGCGGGGGCGCGAAAGGTACAGTCACCGGCGCGGATCAATTTCTGTTCGAGGATGAGGCGCTGCGGTTCGGTCACACGGTCCTGACGGCACTCGCAACTCCAGGTCATACGGACGGCTGCACGAGCTATATGCTGCCTGGTGCTGTCTTCACAGGCGATGCGTTGTTCATCCGAAGCAATGGGCGAACCGATTTGCAGGGCGGCTCCGCAGAGAAATTATTCGACTCTGTTCGGAAGAAACTGTTCGCGCTGCCGGACGACACGGTGGTCTATCCCGGCCACGATTATCAAGGCAGGGTATCCTCCACGATCAGGGAGGAGAAGCAATTCAATGAACGCCTGAACCTCTCGATCAGCAAAGACACCTTTGTGGGGGTCATGAATCAGAGAAAAACGCCCCGTCCTGCCAAAATGGATATCGCTATTCCCGCCAATATGCGAGCCGGCAAGATCGGACCATGACATCAACTGAATACAGAGGAGGTTATGAATGAGGTTGTTGTAATGGCCCGAAAGATCGATGGCGTATTATAGTCCAAGACGGGTGTATAATAATGACGTGCCGAGTCGTTGGTCTCCCAGGGGCTCTCATGGCGCGAAGCAACCACGATCTCTCCTACCGGACCCGCGCTCTTAAACTCTTTCCTTGGATCTGTGCGCACTGCGGACGAGAGTTTGACGGCAAGAAACTCAGTCAGCTCACAGTCCATCACAAAGATCACGACCATGACAACAACCCGCTGGACGGAAGCAACTGGGAGTTGCTGTGTCTCTATTGTCATGACAATGAACACCAGCGGTATCTGACGGCTGAAAAGCCTGGTGAGACACCATCAAACCGGCAGAAAGAACGCCCTTCGACCTTTACGCCTTTCGCCCATCTCGCGGACTTGATCAAACGCAAACACGTTGCTTAACAGACCATACAAGCGGCCCATGTTTCTGCGCATTCTTTTGCGTTAACACCTCGCCTCGTTGTTCATCACATCGACCCTCCCAATGTAGGATATCCCGTCCTGTGATTGGCCGATACAATCGGCACCAGTCACGAGGGCAGCCATGATCCTCTTTCCTCACACGCGAACCTACAACCGATTTCCCTTCCATTTTCCACTGATCGTTGGTAGCGAGGCATGTGTCTGTGAAGGTACCTTGAGAAATCTCTCAATGCATGGGGGTTCGATGGTCTGCGATGGTGAGCTGAGCCTTGGCAGCAAGGTACGCGTGAGTCTTCTCCTGCCGGATCAGATGTCGGCCGTGCCGATTGAGCTGGGCCGGGTAGCCTGGGTACAGGGCCGCGAATGTGGAGTGGAATTTATGCAGCTGCCGCTGCAATCAAGACTGCGCCTCAATCGCGCGCTGCGTATCGCACTCATCCAATTCCTGGACGCTTGTAACAATCGGGAATGGCACGAACCTGTCGTGTAGGGTTTTCGGTCACTGGGCATGCCTTACATATCCTTCGGCCACAAGGAACTCAGCTCCGGGTACTTCGCGCGATAGTCGGTGTGGCTGGCGCGGATGACTTTCAGCGCCTCCTCCCGTCCATACACGCTGGTAATTTCCACCTTGTGATGCGTTGTGCCGGGCGCACTCTTATAGGTGAGGAAATAATGTCGGAGGCGGTCCAGAAGTGCCGTCGGGCATTGCGACACATCCGTGAAGTTGCCGTATACCGCATCGTCCCGCATCACAGCGATGATCTTATCGTCCGCTTCACCGCCGTCAGCCAGGCTCAACCCACCGATCGGCAGCGCGGTCAAGAGAATGTCGCTGTGCGGAATGCTCTTTTCCGATAACACGCAGATATCGAGCGGATCGCCGTCCCCGACCATCCCCTTGCGGCGGGCCCGCTTCGCAAAAATACTCGCTACCTGCTCCCCCGAGTAGGTCTGCGGAATGAGTCCATAATAGACCGGGCAGAAATTGGAAAACCGCTGCGGCCGGTCCACTTTCAGAAAGCCGCTGTTCTTGTCCACTTCGTACTTCACAGTGTCGGTCGGAACGATTTCGATGTAGGCCGTCACGATATCCGGGGCTTCATCCCCGATGGACACGCCGTGCCATGGATGTGCCTTGAACATCAGTCCGAGCAACCGCTGAAAAGGATCGCTGCCTGCGCGTATCTCGGCCGTCTTGTCTGTGTCTTCTCCCTTCCCTCTCCCCTTTTTCTCTTTCATATCCCCTCCGGATTGTTTTCGAACATCGCGGAGAGCTGCATCTCTCCCGAATCGTCACTCAGTATCTCTCAAGAGATCGGTAGGGGCAATAGTTTCTCATCGCCTGTGTCGAAATGGTCATCCCATCCGGCGCCGTTTGAGCTTGTGGCCGACCTGCACGATGGCTTCGATGGCCGGCGTGATTTCCCGTCCGAGATCGGTCAACGCATACTCGACGGTCGGCGGCGAGGTCGGCATGACCTGCCGCGTCAGAATCCCGTCTCGTTCCAACCGCTTGAGTCGCGCCGAAAAGACTTTGGGAGAGACGCCGGGAATGTCCGCCATCAATTCACTGAATCGCCTCGGCTCTTCCCTGAGATACCAGATCACGTTCGGTGTCCAGGCACCCTTCAAGAACTGCATGCAAGCAGTCAGAGGACACCCTGGCGGCGGTGGTGTCACCTTAGATTTCCGACGTCTGACGGCCATCCGAACCTCCTGACTCGCTGAAAGGGCACTTTCCAAACGGAAAGCGCAAAGTTAACTTACCAAAAGATAGCATATTGCCATCTGATAGTCCATGCACTACCTTGATTCATAAGAGGCGTCCCATTCATTTTCAACCTCACTGATGAAAGGACTCAGATTATGACAACGAAGAAGACGGCAATTGTCACAGGGGCATCCAGCGGGATCGGGCTCGGCCTGACAACTGCGCTGATCGAGCGTGGCTACCGCGTGGTCGCCAACTCAAGACGCATCACGGAAGCGGGTACGCTAGTGCCCTCTGAGGACCTAGCTCTTGTGGACGGCGATATCGCCAGCCTCGAAACTGCGCGTCGGATTGTCGGAACTGCAATCGAACGGTTCGAGACGGTGGACCTGCTGGTCAACAACGCCGGTATCTTCATTCCCAAGCCGTTCACGGATTACACGACGGAGGACTTCGAGCACCTGGTCTCGACCAATCTGACCGGGTTTCTCTACGTGACCCAAGAAACGGTCAGACAGATGAAGCAGCGGGGGACCGGCCATGTCGTCAACATCACGACGACGCTGGCCGACCAACCGATCGCCGGCGTGCCGGCCGCCATCCCTGTTCTAACCAAAGGCGGACTGAACGCCGTCACCGCCGCGCTCGCAATTGAGTATGCAGGCGAAGGCATCCGATTCAACGCCATCGGCGCCGGCATTATCGACACTCCGATGCATAAACCTGAGACGCATGGATTTTTGAAGAGCCTGCATCCGATCCAAAGGATCGGCAAGGTGTCGGAAATTGTCGACGCGGTGCTCTATCTCACGGAGGCGACCTTCGTGACCGGTGAAGTACTGCATGTTGACGGTGGCGCCCATGCCGGGAAATGGTAACCGGGGACGCTATCGCTCACTCCACGCGACGATCCAGACATCGAAAGAAAGGGAGTCTCATGCCATACGTCCTTATGCAGGTGACGCGCGAAGGCGTCACCATAGAACAGAAAGAAGCGCTTATTAAGGGAGTAACAAACATCCTGGTTCGGGTGTTGAACAAAAAACCAGCCCAAACCTTCGTCGTGATCGAAGAAGTCGAGACCGACAATTGGGACGTCGCCGGAATGACTGTGACGAAACTCAGACAAAAGAAAGTCGAGGTATGACTTTTAAGTCATACCTCGACTGGTGAAGATAATTTGGTTTCTTGATTTACCTCTATGAATGTCGCGCGACTGATTGTCTACTTTCGCTAGAACCTCGATGCCGTCAGCGTCACGTCGGTATCAGGCCAGGCTTTGCGGAAGCGCGCCTCGGCTGCGGCCGCTTCGGTGTCCTTCCCCTGTCCTCGAAGCGCCTGCGCAAGACCGAATAGGGACCAGCCATTCTCAGGGAAGCGACGAAGGTCCTCATGATACACCTTCTCGGCCTCGGCATACTGTCCCGCTTTCAGCAGCACGGCGCCGAGCGAGTGCCGAATCGGGTAGTACCACTTGGGCGGTTCAAAGTAGAGCCCCCCGTCCTCGATCTTGGCCGCCTCCCGGAAACGGGTGATGCCCGTGTCGAGGTCCCCGCGGCGGGTTGCGATCTCGCCGGACAGCGCATGCACGGCGATCAAGAGCACCGTCTTGCCCTCGGCATCTTCTGGCGTTGCGGCCTCAGTCGCCGTCACCTGGTCGAGCGTCGCTTGTGCCTCCGCCCATTCTCCTTTGGCGGCGTGCGCTACGCCGCGAGCGTAGAAGGCCATCGCATACGAGAAACGGATATCTTCAGGCGGAAGCGGGACGGCGAGCACCTCGTCCCATTTTCCGAAGGTCGTGAGGGTGAGGGCGTGGTACGGCAGCATTTCTTGTAATAACCCAACCTGACGCGCGGCATCGAGGTTCACCTTGGTAGTGAGTGTATTGGCCGCTTCGATTGCCTGCGCACTGCGGCCCGCCATCGTGGAAGCGAAAGCGAAAAAGTGGATATTGTGCGGGTAGTACGCGAGCGGATAGACGCCCATCGGGCGCTGCCCTTCGATGAACTCCTCGTCCGTATGGATCGCATGGTGGTTAGCCTGCACCGCGTCGTTCCACCGACCGACCCGGATGAAGATGTGCGAGGGCATGTGGACCATATGTCCCTCCCCCGGCATGAGCCGAGCGAGTCTTTCGGCGCACGGCACCGCGGCCTTCGGGTTCACCGCTTCGACGGCGTGGATGTAGTAGTGGCACGCGCCGGGGTGATTGGGATTGCGCGCGAGGACGCTCTCCAGCTGACGTACGATTTCCTTCGTGCCGGGATAGGGAGTTCCGTCTGGGCGCCAGTAGTTCCACGGGCGGAGATCCATCAGCGATTCGGCGTACAGGGTCGCGACGTCGAGGTCCTTGGGGTAGGTCTTAGCGACCTGCCCCATCGCGCGCGAATACGACGCGTCCAACTTTGCACGATCGGCCGGTGGGTCCGCTTCGTAGCGCTGTGCGAGCGCTTCGATGTACGCGCGCTCCTGCGTCGTGGCATGGGACTTGAGCGCCAGCGCTTTCTGCACCGCCGCGTAGGCCGCAACTCCGCTCGCCTGGTCCATAGGAGCGTTGACATGCGGCCCGTAGGCGAGTGCGATCCCCCAGTAGCACATGGCGCAGGTAGGCTCGATCTCGGCGGCGCGCGTAAACGAGCGAATCGCTTCGGCATGGTTGAATCCGTAGACGAGTCGCAAGCCCTGATCGAAATACTGTTGTGTGACCGGAACTTTCGTGGAGATCCGTTTGTGATGAGAGCCGAGGTCCTTATAAAGAGGAACCATGCCAGAATGATTCTGCGGCGGCGCGGGCGTGGCCGTCGACTCTGTGCCTGAGCTGGGAGCGGCACTGGCCAGCAAGACAGCCGTGGTGAATCCGATGATATGGACGGACATCATGGCGTGCCGCCGTCCAGTCAACGCGAGTGATCCTAATAGTTTCATGACAACCTCCCTGTACGTTTCGAATCGTGGAATAGGCACATCATCTGCTGGATATCTGGATATATGCGCGCACTGTCCGACTACCCACTCTTTTAGACTCCCTTCAGCGCATGGGTGCCATGTGTCACCGCCCCACCCGCTCGCAACGCTGCCGCGACCAGAACGCATTCCGCAATTTCCTGGTCGGAAGCCCCCCATTCCCGTGCCTTGTTGGCATGGATGTCGATACAGTACGGACATTGCGTCGTGAAGGCGACACCCAGTGCGATAAGCTCCTTGTATTTTCCTGGTATCGCACCCTCGGCCAGTGCCGCTTTATCGAAGGCCACGAATGCTTTCATGGCCTCCGGGGCATGAGCGGCCAGCAACTTCAGCTTGCTCATATTGCTTAACTCGTACAGACCTGTTTCCCGTTGATCATTGGCTGCGTTCGACTGTGTCATGTCAAACTCCTTTGATAGCTGTGTTAGTGGCGGACTCCGATCACTTCCAAATACTCGGCAAAGACTGCGGTACTCTCGCCGTCGGCCCGATTATGGGCAGACCACAAGGCTTCAAGATCTTGACGGAGCCGGTCGCGGCCTAGCTCGTCGAGCGAGGCGAATGCCTGATGAGTCGGCCCATAGTAGAGACGAAAGAATTCCACCACCTCCGACGGTGGAAAAGGGTAACTGAAAAGGTACTGCCGCCTTGTGAGGCTGAGTTCCGAAAGCCCATGGCCAAGTCGCCCACGGACAGTGGCTTCGTCTCCCCACAAAACCGGCGACGGCATCCCCGACGGCGCGATGAATTTTGACACAGTCTTGAACATCTGCCCGACAAATCCCTCCGGCGTCCAATTGGCCATGGCGATGATGCCGCCCGGCACGCAGACACGGAGCAATTCTTGGGCAACGAGCTGAGGCCGAGGGGCGAACATCGCGCCGATCAGACTCGTCACGACGTCGAAACTCGCCTCATCGAATGGAAGCGCTTCGGCATCGGCCTCCTCGAAACGAACGCTCACTCCTTCCGCTTGCGAGCGGACCCGTGCCCGCTCGACTAAATTGCCGGCGATATCCACGCCGGTCACTTGGAGGCCCTCTTTCGCCGCCATCAGCGACAGTTGACCGGACCCGCAAGCGACGTCCAGCAACCGTGATCCCGGCGCGATATTGAGCCGCTCATAAAACTCTCGCGCTCCGCCTTCCATATAGCGTGAGAATCGATCGTAGTCTCCAGCCGTCCAGACTGATTTGAGCCGAGCCTTTACACTGTCTATTTCCCCAATAGCCACACTCGTCATGATGACTTCCTCCTTCTCTTGTCGATTCACTACGCTGTCGAATATGCCGCGCTGTCTCTGTTCGCACTATACCGAACAGGCGTGACGTCGTCTTATCAGCGCGTCTGGCTCTCTTAGCAAGAGCATGCTAAGCTGCAGTTCGTTTGTCCAGGCGTCCGATTTGCTTAGCAGGGACCTCTTACTCATAGCAATCGATATGGATGTGCTCTCTGAAGTTCTGAAAGCCGTGAAACTGGACGGCGCGGTGTTCTTCAACGGCGAATTCTCGTCGCCATGGTGCGCACGTGAGCCCGACGCAGACGCCTTGGCGTCATATCTCCCCACCCGTCCGAAACACGTCATTATCTTTCACCTGATCACCGAAGGACGAGGTTACGTTCGCCTCGAAGAGGATGGTAGGGCAACACCCCTTGAAGCCGGTGATATCGTCATCCTTGCGCAAGGCGATGCGCACTTTATGGGCAACGGCCCTTTCGTCACGCCGATCGACAGCGCAGAGCAATTGCGGCAGGTACTGATCGAAGGACACATCATTTCCCATTCCGGAGGCGGGGGAGAACTCACCAAACTGATCTGTGGCTACCTCACTTGCGACCCGCAACTCAGTCAAGTCTTCCTGGCTGGACTTCCCTCGATCGTCAAGGTCCACATCCGCGACAGCCCATCAGGACAATGGCTGGAAGACACCCTTCGATATTCCATCGATCACGCGAAAACTTCAGGCCCAGGCGGCGCCGCCGTCATTGCTAAGTTGTCGGAGGTGCTGTTCGTCGAAACATTGCGACGGTACATCGCGAAATTGCCGCCGTCGCATACAGGCTGGCTCGCCGGTGCGCGCGATCCGGAAATGGGAAAGGCGCTCACGCTCCTGCATAAACAACCGGCTCACCCTTGGACGATCGCCTCGCTGGCGCAAGAAGTTGGTGTATCTCGCTCCGTACTGGCCGAGCGGTTTCGGCATTATTTGGGTGACACGCCGATAGGGTACCTCACACGCTGGAGATTGCAGCTTGCCGCTCAAGTGTTGCGCTCAACCTCCAAAAGTGTGGCCGAAGTCGCAGGCGACGTAGGCTACCAATCGGAACCGTCGTTCAACCGAGCGTTCAAACGGGAATTGGGCCTTCCGCCCGCCGCGTTCCGCAGCCATGCACGTTCCTCTCACCGGTCCGTTTCGGTCACCACTCGTCCGCAGCGGCGCATTCCGTCCCGATGAGACTCTGAACACGGGTCACCATCAGTTCATGCGAGTAGCTCCAAGGAAGCAATCATCAACCTTACTTCTCCCATGCACGAACCTACCAACGGTTTCCCTTCCATTCTTCACTGATTGTTGGCGGAGAGTCGTGTGTCTGCGAGGGCACGCTGAAGAATCTCTCGATGCACGGTTGTACGATGGAATGCAACCGCGAATTCCCTGTTGGCAGCAGAGTACGCGTGAGCCTGCTCTTACCGGATCACACGTCGGCCTTACCCATTGAGCTTGGCTGAGTGACCTGGGTGCATGGCCACGAATGTGGAGTGGAATTTATGCAGCTGCCGCCGCAATCGAGGTTGTGCCTCAATCGCACACTGCGAATCACGCTCATCCAATTCCTGAATGCTCGTCAGAATCGGGAATGCAGAAACCCGACGTCTAAAGTTTGCGATCACTGATCCAACTGATGGAGCTTCTATGCGGGACGTCCCACTCACACCGCATGAACGGCCCCATCGCACATCCTATAGACTCTTCGGCCATAAGGAACTCAGCTCAGGATACTTCACGCGATAGTCGGCGTGACTCGCTCGGATGACTTTCAGCGCCTCTTCCCTGCCATACACGCTCGTGATTTCCACCTTGTGATGCGTTGTGCCAGGTGCGCTCTTGTAGGTGAGGAAATACTGCCGGAGGTGGTCCAGAAGCGCCGTTGGGCATTGCGAAATGTCTAAAAAGTTTCCGTACACCGCATCATCCCGCATCACGGCGACGATTTTGTCGTCGGCCTCGCCGCCGTCGGCCAGGCTCAACCCACCGATCGGCAGCGCCGTCAGGAGGATATCGCTGTGCGGAATGCTCTTTTCCGACAACACACAGATATCGAGCGGACCGCCGTCCCCGACCATACCCTAGCGGCGGGCTCGCTTGGCAAAGATGCTGGCCACCTGCTCTCCGGAATAGGTCTGCGGAATGAGTCCATAATAGACCGGGCAGAAATTGGAAAACCGCTGTGGCCGGTCCACTTTCAGAAAGCCGCTGTTCTTGTCCACTTCGTATTTGACCGTGTCGGTCGGGACGATCTCGATGTAGGCCGTGACAACGCCCGGGGCTTCCTCTCCGATGGACACGCCGTGCCACGGATGGGCCTTGAACATCAGTCCAAGCAGACGTTGAAAGGGATCGCTTCCCGCACGCATGTCGGACGTCTCGTCTGTGCCCTCTCGTCGTCCCTTCCGCTTCTTCTCTGTCGTGTCCCCCCCGGATATTTCCTGAACGTCTCGGTTATCTACAACTCATCGGCACTGGAACCCAGTATCACCTAAGATCTGGGTGGGAGCAACGGCTTCCCAGCTTTTACCCCATGCTCGTGCTCCGAACGACACAAAACAGATCGCTTCGAGCTAACCCAGCTTGACGGGCACCTGACGGAACAGAAAACACACCCAGTTGTAAATACGTATACTCTCATGATATACAACGCGCCCGAGACGGGTTCCTAATCATCAGCACTGCATATAGAGTCGACCGAGCGGATGTTGTTCAACGACCAGAGAATAATTTCAGTGTTGGTCTGAAGGACTTCTGTGCGAAGTCACTGTCGAGGAGTGATATCGCAACTGCTTTTTTCATCTATATTTCCCATACGGAAGGAGGCCCTTATGAAGGCAATGTTTTTTGTGTTACTGGGTGTTCTGCTTGCAAGTCCAATCTTTCTCGATAGTTCCTCACGTCCTTCTCCATCACCGTCGACCACGATGGATACCCCTGCCTCAGCATCTTCGGCTCCTGATTGCCGGATACAAACTTGCTAACATCGATCTGCAAATCGCTGTTGGTTGGCAAAGCCGCATCTTTCTCCGTTTGTGTCTTGAGCAAATTGCTGATTTGGCACTATCACGCTAGAACCACTGCCCTGCGACTCGCATCCGCCGGATCGGTTGCAGAGTTGTTGCGCCATTTCGAGACAGATTCGTGTTTACATCACAACTATGAGGTGAAGCCATATGAAAAAGCATCTTATGAGAGTCGGCACACTTGGTATCGCCACCATGTTGCTCGGTAGCCATGTCGGTGCAAGCTCTTGGGATCATACGCTCAGCAGTCAAGGGAGCGATGGAACGCTCTGGGCAAACATTCCCGGTCCCGCAAGTTCTAATCAAGCCAATCTGCTCCTCCCATACGCCGAATGCGGCATCGGATTCCATCAGTCGCCGATTGCCATTAATCTCACATCGAGTCTCGTCACGACAAATCCGAAAACCTTTAGCGTCGATAACAACCCACAAGCCGAAACCGAGCGTCATGCCGACCGCCTGATTGCCCAGTATGCACGCACGAACAGCACCACGGAAGGTACTGCCATCTCGACGGATGATGGGAACGCATATGTCTTTCTCAATACCGGCCATGCGGTACAGGTCGCATTTTCAAAAGGATATCCCGGCAGATTACTTGTCGGACGAGATGTGTATCCGCTCGTCCAGTTTCACTTTCACACACCGAGTGAACACATCGTCGAAACCAAATCACATCCAGCCGGAATACAATATGCCGGCGAATTGCATTTTGTGCACCAACGTGAGGACGGCAAGTTGGCCGTATTGACCGTGTTCTTGGACGATTCACACGGCTCCGCCACTGAGAATCCCATACTGAAGATGATTATTGACCACACGCCGAAAGAATCCGAGCATCACCCAGCTTTTAATTCGACCGGGGCTGGTCTTTCCCTGGATCCTTCGCGGTTGATCCCCCTGGAGAGCGAACACGTATTCGCCTACGCGGGCTCTTTAACCACGCCACCATGCAGCGAAGGCGTGAGCTGGTATATTCTCTCAGAACCGTCGAGAGTGGCTCCTGATCAGATTCAGCAGCTCAGAAAGTTTTATCACTCGAACAGTCGCGTCGTTCAAAACACCAATTACAGTAATACTAACGCTCAGCGCACTGTGACAATTCGCGAACATCTGCATGTCGATCAAGATCATGACCGAGATGATGGTTCAAAAAGGTACTAGTGCGGTAGATTGCACGACCCATGATGTCTCGGGTTGAAGAAACTGAGTCATACATCGCTTTTCAAGATAGCTTCCGCCTACATTTTGTCACACGCGGCGGGCTGATTTCCCGTCCGCCGCGTTTCTTCTATCAGGTATAGGTCTTAGGGAGGTAGTATTGAGCCGGTACCCTATCCTGCGCTTTCTCGTCAGATCGGACGGGAAAGGTTGTGTGTGCCTTCCCACTCTCGATGAAAAAAGAGCGGTGAGTAGCTTCCCCACCCAACCATTTAGGCACTGTCGCAGTGGACCGTCTCGAGTGAGAAGGCCGGAATGCAGACGGCGAGATACTCGGCCCCGTCCGGACCAGGCGTGCTATACCGCACCCACTCGCCACGCGCGGTCCTCACTGCCTGTCCGGCCCGGACATCCAGCACATCCTGTCTCGTTTCCACCCGCAGCAACCCGTGCAAGACCACGGTATATTCGTCGAACTCCGGCGTTTGCCCAGGCTCCTACCATCCTGTTGGACTTTGCATACGGGCGATGCTCACCGTGGAGGAAGCGGAATTCACCCGGCCGATAAACTCGTCGATCAACTTCGGTTTATTTCCAGCCGCTTGACCCTCGTTGAACGCTCTATCAGAGTCGCCATTGGACCTCCTCGCCATCGTACACCCACTTCAAACTGATGTCCCTTCATTCGACGTCACAAATGGAAGCACTCGGCTCTTGGAACCAGAGACTTTCGTATTGCAGGCTAAGAGGCGAGCGCATCGAACCGAGAACAGCCGTCACTGGATGGGCGTCCGCGTTACGGGTGGTTGGAGAAGCTTCTTCTGCCTCTCGTAGTCTTGGTCTATCAGTTTCAACGCCTCCAGTTGAGACTCCAACTCCGCAATACGCTTGTCCCGCTCTCGAAGTTGTCTTTGCAGTGATTGCACCTTGCCCGATAGATCAACGACCGGATCGTTCTTCTGTTTCACCGACGCGACAGGAGCTGTTCCGCAGGCGCTCAAAACAACGGACAGCATCGCTGCACCTCCCAGGATACGCCAGCCCTTTTCACCGCATCGACTCATAACCGCCTACTTCGTGCGAACCTTCACGATCACTGCCGCAATTTCATCCAGCTTCACCGTCGCATCGAAATGATTCATCCCCGTCAATTCCGCAAGCTGTACGACATAAGACCCGACCGTTGCAACCTTGCCGTCCAAGTCCTGGCCCGATTCCAATTTTACCCTCACCCGCTTTCCGACCTGTTGTTCGAGCGCAGACTTGATGGCATCGGGCGATTGAGGCCCACGGTTGATTCTTCTCCTGCCGCCACTGTCGCCGTTCCAGCAAAGCCCAGACCGAAGATCAACGGGAGGGCGACAACCATGCCCATCATTCGTCTCTGCATGAAGTCCGTCTTGTGGGTGAGTAGGCTTCATGCCATAACAGGATCCGAGCATACCGTGAGCATGGGGGAATGTCACCTGTCTCCAGATACAACCATCACAGACCCCGGACTGTCGAATACAACAGTTTTGAGTCTCAGCGGAGATGAAGCCGGAGAAAGACTCCCGGATCATTTTGTTCATAACGGAGATGAGCAATTTGATCGGTCGTTCACCGGACACTATGAAGCCTTGATTCCACCGTCACAAAAGTACTTAGATAGACCCGGCTGGTCAACGCCTGCAAGACACACGTCCTGTGCCGAAGGAGGAACAATGCTGATTGACACAACCTTACTCGGTGAGACGGAACAGCGATTTGCAGAACGACGGACCGCGCGTGAGGAAGGTATCCGGCTCATTCATGCAGGGAAGCTTTTGCAGGCAGACTCGCCGAAGCGGGTACGGGCGCGATTGAACCGCTTGGGAATTGATCGACGAGTGGCAGAGCAGGTGGTCGCCGCACAAGCCGGGCTCGGGAACGAAGCGAAACGAGGACGCGTGGGCAACGCCAAGCGGACACAGGCCCCCGACAGCACGGAACATAGGAAGGTGTACGCGGTGACGGCCGAGACGCTGGGGATCGAGCCAGGGGCCATGCACCCTGCAGAGCTGAAGATCAATGAATTGCTCTTGGAGCGGGTCATAGGGCGGAACGATTTGCTGAGTGTTTCCTACATGGATCGCGGCCTCGCCGCAAGCCGCACCGTCGGGTGCGTACGACTCTTCGACAACGGACAATTCGTGGGCTCCGGTACGGGGTTCATGGTGTCGCCACGATTATTGCTGACGAACAATCACGTCATCGAAGATGCGGCAATAGGGCGTCAGGCGCGCGTCGTCTTCAATTTTCAGGACGATCCCGAAGGCAACGCCTTGCCGCCCACCACATTTTCACTCGACCCCGACACATTCTTCCTTACGAATCACCCGTTAGATTTCACGCTGATTGCTGTGAGTCCACTAGCGGCAGAGGGAATGATTGATCTCCAGCAGATCGGATGGTCTCGCCTGATCGAAGCCGAAGGCAAGGCTATTAATGGTGAATATGTCACGATTATCCAGCATCCCAACGGCCAACCCAAACAGATCGCCCTGCGCGAGAATCAGATTATCGACGTCCTGGAAAATTTTCTTCACTATCACACCGATACGGCGCCCGGGTCATCAGGGTCACCTCTGTTCAACGATCAATGGGAAGTGGTGGGGCTGCATCATTCCGGAGTTCCCAAGCGGAACGCACAGGGAAAGGTTCTCACGCACGACAACACCGTTTGGACGGCCGTTATGGGAGATGCGGCAATCCACTGGATTGCCAACGAGGGTGTACGGATCAGTCGAATTCTACAACACGTCAAAACCCGATCGTTCAGCGGAGAGGCCCGACGGTTGAAAGAGCAGCTTTTTGAGGAGAAGCTGCCCCTCCATAATACGAGACCGGTATCAATGTCTGCCGCCGTGTCGGATCGTACCCCGGTAGGAGATCCATCGCAATCGTTCGCGGTCGAAGGACCGGCCACTTCTGATGGAGAGGCGACCTGGACCATTCCTCTCCGGATCACAGTCCAGGTAGGTGAGTCGCGATTGAATCAGGGCTCAATTCGACCAGTGACGGCGGGCGCTGTGCAGCCTCGACCGAATCCACCGACCCCACAGGCTGTCGCGACGACACCAATGGATGCCGAGGTAATGGCTGCCATCGACGAAGCGCGCCGAGCAGGAACCAGGCAATACTATGACAAGTCGACAGATTTGAAGGCTCGGAAACAGTACTATGCAGGCATCTCCAGTTCTCTTTCCCCTGCCAAGCTCTTTGCCAAACTATCCAACCTCGTCACGCGCACGCACGCCAACAAGCCTCCGTACCGACCAGGCAAGGAAGTCTATCCCTGGATCGATCTCCGCTCCAATCTTACCCTGCGCAGCATCTACTCAGGCAAAGAGTTCCAGCCCGAAGAGCTGATCCGGGAGGATTTTCGTATCGAGCAGGAGCGGGCGGGGCGGCTCCGCGAGTTTGCGTTTCAGGAATCGACCTTGAGTACAACGCAGTTTCAAGAACGCATGGACCTCTTAGAAGCCTCTTTACCGTTCAATTGCGAGCACGTCGTTCCGCAATCTTGGTTCGGAAAAATGGAGCCGATGCGCGGCGACCTGCATCATCTCTTTGCCTGTGAATCGGGTTGCAATAGTTTCAGGGGCAATACCCCGTACTTCGATTTCCCCGACGTTGAAGAAGTCGTACGAAGTGAGTGCGGCAAACGGGAACAACACATGTTTGAACCTGGTGCAGGGAAAGGGACGGTCGCAAGGGCGACGCTGTATTTTCTCCTGCGCTACCCGGGGGAGATCAACCGAACGGCGAAAGAGTACACGCACGATCGTATCGCCACGCTCCTCAAATGGCATAAGGACTTCCCGGTGGATGACTACGAGCGGCACCGCAACCAGGCGATCTTCGAGCGACAAGGCAACCGCAATCCGCTCATCGACCGCCCCAAGTGGGCGGCAAAGATCGATTTTCGGCTTGGCTTAGGTCCGGAATAACGAGCTGCGCGGTATCCTGATGCGCTGCCCGACACCTACTGTCTCCAGTCCGTCATCGTCACTAAAGAGATGATGCAGCCGCCAATCATTCGCACTATCTCGCTCGTTGTTCTCTGCCTGTCACTGGCAGGTTTTGATAACCGCACTCGCTCTTCTATAGAAATCATACCTCACTGGATGAAGGGAGACTCGTTTACGCTTACCATTGCACGGGCTCGTGAAAAATCCGTTGGCGGCCAATCAATCGTTTCTGGAAAAACACGCACACATTTTACTATTGAAGTCCTCCGTGCAGATGACACGGGATACTCCGTCGGCTGGACAGCAGGAGACACGACATTTGAGACTTCCCTTCCATCGGAAACATTCCTGCGACAGATCGTCGACCTCATGAAAGGCAAGCAGATCGTCCTCCAGGTTGATGCACGCGGAACCATCACAGGCGTTCAGAATTGGAAGGAACTACGAAGCGAGACCTTGAAGGCGCTGGATGCTCTCCTGGCCAAGACACCGGACTCACACAACGGAAGCGCCGATCAAACGCTTTTGTCGAATCTGCGTGCACAATGGGAAACCATGTTTGCGACGAAGGAGCAAGTTGAACAACTCTGTACTCGAGATGCCAGAATCTATTTTATGATCTTCGGGAGAAGGTATGTGCTCAACGAACCGCACGAGTACGATGATCTGCTTCCGAATCCGATCGGCGGCGATCCATTCCCGACGAAGGCAAGAATCATCTTACAGGCGTTCAATCAACAGTCTGGGCAAGCCACGCTGAGCTGGAATCAAAAGACAAACCCCAAACAAACCGCTCGCATTCTGGAGTCGATGCTCAAAGACCTGGCCGCACGCCGAGGGAAGAGATCACCGGAGACAGAATCCACGACGACTCTATCCATGGAAGATAATGCGGACATCACGGTCGATGTCCGCACGGGATGGGTAAACAGGCTCATCCTGACACGATCTATCAATCTCGGTACACGAGCACAAACCGATATTACATCCATCGTCAGATCGGCACAATGAATCCGATACCATCAACATCCAGCAACGCCGTTATCCGTTCAGCAGGCGCGACCTGCCAACCAAGGGCGAGCACGTCAAACAATTGCTAACTTTCCCACCTCGTACCCGTCAAAGAGAAAACCCGGCTCCCTTTAACGATCACTTACCACCTCTACATAAATACCCATGGTGATCCTGAAACAAGAGATTACATAGCCTCGGTCACGCCGCTCCCTTTTAATCCTGCCTGAAGACTTCTAAAACTTAATAAAGAATTGTCAAATTGCACTGAGTGGTTTAGAGATTTTTCACATAGGCCATACACTGCATTTGGAAATGTACCTCATGAACTGAAAGGATAATGTTTCATGAACAAACGATTCGAGATGCCGACTTTGATAGGAACAGCGCTGTTATCCTGTGCACTTTCCGCATGTACCGCCACTCCCATTAAACCCAGTGGGTTTCAGGGCGAATACGACAAACCGATTCAAGTCGTCAAACAGGCGGGCGTAGACGCCATGTCCGTACATGGTTTTGAGGTTACGCAAAACACAGACGTCTACATCGAAGGGCATCGTCCTCGGATGTGGGGGTTTTTCTGCACTCCCGGCGGGGAAGGAGCGGCTATTTGGTTGGAGCAAACCAGCCCCTCACACACGCGTGTTGCTGTGAACAGCGAAAAGTCGCTCTTTGGTATAGCATGTCAAAAGGAGTGGACCGGACCACTTCTCTCCGAGATGAGAACAACCCTAGGGCAAAGCAGGTGATCTCACTCTCATTGAGTAAATTCCATCGCTTGGTGGTCTTTATTTTTGTCATACTTACCAGTGGATGTTCTGCACAGAGTCGACATACGATGCTAGTCTCGGATCACGCTCCAAAGCGTCCAGATTGTCAGATCGAAATATTCAGGAAAGGACATCCGGTAAGGCAATTCGACAGAATTTCTCGCCTCGATGTGCATATCGAGAGAACATACTATGTTCGATCTCGATTTGAAGATGCCTTACCTGCACTGCAGAAGGAAGCCTGTATATCCGGGGCCGATGCGATCATTGACGTTCAGGAACAGAGTTCAACATTTAACATGTCCGAGAGCAACATGTATCATGTCACGGCTACGGGCATACGATTTCTTCCTTGATATGCCTTGTGAGGCAAGGTTGTCCATCCTATTTCCGGGCACACGGCCGGATGGAGCAGCACCCCGTCGATGAAGAAGTTGCAGGTGGGTTATTGCTGCTAGGGAGCCCCAGGAGTAGTGGTGAGTGCCTCGACGGGAGCCTTCGCGGTGGCCGTTCCACTTTCCAGCGGCACATGGAGTTCGGATGGATCAAGCGTGTATCCACCTCCGCTTAACACATCCACAACGAGACCTATTAGGCCGCCAACGATCGCATTTCCTGCCAACCACCATGAGAGGCGTCTTTGAATCTGCTTGATCGACTCTTTGTACCCATCCGTCGACAATATAATCGTATGCGCTTGCTTCCGTTCAAGATCCACCTCAAGGGGCGTCACCCCGCGTTCAGCTCCATCAACGACGACTTTTGCGCCTCCTGGCTCCGAAGTAACCTTGACGTCCTCAGATCCACCTAAATGGACGATCGTGCACATCCCGTGGTAATTAGAAATCCACCCATGAGCACGATGCTTAGGACAATGTGGTCGAAATAGGATTTCATACTAATGACCTCCAATTGCCTGTGCCAGCGGACTTCACCTGTTCACATAGACCCCAATCGTATGCCTCACTTCCAATCTTGATAGCGAGTCTGCTTGGATTCTAACTGCTGGCAATAAATTAGGTGTTTTTCACAACACATACGCGAAGTCTCAGGCTCGCATTTATGCCTCGATGGCGCTGGTTGTACTATGTTGCACGCCCATCTCTTGAGTCGTCGATAGGAGAAAGCTACACTCTACAGGTGTTATTTCCAGCTCTCTGCGCTTTAAAAAGGAGAAGATATGAATACCGCGATCCCATTACCGCTGACTTTCATCATGGGCGCAGCACTGACCATTTTTTCGCCGGTCTTCGCGCAGAGTTTTCCTCCTGTCGTGAAACAGAAAGTCGAAGCAGCGCAGAAGCAGGTGAAGACGATCGGCATGGAAGAGTATCGGAAGCTCGTTGACAATCCAGGCTCTGCTTTAATTGTGGATGTACGGGAGCCGCACGAGTATGCTGCAGGGCATGTGCCCGGAGCGATCAATATTCCCCGCGGCGTGCTCGAATTCAAAATCTGGAGCCACGTCGGCTTTCCAGCCGACACCGAGATGGACCGACCTCTCATTCTGCAATGTCAAAGCGGCAATCGTGCCTCCCTTGCCGCGCAATCCCTCGAGGATCTCGGATTCACGCGATCGACGGCGGTTGTGATGAGTCTTGAAGACTGGCGGAAGGCCAGCCATCCATTTACAAAGTGATCCTTCCCCGTACAGGAGCACGTTCTCCTCCCTTTTCAGACAAGCATGCATCGTATTGCACTTCGAAAGACCCGTCGATTCCTTGCGAAACCAGCATGGAATAAATACTTTTCCGCCTTGCAGCACGAACTCAATAATAATGTTGAGCGGAGAACAACATGATTCAAGACACTTCCATCCGAGTGATTGCACGCGTCAGGGCCAAGGCTGAGCACGTCGCGGAGGTTCAGGCAGTCTTATCCGCGATTGTTGAACCGACACGCCGCGAATCCGGATGCCTCAGTTACGAGCTTCTGCAGAATAGCTCCGATCCAGCCGATTTTGTATTCGTCGAGAAATGGGCGAGTGTGGCGGCGGAACATGCGCATTTCGCCACCCCACACGTTTCCGTTGCGCTGCAACGGTTAGGGGAACTTCTGGCCGACGAGCCGGAGATTTGTCGGTACACTGCCCTAACGTGACCATCGTGCGATGGGGTTCGGTTACGTTACGCTCTGCTCAAGCGTATGCCTTCGCCATCCACTGCTACGGTGCTATACTGCACGACCATGATACCTGTTACTCCGGATACTGAACTCTCTATATCGTTTGAAAACCAGCGCGCGGTTGTTTCTCCATGGGGAGCTTCGTTACGACGATACCTGCTGATCAACGATGGAGGCCATGACACAGATATTGTATGGGGCTATTCGGGTGGCAGCGGGAAGCGCGGCGGACAGGGCGATGTGCTCATCCCGTTTCCTGGCCGCGTCAGTGATGGACGCTATGTGTTTGAGGAACAGTCACTGCAACTGGAGTGCAACGACAAGGAAGGTCCGAATGCCATTCATGGATTCGTTCGCAGTCTGCCGTGGCGCGTGCAGGAAGTTCGCGCAAACAGGGTGACATTTGAGATTCATCTCGATGCTGATACATACGCTGGACGAGGCTATCCCTTTTCGCTTGCCATCTGGGTGACGTATGACCTCGGTACCTCCGGGCTCACCTGCACATTCACCGTGAGGAATATAGGGCACCAGGCGGCGCCGGTCGGAGTCGGATTTCATCCCTACTTCACCGTGGGAACGTCCTTGATCGACGAGGCCGAGGTACAGATTCCGGGAACCGCCTGTTTAGAATTCAACGAGCGGCTCGTCCCGACAGGAGCGGTTCTGAACGTAGCCGGCACGCCGTGGGACTACCGACGATTTCGTGCGATCGGACGTCAGCGATTCAACCATTGTTATGTACGGCTTGAACGCGACGCCCAAGGAATGGCCACGGCATCCCTGCGTCATACCGCACGCGGTCACACAATCGACATTACGATGGACAGCTCTTTTTCCGCGGTGGTCGTCTATACCGGAGATGCCATTGCAGACGCACCACGAGCTGCGCTTGCCATTGAACCGATGACCTGTGCAAGCGATGCGTTCAATCATCCTGACTGGGGGCTGAAGCGACTCGCTCCCGGTGAGACATTTTCTGGACGTTATCACGTACGGCATCGAGACATAGAAAAGGGATCCTCTGTGCCCCAGAATTGAGCCTCTGCTACGGCTATGACTGATGCTCATTGGATGAGTCAGACGAACGAGTCCGATGACGGCTTGCGCTGTCGCCTGGGGGCTGTGATGTCTCAGCGGGGACTATCGCTCAGGCAATCTTCCGAATGTTGGAAGGCTTGCCTCCGATAAGATCGCGGTGGAGCTGCCGAAGCTTAACCTGCAGTTCTTCGAACGACTCCCCTTGAACCTGCTGGTCAGGAGAGCCCTGTAGACAGCCGCGCCACTTACCCTGATCTTGCCAAATCATGTATTTCGTCATGTCGCAGAGTATAACCGCAAGTCGAAATTCCTAACAGAATTTTGTAAATTTTGGCCGAAGCGCGCAAGGAAACGAGAAAGAATACGCGCATGGTTCTTAATACTATTACCTCACTAGCGTGACGTTTCAACAGATATCCGCGAACCACCTGTCCTTTCGAGTAACAACATCTGGGTCCGGGAATCGATTGGTGCTCTGTCTCCATGGCTTTCCGGAATCCGCCATCTCGTGGCGCTATCAGGTGGAGCCATTGGCACAGGCAGGGTACCGGGTCTGGGCTCCTGACCTCCGGGGATATGGCGGCACGACACGGCCGACAGGCATAGACGCCTATCGAATTGAATCCCTGATGGACGATGTGACCGGACTTCTCGATGCCGCTCAGGTTCAACGCGTCATTCTGGTCGGGCATGATTGGGGTGGGATCATCGCCTGGTACTATGCGATGCGGCACATCGATCGCGTGGAAGCCTTGGTGATTGTGAATGCGCCCCACCCGGCCTGCTTTGAGCGGGAAGTGCGGCATTGGCGGCAGCTGCGCCGTTCCTGGTACATGGGATTTTTCCAAATTCCCTGGCTTCCGGAATCGGCATTGTCGGCCGGTCATGGCTATGTGATCGGTGAGATTTTTTCGCGCATGGCGATTCATCGCGAGCGGATGCCTGACGATCTGGTTCGGTTGTATCGGCAACAGGCCTGCGAGCCGGGAGCGCTCACGGCCATGCTGAATTACTATCGAGCGGCCTTACGAGACGGCGGGGCAATGCGTCAACGAAGGATGGGATATCCTACTATTCCCGCCCCCACACTGGTGATCTGGGGATTACAAGATCATGCACTCGTCTGTCAGAATCTTGATGGGCTGAATGATTTCGTCACCGATCTGACGGTGGTGAAGATCGCCGACGCCGGCCATTTCGTGCATGAAGACAGGCCCGAACAGGTCACGCGTGACATGCTGAACTGGTTGCAGCGTCACGTGAGCGCGTGATTTGTTCCTGTAACTACCCTTATTGATGAAGGAGTCAAACGCTTCTAGAAGTTCTGTGACCTGTATGTACCGTACGAACGGCGCTCACGACGTCTGGGCTGGCGTGGCAATTGCCGAAGGGTTGGTCCCTGCTGGGAAGGGATTACCTAGAAGCGGATTGAGGGGGACGAGGGTACCTGATCCCGACACGATTGTGTAAGCCGACACACTGCCTCCTCGATTTGCGACATACAAGAACCGACCATCCTGAGATATTGTAACGGCGGTCGGACTGGACCCTGCCGGTGTTGGATTGAGAGTAGTCCCTGAAGCGGGCACGAGTGTGAGCAAGCCATTACTTCCTACGGCAAACGCCGATACATTCCCTTCCCCATTTGCAATATAAAGATATGCCCCATTCGAGGCGACGGTGATGCTGTTCGGAGTAGCTCCACCTGTGGAAACAGGATTCGGATTGGACACGGTCGGTGGCACCAGCGTTAACAACCCCGATGTTGCAACCTGAAATGTCGTTACGGTATTGGATGTACCGTTGGTGACATAGAGAAACTGCCCATTCGGAGACATGGCCAGCGCGGTGAGACCTGTCCCACTGACCGAGATAGGATTCGTTCCTGGCCCAGCCGGAGGAACCTGTGTTAACAGCCCGGACGTTTCAATCTGAAATGCCGTTACGGTGTTGGATGTACCGTTGGCCACATAGAGAAACCGTCCAGGCGAAGAAGTTGTTAATGCCAGAGGAGCCGAACCTCCTGCTGCGACAGGATTGGGATTAGCCGAAGTTGGTGGGATACGCGTGAGAACTCCGGCTGTACCAATACTGAAGACGGTCACGCTGTCCGATCCACTGTTCGCGACGTACAGAAATCGAGAATCCTGTGAAATAGCGAGTGCTCGGGGCGCCGTACCTACTGAGGCCGGATTGGGAGTTGCCGTAGTCGACTCTCCTCGCAATAGCGCACCATTGGTACCGACCCTGAAGGCCGTCACATTGTTGGTTTGGCTATTCGCGGCATATGCAAAGAACCCACTGGATGACACGGCGATTGCCGAAGGGGCCGAGAGATCGACAAAAGGAGAGCCGGGAATTTGGGCAAGGCCGCCGGTGGATGGGTTAATAGTGTATCCGGACACATTGTTGGACCCACTGTTTGTAACATACACAACTGCCGTCGTTCCCTCTCCCCCTCCGATTGTTCCTAGACCGCCGAGGCCTCCTTCTCCACCGTCATTGCCGCATCCAGTCGCAAACAACATGACTGGTATGCACCAGGCTAGTCGCAGTCTCTTTGCAATGGACCGCTTGTGCGTGCGTCGAAGTACCATATTTGGTATATACCACTCTCGAGGAGCCCTGACAACAACGCAGTTGGGATAAGGCACGGTCGTGATGTGCGATCAACACAGGGTCGGTGTGAAATGGGAGTGGAAGACGCGGCGAGCGCTCTTGAATGTCGACGGTACTGATCGCCATCTCCCGGCTAAGCATCTTCGTGCATAAGAAACCCACAGCACATTGACCTGGGCCGCGATCTCCCAATTTATCTATGGAAGAAGACTTATGGCCGACCAGGCGTGGCGATACCTCTAGGACTCGTTCCAGCGGGAAAGACTGCTCCTAGCAACACCAATGTGCCAGTCCCTGCTGTAATTCGATAGCCGGATACGTTGCCGCCTCCACCGCTGTTTGATACGTATAAGAATTGCCCATCTGGCTCTATGGTTATTCCGCTTGGTGCTGTTCCAGCCGCAACGGAGGCGCCTATCCCCGTCAATGCACCCGTCGTTCCGTTGATCGTATATGCCGACACATCGTTGGAGCCCTGGTTGCTGACATAGAGAAACAGACCGTTCGGCGATACGACCACTCCGCTTGGTGCTGTTCCAGCCGCAACAGGGACACCTATCCCCGTCAATGCACCCGTCGTTCCGTTGATCGTATATGCCGAGACGTTATTGGACGTCTGATTGCTCACAAAGAGAAATGAACTACTTCCTGACGTCAGCGCCGCCACTCCGGATGGCGATGTGCCGGCAGATTTATTCTCTTCAAAGGTCAGCGCTCCGGTTGTCCCGTCAACTCTGAATGCCGACACGTTGTTAGAGCCTTGATTGCTGACATAAAGAAATTGGCCGTTCGGCGACACGACGACTCCGCTTGGCGATGTCCCGACATTCTCGATGTCTATAGAAGTCAACGATCCGGTCGCCGCATTGATCGAATACGCGACGACGGTTCCGTTGCCATTCGCAGCATAGAGAGCTCGGTTGTTCGGCGAAACAGTGAGTGCCGTAAAGCTATTTCCAGCAGAAAAAGGAGAGCCCGATACCGACGAAAGCCCACCTGTTCCTAGGTTGACTCTAAACGCATAGACACCGTCGTTCGTTCCGACAAAGGCAAAGGCCGAATCCGAAGACACCGCGATCGAGGATGGGGCATCGGCCAGCGCGACCGTGCCGGCATCTCTGAGGGCCCCTACGACATCAGTCGTATAGGTCGAGATTTCGTTGGGCCCGGTGTTTACCACATAGGCGACCCCCGTTCCCCCTACCCCGAATCCTCCATCCCCTCCGCCTCCGGACGGACAACCAGTGGAGAGTAGCAGGATCGGCAACGTGAGCCATAAAAAGAAACGTCTGTTCATGCGGTGTCCTCTTGTTCATCTCCAATGTGAGCTATCTATTCCTCGTATAGCACGGAGAAATACGTACACCAAATGAAATGACTTTTTTCGTTGGACTCTGATCGGTTCTCGCTGGCACACTGCATGGGCAACTAGCACGGAGCTTGATCGGTCTTGCATCACTCACTTATCATTCTCGGATCCGGCTACACTGCTAAATTTCTCCTGCCGCTCGCCCTGCACCGCTACGCTCACGTCTTCGCCACCAGTCGGGATCCTGATCGGCACCTCTCACATGTGAGTCTCGACCAACGGATACGATTCGATCTGGCACAGCCAGAGACATGGCAGGCGATTCCACCATCAGCCGATGTCCTGTGGTGCTTTCCCGCAGTACCGATCGAGTTGGTTCAGCAGTTCGCCGATGCGGCATCTCTACAAACTCGCCGCCTGGTCGTACTCGGTAGTACCTCAGCCTACGACGTCTCCACCTCAATCGAGTACCCTCCATCCTGGGTCGATGAAACTGCCCCAGTTGATCTGAGTAAACATCGTGTAAAAGGTGAGGAATTACTCCGAAACAATTATGGAGCAATTGTTTTACGAGTTTCTGGGATCTATGGCCATGGCCGCAATCCTATCGAGTGGATCAGAACAGGCCGAGTGAACCGATCGCGCAAATATGTCAACCTGATTCACGTTGAGGATCTGGTGTCTTTCTGTCTCGCAGCGCTCATGCATGCCGATCCCAGCGGAATCTACAACGTCAGCGATGGAAATCCGAGGACCTGGATGGAGATCTGTCACATGGTCGAGCAACGATGGGATATTCGGTCCTCTGATTCTCCGACCGCCGGCTCAACAGGGAAGCGGGTGTTAAATAAACGGATGTGCGAGTTGCTGAAATTGGATGGCACAGGTCTACGCCACGGAGATCTCTTCGAGACGCTTGAGTTGATGCAGAGGAACTCGCTCAACGAAGCAACGCCATCACGGTGAGGCACACGAGCAAGTTGTTCGTCGCGTGAGCGATCATGCCAGGAATCAGGCTCCCCGTCCGTTCGTAGATCCATGCCCAGAGGAATCCGCTCCAAAAAACGCTGAGGAATCCAATCAGGCTATAGCCATGGGCCAGAGCAAAGACACTGGTGCTGATCAGGGCGGCCGGAAGGAATGTGAACCGGCGTCGAAGCATCGCAAACAGTAATCCACGAAACGCCAGTTCCTCGAAGATCGGCGCGAAGATCACGTACTCGAGCATACTCACGGCCATGACGCGAGGAGTCCCCCATACCAGCTCCTGATCAAACCATTCCGTCCAATGGTTATTCAAATTCAGGAACTCGGCCGCCCGTCCCATCACCCATTCGCCCCAGAGTCCGGCTGCGACAACCACGAGGATGGCGCAGGCCAGGCGTCCAAGGCGCTCTCGCGTGATCCCGAGACCAAAGCCGTTCCGGAAAGTCAGACCGGCAGGCTTGAGCAATTGGACATACGCGAGGACAAGCAGCGGCAGGTTGGCCAAAGGAATGGCGAGTGCGCGCAACGACACATGCTGAAATGACGAAGTCGCCAGAATAGCTGCGGTCGTGATGGCCCCCAAGACACCGCCGCGGAGGATAACCGCAGCGGCAGTTCCCCCAGGCCAAGGGGGCGGAACGCCGGGTACATGGAGACGCAGGATGTCCATCCGCCGTCCGACAACACCCACAAGCACGATCGATCCAGTCGCGAGGCACATCAATTCAAACACGATCAACGGGCGAATCCACTGCTGAACCCGATCCTCCCTGAGCACACGCTGCCCCTCAACCGTCGCCAAGAGATCCTGATCGCCCGCACGTCGTGCCAACCGTGCGGCAAGATGGTCATAGAACCACCCGTTCGGCAACGCTTCCGCCAGCGTGGCCTGTAATTCTGCTTCGTGTATCCTATCAAGCGGCTGAGAACCATACGCGGCTTCTATCAGTTGTCCGAATAGCAACGCAGACGTCCCACGGCTTTGCCATCTCTTGGCCTCCGCGAGCGCAGCCGTTTCTTGCGCGGACTCTCCCAGTAGAATGGCCAGCCGAAGTTTGGAGAGAGGATCATCGGTCGTCTCAACCAGTTCTCGGTACCACCGGATGGTTTGCTCCTTGGCTTCATCATCGGTGCCCATCGTCCAGTCAGCCAGCCATTGCTGCCACTTCGGCGCTCGACGAAGGCTGTCTTGTGCATCCAACATACGGCCGGCCATCAGCTCAAGCGCACGATCCGGCTGCTCAAAGCGCTGGAGTTTTGGAGAAGTCACCGAAAACCACAGAATAGCGCCGAGCGCCGCAATCAGGATGCCGGCGCATCCCACGCTCACAACCAGAGACCATCGAGAGCTATAGGGGGCAATCGATTGTTCGGGAACTACCGCCTGTTTGCGTGAAGGAAGATTCGGCAATTGTTGGATTGAAAGTGCTTGTTCGCTCATGAGCTGCCGACTATACCATTGACAGTCACCCGATCGAATCCCCCTCAAAGTAGCTACGGGGTGTTTCTCGCGTAGCCTTAGGCATCATACTTGGTTATACTAACCGCGCGATTTAAGGAGCCTATTTGCAATGGAAAATTTTCTCGCCCCACGGCGGCTGCTCTTGGGACCTGGCCCCAGCATCGTGCATCCCCGGGTACTTCAAGCCCTGGCAACTCCGCTTGTCGGACATCTGGACCCTATTTTCCTAAAAGTGATGAATGACGTCCAGGCGCTCTTGCGCCGCGTATTCTCGACGACTAATCAATTTACAATTGCAATCTCAGGAACTGGATCAGCCGGCATGGAGGCTGCCGTCGTCAACGTCGTTGAACCAGGCGATGCCGTCATCGTGGGCATCAACGGTGTGTTCGGGACGCGACTTGCGTCGATCGTTGAACGCTGTGGAGGGAAGGCTATTCGAGTAGAAGTTCCATGGGGGCGAGTGATCGAACCGGATATGATTGCCGCGGCGCTCCGACAGTCGAGTCCGGTCAAGGCCGTTGCGCTGGTGCATGCTGAAACTTCGACGGGGGCGTGGCAGCCCCTCGAACCGATCAGCGCCCTTTGTCGTCAGCACAATGCACTGCTGATCGTCGATGCGGTCACATCGCTTGGTGGAATCCCCCTGGAGGTCGATCGGTGGGGCATCGACATCTGCTACAGCGCCACGCAAAAATGTCTCAGTTGCCCGCCTGGCTTGGCTCCCTTGACGCTCAGTGAGCGCGCGCTGTCTGTCATCAAGCATCGCCGCTCTCCCTGTCAAAGCTGGTATCTGGACCTGTCTCTCATTGCGGATTACTGGACGGAGCACAACCGTGCCTACCATCATACGGCACCGATTTCGATGCTCTATGCCCTGCGAGAGGCACTGCGTTTGATCGAGGAAGAAGGGCTTCCAGCTCGGTTTGCCCGCCATCAACTGAATAGTCGTGCGTTGCTCGCAGGGCTCATGGCGCTCGGTCTTGCTCCGTTGCCTCCCCCTGATCGGCGGCTTCCGACACTGATCTGTGTCACTGTCCCAGCACATATCGATGAGGCAGCCGTCCGATCCCAGTTGCTGGAGAGATTCGGCATTGAAATCGGCGGTGGCCTTGGCCCGCTCAAGGGAAAGGTCTGGAGAATCGGGCTGATGGGAGAATCGTCGACGGAGGCCAACGTGCTGACTCTGTTGAACGCCATGGAGGAGATCGGGATAAGGAGTGGGTGGGTGACTACTCCAGGCGTCGCGCTGCAAGCCGCTGCGCATATTTATAGTGGAGCCAGTACGTTGTGACGATTGCTATTCATCACGCGCGCCTCATCGATGGAACGGGAAACCTTCATGACAACGCAACGCTCCTCGTGCGCGGCACAAGGATCTTGGCAGTCGGGTCAAACAACGAGATCCGAATCCCCAAAGGGGCTGTACGTATCGACGGTCGTGGCCTTTCGGTCATCCCAGGACTCATCGACTGTCATGTTCATCTGTGCTTGGGTGGAGAGCCGGATGTCGTCGGCACGCTCGAATCAGAGCAGCCTTCCTATACGTTGCTGAAGTCGGCCATGCATGCGAAGGCGACGATCGACGCCGGATTCACCACAGTGCGTGACGTTGGCTCTCGGGATCACTCTATCTTCACCCTGCAACGCGCCATCGAATCGGGCTTGCTGCCTGGGCCACGCATCGTCGGAGCAGGACGCGCCATCTGCATGATCGGTGGCCATGCGCGGTTCATCGGCCGGGAAGTAGAAGGCACGGAGCAGGTCCGGCAGGTTGTGGCTGAAGAGGTCGCCGCCGGCGCTGGAGTCATCAAACTCATTGCTTCCGGAGGAGTCTTAACGCCCGGCACCTCGCCGGACGAGGCCCAAATGACAATGGAAGAATTGGCGGCTGCGGTCGATGCAGCACGCCAAGCCGGGAAACGAGTCGCCGCCCATGCCCACGGCGCCGCCGGGATGAAGAATGCGATCCATGCCGGTGTGCGTTCGATCGAACATGCCACCTTGTTGGACGACGAGTCCGGAGCCCTTATGAAACGGTATGGCGTCTATATGGTCCCTACCCTTTCAGCCCTGGCTACGACGTCGGCCTGCCGACCGGGCTGCGGCGTCCCGGATAGTGCATTGGCAAAAGCCAAATCCATGACCAAGCGCCACCAAGCTAGTTTTAAGACCGCCCATCGCAGCGGCATCGCCATCGCCATGGGTACCGATGCGGGAACGCCGTTCAACTACCATGGAGACAATGCGCAGGAACTTGAGCGAATGGTCGCTCTCGGTATGACGCCGATGGAGGCCATCGTCGCTTCCACTTTCACGGCAGCCCAGCTCATTGGGATTCAGGATTCAGTCGGCACACTGACCAAAGGAATGGAAGCTGATCTTGTGATCCTGAAAGGAAACCCGCTTCGACGGATCGATGTGCTACGAGACCGTGACAAGATCATAGGCGTGATGAAAGCCGGCAAGTTCGTAGCAGGTCCCTTCTCCAAGAATTGAGTTCAGAATTTTGAGTGTTAAGTCGAATGGTTGCTTTTTACGAATTTAAGACATCGAGGTTACTCTACATTCAGAGTATCTTCACCGTCTTTCATAAAACAATTCCAGCGCGGATACGATGCCGTGCACGCGACCGTCACGAAAGGCCGTGTCGAGACGATTCCGCAGCGCTCGAATTCCGCCCGCATCGCCCCGCTTCGTCACTCCCTGCGACAGCATCATCTCCACCGCTACTTCAACCAGACGTTGTTTTCGTTTGTCCATTTCTTCCGTCACGAAGTCGCCCATAATGGCCGACGCGCGCGCGGCAACTACATGCTCCAGGAACGAATCGTAGCCCTGCTCGGCCACAACCTGTTCTCGAACGAGAGTCAGCTCCGCCTTCACCCGTTTCACGTCTTTCATCAAGATCGCGAACAATTCCTTCCTGCCTTCGTCGAAGAGCTTCCGCTCCATTTCATTGAGGATAATGCCGGGATCGATCTTTTCAGCGCGTGGCTCATCTCCCCAGGACAGACGGTCGTAGCTCTTGCGTTTGTCAGGGTCTCCGACGATCTCATACGCAACATTGATCTCTCTGATCCGCTCGTCCGCATCTTTCTTATGAGGATTCCGGTCGGGATGGTGCTCAAAGACCAGCTTTCGATAGGCCTTCTTGATGTCCTCGTCGGACGCCTCACGTGAGACACCGAGCACCTCGTAGTAATTCGTCCGTGGCATGCGAAAGACTATAGCACGAGGTATCGCAGGCTTCACCTTGACAGTGACGGAGAACCTCCTTAGCCTTGCGCGCTATGCTGCCATTCGTCATTGGTCATTCGTCAGAGAGCCGTGAAGCGTGAAGCGTCAGACGGTAGATACTCAGTCCTCAGTCCTCAGTCCTCAGTCCTCAACGAATCGATCCTGGCGATCCGGTGTTACGTATTACCAGTGGTTGGTCTTGTTCGTTGCCTGGCTGGGCTGGGTGTTCGATGCGATGGACGCGACGATTTATGCCATTGTCTTGCATCCGGCCTTGCACGATTTGCTGCAGACGGCGAGCGGTCCGCCGACCACCGAGCAGATCGGCTGGTACGGCGGCATCATCTTTTCTATCTTTCTCATCGGCTGGGCCATCGGCGGCATCACGTTCGGCGTGCTTGCTGATCGATTCGGCAGGACCAAGGTCCTGATCGCGACGATCATCATCTACGCCGTCTTCACCGGCGCCGCCGCATTGGCGGAAACCTGGTGGCACTTGGCCATCGCCAGATTTCTGACCGCGCTCGGCATCGGCGGTGAATGGGCGGCAGGCGCGTCGATCGTGGCTGAAACGTGGCCGGAAGAGAAGCGTGCCAAAGCGGCCGGTATTCTCCAATCGGCTTGGGCCGTGGGGTTCTTTTTGGCGGCGACGATGAATCTCACATTGCGAGATACCTATGGCTGGCGAGGATTGTTTGTCATCGGTATCCTTCCCGCGTTCGTGGCCCTGCTCGTTCGCTGGTGGGTCAAAGAACCGGAACGCTGGACCCATGCGCATGAGCGGAAGGCCATCCCCCTGACGTCCATCTTTCAAAGCGATTTACGACGAGCCACATTCGTGGGTTCAACGCTGGCGTTTGTCGCCGTGTTCGGCCTCTGGGGTGCGACGAATTGGGCCCCGACCCTGATTCGTGAATTGCCGGATTTGAAGGGGCAAGATCCAACGATACTCACCAGAGATGTCAGCTACGCCATCATGGCGTTGAACGCTGGGGCGATCTTCGGCTATCTCGGATTCGGCCCTCTCGCAGACCGATTCGGCAGACGACCAGTCTTCGCCTTCATGTGCCTCGGCAGTTTCATCATGCTGCCGGTCACCTACTTAACGCCCGCGAGTTATATGGGTGTCCTGATGCTCCTCCCGATTCTCGGGTTTTTTAATAATGGAATTTTCAGCGGTTTTCCGATCTATCTCCCGGAGCTGTACCCCACACAGTTACGCGCGACAGGGGCTGGATTCTGTTTCAACGCGGGGCGCGTTTTGGCGTCGGCCTCCCCTCTCCTGACCGGCTGGCTGGTCACAACATTAGGCACATTTGGACGTGCAGCCAGCACCATTGCCTTAATCTATCTGCTTGGATTAGCGGTCCTTTTATTCGCTCCAGAGACAAAAGGCCGACGCTTACCAGACTAGCTTATGCTTACGCCTTGACTTTCCCTTCTCCCAGCTTATCTAATGACTATGGATACAAAACAGACTCCCAGAATGCTTACCCATGACGAGAGAAAAGCGGCCGAAGCGGCTTTTGGAGGCCGACCGTTTAACCCAGCTTGGTCCCAATCTGCCAGAAAGGTCTATGAAGGGCTGATCCAGGCCCTTCCCGCTCTGCCGGATGAGACCGTAGTGACAGCGAATCAAAACGCCATAGGCGAAGAAGTACCGCTCGAATCGGCTCCGACGTTACCGACAGCAGAAGAACCGAAACTCGAAAATCCAGCTCATTCTGGGAATGAGCTGGAAGTGCGGACCGACCTCCCAGCCAACCAGCTCATCACGAATCGCCAACAGGCGATTCAATCCGGATTCTTGATTGATGTGTCAACGGACGCCCAAAAACTCGGACTGACCTTCCCCGTCACGGTGACGAAGCCTCTCTGGGAAGTCGGGATCGCACCCGGTGAGTCGATGTCGGATGAAGAAAAGACCGAACGGTTACGTGATGTGTTGATGGCGTTTCGGCTCCGCATTGCCAGCCAAGCGACGCTGTCGCCGCTGATCGACTTTCCGGCGATGCTGGCCCTGCCGCCCGGCGGCGTACCGCAGCCGGTGCCCTTGTTCGCGCTGATTCAACCGGACGAACAGAATCGCGCGTCGGCCACCCTATTGCTCCCCAACGAAGTCTCCGCGACGATCATTCCGATGAACTGAGTAGAACACAGTGCTCGTCAAACCCTCCTGTATTTCTAGGGCTGTTCAACGAGGGAGGGGGCACCGTTTGTGTCCATACGTGATAAAACTTCATCAACCTCGAACACTGACTCAAGACTGTTTAGTTCTTTTTCGTGTTGCAGTACAACATCCACCGTATCTCTAAACCAAATTCTCACTGAGTAGGGACCACGGTTTTCTCCATAGTGGTCCTCTATCGTCCACTTCTCTAACTTAAACACCTTATATCCTTCACGGTTAGCTAGCGCAATACATTGCCATAGTATCTGCATGGGAGAAATCTGAGCCTCATCCCAAATAGCGATCGTAAACCTGTTAGGTTCCAGTTGAGTTACTTTGGCACCTGGTTGTACAAGGTCGTATTTTAGCGGCCAAGATTCTTGCGGATTGCTCGCTGGAAGAAGCACAGAGTCGTAGGCGCTACTCGAAGAGCGCCACCGTTGGAATTTGCGAGGAACATGCCGGTCCTTGTGCTCTGGGTGGACCTACCATTCTCTGATACTCAGCTAATCCCCTATTTTCTCTGGCAAGGCTTTCTAGCAGAGAATCAGCCGAGTACACGTGATCATCATTCTTTGGAAGAGGAACCCCATCCACATCCAAAACTCTGATGATGACCCATGCTCCAGGTGATGACCTAAGCCCAATTGGGCCACGAGAAGACAATTTTCCGTACCCAGTATAATGCCAATCGTCTCTGTGCAAGACCACGAAGGATTGCTGTCCCTTGCTCTTGGTAAATTCCGCTGCACGATAGAGCGCATACTCCTGTGCACCCTTCAACCATTTTAAAGAATGAACATGCCAGTCACCCTCCAAAATTGCATGAGCAGTAACGTAGTTGGAATAGCCGATGAGGTATGTTCGGTCATCAATTTGGTACTCAAAGTATCCCTGCCGATACTCGTCCCACGTACTGCTCTGAGATAATGGGTGATACAGCGGCTGAGATGGAAATGTACAAGCACCCATCGCCAATAGCGCCAACCCTAATAGGCATAATTGCATCACTTTCCTTGGCGATGTAGCCTTGGTCATGTCAGAACACACCATTCCACTTTAGAAAATGCGCTTTACATCAGGAATCGTCTGCTGAACCAGCTGCCGTTCCTCCTGTTCCGTCTTCACCTCGCCATTGAGCCTGGCATCGAGCAGTTGGTCAAGGAGCTTCTTGAATTGCGGTCCCGGTTTGAGTCCCATGGCCTTCAGATCAGCACCAGTCAGAAGCGGCTTCACATGTTGATAGGTCGTTAGGAAGGCCGAGACCTGCCGCTTGACTGTTTCGCTTTTGCTCTTGGCCATGAGGATCAACAGCGTTTCATCGGATAGTCCCGACAAGAGGTGGTACACGTCAGCCGGTTTGAGCGATCGCTGCGTTGCAAGCTTTCGACTCACCTTGTGACAGCCCACACGAGCCATTTTGAGTCTGGTGGCTTCTTGCTCGGAAAAGGGAAATCGCTTGAGCATATCCGTCACAGTTCGATCGGGAAGCATCTCCAACAATGCCATCATATAGACAAGCCAGATCTCCATTTTCCGATCCAGGTACAGAAGCCGATACCAGTCCACCGCCTGCTCGACTGCCTCCAACAATGATTCCAACCGATTGGACCATTCCAGCTTGGAGTGGATGAATCGTAGCAAGCCGAAGTTCCCTAATCGTTTCACCGCTCGCTTTGGTTCCCGCTCGCTCAGCAGTAGCTTCAGCTCTTCCAGCAGACGGTGGCCGGACAGTCGGTGGAAGAGGTTCATCTTCACGGCGCCGGCGATCAGCGCCACCGTGTCCTTGCCCAGATGAAACCCAAAGCGAGTTTCAAACCGAATGGCTCGAAACACACGGGTCGGATCTTCGACGAAACTTAATCCGTGCAAGACCCGGATCACTTTCTCGTTCAAATCCCGCTGCCCGCCGTAGAAATCGAGCACATCCCCGAACCTCTTTCCATTCAACCGGACAGCGAGCGCGTTCATAGTGAAATCTCGACGATAGAGATCTTTCTTGATCGAGCTTTGCTCCACGGTCGGCAACGCCGTGGGATACTCGTAATGTTCCGTTCGCGCCGTGGCGACATCAAGCTTCAATCCATCCGGCAGCAGCACGATCGCGGTCCCAAACCGTTCATGCACCTTCACGCGGGCACGCATCGTTTGGCCCAGCGCTTTGGCAAATGCGATCCCATCGCCTTCGACCACGAGATCCAGATCAAAATTGTCGATGCCCAACAGGAGATCCCTGACGCAACCACCCACGACAAAGAGGGAAACCCCATAGTGATCCGCCAGTTCTCCTGCCTTCTCGATCACGTCCATGAGGCGACGCGGGAGACGGCTTCGCAGCAGCCCCTTCACATTGCGACGCGGCCCTCCGACCACAAGCTCGGATGGTCCATGGGGAGCGACTCGCTTTCTGGCCGTCTTCAGCACATCCTCGTGCAAGGTCCTCAGTAAGTCCGTCCTGGTAATCACTCCGATGATCTTTGCCTCTTTGACAACCGGCACAAACCGCTGGTTTCGTTCGATCATCGTCAGTTCAACGTCATGAAATGGCGTTTCCGGTTGGGCGATAAAGGCATCCGTCTGCATAATGTCCCGGACCGACGTCTTTCCAAGTCGGTGAAACAACGCCTTCTGAATCAACTCCCGGCTGACGAGCCCGGCATATCGATCTTTCTCATCCAGGATCGGAAAGACATTGATTCCATAGGTCGTCATCCGTTGCTCGGCTTCAGTGATGGTCGTATCGGTTCCGATCGTTTTGACGGGCTGGGTCATCACATCTCGGGCCAATAACGTGGGACGATAGTGCGTCGTCAACAGTTGAACGAGCCGCTCTTTGACCTCTGCAAGCGGTTGCTTCTTCACCGTGGCGGCTGCCGCCACGGCATGGCCACCGCCTCCGAATTCCCTGGCAATCCAGCCGACATCGATTTCGGGTCTTCGGCTTCTTCCGATCACCTCCACTCGATCGTCCATCATCACCGCCACGAGGACAGCATCGACTCCCTGTAGTTCAGCAAGCATGTGCACGACGCCTGCCGCTTCGCCATGCCGACGATCGATGGTGCTTGTCGCCACTAACACCTTGCGTCCTTCCAAGTAATAGGCTTCACTGTGCTCCAACAAATCATTCAGCAATGCAACAGCATCCGGGTCAAGCGGACGTCGCAGGGAGTCCACCACCATGTTCAGGTCCGCGCCGGCTGCGGTGAGAAACGCCCCGGCCTCGAAATCTCGACTGGTCGTGGAGGTAAAGGTGAACGACCCGGTCTCTTCATACAGTCCCAGGGCCATCACGGTCGCCTCAAACGGCGTCACGGCAAGGTGCCGCCGCCGGAGTTGCTCGACGAGAAGCGTGGTCGTGGCCCCGACTGATTCAATGATCGATTGCTTTGACCGATCGGCACAGGATGAGTCCGGTTCGATGTGATGATCGAACACGACAACTTCGACCGCCGGATTCTCGACGTAGGCTTTGAGTGGTCCAATCCTGTCCGGATCTTGCGTATCCACCAGCACAAGTCTAGTGATCTGCGAGAGATCGATATCCTTGAGTTTGGCAATGTCGAGATCGTGCACGGCAAGAAAATTCCGGACGGCCTCCTGGCCTCCACCCGGCAAGACCAGCTTGGCGTCTGGAAAGAGTTTGTGCGCAGCAATCATGGAGGCAAGCCCATCGAAGTCCGCGTTGCTATGCGTGGCTATAACATCCATGAGCGCATTCTAGCAGGGTCTTTGAGGACACAAAATGTCGGATCTGGCTGGATGCGGAACGAAATCCGGCAGAAAAAAGCAGAGCGCTTACGACACATATCGTAAGCGCCCCGTTGTTCCATCACGACCGTTCAGCAATCAGCGATGCCTCACACCTTGGCGATCGTGCTTTTCACGTGCAATATCTCGTGAGGCACGATTCTGTGCGGCGCCGATCCGCGCCCGTTCCTTTCGCGTCATGACACCATCGGCTTTTGCTCTATCTTCCATTCGATCGATCCGATCCTGCTGCCGATCGAGACGGGTGGCTTCCTGTCGATTGAGTTGCCCACCCGCAATTCCCTGATCAATCCGTTGCTCCTGATTCATCTGTCGCTGATCGATGACCGGAGTTTCCGCCTGGCCATAGACTACGCCGCTCACCAACAATGTCATCCCACTGATCGCGATGAGGATGCCCTTCATCAGTCCCTCCTCTGGTAGAAATAGTTTCCAATAGCGCTTAAACGCCTATGACGGAGCAGCGCCTATTCTGGCTTGGTCTATCAGGCAAGACCAGAAACGTCCACTCTTTAAGGGTTTAGTGAGCGCCCCATCCTGACAGTGATAAAAAGGTACTGGGTCTACCGAATATCTTGAAAAAATGCGCGTGGCAACACCGGTAAGCGGAATTCGACATGGAGGATGATCAGAAGCACGCGGATAAAGCTTCTCCAGACACCCATTTTGAGAAATTTCCTGGCATCGGTAATGACAGGCGGAAACAGGAGCAAGGGGTCTGCCTCCTTGATGACTTTCTCACAGAACGCGACATCTTCCAAAATGGGCTGGTTAGGAAACCCGCCGAGTCGTTCAAAGAATGTTCGGCGAACGAACAAGGCTTGATCGCCGTAGATGATTCGGCTTCTGACACAGCGGAAATTATCCAAAAAGGAGATACATCTGAGCCGCCAGTCGTTTCCAGAAAACTGGTGCATGAACCCACCGGCTTGGATCTTGGGATCTGCTTCCAGTTGGCTCAACCGCTGCATGGCACATATGGGCAGAAGCGTGTCGGCGTGAAGAAACAACAGCCATTCGCCCTTGGCGACCTTTGCCCCCGCATTCATTTGTATGGCGCGACCTTTCGGGGAGGAGAGAAGACGGACAGTGCTGAGTGCTGAGGACTGTGGACTGAGCGCGAACTCTGAGACAATCGCGCGCGTGCGGTCGGTGCTACCGCCATCGACGACGATCACCTCATAGTCACCGGTTTGCCGAAAGAGCACCTGCAAGGTTTCCGGCAACGCCTTTTCCTCGTTGTAGGTCGGGATGACCACCGAGACCATGTTTCCTGCCTTTATGATCTACCCACAGCAATCGGCTCTTCCCGCAACCACTCCGGTAGAAAATTCCGTACGTCTTGAACCCATGCTGCCGGGTCTTCCGCGATGGACTCAAACAAATCGCTCAATGCGAGCCCCATCCGATCCGTCAGGGCGAGGTACCTCTTAGCCAGACAACGGAGCGCCTTTGCATCGACTCGCCCCTCGGCCATCGCCCGTTCGAGCATGCGGCGGCCGAACCCATGGTGCGCTTCTTCTTGCTTGAGCAAGATACGGCGAAGCGGTCCGAATGGTGCGGCCCGTTTCACCAACCCCTGTTCGATACGTGCGAGGATGGCTTCGCCCAAACCTTCGAGGACCACTTGTTCGGCAAGGAACGTCTCCATGAGATCGCGGCGAGCCAGCGCATCCTCCAGAATTCTGCGATATTCTTCCAAGGCAGGAAGAAACGGCGCATCACGGAGGTGCTTCGGTGCAAGCCAGGCAATGGCCCCATGGAAGACCCGTGCATGCATCGCTTCTTGTTTGGCCTGGCTCAGAAGAAATCGACGCGTTCCGGAATCCTCAGTCAACGCGGCTTGAGCCTTTGCACAATCGTGGGCCATTCGTTCACCATGTTCCAAAAACGTCAGGAGCCTGGCGATGGGCACCCTCTCATCATGACCGACCAGCATGGGAAGTTTCCTCTAATGGGACTCCATTCAAGCTCCAGTCGTAGTCGAGATACTCGATGCGGTACTCCGACCGCTTCAGATCTAGACCTAGTTCCGGGTCGTTCACATAGCGCGTGATGTAGGTGAGGACTGACCCCGCAGCCCTCGTGAAATCGTCGTCAAACCACTTGAAGATCATCGAGAGTGACGCAACTTTCTGCGTACGGTCGAAGCGATTGCGCGTGGGATCGTTAATGAAGTCCCTGGCGACACGATCGAGTTGGCGTTCGAGCTGATCCGGTTCATATACCCATGGCTGGAGCTTTGGGCAAGACATGGACGCGCACACAATGGCAAAATGGATCAACGGTTCCTGAAACTGCTTGATCAGCACCTGCCGTTCCATATCGTAGAGATTGATACCGGCTCCCCCAACCCGATAGTCCCGCCCGATGAAGTAGCGATAGCGCCCCACATAGCTCACCGGTGAGTAGTGATCGAGTATGCCCTTGATGGCGAAGGCGTTGTACGCATTGATCCAGAAGGCCAGCCGTTCATTGCGCGTGACAAACGCGTTGGGGTTAACTCGGTCGAGTTCGATCAGATAGGTTTCGAAGCGTTCGTCTGTTTGAATGCCGGGATAGTCGACCACACTATCTTTCACGTGGGTCTCCAGCACCTTTTCGAAGAGCCGGTAAGAGAACTCGGCCGGCGGAATCGGATCGACCGGCTTGAATGTGACCGGCACGGTGGAACAGCCGGACAGCACTACCGCCAACCCAATCGCGATCCCCAGCTTCATATTTTTTGCCTCACCACGATACCGGTGTTTTCCATGCTGCGATCGGATGTCGCAGTACCGACCCGATGACCCGCCCGTCTACTCTGTTGCAGGATGATCGATCGGAACAATGCCGAATCTCTTGTCGATCGAACCGGGCGAGTATGTCACTGAGGGAAGTTTCAAGAAGATTGCCGACCGTCGGAAGCGACAAGCACGGCGCAACATTTCCAGACGCATCGATTGCAATGCTGTATCTCCCCGCATCGCAGGGCTCTAATGCTTCTCCACGGAGCCACGTCACATTATCCTTCGTATATTGCCGAAGATAACCGGGAGGTAGGGCATCCTCTTCAAGCAATCGCTCGAAGACCATCCTGGCCTGTTGACGGTCATACATCAGCGTCGCATCCTGCTTGCCATACGATCCCACATCCCAATGGTAGGCCCCGACGATCGGCAAGAATCCCCGTTCCCGAGCGAACCGAACGACCTCATGTATCTCATCACGATTGACTTCACTCACGATGCAGGTCAGAAACTTCGGATGGCGATAGCGTTGCAACAAATCAATGCCCGCAAGAACTTCATCCAGCTGATCAGCACCTCGAATACGTTCGTACTCGATGCGATCCAAGGTATCGAGGCTAATCGAGAGGGATACCGAGAGATCGTCGAGCTGCTGGACAAGGCGTGAGGTCAACTTGGTCCCGTTCGTAATCAACGTCAGATGAAACCCTAGTTCGACTAAATCTTGAAGAATATCGAGCAAGTCTCGCCGTAGAAGCGGCTCGCCTCCTTGCACAAACACAAACCGTAGTCCGTCCCCATAGAGACCAGCGAAGACTTTCTGTATTTCTTGACGCGACATCTCATATCGGCCGACATTCAGCGGCAAGTTGCAGTAGCCACAGGAAGAATTACAACGGAGATTCACTTGAAACACGGCCAGCAGCGGACGCCTCAGAACCAAGTTCATCAACCCGCCCCACAGAGCTCGGTGGAGACTCGGCCGTTCACTCATCTCAGTAGAGTGTCCGTTGCTATGCCCAGTCATGTGGTGATGTGGTCGTTCAATGTGTATCAGCATGATCCGGCTGGATGACGGTTGCCGTGCAGTTTTGCTCAGGGACTTGCCGTTTTTTCCCCTGGGCCCCGCAACACTCCGCATGTTTCATCAACCTTATTTCGTAACCTATTGAGACTCATAGGGTCATTCCGAATTTCGACCGGCATATCCCTTGCTGAACAGTCACCAGTTCACCATCCACGGCTTTCTACCAGGAGGTACATCATGATGAACCATAATCACACGAATATCTTTCCTGTTATCCTTGGGAGCGTAGCGGTTCTCTCCATGATTACACTTTTCGCGGAACCCGCAAGCGCTAAGGACGGGAAGAAATCGCGTGTCTATTCGTCCGCAGAAGCCGCAACTGAGCTGGTACCTTCAACGCGGGACACTGTCGCCCATTCCACTGTTGCGTCATCGGACCGTAAGCCAGGTCCCGCATGGAAAACAATCGGTGGAACGATCAAGCACATCAAGGGCGACGTCTACACGGTCGAAGACTACGAAGGAAATCAGGTTCAGCTCTACACAAACCCAGAAACAAAGCAACTGCGCGGCAGCAAGAAGGTCGGAGACCGCGTGCGCGCTGAAATCACCCACAGCGGTTTCGCCAACTCCATTCAATAATCGATCTCAGAGCAGCCCGCCTCAATTGAGGCGGGCTGCTCTGCCTCCAAGTGTTGGTCGGCCACTCCTTCAATTTCTTACAGGACAGTGTCAAGTACAATGGTGCACCGAATGATTAGATCAATCTCTCAGTGAATCGTTACTGCGCCACAAGGCCATTCGCTCCTGCAGGCAGGCCGGACATGCTGTTCAGGAGAGTAATCTCTCCACTCTTGCGATCGACGCGAAACACATCGATGGTACGCGCGACTGCATTCAAGACATAGAGCAACCTGTTGTTTCCACTCAATGCCATATCAATCGGAGCAGCTCCGGTAGAAGCGGCGACGGCCTCACGCAAGGTGAGTGTCCCGTCTCGTCCGACACGATAACTCGAGATATTGTTGCTGCCGGTGTTGCTGGTGTAAGCAAATTTGCCGTTCTTGGTGACCACAATCCAACAGGCAGCCGATTGAAAATCAGGAACTGAACCGCTCCGAAGATCCAACACTCCTTTTCGTAACACATAGCTCGAGACGGCACTGGCATTGGCTCTGCCACCGAATGCCTCACTCACGATGAGCACGCCTCGTTTATTGAAGGAAAACCCGAATGGTGTGGCGCCCGACGAAGGTTGCGAGACTGGCCCAGTTGCGACACCGTCCTCATCAACCGTATAGGCATCGATAATCTGGGTGGCTTTTTCCGTCACCACCAGCGTGTCGCCCTCGGGATTAAACTCGATCTGCGCAGGTGCCGTGGCAGGACCACTAAGCGAACGCGTCGATCCAGGAATCGGCTTCAACGTGTCACGCTTCGTCAACAGAAACCCCGTGATGTTGCCCGTCCCACCCCCATTCAGCACATAGACCCAGTCCTCATGAATTGCAATACTGATTGGACTCACGCCACCCGAACTCACCTTATCCGTGAGCCTTAAGCCATGCTCATGGACTTGAAACACCGACACCTCATTGCTTCCTGCATTCACGGCAAAGAGCGTCTCTCCGTCGTTACTGAGCACGATGGCACCTTGATTGCCAAGACCACCTCCTGATCCAGCACCCTGCGTGGGAAAGCTCCCAGCCGGTATCAAGATGTCCCCCCGTTGTTCAAACGCCAAGACAGCATTCCCGGAGGTGGCATTCGACATGGTATACACCATCTGCCCCTTCTGACCGGCGAAGGCGTTTCCGATCAACCCTCCCGATACAGTCAAGATCAGCACCATCATACGCACAAAACTCTTTCTCATATTCCTACCTCCTATGATTACTGCGCGAATTGCCAGATGCACAATTTCATCGTAGTTGTGAGTTATCACAAAACCTTCACGCGTTGATCACATCTCAGTCACGAGGGGAGAGAACCCTGGTCTCATCCCAGAGTAGTTTCGATCGCCATTTTCACTCGTGCGTGAGCCCGGTGTAACCGCACATAGAGGTTGGTTTCGGTAACATTCATCCTCTTGCAGACTTCCTTGGTTTCCATTCCATCCGCATCACGAAGAATCAGGACTTCTTTGAGAGTGAGTGACGAGGCATCCATCGCGCGGCGCATACAGTCTACGGCTTCTTTTGACAGCAAGAGTTTCTCCGGTGTGCGATCGTCGGAGAGAAGCCTGGAGAATGACCAGTGCCCAGCGCAATTCCCGTGCGATTGGAAGTGAACTGAGTCGAGTACATCACCATGGTTATCACCATCGACCTCGAAGTCTGAGAAGGGCGTATAACGTTTTTCACACACGCCGCGATCCTTGGCTTTGTGGATCAGAATGCCGCAGATCCAGGCAAGAAGGGATGAGCGACCTCCAAGGCGATCTATACTTGTGAATACCGTTATCCAGGCCTCCTGTACGATTTCTTCTGCTACGTCCCAACTGGCGACATATCGCATGGCTATTCGGATCAGCAGGTCATGCTGTTGGGTCACAAGCTCATCGAAGGCTTGTTCCTCGCGGAGCCTTAGCCTCATGAGCAGCACATCCTTGGCTGCTCGGACGCAGGCCGGCGTGCCTACTGCGGACCTCCTGTGGGTCGAGACAACATGATCGCTGACCTCGGTACGCATCACTCACCTCCGATCTGCAGTGCGTGCCTTCCCAAGCTGAGCGTATCTGTCATGACTCATGAACAATTATTGCGATCGTTGATCACGAAAGGGTCACGAACGTATGGCCTTTCGGGCAGATCGAGAGAAAATCGGGGGACGGGGAATCGTGGCGATCCCATGATCCCAAACGTGCTCCATCCTCAAGGCTGGAAACAGGCCGTCACGATCTGAATCTTTTTGAGGTCCTATGCCTTGGCTGAAGAATCGGAAGGTTAAACCGTACCGAGATGAAACGTGAAGGTTGTTCCACCATCCAGGACACTGTGAGCCTCAATCGAACTTCCGTGAAGCTCCAGGATCCGTTTGGAGATAGCCAGTCCTAGCCCTGCCCCAGTCGCTCTCCCTTGCTCGCTGTTGCCAACTTGATAGTAGCGATCAAAGATGTATGGGAGGTCCTCTGGTGGAATCCCACAACCAGTATCCGTCACCTGCATCACCATCTTCCCATTCCCAAGGCTTAAGGCCACAATCACAACGCCCCCCTCCGGAGTATGTTGGATGGCATTGACGATGAGGTTTTCAAGAACTCGTTCGATGAGCCCGATGTCAGCAGGCACAAATGGAAGATCCTCCCGTATATCCGTCTGAAGATTCACCCGCTTCTTCTCTGCAACAAGCTTGAGCTTTTGGACGACATCTTGGACAAGCTCGCTGAGGGAGAACGGTTCGACATGCGGCGTCATTTCCTGAGAATTCAATTTGGCTAGTTCAAACAGCTCAGTAATTAACTTGCTTAATCGCTCGATATGCTTCATGGCAATTCCGAGGTAGTTTCGCTGCTCCTGTGGCGACAGCGTGCCTTCCTTCAGCAGCAGGGTCTCCAGATACCCCTGGAGCGATGTCAGAGGCGTGCGAAGGTCGTGAGAGACATTGGCGACCAGTTCGCGCCGTAACTGATCGATCTGATTGAGTTGCGTGAGCTGTGAATGAATGTGATCGACCATTTGGGTAAAGATCGCCTCCAATTCGTCAATTTCATCCCGTGGCTGAGCGCGCACTGATTGCAGATGAGATTGGTATGCCACCACTGATTGTTTGGAGAAGTTGCTCCGTTTGAAGTTCTCCATCATCACCGCAAGCGCTCTGAGCCGGTGAGTCAAGAGCCTGAGAGTGAAGAGACCGGTCACAAGGGCAAACAACACCGTCGCCAGCACCGCCCACATGCTCACACGGAGGATGTAACTCCCTTCCAGCATCTGCGCTACGGAGTCAAACTCCTCTCCGCCCAGAATTACGTACAGATAGCCTTGGATCGAACCGCTCAGAGATTCGATGGGAAACGCTGAAAATATCTTTTGGCGAGTGCTATCGCGTGGGTCGTCACCCAGAATTGGGAGATCTTCAGCTCCCGATAAGAACCGCTTGAGTGGGTCGAGAGCGATGCCGCGTCGTTTCACTTTTGACGGAGAGGCCGAAAAGGTCAGGATCGTTCCCTGAGCATCGAGCAGATAGACTTCGATACTGGGATTGATCACCATGAGCATGTGAAAAACCTCCTTGAGCGCCTCCTCATTCACCAGTCCTTCCTGCATCAGGAGTTTTTCAGACACGATGCGTTCGGCCAACGTCTGGTTGAGCTTTTGGTTCACCTCTTGGAAATGCAGCCGGGTCGTATACAGAGTCAATACAATGGCCCCAGTGCCTATGAGACAAAATAGCCCGAGGAGGACAGTCGCCAGCTTGCCATAGAGGGTCGTGAACATTGGACTACTCGTGTGCGTGTTATTCGGAAAAACTATAGCCAATCCCCCAGACCGTCAAAATGTACCGAGGGCGGCTGGTATCATGCTCGATTTTGGCTCTGAGTCGATTGATGTGGGAGTTGACGGTATGTTCATAACCGGCGTGTGCGTATCCCCACACCAAATCGAGCAGTTGAGAGCGGGTATACACCCGGCCTGGGTGCTGGGCAAACTGAAGCAGGAGATCAAACTCTTTCGCGGTCAAGTCTATCGCGTTGTCACACAAGGTGACCTTGCGCTTCTCGGCATCAATCACGAGATCGCCCCTCTGAATCAGGTGTTGCTTGTCGGGCGTTCGTTGCGCGTCAAGCGCCTCCATGCGACGGAACAACGCTTTCACCCGAGCAAAGAGTTCACGAATGCTGAACGGCTTGGTCAGATAATCGTCTGCACCGACCTCGAGACCAAGGACGCGATCCAGTTCTGTCGATTTAGCCGTCAGCATCAGAATGGGCGTGTAGTTTGGTTTGGTGCGTACGTTTCTGCACACCTCCAATCCATCCATTCCTGGCAGCATCAGATCGAGAACGATTAAATCGTAGGGGTGAGACAGTGCTTGTTTGAGGCCTGTCGTGCCATCCTGGGCCACATGGACGTTATACCCTCCATCATGAAGATGGAGCTCCAGGAGACGCGCAATGTCCCTGTCATCTTCAATTACTAGGATATTTCGAGGCTTTCCGATTTGCCGATGCTGCGCATCGTTGACCATGATCGACAGGATAACAAGCGATTGTCACAAAAGCATCACGGACGAATGGGGGGAAGAATCGCAAAATGGATCAGGCGTTTAGCTATCTGCTGGAATGGAAGGATTAGGATAGGGGCAACTTATTGGGCTGCTTTGGGGGCTACTTTTTCAAAAGTGATGTCCCCATAGTAGGCGATGGCGCGCTCTTTGGTGTTATCGGTATCGCTCATGATCGCCACGCCGTTGATCAAGGGGGGCTCCTCGCCGAAGGCCTTCTTATAGTCTTCATAGATATTGCGGGATTCGTCGATCCACATGCCGAGGTTTTGCGGTCCGCTTTCGACCACCACCATTTTGACGAAATCCGTATAAGCATTGTCGATGATCGCGCCGACCGGCGCCTTCCTCTCCCAGACATAATTGATAGCGCCGATGGGAATGTCCCCGAACAACACCTGACCTGCCTTATACTTGAGTTTTTTCCCCACACTCACCTTGTCCGGATCGTATTCGAACGTGATGTAGAGTCGAGCCGGATAATCGTCGCCGTCTTTTCGCGTGGCATCGCTGGTCATAAGCAGGTTTTCGACTTTCCATTGCCACCGCACGACAGGGTATTCTTTAGGGTTGATCTGGACCGCTTTGGTCAGCCCCGAAGCCGAAGCCTCGCTCACCGCTTTGACAACCATCCTGCCGCCATCCTTGATGACTTCGTACTGTGTCTGTTTCTGAATCTTCGTGAAGGTGAGCGGCTTCCATCCATCGGGCAGTGCCGCTCCTTCCGAGGTAGCTGAAAACTTGCCGATCTCTAACACGGAGGTATTTTGAGCCCATGCGGGGCCACATGCGCTAGAGAACAGGAGCATCGTCGAGATGAGAACAACGCCAGACATTGCACATCTCATCGTCAGCGTCTCATCCATTCGAACAGCTTTGTTAAAAGTGTTTTTGTTCTCTGTGAAAAGTGCGCTTTTCTCCAGAGATTGACCACCTTTTTGCTCACCTCGGCCTGGGTGGGATAGGGATGAATCGTCCCGGCAATCGTTTTGGCCCCTGCTCCTGCTTTCATCGCGACCGAAAATTCGCTGATCATCTCACCGGCGTGGGCAGCCACAATCGTTGCGCCAAGGATCTTGTCCGTCCCCTTTTTAATATGAACCCGCGCGAACCCCTCGTCCTCTCCATCTAGGATTGCCCGATCAACCTCATCCAATTTATGTGTATGGGTTTCAATCTCGATCCCCTTTGCTTTTGCATCCTTTTCGTACATGCCGACATGGGCAATCTCCGGTTCGGTGAACGTACACCAGGGCATGTTCACCGACTCGATGCTGGCGTACCCCAAGCCCAGTGGGTGAGGAAACAGCGCGTTTTGGATGACGATTTGCGCCATGGCATCAGCGGCATGTGTGAACTTGTAGCGTGAGCAGACATCACCGGCGGCGAAAATTTTGGGGTTGGTCGATTGTAATCTGGCATCCACCCTGATTCCGTTCTTATCGTACGAGACTCCCGCGGTTTCCAAGCCGATCCGCTCGACGTTCGGAATCCGTCCGACCGCGACGAGAATCTCGTCGACGATGACATCGTAATGTTGGCCATGTGAATCGACTGTCAGCCGTTTACCACCATCGAGTTTTTCCACCTTCAGGTATTTCCCGCAGCAGCGCAGCTTCACGCCATCGCGAAGCATCTGTTGTTCGACGATACCCGCTGCATCTCGATCCTCGTTCGGCAGGATGCCATGCGCCGCTTCGATCAGATAGACTTGGCTCCCGAAGCGGGCGAAGGACTGCGCGAGTTCGCACCCAATAGGCCCGGCCCCGATAACGCCGAGACGTTGCGGCAACTCAGTCAGCGAAAAAATGGTTTCGTTCGTCAGATAACCGGCTTCCGGAAGGCCTGGCGTCTCAGGCACTGCCGCTCTCGCTCCCGTACAGACAACAGCTTTTGCGAAAGTCAGGAGGCGATTACCGGCTGGACCTTCCACTTGGACCGTATCAAAACCGAGAAACCGTCCGCTGCCGATATAGACGTCTACGCCGAGTTTCGTATATCGCTGGGCGGAGTCATTCCGGCTGATGCGGGCCCGCAGTTTCCTCATGCGCGCCATCACCGCACCGAAGTCATACTTCACACCGGCCGGAATATGAAGGCCAAACTCCGTGGCCTTCCGCAAGTCTGCCCAGGCTCTGGCGGCTCGGATCATTCCTTTCGAGGGCACACATCCGACATTAAGACAGTCGCCACCCATCAGATGTTTCTCGATCAATGCGACCTTCGCCCCAAGACTTGCGGCGATGACAGCCGTGATCAACCCGGCAGTCCCCGCTCCGATTACGACGATGTTATAGCGACCGGTCGGCTTGGGGTTGACCCAATCGGCGGGATGCACATTGGCGACGAGCTCTTGGTTGTAGTCGTCGTTCGGAAGCATCAGAGGTTGGTCATGCTCGCTCATTCCGATGACTCTTGAGAGGGATTGCGTAGTTATAGCCTGACATCCTTTGGTCGGTATCGTCAATCGATGCAAGAAGCATCACACCGGTTTCGCTGCAACCCGCTTAAGGTCAGCAAGTAGCTGAATGCATTCTTGGCAAATCCTTCTTGAAATGGTCCCAACCACTTCCCGACCTTCTGCTCGACCGTATCCCTCAACAAATATCGTGCGGTCAAAAATGCGAGCGTAGCTCCGGTCGCCGCTCCGACATTCACAAACAGCGTTGCCGACACAGCACCGAACAAGAACCCTCCGGCCAATGTCAGGATGACGGCCCCTGGTAGGGACAACCCGGTCACAACCGCATAGGTCAGGATGAAGATCCCCACGGCTCCGGCAAAGTTGGCATCTGTGCATGCCAACAAGCGGTCCCGATTTTCTTTCAGCGCGGTTAACGAGAGGAAACGTCCAAGATCGAAATACAAGAAGACCCCGACAGCTAAGGCACTACCGACTGCAATAGAGACTTTTCCTACATTCAAACCGCTGGACTCCCTCTGATTCGAAACCGAGGTCATCATAGTGACGTCGTGGCGTATCATGGTGGCTCCTCTTAGTTCTGTCAATGAGATAAGCTGCTTGTCATCTGTCCGACTAGGGCAGGGAGCCTTACATGGCCGAACGGCAGGTGACAGGCACGTAAGATACCTATCGATCTTCTGCTCAAGGAAATGTTCGATCGACCAAATTCTGATGCACGATCAACTGCCGGGGAGTAGGTTGCCAGATCGGCTTCAATTCCCGTACTCTGTGTAAAGGAAGAACGGAGGCGGAATGGATGACTCGAGCAAACTGACAAGGACCAAAGAACAATGGGCCAAGGCTCGGCGAGGAGGAGAGGAACGAGAAGTCTTTTATGAAGGCGATGATCGCCTGCCTCCCGGCCAACATCTCGTCGACAATTTCCCCGTGCTTGACTTAGGCGTCAAGCCGGAGATTCCATTACGTGAATGGAGGATCAGCATCGGCGGATTTGTCGCCGGCCCGCTTGTCTTGACATGGGATCAATTCATGGCACAACCCCAATTCAAAGACCGGTCGGACTTCCATTGCGTCACCTCCTGGAGCCGCTACGACAATGATTGGGAAGGCGTAAGCTTCAAGCACCTTCTTTCCGTCGTGAAACCGCTATCGCTTGCCAGGTTTGTCTTATTCAAATCCTACGACGACTACACAACGAACCTCCCGCTTGAGGCCTGTGACGATGACGATGTGCTGTTGGCCCATAGCTGGAACGGCAAACCCCTCTCCCGAGACCATGGTGGGCCGGTGCGTGTGATCATCCCGAAACGTTACGCCTGGAAAGGTGCGAAATGGGTGAAAGACATTACGTTCTCGGATAAAGATGAGAAGGGGTTTTGGGAAGTCCGCGGATACTCCAACACCGCGCTGCCGTGGAAGAACGATCGTTATGGATAGCAGTCATTTCTTCATCCACCCACCCGGCCCTTCGATCAAGTTTCCCGACTTGGTATTCTGAATGGCTTTTTCTCCGGCGAGCGTTTCAACGGCTTGGACGCTGGTGCGGTTCCGCTTCGCGATATCTTCATAGGCCTGCCGCCGCTTCTGATTGACATCATCGATCAACATTTGGGCTTCGGTGTTGGATGGGGTGACCGCCCCCAGATAGCCGTTGTTCTTCTCCCCGACCAACCCCTTGGCTTTCGCATCATCCAATGACAGTGCAAAAACAAAAGGAACGACCGATGTCCATAAAATTGCCGCACACGTCGCGATTGTCAGCCGTACGATGAACATGATCCCCTCCAGTAACTAGAATAGTCCGCTGTCGTTCGACAGGACCTGATCCAAGTCTTTGTCGACTTTTACCCGAATCTCATGATCAATCTTCACATTGAGATTGATGGTAATCGGCTTCTCCGACGCAGCCACCTCCACTCGTGGAGTACAGGCACCGACGGTCAGAAGCAGCGCTACCCACGCCGACATGCCCACGCCTATCCATATGGTTTCGCTCCGCATGGTGCTCCTCATAATGGTCCTAGCCGTCTATACTTTCGTTCAATGGTCCCATGGATATCCTCGACCAAGCGGAGGCTCTTGAAAAGCGTGGGGATATGCTCCTGCACGGTCAAGTTGAAGTGAATCGGAGGTGTATCCCTGAGGTCCGGATTCCGCCCTTCCAGCCGAGCATTCAGGTCCAACATGCCGGTTTCGCCGTATTTCACACCGACGCGCAACAGCGAATACTGAAAGTTGGCGAGCGATTGCGCGACGAGCTGGAGCTGCCGATCTGATTCTGAAAGCGTCTTTGACGATTCCGGCGTCGAGATGTACCGTATGATCCCACCGGGAGGCTGCGCTTCGATCAGGCCATCTTTCACCGCGATCCCTGTCGATGTGAAGGTTACGGGAAGCGTCCCGCTGAGCGTTCCGGTCCCCTGAAGTCCCTTCTGTTGTTCCACGCTAAGAATTTTCGCAAGATCGAGATTCCGAAGAGAAAACGTCGTCGTAACCGGTTGCTTGGTCAAGCCTAGCACAGGACCTGGATTGCTGATCGTTCCTCCGAATATTTCACACTGGAAGTCTCTTATATCAATAGTCGGCAGATCATCAGCCGGTTTCCATCTGATCTGGTAAGAAGCCGTAAGATTGGTGACATCCACACCGCTCTGAACTGCGGCAACAAAGATCGAGGCCGGCTGAGCCGTCACAATCGATTCAAGCCCCTGGGTGCGTACCTCCATCGTGGTGCTCAAGCCTTTCACGACATAATCGTCGTAGTGGACGGACAGTTTCTCGGCGACAACCTTGGCGTTTGCCGATACGGTATGCATCATATTGGTCCGGTCATGAAGGCTTCCCGACCAGGTCGCATCAATGGTGGCTGTGACCATCCCATCGATCAGATCGACTGAAGACGAAAGTCCTATGATTATCTTGCTGAGCCGCCGGTCGGTGCCATTGAACGTCAGCGGACCAATGACACCATGCAGGCCCCCTTGCGCCGTCTGCAGCGGCTGCTCGATCCTGGCAGTCATGAAGCTGTCGTGCGTCGGAGTATTGACTCGAAGATCGGCCTTGATGACGTCCTGATCAGCCGAAAACTTGACCGCCCAATCACTCATGGACGGCCACCAAGAACCCGGATCAGGACTTACCCCGTTGACCGACAATGTCCCTTGCACAGCCCACGCAGCCCTGGTTGTTTCTGCCGCCTGGATTCTTAAGACACCTTGCATGATGCGAAAGTTCAGACCGCTTATTCTCATGGTCGGAGCCCGAACCATGGCAATCATCGGTCCCCCGTTGCAATGAATCGCCGTCAGATCACATTCCACTGTCAGCGGCTCCGACAAATTCAGCGTGACACTTGAAATGAGCGTGGCCCCCTGCCCGATCTGTTTCACCGTCACTGAAGAGGGGGGCAATAGCACTCCTTGTACATGCGTCCGAGCTAGCTTCACCGTACCTTGAACTCCTCCCATCGCCTCTTTCGCAGAAAGCAGCTCGGTAACAGCCTTCGGAAGGATACCCTCCAGATGATAGGCCCCTTCGGCCAACACCAGTTCATTTCCAAGGCCTTCGGCGCGGGTCGTTTCGAACTGGGCCACCAATGGTCCCGGTGTCCGACCGTACGTCACATGCAATGGCCCCTGCGCCACCGTACGTATGGGTGTTTCCTTCCAATAGAGGGTTCCCTGTACGGGCTTTCTGTTCTCAATCCGCACCGGCTGATCCCCATGGGGAAGTATCAACCGAACTGCCTCAGGAATAATGCGAGGTTGGGTATTGATCGTCGCAGTAAGCAACACACCGGGGCGCATGACCCACTCCGCCTGGGTCGCATTCCCTCCGAACCGACCCTCATAAGCGACTGCAATATCCTTTGCCACGCCTTTCAGAGCCGGCAACGTGACATTGATGCGCATGTTGCCGTCAAGATGTGTGTGCTCATCTTCCCACAAAGAGCTGAGTGCGGCCTCCGCGGCAGCAATGCCGGCCCAATCTATCGCCACCTGTCCCGTGACTCTCTCCAGTTCCGGACCGATCGGGACAAGGAGTGCGATGAATGGAGCCAGTTCTTGCACATTGATCTGAAGGCGCCCATTGACCTGAATCTGTGAGCCGTTTGGATGCGCGTGCGACTGCCAGGAGACAATCGGCGTCGATTGCGGTCGCTGCGGCGCCAAGGTCACCGACCAGGTACTCGCGGAATGCCCCACCACAACCAGACCATAGGGAGCGGTATCACGTCCTCGAAACGCGAGGTGACCACCGACCTCTCCCCCGCTATACGTCAGACTCCCATCAATCGTCACTCTGCGGAGCGGCCCCGTCGCTTGCTCACGAAAAATGGTGAGATGATTCAGCTGCAACTCGTCGAACGGAAGGATCGGAAGACTGCGCAGGAGATCTCCCGCCGTCAACAATCGCCAGGGTGATTCTCCATCATCAAGCTGATCGATCTCTCTTTCTTCCTTCGCAGTGGGCTCCATGGATTGCACGTTCAACACATGAATTGCCGCGTCTCGTAATAGGATGCGGCTGACACGCCCTTGAAGCAGCTGAGGCAAGTCATATCGAATCTCCGCATCCATCAGCGAGATCATCAATCGTTCTTCGCCCAAATCCTGCTGAAACGAGACCACAGGAATACGCATCTGCGTCCAACCCGGATAACCGAGCTGGAGGATGACATTGCTGTACCCATGGTCACGAAGTTTATTCGCCAATAGATAGGATGCGCCCAGGGGCAACAGCAAATAACAGCTAAAGAGTGTCACCAGCCCTAGCAGTACGGCGATCTGGTATCGTTGCGCCAACATGATTTCCCTGAGTCGGTTCGATCACTTGGTCATGGTTGTCAAACAAACTTTCAATGCCTGTCAAGAGGTCCAAACGGCTCTGGCCTTAGATGCGGTCCGAACGAGCTGTTTTTCTTGGCCGTTATAGTGAAATAACGGGAAGGCCGACCGTTATTTGCAACGCACCAGTTGGATTTCTATCGACTGCGAGCATTGCCAATGTGCATCATCTCAAGCAGAAATTCATATCGAGCAATCCATCCTGCGCAGCTCACGGTATCATCGAGGCCGCCGCCGACCAAGTCAATGGAGCGTTCGTGACGGAGAGAACGGATGGTGCAGGATTTATCTCGAAGTCGGAGAGGGCTCGACAGGCGGTTCGTCGCACTTCTTGCAATTCAAATAGGTCCCCACATACTGGTCACGTCCGGCGACAGTGAGCACCCAAGGGCGATTGATGAATGGAGGCTGATGTCGTACGTGTTGTCCATGACCACAGGCCAGCTCAGCAACCCAATCGCCATAGTCATCTTGGTGATATCCGATGATGGGCTGTTGCATGTCGTGATGATTCTCGTGTTGCAGGAAGGCGTTGGAATCGCCACACCCCGATCTGATCACCGGTATGGTTTCCTCAGCGATTCACTCGGGTTTGCCCCAATGTCAACGTTTCTCGAACGGCAGCTCCGCCCGTTGAGCGGCAGAAAAATACTTCCATCGCTTTTCCTCATCTTGATCGAAACTTCCTATAAATATCACGTCGCGATCAAGATGGCGAAACTCTCTCAGGCTTGTTCGGCAGTCCTGCGGATCGATGACACGCGCATCATACTGCCCGACGACATACACGCTTCCTCTTAACGCCAGATACACGTTACGTCGACCGGCATAGCCCGTATCCGGAAACAATTCGGTTGAAGAAGAACAGCCGTTCGCCCCCTTGACGTTCAGAGTGAGAGTAAATCGCTGGAGGAATGGATCCGTCGCCATTCTCACAATCGTCAGGCGAAGTCGCGTAGATCCTATTTCGACCGCAGCCGGCTCGGGAGTATTCCTGTTACACCCTCCGCAGAGAAGAACGACACTTCCAAAGACAGCAAACCATAGCGGCGCTTTCACTTCGGCGTAGAAATTTTATGAGCTGCGCCGATCGCGTCGAGCCCCTCTTGGGCGCAGGCATCATCCAGATGGGCGCCCGGTGCTCCACCGACACCGATTCCCCCAACTACTTCTCCTCCGATTTCGATAGGCAGCCCTCCACCTAAAATAAGAATCTCGCTATTGATCTCGCGAAGGGCTTGAAGCGTGGGGACCTTCGTGATGAGGTCGGCTAGTTCACTGGTAGGACGTCGCAGGCTTACAGCCGTATAGGCTTTTTTCCGGCTACTATCGACCGTATGCGGCCCAGCGCCATCGGCACGTCCCATCGCGCGAAGGACGCCGGCACGATCTACCACGGATACACCCACGCGATATCCATCCCTCTTGCAAGCTTCCAATGCTGTTTGAATCGCCTTGTTGGCTACGCCGAGCGGCAATACGGACTCCTTCGACATCTCGTTGGCAGAAATCGCGCACGGCACCCCTCCCCCTAACAAGGACAACATCATCATGTATGCAACAACCGTCCAGCCTTTTCGATTCGGTATGAATAATGGCATCGTGCGTTGTCCTCCCAACATATGCAGTACAGTCAGACTACGGATGCCTCCGAACTCTGTCAAGAGAGCAAGAGGCGGACGGGAGATAGCAGGGCCAACGCCTCCCGCCATCGGCCTCTGCGTGAGACCGCGCGTGCCCGCAACCGCACGAAGTCAAAAGTCCGGGTCCAAGTGGAGCCTGCGTTTTTGGTGAGCACGCGGATCTTTGGGTAGGCCAACGTCCGCCCCCGCGGGCTAGCGAACAATCCCCACTGGATGTTCATCCGTTGTGGCGTGGCGAATCTGTATGTGGCGCGACGGCTGGCTCTGGGCGGGCGCGTCGTAGTGGGTGGATGACTGAACGGGACTGCGGACAGTCTGGCGGCAGCCCAGCGCATTCCCAGCGGCGTGTCCGTGTTGCTTCACCCAGAATCAGAGTTCTTCGGGCAAACATGAACGAATCAGACGTTCCCTAGCTCCTGCTTATGAGGTATTGTCATTAGCACAACGATAAAGATACGACAGGAAAAACCTATGTATCCCATTGAGCCGCTCTCCCTTAGCGTGATCATCTGCACCCATAATCGAGCACCGCAACTTGAGCGCTGTCTGCAAGAGTTCAAAGAAACACATCCTTTTCCCATGAGCTGGGAATTAATCGTCGTAGACAATAATTCTTCGGATGATACGAAGGCAGTTTTACAGAACTTTTCCAAGTCGGCTCCATTTCGTGTGAGATATGTTTTCGAGGGTCGGCAAGGCTTGTCCCACGCCAGAAACAAAGGCATCGCGGAAACAACAGGCTCCATCATCGCGTTTACCGATGATGATTGTCTGGTGGAGCGACAGTGGGCCAGCACAATCATCCGTGAGTTCTCGGCTGATCCGTCGTTGGCGGTGCTTGGAGGAAGAGTGGTGCCGGATGATTCGAAGGGGCAGCCTGCCGGAACGCGCGCATTCCCGGATCGAAAGCAGCTCACCTCTTTCCCGGAGATATTTCGCTATATGATCGGCTGTAACATGGCCTTTTCAAGGAAGGTTTTTGAAGGGGTAGGAGGATTTGATCCTCGCTTGGGAAAAGGTACCTCGTTGGGATCTGCGGAGGATCTTGATCTGCTGTATCGCGCGCTCAAAAAGCAGTTGGCGATTGTGTACGTTCCCGAAGCGGTGGTGGTTCACGCGCATGGGCGTGCCTCGATGAGTTCACTACAGCAGGTGAATGACGAGTACGCGAAAGGACGCGGTGGGTTCTACTGGAAACATGTTGTGCGAGGCGATCTACACATTGCGAAACGCGCAGCCAAAGAAATTGTGAATCTAGGGCGAGCCAGTCTAGGCAGTACGCCCCGGCAGAGTGTGGGCTCCTCACCTCGCCGAATCTTGCGCAATCTAGCAACCGGGGCATTTTACAGATTGATGGGAGGCTGATCGCATGGGACAACTTACAAAAATATTGTTTCTTGGATTTTGTGCAGGGGAGCGAGACCTCATCCTCCAATGGGCCGAGACGGGAGAGTTGCCAACCATCCGATCACTCCTGGCAGGGGGACTGAGCGGGAAATCCATGGGACTTCCAGGTTTTTTTGTAGGGTCGACATGGGAATCGTTCAGTACCGGCGTGACCCCCGCAAGGCATGGCATTCATTGCTGGGAGCAGCTGCGACCTGGGACCTATGACATGTTCCGGTGTTACACAGGGGAAAACTACAAACATGAGCCGTTCTGGGACGATCTGAGCCGGGCAGGCCGTCGGGTCGCAATCTTGGATGTTCCCCTAAGTGCTCCATCGAAGAATATGAACGGCATTCAATTGGTCGAATGGGGTGCCCACGACGCACAATACGGTTTCCAGACCTCGCCGCCTTCGCTCGCAAAAGAAGTCGTCGCTCGCTTTGGGAGCCATCCCTGGAGGGGCAATTGCGACGCATCACGTGATGCCGACGATTTCAAAGTGTTTCGAGACGGTCTTGTGCGCGGCATCGCCACAAAGGCGGAATTGACCAAGCATTTTTTGCGACAGGGCGGCTGGGATTTCTTCGCACAAGTCTTTACTGAAAGCCATTGTGTCGGTCATCAGTGCTGGCACCTGCATGATCCCACTCATCCCTGGCACAAGAAGGAGATGGTCCGTATTGTAGGAAATCCGGTGAAGGACGTGTATGTGGCCATTGATGCGGCAATGGGACGAATCCTGGCAGAGGTGGACGATGATACGACTGTTGTATTCCTTGCGGGACATGGCATGGGTCCGAAATATCACGCGCAGTTCTTGTTGGATCAGATCCTCCTGCGCCTTGGAGTCGCGAAAGCTCCAAAGGCGGATACCAAAGCGCAGCCACCTCCACCCCCCACTCTCATGAATAAATTGAACTCAGCCTTGGGCTGGGGCTGGCAGCAGCTTCCCGCCCAAATGCGGAAAGGCCTTAAGCCTATGCGCAGATTGGTTCGCTCTTGGATTGATGATCCTCCGACTAGGCCCAAGCCCACGATTGATCCTGCCGCCGGACAATGCTTCATGGTCACCAACAACTTCGCGCATGGCGGCATCCGAATAAACCTTATCGGACGTGAGCCGGAAGGAAAGGTCTCGCCAGGTAAAGAGTTCGACAATCTTTGCTTGGAAATAACCAACGATCTATTGGATATCGTCAACGTGCAAACCGGCAAACCGATCGTACGGCGGGTTATTCGAACAGCGGAGATGTATCACGGTGACTATCTGAATGCTCTTCCTGACATTTTGGTGGAATGGACGAATGACGCACCGGTGTATGCTGTCAGCTCTAAGAAAATCGGTGAGATTCGCGGCGAATATCGTTACTGCCGCTCCGGCGACCATACTCCCCATGGATTGTTTATCGTGAAAGGCCCTTCCATCCCGCCTGGGAAATTGGACCGGACCGTCTCGATCCTGGATTTTGCCCCAACGCTCACAGCCATGCTGGGAATCCACTTGCCCGACCCAGATGGTACCCCCATCACCGAAGTTGTGGGGCAAACACAGCTCATCGCTTCATGAGCCATTGCCGGATAAAAAAGCAGGAGACCAGGTGACTCTGTGCAACCGGGACTGACTCCCCAAGCTGTGTCGTCGATCGGCCGCCAGATGGTCAGAGGAGCCGGCTGGATGGTCATGCTTCGCATGGCGAACCGAGGCTTGGATGTCATTAGTTTCTGTATCCTGGCCCGCATGCTCCTGCCCGAGGATTTTGGCTTGATCACCTTGGCAGGATCTTTGGGGGGGCTACTGGAAATCATCAGTGATTTCAGCGTCGACTTGGCATTGATTCGAGTGTCGAAAATCGACAGACGACTATACAACACGGCCTGGACTGTAAAAATTATAAGAGGCGTAACGGTGTCGGGCCTTCTTATGCTCCTGGCCCCGTCTGTTGCACAGTTTTTTGCTGAGCCGAGAATCGAGGTTGTTGTATATTTCCTTGCCTTAGCAAGCTTTATCAGCTCACTCGAAAATATCGGGGTTGTCGAGTTCCGAAAAACCCTCGCGTTCCAGAAGCAATTTACCTACCTCTTTCTCGGTCGATGCATTTCCACAGCTGTCACCGTCGCGCTCGTCCTGACATGGCCAAGCTACTGGGCGTTGGTCGCCGGCATCCTGGCAGGAAGTGTGACGCGGGTCGCTCTTAGTTATGTGGTCCATGATTACCGTCCTCGAGTCTCGTTCGCAGGATTCGGAGAGCTGTTTCAGTTTTCCAAATGGATGCTCATACAAAATTGTCTGCATGGACTCAACCAACGAATGCCGGCGTGGGTCATCGGCCGGCTTGCCGGAATAGGGGCCGTGGCGCATTACGGAGCGGCGTCGCAAATTGCCACTCTCACGACATCCGAGCTGCGGATGCCAATTCGCGCTGCATTGTACCCAGGATTCGCCAAGATGGCCGACGATCGGAGGGCCCTCCTTAAGAGCTTCTTCGACGCCTACGGTCTGATGGCATTAATTGGATTGCCTATTCCGATCATGCTGTGCCTAACAGCGCCACTGCTGATCCGCGTGTTTTTGGGCGACCAATGGCAGGCGGCAGAGCCAATCCTGGAAGTGCTGGCTCTCTACGGCATCGTGCAAGCTCTGGGCAGCAGTAGCCACCTGGTCTATCCCGCGATCAATCGTCCCAATATCACCGCGCACCTGGTAGGGCTCTCTTTCATCATCCTGCTCCCGATGCTTGTGATTGGCGCAACCCTGGCTGGAGCCATTGGAGCTGCATGGGCCGTAACCATTACGTCCCTCATTGTTCTAGTGGTCGATTTTGCCGTTGCGTTCAAGGTTCTGGATGTCCCCCCGCAAAGAATCTATTCTGCGCTCGTCAGACCTTTGGCTGGATCTTTGACCATGTTGGCAGGAGTCATGCCGTTGCGCCTCTTTCTTCCTCCAACGGAATCGTGGCTGGACTCAGTACTTCAGCTCAGCGCTCTTGTTGCGAGCGGCAGTATTCTCTATCTGGGCGCCGTGGTCGCTCTCTGGCATCTGGCTGGTCGGCCAGAAAGTGCCGAACGACAACTGTTCTCGGTTCTCCAGGACGTCTGGCAACAACTGTTAATGAAAGTCAACAGACGTGTTGCCTCAGACATATTGCAGACCGCCTCTGGGGTCCCTTCGGTGATAGTATTTGGCCTGAACGAATGGAATGACAACTGGCAGACGCGGCAATACATCAGTTCACAACTCGGGAAACGTAGCTGGTCAGTGATCTACACTACAGGTGCGGGAAAAGCGCAGGAGGTGCGAACTGCGGCGTGGCATGCAAAAAGATGGAACGGATATGTGGAAGAACGAGACCACGTCAAGATCTACCGCTTGGGGAAGTTCGACACTCGATTGCAGAGAGTCAAGATCTGGGATCGGTGGGCCATACGGCGACATGCTCAAAAACTCATGAAAATAGCTGGCTGGTCAACGGCCTCGCATCGCATCGCCTATGTCTTTCATCCGACTTTCTGGCCATATGTTCAACACCTTGGCAGTTGCACTGTGGTGTATCACGCAGACGATGCGTTCTCTCTCATGCCCGGATGGAATACGCAATTTCAGGCAATGGAGGGCGAGCTCGTCGCGCGAGCCGACCTGTTACTCGCGACATCACCCGGCGTAGCACAGCAGATGCCGAACGGTGGAGCACAGCGAGTACGGCTCCTCCCTAATGGCGCCCTGGTTGAGTCGTTTCTGGATCAGGCGCAATGCCCTTGTCCGTCTGCTCTCTCGTCTATCCCCCATCCACGCATTGGGTATGTCGGGTCCGTCAATATCAAGGTCGATTTGCTTCTAGTGGCGGAGCTCGCCCGATGCCGCCCCGATTGGCATTGGGTTTTTATCGGACAGGTGTCGAACAGTCGTTGCGAAGGCTTTCCGGGGCATACCGAATTCCAGGCGGGCTTAGCCGCTTGTAATCAACTTGAGAACGTCCACTTCCTCGGCGCCAAACCCTACTACATGCTTCCGTCCTACACGACACACATGGATGTGAACACCATGCCCTACCGGCGCGTCCCGGGAGGCTGGTGGACCGCCATTTATCCACTCAAGCTCCATGAATACCTAGCGGCGGGTAAACCCGTTGTCGGCACGACCCTCGACGTCCTTCAGGAGTTCCGACCCGTCGTAGCCATTGCTGAAACAGCGGAGGAGTGGTTGCACACCCTTCGCGCAGCTGTCGATGCCGGAGGGACGGGAACGAAGCACGAACGCCAAAGTGTGGCGTTCCAAAATAGTTGGGACTCGAGGGTTGAAGTTTTAGTGAGATGGTTGGAAGACGTTGCTTCGATTCCTCGCTTAGAACCGACATCATTGAGAGAGTCGGTGCAATCGCGTACCTCCTGTAACATAGACCGCATGGAACTCCCGCTCACGAGTTTTCTGAACTGAGAGTAATCGAGTACCTCACGTCGCCCCTTCTTCGAGGAGGGAATGGAGCATCAGAGCATCCCCGCGCATTGTGTTTCATGGCAAGCCAGCTTGTGTGATTAGGAACCGGCGACCCGAACTGTGGCAAGGAAAAGACAAGCTCCTGAAGGGAGTCCTCCGCGCGCATCAAGTTCGATACGATGATAAAAAGCACACGAAACGCGCAACCTGTAGAGAACAAAAAGGCGACGGTTCAGGTTCAGTTATTGCTCAAACGTGGCAATGGCTTATTTGCGGTGAGATGAACGGGTTACTCCCGTCGCAATCGATACTCCAAGGTCTTCAACCAATGCACGGAGAGGCTCCGCAACGGACCAAGCTTGCGCCGGGCATCCTCGTGGACGATGTGGAGGATCACCATCAAAGATTTCAGACACCTGCCCAAGACAGGCTTCCTGTAGATGTGCTTCTATTCCATGAAGAAACGACCGCGCCTCAGTTCTTGTTTTGCCCGTATGTCCGAATGTTTTCAACCATGCTGTCACGAAAGGACCCAACAGAAATGGCCAGACAGTTCCCTGATGATAGGCACGATCTCGTTCCATGGGACCGCCTTCGTACCGAGGACAATATCGAACGTCAGTCGGCGATAACGTTCTCAGTCCCACCGGCGTGAGGAGATGATCCTTGATGATGTGGAGGACCTGTATTGCTTGCTCCCTCGTCAGCAGATCATCGCAGAGGGCGATTGCAAAAACCTGATTAGGGCGAATCGATGTGTCGTCTGCCTCCGGTCCATCGATCGTATCGTACAAATACCGTCCGTCTTTGTACCAAAATTTTTTGCGGAAGGATTCCACCCCCAGTGCCCTATCTTTCCGACAGTCCTCAGCGTAATCCGGTTCACCAAACTGAGCAGCAAGTCGTGCGCTGATCTCCAGGGCTCTCAGCCACAAAGCCTGTATCTCTATCGGCTTTCCGTACCGTGGTGTGACGACCCAATCGCTGTTTTTCGCATCCATCCAAGTCAGTTGTGTACCGGGCGCGCCGCCAATGATGAGACCATCGACGTCCATGTGGATGTTGTAACGCGTGCCTTGGCGATAGCCGTCGAGAATCTGCTTAATCGCCGGCCAAGCAATCGATCGGACACGTGTTGCATCTTCACTGTACGTAAGGTACCGGTCGATGGCATGGACGAACCACAGGGACGCATCGATAGAGTTGTATTCCGGGTGTTCGCCCTGATCCGGAAAGCGATTGGGCACCATACCTTCCGAAATAGAGGAAGAAAAAGTCTGGATGATGTGCCAAGCCATCTCATGCTGCCCGGTAACGAGACAGAGCCCGGGAAGCGAGATAAAGGTGTCTCGCCCCCAATCCGTAAACCATGGATACCCCGCGATCATCGTGTGGTAAGTGCCTCGCTGGATCAAGAATGAATCCGCCGCCTGCCGTAATGCGTTGGACAATCGATCGGCATCCGGTACGGCCTTTTGCACCCGCATACGCCGGGCACGTTCCTTGTGGGCGAGATCCGCGCTATCAAGCCTGTTAACCGTTTCACTGGTGAATGTCAACGTTTGTTCTTCGCCCGGCTTCAACGTGAGTAAAAAATATCCAGGTGACCACCAGTCTTCTCCAAAATCGAGTCCTCGTTCCTGTTCCAGAGGAAACCGCACCTGCCGATACCAGTCGGGGGCATGTCGATAGGTTCCGGAGTGAAAGGCGCGCACGACCGGCAAACCTTGATATGGCTGCCAGGTCACCAACCCTTTATTGATCGTGGCTTGCGCGGAAAGCTGTTCGTTCTCGTGGTGCAGGGCATGGTAGTCGCGGCCTGTCAGCATCGGCCGCACCGTGAGAACTACATCGTCGCCCATTGGATCGGTTAACTTCCATCGGACAAGAGCGGCATCACGCCCCCAGATGCATAAGATTTCACGCTGAATTGTTTTGCGTTTGTACGTATAAATCCACGTTGGCCAGGGGATTGATACGAACGACGTGCAATGGAGATATCCCTGAGGATGGACTGTGTCCGGATAGAGGTTCGTTGAGAGTAAAATTTGCTCGCCGTCGACAGAGAGCCATTCTTCAATATGATTGACCAGCACGTAACGATCGGTTCCCGGCTGTTGCACGGTCAACAACAATGCCTGGTACCGGCGCGTATTGGCACCAGACACCGTTCCCGATGCAAACCCTCCGCGACCGTTCGTCTCCAGCCATTCGAGGCTCAGAGCACGATTTAGATTTTGACAATCTGCTTTCTTAACTTTCATCCCTTTCCACCACTCAGACGACGTGGATTGCGTGGTTTCCTACTGCGCGCGATGTTTTTACCCAGCCAATCCCGGACGCGCCGAGACGCGCCCCTTCCCACGGAAGCACAGCCCGTTATTTTGACTCTCTATGGAGCTTGTATGTGCGTTGCGCGAACAAAGACACTGCTCAGTCCGTGCCGCCATCATGCCCCTACTCCCCGGACTGCTGAATCAACTTGGCGACGAGTCCTGTCCACCCTGTCTGATGACTGGCTCCAATACCGGCACCGTTATCACCATGAAAATACTCGTAGAAAGGAATAGCGTCCCGCCAGAAAGGATCCTCTTGGAATTTGTGCGTCCCCCCGTAGACAGGACGCCGGCCGGTTTTATCGCGAAGGAAAATATGAGTCAGCCGGCGCGACAGTTCAGAAGCCACCTCATGCAAGGAAGCGAATTGGCCGGAACGTACCGGATACTCGACCTTGTACTCATTACCAAGAAAGTAATGAAACTTCTGGAGCGACTCGATCAGGAGATAGTTGACTGGAAACCAGATGGGGCCTCGCCAATTCGAATTCCCTCCGAACAGCCCCGTGCTTGATTCGGCAGGTTCATAATCGACACGATAGTCTCTGCCCATGATGGAAAGCACATAGGGACGGTCCTTGTGGTAACGTGAGAGCGCGCGAATGCCGTAGGGGGAGAGAAATTCTTCTTCGTCAAGCATGTACCGCAACACCGACTTGAGTCGCGTCGGATTGACCAGGGACAGAAACCTCCGCACTCCTCCATCTTGTGAATGAGTCTCCACATGGGCGCTGAAATCCGGCCTGTTCTCAATGAACCACTGCATGCGGTGCTTAAACCGGGGAAGGCTATCGACCAACTCGGAGTCCAACGTTTCAACGGCGAAAAGCGGGATCAGTCCGACGAGGGATCGAACCTTGAGCGGCAAGGTTCGTCCATCAGGAAGATGCAATACATCATAGAAAAATCCGTCTTCTCGGTTCCAGAGTTCGATGTTTTCTCCGCCGATGTTATTCATGGCTCGGCAGATGTAGACGAAATGCTCAAAAAACTTGCTCGCCACATCCTCGTACGCTCGATTATCACGCGCCAACTCGAGTGCGATCGAGAGCATATTGAGGCAATACATCCCCATCCAGCTTGTCGCGTCCGACTGTTCGATATGACCACCGGTCGGCAGCGGGGCGCTCCGATCAAAAACGCCGATGTTGTCGAGCCCTAAAAAACCACCTTGAAAGATGTTCTTCCCATCAGCATCTTTTCGATTGACCCACCAGGTAAAATTCAATAACAGCTTATGGAACACTCGTTCGAGGAACACTTGATCACCGGCTCCTTTTCGTTTTTTCTCGATCTTATAGACCCGCCAGGCTGCCCAGGCATGAACCGGCGGGTTGACGTCGCCAAACGCCCACTCATATGCCGGAATCTGACCGTTCGGATGCATGTACCATTCTCTCAGCATCAGAATGAGCTGTTCTTTGGCGAAGGTTGAATCAACAAGCGCGAGCGGAATGCAATGGAATGCCAAGTCCCAAGCCGCATACCAGGGATACTCCCATTTGTCCGGCATCGAGATCACGTCGGCATTGTAAAGATGAGTCCAGTCGGAGTTCCGTCCATGGAGACGCTCATGGGGAGGATCCGGCATCCCCGGATCACCGACAAGCCAGCGTTTCAAATCATAATGGTAAAACTGTTTGCTCCACAGTAAACCAGCGAACGCCTGCCGTTGCACCAGCCTTGCATCTTCGGAGAGATCAGACGGAGCCAGTTCGTCATAAAATCCATCAGCTTCTTGAATGCGTTGCGCGAAGAGTTCATTGAACGCTTGAACTTCAAATCCAGCAGGCTCTGTTGTATTGGTCAGACGCAGGCGGATGGTCTCCGATGCTCCAGGAAGCAAAGACAGCTGATACTGGGCGGCAGCTTTTGAGCCGACCTTCTCAGGATTGATGGCATCTGTTCGACCGTGGATGATGTAGTCATGAAAACTATCTTTCACGTATTTGGCGCCATCTTGGTCACCGTAGAGTCGGCGCGTATTCGTCTCATTTTCAGTAAAGAGCAGCGGCGGCTTCCCTTCACACCATAGGCGACGTTCACCATAATACTCGTGATCCAATTCAATCACGCTCATCGCATCGGCAGCTTTCCCTTCGCGCATCCTTGGCCGACGGGCATCGATTCCCCACGACCACGTATTCCGAAACCAGAGAGTGGGTAACAGCGTCAATTCCGCGCGATCCGGCCCTCGGTTCGTCACTTGAATCCGGATGAGCAGCTCCTCAGGCGTCGCCTTCGCATATTCGACCACGACATCGAAGTAGCGATTCTCATGAAAAACTCCGGTGTCGATCAACTCGTATTCCGACTTTCGACGTCCGCGACGCCGGTTTTCCTCTATAAGCTTGGCATACGGAAACTCAGCTTGTGGATACTTATAGAGATACTTCATGTATGAATGAGTCGGTGTTGAATCTAAATAAAAATAATAGTCTTTTACATCTTCTGCATGGTTCCCTTCATTTCCGGTCAAACCGAATAGGCGCTCCTTCAGAATGGGATCGCGTCCATTCCAAAGAGCGACGGCAAAACAGATGTATTGGTGCCGATCTGAAATCCCCGCAAGCCCGTCTTCGTTCCACCGGTAGGCTTGCGAGCGGGCATGATCATGAGGAAAGGCTTCCCAAGCCGTGCCGTGAGGGCTATAATCCTCACGCACCGTTCCCCAGGCGCGTTCGCTTAAGTAAGGTCCCCACCGCTTCCAGTGTTGCTTACGAGCCGCATCTTCGACAAGCCGTTGCCGCTCAGCGTCTCGGGGAGTTTGAGAGCGAGAAGATGTCCGAACTATTTTCTCCACTAGACCTCTTACCCTGCACGCGAGTGAAAAACGGACTGGGAGTTACGATGCACCCAAATGAGGGCCAGAAGCAAGCCGGTGTTCGCTTGACGCAGCACTTGGACTCATTCCCCTTGCCTCTTGTCGGTCTCTCGTATGTTTACCTGAAGAGCGTATTGATCGTAGTGGAGAAGAAAGCGGGAGCCCTATACTATCATTGATGGAGGAGAGAGGAGACGCTGAATATTATGGGGGGGATTGCACTGAAAAAAACCGGTGTCGAATACTTAGCTCCAGATCACTCGTTCCTGATTCAACAGATACTCAATGACCTCGATGCTGTTCCGCATCTGGATCTGAGCCTGCTCAGACATAGGCAGCACAGCTCCGACCAACTTGCCGGACTCCATGTCCATAAGCGAGGGAATGCCTTCACCCGATAGTTTTTCTAGGTCACTGCGAAAGCTAGCCAAGGAAGACCTCCTGGTTGATTCCTTCTCGGTGCGCGTGTGAGATTACTTTAATTGAGGAATTGACCGGAAGGAAACGCACTATAGAGAGAGCATACCATACGCATTACCCAGGAGATGGGCATCCTCTATCTCATTGTTTCAGCTGTACTATTATGGATTTCGTGCGGGTGCGAAAGACGGAGGGAGCGCTCCAAGGTAACGAAACGTTCCGCGATTGAGCAAAGTCGTGTCGGGTTTCAGTCGGAAATCGTCATGCTCCGCATCCACAAAGCGTGGATCGGCGATCATATCGGACTCATCCTGGAGTTCCGGCGCATGAATGTTCGGAGAACCAGCTTTCATATAGTTTATTCCATTACTGAATAATGCGTTGTATGAAGTCTTAGTCTGACTTGAAGCTGCGATGAGAAAGCCGACCTTATTGAGACTCAGAATATTTCCCGACGCCTCAATCGTCGACAAGCCCAAGAATGCCGCACCGCCTCCATTCTTGACCAGGGTATTATTGATCAAGACCCCTTTTGCCTGATCACTGATCACGGCGGCCTCGAACAAATTTCCGGTGATGATATTGCGTTCAAGCCGAACCGAAGACTTACCGGTCACATTCACACCGTGATCATTATCATGGATTAAATTTCCGATCAGAAGGACCTGAGAATCCGAAAAGTGTACACCCGTCGTCTCACTCCCTCCGATCACACAATCTTCGATACGGACATCCTGCACTTGTTGACCGAACACCATTCCCTTCACATGAACCTGGCGCAGCGTGATGCGGTTTCCGTTGAAAATACCGAGGGCATGCCCCCCATGCTCCTTGATCGTGAGGCCGCTGATCTCAATGTCCGTCGCCCCATACGGCCATTTGCCCACATGCAGCACGCCGACCAGCTCACCTTGTCCAAGCAAGACGACTTTGTCGACTCCCGCGCCGACAATCTTGATCTTCTCTTTGCTGTGGATGGTCAAATCTTGAGCATAGGCCCCGGCCTTGATCAACACCGTGTCACCCTTCTCGGCACTATCGACCGCCTCTTGAATCGAAGAGAAATTCCCCGAACCGTCGAGCGCAACCGTGATTGTCCGCGGGCTAGGCACCAGGGTTTTGGTCTCGGCAATAGCAGGCCCAGCACCGATAAAGCAACAAACGACCAAAATGTATAGGACTCGTCGCATACTAAAATTCATACAAGCGGGGAACCAAGGTTGTCAATTGCGGTTCCTTGCAGGCCGCTGCACATGATAAGCTCCGTCGCCATGATCCTGGTTGGACTTACAGGCGGCGTCGCCACTGGGAAAAGCACCGTGGCGAACATGTTCAAGAAATGCGGCGGCGTCGTGGTTGATGCCGATGAATTGGCTCGTGAAGTTGTCCAGCCAGGCAAACCAGCGTGGCGAGAAATTGTCAGGACATTCGGCCGGCGCATTCTGAAACTCGATCGCACTATCGATCGTCATGCTCTGGGTGCGATCGTCTTTCACGACAAAAAGAACCTCCGCCGCCTCGAACGGATCATCCACCCCCGCGTTGCGCGAGAACAAATCAGACTCACGAAACAAGCCGTAAAGAACGACCCCAAGGCGGTTGTGATCTACGACGTTCCCTTACTCTTCGAAGCTGGCATCGAGAAGCGGGTGGACAAGACTGTCGTCGTGACGTCTGATCGCGAAACCCAGATCAGGCGGCTGAAAAAGCGGAACGGTTTCACCCGAGCCGAGGCTCTCCGACGAATTCGCAGTCAAATGCCACTGGCGATGAAACGACTTCGTGCAGACTATGTACTTGATGGAACTAAAAACCGAGAAAGTCTTTCGAGAGATGTCCGCCGACTTTTTGAAGGCTTGCGCTCTCCTCTGTGACAATCTGTATCCTTTCCGGCAAATTGCTTCTATCTGCAGCTTGGCATGAAAGCACAACAGCGTTCTACCTTCTGCTTCCTTCGCTGTGATACATTCAATGACCATGCATAACGTGGTTATCATTGGCTCCGGCCCTGCCGGGCTCACCGCAGCCATCTATGCTGCCCGCGCGAATCTCGCTCCGCTGCTCGTCGAAGGCTGGCAAGCAGGCGGACAGCTCACAACGACTACGGAAGTCGAAAACTACCCTGGTTTCACAAAAGGCATCATGGGACCTGAGCTCATGAAAGAGATGCGGGCTCAAGCAGAGCGGTTCGGAACGGTCTTCAAAACCGGAGACGTCACCGCAGTGGAACTCCAATCACGACCGTTTACTGTGATTGTGGATGGTGAAGAAACCTTGGAGACGAAGGCGCTGATCATTGCTACCGGAGCCTCACCGATCACACTCGGTCTCTCAAATGAAAAGCGGTTGTGGGGGCATGGCGTGTCGAGCTGTGCGACCTGTGACGGGTTTTTCTTTAAAGGCAAGGAACTCGTGGTCGTAGGCGGCGGAGACAGTGCGATGGAAGAAGCGACTTTTCTCACCAAGTTTGCCACCAAGGTATCGGTTATTCACCGTCGTGATAAACTTCGCGCTTCCAAAATCATGCAAGACCGGGCCATGAAAAATGAAAAAATCGCCTTTGTCTGGAACAGCGTCGTTGAAGATGTCCTTGGACAGGAGGTCGTGACCGGTACCCGCATCAGAAATGTCGTCACCGGAAAAGTCTGGGATTTGCCCTGTGCCGGGTTCTTTCTGGCGATCGGCCACCGCCCGAACACCGCGCTCTTCGCCGGCCAGCTGAACATGAACGACGCCGGCTATATCCTGACGAATCACGGAACGACCACCAATGTCCCAGGTGTGTTTGCGGCCGGGGATGCGCAAGACTCCCACTATCGCCAAGCTATTACCGCAGCCGGTACCGGCTGCATGGCTGCGATCGACGCTGAGCGATTTCTTGAATCGCTCAACGGGTGACGTGTCGCTCGTGAATCATCATTCGCAGCCAACATGAATCAGTAAACATTTCTTTCAGGCGCTTCACATTTCACGAACAACGAGCGACGAACGATATGAGATGCGTCATCGCCCACTACCACGAGCTCGCTCTTAAGGGCAACAACCGAGACTACTTCGAGCAATGCCTCATTACGAACATTCGGACCGCTCTCAAGGATGTCGGAATTCGGCAAGTCGAGAACCTTCACAGTCGAATCCGCATCCGGCTTTCGCCAGAAGCTCCTGCCGAGATGGTTCAAAATCGGCTCATGCGTATATGCGGGATCGCCAACTTTTTACCGGGCCGCGTGGTTCCGCTTCAATTGGCTGATCCAAACCTGGATGCGCTCGCCACGGCCGTCCTCGAGGAAATTGAATCGCATTCCTTCACCACGTTCAGAGTCACAGCCAGGCGGGCCGACAAGCGCCTGACGTTGACTTCGATGGACGTAGAAAAAGCGCTCGGCGCGGCAGTCTGTGCTAGAACCAGGAAGAAAGTCAGTTTGAAGAATCCCGATTTGACCATATATATTGAACTCCTGTCGAAGGAAGCATTTTGCTCGGCGAAAAAGATCGAAGGTCCCGGCGGCATGCCGGTCGGTGTAAGCGGAAAGGTCGCCTGTCTGATTTCGGGGGGGATCGACTCACCTGTGGCCGCCTATCGCATGGTAAAACGCGGCTGCCTTGCTTCTTTCATTCACTTTTCGGGGCGGCCGTTGGTCAGCCGGGCCTCGGAAGAAAAAGTTCACGAACTTGTACGGCACCTCACCGCCTTTCAATACAATTCACGCCTCTATGTGATTCCTTTCGGGGAAATCCAGCGGGAGATCGTCCTCAGCGCACCTGCTCCATTCCGCATCGTCCTGTACAGACGAATGATGATTCGCATCGCCCAGGAGTTGGCGAGAAAAGAGCAGTGTTGGGCATTAGTGACGGGGGACAGCTTGGGTCAAGTGGCCTCCCAAACACCTCAGAATTTGTGTACGATTGAAGAAGCAGCGGAACTGCCGATCCTCCGGCCGTTGATCGGCATGGACAAACGAGAGATCATCGATGAAGCCAGACGTCTCGGCACCTACGAGACGTCGATAGAGCCCGACCAGGATTGTTGCACACTCTTTGTGCCTCCCCATCCGAGCACAAAAACTCGCCTAGAGGACGTCCACAAAGTCGAACGCCTGATCGATGTCTCCACCTTGGTCAAACGAGGGATGGAGAAGGCGGAGTTGACCGAGTTGTCGTTCCCTCCTCCAGCTGCGTAACTCAACAATTTTTCTATTTGAAGCCAAGTCTCGCAAAGTCACATGAGGCCATTGCAAAACTGCATCGACCACGGTAAGCTCGGCACACCCATCGAGCATGTTTTCCTCACCTGCTCGATAACCAAACCAGCCGACGATCTGCTATAACGGAGAGGTGCGAGAGCGGCCGAATCGGGCAGTCTCGAAAACTGCTGTCGGGGTAACTCGACCGTGGGTTCGAATCCCACCCTCTCCGCCATACCAACAGCCGTGTCTGCGCAATTTAGCAAACCGATTCAAAACCCATCGCACTAAGAACACCCACGAGAGGGTGGGATTCGAACAAGAGGGTCCGCTGGGGAAGAGTTCCTCCGCGTGGGGAGCATACGAGGGGGCTGGCCCCCTCAGTAGGAGCGTGAGCAACCTCTGCGAGCGCGACTTCGAATTCCTACCCTCTTCACAAAAATTAGGATTGGCATCTGAAGCTGAAATGGAGTCGCCGCGAAGCGCATCATGCGGACGACCAATGTGGGGTGGTCGTGAACGGCAAGCAAATTCCGTATAATTTAGATGTTATGCCTACTCAAGTAATCAGCACCAGCTTCTTTCACAAAGTACCAAAAGATCTGCAAGAAGTACTAAAATCCAATCACGATGTATTCCAACTATGGAACAGGCTTACACCTCTAGCTCGCAATGAGTGGGTTTGTTGGGTGACTATAGTGAAGAAAGATGAAACACGACAAGAACACTTGAAACGGTTGTGTGAAGACCTGCGTAAAGGAAAGCGTCGGCCGTGTTGTTGGCCAGGTTGCCCTCATCGTAGGCCAAGTGCAAAAAAGTGGTTCAAATAAAGTATCGCAATTATCACGAGCGAATAAACCCCTCCAGTGCTTTTTGCCAACTTGACCCAGCACTCATCCCCTTGTGTTCAGACATGCCGCTCAGCCTTCTCTCTCAGCACTCTCCGTAATTCCACCATCGCCAATGTGTCTCTCTCGCAATACCGTAACAGCGCCTCCCGTATGGAATCCCGTTCTACCCAATCGCTTTCGAGAAAGACCATCCGATAGTATTCAGCTGCTGCCTGCCCTCCCTCTTGAATCATGAGGTCGCCATATCCAAGCGACGGCACCACTGCCGGCAACACAGACTTAATCGAATATGATCCATTAAAATTAGGATGATAATAGTGACTCTTAATAACAGGGAGCAGGTCCCATAGCCGCTTCACAATCGCTTTGAACGCCGATTTAAACTCGGGAAAGGTCTCCGCAAGTTGACGTAACAGGGCTTCCTCATAGGCTGAATAGACGACGATGCTTCCTTTCTCGCCAAGCGACTCGATCAAGGCCTCAGCCCACTGCCTGCGCGGCTCAGATGCCTCATTGTGAAGAAACTCCTGGTGCATCACGTCACCGGATTCGAGTTCAATGTGATTGGACCATTGAACCGGAAGAGACTGATAAGGCCTGGTAGAGGGAAACCTCGGCAGTGCCAACATGACGGTCTCGGCATCGAGATGGTGGATGGGATAACTGACGGAATGAAGGATCCGACCTAATTCCGGTGACGTCCACTCGACGTTGTTTTTGACCTTCCTTTGTACATCCGACAGCCTTGTTTCATTCGGAATTTCGTCGATCGTCATGATGCCTTGCCGGACAAGCTGACCGACAATCTCTTTCTTGCCCGGCAGATGATAGATCCAACGCGTCGGTTTTTCCTTCGTACAGTGAGTCCAGAAAGGACATTCATAGGGCGTGTGACAATGCTGATCGGGTTCGATCATCGGAGCCCGCGACTCCAACAAAAGGGCTTTCATGGCGGCCAATCGTGCCGGCACCAGCCCTCGACGATCGGTCACAGCTTCCGATACGTCTTCAATCGAGAAGAGTGCCTTCAGATCAACCTCCCCGCCTTGATAGAAGTATCCCGTATCGATATGCATCAAACAGGTCGCATCAAGCCTCACGCCGGCCCCTTGGACGACGTGGCGTTGGATAGCGAGGTCATCAAGGTGAACATCTTTCACTCTGGTCGATGACTTCACCTCGATCAAACGCCAGGACGACGATCCTTTCTCACCGTTTTGCACACGTTCTAAAATATCCACGCGCACGAGCACCCCATCATATTCGAAGGCCCCTTCGAAGATGGCGGGGATCATAGGATCTTGAAGCAAGGTTGCGGTCTCTGCGATCGCCGCTTCTCGCTGACGGAATCCCGATTTGACCAACACACCGCCCTGAAAACGCTGCTGCGCGAGAACTCCGATCTCGGTTCCCATGTCTAAGATCGCCTGCGTCGACGCATCTGGCGGCGTTGCCAGTGCAGGCTGATGAATCTCCAGATAGAGCCGCTTGTGACATTGCAAGCCCGAGAGGTATTTCGATTTTGATAAGCGAGGTGGTGCGAATGTCGTGGAGGATCTGTTGTGAGCGTCAGCCATCGTCATGCTGTTCACAAAACAATCGACAATTTCTCACAAGGGGCGGTACGGAACTCTGTTAGGATAGCGCCCCATGGGCAACGCTGTCACCCAGATCAGACGGTCCGTGATGATCTTGGCACTCCCCGTCACACTCACCACGTTTCTTCAACGAGCTGAAGGCATTGTCGCCGTCCTCTTGGTCGGCGGGCTAGGAGCCACTTCTATCGCAGCGGTCGGCCTAGGGCAACTGTTGGCTTTCGTGGCCACGACCCTGGTCTCCGGAATTTCGGTTGGGACGAATGTGATTGTCGCCCAATTGTGGGGAGCGCGGCGCCGACAAGACGCGGGGGAAGCAGCCCGTCACTTTTTATGGCTTTCGATCGGCGTCTCTCTCCTGTTGGCCGGACTTGGGATAGCCGGCAATCAGTTCGTCATGCAGCAACTCGGCGCAGAATCCGCTGTCATTGAGATCGCCCTCCCCTATTCGACCATCATCTTTCTTGTGATTCCCTGTACCGTACTGATTCAAGTCTTGTCGTCCATCCTCCAGGGTACAGGCGACACGAAGACTCCCATGTATGGTTTAATCGGCGTCAACCTCCTCCATGTATGTCTTGCCTACCCCCTCATCTACGGTCGATGGGGAATTCCCGCATTAGGGCTCAAAGGCGCGGCCATCGCCGTCGGCCTGGCTGAGACGACAGGGATGCTCTATCTCTTGCTGCGTTGTCGCCCCATCTTGAAAGAGTCATCCACATTGCGTATGGACCTGATTCGATCGATCTGGGAAGTCGGAGCATCCGTGTCCGGCGAACGGATCGTCCAACAGGCCGGCATCTTCATCTATACCAAACTCGTCCTCCTCTATGGCACAGTGGCCTATGCCGCGCATCAAGTTGGATTGTCGATTGAATCCTTTTCCTTCCTACCCGGCTACGGACTTGCCATTGCTGCCGCCACCATGGTGGGGCAAAGCATCGGAGCGGGCAAGTATACCAGAGCGAAACTGGAAAACTGGGAAGCCAACCGGCTGGCCATTGTGATCATGGCTGGGATGGGGTTCCTCTTTTTCTTCTTCCCCGACACGTTGCTTCGTGCGTTCACCACCGATGATGCGGTGATCGAGCTGGGAACAATGTTTTTACAAATCGTCGCCGTATTGCAAATCCCGCTGGCGCTCACCATGGTCCTGGCTGGATCGCTGCGTGGCGCCGGCGACACACGCTTCATTATGGGCGCGACGATGGTCGGCATGTGGGGCGTCCGCGTACCGTTGGCACTCATCGCCGCCCTCTGGATGCGTCAATCCGTCTTTTATATTTGGACAGCGATGGTCGCTGACTGGACCGTGCGGATGGGGTTATTACTCTGGCGATATCAATCGGAACGGTGGCGGCAGATTCAAGTGATTCGCTAAACGATAGATCAGTCAATGTGAGAGGTTGAACTCACTGAGGAGACTGATCAGTCAGATCTGGAACACAGTGCCAGCCGACACTCCTACATCATCGATGGAATGGCCACGAGTTCGGCGATGGCATTCGGATGATCGTGAGCGTAGAATCAAAGATATGGAACAGATCTCATGCCGATATGACTATTCATCACCGTCACCTGAAACCTATTCACCTTCGCTCAATCATTCCGATCTGGCAACCTGAATGTCTTTCAATCCGTGATGATCGTTCAGACCAGTCATAGAGCAAGAATCCGCGTGGAGGAGAGCACCGAGGCCAAATCGGATAATCCACTGTACGCCAGCCTTCAGTGCTCTGAACGCTGATTGATCGAGTCTTGCTCAGCTTCATGAGGAAAAACTCCGCAGTAAGCCTTTGCTGCAATTTGGAACCTGCTTAATACTCCTTCACTTTCTTTGTCTTTACTTTCGCTCTTTCTTTCGCCACATCAATACTAGAACCTATCTCAACATCGATTGTTCAAAAGTCAGGCTCTTCCGACGGAGCGATAAGGTGATAGAAATCTCGCGCCAATTTCCGGCGCGCTCGATCTCTCTGAAGCCCGCATTTTGATTCTGAGATAGGCTCTAGTTTCGATCTCAGCATCGATGTGGATTTTCATACTTGTTCTCCAGCGTGGCACCCTCGACTTCGCAGACTAGCCGTCATGCCGCTGCGTCAACTCGGCTTCGGTGACCGTATCCGAGAACGTTTTCGTGACAGTCTTGCCTCCTCATCGAGTGATACTTGATATCGGCGTCCATCTCAACCTTGTTTGGTTCACTATTAGGCTGAGCTGATCGCGATCATAGTTTCTGATACAGCAGAATACGCAGAGTCAATATTCTGGAAACTTCTTGAGACACGCCCTTCTCCCTTCCGTTGCAATGAAATTCTGGTTCAAGCTTGCCTGACCATTTAAGAAAAACGGGACGTTCATACGTGATCGACCAGAACATTCTGGCTTTGGCGGCTTGCCTTTGGAAGACCCGTTATACTTCCTCTCCAAAATCGAGAAATTCGTCGTAACAGCGACGGTGCCATATCCGGCAGACAGTATCCTGAGACCAACTTGTGTTGAACTCCACAACGACATGATCAGACCTAGGGTTCGCAGGAAGTCCGCAAGACGCGCAGGAAGCATCAGGAAGACTCTGTGATGGCTCCTCATGACCGTTGATATTCATACTTTCCTCCTCATTGACTGAATACGGACCCCATAAGCTCAAACCGATGGGCCTTATGGCTACGGCTTATTCACCCGTATGACGGAACTTATCTTTCATTCTATCGTTCAGCCGGGACACTCTTGATGGATTGGCTATTCGTTAATCGGACTTATCGGCTCCTCCTCATCCATTCCTGGCTCAACCAGGTATGAGAGCGAACGGATTGGGGCCAAAGCTGAATTTGAGTCAAGCAGTGATGGGACCACCTGATGCTTCAGGATGGAGATCACTTGACGGATGAGTTGCACAGCCAAGACTTGATTCGTTTCGAGGGCATCTGCTGCTTTGCGCAGCAATATTGATGCGTGCTTGAGAGATTGGCTCGGCGTTTTCAACGACTCCGAACGGTTTTCTTTGATAATGTTGACAGGAACAGCTTGAGCTTGCCTCTGCCGAACAGAGTTATCCTGCAAGGTCAAAACGGCCACAGACATCGCGGATCCTGGACTGGCTTCACGCTCCGGCGCACATCCTTTTTGAGCAAAGAACCACGTAATTGTGACCAACAGAGCAACTATCAGCAGGCGGTTGTTTCTAGACCAGTGCACAAGAGAGGTCATTGGAGCGTTCCTTTCGATTAGGACATCATGCCACCGAGACATCGGTTGACCACTGCGGCATGGTGATGAATCAAGACGTCGGTCTCTCGCGCGTTGCCCACGTAGGCTTTCGGCAAGATGAATTCGCCCTTTGTGCATGCGCTTTGATTTATAAGAATGAAATTATTCTCCTGTCGGATGTCGACAGCTATGGCTAACCTTTTTAGTCACTTTCGAACTTCGGTCTACAGCACAATTCGATGGTGAGTAATGCGTCCTCTGGTGATATCTTTTGATATCGGTACAATTTCTTCCTCTCGAACGAGATCGTACAGCTCTTCACGCCACGCACACCACGCGGCGCACGGCAATGGTGATCGAAGCATGAACGGCTCAGAGAAACACGCGCACCAAATCAACACGTAATCAAGATGTATAAGAACGGAGTCTATGCTTGGGGAGGATGAAAAACCGAGGTCACAAAGATAGGAAGATATGGCGACGATTGCCTCTCAGTGTAGGAACTCCATACGTATGACGCTTTTGGTTTCGTCACCGTTGCAGGGAAAGAAAAGTCTTCAGAAACAGATTCCGTGAATACATCGGACCATGCGACTAAACTGAACAAAGTGATCGGCATGCCGAGCATCTGCACCAGAACACAGAGGCAGAGAAAAAGAACCAGGCAGGTCGATCCCCTCATTCGAGGCACAACCTTCATTGTCTGACTGCCTGTCAACATCGTACATGCAATATACCGTGGCTTCGTCACGCAGACAAGAGCCTACCACGACCTCCTAATCCTCACATACGAACGCGCCACGCATATCATTTGCTCCTGACAAAGCAGATTCAGATAATTCGATGGACGGAAAGAAACGATTCCGAGGTTTTCGGCAATGACGCCGCTTTTATCCATCCTCTATCAGAAACTCAATGCCTCCGGTGGTTACATCGTACATCGCCCCGACAATGGCGATGCGCCGTTCTTGAACCAGCTTGTCGAGCGTCCGACTTTGTTTGCGCATCTCCTTGACGACACGGAAGACATTCTCTCTGGCCACAGAATCCACGATCGCCACTGTGTCAGGCGCGGACGGCTCAGCAGTCATCTGCATCGAGACACTCTCTGCCGGACACCGGATCTCATTGATAATGGAGTCGAAATGCTGACACCCTGTCGTTTCAGCCACAGTTTGAGGCAACTTCAAGAGTTTGACGGCAGCGGATACGGCCCCACATCTCGTGTGTCCTATCACGACGATGAGTTTTGCCCCTGCCACAGCGCAGCCGAATTCAGCGCTGGCGAGTACCTGTCCACTCGTGACGTTTCCCGCGATCCGAATGCTAAAGATATCTCCCATCCCGAGGTCGAAAATTAACTCAACCGGTGTGCGGGAATCGATGCAGCTCAGTGCTACGGCTAAAGGATGCTGCGCCTCGGCCGTGGCCCTCACCTGGCGACTAAAATCTCTGGTAAGTCGCCGTCCGGCGCGCACCCTTTTATGCCCCTCCTTTAGAAGATTGAGGACCTGTTGCGGAGTGATGGTGTCTTGGATCTCGCGGGTCGAATAATCGACATATTGGATCTCATCCTCAAAGTTATGTTCACCTTGAAAGCCGACAAGGCTCACCTCCACGCCATGGGCTGGTCCGGTTTGTTCCTTGAAGTCTCGAATCAAGCCCAGCACATCCGGATCGATGTAGTCCGTGTTCCGCGCATCTAGGAGGACGTGGCCATTGCGCGGCACTTCCTTCAGTACTTTGGAGAGGGCGGCGCGATTTAAAAAGCTCACCTGATTCGCCAATTCGACATGCACCACATCACCGCCCAAGTACTTTTCCACAAAGCGGTGTACTGGCCGACGCATGTTGCTGTTCAGGATGAAACCGATGGCCACGACGAGGCCAAGCACGATACCAATCAAGAGATCGGTGAATACAATCGCCGTCACGGTCGCCGCAAACGGGATGAACTGATAGCGGCCCTGATTCCACATTTGTTTGACGAGAGCCGGACTGGCCAGTTTAACGCCGGTCACTATCAAAATTGCCGCCAGACAGGATAACGGAATCATGTTCAGCCAGGTCGGTATGAGCGGAATACTGACCAACAGCAATGTGCCATGAATGATCGTAGCCAGTTTTGTTTTGGCACCTGCGTTGACGTTCACAGAACCACGGATGATGACTGAAGTGACCGGAATTCCGCCGACCAATCCACACACCATGTTTCCAATACCTTGGGCCAATAACTCTTGGCTCGGCGGTGAAGTCCGTTGCTGTAAATCAAGCCGGTCGACCGCCTTTAAATTGAGCAAGGTTTCGAGAGATGCCACGATGGCGAGGGTCATCGCAGCTGTATAGAGGGTCGGATTCGTCCACTGCGAGAAGTCCGGTCGTGGAAGGAGCCCGAAGAGCTCTCCCACACTACTCGTCACGGGCACCTGAACCAAATGGGTCGGCTCAATGACCCATGGCTCGCCAAGTTGCTCGAACCATAAGCCCGCTCCGATGCCGAACAATACTACTGCGACAGGAGCGGGAAAGAGAGACGTTTTCAGCGACTTCCAGTTGTCCCAGAGCACGAGTAGAGCAATAGAGATCAGACCGACTATTGCCGCCCCCAGTTGAATGTCTCCAAACATACGAATGAGTTCGGAGAATGTCGTCTCCAAGTCCGGTTGGATGAAGGACATTTCACCTTCCGGGTCAGGATCGTGTCCCATAAGATGGGGAATTTGTTTCAAGATGATAATGACCCCGATGGCTGCCAACAGACCCTTGATCACACTGGTTGGAAAGAATTCGGATATGAACCCTCGTTTAGCGACACCGAGGCCGATTTGGATCATCCCGGCAAGAATCAAGGCCATCAGAAACGCTGAAAATGATTCAAGCGAGAGGATTTGAGCGGCCACGACTGCCGATAACCCAGCGGCGGGACCGCTGACGCTGGTGTGCGACCCACTGAACAGTCCTACCAAGATGCCGCCGATAATGCCGGCCAACAACCCAGACAGCAATGGAGCACCGGAAGCGAGCGCAATCCCCAGGCACAAAGGGAGAGCGACGAAGAATACAACGAGGCCAGCCTTGATATCGGTTAGAACGGTGGCCGAGGAGACACCAGTCGTTGAAGACATGATAGCTTCTGATTCTTTCATAAACAGGCCATTAGCGAACACACCTCTGGAATCGAGTTCGAATCTTTATTTTCAAACATGTTGGAGCACCATGAGCCTACCTCCATAGGCTGAAGCTGATCACCTATGCGGAAAACCACGTCCGTCAAATCCTCGCAACTAGTCACTACCATAGCGAAGCTCTACAGCCGGAGTTGGCTTCAAGCGGCATGTGCATCAAACCTATGATGCCGAGAAGATGAGGTAGGGGGTGGACGGAACACAGACGTGAGCAATAACGGCAGCTGAAGCACAGAGCGAAACTTGCTGAACAAGCGAAAGAAACGAGGTCTCTCGGACTCAAGCGACGGCGAGAGCGCAGAGAAGTCTTCGGAAATAGATTCCAATCCCGTGAACAGATCCGAGTGCAACAAACCAAGGAGAGTGAACGGTGCCCCGAGCATCTGCGTCACCACACACAACGGAGCAACCTCACACATGCTACGCCTATTGCACGGCATGAGAAGCAGGTGATCTTTAAGCTGCTCTCATTACATGCAAACGCTATGCTGCCACACCCTCCACTCTCCTTCTTTATCGTATCGTCCAATTACCAAAACGGACTCCATATGGTAACAAGCTCGTATGACGTTAGGAACCATTGTCTGAACAAAATTCAAGAACTGGCGGTGCAGATGAATCAATCGGCACACCACATCGAAGCCAGGATGCACTAAGTACGGAACTACACCTGAGATACAATCAACAATGGTTCCCGACGCCATACTCTGTGCAAGGAAGAGCACCGCGTCGTTTTCAGGCTATCCTGGACCTCTGGACGCTTTCAACGTCCTTGGAGTCATCGCACCTCTGAAATCACATTCACAGAGGTGTCTCAGTGCAGTTAACCCGCACTGAAAAGCGCGAACACAATGATCGCGAGCACAAAAACACCCAAAAAGATATAGGAGAGGGCATCGTTCATACCAGGCATTGTGAGTCACCTCCTCGGCCGAGTCGGTTTATCCGGCATGTTGAAAATTCATCGAAAAATCTCAGCACCACGCCGGAGATTCTTCCGAACCTGCAACAAAAAAGCCCGATCACTGCACAGATCAGTGAATTGAAGGCAAAACGGATGCTACGCTTGAGGAGGATGAAAAACCGAGGTCACAAAGACAGGAAGATATGGCGACGATTGCGTCTCAGTATAGAAACTCCACACGCTTGATGTTCTAGGTTTCGGCTCTGTAGCAGGAAAAGAAAAGTCTTCAGAAACAGATTCCGTGAATACGGTGGACGACTCGATCAGGCTGAACAAAGTGATCGGCATACCGAGCATCTGCGCCAACACACAGATGCAGAGAAAAAGGACCACACACGTGGAAGTCATCATTCGATGCGCAACCTTCATCGTCTGACTGCTTTTCAACATCGTATATGCAATATACCGCAGCTTTTCCGTGCGACACAAGAGCCTCACACCACCTCCTATACCCACATGTGGCCGCGCCTACTACTTTCTCCGGCTCCTTTGTTCCATCGACTCACCGACCTAAGCAAGTGTCCACGGAACGGGTAGCGGTAGATTCAAGTGATTCGCTGATCCGACCACGCATAGGCGGCGCCGAAACAGAGCCCGGCCACCACCGCCTGGATGAACGCGTTATCCGAATGAACGGCTATCGCCCACCACACGACAGCCGCCAGGAGACCTGAGACTGCACCAAGGAGAATCTTGCCTCCTGCAAGTTTGAGCCAGTCCGTTAAGAACACCCATGTGGTCATATAGGTCACCCCGCCGGCAATTGCTGCCCAGAGATGCATGAGATCGCGATTGAAGAACCAGACTTGAATCGCGCCCGCAATCGCGCCAAGAATGAGGCCGGTGATTACGCGGCGAAATAATACAGGGTATGGGCTCTGCACACTTGCCACTTCATTCTCCATAACTGTTCATGATCTTGGTGTATCAAATCTTCCCGATAAAGAGCGCACGGTGCCTTCGCCAATGATCACATTGACATAACACATAACCGAGTCATCTATGAACCCGGAGGACAAATCGTCTGTCTTGTATCCCGTCCCGACCCTTTGGTGATTTCAATTCGTGCGACACCCTTCACATTGGCACAAAGATCGCCAAGTCCTGGTGTCACCAATCGAAATGGGCCACCTTTCGTGTCAGGCAGTGGGGCTCCATCAAGCTCGTAGACAAGGACTCCGTGTTCTCTGGCTTGCTCAAGCGTGAGGCAGGCGGAATATTTTCCGTCCGAAGCGTGAAAGGCCACGTGATCCGCCTCAATGGCCAATGCTGGAATATCGAGCAGCCCCTTCAACCGAATTCCCCATCCCTTCATGCCTGGCATGACCGTCGAGACATCCACATGATGCTCAGCCGGCAATGACGCGATCGCCGCACGATCGAAGGACACCGGCTGAACCACAGCGCCCTCTATTCGAACGCGCCCCTGACCGGTCTGCTCCTTGACCGTGATGGCTTTGATCATGGCCGTGAAAGCCTCATTCACCGGAGTCGGAATCCCCAGCTTACGCCCCTGTTCCACGATATACCCGTTCAGGTAATCGATTTCCGTCGGACGCCCCGCCTTCCAATCGTCATACATGGAGGTATGGATGTCGCGAATTTCCTGTGAGGCCTTCACCACTCGTTCCGCCATGTCCGGAGGCAAGGGTACCTTAAGCGTCGCCGCAATGGCCGCGACTTCTCCGACAATCTGCCGGATGACACCCATCATCTCAGAATGATCAAGTGCCTTCGCCACGCGGTCATCGATCAGCACCGTAATCGGGTTGAAGACACAGTTCCAACACATCTTTTCCCACTTCGTGCGGCGAATGTCCTTTGACAAATGACAAGGAATGCCAGCCGAGGTGAATAGGTCACGGATACCGAGAAGGCGCTCGCTTTCATACCCCATCAGTTCGCCGATCGACACAGTCCCTTTTTTATAATGGTCGATCACGCCGGGCTCAACGATCTTGGAATAGATATAGGCGACGCCGCCGACCACACAATCCCGTTGGATTTTTGCGAGAAGACGGTCTTCGGTATCGATTCCATTCTGCAAGGTGAGGATCACGGTCTTTTCGGTCAGCACCGGTTCGATCTGGTTCAGGACTTCGTCAAGATCATACGCTTTCACGCCGAGCACAATAAGATCCGGTCGAGGAAGCTGGCGCGCATCCGAGGCTGCTTGCGGCCTGACTGTAAACGTCCCGTCCACGCTGCGGATCGTCAATCCCTTTTGCTTCACCGCCGCCAGCGTGTTCGGCCGCAGCAAGAACGACACGTCGGGATTGCTCTTGGCCAATCGCGCTCCGAAAAACCCGCCGACTGAGCCGGCACCGACCATCAAGATCTGTTTCATGCACTCATCCTCATGGTTGCCTGTGAAACGAGCGTACTATAGCATGCGGGTGCGAGGCGACGCAGCCGCACTTTAGGAGACCGGTAATATCATGGCGCCGGGATCTGATCTTGGGATTGTGAGACAACAACTCTCTGCTGCGCAAAGCATAACCGCGCTTACCGGCGCCGGAATCTCGGCTGACAGCGGTGTGCCGACGTTTCGTGGAACGGACGGCTTGTGGCGCAATTACCGAGCAGAAGATCTCGCCACACCCCAAGCATTTGAGCGAGACCCTCGCCTCGTGTGGGAGTGGTACAACTGGCGGCGCGAGCTGATCGCAAAAAAACAGCCGAACGACGCTCACAAAGCCCTCGTCGAACTCGAGCGCCGCTCTTCGGACTTTTGGCTGATTACGCAAAATGTGGATGGGCTGCATCGAGACGCCGGCTCACAGAAACTCTCCGAGATTCACGGCAACATCTGGAACGCTCGCTGCACCGGCTGTGGCGTAGTGGAACACAATCACGATGTGCCGATTTCTATCCTCCCGTCCTGTCTCCGTTGCGGGTCGTTGCTCAGACCTCATATCGTCTGGTTCGGAGAATCCTTGTCTACTGATGATCTCGACGACTGCTCCAGGGCGCTCAAACATTGCGACGTCTTGCTCGTCATCGGCACATCGGGCGTCGTCTACCCGGCCGCAGGGTTTGCAACCCTCGCCAAAGAGGCCGGGGCATTCGTCGCCGAAATCAACCTTGATCCCACTCCGCAATCGGCGGTGGTCGACATCGCACTGCACGGCCGTGCGAAAGATCTCGTGCCGTTACTTCTCCAATCGATCTAGAAGCGGGAACAACTCCTCCAAGCTCTTGATGGCCAGAACCCCCGCTCCGTGGTGTTTTCCATCACGGTCCAACAGAACGGCGTGAAGCCCGGCTTTCGTCGCCCCTTCCATGTCGTCTCGCAGACTATCGCCGATATGCAAAGCTTCATCCGGATCAACGGCATGCTTTTCCAAGGCGATTTGAAAGATTTGAGGAGCAGGCTTCGCGGCTTGGGCCAAACTCGAGATGGTCACGGTGTCGAATGCATCATCAATCCCAAGTCCACGCATCACGGGAAAGAGACGGGAATCAAAATTCGAGATGATCCCGAGCTCCAGATCCAATGCTTTGAGTCGAGTCAAGGTAGAAGCGGTTTCAGGAAACAAACGCCATGATCGATGGTCCTCAAACACACGGAACACTTGATCGAAGAACTCGTCAAATCGCTCGAACATACCGACACGATAAAAGACATGATGAACGATGTCGAACCACCACAGACGTTCATTCTGCTTGATTCGTGCCGGGTCAGCCACGGCGAAGACCGGCGGTGGGGCTTCGCAGAACGCTCGACTGAACGCTTGCTTGATTGCCACCAACGAGTCCGGTTTCTGTGGAAAGCCGAATTCAACCGCATGTCGAAGATAAATCTCAGCGACCGACCCCTGCACGTGAAAGAGAGTATCGGCTGCATCGAAAAATACCACTCGTAACGACGAACTCATGACGGGTCTACCCTGATCTCAGTTCGGCAACAGTACGCGTGCCGAAATACATTGTGAATCCAATCACCTATCGATGGTTTTCTTGACAAAGCATACCCCCCTTGCTAGCTTCGAAGAAACTAAAAACTACGGAGTTTGTTATGCCTTCTCCGATCTTCGTTGTCGACAGCAGCCCCGCAGTGAGACGGCTGGTGGAACAGATCTCAACACCGGAAGGGTTTGAGGTCGTCGGGTTTCAAGACGGACCAGCCGCCCTTGAGGCCGCTCGACGAAACTCCCCGTCGCTGATCATCGCGGATTATCATCTCGATAACATGACTTTCTCCGGATTTTGCAAGGAGATCAACAAGCTGGACAATCTGACAGAAACCTACCTCATTTCGCTGGTGAATCCGGCTGATCGCCCGGACGAAAATCACCTCCGCACGTTGGGTGTCAAAGCATTCCTAAAGAAACCATTTCAATCTGAGGATTTACTCGACGTTCTTAAATCGGTTCAAGAGAAACAGGCGGCTGCCTCGAACGGCAAGGGCCTGAAACGGCGCGTGTGGCCGCCGACTTCGACTTCAACCGACTTCGATGATGATGAGGCGATCGACCACCTGGCAAGTGGCGACGGCCAGGAGGAAGTTATGGATCAGGTTGGCATCTCACCGAGTGCACTACCGGCATCCCCAATCACGCCTGCGGGCCCCGAAGATGCCATGAAAGGCCTCTTCGACCAACTCTTGCAATCAATGACCACACGAAGCCAGCAAAGCCTTACCGAGCTGCTCCCCCGTGTGATCGATGAGAAGCTGGCGACCCACGCTCGACCGATCGTTCAGAAGGAGTTGCAAGTACAGCTAGGAAATATCCTCTCACAAGAGTATCTCACAACGATCATTCAGCCCCTGGTCTCTCAGGCATTGCCCGCTCTCATCAGAAAAGAACTCGAGAGCAGCGAACCCGTCATCCGGCAAACCGTGTCCGAAGTGGCCAAGACTTCCATCGGAGAGAGCGCCGATCGACTGGTCAAGGATCAGATCGAATCCGGGATCCGTCAACACTTGCCCGCGATCGTTCAGGAACACGTGGAGACGATCGATCAATTGGTCAAGGATGAGCTCAAATGTGAGGTGCTGAGGCAGGCCCCGCTACTGGCAGACGACTTGGTGAGAGCCACCGTCGGACAAACCATCGAACAGGCTGTTCAGCGAATCGTGCCTGATGTCGCCGAGCAGTACATCAAGGCCGAACTCAGACGTCTGATCGAGACTGAAGAAGCGTCACACTCCTCTACGAGCTAACTTTTCTTGCCCCGTTTCCCTCGCCGAGCCTTGGCCAGGGCCTTCACCCGCTTGACATTCTTCCGATGTTTCTTTCGTGTCTTTCGATCCTTCTCACGACCTCGTGCCATGATCCTCCTGCTGGAATGTGTGTGATGCGCTCTTTATGGGCGATTGTATAGCATATGCCTCGCAAGGTCACAAGCTGAGACCACTTCCATTTTCCCGCATAACACAGACATGCTAAGATGCGCACCCTGTTGTTAAAGGACCTTGCATCAATGACCATACGTCAACTCGATAAAACCTACGACCCCAAAGCCGTTGAAGACCGCTGGTCCCGTGAGTGGATTGCCAGAGGGTATTTCCGTGCCGACGCAAAGAACCACGCCAGCCAACCTTACTGCATCGTCATTCCTCCTCCGAATGTGACAGGCTCGCTCCATGTTGGACATGCGCTCAATCATTCGCTCCAAGACATTCTGATCCGGTGGCGGCGCATGCAGGGGCGTAATACCATCTGGTTGCCCGGAACCGATCACGCTGGTATCGCCACACAGAACGTGGTGGAAAAGCAACTGATGGCCGAAGGCCTGTCGCGTGAGTCGCTGGGACGGGAGCGATTCGTCGAACGAGTCTGGCAATGGAAAGCGACGTCGGGTAATACGATCGTCAATCAACAAAAGCAGCTGGGAGAATCCTGTGACTGGGACCGTTTACGATTTACAATGGACGACGGTTTGTCCAAGGCCGTCATCGAGGTCTTCGTACGGCTGTATGAGGACGGATTGATCTATCGTGGCGAACGCCTCATCAATTGGTGTCCACGCTGTCTGACGGCCCTCTCGGACATTGAAGTGGAACATGAAGAGGTCAATGGCAAGCTCTATACTATTCGATATCCACTTGACGAGGACCCATCTCAACACCTTGTGGTCGCCACTACGAGACCCGAAACAATGTTGGGCGATACAGCTGTCGCCGTTCATCCCGAAGATCCTCGATATAACAATCTCATCGGCAAACGTGTACGTCTCCCCTTGACTAATCGCACCATTCCGATCGTTGGTGATGCAATCCTCGTCGACCGCACATTCGGGACCGGCGCGGTGAAGATTACTCCCGCACATGACTTCAACGATTTCGAGGCTGGAGAGCGGCACTCCCCCCCCCTTGATCGAATACGTATTCTTAACATACACGCAAACCTACTCAACGAATCCGAACTGAAGCTAGCTACAAAGGCGATGCCCGAAACCGTAGCCGCATTAGCGGGTCTCTCTACGCAGAAAGCTCGTCTAAAAATAGAGCAACTGCTTGCGGATCATGGAGCTCTCGCGAAGGTCGAATCCCACAAGATGTCGATAGGGAAGTGCTATCGCTGCAAAACGGTTGTTGAACCTTATTTGTCTATACAATGGTTTGTAAGAATTCAGCCGCTTGCTGAACCTGCAATCAAAGCAGTAGAGGATCGACGCATTCGAATCGTTCCCGAAGGCTGGGTCAATAACTATCTCGGCTGGATGCGGGACATTAAAGACTGGTGCATCTCCCGCCAGATCTGGTGGGGGCACCAAATCCCAGCATGGTATTGCGAGCAATGCAACGGAGGGTTTCTCAGAAGTACGCACGATAATAGGCCGCTTATCGATCTCGACGTGAGACCTATCGTTGCAAAGTCAAAACCGGAGAAATGCTCTCACTGTGGGAATACCAATCTGGTTCAAGACCCTGACGTGCTCGATACCTGGTTCTCCTCTGCCCTCTGGCCGTTCACGACACTGGGCTGGCCAGAGCAGACACCAGAACTCAAGACCTACTATCCGACTTCCGCGTTGGTCACTGGCCTCGATATTCTATTCTTCTGGGTGGCCCGCATGATCATGATGGGGCTCAAGTTCATGGGAGACGTACCCTTCAAGGACGTCTATATCCATGCCTTGGTCCGCGACGCAGAAGGCCAGAAGATGAGCAAATCCAAGGGCAACGTGATCGACCCGCTGCATGTCATGGATCAATTCGGCACCGATGCCCTCCGGTTCACCCTTGCTTCAATGGCCTCACCGGGACGCGATATCAAGCTGGCCGAAGAACGGATCGAAGGCTACCGCAATTTCGCCAATAAGATTTGGAATGCCGCGCGATTCGCCTTGATGTATCTTGACGGACCACGCACCGCCCTCCCGCCAGCGCAACGGACATTCCCCGACCGGTGGATCTTGAGTCGCCTCAACCAGACAATCCACGCCGTCACGACAGAGTTGGAATCATACCGATTCGATCGTGCGGCGACAGTCCTCTATCAATTCATCTGGCATGAGTACTGTGACTGGTATTTGGAATTGATCAAACCGGTTCTGCAAACGCCGGCACATCCTGATGGAGCAAGCATCAGGCACACTCTGGTGGAAACGCTGGAAACGACCATGCGACTGTTGCATCCCTTCATGCCGTTCATCACGGAAGAAATTTGGCAGACGATCCCCCATCAAGGAGCCAGCATCGTCGTGCAGAACTATCCGGTCTTGAACGAGACATGGGCCGCGCCTGATGCAGCACAGCACTTTGCGTTGCTGGAACAGACAGTGGGGCTCGTCCGAACCGGCCGAGTCCTCCTGAATTATCCGCCGGGACAGCAGATTCCGTTTCACGTCGGGCACGACGACTCGGACAGACAGAACCAGCTCCACCAGTTACAACGACACCTGACCCACCTCAGCCGCGGCACCGTCGAAGTAAGCCCGTCGCGCGATTGGCCGGCGGCAAGATTACTGAGACTCGTCACGGGAGGTCTCTCGGTTGGCATCGTAGTCGCCGAGGACGTCGACCTCAAAAAAGCTCTCGATCGTCTGACAAAACAAATCACGGAGACCGACAAGGAATTGCAACGGGTCGATGGGAAACTGAAGAACGTCGAGTTCGTGTCCAAAGCTCCGCCGGAAGTGATTTCCGAGCATCAAGAAAGAGTGCAGACCCTATCCCGCGATCGTACATTGCTGGCCGACAGCGAGCGGCAGCTTCGTGCCATGCTCGCAACCTGACCGATGGCCACACTCCCTGCTGCAGAGATCCGTCGCGCCGTGCGCCAAGGCCTTGAAGAAGATCTCATTCTAGGTGATGCCACGACGACATCGATCTTTTCATCTCCGGTCAAGGCTCACGCCAAGATCATCGCGCAACAACCCTTGGTCGTAGCCGGCATGGCCGCAGCGGTTCAGACCTTTCTCATGATCGATCCTTCCCTACGGTTGTCAGTCTTCAAGCGCGACGGCGACCGAGCTATGAATGGGGAGCCGCTCCTTCATATCGAAGGCGACGGGCGGTCCATCCTGCAAGCCGAGCGGGTCGCCTTGAACTTTCTTCAACATCTGTCCGGAATCGCCACCTTGACGCAACGATTCTGCCGGGCCGTGCGCGGTTACCCTGCCAGTATCATGGACACGAGAAAAACTCTTCCCGGCTGGCGCGCGCTCCAGAAATGGGCCGTTTCGCTGGGCGGAGGGATCAACCACCGACAATCATTGGGAGACGGCATCTTGATCAAAGATAACCATCTGGCTCTCCTTCGACGTCATCGACGACCGGTTAAACAAGCCTGTCAATTGGCACATGCCCATCGGTCAAACGAGCTTCCCGTTATCGTTGAGGTGGAGTCTCTCTCTGAGGTTCGGCAGGCCCTTGCAGGAAAACCCGATGTTATTCTGCTCGACAACATGCCTCCGGACCTGGTCCGACGTGCGGTGACACTGATCAAGAAACAGTCCCTGGTGGAAGTGTCCGGCGGCATCACGCTAAAGAACGTCCGAGCCATGGCAGCAGCCGGCGCCGATCGCATTTCCATCGGAGCCCTCACCCATTCCGCACCAGCGGCAACGATCAGCCTTGTCATGACGGTAGCTCGACCTTCACGACGCCAGCGTGCGTAATTGATGGTGTCTTCCACCCCTCTCAATCTCGATAGTATTCGCAGCACCCTTGCGACCACGTCGCTTGGTCAAGCCTTGTATCTCCACCAAGATCTTCCCTCGACCAATAGGGAAGCATTATCGCTTGCTCAGAACGGCGCACGAGACGGCACCGTCGTCATTGCGGAAAGCCAGTCAGGTGGCTACGGCCGACATGGGCGCGCCTGGTTCTCTCCGCCTGGGCTGAATATCTATTGCTCCGTCATTGTACGTGGGACGGGGGAACACCTTTCCCTCTCGCAATGGCTATCTTGGGTGCCGCTTGTCAGCGCCTTGGCCGTGACCGAGGCCGTTCAACAGACGGCGGCCGTATCTCTTTCACTGAAGTGGCCGAACGACCTGCTTCTCCATGAACGCAAGGTCGGCGGGATTCTCTGTGAGAGCAGCTTTGCCACAACCAACGATCCGGTCGTGGTCATTGGAATCGGGCTCAACGTGAATGTCCTGCCGGAGTATTTTCCGGAAGAATTGCGGCCGATTGCGGCCTCATTGATGGAAATCTCACGACGATCGATCGACCGAAATCGACTCATGGCTCAACTGCTTCTTGACCTTGAACAGTGTCTTAGCGAGCTTCGGACTCATGGACCGATCCGGCTGCGACAGGCCTATACGGCTCGCTGTGCCACGCTGGGGCGCCAAGTTCGCGTCCTGTTCACGAATGAGCAACCGATCGTCGGCATCGTAGAGGCTCTCTCGGCCGACGGCGCGTTGCAAGTGAGAATCTTGGCACCTTCCCCTCGCTCACACGCGATGCCCCTCATCGAGGTCCGTGCCGCCGATGTCATTCACCTGAGAGAGTAGCGAAAGAGGACCAGGCCGGGTAGAATGAGTCCGATGCTCTTAGCGATCGACATCGGAAATACCAACGTTGTCGCAGGAATCTTTGACGGATCGACTCTGTTGACACATTGGCGGTTGGCGACCGATCCCAAGACTACCGCTGATGAGTACGGCGTCCTCTGTCTCAGCCTCATGACCCGAGACGGGCGCGTCCCTCAGCAAATCACCGGTGCGATCGTGTCCAGTGTCGTTCCCGCCCTCACGGACACGTTTGAATCGATGATTGAAACGTCTTTCGGCTGCATCCCCATCACCGTCTCTTCCGATATGGACACAGGCCTCATACTGAAATACTCGAACCCAAAAGAGATCGGAAGCGATCGTATCGTGAATGCGGCAGCGGCCTATGAAAAGTTTCATCGCGATCTTATCATCGTCGATTTCGGCACGGCGACGACGTTTTGCGCGGTCAACCGAGATGGAGAATATCTTGGAGGCGTGATCGCACCCGGTCTGACTATTTCGGCGGACGCCCTGTTTACACGGGCCGCAAAGTTGAGCAAAGTCGAGCTCGCCCGGCCTAAGACGGTCATAGGAACCGATACCGCCGGCAGTATTCAGTCGGGGCTCATCTTTGGCTATGCCGGTCTCGTGGACACCCTGGTTCAGCGGATGGAAACGGAAATGGGGCGCACGTCATATGTAGTCGCCACGGGTGGCTTGGCCATGGTCATCGCGCCGGAGGCGCGATCGATTCAACATATCGAACCGTTTTTGACTCTGTATGGGCTTGAACTCCTCTATCGTCGTGCCCAGGGCACGAGCCTGACGCACTGGGTCTAGTTCTCTTCCTCCCCGCATCATTTTATTTTCCCTTACCCGTTGACTTCCTTCCTTCTATGGATATCTCTCCGCTTGTATAGGTATCAGGATGAGTGACGATCAAGAACAAGAAAAAACAAACGCCAATACAATCGAGCGCTTAGAGGAAGATTCTCCGGTCACGGACGCGGGTGCCTCCATTCAGGAGGAACTGGCCGGCAAGACTGAAGAATGTAACGCGCTCAATAACAAGTATCTCCGGCTGGCCGCAGAATTTGAAAACTACAAACGACTGACTCAACGCGACCAGCGTGAGCAGATTCGATTCGGGAACGAACAGCTTCTCAAAGAGCTGCTGCCGGTTGTCGATAACATGGAGCGGGCAATCAAAGCGGCGCGGACGAATGGAGGCGGCGATTCGGCGCTCATCCAGGGTGTGGAACTGACGCTCAAGCAACTATCCGGCATCCTTGCCAAATTCGGTGTGCAGGCGATTGAAACGGCCGGTCAAGAGTTCGATCCAAGCGCCCATCAAGCCGTCTCATACGGGCCATCGAACGATGTGCCGGCCAATAACGTATTGGATGAGTTTCAAAAGGGGTATCGGCTGCACGATAGGATTCTGCGGGCGGCAATGGTCAGTGTGTCGTCAGGTCCAGCCAATCCAAGCGAATATGATTCAACGACGCATTGACCTGATTCAGTCGTCGTTGTCGAGAAGGAAGGAGTCCACCAATGGGTAAAGTCATCGGTATCGATCTCGGGACCACCAACTCTTGTGTGGCGATTATGAGCGGCGGAGACCCCGTTGTGATCGCCAACGCCGAAGGGAGCCGGACCACGCCTTCCGTCGTCGCCATCACCGATAAGACCGAACGGTTGGTCGGACAAATTGCGAAACGGCAAGCGATCACCAACCCCGAGAACACCATTTTCTCCGTGAAGCGCTTGATGGGGCGCAAGTTCAAGAGCCGCGAGGTTCAAGAAGCCATGAAGCGGCTTCCGTACAAAGTGGTTGAGGCCGATAACGGTGATGCGCACGTGGAATTGCGCGGTAAGCGCTATAGCCCGCCGGAAGTCTCCGCCATGATTCTGCAGAAAATGCGGCAGACTGCTGAAGACTATCTCGGTGAAAAAGTCACCGAGGCCGTTGTGACCGTTCCTGCGTATTTTGACGACAGCCAACGTCAGGCGACCAAAGATGCCGGCCAGATTGCCGGATTGAACGTCCTGCGCATCATCAATGAACCGACAGCTGCCTCCCTCGCCTACGGGTTGGACAAGAAGAAGGACGAACGGATCGCCGTGTACGATTTGGGCGGCGGCACCTTCGACATCTCCGTGCTGGAAATCGGCGAAGGCGTCTTTGAGGTAAAATCCACCAATGGCGATACCTACCTCGGCGGAGACGACTTCGATCTACGCGTGATGGATTGGCTGGTCGACGAGTTTAGGAAGGATCAGGGCATCGATTTGCGGAAAGATCGGATGGCGCTGCAACGCCTGAAGGAATCGGCGGAACGGGCCAAAATCGAGCTGTCGTCGTCTCAAGAAACAGAGATCAATCTGCCGTTCATCACCGCCGATGCCAGCGGCCCCAAACATATGGTCACGAAGCTGACGCGAGCCAAACTCGAACAGCTGGTGGACGACTTGATTCAGCGCACGATCGAGCCCTGTCGAAAAGCCTTGTCCGACGCGGGCGTCACCGCCAAGGATATCCAAGAAATCGTGCTGGTCGGCGGCATGACCCGTATGCCAAAAGTGATTCAGGTCGTGAAGGACTTCTTTGGAAGAGAACCGCACCGTGGGGTGAATCCCGACGAAGTCGTCGCCATCGGAGCCGGCATCCAAGGCGGAGTCCTCAAAGGAGAGGTCAAGGACGTCCTGCTTCTCGATGTGACTCCCTTGTCGTTAGGCATTGAGACACTGGGCGGTGTATTCACCAAGCTGATCGAACGCAACACGACCGTTCCGACCAAGAAGAGCCAAGTGTTCTCGACGGCCGCCGATAACCAAACGGCCGTCACCATCCGCGTCTTCCAGGGCGAGCGGGAGATGGCCAATGACAACAAACTGCTTGGGCAGTTCGACTTGGTCGGCATTCCACCGGCGCCTCGCGGCATGCCGCAGATCGAAGTAACCTTCGATATCGATGCCAACGGCATCGTGCACGTGTCGGCCAAGGATCTGGCTACACAGAAAGAACAATCCATCAAGATCACGGCCTCCAGCGGTCTGAGCAAGGACGAAGTCGAGAATCTCGTTCGAGACGCGCAGTCGCACACCGAAGATGATAAGAAACGCCGAAAATTGGCGGAAGCCAAGAACCAGGCGGATAATCTGGTCTATCAAACCGAGAAAAACATCACGGAATACGGCGACAAAGTCTCTGCAGAGGAAAAGACGAATATCCAGGATGCCGTCGCAGCCGTCAAGAAGGCGCTTGAGGGCACCGATGCCGAGGCCATCGAATCGGCGACACAGTCACTCATGACGGCGTCGCACAAGTTGGCCGAAGCGATGTACAAGAAAGCCGCCGCATCTCCTGGCCCGCAACCGGACGCTTCCGCAACCAGCAGCACCGGCGAGACGAAGACCGATGAGAAAGTCGTGGACGCAGAATTTGAAGAAGTAGACAAGGACAAGAAATAGCATAGAATAATGCTTCAGGGCGCCTGAGTTCTCGACGCAATCGAGCATTCGGGTGATTTCCTACTCGCATACGCAATGGCAGCCGTGTCCAAACGCGATTACTACAATATTCTCGGCGTTGATCGGAATGTGTCCGACGACGATCTGAAAAAAGCCTACCGGAAACTGGCCCGCCAGCACCACCCGGACCTCCACATCGGAGACCAGCAGAAGAAATCCGCCGAAGAGAAGTTTAAAGAAATCAACGAAGCCTATGAAACGCTGAGCGATCAGGAAAGGCGGAAACGCTACGACATGTTCGGTCATGCCGGGGCACAACAGGGTGGGCCAGGCTTTGACGGGTTCGATTTCAACCGTGGCGGATTCGGGGACGTATTTAACGACATCTTCGAAGATTTTTTCGGTCAAGCGCGAGGCGGCGGGGCAACTCGGGCCGAACGTGGCAATGATCTCCAATACAACCTGGAAATCACGTTTGAAGAAGCCGTTTACGGAAAAGAGGCGACGCTCAAGATCCCGCGCTGGGAGATCTGCATCGACTGTAAAGGGACCGGGGCAAAGTCAGCGGCAGCCATCAAGCCGTGCGGCAGCTGCAAAGGTGCAGGGCAATTACGTTTTCAGCAGGGGTTCTTCAGCGTCAGCCGGCCCTGCGGTCAATGTGAAGGCACCGGTCATTTCGTCACGGATCCCTGCCCGGCCTGCCAGGGGCGTCAACGGGTTTACAAAGAGCGCACCATCGCCGTGCACATTCCTGCTGGTATTGAGACCGGTATGCGACTTCGTCTCTCCAATGAAGGAGAGCATGGTCCCAATGGCGGCCCTCCCGGCGACCTCTATGTAGCCGTGACCGTCAGACCCCATCAAGTCTTTCATCGCAAAGGCCTCGATATCGCCTGTGATGTGCCGGTCAACCTCGTCACGGCCACACTCGGTGGAAAAGTGGAAGTCCCGACCCTCACAGGGGCAACCGTCATTAAAGTGCCACCCGGCACACAACATGACAAGGTCCTCCGGATTAAAGGGTTAGGGATTCCCAGCCTGAAAGGCAGCTCGACCGGCGATCAGGTCTATACGATCAAGGTCCAAATCCCCACCAAATTGACGGCTAGACAAAAAGAACTGCTGATGGAGTATGCAAAAGAGAGCGGCATGTCCATGGAAGCCAACGGCGACGGCTTCTTCGATAAGATGAAGACCTTCTTCGAGTAATCTGTCCTCCTCATTCCGGGTTGTGCCCTGTAGAGTCACGCATGCCCGTGTTTTTCGTTTCCCCTCAGTGCATCACACCGCCGACCATTTCCATCACTGACAATCTGCTGACTCACCTTCGAGACAGTTTGCGCGTGAACATCGGCGAGACTCTGTGGTTCAGCAACGGACAAGGCACTAGGTACCACGCCGAAATCACTGACGTCTCCAAACAAGCCGTCATTGGGTGCATTCTCCAAATCGTCCAAGAGCCGCTTCGCCACACGTCTCGACTGATTCTCGGCCAATCCTTACTTAAGGGTGAAAAAATGGATTGGGTCCTTCAAAAAGCAACAGAGCTCGGTGTGAGCGAAATCGTGCCGATTGAAAGCCGGCATAGTGTGGTGCATCTCAAGGCCGACCGTATGGACCACCAATTTGCCCGTTGGCAGCGCATCGCCTTAGAAGCAGCCCAGCAGTCCGAACAGTGGCGCGTGCCGACGATCGCCCCACCACAATCCCTCACAGCGCTTTTGACCATCCATGCGACCGGCACGATCACCCTCATGCTTGCCGAGCGGCGCGACGGGAAGAGTTTGCAAACGGTCGAACTACCGCAAGATGTGGCTAGCTCCGTGCTGGTCCTGATCGGACCAGAGGGAGGCTGGAGCAAAGAAGAAATGGGAATCGCCGAGCAGGCTAACGTGATACCCATTACCCTCGGTCAGAAAATCTTGAGAGCTGAAACAGCCGCCATCGCCACCATCAGCATTCTCCAATCGCGCCTCGGCTGGCTGGGATGACCGCGCATCCCCTCTGGTCTCCAGATTCTATCTCATGCTTTCTCACACATCTCATTCCGATGAATGTGTGCTTGACAGAAACAAATACAATCCTCACTCTTAGCGGTCTAAACACTACCGGGGGCCTCACGATGAGAGCATCAGCTTCAACAACCTTATCAATTCTGGTTGGATCTCTGTTAGGCTTAAGCAGCATACCCGTCCAAGCCGCCGAATCTTGCCCTATGCCGATGTTCCAAAATCCTTTAAAGGACATCGAAACGGTTAGCGTAGAACAACTGAAGCATGAAGAGCAGGCAATGAAACACCATTACTTCGAAGTGCTCCCCGATCAAACTGCAAAATATGATTTCAGAACTGAAATTGAACAAACAACGACGGATAAAAGTTCTCCCGCCTTTGCTCTATATGCAAATGGAATGATCTACAATGAAAACATAAAGAAATATGTGGGCAGTGGGATCATGATATCTCCTTGCCATATGTTAACTGCAAACCATGTAGCTGGTTTACAAAAACGTGACGAAGAGGCTCTGACTGGGAAAGTCGTACAATTTGAATTTTCCAAAGACCCCAATAGTCATAATTTCAGAAACAGAATCAAGGGAACTGTCGTTGCATCAAGCAATCACGACAAACTAGATTATGCCGTTGTCGAATTCAACCGACAGGATGATAGCGTGGTCTATGTTCCTCAGTGCTCAGTTGCGATCCTGAAGAAAATAAATCAATACCCTTCAGTAAGTGTTGGTTACCCGCTCATGCGCGAAGATCTCTCCAAGCCCGCGGCACTTTATGGAATGAGAGTGCGTGTTCATGATTTTGGAGATAACCTAAAGGCCTATGTTAATAGCTCTCATCGAGACTCTGGGGGACCGATTCTGACATATACAAAGAACGGCTTTTGCGTGAGTGGAATGAAAGTCCGCGCCTCTAATATCCTAACTGCAGGTGGGAGAAAGCCCACGCTTAATCACGGCAATCGAATTGTGCCACTTGCTAACATATTTGGTGATCTCGCACGGCGAAATCATAATTTGAGAAATAGAATTATTTCAGCGCAAGAGTCCGGCCAGTGTAATTGAACGGACTCGATGTGAGACCTTCTCAGAAACTAGCGAGACAGAATAAGATATCGGGAGTCTTTTGTTGACAGCCTCTCCGCCATCGCTCGATAGCCTCTGCACCAGATCTAGACAGCGCCTTGTCATGGCTCACGATGCAACGCCTCGGCTACGACGCATGGGTTACGTACTGCAACACGCAAGAGGGCTAAAGCCCGTCCCACAGGGCGTTCGCCGGTCGGTTCCCAATCGTAGATCAAGCGGGCACGCCGTCGTCCCCTGCAATGGGGAACATCCTCACCACGAAATGAGACTAGCGGCCAAGATCCAGATGAATGATAGACCCATTTTCGCCGCTGGCCCAGCCATGGGCAATATCAGGGAAACTGAGACCAAATAATGAGGAAGAGGCGATCGATTTTCCCTCGCTCCAAGTGAGACCTCCGTCGGTCGTCCGATACAACATCCCGCGCTCGCCGACAATCCAGCCTTCTTGCTGACTTGTGAACCGAACCTTCAAAAGATCAATGACTTTTCTACAGGTCTTTCCGCACGGTAGTGTCTGGTCAACCCACTTGGCTCCGCCATCCGTCGTCTGAAACAAGGCCCCCGCATTGCCGACCGCCCAGCCTGTCGTCGCATCGGTAAAAAAGACATCGAACAAGGTCACCGCGTTCTGCGTTTCTTGCGGCCTCCAGGTCGCGCCCCCATCATCGGTCGAAAGGACGGTGCCCAACGCGCCGACGATCGCGCCCTGTTGATCATTGAGAAAATGTGCGGCATAGAGCGAGGCGGTCGTGCCGCTGGCCTGCTCTACCCATTGCTCGCCGCCATCCTTGGTATGCAAGATCGTACCGCCGCCGCCGACGACCCATCCAACCATCGGCGAGGCGAAGTACATTCCATACAGCGATTGCTGAGTATCCAGTGCTTGTGGAAACCAGGACTTTCCCCCATTCGTCGTGTGACTCAAAAATCCTCCGGCCCCCGTCACCCATCCCTTGGACGGATCAGCAAAGAACACGGATGTCAATAGGGCTGCGGTTCCGCTCGTCACCCGCTTCCATTTCTTTCCACCATCGATGGTCTTGAGTATCGTTCCTCCGGTTCCGACCGCCCATCCGTGCCGAGACGTACGAAACTGAATACTCATCAAGGTTGATTTCGTGCTACTCACTTGGGTCGTGATGGAAAGGTCGGAGTCTGCGCTCCCAACCGATTGCGGACCCCATAGCGTGAAACAGAGGAGAACGAGGAGTGACGCAAAAACGTTCCGTCGGTGGACACGACCGGGATGGAGCCACACCCGCATTATTGATTGGTACTCGCATCAGGTCTGTTGTTATCCCAGTAGCCTGAGTCGGGAAGCCCTTTCGCTTCGATGGTGAACAGTCCGGCTTCAAGCGTGACCCATTTCTTGGGCGAACAACACGTTCCATCGGGAAGCAGGTCCCACGACCCTCGGCGAACAACCAACGGCCCGGTCGCCAGGTTATCGAAAAACTGCCCCTTCTTTCCGATCCCGTAGAGGTTGCGGTGCGGCACAGTGACGACAATTTCGTCATCGGCCCATGACTGAACCAGTGCGGCTGTGCCGTTGAAGAGGACTTCGGTTCGTGACACGTTCGAAACAACGGTTGTATTGTCCTCTGGTTCGTTGATTTCGAGGTCAGTTCGCCGCTTGTAGGACTTCTGGTTCAGCCCAAGATCGGCATGTTCAGCGGTCTTGAGAAATGTTCCGAAGCCTCGGCCCTTGATGGTGACCGTAGCATCCAATCCCGCAGCCCGAGGCTCATACGACTCGATGACCGGCGTGATGAGCGTGAAATCCCCCGCCTCGATGGTTTGGGCCCCTCGCTCTGCACAACAGAGTCCTCCTATGTTCGGCCGGTTGGCGCTCCGGTAAATAACGACCTTGCCGGTTTTTGCGCTGAACGGCACCCAGACATCGATTCGGTCGTCGTTCCAACGATAGATCACCGCCGGCACTCCGCCGATCTCGACGCGATTCTCACCGGCATTGAAATCCAGGAAGTTGTAGGGAGTTGCCCCGCTCTCCGAGTAAAACCCAAAGTGCTCGCCGCTGATACGCAGCAACGTTCCGATGGGCGCGCCGGCGGGACTCACGGAGGCGACCCGTGGAACATGGACCGTAAACTGTGCAAGCACCCGTTCGCGCCCTTGACGTTTCAACACGAGCGGACCCGACACCGCATCGAGCGGGACATGGAAGACGATGACGTCGTCTTTCCATTGAGCAATGGTCACCGGCCGCCCACCGATCAATACGGCATCATCCATCAGTTCTTTGGCATTGCCAAACCCCTGACCGAATAAGACGACTTTCGTACCGACGGGCCCGCTGATCGGATCCACTCGCACGGTCGGAATCAGTTTCAACGGAACAGGGTTGCTTGCGACATACTCGACCGGAGCACAGCATGATCCATCGGGTAGCGGGTCTGAGGACGCGAGTCGAACGACGACATCTCCACTCACCGCGTTCGGCGGAATTTCAAGCTCGATCTTGTCGTCTTTCCATCGTTTGGGGCGTACCACGGCCCCGCCGACCACCACGTCATTGACACCGAACATCGTGTTCGGATCGCGCGAACCAGCCGAGAGGCCGAAATGTTGACCGGTGATCTGAAGAGTGGTTCCCCGTTCGCCTTCCGTCGGCGTGATGGCTTCGATCCTCGGATTAACGATCGTCAAAAATCCGGCGAACCGCTTTTTCTTTCCGATCAACACCTCGACAAAGCCGTTCGTCGCCTTGAAGGGTACCTTAACCTCGATCACGCCCGCTTCCCATCGCTGCACCAAGGCTGATACTCCGTTGACAGACACCTTATTGAACTGGGCGGATTTAAAAGGTCCAAATCCTTTCCCGTTCAGGACCAACGTCGCGCCAGGAGTAGAATGCCGAGAAGACAATTCAATGGTGCCCTGGCCGGCCTGCGCGATAACGATGTTCGCCCCACCCGCACAACACACCATCCAAAGAAGGAATGTGACCAAGATAGCAATTTGTTTCATGGACAGCCTATCGGAGAAGAAAAGGATATACCGGAGATTCGAAATACGCCATGTCCGACTTTAACAAGCCATTTTTTCGGGAGTCAAGGAGGCAACGGACAATCGGATCGCACGCTGCGGGATGTTCGTTCAATCGAGGCTCTGGGTGAAGCGGAACTTCAAGATGCCACGTTCAAAAAAATGGATGAAATCTATCGCCGAATCACCGAACCTTCTTGCGTGTCCGGCAAAGCGACCGCCTCGACAATCGTATCGTGGAGTTGCTCCACCGCTGCCTCCTTGGTAAGCAGGGTGGTCGCTCCGGCTCGCTGCATCGCCTCGCTATTGTTGTCCCCGATGTTCACGGAGATGCCGATGACGGCAATCTCCGGCCATTTGACTTTGATCTTCCTCGTGGCCTCAACCCCATTCATCTTCGGCATGTTGACGTCTATCACCACCACACGAGGCTGAAGCTTCTCAACCAATTTCACCGCCTCGGCCCCATCCCGGGCCTCCCCGATCACCTGAATATCCGTATACGCATCCAGCACCGATCGCAGACCTTGTCGTACCATCGCATGATCGTCCACCAGCAAAACACGAATGGCTCCGGTGATGAGCGGCGAGTGCGCAACGGGCAGCAACGATGCGCTGTGTTCACCCCTGCCCCCCTGGTCACCATTTGCCTCTATCCATTCCTCATTTCTCGTGAAGGGCACAATCAGCGTCGCAATCGTCCCATGGCCCGGCGCAGAGTCAATGGTGAACGAGCCGCCCAATGCCCGCATCCGTTCCTGGATGCTGTATAACCCAAACTTGGACGAAATCTCGCTGCTCGGCACCCCCATCGCTGCCGTGACAATAGCGAGGTCGAACCCCGTCCCCTCATCCTTCACGGTGATGCAGAGATGGTCTGCTCGCGTTTCCATCGTGAGGGCGGCCAGTCCTGTTCCGGCATGTTTGGCCGAATTGATCAGAAGTTCCCGCACCGATTGAAAGAGCAACACACGTTGATTCTCCGACAGATTGAGGCTTTGGTCGTCGGGTACAACGGCAGTCACGGTTTGCTCATGCTTTTTCTTCATGTACTCGGCGAGCCATTTGAGACTGGCGGCCAAGCCATGATCACGCAGGACCGGCGGGCTGAGTTCCGCCACCAACGTCCGGCTATAGGTCAACGCATCGGACAAGATATCATCGATCTTCTTCAGGACGGCTTCACAAGCCGGCACGCCGCTTGCGCTCCGCTTGCCCTGCCCGATCATCAACTTGCCGACGACCAACATCTGCTGCAGATGGTCGTGCAGCTCGGTAGCCAAGCGTTTTCGTTCGCGCTGTTCCGCCAGATTCAACTCGCTCGTCAGCGCTCGCAGACGGTCCTGTGACTGCCGCAATTCCACCGTTTTTATGTTCACTGCCTGTTCGAGCTCCACGTTCCAGCGTTGCAGGCGCACTTGCGCCTCGCGCAGCGCTTTCTCTGCCTGCTTCCGATCATCAATATCTTCAATGATGGAAATGAAATGAAGCGGCCTATGCTGCGCATCTCGGAGGAGCGATACCGTCTTATGAACCCAGATGAGTGAGCCATCCTTTCGCACATAGCGCTTTTCCAGTGAGTAGGTTTCAATCTCACTCGCCAGCGCGCGACGTGCGAGCGTCAACTCTGCCTGTAGATCGCGTGGATAGGTGATATCCGCGAAGGTCATGGTGAGCAATTCCTCGCGGAAATAGCCGGTGATCATGCATAAGGAATCATTGAACCGTAACCATCGACCGTCCAGTCCGATGTGGGAGATCCCGACAGGCACATTGGCAAAGGTTGCGCGATACCGCTCTTCGCTCTCGCGGAGGGCTAGCTCTGCTTCCTTGCGGTCATGGATATCCGTGCAGGTCACCACCCATGACTGAATGCGACCACCGGCATCCCGCACCGGCGCCCCCCTCACACGAAACCATCGATGGGTTCCGTCGACAGCTCGGCGAAGCCTTGTTTCGGTATCGTACTCGCCGCCTGTCTGGAGAGCGTTCTTCTGCGCTTCAGCCAGTCTTGGAGCATCGCCCGGGTGTTGGACCGTCAGCCAGCCGCCGTGTCTCGTCGTCTCATGCGTCAGTCCCGTATAGTCGTACCACCGCTGATTTTCGAACTCCATCTCGCCTTGCCCGTCGGTCTGCCACACAAAATGCGGCATCGCTTCGGCCAGCATGCGGGATTTTTCTTCACTCTCGCGCAGCTTTTTTTCCGCATGCTTTCGCTCGGTCACGTCCTGAACAACGGCGATGTGATGGGAGAGCTCCTCTCCAGGCTTCCGGAGCGGAGCCACGTTGAGCAGAACCCAGACAATAGCCCCATCCTTCCGCACGTAGCGCTTTTCCATGGCAAAAGAATCCACCAGCCCGCGGCGAAGACGCTCCAGGCCGACAAGGTTCTCCGCAAGATCATCAGAATGGGTAATGCTCATAAAAGTGGTGGCCAGCATCTCGGCTTCTGTCAGACCGACAATCTCGCAATATTTCCGATTGACCCGCTCGAATCGCCCTGTGCGCGAATCGATTTGTGCCGCTCCCACGCCGGCCTGTTCAAAAATGGCGCGATATCGTCGCTCGGCATCGCGCAGCGCATCTTCGGTCAGCCTCTGAGTGTCCCGCTCACGCTGGCCCAGCGTGAGCAGTGCCCGTACAGTGCTGATCAACTCCTCGTCTTCCGCCGGTTCGACTAGAAAGGCATCCGCGCCTACTTCCAGGCTTCTCACTCGATCCGGTGCGCCGGTGCAGGCGGCGGAGGTCTGCAATATTTTGATGAACTGCTTCTCAGGCCGGGTCTTGAGCTGTCGGCAGACATCGAAGCCGTTCATGTGCGGGAGATCGATGTCGAGGAGGACCAGATCCGGACGTTCGGCCGAGGCCATGGTGAGGGCGTCCGCGCCGTTGTCCGCTTCAAGGACTCGGTAGCCTTGTCGACTGAGTAGACGACTCTTCATGTGCAAAGCTGTTGGATTATGGTCGACGATGAGAATAGTCTGGTGATGGGATTGGACGGTGGGCTGAATCATCTCAACCTACGAGCCGGCTTCGGCGTTTCTCGCTCCTTTATTGATATCGTCTCGACACAACCCCACGGCTCGGAAACACGAACAACAGTTGTGATGGGAAGCATAGCGCTGTTGAACTCAGGCATGAACGATGCCCCTTTGATCCGGAAGGAGGCAGTGACGAGAAAGATAGCTTACCGCATACCACAGCCTCGGTAAACCCCTAGAGATGAGAACCAGGGGTTTCCCTAGGGCTGTAGTGACGACGACGAATGCAGCTCGACGATCAGTTCTATTTCGACGGGTGACAGGCGAGGCAACTCTGCGGCACCGACGGCGACTCGTGCGTGGCGGCCTGCTTCTCCAAACACGGCGACGAGCAGATCAGATGCACCATTGAGAACCGGAGGTTGATCAGTAAATCCAGGAGCCGAGGCGATATAGCCGACCATCTTGACGATCTGTTTGACCCGATCGAGTGATCCGGCCACACTCCGAATAATGCTGAGTCCGTTCAACAGGGCTGTCTTCGAAGCCTCCTTCCCCTGTTCGACTGTCAACTCCTGCCCGAGTTTCCCCGTCGCAATGAGTTGACCGTCTCGTGTGGGCAATACACCGGACAGAAACAAGAGGTTTCCAACCCTGACGGCCGGCACATAGTTGGCCACCGGCTTCGGCGGAGCCGGCAATTCAAGGCCTAATTGTCTTACTCGCTGTTCGTACGACATCTCTTAGCCAGTCCTATCCCGGCCTCAGCGCATCCAAGAAACTTTCTCCGACCGGCAACCGCTCGGCTCGAAGTGCCTCCACAATCGTCTGCCCCACATCCGCCGCAGTCAGCCTCGTCCCCAAATCTACGCCTTGGGCCAGTTTGGGGCCGGTCACGAAGACCGGAACATACTCTCGCGTGGACGCCTTTCCAGGCAGTGAGAAATCTCTCCCATGATCACCTGTCACAAGTACCATATCGCCGAGCCGTAGCCTCTCGAACAAATCCGGCAGACGGCGATCAAATTCCTGGACGGCCGTCGCCGACCGTCCAGCATCATCGGACAGCAGATCCAGGCTGGCACAGATGAGGCCGCGAGGCACCTTATTCAACATCCCGATCACTTCATCAAACGCCGCCATGCCTGACGGAACCGGAAAGGATTTCGTCAAGCCTCGTCCACTAAAGAGGTCATAGGCTTTTCCGACCCCCATTGCGATCTGGCCGGATCGACTTAAGACATCCATCATCGTCACACCCGGAGGCTCAATCACAAAGTCTCTTCGTCCGATCTGCAGCCGAAGCAAGTCATGCCCGCCGGCGACCGGCTGTCCGACGACTCGAATGAGAGTCCCAGCATCTTTCACGGCTTTCCGGATCTCGCGACATCGTTGTTGGAATTCCACAGGGGCCATGATCGATTCATGCATGGCCAAAACGCACGTATTGCCTCCGTCGGCCCACAGAATCGGCGCGCCGGTGGCCATATGCTCCATACTATGGCGGCGGAGCATCGCTTCCATGGACGAGATGCCTCGACCGATCGACTTTCGACCTAAGGACTGTTCAACGATATCGACGATCTTGGTAGGAACACCGGCCTGGCAAACCGTGGACGCTTCTTTCTGGATGACTCCGCCGATTTCCCAGTATCCGACGACGGAATCTTTACCCGGCGATAAGAATCCCAGACGGCCAAAACAACCGTTCGGCTGGACCGTGGTCCGTACGCCTTTGATCGGGACGATATGCCCCAAACCCAGCATCTCGAAATTGGGCAAACTCAGTCCATCGACTGTCTCGGCCAGATGCATGAGGGTGTTCGCCTCGGCATCGCCATAATCGATGCCGTCCGGCAACGCACCTACCCCAAACCCATCGACAACCAACAAAATGACTCGATTGATCATCAGCATACTATACCAAGCCGCCGTAGTCCGACATAGATGCGTATGGGGCCACCATGTGAACCTAAGAGGACCTAGGTGCGCGAACTGCGGCTATTCCATTCGTCGATGATCTTGAGGCTGGCGCTGGTCCCGATCCTATCGGCTCCAGCTTCCAGCATCGCCAGCGTCGTCTTCCAATTGCGGATGCCACCCGAAGCCTTCACCTTTACCCGCCCCGCGACGACTTCCTTTAACAACCGCACATCTTCCTCTGTCGCCCCAGCAGTTCCGAAGCCCGTTGACGTCTTCACATAATCGGCTCCGGCTTCCACGACCAACTGGCATGCCGTTCGTTTCTCCTGATGCGTGAGATAACAGGTTTCTAGGATCACTTTATGTTCGATACCAACGGTAGACTTCACGACTTCAGCAATATCCGTCCGCACATAGTCATGATCGGCCGACTTCAGTCTGCTGATATTCAACACCATGTCCAACACCATTGCACCCCGCCGTACGGCCTCGATGGCTTCGGCCACCTTCGTCTGTGTGCTGTGCCCTCCTAACGGAAACCCGATCGGAATGCCGACGCGAATGCCGGTGCCGGCCACCGCCGCCACGGCCTCATCGACGTAGCCTGGCGGAACAAAAATCACGGTAAACCCGTGGGCTTTGGCTTCTTCACACAACCGAAGCACATCGTGCTTCGTCGCATCCGGCTTCAATACCGTATGGTCGATTAGAGCAGGGAGATTCCATCCTGACATGCGTTTACGACACTCCTTCCTTGTTGTGTATCTGGCTGCCATCGGGAGTCATCAAGGTCTGCGAGTGACTTCCTCGCCGGAAGGGACGCTTCTGGTACTTTTCCACCGCCTTGTTATGTTCGATGAGCGTCGCAGAGAATTGATGGGTTCCGTCGTTCTTCGAGACAAAGTAGAGATTTGCAGAAGGTACGGGATACAAGGCGGCACGGATCGACTGTGCCCCGGGGTTGGCGATCGGCCCAGGCGGTAGACCGGCCCACCGGTAGGTATTGTAGGGACTGGGATGGGTGAGATCCTTTTTGTGAAGGTTTCCATCAAAATTCGGCAGACCGTAGATCACCGTCGGGTCGCTCTGCAGGGGAATATGTTTCTTCAGCCGATTATGGAATACGGACGAGATGTGGGGGCGTTCATCTCCGGCACCGGTTTCTTTTTCAATCACTGAAGCCAAGGTCAACACCTCATGGATCGTCAAGCGAATGTCTTTGGCCCGGGCCTGCCATTCCGGAGTCATCACGTGCCCGAGTTGCTCCACCATGGTCTTGATGACGTCTTTGGCAGTCGTCGGCCTGGCAAACCGGTAGGTGTCAGGGTACAGATATCCTTCCGCCGTGTCCGCGGAAATTCCCAACGTCCTGATAAAGGACTTGTCCGAGACCAATCGAACAAATTCCGCGCGATTCGTGATGCGATGTTCATCCAGCACATCGGCGATCTGAATGATCGTATGTCCTTCAGGAATCGTGATCGAATGAAGCACCACGCGTCCGGCAAGCAACTTGGCGAGAATCTCCGCCGGAGCCATGGCGGCATTGAGATCATATTCTCCGGGATGAATCTTGCGGTCAGCCTCTTGGGCTTTCCCCAGAACCAGAAACGCCGAACGACTCCTGATCAGCTGCTCCCGTTCAAGCAAGGTCGCAGCTTGTTGAAACGTCGCGCCTTCCGGAATCACGACGATTTTCTGCGGGGGGTGATCGGACTCGGAAAGGACGGGCGATTCAGCCCACCGAATCATCTGATATCCGGCCACGCCGGCGAGCGCGACGATGGCGATCAAGACGATGAGGATCAGACGTAGCGTCATAGGAGTGATCGTCAGGAGGCGATTCTACCCACTCTTCCGGCATCTCTTCGGCAACCCGGCTTCCGGCGGATTGAACGGAAACCTGGTCCTGCGCTTCAAGGTAACTTCGCAAGAGAATCGCGGCGGCAATACGATCCACGATTCCTTTGCGTTTCTTCCGGCTGACATCAGCGGCAATCAACAACTCTTCCGCCGCCTTTGTCGTCATCCGTTCATCCCATTGGACGATCGGCACGGACAAACCCGCTTCCAGTTTCACGGCAAACTCGCGCATCGCCCGAACGGCCGGCCCTTCCCGTCCATCCAGCTGAAGCGGCAACCCCAGCACCACCCGCTCCACATCGTGTGATCCGACCAGCGCGGCGATATGGGCGATATCCCGGTCCAGCGTCTTCCGTTCAAAGGTTTCCAGCGGCTGCGCCGTCCAGCCCAATTCGTCGCTGAGCGCGACGCCGATCCGCTTAGTGCCGTAATCGAGCGCGAGAATGCGGCCAGGCATGATTCTACCGTCTGAGAGTGGTTTCAACCAGGCCAAAAACCTTTTCCAACGCAGCGTCGAGCTTGGCCGGATCCTTCCCACCGGCCTGGGCCATTTCCGGCCGGCCACCTCCGGTTCCACCCACCTCAGCCGCCATGACTTTAATAAGCTCGCCGGCTTTGAGCATGCCGATCAAGTCTTTCGTCACCACGACCAACAGTGAAACTTTACCGTCGTCGGTCGCCGCCCCCAGCGCGATGACGCCGCTCTTCAGCTTATCCCGAAGCTGATCTGCCAACGCTCGCATACCGTTTACATCCAAACCATCCGTCCGCTGCGCGTGCACCGCCACCCCGGCGACTGTCCTGGCTGTCGAGGCGACCGAGGCGCCGCCGGCCATTTTTAATTTCAACTCTTCCAGCTCCCGCTCCTTGTCTTTGAGCTGCGTCATCAGTTTGCGGGTCTTGACCACCAGCTCGGACTGTCCCGCCTTCAACAGATCCGACAGCTCACGGACATCGGCTTCAAGCTGTTTCAAGAGTCCGTACGCGCCGCTGCCGGTCTGAGCTTCGATCCGGCGCACACCGGCCGCCACGCCCCCTTCCGACACAATGCGGAAGAGCCCGATCTCACCAGTCTGCCGGCAATGAGTCCCGCCGCACAGCTCTTTGCTGAACGCTTCGACGCTCACGACACGCACCTGTTCGCCGTACTTGTCGCCGAAGAACGCCAGAGCGCCGTTCGCCACGGCGTCTTGAATACTCATCACGTCAGTGCGCACGGCTTCGTTCTTGCGGATTTCTTCATTCACCGTTGATTCGATATCGTCGATGTCGCGGGACGCGAGCGGTCGAAAATGGGCAAAGTCAAACCGAAGGCGATTGGGTCCGACCAGCGATCCGTACTGCTTCACATGCGGTCCGAGTAAATCACGCAGGGCGGCATGGACGAGATGCGTCGCCGTATGATTGCGCGCGGCGTCCCTACGCAGAGAAGCATTCACCGTCATATGCAGGTGTTCGCCTTCTCGGATGCGTCCCTTTCGGACAGTTCCCTTGTGCAAAATGACCGTCGGCGCCGGCCTCGTCGTCTCCTTGATATCGACCACCCCTTCAGGACCCGTTAATGTTCCCTGATCTCCGACCTGACCGCCACCTTCCGCATAGAAGGGCGTGACATCCATCGCCAGCTCGACCGTCTCACCCTCTCCCGCTTCCTTGACGAGTTGTTCGCTTTTCAGAATAGCCTGCAAGACGCCGTCGCTTTCCAGATGTTCATACCCGACGAACGTCGAAGCCCCGACCCACTTGGCCAATTCCGCGACGGCCGGTCTGGCCGTTTCCTGTTCGAATCCGCCGGTCTTGCGAGCACGAGTCCGCTGCTCTTCGATCGCTGCATTGAAACCAAGTTCGTCGACAGTCATGTCCTGTTCTCGGCAGGCCTCGGTGATCAAGTCCATGGGGAAACCGTACGTATCATAGAGTTTAAAGACGTCCGCCCCTCCCAGGACCGCTCGTTTCGCCGCCTTCACTCGCTCGATCATCTCGTTCAAAATCGGTAGGCCCTGGTCAAGCGTCGCAATGAACCGCTCCTCCTCGCCCTTCGTTGCTTCGGCGATCGTACCGGATGCCATGCGCACTTCCGGATAGGCAACGGCCATCTGCTCCACAACCGTTGCGCTGAGTTCGTGCAGAAAAGGCTCGACAATGCCGAGCAGCCGGCCATGCCGGGCCGCGCGGCGCAGAATCCGCCTCAACACATACCCCCGTCCTTCGTTCGACGGCAACACGCCGTCGGCCATAAGGAAGGTGATCGCTCGCAGATGGTCTGCAATCACACGTATTGAACGGTCCGAGGATTCCTTCTTGCCGTAGTCGACGTGGGCCCGTCCGGCAATAGCGACAAGCAGCGGCGTGAAGAGATCGCTGTCGTAATTGCTGTAGACCCCCTGGGCCACGGCGGCCAGCCGCTCGAGCCCCATCCCGGTGTCGATACTCGGTCTCGGCAACGGATGGAGCGTTCCGGAGGCGTCGCGGTTGTACTGCATGAAGACGAGATTCCAGATCTCGATCACCCGATCGCCCTCGCTGTTCGGCCGGTCGTCGCCTGGTACGGATGGGCCCTGATCGAAGTGAATTTCCGAACAGGGTCCGCAGGGTCCGGTATCCGCCATCTGCCAGAAGTTGTCTTTTTCGTCGCATCGAACGATGCGCGACGGCAAGACACCGATCTTCTTCCACAACTTCTCAGCCTCGTCGTCCTCGCGGAAGATTGTCACCCACATCCGGTCTTTCTGGAGTCCGACGGTCTGCGTCAGAAATTCCCATCCGAATCTGATGGCATCGTCCTTAAAATAATCGCCGAATGAGAAGTTGCCGAGCATCTCGAAGAACGTGTGATGTCGCCTGGTGTAGCCGACGTTTTCAAGATCGTTATGTTTTCCGCCGGCGCGAAGGCACTTTTGCACCGACACGGCTCGCTGATAGTGGCGACGTTCTTCTCCGAGAAAGACCCGCTTGAATTGATTCATACCAGCGTTGGTGAAGAGCAGGGTCGGGTCTGCCTGTGGAATCAAGGCCGAGCTGGGCACCGCCTGATGGCCGTGTTCCTCGAAATAACGGATAAAGGCCCGTCGCAGATCAGTCACACTATTCTTCATAAACAGCTTCCTCGTTGATCTTGGACTCCTCTATCATACGATTGATGGTCTCCCCACTGAAACCCCTCTGACGGAGAAGACGCCCTAGCTGGGACAAGGTCAACCGACGGCCATGACGTTGCGCGGCCTGCAGGACTCGATGGGCCACAACCTCTTCGCTTGCAGCACCAAACGCATCGGCGATCACCCGATTCGCCAGAATCTCCGCTATCCCCTTGGCCTGCAATTCCGCCTTCAGCCGTTCTTGCCCCATCGGCCGGGAGGCTAGCCGGTTGTCGACCCATCGCCGCGCGTAGTCATCGTCGTTGAGATAGCTGAGGTCGGTCAAACGGCGAACGATTTGCCGTACCTGAATGGGCGAGGCTCCTTTGGATGCGAGATACTGCTCGACTTGAGCGACGGTCCGATCTCGACTTGCGAGAAACCGTATCCCGAGCTGCATCCAATCTCCGAGGGACGATCGGCTCCTTCGCTTCGGCGATTTCACCGCGTGCCGCTATCGATGCGCCCGTTTTTCTTCACTTCGCGAAACAGGTTTTTCTTCTTTGTTCTCAGCCTTTTTCTCACCCCGCGCCGGAACACCTGCCGCTTCGCGAAGTTTCATTTCGATCTCGCGGGCTGCGGATACATTATTCTTGAGAAAATCTCGAGCAGCATCCCGCCCCTGGCCGATCCGTTCACTCTTGTAGGAATACCAGGCACCGGATTTTTCGATAATTTTCTTGTCAACGCCCATATCCACGAGTTCGCCGGTCTTGGAAATACCCTCGGCGAACATGATGTCGAACTCCGCCTGACGGAACGGCGGCGCCATCTTGTTCTTCACGACCTTCACGCGGACTCGGCTGCCCATCACATCCTGACCTTCTTTGATCGATTCGATGCGACGGATGTCCAACCGGACGGACGAATAGAATTTGAGCGCATTCCCTCCCGTGGTGGTCTCTGGATTCCCGAACATCACACCGAGCTTCATCCGAATCTGATTGATGAAGATCACCGTAGTCAGTGACTTCGCGATTGCAGCCGTGAGCTTTCTGAGCGCTTGTGACATCAACCGCGCCTGAAGGCCCATATGGGCATCGCCCATTTCACCTTCGATCTCCGCACGAGGGGTCAAGGCCGCCACCGAATCGACGACGATCAAATCAATCGCTCCGCTACGGACTAACGTTTCAGCGATCTCCAATGCCTGTTCACCCGTATCCGGCTGCGAAACGAGGAGATCATCTGCCTGCACACCCAGCTTCTTGGCATAGGTCAAATCGAGCGCATGCTCGGCGTCGATGAACGCGGCTACTCCGCCCGCCTTCTGTACCTCGGCAATACAGTGCAGCGTCATGGTCGTCTTCCCGGAGGCCTCCGGCCCAAAGATCTCGATCACTCGTCCGCGAGGAAGTCCACCGACTCCCAGGGCGATATCGAGGGTCAACGATCCCGTAGAAATCGCCGGCACATTGACCTTCTCCTCAGCTCCCAGCTTCATGATCGCGCCCTTCCCATATTGTTTCTCGATCTGGGACAGGGCTAGGTCAAGCGCGCGCTTCTTATCGTCTTTTTCGGACATACAGATCTCCTCTAGGATGACAGGGCTAAATCCGGTGGATTATACCCAAGCGACAGAGGGAAACCTAGTCTGAATCTAAGGCAAGCGAACACTCACCGTTCTGAAACCATATATCGTTCAAATTCGCATCAAAAAAGCAGCTTGGCCTTATTATATCCCGTTACTTCAACTGCCGGCCTTGAATGGAATACCCGCATTCGTTAGGATGACACAGACAACAGAGCATGCGATCTCGGCGCGATCTCGCGTCGGCCAGTCAAATCGCGTGAGGCAGACCGAGAGAGCCGCCGCACATGCCCGATCCAGTTGACCAGGCCATCCCCGCCAATCCTCGATGGAAACCGCCATTCTGGGCATTAATCGGATGCGGCGTCCTTCTCTTTTTAAGCCTCATCGCCCTTGCCAACGTGCTGGATATCGGTGAGCGCCTCAGCCGCCTCCATCCCGCGCTGGAATTCTCGTTCTACGCACTGGTCCTCTGCGCCATCTATGGCTTGCTCATCAGGCCGGTGCTCTCCGTCATCAGCATGACCACACACCCGCTTCAGCGCGTACTCGTCTCTGACAGCAGCGTGACCCAGAAGGAATACAAGGCCGTGGCCAGGCGCTTTCTCCGGAGCGGCGATCTGTCGGCGGAGGTCGCGAAGAGATTGGAGAAGTCGGTGTGGTCTGGTGTGGGGTTGGAGCAGGAGGTCAAAGCCGCGCTTACAGAGAAACGCATGCGCTCAAGCCAGATTGTGAAAGACCATGCACGGCTGGCGTTTCTCAGCACGGCCGTCATTCAAAACGGCAGCCTCGATGCGCTGATGCTGGCTTATGCCAACCTCAAACTCGTGCGCGCCCTCGTCACTCACTTCGGCTTTCGGCCGTCGTATCCCGCGCTGTTGACGATGTATGGACAAATCCTCGCCGCGGCGTTGATCGCCGAGCGAGTTGAGGACATGCAATTGGAGGATGTATTTCCGCCCTTGAGCGCGTCGGTCGGCGGCGGCGTCATGTCCGTCATCCCCGGCATGCATCTGATCATTCACGCGCTGTTGCAAGGGATGGGGAGCGCGTTCCTCACGTTACGGACCGGTTACCTCACTGAAGAATATATTCTCCGCGGGGCACAGGCCTTTGATCGCCGACGGGAACGTCAATCGGCCAATCGACGCGCGGCGAAAGAATTACTCGGCGTCGTCCTGACCACTGCGGCCCAACTCCCCGCCTCCATGCGCACGCTCCTGAAAGCCGTCAACCTCTTCCGCGAACCGATTCATCAGGCATAACGCCAAAAGGCTCATGTCAAGAGACGACTCCCGACCCTTTTGCCGTCTCCCAAGCGACAGAGGGAAACTTAGTCTAAATCTGAGAGCCAGGAAGCTCTCGCACTAATTGGACTCGGTCTGTAGTGCCGAACGTTAAATGTGACTTCTACAGAGCGCGCTTGCCTCTGTTACGTTCTTGCAACTGCAGAAACGCGCTGCTGGAGCGGAATGCCAGCGAACCCCAAAGCCCATCATATGAGAGTGGCTACACGCCGCGCTTGTGAGGTAGACTTGCTATTCATAACTGAGACTGCCGTGTCATGTTTTCGCGGTAGACTTCGACAACCCCAACTGTTAGCTACTCAATCTCGTGGAAGCCTGGCAAACCGTTCTTCTAGCCATTGGTGGGAACACTGCGCTACTTGCCGCTCTCGGCTTATTAAGCAAGTCACTTCTAGAGAAGATCTTGGCCTGAGACTCTGCGCGATTTGAGTCGGAACTTAGAGCTAAAGCCGAAGCTGCGATTGAGCATCTACGGTCAGAACTTCAACTCAAAACAATCGAGCATCAAGTGCGTTTTTCCAAACTCCACGAACGCCGTGCAACCGTCATTGCCGAGCTAAACGCTCACTTGGCGGAAGCCTTGCGGGAAGCAGAAAGTTTCTTGTCGCCAATGGAGTTTGTAGGAGAACCTAACTAAGGAGCAGAGGCGCTGCACTGCGATGAACAAGCTCTCGGAACTATACCGTTATTTTGACAAACATCGTATTTATCTGCCAAATGAACTGTGTAAGTCGTTGGAGCAGCTTATCCGAGAAGTCCAACGGCTCGTCATAGAATTTGGTGTCTACACTAAATATCACGATGGTTCGCTAAACCTCGCTGCTCACCAGGCGAAGGAAAACGCATGGATCGGTGGCTGGGAAGCAATTAAGAATCAAGTGCCTCCCGCTCGAAAGCAACTTGAAAATGAGTTTCGCAAACTACTGGGCGCAGCCAGTTCTCCCATTAAGCAGATGCCAGTGGCAAACAGATACTGACCGAGCGGCTTCCGCCGAAAAGCCCAAGAATAGCCATTCATCAGTTGACTCTTTTACCTTCACCGTTCACTCCTTACGCATGATGCTCGTCCCTGACGCGAGTCCATTGATTACGCTGGCTCGGATCGGCTCGCTCGGCTTGTTTGCGTCAGCTGGCTTATCAGATCATCATTCCAGATGCGGCCATTTGGAAAGCATGAGCCTCCCCTGACAGTTAGGTATTGACCTAAACGACTACATGGGCATATAGTTAGGCCTATGACTAACCAACCCATACAGCTCGATGACGTCTTTCACGCTTTGGGAGACCCAACCAGGCGAGCCGTGCTCGAACGACTGAGCAAGAAGCCTGCTCCTGTCAGCGAATTGGCAGCACTCTTTGATATGGCACTACCGTCGTTTATGCAGCACCTGAATGTGTTGGAAGAGTGTGGTTTGGCGCGCTCCTCCAAGGCCGGCCGTGTACGAACCTATCAGCTCGAACCGAAAGCGCTAAGAGCAGCCGAACAGTGGATGGCAAAACACCGGGCGATCTGGGAAGTCCGTCTCAATCAGCTCGACGACTATCTTAATAAAATGAAGGAGACCGACCGATGACGATTTTGCAATATCAGCCCGATCCTCGACTTGACCTAGTCCTTGAACGCATCGTCGATGTACCCACAGAACTGATCTGGAAGGCATGGACCTCGCCGGAACACCTCAAACCCTGGTTCACTCCGGAGCCATGGAAAACAATCGATTGCGAAATCGATTTGCGGCCGGGCGGGAAGTTCCGGACGGTCATGCGTTCACCGGAAGGTCAGGAGTTTCCGCACATTGGCTGTTATCTTGAGATCGTCACGAACGAGAAACTAGTCTGGACGAACGCCTTGCTGCCCGGCTATCGACCGGCACCTCTGCCCGCTGAGACTGAGGCCACCTGCGACTCGTTCTTCTTTACAGCCATTCTGCTCCTTCAACGGCATCAGAAGGGAACCAAGTACACGGCGCTGGCGATCCACAGAGACGAAGCGGGTCAGACGCAGCATGAGAAAATGGGATTCCGTGAAGGCTGGGGCAAGGTACTCGATCAGCTGGTGGCTTATGTGAAAACACTCTAGCTTGAAACTCCGCACGGGGCGGTGAGCGCCTCAAATGAAACGCTATAGAGGATCGTAACGGAGTAGTAATCTCTTTTCGGTAGAGACACTGCTTGGGTCATGGATCGGCTTGCATGCAGCACCGAACGGCTTCGACCAAAAACCCGAGAATGGCCTTTCCCTGTTGACTCTCTCACCATCTCACTTATAAGTTCTCGCTCGCGATTCACTTGTGACGCGGGAGATGAAGTCGGTCATGTTATTGCGGGGCCCAGTCTTCTGTACGCTTGCGCTTATTCTCTTGAGCGGCTGTGTCACGCCGCCCGAGGAGAAGCTACGACTGGCCGCCGCTGAGGGAAATCTTCTCCGAGTGGAGACATTCCTTGGACAGGGAGTCAGTGCCCAAGCAGTCGATGAGCGTGGCGCGACTCCCCTCTACCTGGCGGCAAAGAATGGGCATCGGGATATCGCGGCACTCCTGCTGGAACAAGGAGCAGTCATAAACTCTGCGAAACAGGACGGCGTCACACCGCTCTTCATCGCAGTGCAAACAGGACAGCGGGATGTGGTCGCTCTGCTTCTTGAAAAAGGAGCGGATGTGAACACACAGGCTCAGATAGGGGGAGTGACACTGTTGCATGTCGGGGCGTATCGCGGCGACGAGAAGATCGTCACCTTCCTTCTTCAGCATGGAGCGGATAAGAATGCCAGAATGTCGTCCGGAGAACGCCCTGTGGACCTGGCTCGTCAGCAGGGCCATACGGCTCTGATTTCGCTCCTCGATCCATAACGGCGATGCGCAGAGGAAGAGGAATTGAGATCTGGGCTGCTGCTAATCGCAGGAACCCTCTTCCACCTCCCATAGCTTCGTATAGAGCGGTCCGGTCGGACGTAGTTTGCTTTTCATCAACACAAGCGCCCCAACGGTGATGGCACCTACGGAGAGTGGGCGATCACAAACGCCGCTCTGAGACAGTCGCTGCCCCACTTGTCGATCGCCGGCCTTGATCCGTGCCAGCGTCAGGTGCGGCGTAAAGGGTTTATCATCCGTCAAAAAACCGAGTGAACGGCAACAGGTTTCTATCTCCCGATGCAACGCAGCCAATCGGTTGGCTGCGTCACTGTTGAACCACTGTTCAGATGGGCCGACCCACAGCACGCGCGGTTGCCGAAGATTTGGGAACGCCTGGAGCCGATCGATGGGAATCTGAATGGGGGGATGGGATCGCCTGACGGTTGCCATGGCTTCGCGCAGCCGAGCAACGAGTTGTTCGTCAGTGTCGCCGAGAAACCTGATGGTGAGATGAATGGACGACGGCTGCACCCAGGTGATCCGGATATCTTTTGAAGACTCACGGTCGAGCCGTTGTCGCAAATCTTGTTGAGCCAGCGAGATCTGGTTACGGAGATCGCCTCCCAGTTCCACGGCAAGAAACGTTCGGATCATGCCTCCCCTCGGGCGATGAGCCATCGGCGAAGCAGATCCAGAGCCGCCTGCGCAGCACGCTGTCGAATCACGGACCGATCGCCGTGGAAGCGAAACTCCTTTGCCGTGACATCGTCATTGCCGCCATCAAGCCCGATAAAGACCAACCCGACAGGTTTGGTCTCCGTCGCGCCGCCAGGCCCGGCGATGCCCGTTACGCTCAATGCCACAGACACACCCGCGCGTGCTCGCATCCCTGTGGCCATCGCTGCGGCCACTTCTCGACTGACTGCTCCATATTGCTCGATAAGGCGTGCCGGTACCGCAAGCATGTCCGTCTTGGCTTGGTTGCTGTAGCAGAGCGCCCCGCGATCGACATAGGCTGAAGATCCCGGTACTTGTGTGAGCCGGTAACCAATGAGACCTCCCGTGCACGATTCAGCTACCGCGATGGTGAGTTTCTGTCGTTGGAGCAATCGACCGACCACTTCTTCCAACGTGTCCTGCCCCTCGGCATAGATCCATTCGCGCAATCTCGTGCGAACCCCTTCCTCTAATGACCGAAGAACGGCTCCTTTGATCGATCGATGAGCCCTGGTCGTCAGCGACACCAGCACTTCTGTCGGCGAGGCCAGAAGCCCCAACGCAATCGGCGTCCGTTTCTGTATGAGTCCCTGCAGCTTACTATCCACATCGGACTCCGGTAATCCCCAGGTATGAAAGGTCACTCGTGTGATGGGATGGGAACATGCCTGTTTCGATCGGTTGAGTCGATCCGCCAGGTACGGAATCACCGATTGCTGCATCATGGCCTGCATCTCACTTGGGACACCCGGCAGGGATATCATCCTCGCGTTCCGCCATGTCAACATAAAGCCAGGCGCAGACCCGACGGGGTTGGGCACCACCACAGCATGTGATGGAATCAAGGCTTGCCGCAATTGCCCGCGATTCGGTGTTCGCCCCCATTGAGCCAACCTGGCCCTCATGCTTTCGAACGCTTCCTTGCGGCGAGCCAGGCGGAAGCCGGTTACCGACGCGACGGCTTCCCTGGTGCAATCGTCCACCGTAGGACCTAAGCCCCCGGTCATGATCACAATCTTGGCCCGACGGCAGGCGGTCGTCAGGACTCCTGCGATATCCGACTGATCGTCTCCCACGATGGTCTTAAACCTGACTTCGATGCCGATCGCAGCCAAGGCATCGGCGACAAACAGTGAATTGCTGTCGGACCGACCTCCCACGAGCAGCTCGGAGCCAATCGCAATGGTTTCAGCAATAGACATACGTGCCGGTGACGTCATTGGCATGCGCTAATCAATTTCGGCAAAGTTAACCGCAAAGCTGACCTCTCCGCCGCTCGCGGGAAATACTATGATGGTCGTCTGCGCGTTCGGATCGAAATCGGCATACCTAAAGGTGGCGATGACTTTCGCCCAAAACTTTGGTGACTTCGGCCATACCGAACTTCGACCGGCTTGGCCATCGACCCGCACCGTGGTAGGCTTGACTATCCTTCCACCTTGCTCAAACACCATATAGCTATTGACCGCAAATGACGGACTGTCTCCAAGGATCACGGTTCTCACAAGCATCGTCGGAGCCTCAGTCACTTGTACAATATCAGCTGCGCTCGGTTCGAGCCCTCGTAAGGCCATGTGCGTTGCCAAGACCGACAATGCCCCGAGTTTCGTGACCAGAAATCCACCAGAGTGCAGATCATCGCCACTTCCAAATCGAGCATACAGCGTTTCGGGAGTTTGACGGTGCGCCGCCGCCTCTTTCCCTCGATCGAGTGACCGCTGGACTTGTGTCTGTGTTGGCTGCACCTCAATCGCTTGCGATGGACACACGAAGCCACAGGTCCAGATCACCGCTATCCACACGGACACGTATGCAGGGAACTTCATAGGACTGCGACTAGCAGAACCTTTGTGGCCTGTCAATGAATACGGTTCCTGCCTGGCCCTCCCGTTGACAAGACTCAAGGGGAAATGCTAAACGAAGAAAAACTACGGGCGTGTTTCATTTTAATCAAGTAAAGGAGCTTTGAATGTCGACCCCGGATACTCCTGCTGCCACCCCGACGCCTCGGCGCCAGTATGTGAACTTTATTTTTTATAAAGTGGACCCGGCCTGGCGGCGCCTACCGGAGGATGTGCGCACACAGGGCAAACAAGAGTTTCTCCGGGCCGTGGAGGACTTCAACGGACAAGTGTTGGTGGTCCCTTATTCCACCGTCGGTATTCGTGGGGACTGCGACTTCATGTTGTGGCGTATCAGCTACGACCTCGACCTGTTCCAGGATATGGGCACCAAGATCCTCGCCTCCGGCCTCGGACAGTACCTCTCCACCCCATATTCTTACTTGGCGTTGACCAAACGGTCCGTCTACGTCGACCACCACACACACGCGGGACAGGAAGGGAAACGGCTCACGGTGGTTCCGGGAAAGAGCAAATACATCTTTGTGTACCCCTTCCTCAAGACACGGGAGTGGTTTCTGCTGACGAAGGCGGCGCGCCAGGGCATGATGGACGAGCACATTGAAGTCGGCCATCGGTTTCCGTCCGTGAAGCTGAATACGACCTATTCGTTCGGCTTGGACGATCAGGAATGGGTCGTGGCATTTGAAAGCGACAAGCCGGAGGATTTTCTCGACTTGGTGATGGCGCTGCGGGAGACGGAAGGATCGCGGTATACCCTGCGGGACACTCCGATTTTTACCTGCATCCGCAAGAGCCTCAAAGAAACTCTCGACACCCTCGGCGGCTAGATATCCGAATCAGAATAGTATGAGGGGGGTCTTCGGTTGTAACGACCGAAGACCCCCTTTGTTTTTATCGGCATTGCACTCATCGGATCATACCCGTGCGCACGTCTCTGCAGCCTTTGACAGTCTGACGAGGCCTATGTTACCTCTACAATGTCATTCGCTGAGGTACCAATGGCTGATACCACCGCTCTCTATGCCCTGCGTTTTCCTGACGGCTCGGTGAGCCTCTATATCGATGAGCTCTATGCCAAGGATAGAGGCATTGATCCTTCCCGACTTGTGCGGGTAGAAATCCCACGAGAATTGTTCGTCAGCGGCACCGTGCAGGACATCCGTGAATATGTGGCGCTTCAACTCGAACAACATCAACAACATGCCGGTAACGCGTAAAGACCACCGGTAAAGACAGAGCACGGATGCGTACCGATCAGTCCACGCTCCGTGGAAACCTCGATCTTCAATATCTGACCAACGCTCCATGGTACAAGCACCGGCAACATCACCCCTGACAGCCGAGATGATCGAAGAAGTGATCGCCGGTCTACCGATCCAAGGCCGCATCATCCTACGACTCCTGCTGATTCAGCACCTGGATGTCACTCACGAGGAAATCCTCTATATGGTGTCGGACAGACCGGACCCTCGTTGTGTATCCGGCAAGAAACCTGTCACGACGATGACACAAGAATCGATCACCGCGATGATCGAGCGCCGGAACGAATACCGGCGGCGCGCACGACTTCGCCGAGAACGAACCTGGCTTCAGTGTATCGCATTGACCAATCAGGCTCACATGGCGAGCGCGCTAGCCACCCGGGCTGCCGCACTGTTGACTGCGCGTGGAGTGTCCTCAGAAACCATCGAGCGACTCACAGCACACGCTCGTTCCGCCGTTCCATCGACGACGTTACGGCTCTTGGAGGAAAGTTGGGACAAAAACGAGATCTCTGCGGAAGACTATCAGAAGCATCGGTTAGTCGTTGAGATGCAGACGCAACTTCGCTTTGCCGAGCGATTCAAGAAACGCCTGGACCTGGCACAGCGTGAGCAACACATGTCGGATCGCACGACCTTGGCCGATCACGAGATCGGCCATATCTGGGGAATCCCGGCCGGAACCTTGGCGGCCCGCAAAGTGAAGTTCTTGGCACAGTATCTCACCGTCATCCAAACCAAATGCTCCGACGTTCCGACGGGACCGGGCAACAGACTCTCCCTTGACCTCTGGAATGAAACCCTGCAGGTTCTCTCGCGTACTTCCATCGAACGATCAATCGCCACCTACGATGGTCTCGAACGGACTGAGTCGGCTTTGCTCGAAAAACTGGCGGCCTATGCCCTGATTCGAATTCCGGAGGCCTCGGAAACGAAATTCTGGAATTCGCTCGTGTTTGGAGCCAGTTCCAACGCCATGCATAGTGAAATCACTCGAACATTGTTTGGCCTCCAGCGGCTGGTCTCCATTCAGAAGGATACTGAGGCCGGCGACGAGGCGCTGGATGAAGAGCTCCTCAAACGCACAACGCCGATTTCGAAAGAATCGGAGTCAGTCTCAGGTCAACATGAGGCCGGTCGCCCCGAACTGACGGAGCTGCAACAACACATTCTGCGTAGTTTCACGGGAGAAGACAGCAGCGGAAGAGCTTCCGACAAATGGTAACGTTCATGGTTGCCAACCGCCGGCAATTCGGTATAATGACTCCCAATGATGACGAGACAACCGTGTATCTCACCGATATTCGTCTTCTTGCTGGTTGTCTTTCTACTCCTCATGTCCGCCAATCCATTTCCGACTGGATCAATCAGCACGACTACTCCGGCTGCTGCTGCCGGCATCATTGAAATCGCAGAGCTCTTGGCGCACCCGGAGCAATACGATCATCAAGATGTCATGGTCACCGGAAAGGTCATGAACGTCCAGCTGGCGACCAATCGCCAGGGACAACCTGCCTATGGGTTCTTACTCCAGGACCAGGCCGGCACCCTCAAAGTTGTGAGCCTTGGGCAGCTGGAAGTCCGCGAAGGTGATCAAGTGATTGTCGAGGGTGTCTTCAGTCGCCTCAGACAAGTCGGCCGCACCATTGTTTACAACGAGATTAAGGCCCTCTCCGTAAAGCCTTTGACTCGCCTCAACCCGGATTTCGTCGGCTGATCTCTTCCGTCCTCTCTACTCCGAATATATCCCGAGCTGGTTGCTTTTCACTTCGCGACAGAGAACAATGCCTCTATGTTTGGAAAGAAATTTGCCTCCGTCTGGTTGGGAATCCTTGGTCTCGTATGGCTGACCAATTGCGCCGTGCAGGCTCGCGTTGGCGAATACCCAAATCAAAAAGCGATGACGGGTAAATCCAGGTCGGAGATCCTCGCGTGTGCGGGGTTGCCCACAAAGGAGAGAAAAGAAGGCGACTTTACTCTTCTTCAATACTACCGTGAAGCGCCGATCCTCGAAGAATCTCAACCCATCGGCAAGGGCAGTGTATCGACCATTCGTCACGGGTGCTGGACCACCGTCGTACTGGAGGAGGATAGAGTTGTTGATATCCGATATCGATTTGTCCCCCCGTCTTTCGATGCGTCCAACGATTGCGAGGAGATCTTCGCCTCTTGCCTACAGTAAGGCGTCCTCCAACTTCCATCTCTCTCCAGGCCTACCATCGGTCGCCTTGATACGTATAATCCGATGAAACCGATGCTACCCCGCTCAACCGCTCTTGCAGGTATCATCTGCGGTCTTTTCTTGACCTGGTTCAGCCCTGCGCTGGCACTGGAGAAATACGGCCGCCCTCTCCCCCAGCTAAAGGCAGATGAAAGCGAACGGGGGGCAGAGGAAAGTCTCTTCGCCGGTTATCTCCTCACCGGCATCTTTGCCTCCAATCCGACGTTCGCGGCCAGGCCGGATAATTCAGGTCTCGTCGGCTTGCGTCACATGCTCCATCTGGAAACCGACCTCTACAGACAGTACCTCACGTTCTACACGGATCAGAATTTTTTCTCCGACCGCACCAACGGATGGATTGAGTTGAGCGAATGGGACGGCACCTATGCTTTCACTGGTGCGTTCGGCCATTTCAATTGGCGTCTGCAGTATGAACGCGACGCACCGCTCGACCGCAGAGGCATTAAGCAGGAGTACGCGGACATACTGGGGACGGCAAAATTCCAGGCAGTGCAGGACATCCCAGGCTGGGGACGCTTATTTCCGAATCAGAACTTGACGATCTATGCTGGGGCTGGTTGGCTCTTTCACAACAGCAATTACTTCGCGAGACCGGACAACACCGGCCGGGCACTCATCCGGTACGTCGCGCATGCCGACCTCGATCTGTACAAGAACAAGGTCGTGATGTACGGCGATATCAATATGTTTACGGATCGCGATGTCGGCAACCCAGTCGCTCCGACAGAATTGGATTGGATCGTAGGGCTTGCCGCACGATGGCGGAACACGGAATTCGCCGTCTATTACGAGCAGGATCAGCCCTTGGATCGACCGGGACTGATCCAGAAATACGTCGCGGTCCAGCTTCGCTTCTCGTTTGACATTTCGAAACAGGATCTCGGCATCGGAGTGGCCAAATCGGCCGCAACCGGTCAATGAGGTAGTTTGAGGATCGAGGTCAACAGCTTGTCCGATATCCGATCGGGAAGAAGCCGCACCATGAGCGCGCGAAGCTTGGCATCGGTTCCAACGAGATATCGCGTTTGGGGAGTCGGCGCGATCAACGCATCCTCAACCGCTTTTGCTACCGCATCAGGCGAGATCGCCCGCTTCGACGCTTCTCCAACCACCTTCCGCACGGCGGCCACAACAGGCTTATAGAGCGTTCGAAGTTCCGTCTCGATGGCCGCCTCTCTCTCAGCAGCTTCAATAGTCGATTTGTTCCAGATGGGCGTCGCAATCGCACCCGGCTCAACTATCGAGACATGGATCCCCCATTGCTGGACTTCCAAACGTAGCGCATCGGTAATCGCTTCGAGCGCGAACTTCGATGCCGAATAGGGACCCATAAGGGGCATCGTTGAGAGTCCTGCGATGGAACCCATGTTGACGATCCGCCCCCGTGCCTGCCGGACTAATGGGAGAAACGCCTGCGTGACTGCCACCTGCCCGATGACATTGACTTCAAGCTGCTGGCGAAGATCGGAAATCGGTATAGCTTCAAGTGGCCCCACCACGGCAATTCCTGCATTGTTGATGAGTCCGAATAGTCCACGATCTTTCGTCGTCTCCAACACTTCAGCATGAGATTTCTGAATGGTTGCAAGATCCGTCACATCGAGTTCCAACGGTACCAGTCGATTGGAACCAGCCTTTTGAAGGGCCACGCCGTCTTCCGATTTCCGCACCCCTGCAAACACCGCGAACCCTAGTCGATCAAGATGCAGCGCACAGGCCGCTCCAATTCCGGTGGAAGCTCCCGTGATGACCACTGCTCGATTGTCTCCGATCGACATCTCACTCATTTTCAATCTCAGCCGGAGGACCATAACAGGTTTCGAACAATTTCATCCAGACATGGCATAGCTATTCCACATCCACTCGGTGGACACCAGCCTCGGTCTTCAGCTATCATTCGATTTCTTTTTGAGTGGCGGTGTAGCTCAGTTGGCAGAGCAGCGGACTCATAAGCCGCGGGTCACCCGTTCGATCCGGGTCACCGCCACCAATAAATCCCGCAACTTATCACGCGGCTGCTCCGCCCAACTCCTTAGCTGTCACGGTCCCAGTCACGGTTGGATTGAAGGTCACCACGCCGGTTTCGAGAATAGCGTCGGGCAACGACAAAGAAGCGGCCCGCTTATGCAGTGAGGAGCGATGATCTCTCCGTTGAAGGTCTGTCTCAGAACACTCTCTGCTCTGCTTCTGCTCCTCACTCTCGGTTGCGTCACATCCCCCATACCCGTCACCCCTGAACAGATCGCGAGTGCTGACTATGGGACAGTGCCGGTGCCACCAACCTATCAGCATGCCATTAAAGACTACATGCAAGGGGTTCTGTTTGATCCGTACACCGCGCACTATCGATTCGTTGGAGAGCCACAGAGAGGCTACGCGTATCTTTCAGGTACGAGGAAGCCCCCAGTGTTTGGCTACCTCGTACAGGTGGAGATCGATGCGAAGAATCTGAAGGGCCGCTATGTGGGCGAGCAACCGTATCGGTTCTTTATCAAGAACGAAACGCTGTATATGTTGGATACGTCCACCAAAGCCGAAGTGGTGCAGTAGCTACTATTGTCAGAGTCTATCAACCTTTCAGACCTCTGGTCAGATCGATCGAACAGAAAATTGTTTACCAGACTGCTTTTCAACTCCCTTACTTGCTCCTACCGGGGACTTATCGGGCGAAGCCTCTCCTTCCTATCGCCACTGGATAAGTTCGTTCAGTAGCGTCTTGTCTAATAGTTTGCGCCCATCCCCGTCTCGCCGTCACTCCGTTGCTCTCCTGGTTTCTCGTTCATTCCTCAAGTACACTGCCGGAAGTTACACCTGCTCAGGAAGAACGATATGCACCCCGAGCTTCGACGAGCGTATGATGTAGAGATGACGGCGGCAATGAATCTCTACGATGTCGGCAACTTTCAACCCGCATTTTCTCATCTTGCGCGAGCACACATCTTGGGGCAATCGTTTCCGATTGCACATGCGAGAACCCACTGGTGGATGCTGAAAGTCGGTTGGCAGCGTCGAGATTTGGTAGAAATTGTCGGTCAACTGCCACGGATCTTGGGAGCGCTACTCTTCTCGCGAGTCTGGGTTCCGAAAGGCAACACTGGCGGTGCACGAGTGCCGCCGTTCAAGTCCATGCCGATTCCCGAAGATCTTCAGATGTTACTGGATAAACACGGGCGCGATGTCAAAACCGTATAACGAATGGAGATGGATCTTAGCCGCTATTCTTCTCGCAACCCGTCTATGACTGGTTGCCGTGCCACCCACCGGGCAGGGAAATAGCCACCACTAGGGTTGCAATGCCGGCGAGCACCACGGCCTGATTAAGCGCACCGACCGATTGCTCGGTGATGACCTAGAGGGAAAACGAGTGCTCACCAGCACCAACAATGTGTCTGTGACCCGATCGAATATTTACAGAAGAGGGCGAGTTGAAACGGAAGGAGCCTGGGCGGTACCTGAACAGGTATACGTAGAAGTCGATCTTGGAAGAGAAGGGAGAGCTAGGATCTCAATTCAACCACGGCAAACTTTCGTCGGCCGATCTTGACCCGATACTGCCTACCCACAGTCACCATGAGTACTGCGTTGGCGTCACTCTGTTTCTGTCCGTCGATCTCAACCCCACCTTGAATGATGAGTCGTCGTGCTTCACTCTTACTGGGAACCAGCCCTGTTTTTGCCACAAGATCGACCAGTCCTATAGTCTCCCCTTGGCGCAAGTCTTGGGCAGTCAGTTGCAATCGGACATCCGGATTATCAGGAAATTCTCGTTCCTGGAATTTCTGTTGGAATTCATTTTTTGCCTGCCGCCCGGCGTCAGTTCCGTGATAACGCGCCACGATCAATTCCGCGAGCGCCTGTTTGGCCTCCATTGGGTGGAGCGCTTTGGCGCGACCGAGATCTTCCGTTGTGAGTAATTCATAATACCGATACATCAGTGTATCGCTGATCGACATGACTTTCCCAAACATCTCTCCAGGCTTGTCTTCCAGGGCAATGTAATTGCCGACGCTCTTGCTCATCTTTTTGACGCCGTCCGTACCTTCGAGCAACGGCATTGTGATGACGACCTGCGATTCCTGGCCATAGTCCCGTTGCAACTCCCGTCCCACCAAAAGATTAAATTTTTGATCCGTCCCTCCCAATTCCACGTCAGCTTTTAATGCGACCGAATCATAGCCCTGGACGAGCGGATAGAGAAATTCGTGGACGCTGATGGGTTTTTGCTCGTGGTACCGTTTGTGGAAATCATCCCGCTCCATCATACGAGCGACTCGATAGTGGGCCGCCAGTTGAATGAGCCCGTCGGCCGTCATCGATCCCATCCATCGGCTATTGAATTCAATTGTCGTCTTATTGGGGTCGAGAATCTTGAAGATCTGCCTCTGGTACGTTTTGGCATTTTCCAGCACCTGTTCTTTGGTCAACGCTTTCCGTGTCTCGGATACCCCGGTGGGATCGCCGATCATCCCGGTGAAATCGCCGATGAGGAAGATGACTTGATGACCGAGATCTTGGAAGTGCTTCAATTTATGGATCAGCACAGTATGTCCGAGATGAAGATCCGGCGCGGTTGGATCGAAACCCGCTTTGACGCGCAAGGGTCGATTCTCGGCAAGAGCCTTCTTGAGCTTCGCCTCCAGCTCGACCCGTTGAATGACCTCTACGGCGCCACGCTGAATCAGATCGAGGTGTTGACGTATGTTTGTCATAATTTCTGCGGCGGCGTCGCGTGTAAGGGATTCGCCGAGACCATCACAAAGGATTTGAGGTGTTCCATTTTTTTAGCACCGATCCCTTTGACTCCACGAAGGTCTTCGACCTTCTGAAATTGTCCGACTGATTCTCGAAAAGCGATCATCCGTCGAGCCAACACTGTTCCAATCCCCGGCAACGACTCCAGCTCATCGGCACTTGCGCGATTGAGGTCGAGTCGTGAACGAATCGATGTTTTTGATGGCTCCATCTGTGCGACAACATCGATATTGGCACCTTGTACATTTTGGCCAGACGAGCCGACAGTCAAGCTTCCTCGCTCTTCGAATTTAGTGGGCCTCGAAGAGATGATCTGGTGCTCGGTTGCTGGTGGAATGTTTTGAACCGGCGGCTGTGGAGTCCATCTGATCCAAATAACCACACCGATTGTCACGGACAGCATACCGAGTTTCAGAAGTAAGGACTTAATCATCCACCTGTTCTCTTCCGAACATGGGGTTGATCGCCATAGCACGGGTGAAGGCGTGGGTTGAGGTTATAAGTTACGAAAGAGACTCCTGACACTCAACCTCAACCTGAGCCTTAACCTTTCTTCTGGCTGGCAAGGAAGGCTTCGTACTGCGAGGCTGTCATTAGTTGATCGATCTCGCCAGGATCGGAGAGCTCGATCACGGCGATCCACCCTTTGCCATAGGGATCGGAATTCACCACCTCAGGATGATTGTTTAGTTCGGTATTCACCTGGCTCACCGTTCCGCTCACCGGCGTGTAAATCGTCGACGTCGTTTTCGTTGATTCGACTTCACCGATCTGTTGGCCGACCTTGACCGAGACGCCCACTTTGGGCAGATCCAGAAAAACGATATCGCCTAAGGCATCCTGAGCGAAATCGCTGATACCCACTGTCGCTCGTTTCCCGTCGAGACGAACCCACTCATGCTCTTTGTGAAATCGCAAGTCGGATGGAATCATGTCGGCTCCATTTTTGAAAAACCGTACTAGAGGTTAAGGAAAGTCAGCGTACGGCTCAGCCTCAACCTGAGAAATTCTGTCGGATGGTAGTGGGCCAGACTGGCATTGTCAAGGAACGGTGTGGGCCATTGACCCTCAACCGGTTTCAATTCCGAAGAGGTGCTGAAAAACAAAAAAGCGGAGGAACGGCTCCGGCGCTGTTCCTCCGCACCTGTACCGAGCAGAGCGTGGAGGGCGACAAGATCCTCACACTCCAACACAGGAAGGTTAGCGGAACACCTCCATGCCGGGAAAGAAAAATCCGACCTCGAATTGCGCGGTTTCAGAAGAATCCGAACCATGTACGGCGTTGAATTCGATATTCGTTCCGTGCGCTTTGCGTATGGTCCCGGCATCGGCTTTTGCCGGATCGGTCGCCCCCATCAGCTCACGATTCTTCTTGATGGCATTGTCACCCTGCAACACGAGGACGACAGCAGGTCCGGAAGACATGAAAGCGCAAAGACTTCCGAAAAACGGGCGCGCTTTGTGTACGGCATAAAACCCCTCCGCCACCGACTGAGACATGTGAATCATCTTGATGGCGATGGGCTTCAACCCCGCTTGCTCATACCGATGGATAATGTCCCCGATCACGTTTTTCTTGACTGCGTCCGGCTTAATGATGGCCAATGTTCGTTCGCTCATGATCACTCTGTTCCTCCAGATAATTAAAGCATCCACTCTACTCAACGGCGCGGTGCATTATATGGACGCCCACTTCTACCTTGCAAGCATCCGATGGTCCCACGGGAACATGCGGCATCGAGGCCGGTTTAGCTCTACGATCGACGCTCGATCACCACGAGCATTCGAAAGGCAAGAAGCCAACCCACTCGTTCTAGAATTCGTTCCAGTTGGAGAATCGGAGTCAGCAACCATTCCGGCAGAAAACACGGATGGTCGAACCCACCGCTGAGCGGATAGGCGACACAGCCTAATCGGCGGATGTGTTGGATAGAGAATCCCGGATAGCGCGACCGGAAACGAGGTTGATTCCATTCGAACAAGATCGTCGCAACGGCCTGATTGGCGTCAAACGGTCGGCGGTCAATCCGAGAAGGCTTGAGAACGAGAGGATCTTCCGAACAATTCATCGGCTCTGGATGCAGCCACCGATAGATCGGCCATGAAACCCATGAGAGATAGGGATCCATGGCGATTATCCTGCCTCCGATACGGAGAGTTCTCAACGCTTCATCGAAAAAGAGGGAGACATTCTCAACATGATGCAACGAATCGAACAGGACCAGGTTGCCCAGCGACTCGGACTGAAATGGGAGTCGCTGGGCATCTGTGACCATGTTCAACCACGGTAAGACCAGCACATCGCTACAATAGACTCCCGTCACATGGGATTTTAGATTGCCCGTGCCTCCTCCGATCTCAATCGTAGGCCCTGGCACCAACCAGGCAATGATCTCTCCATACCAATTTTCATACAGCCGTCGAAGCACAGGTTTTTGCTGCCACACGGCTCGATGGCGATGCAAGAGTTCCTCGGACATCACACGGCCTTCAGGCGAAAGAATCCATAGATCGTCATCCTCAACAACATCCATCCATGCGCGAATCGCTGAATATTGGTGCTGCCATAGGCTCGCGCTTGATACCGAATAGGAATCTCCACAATATGCAGATTCAGTTTCGAGGCTCCGAACAACAGATCGAAATCCCCGAACGGATCGAAGTCGCCGAAGTAGTGTCGATTGGCGGCGATCCGTTCATACTCACGTCGGAACAAGACTTTGGTCCCGCAGAGGGTGTCCTTGATCCTCTGATTCAGGAGCCAGGAGAAGGCCATGGCGAAAAACTTGTTACCCATCAGATTGAGTATACGCATGGCCTGCGACTCCATGGGATAGACGAGGCGACAACCATTGATGAATTCGCCCTTTCCATGCACAAGAGCCTCATAGAATTTTGGAAGTGCTTCCGGCGGCACCGTCAGATCCGCATCCAGGATCATGAGCACATCACCGGTGGCATGCGTAAAACCTTTGCGTACCGCGTCCCCTTTCCCCTTGCCATCTTGCGCCAGAAGCTTGATATCTTTGCCAGGATAGCAGGCCGTCAGCCGCCGAATCTCCTCCGGAGTCCCATCGCTCGAATGCCCATCTACGAAAATGATCTGTTGGCGGCCGCCGAATCGTGGAATCCGCCTGAGTGTTGCGTCGATATTTCCACATTCATTCCGACAAGGAATGACGATCGTCGTCGAGTATGGACGCCCCGGCCTCCGAAGGCGTGGCCTTGCCACGACATAGTGACTGAGGCACAGCGCGCGGAAACCAGGAAGATAGGCCAGCAGGTTGTTGCACAAAGAGGAAAGAAGCGGAACGGACTTGGGCAACAACAACCGTCGTTCCATCTTCACCACATCGAAATCGGCCAAGGATAAGAGGTTGGCAATGTCAGACGGCGAGAGCCAACTCTGTTCAGGTTGCGGCATTTTCATGCCGATTTTTTCGCTGAGCCGAAGAACCGGCTCCCACAGATAGTTATAGTAAGACACGATGATTCGTGTATGCGGCTTACAGACTCGGTACAGCCGCCTGAAGGCGGCCTCGACATCGACCAAGTGGCCGACCAGGTCGGCAAGTATGATCACGTCGAAGGCTTCGTTAAGTTCCAGCGTTTCTGCGTCACCGACTCGAAACTCCAACGTGGGATGACGCTGAGCCGCCTCCTTGACCATCTCCGAACTCAAGTCGATGCCGACCCCGCGAGCGGGCTTCACCGCGGCGAGCAGAGTCCCCAAGCCCGAACCAACCTCTAGTACATGCAAGCCTTCGGGGATGAGGAATCTGAAATAGCGAGACTGATCCTCATAGTAGGACTTGGCTTTCTGTTCCCAGAAGGTACGCTGACCAGCATAGGCATCAAAGTGACCGCGGATTACCTGTTTCGTTGCATCCGTTCTGGACTGACTCCTCGTGTGAATGTGATATGGGTCGGCGGTTTCCAAGGAGACCGGAGAAGACGGCAATTTAAACACTCGGGGCGATTTCATCGATATATCTACAGAAGAAGACTGTGCAGGACAGCCTATCATCAGATCGACAGAACCGCACGTGATTTCAAATACTTACGCATGTATTCGAAGGATTAGATACACTTGTGGCGGCGAGAGGCATACGCCGATGAGTGAGTTTGTGGAGGTCGCGACACGACGACCGAGTTTTTCATCCTCAGGAAAATTACAAAGGAGTTTGAGCATGCATATTATCGTCGCCTTCTTTGTTTGTATCGGCTTAGTGATCGTCGTTTCTACCTTATTCATAGACAACAACTAAGAGAAGCACGCCTGTCAGCAGTCCTGCCCAACCCACAATATCTATGATGTGCGGATATCCCATCCATGAGTTCTAGTATACGTTGCTCTATTTCTTAGGCACGCGGTGATGAGAAGTTTTGCAAGACCGGAGGAAAGGATTAGTGGGACAGGCTTGTTAACGGAGCTGATCTGCTCATCGGAAAGAAGTTTTCAGAAATTTTGGATGAGCGATCTCATCGATCGCACTCGAGGCCATACTGTTTCTGAATTGATTCTGCGACACTCGGCGGCTCCTTGGTGAGGAGCGCGCATGTGGTGAAATTACCGAAAACCCTCCTCTGACTCTTATCGATATACGTCCAATCGACGATTTCCGTCTTTGCGAATGAATATGATTGTCCCTTCTTGACTGAACGGGTCATCGGGAGATTGTCGATCCGTCCCGACCAGAGATCCCCTTGAGCTTTCAGATTGGAGACCCACAGATATTCTTGGTTGTCGCCTTCGCTCACTCTGACTTTGACCGAATACTGGTCGGTGTTGGGCGGCGGCGATCCGGCTTTACGAAGAAAAGCTTCCAAGCCCACCCGGGCGCGTTCCATGGCTTTCTGCATCGCAGGGTCCTCGTCACTCATATCGACGGCACTGTCCTTCTTGGCCTTGTCGGTGAATGATTGAGAGAACGCAGAGGAAGATATCAGAAACGCCAACAGGACGACGCCCAACACCACGAGTCGTTGCATACAAACCTCCCAGAGTCTACAGCTCACCGTGAAGATGAGAGCATTTTTATTGGCCATATTGAGCCTGTCCGGACCGCAATGCAAGATCGTTCACACATTCAGCGTTTCACGGAACTGTTGCGCACATCTATCGCACAGTCTCTGACAGGAAGAATTTATGTGTTTTCTGTTACTCTGCCGACATGCCCCGTCGCCGCCATACTCCTTCTCGCTCCCGTCACTCTCATCCATTGATGTCGATGGCGCACTTTGCTCATCGGCGATGGCAGAATCTCTGCTCGTTTCTCCGAGTCGTCGGTCGGACGCCGCCCGCGATGCAGCTGGGAATCAGCGCCGTCCTTCTCTTCATGGTCTTGTTGGGTGTTAACTGGGCGTATCACGCGTTCTACAAACCGACGGAATTGTTCTTTCCAGTGGAGAATGCGCTTGCGAAGAACCCTCGCGAGACCTGGCAAGAATACGGCGCGTTGTTCGAGGCACATTCAACAGCCGTCATCACACCGGAATTGCTCGCCGCCTTGGCTCAGGCTGAAGGCTCCGGTAATCCTGTGGCGCGAACCTACTGGCGGTGGCGCCTCATCTCTTCAAATCCTTTAGAGTGGTACCAACCGGCCTCGACGGCAGTCGGCATGTTTCAAATCACCGACGGCACATTTCAAGAAGGGAAACGCTATTGCATCCATAACCATATCGTCGTCGAAGACGGGCCGTGGCATAATTTCAACTCCTGTTGGTTCAACAGCCTTTACACCAGAATCATCCCGGGTCACGCGATCGAGCTGACAGCCGCGTACCTCGACCGTCACGTGGCGAAAGCAGTCGGAGAACGGTCGGCGACGTTTCAACAGAAGCAAGACCTGGCGGCGGTCATCCATCTCTGCGGCTCCGGAGCAGGCCGTGACTACGCAAAACGGAACTTTCGTCTCCTGGCCAACCAGCGCTGCGGTGACCATGATGCGAAAGCCTATCTCACGAGGGTCAAGGCCATGGAACGCATCTTTGGGATGTTGGCGGCCGGGTCGATTCCCACCAGTATCCATCGTTGAGCTGATTAAGTTGATGCCAAGACGATCTTCCGCTCGGCTCACCGCCCGCAGGAAACATGAACCTCAAGCGCATCGATATTCATTCATGGTATGGTGGCCGCCGCAACTTTGGCACTGGTCTGCGAGGGTGTGTCTTCATGGGTTCAGACGGACCGAAAGCAATACGGAAAACGGTCTTGGCCGGCGCCATCGGGAATGTATTGGAGTGGTATGACTTTGCCCTCTTTGGATATTTCGCACCGGTCTTGTCTCGACTCTTTTTTCCTGCTTCGGATTCGTCGTTATCATTAATTGCCACATTCGGTGTCTTCGCCGTCGGTTTTCTTGCCAGACCACTGGGCGCGTTGCTGTTCGGGTACTGGGGCGATACCAAGGGACGACGAGCAGCGTTGGCCTGGTCCATCATCTTGATGGCGTTACCAACCTGCTTCGTGGGCCTATTGCCGACTTATGCTCAAATTGGTTTTGCTGCACCCCTTACACTCACGGCGTTGCGCTTTCTTCAAGGGCTATCGGTCGGTGGAGAATTCACCGGCTCCGTGACCTTCCTCGTTGAACATGCCTCACAGACTGAGCGAGGCTATATCGGCAGTTGGGCTGGATTCAGCGCACAGATCGGTGCGCTGTTGGGCTCCGGTGTCGGCACCTTGATGACTGTGAACCTCTCATCGGAAGCGCTCCAGGAATGGGGATGGCGCATCCCGTTCGTGGCGGGAAGTGTCATCGCGGTGGTCGGCTGGTATCTTCGGCAGCGCATTCCCGAATCACCGGCTTTTGAGCGGCTGCAACAAGCAGGTGTGGTCTCTTCCTCACCGGTCCGTGAGTTGCTCACATCGCACCGTGCACCGCTGCTCCAAGTGATCGGACTCGTCCTGCTACATGGCGTCGGGTTCTACATCTTCTATGTATTTCTCCCCACCTATCTGACCAAAGTGACCGACCTCCCTATGGGAACGGCGCTGCTGATCAACACGATGTGTATGGCGCTGTTGGCGATATTGATTCCATTCATGGGCAAGCTGTCCGATCGAGTCGGGCATCGATGGGTGCTGGCCGCCGGCGCCTCGGGTCTTGCCCTCGGCACAGTCCCGTTCTTTTCTTGGCTGAGCAGCGGTCATCTCGCACTGATCGTCACGGCCCAGGTCTTGATTACAGTGTTCGTGTCGGCCTATATGGGTCCTTTCTTTGCAATTGTGGCGACTCTCTTTCCAGTCGCGCAGCGTTACACAGGTCTCTCAATCTCTTACAATATCGCCTCGGCCTTATTCGGCGGGACCGCACCGTTGATGGCCACAGTGATGATGGAACGGAGCGGGAATGCGCTTGCTCCTGGATGGTATGTCAGCCTGTGCGCCGTCTTGTCGTTGATCGCACTGTCCACGATTCGTGAAGAGTTGAAGGGGACGGCCGAAGTTCCAGCCGGAACTCATTGACCATGGAGACGATACAGCTGGTAGCTTTCACGAGCGACGCGAAGGCCGCATGATCGATCAGACGACTCCACTACCTGCCCTTTCCGGTCCACCGGTCTCTCGCTGGCGAGGATGTTTTCCCGAACTTCGCCGTGACACTCTCGGGTTCCTCTTGCGCTGTCACGCCTACGGGGACGTTGTGAAACTTCCGATGGGTCTTGTCGTCGACCTTCTCTTAGGGCAGCGCGACGCCGCCATGTATGTACTGAACCATCCGGCCGACATCAAGCATGTCCTGGTGACGAATCAAGACAATTATCGGAAAGCGCCGGTCCCTCCTGTCGAATCTCGGATATTTGGTCAAGGTGTGCTCCACACGGAAGGCGAGATCCATCACCGCCGGCGACGGCTGTTTCTCCCCTTCTTCCACGGAAATCATGCTGCCGCATACACCGATTTGATCACGGGCAAGGCTTGTGACCTCGTGGGGCATTGGCAACATGGAACGACCGTTGATATTGAACACGAGATGGCGCACCTGACTCTGTCTGTGATCTGGCGCCTACTCTTTGGACGAGACGTCGACTCCGAAGCCGACACGATCCGGGAGGCTATTGCGGTTGGGCAAAGTTTAATCAAATTACAGTATGACTCCCTGTTGGCAAGTTGCACTCCCCTGTGGGTTCCGACAAAACTCCACCGCCGGTTCACCCGAGGCCACCGATCGATGGAAGCCATGATTCGGCGGATGATCGAGGAGAGACGTACGGCGTCTCATCAGAGCGATGACGTGCTGGCGCTGTTGCTCGCCGCGAGAAATGCGGATGGCCGTCCGCTGAGTGATAAGGAGATCCGTGACGAGATCGTAACCTTCTTGCTCGCCGGCCACGAAACCACCGCCAATGCGCTGACCTGGACCTGGTTTTTGCTGGCGCAATTTCGACCGGTACAGGAACGGCTTGCGTGCGAATTGAACCAGGTTTTAGGTGGCCGTTGTCCAACTGCTGCTGATGTGCCTCGTTTGCGGTATACGAAGATGGTCTGGGAAGAGTCGCTTCGGCTGTATCCTCCCGCGTGGAGCCTCCATACCCGCGTCGCCCATGCTCAGGACCGGCTCCCGTCAGGTGCCGTGCTTCCATCCCGTGCATGGGTCTTTATCAGTCCCTGGAGCCTGCATCGCAATGCGCGATGGTTCCCAGATCCCAACCGATTTGATCCTGAGCGGTTTTCAGAAGAGGCAAACCGGATCCGTCCACCGTTCAGCTACATCCCTTTCGGTGCCGGTGGACGTCGGTGCCTCGGAGAGTCCTTTGCGGAGTTGGAAGGATTGCTGATCTTGGCGACGATTGCATCCAAAGTTTGGTTGCGCCTGGTGGATGGGCAGACGATCCAACCTGAACCTGTCATGACACTACGCCCAGATGTTCCGGTGCAGATGATCGTTCAACAGGTCGCTACCCCGGAGACGATTGCCGTTCACGTCTAGATCAATCCGCCCAACTTCGCTGCATCCGTACTAGGCATCTTGTTATTGGTATGGTAGAACTCGCGTCCGATTGCGTGAAGCAATCGAATAATGGCCATCCGATGATGACAAGAAAAGCCTTCTCTTCCGTGCCCTTCACTCCCATTGCATTCATCTGCCTGACCTTGCTATCGGGATGTCTCTCGCCGATCACCTTGACTCGAGCCGTGATCGCCTATGACGACGCCATCACCGAGTCGCAATCCAAACAACTGCTCATGAACATCGCCAGAGCGCAGCACCATCAGCCGATTCACTTTACCGGCGTCTCCAACGTGGCGGCGACCTTCGATTTTCGTTTCACGGCAGGCGCCACACCAGCCCTCACCGGTGACGCCAGCCGGACCATCTTACCCGTCATCGGCGGAAGCGTCGCTGAAAACCCGACCATCAGTATTGCGCCGATCGAAGGGGAAGATTTTACCAAGCGCTTGCTCACCCCATTCCACGAAGCGAAGCTGACGCTACTCTTACGACAGGGCGTCGATATCGATCTCCTCCTTCGACTGATGGCCAAGGAGCTTCGGGTGAAACATAACGGCGGAGTGGTCGCCTATCGGAATAATCCGTCCGATACGATCGGCTATGAAATGTTCCGGCGTGTGGTCCTCCACCTCTCGGCCATCCAAGATCACAACGGTCTCCATGTGGAACCGCTGGCGATCGAACGAACCTGGACCATTCCTGCCGACTCAGTCACAGCGGAAGGCTTCAAAGCGCTCGAACAGGAATACCAGGTCTCGTACGACAAGCAGACCAAGACCTACACATTGCGGAAACAAGTTGAAGGCGGTACGTTGATGACCAATTACGACCCCGATTCTCTATCCAAGGAAGAACGGCTCCGCTTGCAGCACGAGGACGAACAAGGGCTCGCCAACGACGTGACGTTTGACATTCGCCCCGGGCATTTTGGTGGAGATTGGCCGCTCAAGGGGGCCTTTCGACTGCGCAGCTTCAACGCGATATTGAATTTTCTTGGGCTCTCCATCGCAGAGGAGCCGGAATACCACGTCGACAAAGATCTCCGTACCCCCGATGTGGCGGAGAATCCCATCAAGACGATGGATCTGATTGTGTCGCCGTCGGCACCGTCTGGCCTGGACCTCTCAATGAAATCCCATGGGCAACATTACGCGGTGAATACGACCGGGCCCCAGGCGCGCTGGAACCGCGAAGCCTTCAAGCTCTTATCGCAACTATTCCAGATGACTGTCACCGAGGTTCCGCGCGCCGGCGTGCCGAGCATTACCATCGCCAAGTAGGGCGGACTTTTCACCGTGCATAACGAGAAATCAGCACGTGTTATGCGTCGACGCGATCGAGAGTGGGTTTTGGAGGTCGCCGACCGACGAAGTAGATGATGGCAGGAAAGAGCATGGTCGTACCGGGGAAAATCATTCGATACCCCCACCAAGGCAAGCTCGGCCGAAAAAATCCCAAGCCGACGGTCAGCAGAATCGATGACAGGATTCCATAGACATAGGCCGGAACCAGCGTGGTGGAATGATCTTCGCTTCGTTGTCGTGATGCGGCAATGAACCCCTTGATGAGGAGATAGGCGGACAAAACGAGACAGGCAGTGCCATAATACGCTGCATATTCTTGCATACAATCGTCCTGGTTGAGACTCCCACGAGGCCGTTGGGTAGGTAATTTATAGCGTATTGCGTCCACCCTTGTCGAGCCGGAGCCGAAGTTCCTGTCCATCCATCTGCATGGTGCAAGAAGAGCCCTTTGACCTTGTATTTGCCAATCTCTCTTCACACAATAGGTTGCAATCGGATGAAATCCGAAAGTTCGATGACAACCCAGCCCGCACGGAGGAGAGTTGCTTATGAAGATGTTGGTAATCGTCTTTCGTGAATCGCTCGTGGAACAGGTACACGCATTGCTGAATGACTATGAGGTAAGCGCCTTCAGCGAGTTGCACAACGTCGCCGGAAAAGGAGAGACCGGCACCACCAGCCAGTTCTTTCTGGCCCCGACGACCAACCGAATGATACTCACAGCGGTCTCTGATCAATCGGCTTACCGTCTCATCGATGCCTTTACACACTTTCGATTGAAGCAGGAGGCTGCCAAGGGCGACAGCGTCTTCCCACTCCATGTCTTCGTGCTGCCCTGCGAACAAATGGTGTAACAAGATCTGAGGCCATCCACAGTCAGCGGTGGGACAGGCTTCGAAGTAGTCCCGAGATTCTCATCCTTAAACAGAGAGCACACCCGATGGCCTCCAGGATGGCACTCCAGGAGGCCGTACTGAAATCTGCATTTCCCGCTCGGATGCCGCTGGCTCAGTAGGCCCTCGGCGCCGGCGATTCGGCCGCTTCCTTGGCATTCTTTTTAGCGTTGGCTTTCTTCACCTTGGCCGCTTTCTTCATCTCCTGTCTCTCAGCTTTCAGCGCATCGCGTTTCCCCTTCATCTCTGATTTCACTTGCGCTCGTTTGGCCTTCATGTCGGCCTTCATCTGGTCCTTCTTGGTTTTGAAGTTCTCCTTCATCTGCTCCTGTTCGGCCTGCATGTCGCCCTTGACTTCGCCAGCCATGGAACCCATTTCGCCTTTCAATTCAGAACCCAGGCTGGTCAGATCATCCGCCCAAACCCACGTACTTGCGCCAAGTACAAGAGTGGCAGCAACTGTTGAGACGATGACAAATCGCATGGAGACCCTCCCCTGCTAGAGGTTGTAGCACTGTCGCTGGCGCCGTGAATCAGCGCCCCGTCTAGGGCTATCGTGAGACGAAGTTTCTCGCAATCTATTTCGTTGTTTTAGAATAATAAACCTAGGTTATAATATGTAAACACAAGGCAAGAGAGAGCACAACAACCACGGCCTCCAGTAGGTTGTCCCCCCGGAGGCCGTACAAGACCATGCCCTCAATGCCGCGCACGCGGTGTGTTCAGGTGGAGACGACACTACGGCCTGATCTCCCACAGTAGATAGACCAATCCGACGGCGACTGCTGACACAATGACGATATGCATGGGAACACCCTCCCTGATATGTATTGGTTGCGAAACTTCATCGCGTGCTGGAAACCAGCACGTGATGTATGGGTATCGCGAGATGGGTTTTCAGGCAACTGATTTCAAGATTTTGAATGTCGGCATGCTGGAACCACCGACGCGGTGCTTACGACAGCGAGAGGGGGTCTCGCGCGATCTCAATCGTCCATATAGCATCCGTGGACTGAAATGACGACTGGATGATCGCGTACGACTGGCGGCGGTGAATTACGTGACGTGAGTGTTGCCATGCATCCGACTGAAAACATCCCAGTCGAACTGCTTGGGTGTCACGGCATGGAGCGGAATCGGTCCGATCGATCCTCGTTCACGGTAGGCCAAGAGGCATCCGACAATATCCTCCGGGGATTCGATCAATCGGTGCACCACTTCATGGGCCAGATGCTGGGCAATCGCCTTGTCCTCCGGTACTGGTCGTGCGCCTCGAAGTGTGTGACCGAGAATGGTGGCCTTGGTGGCCAATGTGACTGGATAGTGACCAGGCCGCGCATGCCGTTCCGGCCATCGAACAATCTCTCCCGCAACATAGTCGACGAGACCATGAACGCCGCCGTCCTTGTGATGCCGGTGCGGTGTACGTTCGGCGACGACGAAGAGGTGGCTCTTATTCGGCACTCCTAGTGTCCGTTTGAGCGTGCCAAGGATCACGTCATCGATATAGGCGTTTGGATCGGGATGTTCATTGACCAACAATCCCTCGGCTCTCGCCTGATAGGCGCAGGCCAGCGCGAGATGACCTGACCCGGCGCCCATGACCTCGACAAAGAACACACTGCCCATCGCTGCGCTGGTGGCTTTCAGCGATTCAATCGACTGATCTGCCAACGCCACTGCGGACTGAAACCCGAGAGAGGTCGTTCCATCAATATTATTGTCGATACTGCCCGGAATACCGACCACCTGCACACCGAATTCCTCATAAATGGCCCGAGCACCCCGCATGCTGCCGTCACCGCCCAACACAACCAATACACCATCACGCAGGTAGGGTTCGAGCTGTCGCATGGCCACGTGTTGGACCGTCTCTTGTTTGAACTCCTCAAAACGACTGCTGCCGATGGGGCTGCTCGGATGGCTGCCCATGCCGCGAGTGTGCTCTTCGGTGACTCGTTCGATCCAATTATTGGCGAGGCCGAGATAACCGTGCCGGACGAAATAGACCTCCAACCCCATGCGTTGGCCGGTCACATGCAGTTCTTTTAACGCGGCACCCGCCCCGGCAAAATCCCCTCCGGACACGAGCGCCACGATCCGCTTGAGCGTTCGGGGCTTGAGCGTCACGCGATCTTTCCTCGCGTTCTCTACTGTCACCCAGGTGTTGCGAACAGCCCGCTCCCGCTCGGACAGCCCAACCGCCGTTGAGTAACCGGATAAGCGGCCCTGTTCGAGCGTGAGCAGCACGACATTGTCTTGGCTTTCCTTGTAGTCGTTGAACTCGCTGAACGCTTCATGGAACGGACGCGGGTCCAAATAGATCATCAACGCGCGCAAGGTGGAACTGTGGGTATAGAGGCAAGCCACTTTGCCCTTTTGCGCATGGCCTAATCGGTGAAGGCCATCGATGACGTCGACATAGAGATCGAAGAAAGAGTTGCCGCCCGGGTAACAATACAGTGGGTCTTTCATCAACCGTTTGGCCGTGGACGGCTCGACGCTGAATGCGCGTGCTGCTTCTTCGACCTCCAGAGTCTTCTCCAATCCCGTGACCCACCCGAAATCCGACGATTCGAGAGCCGGCTCGGCGATCGGTTCGGATGTGGGTATACCTTGCAGCAGCGCCGCCGACACCCGCTCGTACAGTTGCCGGGTGTTTGGGCTACGGCTGATGCGATGAAGGAACATACGAGGATCGAGGTAGTTGGCGAGATGCAAGAAGTCGAGTTGTTGCCCCACAACGCCGATCATGCGCGCGAGCGCCGCCCCGACCGAATCGGCTTTGGCAACCCCTCGTTCACGATCCAATTGATTCGGCAAACGGCAGCCGACGCGATGGGTCTTACTATCCACCTGCGACACACCGTGACGCATCGTGAAAAAGAGTGTTCTCTCGCCAAGATTGCGAGGCAACAACCAAAACCGGTCGTCGCCCAGTTCCAGGACGATGCGGCCTTCCGCCAGCGTGAGCGTCAGCTGAGCGCGTGGCACAATGGCAACCGGACGTCGATAGGTCGGTTTGGCTGCTGCTCCGATCGTGGCCCGGAGTAACAGCTGCAGCGAGCCTTCGGCAAGGAGCGCATTCCATGCCGCAAAGAATATCAGCGGATCATCGCAGAGACTTTCACGTTCCGACCGATACGCGTCACTGGTTGAGAATCCGGACTTCACACGCTCGATGAACAAGCTGACTTGCTCTATCTTGGCGCGGACTCGACCAACGTCATCGACCGACGCTTCGGTCGGCGGAAGTACTACGAGTCTCCGCTCCGACGCTCGTCGAGCAAGGGCGCGGCCATAGGCAAGGAGTCCTTCAATCGTGACAAAATCCAGGGGGTGACTCATATACAGCGCCGATAAGGTGAAAATCCGGCAGACGACATTCTCGAAGAGGGCACAGAGAATGACTCCATATGGCCGTTTTGCGATACGGTTGTCCGTGCAATTTTCTTTAATACTAAACCGATGTACTGGCCGTAGCAAGAAGCGCAATGACGTCTATGGGTAATGATGGACAACAAACGGCGCAGGAAGATTAAGCCCGCTCCTGTAAGCGCATGATTGAAAGAACAGGCGCCTATTTTTGAGAAAATGATGCCGGCAGGACTTTTCTCCGTCCACTTTGGTGGCAGCTCGCTATCTATAAGGGTAATACTGGCCACTACCGCCATGCTCGACCAACTCAGCCCAGTTGGTTGGTAACATGTGCTTGAGGATCAAATTGTTATAGCGGAAGTTAAGGTTGGCTACTGCGCGGAAGTAGTCGGTATAATCCGTGGATGGACCACAACGACACCCGTAGGTAAAAGAATTCCTGTTGCACAAACTGAACAGTCTGAAATGGGCACTGGCTCCATCCAGACAGAGATCACTTCTTCCATTAGAGACTTGTGCCGCGCAGGCCCAATTCGAGCTGAGTGAAGACGGCATGATTTCCTCCTCTTCCTAACATGAGCCTTCCTCCTACTCCCCGCTGGCCTCTTCCGAAGCACGACTATTGGTCCACACCGTTCGCCGAATCATTACTGCAACACCTGAACCTTAGATCAGGCCTGCGGATCCTCGATATCGCCAGCGGTCACGGCATCCCTGCCTTTTATCTTGCCGATCATGTCGGCCCTACCGGTGAAGTGCTGGCGATCGATATCAGCGCCGGTCAGGTCGGTCGTGCGAGAGCCATTCAAGGATCGCAGTTGCCATGGCTTCGGTTCGACTGTGTGGACATGCGCGCTCTGCCTCCCGATCTGCCAACCTTTGATCGCGTCACAGGCAATCTCTCCGTCATGTTCTTTCGTCCTAATCGGTTTGAAGCCGTCCGTGGTCTCGTCGAACGGCTCACCCCAGGAGGTCAGCTCGTTCTGACCTTTCCGTCCTACGGAACCTTCGATTCACTGTGGCAGCTGGTGGATCGCGCGATGATCCAGCAAGGGCTGCTCAACGAGCGAGACCGATTCCAGGCATATCTGAAGGAACGACCATCGGCAGAAGAAGGACGAACGTGGCTTGAGGAACTCAATCTTGAACGGGTCGAGGCCATCGAATATCCGCTTGAAGTTGAGACTGGTCCCGGCAATGAGTTTCTCCATCACCCATTGCTTCGTGGCGGATTTCTCGATGACGTATACGAATGTTTTCAGGATCAGGACCTTGCAGAGGGATTTATGGTGAAGATAGCTGAGGACATACTCAGCTTCACGCCACTCATGGCCCAGCGTTGTGTCTTGTCCGGGTGGAAGAAGAGAGACGATGCTCTCTGATGAGACGTTTGTAAGAGGCTCTGAGTTGAGGTACCTGTCACGCCTCAGGCCGGAGAATCTGCGAAAAGCCATGTCTCAGCGTCCAGCATTTCCTCACTCCTTATAGAAGAAGATCTGGCTGAGCCAACTGATGAGGTTACTGATGTCTCTCCATTCCATTTCAATTCCATCTGGATCAGACATTGACTTAGAAAAATTTAGCGATTACGGTACCGGGGTATTGACTGCACAGCTTGCGAGAAATATTGAGTTAATTCGATCTGTCTTACAGGTATCTGCATATGAATAACGTTCAACTTCGAGATTTTCTTGAGATCCCCTACGACAAGCTTGAGGAGATGAATCTCTCTTATAAAGAGGAGCGGATGGGTCGAGCCTCGGCTGACCAGATGCGGGAGCGACGACAGGCGTACCTCGCTGACGAAAAGCGTATTAAGGCCGTTACCGTATGCTTCACCGACCTTGAAGGTCGCCTACACATGTTGGACTACGATAAGAAGTTCCTGCTCAAGAACGGTGACAACCTCACCTTCGACGGCAGCTCCATCCGTGGTTTTTCGCAACAAGCCGAGTCAGACTTGCGCCTTGCCATCGATTGGACAGCGTTCTACATGGTACCTGCTGACATTTTTGGTCCGGGCAAAGTCGTCGTCTTCGGCGATGTGCTCGAGCGCGGCGGTCACCCATACGGGGCCGATATGCGCCTAAAGCTCAAACAGTGGTGCGAGCAGGCCTACAAGAAGGATGGCACTGTCTTTCACGTTGCGACCGAGATCGAGGGCTTCCTCTTCAAGGGCAAGGATGCCGAGCGGCGCTACACCGAGTCCGGCAAGTTCGAGTTTGTGTCGACCGGCGGCTATTACCATTCACTGCCGGGCGATGCCCTCCGTACATTCATCGATCGCGCCGCCGAGGTGCAGCGCGCGATGGGTTTCCAGAACGAGAAAGATCACCCGGAGGTCGCGCCATCCCAATTCGAGATGAACTTCTCATACTCGGATGCGCTCGTCGCGGCGGATCAGGTGCAGCTCTACAAACTTTTGTGCAGGCAGGTCGCCGCTCAAGCCGACCTTACGGCAAGCTTTCTGCCGAAGCCGGTCACCGGCGTCAACGGCAGCGGCATGCATACGAACC
>CABVRX010000008.1:0-17602 GCA_902500825.1 uncultured Nitrospira sp.
TGTTCGAAGATTTCCCCAATTTCAAACTTTTACCTTGCAACCAATCATAGGAGTACATTTCATGACTGTCAAAGCCCGTCACTTTGTACAGATGATCACCTCTGTCTGTTTAGCCACCGCCTTTTCCACGATTGTTGGCTGTTCCGGCGGCTACTATACGGCCAATGTGAACGGCGAGAAGAAGGTCTATCGCGTTGATGAACATGGCGCCAAGACACTTGTCTATGAAACCGACCAGAACGGTAAAACCACCATCCACGATCCCGGCGATCCGATGGCTAAGCGACAGGCTGCCGCACAAGAGGTTGCAGAACAGATCAGTGCGAAGCAGACGCCAAGACGGCTGCCGCCGGATCCCATTTATGTCAACCTCGTTCCACCGGTACTGGATACACAAATGGAGAAGGCGGAGCGATCAAAAGGGGCGGTGGCAGAACAGATTCGGAGTGAACTCGAGACCGATCCTGTTATCAGGCTGATTGAGGAGAATCGGAGTCAATCCGGTTTGTTAAAGCCGCATGGAGCAGTCAGCCCCGATATCGAAGTGCTGCCGAAAGTTTCGCTGAGGGAAGCCTATGGGATCGACCGGAAGACTGGTAAACCTGGCAAGATGCTGGCGGTTGTCTTTGAGGCCACAATCACCACACAGGTCCCACCGGCCACATACAGCGTATCGGAGTCCGGTCATGTCTCGCGAAACCTGGAAATCTCGAAGCGTTTTGCCAAGCAGGTCAAACAGGTCATCCTTGAGAAAATTGCCCCGAATATTCCGGCTCACTAAACCGGACACTCTTGTAAACGTCCAGACACATGATCGTCGTCTCTCTGTCAAAACGTAACATGTCGAAAGCGCCAGATGAAGCATCGATTCCCAGGATCTGTCGCGATTGTGGTGGGATGTCTCCTCAACGCTTCTTGTCGGTTTGGGAATTTGTTGACCCCAAAACATTCATGACAGCCTAGAAGACTCACCCACCGCACCAAGAACGAAGTCGTATATATCCAGTCGCCACATCCTCTGTGACTCATCAGTCATTCATGTAATAATGCCACCGCTCCAAAGTGAAAGTCTGATGGCAAAGATACAACCATCCGGGTCTCGAATCACCATCACGGATACTTCGGGAGAGCTACGCATCGTCATTCCCGGTAGACGCAGTTTGTTCGTGATTTGCTTGCTGGGCTTTTGGATCTGCGGTTGGGCAGTGGCTGAAATAATGGTCGCCATCCAGTTTTTGAATGGCGATGCCCCGCCTGAGGGAGAATTCTTCATGTTGGCATGGTTTGGGGTGTGGACGATGAGTGGAGTGTTCGCCATTTACGCATGTCTGTGGCAAGTGCTGGGAAAGGAAATTGTGACCGTGCGTGGACAGACCTTCAAAACTCGGCGCGACATCGGAGGACTCGGTTTTGGTAAGGAATACGCTCTCGCACAGATGCGAGAGCTGCGCGCTGAACAAGCTGGATTCAATCCGATGGAGTTCTCGTCCAGCCTCCAATTGTGGGGAGTCGGCGGTGGGGTGATCGCGTTCGAATACGGAGCAAGAACCTATCGATTCGGCGCAGGCCTTGACGAGGCAGAAACCAAACAAGTTGTGACTGCCATCAAAAAGCGCTACCGCATTCAGGAGAGCGCGACGACCTAGTTTACCAGGTCTAGCTCGTCGCGCGCCGCGAACCCCCGGCCAACTGTTCGACCTTAATATGTTGGTTTATTTCGGAGAGCTTTCCCGTCATCGTAATATCAGACAGATCACCAACATTTAGAAACTCCTGTTTGCCTGTACCCGGGACTAGCGCAATTCGAAATGCACTCTGATATTGAAAGTGGCCAAATTTTGAAAAGATACCCATAGGTCCCGAATATGTACCCCACTCACCGTATTTCACAAGTTGCCAACATAACTGCTGACCGCCGGGAATTACTGATTGACGAACTCTCCCTAGAAATTCGTCACCATCCTTCAGCAGGACGTACGTATCACCAAAACGAAAGTTCTCGGGGTTTACCAATGTCTGTGGATTTCGTCGACGGAGTACATACATGCAGAATACATTCACATTCTGATCTTGGTCTGAGAAATATCGGACTGGTCCAACAATTCCAGGAATATCTCGGAACACACCCTCGATTTCCGTTTGGAGCTCGGCTTGGTTAGATTAAATGGCCCAACAGACGCTCTCGTTTTTGTCTCCTCGTAACTCGTCAGCTTCAAGGCTGCGAAGTTCATGGAGCGGCCGCATGAAGGGTTGGCCAAGCTTGCAAAACTTTTCGATATTAGGCTCTTCGCCAAATTTGAACAAGCCCAGTACGCCAGCACCCACAGCCTAGCCCCCTCTAAATCCCCAGTAAAAATAACAAAAAATTGAGAGCATTCTACTTTCTTAAAGCCGCCTGGTCGACTCCGAAGCATATGCTCCACTCAAACGCGCTGGTCAATAAGCTGGCATCCTCAGGCGAAGAAAATCCTGTTGCATGCGGCTAGGGAAAAGATCGCGATCAAGGAGGGGAGGTTGGTACGGGCAGTTATTGACGGCCATTCCTGGTACGTCGAGCAGAACCACGTATACCACTGGACTTGCGTGTAGAGAGCCATTTCTTAAACGAGGCCTGACTTTCCCCTGATGGCTTGCTGGCCAGGAGGCTTTCGACACTAATGTCCTCGTCGAGTTTGTTCCAGTGAATGCCGTGCCCTCGGCCAATCAGTCGCCAGTTCTTGCGTTCTGACGGTGTCGCGTAGACTAGTCGAGGGAACCAGGCGAGCGGCACGGACAAGCTCCTCCCGCCGCTAAGTTCCACGGTTATTGTATCATCCGTCATCATGACTGATTCCGCCACCGGCACTGAAATCTCAACCGCCGAAGTATTCATCCCACGCCTCCAAAGGCCGTCCTGATGTTCGGTTACGAGTTTATGAATGCGGCTGATTTCCTGACGTGAAAACCCGCCGCTTTCTTGCAACCGGATTGGATCAAACCAAAACTTCGCCACCTTGTCTTCCCGCTCGATGTGTACGTGAGGCGGTTCGTCTCGATCACCTGCGTAAAAGAAGAATCGGTAAGGACCAACCCTCAGAACTGTCGGCATGAATGTATGTTCATCACGAGATTCATCCTAGCACGTCGGCACTCTCAAGCTGAAGCGTTCTGACTCTTCGCTATGAACCACCCGCTGCAGTCGACCGCGTCGGACTCTTGAATGGCAGTGCAGGCCTATGCCCTTATTGCAAATGCTCGCGTTGCCACGTTTTCCCCTCCGGTGCTAGACTCTGTCGTCGTGATTCTTTCCTTAATTACTCCATCTGCTGAGTGAAGTCGATGCTGCCTCCCGAAGGACAACCTGTATCGGCACCGGGTCAGGTGGGTGATGAGTCGTCCGAGACGGGTGAAATCCTTCGCCGAATTCTTGAGGGGGTGGAAGCCAATGTCGGTGAACAGTTCTTTTCATCGCTCGTGCAACAATTGGCGACCTCGCTCTGCGTGGACTACGCCTACATATCGGAGCTTAATGACGACGGTAATCGGTTTCGGTCCAAAGCAGCATGGGGGAAAGGAAGCCCGCTTCCACCGTTTGATATGCCGGTGAACGGCCCCTGTGAAACGGTGCTGACCAGGAAGTGTGTGCATCATCCAGCTCACTTGCGTACGCTCTATCCCCATGTGCGACTGATTCAGGATATGGGGGTCGAAAGTTATTGTGGCGTGCCGGTTGTAGATTCCAGCGATCGCGTTTCTGGGCATCTGGCCATCATGGATTCCAAGCCGATGCCGGATCATCTGCGCGAGACCTCCATTCTTAGGATCTTTGCGATGCGCGCCTCAGCGGAATTAGAGCGGCTCCGGTACGAGCGGGCGTTGCGTAAGAACGACCTGACCTTGCGCAAGATCGATGAGGGGACGGCTGCCGCCACAGGAGCGGTCTTTTTCCCATCCCTCGTTCGAAGTCTGGCGGAGGCGCTGCAAACCAAGTATGTATTCGTCTCCAAATTCGTCGAAGGTACCCGCACGCGGGTCCGCACCTTGGCTTTTTGGACGGGTGATGGGTTTCTCGACAATTTCGAGTACGATCTTCCTCACACACCCTGTGAACGCGTCCTGGCCGGTGAAGTGTGTCTATTCCCCGAGAAAGTCCAAGACTTGTTCCCCGATCATCGGGAGGATCTCGCAAAGTTGGGTGTCGAAAGTTATCTGGCGATTCCGGTGTCCGATCACTCCGGCGCCGTGATGGGGCATTTGGCTGTCATGGATACCAAGCCGATGCGTGACGATCCGCGTGTGCTGTCCGTCTTCAAGATCTTTGGAGTGCGGGCCGGCGCCGAATTGGAGCGCGAGCTGATGGATGCACGGCTTAAGGAAAACGAGGAACGGCTACACGATTTATTTGAAGAAGCGCCGATTGCCTATGTGAACGAGGGACTCGACTCGAAGTTCATTCGTGCGAATCGGACGGCGATTAAGACCCTCGGCATCACTCCCGATCAAGTAGCGGGAACCTACGGGAAGACGTTCATTCCTGATGTGCCGGAGGCCCAACGCCGCTTAAAAGAGGCGTTCGATTCGATAGGGAAAGGTATCGACACGAAAGGGGTCGTGCTCGAGCTTCGACGGAAAGACAACGGCAAGCCTCTCTGGATCAGGTGGTGGTCGAGGCCGGATCCCACCGGTACCTACACTCGCACAATGTTTATCGACATCACTGAGCAAGTGTTGATGGAGCAGGAGAAGGCACGACTGGAAGCGCAGAACGTCTACCTTCAAGAGGAGATCAAAGGTAGCCATAATTTTGAAGAACTGATTGGTTCGTCCACCTCTCTCAAAAAGATCTTGAAAAATGTTGAGCGTGTGGCGCCGACTGATTCAACGGTGCTGATTACGGGCGAGACCGGTACCGGCAAAGAACTGATCGCGCGAGCCATTCACAACCTGAGTCCTCGAAAGGACAAGCCGCTGGTCAAGGTGAATTGCGCCGCCATCCCCTCCGGTTTGATCGAGAGCGAACTGTTCGGCCACGAGAAAGGCGCCTTCACGGGCGCATTGACGAAGAAGATGGGTCGTTTCGAAGTAGCCGATAAAGGGACGATCTTTTTGGATGAGATCGGCGAACTTCCGCTCGATCTGCAGCCCAAGCTCTTACGTGTCTTGCAGGATGGTGAATTCGAACGAGTCGGGGGTACTCAGACGTTTACGGTGAATGTGCGAGTGATCGCCGCCACGAACCGCAATCTTGAGCAGCTTTCGAAATCCGGGCAATACCGGCTCGACCTGTTCTATCGCCTGAATGTGTTCCCGGTTCACCTGCCTGCCTTACGCGAGCGGGAAGGTGACATTCCGCTGCTGGTGCAGTATTTCGTGCGGAAACATGCGTCGAATTTCGGGAAGACGATCGATCGGATTCCCGAACGAATGATGAGGGCCTTGCACTGCTATGCGTGGCCAGGAAATATTCGAGAACTGGAGCACCTCATTGAACGGGCGGTAATTTTGAGCGAAGGACCGGAACTGGCGCCGATCGATTGGCTGTCGCCTGTAAGCGAGAAAGTTCTCGGAAACGGGAAACCCCTGACGCTCGAAGAAATAGACCGGCAATACATCCGTGATGTTTTGGAACAGACCAACTGGCGCGTCAGCGGTCCCAGTGGCGCCGCAGCCGTCTTGGGACTGAAGCCGACTACGCTCGAAGCCCGTATGAAGAAATTAGGGATCACCCGACCGACCTCATCGAAACGCCGGGATGCTCCGTGACGAACCCAGAACACATGTCTGTCCCGCTTGTCATTCGCCGCACCGTTGTCCATGTTCTCCCTGTCGTCTTGCTGATAACAATCGGCGCAACAACTGTCGTCCACGCGCAGGTCCAGTGTTGGGCGCCTCGTCAGAGCGAGGGGCCGGTCACCGATACACGATGGGCGCGGCAACTCAAGGCCATGAACGCCGCAGAAACCATCGTCAAACAGTCACAGGATCTCCTGAATCCGCCGGTCCCCGTCCGCATGCGGACCACAATGGCTGCCAACCGCGATAGCCCGATGGACTCGCGGGTAATCGTGCGAGCCTACCCAGAGCAGACGTCGGTAGGCATTGGAATCTGGAAGGGAGAATGCGGGATTATTCCCCAGGCAGACCGTCTGGCTGGATCGATTGGCAGCGTCAGCGTCTTTTTTAACCACATTTCGAAGAACATGTTCATGGGCCATGACGAGATTCCGAAGCTGACCGGTATGATGGGAGATTATCCCGAATACAATGGATGGGTGGTGATCTCGAAAAATGGGCGTCTGCCATGGATTCCTCAAACTCTCAGTGAACGGCTCGATCGCATAGGTGCTGCCAGGGAAAGGGCTTTGGCTAATTGGCGCCGTACAATGGCTTCACGCAAAGTTCCCGACCGAGCCATGATCGACCGGACCGCGACATCGCTGAGAAAGACCGATCCAATAGGCGCCGACCAGTATGTGGAGAACATGAAGCGACTTATCGCGGGCTTCCAAGCAGCGCAAGCCAATGATGCAGCGCGAGATGTACATCTCACGAAGCTGCTCAATGAATATCGTACCTATCGGGCATCGTTTACGACTCAGCAACTCGCGATGCCCGCGGTGTGGGTTGATACCGATGGTTCCGCCAGCAAGGCGATGGAGGCTCAAGTCAATCAGCTGCAAGAGCTCAGCATGGATGACCAGGAGAAAATGGGCGATATACGAGAGCAAAGTCGCGGGCTGGAGAGACAGGCGGTAACGAGCGATCATGAAGCGACAGCGCTTCGGTTGCGCACTCAAGCCAGGGACTTGTTACAGGACGTTGATCAAATTCGCAAAGACCATATGGAACATGCTGCATTGGAGGGAGAAGCGTTACGGGGTGCGTATGAATTGACCAACCTAAAACCTGGCCCGGCAGAGCAGGCGCTTGCCTATAAAATGGATCCGACCTTTCCGAACCGGAGTCAACCGGGGAAGATCCAAGTGATTGCCGTATCGGTGTCACCGTTGAACGAGGACGATATTCTGCAACACCCTGAACATACGGCACGCAAGGCCTGGCTTGACCGAGTCAAACGCTCCATCAACTATGCGGCGTTAGCCGCTCTGTTGGACTGAGGCAATTCCGTTCCCATTCCCAATAGATTTTGCCAACATATTGGGTGGTCCCAATATGTTGGAAGTCATCTCTTCTCTCCCGTCTTCCTCTCCTATCGGGACTGTTCCGAGAGCTTCTTAATAAATCCATAGGTTACATCATATTGTTCTTCTCATCGCCCTCTGGCATTTCCGTTGCTCAACGAATGGGCATACGTGGAAGCAGGAGGAGCGAAGCGATGTTGAAAATCACAAAAATACAGAGAAGCGGGCGCGATGTCCTGCTCAAGCTGGAAGGGAAGATTACGGAGCAATGGGCAGCTCTGCTTGATGGGGAAGGTCGTGCCTATCTTCGGAGACAGGAAGTCGTGTTCTTGGATTGCTCCCATGTCGAGTACATCGATGGACGGGGAATCGAAGTGCTCAATGCATTTCCCCATTCACTCGTCACCTTAGTGAGCACTCCGGTCTTCCTGACGGAGTTGCTTCAGATTGGAGGCCGGTCATGAACGCTGATGCCATTCCCGTCACGGAGTCGTTCAGTCATCGGATGGTCACGAGCTGGAAGCCGGAGCTGACTCAATCAGATGTTGTCGCAAACGAGGAAATCGTTCTCCTGGCGAGACTCAGGCAAGGAGAGGAAGGGGCGTTTGATGAATTGGTCATGCGTCACCACAGTGCCTTGATCAGAATGGCGATGGGCCATGTGGCGGATCGGGAAGTGGCGGAAGAAGTAGTCCAGGATACATGGCTAGCAGTTATCGAAGGGTTAGGCCGATTCGAAAGACGATCGTCGCTGCGAACCTGGGTTTTTGGGATCATGATCCATAAGGCCAAGGATCGTGGGGTGCGAGAGAAACGGCATCTGCCCTTCTCGTCCTGCGTGTCCGTCGACGACAGCGACGAAGCGGTTGATCCATCTCGGTTTCACCAGTCCGGCGAATGGACCGGCCACTGGGCCTTACCGCCTCAGCCCTGGGACGATCAGACACCGGAAAAGCTCTTGGCTTCCCAACAGGCGGTCAATGCCATGAATCAGGCAATCGAGACGTTGCCGCGGACCTTGAGAGACGTCTTGATCCTGCGTGATGTCGAAGGAGTTGATGCAAAGGAGGTTTGCGAAAACTTAAAGATTACCGAAACGAATCTGTATGTCAGGCTGCATCGGGCCAGAGAGCGAGTGCGTCGGGCAGTGGAGACCTATCTGGAGGGGCAACAATCTGTTGTGTAAGGAAATGCCGTCAGCACCGACCCAGTCATAAGTCCTGGATGGAGGGTCCTTTCGATGGCACAGGAAGAGGGGCAGCCGACTATCTCAGAGATAACCTGTCAGGAGGTCGCGCAGTGGGCCTCGGCCTATCTCGATGGACATGTCGAAGATGAACGGAAACGCCAAATAACCGCGCATTTGACCGGCTGTGCCGGCTGCGAGACCTATGTGAAGCAAATTGCAATGGTTCGGGACGTGGTGGCATTACTGCCCAATACAGTTGAAGAACCATCCGATCCTCACCGATTGCGCCAGGCCTTTGCACGTGTACGCCGATGCAGTATCAAGGAAGAACTACAATGAAGAGATACTTGAAGTTTCTATCTATAACGACCTGTCAAATAGTGCTATGTTCTGTTAGTGTTTATGCAGGAGAGTTCTTTGAGCGGAACAACCTGGCCATTGGCGGCTATGATCCAGTTGCCTATTTTACGGAGCAGAAGCCGGTGAAGGGATCACCGGAGTTTCGGTCTAATTTTGAAGGCTCGACCTTCCATTTCGTTTCAGCCGCTCATCGGGATGCCTTTGCTGCCGATCCTTCTAAGTACGCTCCGCAATATGGCGGGTTCTGCGCCTTTGGGATGGCCAAAGGATACAAGGCTACGATTGATCCGGCGGCTTTTACGGTTGTCGGTGATAAACTGTATCTTAACTATAATGAAACTGTTCATGTTCGGTGGCTCTCTGATATTCCCGGCTATGTTCAGAAGGCTGATGCCAATTGGCCGGAGGTCCGGAAGCAGACCAAGGTGAAGGAATAACGGAATACAGCTCCCTGATCATGTCAATTCACCAATACCAACCAGGAGGTTTTCGATGCAAAAAATGATGGTCTCGATTGCAGCGGTCGCATGTTTGATGTGCGCAAGCGCCTATTCCTTTGCCGGCGAGATGGGGAAGTTGACCGATGAGATGAAGGGCGAGGTGAAGGCCGATGTTGACGCCATGAAGGGCGAGATGAAGGCCGGCGCTGATGCCATGAAAGGGAAACCGGGTGGGATGAAGAGTGAGATGAAAGATGAGATGAAGGGGAAAACAGATTCGATGAAAGCGTCAAAGGAGGCGATGAAAGAGGAGATGAAATCCACGAAAGATGCGATGAAAGGCAGCATGAAGGGAGCCTTGGGCTACTAAATAGAAAGGCCACGATCGTAGTTCTTGCCACGGCCTGCGCTCGGGTGATCCGACCGCAGGCCGTTTTCTTTTTCAACAGGCCTTGCCCACAAGTTGTAAGAAATGAGCAACGTCTTTGACGAAACGATACGTGCGTATCTTGAGAGCGAGGAGGTGAACCGATGTCGTTGCTCATTCAATCTGAAGAGATTATCGATCGAAGAAGGGAGAATGTACGGATATCAGAATCGCCGGTATCGGTGCCTTCTTCTGTGAGTGATCAGACGATTCAATTTTCTCCTTCGACAGAGCGTGTGTACCGCCATCGACTTCCCGTAAGGATCAGCCATTGGCTCAATGTTCCGTTCCTCATCATCCTGATCATGAGCGGCCTTCAGATCTTTAATGCCCATCCGGCGCTCTACTGGGGTGATCGGTCCGACCGTGATCGGCCGTTGTTCTCAATCAAACCTGTCCAAACTGACAAGGGCGACACAGTAGGCCTGACGACGATCCTGGGACATTCATTCGATACGACAGGCGTGTTCGGCTATTCGAATGGATCCGGTCGAGCCTTCCCAGCCTGGGCAACCATTCCGAGCGCCAAGTGGCTTGCGATGGGAAGACAATGGCACTTGTTCTTCGCGTGGCTTTTCGTGATTAATGGGTTACTGTTTACCGCCTATGCCTTCGCGAGTCGGCATATCCCTCATGACTTGGTTCCAACCGGCAAAGATTGGCGCGGCATCAGCAAATCAATCAAAAATCATTTGATATTCAGACATCCTGTCGGTGAAGAAGCCAAGCGGTACAACGTCCTTCAGAAGCTGACCTACGCCGGCATCTTGTTCATCGCGGCGCCGTTGATTGTGCTGACCGGGCTCGCAATGTCGCCGACGATCGATACAGTATTTCCTTGGATCTTGACCATCTTGGGTGGTCGTCAAGCAGCGAGGACGATTCACTTTATCACCTGTTTTTCATTTGTGGGGTTCATCATAATTCACATCCTCCAAGTGATCCTCACTGGGTTTCTCAACAACATCCGTTCGATCGTCACCGGGTGGTTCATCGTGAAACATGAAGGAGTGGGTCATGAAGCATGAACGCGCGATAGAACGGCGAGGATTTCTTAGAGGAACGTTAGGCGCGGCAAGCCTGGTTGCACTTTCAGGTTGCGACAATCTCACGCAGAGCAGCTGGTTCCCAGCCATTCTCAGTAAAGCAGAGCGATGGACGGAAGCAGCCCAACGAGCGATTACCCCACGGGATGCCCTGGCAAAAGAATACAAGGAAGCCGACATCTCGAAGGTCTTTCCGGCGAATGGCAACACTGATCCCGGTACAGAAGAATATGCAGGGCATACAGCGCAGAAGTTCTCTGAATGGACGTTGGAAGTGGTCGGTCTAGTCCAGACTCCGAGAAGTTGGTCGCTGGCCGCACTGAAAGAAATTCCTTCTCGTACTCAGATCACCCGTCACGATTGCGTGGAGGGCTGGAGTGCCATCGGCAAGTGGACCGGGGTTCCGCTTGGAGATTTAATGCACCAGGTCGAACCATTGCCGAACGCTCGCTATGCCGTATTTCATTGTGCCGACATAGATGATGAGGGAATCGCGTACTACGAGAGCATGGCAGTGGCCGATTGCTATCACCCGCAGACGATTTTGGCCTATGAGCTAAATGACACGCCATTGGATATTCCACACGGCGCCCCGCTTCGTCTCCGCTTCGAGCGACAGCTTGGGTACAAACAGGCGAAATATGTCATGAAAATCGAGTTGGTTGAATCCCTGATCGGCATCGGAGGTGGGAAAGGGGGATATTGGGAAGATCAGGGGTATGAATGGTACGCAGGGATCTAAGTAGAATGATGAAACGCTAAGGCAGATGTATCCCGCAGGAATCATCATTCGACCAACCGGCGCGCACGGCGAAAGATTTGTAATACCCTGGGAGATGTCTTGTTCTAGTGGTAAGGGCCATACGGCAAACCGTTTTCTGTGGCCCTAAGTGCTTTTCTGGTAAGTGAACGAGCCGGAATGCGAAAATCTTGGGTCATGTGTCCGAGCGTGGCACCGCTCCCGACCGATACTGTGGGGTCATATTGATCGGTGACCGTTGACCGCCAGATCTCCTCGCCTGTGGATGAATCAACCAGGCGGTACTCGGCCTTCACACGAACGAGGGGAAGGACCACCCAAGCCTTTTTCCACTCCGTAACTGTGACGTATAACACCGAATCAGCCCCGGTCAGAGATCTAATAGAAGATATCTTGATCCCAGAGGCATCGCCGAAGTTCATACCTGCATTCTTTAACAGCATGCGCGTTGCGACAGTGGGGAAAACATAGTATCCCCTTTCAATAAACTGTCGGCTTAACGTGAAATCAAATGCCTGACCTGCCTCGGGTTTACCCGTTTCGTTGAGCGTAGGTAAGATGAAGATCGAAGGAGTTGGATGTGACACGGATTCGATTTGTAAATCTTGATCGGTGTTGGTTTTTTGAATTATAGCCTGTAGTTGTCGAACTACTTTTTTTGATTCAGGATATTTCTCTCCTTCTTTGGCAAAGTAAGCCACTGCTTCCGCTGTTTTCCCTTGTTGGGTCAAGAAGGCTCCGTAGTCCGCATAGACTCCAGGTGGGATTCCTGCCGACACCAACTCCGAAGACACGATCGATTGACCTAGAATTTCCGAGGCCTGTGCGACCCCTTGCTCGGATAGTGATAACAGACTCTCTTCATAGACCGTCATATCGAACAATGGCCGACATCCTAGAAGGCCGAGTAATAAAGCAGTAAGCGGAAAAACAGAGACCCGGCTATCCATAGCCGTTGTCCTCGCCAGTGATGGCAATTACAAAAGGGAACATGAGCAGCCAGTGTAAATACGCAGCGGAGGCTTCATTTTGTCGTCATGCACAACTCAAAAAAGTCGGATTGAGATGAGGGTACTCTTTGATTGAAAAGCGTCCATTATTTGAAGGATTGTGTAAGCGGAGAGATCGTCCAACTCGTCGCGCATCGCTGAAGAATCAAGCTCTTCTCAACGCCGTCCGTCATACCATACAGAGAGATGCTTCTTATCCTGCAACGTCTTTTTCGGAAGAAGAAAGATTCGGAAGATCTGTGCGGCAATCTCACGGCCTGAGTAGAGCGAAACTTTCCGGGATGACGTTTCGAGTGGATGCCCAGTCAAAACCCGGAACTGAAGGCCGTGCCGGCGTCCCCATTGTTTGAGCTGTTTGCTGAGCCGAATTTCGTCTAATGCATAAAGGTCTTGGTCGAACCCGCCGACTTCCTGAAAGGCATCGCGACGGCAAACGACCAACGCTCCAGCAGCCCAGCGAAAAAGAACCGAGGCGCAGGTCCAGAGCTGTAACGTCAAGTTGGCCCACCAGGGCAGCCCGTCCATGCGTAGCGTGCTGCCGCATCCCACGTACTCCCCTGATTCAATGACGCGCAAAATATTCGTCAGCAGGTCCGGGCTCAACAGACTGTCCGCGTCCAAGAACAGCAACCACTCACCCGTGGCATGAGCCGCGCCGGCATTGCGCGCCCGTCCAATTTGATTGATAGGCTCATAGACAACCTGTGCACCCGCCTGTCTGGCCAGCTCAGCCGTCTTATCGGTGGAGTTATTGTCGACAACAATGATTTCTGATGTAAAACTAGATTGCTGGTTCGCACTGATCGATACAGAAACGGATTGCAGAGATCGTTCAATGAGACGGGCTTCGTTAAATGCCGGAATGATGATGGAGAGATGCATATGGTCATGATGCCATAGATGCTCTGAGTTGGGAAATGGGCAACTGTCAGCATTCGAAGGCGAGGTGGCAGTCCCTGCTGAGCGAGCTGCTGACTAGGAGTCAGGGTGAAAGGACTTCTCTCGCAAGGATGCATCCTTCACATTTGTCCAGCAAGTTAAAGACTTCACCCTTCGTCGAGTGTCTCCGGTTTGGCCTACCCCCTCCTCCCCCAGGTCGCAAGGCTGTCACTATGAAGACACGGGATAGGTTTAGTTCGTCGCACTACACGTTCTCGTCACATAATAGCGATAACGAAAACACCTTGAGCGGGACTGGTTTGTTCTGTGAGGCCTCTTTTCTCGTGGTGTGAAGAGTCTTCAGTCCGCTGATTGCCCGGTCTGCCAGATCAGGTGGAAGAATCGCAAAAATGAGGACATTGATGTCAGGATTAAGGAAAGTCCCGTATACTCGGCCAGTGACACCCTTTCCCATGACATTACTAAGTATCGTATACGCCGTCACACCATTGCTGTGCAGGAACCCCTCCAAGTCACTTAACATAGAATCCCGAGCCACAATGATGAGAATTTTCATGGCTTACCGTGCCTCCTTGCTAGACCACGTTGTAGGGATGACAAAGCGAGGATTATCGGGCGCCTCCAGGCCTGCGGTTGTCGGCGATTGCTACCGTACTGACGGTTCACGGCTCAATTCCTTGATCATTGGATCCGCACTCGGCGTCGTCTGAACCCCTCCATAAATGGTTTCACTATAGGGCGCAGTCGGGAATACAGACGATCGGTCGTTTCGGAAGTAGTTGCCGTAGGGATGGGTGCCGACCTGCCGTTCTTCACCGGCTGAGCGGGACTTGTCCTCCATCCAGTAACGGGATATCTCGCGTTGGCTCGCCCCATGCTCTCGTAGAAACCCCCACGAGCTACCATACCTCGAGTAATTATTGTCTTGCGGCCACGAATCATTGGGGGGAACACCTGTCTCGGCCACAGTGTGGATCAACGGGTCCCACTCTAACCCGCCTCGATCGACTACATGTCGGTCGCTGACGTCCAGCCGCCAAGCCACGGCAAGGCTATTGGGAACGCTGACTGCTCCGGTTGCGGCAATGATCGCAAAAGCTGTCACTAGGAATTTATGTTTCATGACACCCTCCATCCTGAACATTGTATATGTTATGTAGGGCCTCACTTGTCGTCGGCCGATTTCGCCTCGATTCAGGGGTTTACCCCATACCACGAAGCGAGCACGACATATTGAGGCGGCTCATAGGGCGGTGACTGATTGGCCTCCGGGAACTCCTTGCACCCCGCCAAGATGAGTACCAGCAAGATAAAACCGACGCGCCAAATACGGGTACCGAAGCTGTAAAATTTCCCTAGTCGCATCGGCGTATCGCTTATCGGTCTGTCGTGATCGTTTTCACGCTGGCTTCTTGTGACGGCGACGCGGGTTTCTCTGTCGTGATATGGCTGGGCTCGGACGTCTGCGTCGGCTCGGGGGCGTTGACGAGGTCGTACCCGGGTTCCGGCGTGACGACACGCACTTTGCCGCCGTCCATCAACGCGGCGTTGGGATTGTTGATGATGCGGTCGTTCGCGGAAAGCCCATCTGCGACTTCGACAATTTGGTCCATGAGTTTGCTCACGGTGATCTTTTTCAAATTGACCCGGTCGTCTTTCGTCACCACGGCCACTTGCGTGCCGTGCTCCTGGAATACCAGCGCGGTGGACGGCATCGTGAATGTTTGACTGTCGACCGGTGCCGTGAGGTGGACCTGGGCGTAGGAGCCGGGCCAGAGGGCCCGGTCCTTGTTGTCGATGGTGAAGACGGTGGTCGTGGTGCGCGTGCTGATATCGAACCCGCGGGCGACCGTCAGAAACTTGAAGTTGAAATGCCGATTAGGCAATTGAGGTACTGTCACATCGGCGGTCAGACCCGGCTGGAGGAAGGGTCCGAACTGCTGCGGCATGTTGACAAAGAGGCGCAACTTATCGACGACGGCCACCGTAAAGAGGTTGGTTTTTGCATTGGGGGTGCTGAGATTGCCTTCTTTGCTGACCAAGTCACCGACGTTGATGTTGCGCTGGATCACCACTCCGTCGAAGGGCGCGACGATTTTTTTGAACCCAATGAACGCCTCGATATTCTTGACCTTTTGCTCGGCAGCCCGGACCACCGCCGCTTGGGATTTCATGTTTTGTTCTTGCACCGTGATCGACTGTTCAGAGACCGCATGACTCGGGCGCATCGCGATCCAACGCTGCGCGGTCACTTCGGCGAGATCATATTTGACCCGCTCCGAGTCCAGATCCGCATGGGCCTGCCGAAATTCGGCGTCGAGATCCGGCGTGTTGATTTCGGCAAGGATGTCACCCTTCTTCACATAGTCGCCATAGTCCTTGTGCCACATCTTCACATAGCCGGTGACTCGGGCGTAAATCGGCGCTTCGTACCAGCCGACGATATTGCCGGGGAGGACGATGCTCTCGGTCGGCGGCACCGGTTTAGGAGAGACGACGGCCACGGTGGGGACGGCGTCCGCGATCGTTTTCTCGCCCAGCAGCTTGGCGTCGCTCCTGCTTTCAAAAATCCGATGGCCCAGGTAGAGCCCGGAGAACAGGACCGCCGCAATGGCAATATATTTGCCATTAAGTGACTTCATCATGATGAATATTCCTTTCCCGGCAGAGGTCGCTTGCTGTAGACGATGGCGTACACGGCGGGCACGAAAAACAGGGTGAAGAGCGTCGCCATGAGCAAGCCGCCGATGACGGCGCGGCCCAGCGGCGCGTTCTGGGAATAGCCTGTCGCCATAGGGAGCATCCCGATGATCATGGCAGCGGCGGTCATGAGGACCGGACGGAAGCGGGTCACGCCGGCTTCGAGCGCGGCCCGCAGCGCGTCGCCGTGCTCTTGGAGCCGCTCGCGCGCATAGGACACAACGAGGATCGAATTGGCTGTCCCTGTCCCCATGCACATGATGGCGCCCGTCAGCGCCGGCTCTGACAGACGCGTGTGGGTCAGGAACAATGCCCACGCGATGCCTGCCAGCGCGCCTGGCAAGGCCGTGATGATAATGAAGGGATCGAGCCAGGATTGGAAATTGACGACGATCAACAGATAGACCAACACGATCGCGCCGAGCAGTCCGAAGATCAGCTCGAAGTAGGCGTCCCGCATCAACGCGGCCTGGCCTTGGATCTCAATCTCAGCGCTGCGGGGCTTCTCGTCGCTCAGGCTGTGGGTGACTTTTTCGACGTCCACCAGCACGGCGCCCAGGTCGCGATCTTCGGCCGAGACATAGATGTCGAATAGCGGCATAATATTGCTGTGCGTGACCACACCCGGCGTGCCCTCCACCGACAGGTTGGTTAAATTGCCGAGGAGTTGCACATCCTTACTGGTAATATTGTTCGACGAGTCGACCGGGACGGTTTTAATGCTGTTGACACTATTGATGAACGGCTGCGGGGTATAGACATTGATCAGGTAGGACATGCCGGTCGAGGGATCGAGCCAGTAGATCTGATCCACCTGTTGGCTTCCCGCGGTCGTCATCAATAAATTATCGGCCATGTCCGAGAGGGTCCTGTCGACTCCGAGTCCGAACGTGCGGTTGCCTTCGACCATCATGGTCGGTGTGCGCATGGTCTGCTGGATGACCACGTCTACGGCGCCGGGGATCTCGCGAAATTTGTCCATTAATTTGCGGGCGAACTCATAGTTAAGATAGATGTCCGGACCGTTGACCTGTACGTCGATCGGCGCGGGCGCGCCGAAATTGAGAATCTTGGCGGTCAAATCGGACGGCTGAAACGTGAATTCGGTTCCCGGGTAACGCTCTTTTAAGCCCTTGCGGAGGGTCTTCCGGTACTCCCACACGGGGGACTTTTCATCGTTCAAAAGAACCGTCAGATCGCAATCCTGAGAACCGATCGTCGGTGTCGGGATGAAAGCGAGGTTGTGCGGGCCCACCGGCAGGCCACAGTTACTCACGATGTTTTCGACATGCCCGGGTAACAGCTCCTCGATGCTGTTGGACACCAACGTGGCCAAGCGTCCGCTCACCTCGATGCGTGTGCCGAGCGGTGCCCGCATATGGATCTGAATGACTCCCGACCTGATCTCGGGGAAATAGTCGCGCCCGAGGAAGAAATAGAGCCCCATCGAGGCCACCGCGATCGCAAGCGTAATCATGACGAAGGTGCGGCGACCGGCGATGACCCGTTCCAACAACACGCCGTAACGCTCGCGGAAACGGTTGAAACGCTGCTCGAATCCCTTCTGAAATCGAACGAAGACATTTGATGATTGTTCCGCGCCCGGTTGTTCGTGGTGGTGAGATTCATGTGGTTGCGACATGGTGACT
>CABVRX010000008.1:17702-110736 GCA_902500825.1 uncultured Nitrospira sp.
CAGCACGATGAGGATCGACATCACCACGAAGGTATACGGCCTGCGCAAGGCGATCCCGACGATCTGTTTCATTTTTCGACCTCGACGTTAGTTGCCGGCTCCGAAAACGATTCCGCGCCCGGTTGTTCGTGGTGGTGAGATTCATGTGGTTGCGACATGGTGACTCCTCATCATGTATTTCGCCATGGTTGGCACCAGCGTGCGTGAGAGCATGAAAGAGGCGAGCATCGCGATCATGACCGCCTCCGCCATGGGTTTAAACAAATAGCCGGAGCTGCCGGTGAGTCCGAAGAGCGGGAGCCAGGCGATCGCGATGCAGAGCGTGGCGACGAGCGTCGGGATGACGATCTGATTGGCGGCATCGACGATGGCTTGCTCCAGCGGCTTGCCCATCTCAAGATGGCGATCGATGTTTTCGATCATCACGGTCGCGTCATCGACCAGGATTCCGACCGCCAGGGCCAGGCCGCCCAAGGTCATGACGTTGATCGTCTCTTCGAGCCAATGCAGGCCGATGATGGCGGTCAGGATGGACAGCGGGATCGAGGTCCAGACGATGACCGTGGCCCGCCAGGAGCCGAGCAGCAGCAGCACGATGAGGCCGACCAGCGCGCCGGCGGTCAGCATTTCATGGAGCACATCGGAGATCGCATCCTTGACGAAGGTGGAGGCGTCGTCGAGGAGCCTGATCTTCACGCCCTCCGGGACGATGTGCTCGGCCCGCGGGATCATCTTCTTGATCCCGTCCACCACCGCCAAGGTCGAGGCCTCGGTGCTCTTCATGACGACGATGATGACGGTCTGCTTGCCCTTCACCAGCACCGCGTTCTGCTGTACCCGGCCCATGAGGCGCACCGAGGCCACGTCGCGCAGATAGACGAACGCGTTGCCTTCCCGCTTGATCGGGATATCGGCGAATTCCTGGATCTGCAGCGGGGAGGCATTCGTCTGGACGATCCAGTCCGTGGACTTGATCTTGATATCGCCGGTCGGCAGCACGCGATATTGCTTCATGAGGACATCGTGAATGTCGGACGGCGTGAGGCCGCGCGCGAGCATTTTCTGCGGATCGAGATTGACCATGACCTGCATATCCTGGCCTCCGTAGGGGTGCGGCAGGATGGCGCCGTTGACGGTCACGAGCAGCGGGCGGATGCGCATGTAGGCGAGGTTATAGAGCTCCGCCGGCGTCATGGTGTCGGAACTTACCTCCAGCATGGCCACCGGAATGGAGGATGGCGCAAGTCGCATGATCATGGGTGGGGAAATGTCCGGCGGCAGCGCTTTCACGACCGTCTGCGCAATGGCAGCGATATCCGCTTCGGCCCGGCCTACATCGACTCCGTCTTGCAGGAAAATATTGGTGATGCTGCTACCGTAGTAGGAGTGGCTATGCATGGATTTGATGCCTTCCACGGTCGCGGTCACGAACCGCTCGAACAGGTACGTGATGCGTCCTTCCACCTGTTGCGGCAGCAGGCCGGAATAGGTCCAGACCACGGAGGTGACGGGGATCAGGATGTTCGGAAAGACGTCGGTCGGCATATGCTGGACCGTCAGGCCTCCGAACAGCACGATGAGGATCGACATCACCACGAAGGTATACGGCCTGCGCAAGGCGATCTCGACGATCTTATTCATAGTACGCTTTGGCCCTCAGTATTGATTAACTGTAGGCGTATCATCGCAACGTCAACTTTCATGATCATTCATATTCTCCATCACTATTCACGTGTGAACCTATCGCAAAAAGACCGACTGAAGGAACTCGTGAATTCCGAAGAAGAGAAAGGAAATATTACGAGGTCAACCGATCAGAGAAAGCCCCTTGCCGGGTATTATTCATGATGAGATCGACACCGCCGTAATCTGCGCACGCCTCAATTTCGATAGCGTGCCTACAGTCAGACAGCCGACTTGAACGGTGGATTGTCCGACAACCGGACGGCGTCATTCGCGTTGTCGTAGCATGTAACGGTCGCTTGGGAGCTCACGCTGTCGCCATGGAGAAGCCTCTGCCTGGCGCGTAGACACCACCTCGACGGTTTTTATTATGGATTAATTCGTGAAAGATCCGGACTAGGAGGTTCCCATGATCCCGTGGGTCAGGGCGTATTTGATCAAATCCGCAGTGGTGTGCAGATTGAGCCGCGTCAGGATCTGACTCTTATGAAACTCAATCGTCCGCGAAGAAATTTTTAAGAGATTCGCAATCTCCTTCGCCGTCCGTCCCTCGGCCAGCAGCTGCAGGACTTCCCGTTGGCGCGTGGTGAGGGTGTGTGTGTCTGCGGATGTGTCCGAGGTTTTTGAGAGAAAGACGTTGAGCATGTCTTTGGTAATCAACGGGGTGATATAGGAATGTCCCATCACAGCCGCCCGAATAGCTTGTTCCAATTCATCCGCTGCTGAGCGTTTGAGCACATAGGCCGTTGCCCCCACTTCAAAGGCGGATTGGACGTATTCTGTGTCTGCGTGCATCGTGACGATGATGATTTTGGCGCTTGGGCAGATCTTTTTCAGTTGAGCCGCTGCATCGATACCGTTCAGCAGAGGCATGGATATGTCGAGAATCACAATGTCGGGCTGAAGCTCTTTCGCGGCTGCCAACAGCGCGCGTCCGTCTTCGACGGTGCCGACCAGCTCATACTGGCTTTCGAGAATTCGACGAAATCCCTCCAAGACCAGGAGATGATCATCAGCCAACAGAATGCGCAGTTTCGGCATGGCGCCCTCCGTGAATCAGCGGGATATCAACCCGGATATGGGTGCCGTGTCCTGGTGTCGGTTCTATCTCGAACGTGCCTTTCGCTAAGCGTGCGCGTTCCTTCATGTTCAACAATCCCAGGTGGCCACCGGGTTTCTTCGGCTGCTCGATATCAAACCCCAATCCATTATCGAGAATGGATAGGACGACCGCCTCTTCCTCGAAAATGACCTCAACTTCGACATGTGAGGCGTGAGCGTGCCGAGCGACGTTGCTGAGACTTTCCTGCACGACCCGATAAATACAGATGGCGATTTCGTCCGGCAACGCCGCTAGGGGATCATTGTGAACATAGTCGTTCCGAATGCCCGTGCGGGATGAAAATTCATCGACAAGCCGACGCACAGCTTTCACCAGCCCCAAATCATCCAAAATGGATGGATGAAAGCGATAAGCCATTTGACGCACATCGTCGGAGACGACGGTTAAGCGTTCGGACACCAAACGAATCTCATCCCGCAGATAGCCGGGATCGGTGAGCGGCTCTTTCTCCATCCGCCGCAGATCCATCGTGAGCATGGCCAGCCGTTGATTGATATCGTCGTGCAAGTCGCGGGAGATCCTGCGGCGATCTTCCTCCTGCGCCGTCAAGAGTTGACCGGCCAACGATCGCAACTCCTCTTGACTCTGCTGAAGCAGCCGTTCGCTGGCGCGCAGCGACCGTTCCGTCTCCGCGCGGTTGGCAATCTCGGTGGTCAGGGCTTGATTGATGGCGGCCAGTTGTTGCGTCCGCGCTTGCACTCGAGTTTCGAGTTCATCGTGCGCTTGCTTGAGCTCGTCCTCGGCCCTGCGGCGATGCAGAAAGAACAGGAACGGCAACCAGATAGCCGTGAGACTGAACAGACGATTGACGACAACCATCCAAAAGGGTATGCCTGTCACGGTTGGGCCGAGAACGATGCCGGTCAGGTCGAGCACGGAGCAGATCGCCGCAGCAATGAGCGGGTTTTTTTGGTACGGCAACAGTAAAAAGGAGAGGATGGCCAATCCGCCGTAGAGCACTCCCGTACTGATGCCACGTGGAAGATAGAGCTGATCAAGGCAGAACAACCCCAGGCCGAGGCCGATAATAATAGGCAGCAAGGCTGTGTTGGAGTCACGAACCATGCAGCGATCCGTCACATCTCATGCGAGAACCCATCTCAAAATTAAGAAGTGCCATCCGAAGAATGATCTGTCGTTCGAAGCCCGCCATGTCCTCATGTTTTTCCGGGCAATTCTGATGAAGTAATTCGATGATCGATTGACAAGTTTGTCCGACGTGCAGGCACCGGACAGCAGTACAAATCGGCTTGGTGCCCTACACACTCGGTACTCTTGCGCATATTCGGTGCCACGCTCGGAGGTCTCGTCGCTTTGTGCCATGATGAACTCAGATGGAATGTGCTTTTACTCTGAGAGAGTAGTCGAAAGTTGCAAAGCTAGAACTTGTAGAGAGTGCGGCAGTATTGTTTTTCCAAACAGAGCGCAACGCTCGGACGAACCTCAGTAGTTACTGGCCTATGGCGTATTATTACAGCATCGGCTCTCATGGTCATCCGAGTCCTCCATCAATTGTTCACGTGAGAGCCTATTGCATAGGAATCATGAAAGGAACCGGTGAATTCAGAAGAAGCCAAAGGAAATATTAGGAGGTCAATCGAAATACGGCATGGTCTCGCCTGTCAGGGTAAGCCGTGCGCCTGCCGTACGAGCACGCTGTGCGGATTGGCTCAGTTCAGTCTCCCGTTTGCTGAAAAATAGACCTAAGGACAACCTCACACGGAAGGGTGTCATCTGATCGCAGTGAGCTGTCCGGTATGTGGCTGCCATGCATGGATTGGTCACGCATGCTAAGATGCCGCTGATGCCCCTCACTCGGTTCCACCCGATTATTTCCGAATGGTTTTCTTCGCGCGTCGGTCAACCGACTGACGTCCAAATCCAAACATGGCCGGCGATCCAATCGGGATTGGATGCGCTGATCGCCGCGCCGACCGGATCGGGCAAGACCCTTGCGGCCTTTCTCTCCTGCATCGATCAGCTTTTTAAACAGGCGCTCAATCGTGAACTCGACGACCATACGCAGGTCCTCTATATCTCGCCGCTCAAGGCGCTGAGCAATGACATTCAAAAGAATCTCCAAAAACCGCTCGCAGAAATCGGACAGATGGCGTTACAGGCTGGTCTTCTGATGCCGGAGCTACGGGTCCTGGTCCGGACGGGCGATACGCCGATGGCGGATCGCCAGCAGATGCTCAAGCGCCCACCACACATCCTCGTCACCACACCGGAGTCGCTCTTCATTCTGCTCACGGCGGATAAAAGCCGGCGTTTGTTGCAGACCGTGCGCACCGTGATCGTCGATGAAATTCATGCGTTGGCGCCGAACAAGCGTGGGGCCCATGTGGTGCTCTCGTTGGAACGGCTGGAGGCACTGACATTGACGAAGCCGCAGCGGATCGGCCTCTCAGCCACCCAACGGCCGATAGAAACGGTCGCGCAATTCCTCGTCGGTGACCGACCAATACCGACGATCATCGATGTGGGCCACACCCGGCAGATGGACCTTGCCGTTGAAGTACCAAAAGATGAACTGAGCTGCGTCGCGACCAATGCTATCTGGGCCGATATTTACGACCGTGTGGCTGAGCTCGTGCGGCAACATCGTACAACGTTGGTCTTCGTCAACACGCGCCGCTTGGCCGAGCGTGTCTCTCACTATCTGGAAGAACGGCTCACGGATCTCGGATCTGACGCGGTGGCGGCCCACCATGGCAGTCTGTCACGGCAGATTCGGTTGTCGGCAGAGGAACGGTTGAAGTCCGGCAAGACCCGCGTGGTCGTGGCGACGGCGTCGCTTGAACTCGGAATCGACGTCGGCACAGTCGATCTGGTCTGCCAGATCGGCTCGCCACGGGCAATCGCGACCTGTTTACAGCGGATCGGAAGGGCCGGTCATTGGGTCAAGGCCATACCGAAAGGCCGGCTGTTTGCCACGACTAGAGACGAACTGATTGAGTGCGCCGCGCTGATCCGCGCGATCAAGAACGGAACGTTGGACCGCATCGAGATCCCCACGGCGCCGCTCGACATTCTGGCCCAACAAATCGTCGCCGCTGCCGCTACGCAAGCCTGGACAGAAGAGGAGCTGTTTGCATTGGTTTGCCGCGCTGGTCCCTATCGCGAGCTGGATCGTGCCCTATTCGACCGTATCGTCCGGATGTTGGCCGATGGCATTGCGACGCAGCGAGGGCGTGGGCTTGCCTATCTCTATCACGATCGAATCAACCATCGCGTGAAAGGGCGGCGAGGGGCGAGGCTGGCGGCGATCACTTCAGGCGGTGCGATTCCCGATACCGCTAACTATGCTGTGGTGGCGGAACCGGACGGCACGGTTGTGGGAACGGTGGATGAAGACTTTGCCGTGGAGAGTCTGGCTGGCGACATCATGTTGCTTGGCAACACGTCTTGGCGGATCAAGGGTGTCGAGATGGGGAAGGTACGGGTGGAAGATGCCCATGGCGCGCCGCCCAACATTCCGTTCTGGCGCGGCGAGGCTCCCTCGCGTACGGCGGAACTCTCCGCAGAAGTGGCATCTCTACGACAAGAGATCGTCGCGCGTGCTTCTTCAGTTGTCAGCCAGCAGCCAGCAGCTATCGGCTCTTCCGAACCACCCGTCAGCTCCGAGCACTCAATCCTCAGTCCTCAGCTCTCAGTCCTGTCATGGCTCCGCCAAGAATGCGGCCTGGATCAACGGGGAGCCCAACAGGCCGTCGAATACGTCTTGATGGGAAAAGCTGTGTTGGGAGTTGTGCCGACCCAGGACACACTCGTGGCCGAACGGTTCTTCGATGAAAGCGGTGGGATGCAGCTGGTCATCCATGCGCCGTTCGGAGGGCGAATCAATAAGGCCTGGGGGCTTGCACTGCGGAAGCGATTTTGTGTGACATTCGATTTTGAGCTGCAAGCAGCGGCCACGGATAACGGCCTCGTGATCTCCCTCGGCGAGAAGCACAGTTTTCCACTGGAGTCCGTATTCGGCTATCTTCATTCCAACAGTTTGCGAGAAGTCTTGATCCAGGCGGTGTTGCTCGCGCCGATGTTTGCCACGCGCTGGCGTTGGAACGCGTCACGGTCGTTGGCCTTGTTGCGGTTTGCCAAGGGCAAGAAAGTTCCGCCGCAGATTCAGCGGATGAAAGCGGAAGACCTGCTGGCCGCGGTGTTCCCCGATGCCATCGCATGCCAGGAAAATCTGACCGGCGAACGGACTATGAGGAAGATTCCTAACCATCCGCTCGTCCAGGAAACATTGCGCGACTGTCTGACTGAAGCGATGGATCTTGAAGGCCTCACGAATGTCCTGCGGCAGATCGAGTCCGGCACAATCCGCTGGATCGCGATCGATACGCCAGCGCCCTCCGTTTTTTCACATGAAATCCTCAATGCGAATCCTTACGCGTTCCTGGACGATGCGCCGCTGGAGGAACGGCGGTCTCGGGCGGTCGAACTGCGGCGGACTCTGCCGCCGGACCTGCTCGGAGAGATCGGGGCGCTCGATCCGCTGGCCATTGCCGAAGTCGTCCGCGAATCCTGGCCGGTCGTGCGCGATGCCGACGAGTTGCACGATGCGCTCCTGACACTGGTCTGGGTGCCTGAACCGATACCGGCCGATTGGTCGTCCCACTTACCGGTCTTGGTTGAATCCGGCAGAGCCGTTCGTAGTGCTCTTCACGCTGTGCCTGTTACGACTCATGAGGGAACAGGATGGGCCGCGACAGAAAATAAGGGCCAGCTTGAGCAGTTGTTCATGGCCGGTGACGAGCAGATGTTCGATGCCGTGATGCTGGGTTGGATGGAAAGCATCGGGCCAACAACGACACACGAACTTGCTGACCGATTGCATCTCCCTGTCGATCATGTTGACTGTGCGATGCTCCGTCTCGAAGCCTCCGGCCAAGTTCTCCGTGGCCGATTCCGGTCTTCCTCAGCACTATCGGGCGCCGATGCGCCTGAATGGTGTCACCGCCGTTTGCTGGCCCGTATCCATCGCCTGACGATCGGAATCTTGCGCAAAGAGGTTGAGCCGGTCACGGCGACAGAGTTCATGCGATTTTTGATGCAATGGCAACATGTCGTGCCGGGAGCGCGACAGCATGGAGAAGCAGGCCTGTTGCAAGTGATCGGACGACTGGCAGGTTTCGAGGCGGCTGCGGCTGCGTGGGAGCCACAGCTGTTGCGTCTTCGCATGGCGAAGTACGAACCAGAGCTTTTGGATCGCCTCTGTCTGAGTGGCGCGGTCGGTTGGGGACGACTCACTCCGCATCCGAAATTCTCACAAGCAGGGGAGACGGAACGGCGGCGTATTGTTCCGACCAGCCTTGCTCCCATCAGTCTTTTTCTCCGTGAAGACCGTGAATGGTTGATGAATGTTGTTCACGATGAGACGACCATGCCGTCCACCAATTTCCATTCTCAGCTGAGTGCGGTCGCGCAGGATTTATGTCGCGCCTTCCAGCAACAGGGTGCCAGTTTCTTCGCCGATCTGGTGCGAATGACCAACCATCTTCCGGCAGAGGTCGAGAACGGACTGTGGGAATTGGTGGCGGCCGGGCTCGTAACAGCCGATGGGTTCGACAACCTCCGTGCCCTCATAGACCCCCATCGGCGCCGGGCCGAAGGGCGTGAACGAATCCGTCGGCCTCGTCATGCAGCCGGACGATGGTCGCTCCTTCGACCGCCTTCGAGGACCGTCGAAAGAACTATGGGCTCGTCGAATGGCACTCACCATTCAACGATTCGCGCGACTGAGAATGTCGCTCGTCAACTCTTGCGCCGCTATGGAGTTGTGTTTCGCGATGTGCTGGCTAGGGAATCATTGGTGCAGTCGTGGCGGGACCTGCTTGTGCAGTATCGGCGCATGGAGATGGCCGGGGAGGTCCGTGGCGGACGATTTGTGAACGGATTCACCGGGGAACAATTCGCGTTGCCGGAAGCGGTGGAAGCCCTGCGAACAATCCGAAAAAATGGTTTCTCCGCTGGGACGGAGCACGAGATCAAACTCTCAGCTACAGACCCGTTGAATCTCGCCGGGGTGATTCTGCCAGGCCCTCGTGTGCCGGCGGTGCCGACCAATTTTCTGGTGTTCAAGAACGGCGTACTTTTTCGCACGGTGATCGGACGGCAAGATGACGCGGCGCGCTCCGTTGCCGAGCAGGCAGGCCCAGCAACAGCTCGACAGCCTGCATGAATTCAACAGGTCAGTACACGAACGGTTTGGACGTCTCGCGTAACAGAAGGAGCAAGGCTTCAGAATTCAGGTCCGTCATCTGGGCATAATTCGCTTGGGCGGCGGAAAAAAAGGCCGGTTGTTGATCAGTTGGAATACCCAACAGCCGACTCACGGATCCCAGATACTCTCCTCTTCCCGCTGCCAGATCCTGACTCAGATTTGCCTGATTAAACGTCACAAATGCCGTAGCTTTGAAATCCGGCTTGATCTGGCCGTCTTCGCTCCACCAGGCCGCTCCCGATGTGGTGCCGGTGATGTTGGACGTCGTGTCGGTCGTCTGATTCAAAGTGGCCTTGAGCGTGCAGCCGGTCGATGACAGAAGCGCTGCGACCACGCCAGCAAGAATCAACAGATGGGTTGGCTGTCGTTGCATGGGCATCCTCCTTTGCTGGAGTAGAAAAACCTCCGTCTCAGGTTTTTCACTATAGCAGGAAACGAGTGGAATCGGCCATCAAATCGGATAGAAAGAGTGCAAGGTACGCGCCGAGGGCCGCTGAGCGTTGACAAGTGCACAGAGTCGAGCAAAAATTATAACTTGACGTTGAGGAGGAGGCTTAAATGGCAAACTTGGCGGAAGTCATAAAAGGGGCGATGAGCCTGGATGTGCGAGATCGAGCCGTTCTAGCGGAGAAACTTCTCGCGAGCCTGGATGAGTTGAGCGAGGCTGAAACGGATCGTCTCTGGGCAGAGGAATCGCAGCGACGATTGGACCAGTATCGCGCAGGCCAGGCCAACGCTGTTTCGGCGGACGCAGTTCATGCCAAGGTGAATAAGCTCTTGCGATGATGCCGCTTCGATATCACGAGGCGGCGGAAGAGGAGTTACTGAACGAGATAGGCTATCTCGAAGTGCAGGCCCAAGGGCTGGGACGACGATTCTTTGCCGAGATCAGGCGGGCTGAAGACCGTATCGTACGATTTTCTCAGTCGGCTCAAGAAATTCGACCTGGTATTCGGAAGTCCATCCTTCGGACATTTCAGTACTCGCTGATATATTCGATTGAACCGGAAGAAATAGTGGTCTTGGCGGTGGCCCATCATCGTCGGCGTCCCGGTTATTGGGCCGGCCGCTTGACCGGATAGTGGGCTCAAGAAGTTCCACGGGCTAAGACCGCAATCTCAATAAGCGAAGTCGCTATATTCAGATGGACCCGAGGCATACTGCTCAACAGTACGATGCCATCGCGACATGGTGGCTTCAACAAATGAAAGATACGACGTACGGTGTGGCAGCACTTGAGCGTACCCTTACATTCGTCGGGACAGGGCGACACGCGTTGGATGTCGGATGCGGATGTGAGGGCCGATTTCTCAGGATACTCTTGGAACGAGGATTTGATTGCACCGGGCTCGACATCTCGCAAGAAATGATAACATTGGCAAAGCAACGTTATCCGGAAGCTTCGTTCGTCGTCGGCGATATTTGCGGTTGGCCACTGCCTCGACGATATGACTTGATTACAGCTTGGGACAGTACGTTCCATCTCCCGTTGGAAAGCCAGGAACCTGTACTGCTGAAATTGTGTGAGGGGCTTTTGCCGGATGGTGTGTTACTGTTCACCTGTGGCGATGGGAAAGAGCCAGGAAGCATTCAGGGAGAATTCGGCGGCAAGCGATTTGAGTACAGCTCGTTGGGTGTTGTTGAGTTTATCCGACTCCTACATCATGCTGGCTGTAGGATTCAACATCTTGAACGTGATCAGTATCCGTTGAACCATGTGTACATTGTGGCCAAGAAATTGTAGAGCATCAACTCAAATAAGATCCCTGTTCGGGTAAGGGCGCAAACCCGCGATCGAGGCTTGAATGCAGCCTCAATCTCTCCGCGCTGCTCGTTCAATGTTACCACTGAGTTACTTCTACCGCGCCCTCTGCGGAAACTCTGGAGCGGGTGGATGAGCAGGGGCGGGAGGTGGAGAAGGAAGTTGAAATGTCTGATTGTTCAATTGAAGGGGAGGGCCAGTGTTGAATCCAGGACTTTGCGGCGGCTGCACCGTGATGATTCGCTCACCATTAGGCAGATTGATCGTGCTTTCGACGTTTCCTTGATGGTCTTTGTAAACCTGAATGCCACCTTCCTGATTCAGTACTTGGTTTAGCCGTTCCTTCGCGCTCGGCTGTTGAGGTGGTTCCTCCATGGCGGCGAGCAACGGGCTTGGCCATGCGGCTCCGATTATGATAATGAGGCAGACAACGATCCGGTTCATGGAATCATTATACTGCTGATCTTCGGCTTATCAAGATGCCATAGTTGCTGATGGAGACACTCTATTGGTTCTGGTGAAAAACCAGCCCAAGTATTGGGTCGATCATGCCATGATGTTCGCCGTAGGCTCGTTCACGAAAGATTGCGATCTATCGAAATAATCGATGACAGAGGGAGGATTTGGATGGAGGGAATGGTTCCAGAGAAGAAACTGCAAGTGGCGATACTGTTGTACGATGGCATGACGGCGCTCGACGCGATCGGCCCTTACGAAGTCCTTCAGTCGCCGCCGCTCGGTACCGATGTGCGCTTCGTGGCGCGTGAGAAGGGTGTGAAGCGCACCGACTTCGGGAGGCTCCGCTTGACGGCGGACTATACGCTCGATGAAACCATCAGCCCTGATATCCTCGTGGTCCCAGGAACTGCATTTCCACAAGCCGTGATGGGAGATCAGCTGGTCCTCGAATGGATCGCACAGGTGCACCGCACGACCAAGTGGACCACGTCGGTCTGTACCGGCGCCTTAGGTCTGGCAGCCGCCGGCGTGCTTCAGGGCATGAACGCCACCACGCATTGGCTTGCCTTCGATATCTTGAAACAATTCGGTGCCATTCCGACCAAACAGCGTGTCGTTCGCGACGGCAAGATCTTTACGGCCGCCGGTGTTTCTTCCGGGATCGACATGGCGCTCAAGTTGGTTGCGGAAGAGTTTGGTGCCGATGCGGCGCAACTCACCCAACTTCTGATCGAGTATGATCCCCAGCCACCTTTTGACGCTGGGAGTCCCGACAAAGCGCCATCTGCAATCGTGAATGCGGCACGTGAGGAGTTTAGCAAGTTGGTCGTCATGCCATAACCCTGTCGAAGGCACCCCAGGGACGGCTTTCTCTCAACGCCGCTGCTCCTGCGCATTTCCATCTGTCGCCTGCCGATCGCGGATCGGCCCGTCAAGATTCGTTTCAGAAACGAGCCAAGATACACACAGCCATTATGATGCATGTGCGATAAACCCGTGGTTCGGCATGGCAGACATTCAACGAGTAGACGAACAGGAAGTGGAGACTCGGCGTGAGTGCCGGACGAGAAAGCCGAAGATTGCGTAGGCTCTATCCCGCTAGGGCATAAAACATCGAGCCGGAGGCGACATCAAGAATGCGTATCCCCGGACAAGGATTCACGTGACCCAGCAACGATTCCGCAAATGGCGTGGACCAAGAGTCGTGCTTCGGAAGGGGCCAGCGCGTAACATGCCTGTTCATTCGGCGACAAAGATCATATGGGCAAGGCCAATGTGCTGGCGACGAGGGTCTGTGCTTCCTCCTGAATCTGCTTTAAATGTTCTTTCCCTTTGAAGCTCTCGGCATAGAGCTTATACACATCTTCCGTTCCAGAAGGTCTCGCGGCGAACCAGCCGTTCTCGGTGACGACTTTCAGGCCCCCGATGGCGGCGCCATTGCCTGGGGCCTCGGTGAGCATCGCCACGATTCGGTCCCCGGCTAGCTCTGTTGCCTTGACTTGATCGGGCGAAAGTTTGGACAGGATAGTTTTCTGCTCTGGAGTGGCCGGAGCGTCGATCCTTTGATAGGTCGGCTCACCCAACTCGCTGGTTAGATGACGATAGAGTTGGGCTGGGTCTTTACCGGTCTTGGCCATCATCTCGGCTGCCAACAGATCCATGATGATACCGTCTTTATCGGTCGACCACACCGTTCCATCACGCCGTAAAAATGACGCGCCCGCGCTTTCCTCTCCGCCAAAACCGAGGGAACCGTCGAGCAGGCCGCTCACAAACCACTTGAAGCCCACCGGGACTTCAACCAGTTTCCGTTTCAGTTTGGTCGAGACACGATCGATCAGACTACTGCTGACTAAGGTCTTGCCGATGCCGGCATCGGTTTTCCAGCCGGGACGATTGGCAAAGAGGTAGGCGATCGAAACGGCGAGATAGTGGTTGGGATTCATCAAACCTGAACGAGTGACGATTCCGTGCCGGTCATTATCGGCATCATTACCGAATGCCACGTCGAAGCGATCTTTGATGGCGATGAGATTCGCCATGGCATAGGGAGATGAACAGTCCATGCGGATCTTGCCGTCCCAATCCAACGGCATAAACCTGAATGTTGGGTCTACAGCGGGATTTACTATTTCAAGGTTCAACCCATACCGCTCAACAATCGGCTGCCAGTAGGCCACGCCGGACCCGCCAAGCGGGTCGATCCCAAGCTTCAGCTTCGCGGACTTGATGGCATCCATATCGACCACGTTGTTCAGATCGCGCACATAGGTATCGATGTAGTCGTGCCGATGCGTAGTCGATGACTGTCGAGCCTGTTCAATCGGAAGACGCGTCACTCCTTGAAGGTTAACGGCCAGAAGGGCATTGGCTCGATCTTCGATCCACTTCGTGATTTGTGTATCGGCAGGGCCACCGCTCGGCGGGTTGTACTTGATACCGCCGTCTTCCGGGGGATTATGCGATGGCGTGATGACGATGCCATCGGCCAAGCCGGAGGTTCGGTCTCGGTTGTAGGTGAGGATTGCATATGAGATGACCGGCGTCGGCGTGAAGCCTCCGTCTTTGTCGATCATGACCTCAACACCATTGGCAGAAAGGACTTCAAGGGCAGTTGCAAAGGCCGGCTCCGACAGCGCATGGGTGTCTTTCCCTAAATACAGCGGTCCAGTCGTACGCTGCGCAGCCCGGTATTCGCAAACTGCCTGAGTGATTGCCGCGATATGGTTCTCATTGAAGCTTCGTTTGAAGGAAGAGCCACGATGCCCTGATGTGCCGAATGACACACGTTGTTCTCGAACAGCTGGGTCCGGTTTTTCGGTCCGGTAAGCGGACAAGAGCTTTCTCACATCCACAAGGATTGAGGGAGGGGCTGGTTGCCCAGCAAAAGCATGAATAGCCATAGTAGAGATGTAGTTCGATTGTTCGGCTGCTGTCAACTGTAGAGAGCCAGTCTCTTATCCAGTTTCACAATAGCGTGGTTACCTCGTGGGCTTTTTTACGTCGTGTTATGTCTTCAGAACTACGAAACCATGGAGAAAACCTTTATAGAACGCTGAGTTCATGGATTTCGAGGGGTCGATCCGGTAAGATGCCAGAAGAATCGGTACGTAATCTACAGGGGGTAGTGTGTCCCATTTTCGGCTGGTCTTCCTCATCCTACTTGCCTTCGCCGTGTTGGCCGGAGCATTCCTCTCATTTTCAAGAGAGCTGACCGGCCAAGACTATCTCAAAGAGTTTGTCCTGGAACAGCTTGAAAAGAGTCTGGGGAGAAAGATCAACGTGCATCGCGTCAAGTTCGTGATCTTCCCGCGTATCCGCGTTGAACTCACCGATGTCAAGATTCACGACCCTGAGTCAGCGCAGGTTGTGCTGGCGGCAAAGCGGGTCGATCTGGTCTTGCGCCTCCTGCCGCTCCTCAAAAAACAAGTTGTGGGTAAACGACTGTTGATTGAGGAACCGACGCTGACGCTTCGGCGGAACGAACGTGGTCGTTGGAATGTTTTGGAAGGGTTGAACGGTCAGGCGGATTCCGGCCAGCCGACCATGGACATGATGGCGCGGACATTCATGATCAGAGAGGCGACGCTCGTCAACGGAACGATCACGATCATCGATGCCGCCAGACCGGACGGCGTTCGGTCCCTTGAGTTAGAGCGCGTCGAGTTTAAGTTGCTGGTCCGGCCTGATCGTGGCCTTGCCGAATTGCACCTGTCGGCGGCTCACCGAGGAGAGTCAGGTATATCCGCCATGTCGCTGGATGGGGTCATCAACCGAGCAGAACCATTGATGTCGTTGGCCGGTGATGTGACGACTGAATCGACTAGGAGGCTCCAGTTTGAAGGAGAGATCGACGCCGCTGATCTCAAAATACGGGACGTGGCCGACTTTCTCGGTCCCAGGCCGGTTTCAAAGCATCTTCAAGGAGCGTTAAACCTTAAGAGCATCGTCCGTGTCATGCCGGGTGTTGCCGGATATGACATGGTCCTGTCCGACATGACGGCACATTTGAACAATATCACGTTGAAAGGGAAAGCCGATCTGGCCGGCCTCCTGACTCCTCAACCGACGTTTTCCGTCACGTTCAGCAGTTCTCTTGTTGCCCTCCCTCAGCTGCTGAAAACCATTCCTCCTGACTGGATCCACCCGCAGCTTCCAGCCCTGCTGGTGGATCGCCAGATTGACGGCAAAGTGCAAGTGGTGAATGCGACGCTCACTGGGGCTGCGACGACCGGCCCTCAACTCTCGACAATTGGAGAGTTTCATGTCAGCGAAGGCCAGGGCTTGATCGGCAGTGATCGTGTGGCTGCGAAAGATCTTGCTGCGGTGGTAGTTGTGGAGACAGGACGTGTTCGCATCACCAAGGTCACCGGAATGTATGGGGCGATGCAGATCACCGGGGGAAAGGCAGAGGTGTCGTTTATCGACGCAGGCCCATGGCTGGAACTGGAGATTACGGGAGAGACGGCGGCAACGCCTCTCATTGAATTTCTAGCCAGGACGGTGAAGGCAGAGCGGGTTACGCAGTTGCTGGCCGGTATCCGTGATGCTGAAGGTACGGCGCAGTCGACGTTTCGCCTTGTGGGATCGTTGAACCAGTCCGGCGGGATCACGTTTGCCGGTGGGCAGATCACGGCTCGCCAAGTCAGTCTTACCCATGTGCATTTACCGGAGCGTTTGACCGGGATGCAGGGGAAATTCGTCTTGGCCGATGGGTCTACACAGTTTGATCAAGTCACGGGACACCTCGGCGGGACCGCGGTCCAAGTCCAAGGGACGATCACCGGCGGACGGACAAGTCAATTCCAAGACTTTGTGATACGCACACGCGGTGATGCGGCGCAGATGGTCAGGCTGTTTCGTTCAACCGGGAGAGAACAGGGCATGTTCGAGGGCACGGTCAGCACGGAGGTTGCCCTGTCCGGCTCGATAGCGAGACCTCAGGTTCGCGGATCCGCCGTGTTGGATGAGGCAAAAGTGGTGGTCGGGGCAATGGAAAAGCCTGTCGGTGCCCATGCCACTGTGGAGTTTGAAGGTGTTATGCCTCAGCTTACCAGCGTAAAGCTGCAGCGCGTCGAGCTGGTTCTGCCGGCTTTGAACATTCCAGCCAAGGGCACCTTGCAGTTCGGTAATGGGTTTATGATCGATATGGCCGTGGCGACGAGTACACTGGCGGTATCCGGTCTGCCGGAATGGATGTCCAAAGGAGGGCTTGAGGCGGGCAATATCGAAATCTCGCTCGATGTCAAAGGGAAAGAGCCGGATTGGAAGACCTGGCGGATGACCGGATGGATGGGTCTGACAAACGGATTGATGCAGGCAAAAGGGATTGACGGGCACATCCAAAATCTCTATGCCCGCGTAAAGTTTCTCCGGAACGAGGTTGAACTCAAACGGTTGTCATTCTCGGTTCAAGGCAGCGATGTCGCTGTTGAGGCCACGGTTCGAAATTGGGCGACGAAGCCCATGATCACCGGCAAGATCGAATCCAACCAGCTTGATCTGAGCCTGATCATTCCGAAAGGTGAACGTACCCCTATACGGGAGTTTCTGGAAACCTTGGCGACGACCAGTCAAGTGACCATGTCGGCGGCCATCGCGCACGGACGCTACAAGCATCTAAAATTTAACTCGCTCGCCGCCCGAATCAATATTCAGGACGGGATGCTGGATATCGATCGTTTTTCCGGTGAGTCAACCCACGGTCATGTGGCTGGACGACTGGTGGTGCGACTCCCCCCGAAGGCACCGGCTGACCTTGACCTTTCATTTCGAGCCACTGGAGTAGAATTCGAAGACCTGTTGAGGCTGACCAAAGCTCACGTCCATGGCGTATCAGGAGAAGTTCGTGTCAGTGGTGTTCTGCGCGGTCATGGGCGTAACCCCCATGGGGTCTACCCGTCGCTAAACGGGAGGGTCGAATTATTGCTGCAAAATGGTCTCATCATGAAATCGAACGAGCGGGCAGTATGGAAGGTCATTAGTTTGCTGAATCTCCCGGCTGTGTTGCAGGGGAAGGTCGATCTTGAAAAGGAGGGGTTGCCCTACAACAGGATTTCCGCGACTGTTGCTATTCAGGATGGGATGTTTCAGACGGAAAATTTGATCATCGACAGCCCCATTCTGAAAATTACGGCTGCCGGGAATTACGATTTGCCGACAGACCAGCTGGATCTTGCCGTCGCCGTGAGTCCGTTCGGGTCATACTCACAATTCCTCAAGACGATTCCACTCTTTGGACGAATCGTTGCGGGTGATCGCAAGGGGATCGCCACGGCGATGTTCACCATGAAGGGAGCGCTGGAGGATCCAGAAGTAACCTATTTGCCGGTGAAGTCCTTTGCATCCGGCCTATCAGGGTTGGCTCAACTCGCGGTCGATGTCTTAACAAACACCCTGACGTTGCCGATAGACTTGGTGATGCCTGACGAAGAGACCGAAGTGCGACCAAAAGATATGACTCCATCGCCGGCTCCTGCCGTGCCGTGACCGACCTGATTCTTGACCACCCTCTATGCCCATGCTAGCATCGGTTGAAGTTTGACTCTGGACACCTCTAAGGATTCCATTCGGTCCCGTTATCCCACTGGTACATTCATGAAACGCAGTACGATATCTCAACCCGAAGCGGCCACACTGTTCATCGCCGCCAGCGAGCATGACTCGAATCTCTATTATGCCACCCGCTTTATGGCACCGGATCCGTTCATCTATCTCGAAATCAAAGGCGAGCGGTTGATGGTCATGAGCGATCTGGAGATGGATCGCGCCAGGGCTCAAGCGTCGGTGGATCGAGTGTTGTCCTACTCCGAAGTTGAACAGAAGGCGAAGAAGCAGGGAATCAAGGATCCCACGACGGTTGATATCGTGCATGTCGTGTTAAAAGAGTCCAAAGTCAGGCGCCTACTGGTTCCGGCTAATTTCCCCTTCATCTACGCCACACGATTACAGGAACTGGGATATAGCCTCAAGCCGAAGCGCGATCCGTTCTACGAACAACGTGTCGTGAAAACCGAGGAAGAAGTCCGATCTATCGAGCTATCCCAGCGAGCCACTGAAGATGCCGTGGCTTCGGCGCATGATCTGCTGCGGCGGGCGACTATCCGGGGCGGGGAGTTGTGGTTTGATGGAGCAGTGTTGACCTCTGAGCGAATCAAGCGATTGATCAACGTCAAACTTATGGAGCAGAACTGCGTGGCCCAGCATACGATCGTGGCGGGTGGGGAACAGGCCTGTGATCCCCACAATGAAGGAAGTGGACCGTTGCCGGCTCATCGCAGCATTATCTTCGATGTGTTCCCTCGCTCAGCGACGAGCCGCTATTTTGCCGACATGTCGCGTACGGTGGTACGTGGGACGGCGAGCCCGGAGCTAAAACGGTTGTATGGCGTCGTCAAGGATGCTCAAGAGGATGCCATCGACAAAATCAAAGACGGCGCCGACGGGATGAAGATCCATCAAGGCATCTGTGCGCGTTTTGAGAAGGCCGGATACAGGACCGGCCTGGTGAACGGGCGCATGCAGGGGTATTTTCACGGAACCGGACATGGCGTGGGGCTGGATATTCACGAAGCGCCTCGTATCAGTCGAACCGGATCACTGCTGCAAGAGGGCCATGTCGTCACTGTCGAGCCAGGACTCTATTACCCAGGGTTGGGAGCAGTCCGAATCGAGGACATGGTGCTTGTGACGAAGGACGGTTGCCGCAACCTCACCAATTTTCCAAAAGCCTTCGAGCTCGGATAGACGGGCGGTTCGGATCATCTCTCCGCTTTCACACAGGCTGAACACTCCGATTCGGTACAGAGATGTCCCACGCATTTCACTTTCTGGATGACGTCGCTACGGCTGATCTGGCGTTCGACGCCTCCGGCGATTCACTCCAGGAGCTCTTCCAAGGAGCGACATGCGCGGTCATCGACGCCATGGCCGATCCTTTAACAGTGGGGTCCATGTGGCAGCAGACCGTTGAACGAACAGATGAGGATCCTGCCGAACTGTTGTTCGATTGGCTTTCGGATCTCGTGTACTGGAAGGATGCAGCCGGAGTCATATTCAGTCGGTCGGAACTCACGCTGACTCGCCAGGACCATGGCTGTTGGAAACTGACGGGATTGCTGTATGGAGAGCCGGTCAATGGCTCAGCTCAGACATTGCGAGCCGATGTGAAGGGAATCACCAAGCATCTGTACGAAGTAAAGCAGGAAGGCATGCGCTGGCACGCACGCGTGGTGGTTGATGTATGAAGCTGAATACCAGAATGCAAGTCAATCGGATTTCCAACGAAGTGTGGGAGGTGCCTCCCAGCGAAAAGGAAGGGATGCTTGTTCCGGCACGCATCTATGCCACACCGGCTATTCTTCAAGCGATGGATGCCGGAGTGTTCGAACAGGTGACGAACGTCGCGTGTCTCCCTGGAATTAGACGGTATGCCCTTTGTATGCCGGATGGCCATTGGGGTTATGGTTTTCCGATTGGAGGTGTCGCCGCATTTGATGCCCGGTCAGGAATCATTTCGCCTGGAGGTGTCGGCTATGACGTCAATTGTGGCATGCGCCTTATCAGAACCGATCTCGCCCGGGAGGATGTGCAGCCCTATCTTGAACGATTGATGACAGAATTGTTTCGTCGGGTGCCGGCAGGGGTAGGTGCCGGCGGGTTTGTACAGTTGAATCGCTCCTCGTTTGAACAGGTCATGACCAACGGGGCTCGATGGTGTATCGAGCAGGGATTCGGTTGGCATCGCGATTTGGAGGTGATTGAAGAGGGAGGGCGGATAATCGGCGCCGATCCCTCAAAAGTCAGCGACCAGGCAGTCAGTCGAGGAATCAATCAATTGGGAACCTTAGGGTCAGGTAACCATTACCTTGAGGTCCAGGTGGTATCCAGCGATCGGATATTTGACAAAGAGACTGCTTCAGCTTGGGGAATCACCGGTCATGATCAGATTGTTGTCATGGTTCACTGTGGGTCACGTGGGTTCGGCCACCAGGTCGCGAGTGACTATCTCAAGGTGTTCGAACGAGCGATGCAGCGATATGGGATTCCTGTGAAAGATCAGCAGTTAGCCTGTGCTCCGTTTGAATCCATCGAAGGGCAGGATTATTTCTCGGCTATGAATTGTGCGGCCAACACAGCCTTTGCCAATCGTCAAGTGATTACTCATCAGATCCGCGAAGCCTTTGCTGCCGTATTGGGTCGATCGGCAGAGGAGATGGGTATGGAGTTAGTCTACGATGTGGCACACAATATCGCCAAGGTTGAGCGGTATCCAGAAGGAGAATTAGTGGTCCATCGGAAAGGCTCAACGAGAGCATTGGGCCCTGGAAGTCCCACGCTTCCGCCGCGGTATCGTATGACGGGTCAACCGGTGATTTGCGGCGGTTCGATGGAAACTGGGTCGTATCTATTGGCAGGGACGGAAGGAGCGGTGCGGGATACCTTTGCTTCGACGATGCACGGATCGGGGCGGACGATGTCGAGGGCCCAGGCGAAGAAGGCTGTTCGGGGTGAACAGATACAGAAGCAAATGAAACAGCGGGGGATCATCGTGAAGGCTGTCTCTATGTCTGGGCTGGCGGAGGAGGCGGGGTTCGCCTACAAGAATATCTCCGAGGTCGTCGAAGCGGTCGATCGTGCGGGAATCACAAGAACAGTAGCGGAACTCCGGCCGATCGGCAATATAAAGGGCTAGCGACGAATAGGCGCACTGTTTCCAGGTATGCACACTGCTATGCGGCTTTGGCCGTTCGAATCTTCGCTGCCTGTCCAAGAATATCGAGTGCAGCGATCCGGTAGGCTTCGGCATATGTCGGAAAGTTGAACACGTTGTCGATAAACGATTCGATCGTGGCGCCGCTTTGAACGGCGAGCTGTCCAATGTGGACCAATTCAGTCGCAGAATCGCCGACAACCTGGACGCCAAGTAGTTGCTCCCCGGCCGGATCAGCGATCATCTTGAGGAGCCCCTGACCACCACCGGAGATCTGTGCACGAGCGATTTCCTCAAACTTTGCCCGTCCAATCAGCGGATCTTTATACCGTTCTCTAGCACCCGCCTCATCCAGTCCAATGCTGGCCATTTCAGGAATCGTGTAGATTCCAAGGGGGATGGTTGAAGCGGCATCACCGACCGGAAGGTTGAGCGCATGCCGGACTGCTCGTCGGCCCTGTTCCATGGCTTTGGATGCGAGTGCGGGACCGCTGACCATGTCTCCAACGGCATAGATGTGTTCGATATTTGTCTGACAATAGTGATTAACTGGGATAAGTCCCCGATCTGAAAGGGCAATGCCGGCTGCTTCAAGCTCAAGATCCTCAATATTGGCTTGTCGTCCAAGGGCAACGAGCATTTTTGTACTCTTCACAATCGTCCCGCTCTTGAGTGTGGTGACGACATGGGCGACTCCATCCCATCGCACATCGGCGATCTGGCTCTCGCCATAATAATGGCTGCCATGGGTTTCAAGGCCTTTCACAAATTGTTGAACCAGTTCTTTATCCATGAATTGCAGCGGGTATGGGGCACGGTCGATTAGGGTGACCTCCACACCCAAGAGCGCAAAGATGGAAGCATATTCACAACCGATGACTCCGCCGCCGATGACCGTCAGCGACTGAGGGAGGTACATCATGGAGAGGAGTGAGTCGCTATCGAGGATATGTTCATGGTCGACAGGAATCTCGTTTGGATTTCTGGGGCGTGATCCGGTTGCGACCACGATGGTGTCCGCCGTGAACGGTTGAGATTCACCATCGACGGTTTGCATCTCAATTGTGTGGGCGTTTACGAATCGCGCTCGACCGTGGAGTAGGGCGATGCCGTTACGCCGGAGCTGTCGACTCATGAACGAATCATGTGCTTGTACAACTTGGTCAAGGCGACTGAGAAGCGTGGAGATTTGGGTATCTGGTTTCAGATTGAATTGTAAGGCTTCACCGGCCCGCTTGAGTCGATCTAGATGAAGGGCGCTTTCTCGCAGCGTTTTGCTCGGAATGGTTCCGCGATAGACGCAGCTTCCTCCAATCCCACGTTCTCGTTCGATGAGGGCAACCCGTTTGCCGGCTTTCGCCCCTTGGACCGCAGCTTTCTGGCCGGCTGGACCGGCTCCGATCACGATGATGTCGTACGTACTTGATATGCTCATAGGTTCATCGCATTGACAATGGTTAAGACCTGATCTTTAGTCATCAGGAGTTTATCGACGTCTTGAGGGTACAGGTTCAACTCTGCGAATACCGGATGATCGCGGAGACTGTCTTCGGGCATTTCTTCTGGCGTGAGGAGGTGACTCGCCAATCGATCTGCAACAAAGGTGAGCATGCATTCCTGGCGGAAGGCGGTGGTATGCTCGTAGTCCCCGTAATATTGGATCGCCTCTGCCACTTGTTTGGGCAGACTCCATTTATCGGCGATCAGAACGCCCACATGGGCATGGTAGCCCTCGATCAATGTTTTGATGTGAGATTTGTTATCCAGTATCGTGGCCAGTGCTTTGACCCAATCGTTGCTTAGTTCTCGAGCAATCGTCGTGATTATTCGTAGGACAACGGGTTTTCCGATTTCATGCAATAGTCCGCAGAGATAGGCGCTTTCGACATTCATACGTTTCGTCCGAGCGACTTCTTTGGCGAAGGCCCCGGTGGCCAGCGAATGTCGCCAGAGCTGTTTGACTTCATCTTCATATCCCGGTACATGGAACGCACCGACCTTCAATGAGGCGGTAAAGGCTATTTCTGATAGCAGGGTGATCCCCAACATGGCGACAGCGTGCTGGAGCGAGATGACCGGACTCCTGGGCATGTAGGCCGGCGAATTGGCAATCTTCAACACATGAGCGGCGAGGGCTTGGTCTTGATGGATCAATGCGGAAAGCTTTGCTGCATCGGCATTTGGATCTGACGCGAGTGTCATTACTCTGCTGGCGGCTTGCGGCAAGAGTGGAAGCTCAATCTCCCCGGTCTTGATTTTCTGTATGAGAGCCTCTTCAAGCTGTTCGAGTGGAGGCCAGACTGGCTGTGCTTCAGAGGGCATGGAGCGGCTTCCAGGTTATGACCCTGCTGTTCTAGACAGTGCTTTGTCGGTTGCTTTTCCCAGAAAGTTTAGCGATCGTGACTTTGAAATCGTCACAGACTATACTTTGGCGTCCATTATGAGGGAATCATGAGTCGAGATTTGTTGGCAGTAGGTGCCATATCGGTGATGTTTGCGAGCCTGGTCCCGTGGTCAAGTATGGTGGCGGAATCCTCGGTGAGTGCCGAAAAGGTTGTGAAGGAGACACAGGAAGCCATTGAGGCTACCAAGGAATATACCAGCCAACAGAAGGAGGTTTTCCAACGGAAGGCACAAGAGGAATTGACGGCGATTCAGCGGCAAATCATTGGGCTGCGTGAGAATATCGCGAAAGCCTCTGAGTCCACACGAGCCGATCTTCAGAAGTCGCTCAACGAGTTGGAAAAGAAAAAAGATGCTGTCAAAGAGAGGTTGGATGAATTGAAAGGGGCCACTGATACAAAGTGGCATGAAGTTCGGGACGGGATGAACAATGCCCTGAACGAACTCAAACATTCATACCAGAAACTGTTGTCCCATATGCCATGACAGTCGGTTCCTACGTGCCGAGACAGGGGAGTATCTATGATGAAGGTCGTGACCCTTGCCGATTTTCAGCAGTTCACCGGCGACAAGATGAAGAAGAACAACCTGTTTCAAACGGAGCGCTTTTTCTGCGACATCTATTGTTTTGAGCCGGGCCAAGAACAAAAAGGCCATGTCCATGGCGACCAGGATAAAGTGTATATCGTTCTAGAGGGACAAGGAACATTTCAGGTCGGCACCGACCATCAAATGCTTGATGCGGGGCAAGGGGTTCTGGCCTCAGCCGGGAAGGAGCATGGTGTGAAGAATCATACGACCCGCCGTCTAAAAGTATTGGTGTTTGTCGCACCTAATCCAGCCTAACGGTTGACAGGGAAAATAAATAAGGGGGAGAGAGCATTGATGCTCTCTCCCCCTTATTTTGTTGCACTTGTTTTCCCGTCTAGAGGCTCGGTCGATCGTTACTAAGCTTTCAGGTATTCTCTGAACCGGATCTTAGGGCTTGTAGCACGAGCGATCGGCTGGTTTGCCTCCATGCGAGAACTGGTTTTCATACGCCATCACCTGCCAGATTTGCTCCTCGGACAGAAGCCCCTTGTTGGCCTTCATCTTTGTCTTTGGGACGCCTTCCGAGACACGCCAGAACCAATACGCGTCCGAGAATCGGCAGACGATGTTCGGGTCACGAAGATCCCGCGCGCCTTTTTTCTTTGGTTGACCGTCTGTTCCGTGGCAACTGCTGCAGTTGACCTCGGTCTTGAACTCGCCCTTATAAATCTTCCCGCCTTCTTCAATGGCTTTCGCATCGGTCCATCCACCAGCCGGCATTTTTTTATCAGCATAGTCGGGTGGAACAGGAGCCAATGGAGGGAGATCTTCGGCGAAGGTCATGCTCCCTGAAAGTAGAAGGGCACATCCCGCCATCAGCGCTGAGAGGCCCACATTCCTTCTCGTCATTCGTACCTCCTAGTGAATTATAATGGATGAATTACCTGTCTTGCTTACTTGAATTGATTGCTCGGCCACAGCATGCGGCGTACTCTCGACCGACATCCACTATACCATAGTTTCTCTCGCGAAAAATGAAAACATGAACCGTCTCATCCGGCCGTGGGACCTGATTCTGGTATCACCGCATGTCCTCAAGGGATGTTTCGTAAGGTGATCCTCTGTTGGTTCATCTGGTGATCGGCGATTTCCGAGACGAACGGTTTCAGAGTCTAATTTTATTGTTTGCCGACAATTCGTTTGATTGCATCCACAATGGATCTCGTTCCAATCCCATAATGATCGACGAGCTCCTCTGGTTTGCCACTATGCGGAATTTCACGAACGGCGAGTTTATAGACCTTCATGCCTTCCGGTGCAACAGCACTGAGAACGGCATCGCCCAGACCCCCGTGGGCATAGTGATCTTCAACCGTAAGGATTCGACGGTGAGTCGCCTGACCATTCTCCAATAAAGTATTTCTATCGACGGGGACGATGCTGTAGAGATCGATCACGCGAACGGCAATACCTGATGATTTCAACTGGTCATGAGCTTTCAAGGCTTCAAACAGTGTCACTCCTGCAGCCACGATGGTGAGCACATCCGATGCACTCTGCCGGAGGACTCTGCTGCCGCCGATGCGGAATCGTTCCTCCGGTCCGTAGAGGACCGGAGTCTTTGGCCTTCCAGCGCGTATATAGACCATTCCCTTATGCTTCGCAGCTTCCTCGATGAGTTGGTACGTAGAGTTGCCGTCCGAGGGATAGAGCACCGTGACGTTTGGTTGTGCCGCCATCATCGCGATATCTTCCAAGCCCATTTGCGACGGCCCATCCTCGCCGATGCTGACGCCGACATGTGTTCCGACGAGCTTGATGTTCGAACCACTGATCGCAGCCATGCGGATGAAATCGTAGGCGCGACTGAGGAAACAGGCAAAGGTCGCCGCAAAAGGGATTTTCCCGCAGGCGGCCAGACCGGCGGCGGCACCCACCATATTTTGTTCGGCGATGAAACTCTCAAAGAATCGATTGGAAAACTTCTTGCCGAATTTGTCGGTGTACGTGGAGTTTTTTACGTCGGCGTCTAGAACGACGATCGAAGGGTTCACGGACCCCAAGGCTTCCAATGCCACACCGAAGGCTTCTCGCGTTGCGACGGAGTCACCGATTTTATAAGGCGCGGGAGGCATCGGTCCGATGGCTGCGGGAATGGCGCCAGGAGCCGATGGTTTTGCGATCTGAATCACGGCGCCGTTTGGGCTCAATTGCTTTGTGAGTTCGTCGAGGGCTTTCTGTGTCTCTTCGCCTTTTTTAAGCGGTTTGCCGTGCCAGTCCGCCTTGTTCTCGATGAACGAAATGCCTTTACCTTTGTACGTTCGGGCCAGCAACACGGTCGGTTGTCCATTGGTGCGGGCAGCTTCATCGAATGCCTTGAGGATGGCGGTGAGGTCATGACCATCGACGACGACGGCATGCCAACCGAATCCGGCCCACCGGGCACGGTACGCATCCATGTCGTGCTGCAGCATCGTGGGGTCACTCTGCCCGAGTCGATTCACATCAACAATGGCACACAAATTATCCAAGCCATATTGGCGGCCGATCTCAGCGGCTTCCCAGACCGATCCTTCGACGGATTCCCCATCCCCCATCAACACATAGGTTCGGTAATCGAGCCTGTCGACGAACTTCGCATTCAATGCAATGCCGATCCCAACGGGAAGCCCTTGTCCCAGTGAACCAGTGGCCATATCGACAAACGGCAAGCGAGGAGTCGGATGTCCTTCAAGGTCGGATGTCAACGTGCGCAACTTTAAGAGGTCGCTTTGTGGAAAGAGACCTGCCTCAGACCATGCTGCATAGAGCAGCGGAGCCGCATGACCTTTTGACAGGATAAAACGGTCGCTGTTGGGCGCCTTTGGATTATGGGGATCGTAACGCATGACGGAGAAAAACAATGCGGCGACGATGTCGGCGGCTGATGCGCAGCTCGACGGATGGCCGCTCCCGGCCTCGCTAGTGGCTCGCACACTATTGATGCGGAGTTGGGTTGCCTTGTTGCGTAGGGTGCTGAGTAATTCAGGCGAAGCAGCTAAACCGGCCATGGGAGATCCTTTCGCGATAGAGACCAAAGAATGCGTGGTATCTGATTGTCTACTCTCGGCAGTAGTGAGACAGAACGTGAGGCTAACAAATCGACTGGCAGAGGTCAATGAAGAGATAAGCTCCCCTGGTGCAGACCAGGGGAGCTGGGGAAATAGTGATGACTTAAGTGAGCGAGTTGCTCAACCTTGAACGGGGGATGTGACCACTAGTATCTCATTCGAACATGGACTTTCTAATTCGCCGCCTTCCCCCCCGTAGGCACTGATGGCGAAGAAATAGGGCGTATTGGGTTCAAGTTCAGTAATTGTTGCTGATGGAGTCTCGACCGATTGACTTGCCTCATAAGAACATGAGCCATGCTCTCCGGAAGATTGTTTTCCGTAATAGATATGGTAACCGGCTACAGTGGGATCAGGGTTCACATTCCAACTCAACCGTGCGGTAGCACCGGTCGGAGTGGAGGTCACTGAGATTGTCGGATCTTCTTCTCCGTCAGCAGGCTCCGCGATGGTTGCATGTTCAAAATCTTCGGCCGCACTTGCAGTCGCGGCTCCTATTGATGTTGCCGTCGGATCTTCCTCGACACTAGAATCCGTTGCAGTAGGGTTGGAATCCGACGGCACACCTTCACCAGAATGAGCGTCGGTTGCTGTGGAGAGAGACGAAATAACCGGTCCACCTTGTCCATCGGCACCACATCCGGTTAGTGGGAGGGCGATGAGGCTCAAAACTATGACTTGGGCCATCGCAATCGTGAAGTTTTGATGGACGAAGCCAAGCGAAGTCTTATATCTCAGCATAGGAAACACTCCTCGGATTTTTAGGTGAATAATCATGTATGAAACATTGATGTGTTCAGTGGCATGAGCAAGGGATATGCCTAGGCGTAGATCAGAAAAACTATTACTATTCAGCATTTTACAAATTTTCAGAATGGTGAAGGATGCTAGGTGTGAAGGGTCCAACCTTCAAGTACCGCTAATAGTCATTGCAAGGTCCTGATTAAGCCTCGGGGTAAGTGTACTCAACCAACGACTGTTGTGATGAAGGATAAAATGGGATGGATCAAGGAGTGATACGGTGGGGATCTGCTCGATCTCTAAAAAACCGAAACAGCAAGTAGCCGTTTATGAGAACTACGATCGACAAGATACTGTAGGTTGTTACGGGCGTGGCAAGATCCAGTTCGACCAACACCCGGGACAGGCCGAATCCTACCACTAACCCGTCGAATGCCATGCAAATGCGTCTGAACGTTTCGGGATCCATCAATCGGATGATGTAGGTTCCGAGTGGAATACCAATGAGGACGCTCGGAACAATGTAGGGGATAATTTCCATGCTGCCGGCACTGTAGAAACCGATGAATCCATAGGCAATCGCCGTGAGGGAGGATTCACCGACACGGATGACCCCCAAGGCAGCACGGAAATCTTGTTTGGCGTATCCCTGGTTGTTGAAGAGCAACGCAAGAGGGGGACCGGAAATGGTGGTGACCGAATAGAGGGTCCCGATTCCGATTCCAAACGGGATGGCAATAGCCTTTTCAGCTTGAATGGGTTTTCGGATGCCAGCAGCTTGAAGGAGGATCAACGGTAACAAAAAGAAATAGGTGACGAATTTGATCCATGCAGGCTGAACCAAAAAGAGAATGTAGCTGCCGATACCGATTCCGACCACCAGACCGATCAGTATGGGAGCTACCCGCCACCAGATATTCGGGATGCTCTTCCGATTCATGAACAGGACGTACCCATTGATGACGAGCTCGATCAGCACGAGGGCAGGGTTCAAGATGCGATTGGTGTAGAACAGCAAGGCTACAGGAACGGTAATGGAGGAAAAGCCGTACCCTAACGCGCCGTTCACCGTGGCGGCGACAAACGTAATGAGGACAAGAACGGCTGTATCCATGAGTGCTTAGCCTGTGGGTTGGCCTGCGGCAAAGTCGGCAAGCGAATAGTGGTCGAGGATTCCGGCAATTGCGTCACGGACCGTGCCCATGACTTGTTGGACGGGACACCGCGGTGTATTCGCATAAGGACAATCGCTGCATTTCTGGTACGCTGTCTTGCTGACGCAGCCGATCGGCGCCAGTGGGCCGTCGAGTACGCGGATCACTTGACCGAGCGTGATCTCGTGCGGCTGTTTAATCAGGACATATCCTCCGTTCACTCCACGTCGGCTGGAGATAAGGCCGGCTCGTTTGAGTGTGAGAAGAATCTGCTCCAAGAATTCAACGGGGATGTGCTGGCGATCGGCAATGTCGTGACGTTGCAGCGTCGTCTTTTCATGGGCCAGCGTGAGCTCCAGCAACGCCCTGAGACCATATTCACTTTTCTTTGAAAGTTTCATGAAGTAAAGTGAGTTTATCAACAATAATTAGGATAAATCACGATGGTTCGTCAAGGTCAAAGTTTCCAGTTGTACTGATATGCAGGAGACCGGTGACCGTGACACCATTGAAACAAAGGTTATCGGGGAATGCGTCATGCGCGGTCCAGGTAATGTCATATTGCCCGGCACATGAGGCGTCTTGCCCGAGTGTTCACTTCATAGGTCCACTCTTCCCAGCTTTTATTCCATTTGTGGATTCATTAAGATAGGGGCTTCGGCATAGTTCTCCTTCACGAGGCCATTGTTGAAATCTAAGGTCGTCTTCTCTTGCCAAGCCTGTGGACATCAGGCGCCACGGTGGCTTGGCCGCTGCTCTGACTGCGGTGGCTGGAATACCATGAAAGAGGAGCGGCAAGCGGTGACCGGAAAGGGGCGACCTGCTGCCATAAAGACCGCTCAGGCCAAGGCCACGCCCATCGGTGACATCGAAATAGTGGGAGAGGATCGTCTGCTTACCCGTATTGGTGAATTCGATCGCGTCTTGGGTGGTGGGGTCATTCCAGGCGCGGTCATCCTCATCGGCGGCGATCCTGGAATTGGGAAGACGACGTTGCTCTTGCAGGCCTTGCCACGGTTGGCGACGAAGGAGGCGCCGGTTCTCTACGTCTCCGGAGAAGAGTCTCCTCGGCAGATCAGGATGCGTGGACAGCGGCTCGGCATCGAACATCCGCACCTGTTGATCCTCGCTGAAACTTCTCTTGAACAGATTCTGAAAGCAGTCCAGGAAATCGGGCCCGCTGCCGTCGTGATCGATTCGATTCAGACAGTGTACACGGAGCAGATTACATCGGCGCCCGGGAGCATCAGCCAAGTACAGGAAGTTGCCGGGCAACTGATGTGGTTTGCAAAACGAGCCGGTGTCCCGGTCTTTCTCATCGGCCATGTCACCAAAGAAGGGGCGATTGCCGGGCCACGACTGCTGGAACATATCGTCGATACGGTCTTATACTTTGAAGGCGATAAAGGCCACAGCTACCGGATTCTCCGAGCGGTGAAAAATCGTTTTGGATCGACGAACGAAATCGGGGTGTTTGAAATGAAGGACGTGGGACTCGAAGAGGTGAACAATCCATCTGAATTATTTCTTGCGGAACGCCCTGAACGGAGTACTGGATCGGTAGTTGTGTCGAGCCTCGAGGGGACGAGACCGATACTGGTTGAACTGCAAGCGTTGGTGTCCTCAACCACCTACGCCATGCCGAAACGAATGGCGAACGGAGTGGAGGTCAATCGAGTCTCGTTGCTGCTCGCCGTGATGGAGAAACGGCTGGGGGTGCATCTCTCCGGATTGGATGTGTATGTGAATGTCGTTGGGGGCATGCATATCGATGAACCGGCGATTGACTTAGGGATCGTTGCAGCTGTCACATCGAGTTTACGTGAGGTGCCTGTTGAGCCAGGGACGTTACTATTGGGAGAAGTAGGCTTAGGAGGTGAGGTCCGTGCCGTCAGTCAAGTTGAATTGCGCATTCGCGAGTCTGCCAAGATGGGGTTCCGGCGATGTATTCTGCCTGAGCGAAATCTGACAAAGCTCGATCCTATCGATGGCATGGAACTGATCGGTATTCAAGAAGTGCGAGAGGCATTGGATGTGGTGTTGGCGTGAAAAGCACATGGCGAAGCGGAAGGGTCTCTGTGCTCGTCCAACGCGCAGCTTCGGAAAGCCCTCGTTGGATGCGCGCAGTAAGAGCCCCTTCTACTTCGCCATACCATCAGAGATAGAGAAGAACAGGATGCTGAGACACGCTTATCCACTGACACTCTTAACAGCGTTCTGGCTCTTCTTTGCCGCCTGCGCCCCGTTTGCGCCGAAACATGAATCACCGCCGCTTAAGCAGGTGACTGCCGAAGAACTGACCGCACTGTTGCGCCATCGTGAAGCGGCCGTTCAATCGCTGAAGGGATTGTTCAGCGCGAAAGTGCGTGGCGGGTTCTTGCCGATTGCCTCTCGCGTCGAAGGTGCGGTCTATTATCGTCGACCGAACGCGTTGCGGCTGAGAGGGTTTACTCCTCTCGGGAACGAACTGCTCGACTTTGTTCAAGTTGACGATTTGTACAAGCTCCGTTTGCCTCTCGAGGGTAAAACCTATGCCGGTCACCAGTCCGACATGAAAGATGCAGGGAAGCTAGCTCGATTCTCTCAGCTGAGTATATGGGCGGTTCGTGGCGTGCTGGGGACGAACTCCATTGCCAGGGATGAAATGGTGAAGGTCGTGGAAGAGAACGGCCGATATCGTCTTGACGTCTACGCATCGGTAACCGGAGGAACGAGCCCATCGCGTCCTCCGATCCGCCGCCTATGGTTTGACCATCGATTGCTGGTGGTACAAGAGGATTGGTTTGGATCGAGTGGGGAGGTCGAGGCGACGATTCAGTATGACGATTTTAGGCCACTCGAAGAGGTGGGAGGAATTTCAGCAGAGGCCATGGGTGATCAGAATACCCGGCTATTCCGTCCCTTCAAGATTTCTCTCGAAGATGGTCGTGGGCAAGGCTCAGTGCAAGTCACCTTTCACGAGATGCATCACAATCAAGCCATACGGGCAGAAGACTTAGGCCAGATCTCATAATCATCAATGAAAATCCTTGCGGTCGAAACGGCTACGACGTGGCAGAGTGTTGCGATTCTCGAAGACGACCTGATCCTCGCAACGCATGATCAAGAGGCCGGTGGTGCTCATGGCTCACTGCTGTTGCCCACCATCGATCGACTGCTCTCTCAATCCGGATTGCAGCTCGGCGATCTCAGTGGTTTTGCCTGCTCGATCGGGCCGGGCACGTTTACAGGGATCCGAGTGGGTATTGCTACCTGCCTAGGACTGCGGGAAGCTACTGGTCTTCCTCTCACGTTGGTACCGACACTGGAAGCCATGGCGAGGAATCTGGAAGGGGCAACCGTTCCGGTCTGTCCGATGTTGGTCAGTCGTCGTGGGGAAGTCTACTGGGCGATTTTCCGCAGGACAGGTGACGGGCGGCTGGATCGAATTGTCGATGAGCAGGTTGGAACCCCGCGAGCTGTTGCGCAGAGTCTTACCGAACCCACCTTAGTATTCGGGGCGGGCTGGTCGGCGATGGAATCGGAGATTCGATCGGCATTGTCGAACTCGGTCACCCTGACGGTAGGACCAGATCATGTCTTCAAGCCTTCCGCTATTCAAGTCGCACGTATCGGGATGGAAGGGTTTCGACAAGGTGCAATTGCCGGAGATCTGATTTTGCCGCTCTATGTTCAACGGGTCGAAGCGGAAATTCAATACGAACGGTCGGGAGGTGCTTCGCCCCTGGCAAGGCGCCAGCAGAAGATTGATACCAAAGCAGGGAAGCGATCGGCTCGGGGCCGTCGGCGGTCGCATCTGCAGGAAATGTGAGCAGACACGTCGTGCTTGGTGAATTTGAGATTATCCCGGCAATGCCGGAGATGTTATCGGACATTCTTGCTTTGGAAGAGGCTTGCTTCTCGTCCCCGTGGACGCGCAAAATGTTGGAAGGTGAATTGACGGGCAATCAATTCGCTCACTTTCTCGTGGCGATGCGTCGCGAGCCGTCAAAAACAAAGACAGAACCCGCGATTATCGGGTATCATTGTTTCTGGATCGTCTTTGAAGAGCTGCGATTGATGAACTTGGCGGTGCGAGAGTCGATGCGGAGAAATGGGGTCGGAGGAGCGCTGGTCACCGAAGCCCTCCGTTTGGGGCTGGAGCAAGCAGCGACTCGTGCGGTCCTTGAAGTCAGATCCTCGAACAACCCGGCGCGTTCCCTCTATACACATCTAGGTTTTGTTCAGGTCAGCAGTCGCCCTCGTTACTACACGAATCCCATCGAAGACGCCGTGCTGTTGGAAATGAATCCGCTTGTGATATTGAACGATCGGCAGCAGGACAGGAACGTTGTCCGAGGAGGTGAATCAGCTTCAACAGACTCACTTTAACCAGGAGGTGTCGTTATGTTGACGGAAGATGCGATCGTCGAGCAGCTTCGCCACTCCAACACCGAATTCCGAGAACTGGAAGCAACCCACCATCGCCTGGATCTTGAACTCAACGAGTTGCAGAAGCGCCATGTTCTGACCCCGTCGGAAGAAATCGAGAAAAAACGGATACAAAAGGAAAAATTGGCGAAGAAAGACAAGCTTGCAGAATTCATTCGTCTCTATCGCGAGCAGAGGCTCGAGCCGGCGCGCTAGAAGGCTGATCGACCCTCGATTCTGCAGGCGGGCGAATCCATCGACATGGAACAGACTGTTCATCCGCTTGCCTCCCATATCCAAGCCGTCAAGAGGCGACTGATCATTATCGGTGCGACGGTCTTGGGTTCGTTGGTGCTGACCTTCTCGTATTCCGCCGAAATGGTGGCTTGGCTCAACCGACCCTTTTCCAATCAACTAGCGTTTTATGGTCCCACAGAAGCGCTGTTCGCGTCGATCAAGGTATCGTTGTTGGCAGCCCTCATTCTCAGCCTGCCGGTCATTTTTTATCAGTGTTGGAAGTTCATCGAACCCGCTTTGTTAACGAAGGAACAGCGCTGGGCGATTCCGCTGTTCGTGGTGGCCGGGGGGCTGTTTGCGTTAGGGCTGGTCTTCTGCAACGTAGTGATTTTACCGTTGGTCATCGACCTATTCGTGAATTTCGGACTCGATCGTGATATTACCCCGCAACTGAGCGTCGGCACGTACATTGATTTTAACGTGAAGTTTCTGCTCATTTTCGGCTGCGCGTTCGAATTGCCTCTGGTCATGAGTCTGGCGGCTATGGCTGGAGTGGTATCAGCCGACGCATTTGCTCGTTACCGTAAACATGCCGTTTTATCGTGTCTCATTCTCTCCGCCATCGTCACTCCTGACGCAACGCTCTTTACCATGCTGTTGATGGCGATTCCCTTGATGGCACTGTATGAGATCGGGATTTTAGGCGCCAGACTTTTCGGACGGAATCAGCATTCAGGGGGGATCGATTTGCCGCTCGACCCGGATGTGCCGATTAACACCGCTGGAACGAGGCTACGATGAGGCATGGGGTTGTACAGGCCCTGCGCACGATCACTTCAGTGATACTGCTGTGGGGTGTTCTTCTCTGTTCAGCCGGTGAGCAAAGCCTTCGAGCCTACGATCCGTTGTCGTCGAATACACCGTTAAGGGTTTCAGAATCTTCGACAGCAACGGGACCATTTGAACAATCGGCAGCAAGCGTCCAGGCCCTTGTGATGAGCGGCAATGGGATCATCTATGCCGGATCCTTCGGGCATGGGATTTTTCGCACTATGGATCGCGGTGCGACGTGGGATCGAGTAGGAGGTGGCATCACCGATCCTTTTATCTTGAGCTTGGCTTCCACGAAAGAGGGAACAGTCTATGCCGGGACGTTTCGTGGTGGCGTGTTTCGGTCGCACGATGAAGGAAAGAACTGGCAGCCGGTCAATGCGGGGCTCAAACGGTTTGAAGTCAAAGCATTACTGGCGGTGGACGATGAGCTTTTCGCCGGTACCGGAGATGGTGTGTATCGCTTGCATGGCTCCGGAGATCATTGGAGCCCAGTGACGTCGGGTTTGGAAGATATTCTGGTCCATGCACTCGCTCGCTCCGCCGATGGAACGCTTTTCGCGGGGACTTCCGGTAAAGGCGTTTTTCGGTTCAGCCCTCGCTCGACCGGTTGGTCTCGTATGCGGCATGGGTTGAAGGATCATGAAGGAATGATCGAAAATTTCATTCGTGTGTTGGTGATCGATCAGGACCAGAGTGTTTTTGCCGGCACGTTCGACGGCGGGGTGTTTCGCAGCGTCGACGGAGGACAGACGTGGCGACCGATCAGCCGGGCGCTGCCCAACGACTCTATCCGAGGTATCGTATTCCACGACCAAGGAGTGATTGTGGCGACCGGTAACGGGATTTTTAAGACCATGGATAAGGGCCGGCAATGGACTCCCATCAACAAGGGACTGGCGAATCTTGCGGTGCAGGTGTTGGTCGGATTAGGGGATAAAGGTTTGTATGCCGGGACAAGTTCAGGCGTATTTCGCAGCGATGATGGGGTCTCCTGGATGGCCGTCAATCAGGGACTGGAGGCGGGAACCGCGCCCCCGCCGTTTCTCTTTCGGTAAATCTAGAAAGGATGAATGGAATGACTGATAGTGGGGAAAAGACAAGAGCGACAATTGTCGTCACGAGCAAAGGGCAGCCTGTGGGAGAAATCGTACTTAGATTTTTTCATGATGTGGCTCCTGGTCACGTCAACAATTTTGTCAAACTTTCCCGAGAGGGGTTTTATGATGGGACGACGTTTCACCGCGTCATCCCAGGTTTCATGATTCAGGGAGGAGATCCCAACAGTAAGGGTTCCGACCGTGCATCTCACGGGATGGGCGGGCCGGGTTATAAGGTGAAGGCGGAGTTCAACAGTACGCCGCATAAGCGAGGCATTGTTTCAATGGCCCGCTCGAACGATCCGGATAGCGCCGGGTCGCAGTTCTTTATTTGCGTCGCGGACGCCAATTTTCTCGATTGGCAATACACGGTATTTGGGGAGGTGATCAGCGGAATGGAGGTTGCCGATAAGATCGTCAGTATGAAGCGTGATGGTCGAGACAATCCGCTGGAGCGGACCGAGATGACCGTGACGATAAGTGAAGGTTGAGGATAGGCATAGGTTAAGGTGAACAATGTTGTTGAGCTTTCGTTGCCTGATCTTCGCCTTGACCTCAACCTTCCTGCTGTTCGGTTGTGCCGCTCCTCATGTGCCGTCGCGAATTATTTATGAGGACCCGGTCAATTTTGTGCGGTTGGAAGAAGACTCGGAAGTGCTTCCGGAATGGCCGCCGAGCCACCATACCCATCCGTTCACGCTCGAACCGGAAAAATTACGGACGATTTTGTCGGGATTGAAGGTGCAGGAGCATGGGATTGCGCTGCAGCGGTGGTGGCGAGGAGAGTCTCCTCTGGTTCCGGCATTCACAGATGAGGAGTTGGCCCTCTTGTCTGCATACATATCGGAGGCGCTGGCGGAGGCGAAACACAACGAGCGGGTTACATTCTATTTAAGCCAACCGCAGACATTCGCGAGGCGAATTATTACGACGGGCGGACTCTATGTTCAGGGGAATGAGCTGCACATGCTTCTGGGGAATTGGAGAATCATTTACGGCATCCCGGCCTATGGGATGATCTATGATCGGCGTTACCCCATGCGGCCGACCGCAGCGAAAGGATTTGACCTGATTTTTCAGCCATCCGATGCCGTCATTCCGATGAAGAGCAGTTTCCTGGACGGAATTTTGGCCAATGCGAAGGACGAACTCATCATCGATTTGACCAAACTGGAACCTTCCGAGCCAAGAGTTTCTCTCATACGGTTCTGCATGAATCATGAGTCTCTGTGTGAATGACCACGTAGCGGTACGGTTCGTTCCATTGGACGGGGTAGAGGTCGCTGGAGGAACGGAAACGAGGAAGAGAAAAGTCTTATCGACCGCCTAGGCCCAGAAGATACATTTTTGGCACTTCCATCAGCGCTTCGGTGATGGACCGCCAGCCGAGCTTGCTCTGGCCGTGGACGCGATCGATGAACCTGATGGGTAGCTCAGTGATGTTTGCGCCAAGTTGTACTGCCCGCCAAGCCAGCTCGACTTGAAAGATGTACCCTTTCGCCCGGACGGTTGTAAGGTTCATCCGTGTCAGGAGCTCACGACGATAGCAGCGGAATCCTCCTGTCCAGTCCTGGATGGTCGAACCCAGAAAGAGGCTCACGTAGCTGTTGCCACAACGAGAGACGAATCGCCGGCGAGCATTCCAATTTTCGGTCCCACCCCCAGGCACGTAGCGACTCCCGATCACCAGGTCGGTAGTGCGGCCACGGTGCACCAAGCGGGGGAGATCCCAGGGAGCATGGCTGAAGTCACAATCCATTTCGAGGATAAGACTGTAATGTTGCTGCAGCGCCCACTCAAATCCCGCAAGATAGGCTGGTCCGAGCCCTTCTTTTCTGTGCCGGTGGAGGACATGCACATGTCTATGCTGGAAACTGAGCTGATCGGCTAACTCTCCGGTCCCGTCCGGCGAGTTATCATCAACGATTAAGATGTCGGCCACAAGATACCGGCCAATCGCTTGGACAAGCGTCTCAAGATTGGTGCGTTCATTGTATGTTGGGAGAACAATGACAATCGATTGTTTGAAATCGAACGGTGAGGTGGGGACGAGCTGTTTACCTGCCGCCACTTGGGAATACCCCAGATACTGGTCTTCCGTAGAATCATGTGGGCTGATGGCAATACGTGCGCTGTCGGCACCTCGGGCGATCAGTTCCTCGGCAAGCTCGAAATCCGAGACGACGTATGCTTCAGCTGTGCCCAGTGCTTTGAGAGGAATGACGCATTCGCTCTTCCTGATGCGACGGTAGCGTACGAGAGGTGCCAGAGTCTTCTCGACTAATTGCAGAGAGAGTGATTCGTCAGTGGGCATAGAGATTTCTTCTGTAACCAGATCCGGAGACGGGCGGCATTGTAAACGACAGTAAGTACCCGGGCAAGTCGAAGCCCACCTAGCTGCCTGCGTCCATCTGCCGTGTTTTTTGACAGTTCTGGAACGGCTATGCTACAGTCCGCGATCCGTTGATATTCCAGGTTTTTCTTTACTTAACTTCTTAAGGAACACTGTATGAGCGGGACACAGGCGCATGTGATTATCGTGGCAGGAGCTGGACCGGCTGGTATGGCTGTTGCCGCCGCGCTTTCAAAATCCGGCCACGAAATCATTATTCTCAATCGTGATATCAAATTCGGTGGATTAGCCGAATACGGGATATTCCCTTCTAAGCTGAAACTCCGTGGTGGTCTCAAGAAACAGTATTGGGAACTGCTTCAACAGAAGAACGTCCATTATTTGGGGAATGTTTCCATTGGAAACGGAAAAGACCTGACGGTCGAAGAGGTGCGCGGGTTGGGTGCAAGCGCAGTTGTCTTCACGATCGGTGCGCAGGGGACCAAGGCTATCGGGGTCGAAGGGGACTCGGCTCACGGCGTGTTTCACGCCAAAGATGTGGTCTATCACTTCAATCGCTTACCGGGTTTCGGCGACCGCCCATTTGAAATGGGAAAACATGTCGCCGTGATCGGGGCGGGAGATGTGATGGTGGATATCGCCCACTGGTTGGTCCGCTACAAGAAAGTTGACAAGGTCACGGCAATTGTCAGACGGGGACCTGTGGAACGAAAGTACAATCCAAAAGAAATTCGCAGCATCTGTGCCAATATGGACCTTGAGGGGATCAAAGATGAGTTTGAGCGCATCAAGGACCGTCTCGCCAAGGTCGGCCAGAACCCTGATCAAGTCTTACAGGCGTTCACCGACGAGTTTACCAAGTGCGAACCGAAGGTGACAGAGACGAAGATGGGGTTTCGCTTCCTTGCGTCGCCGAAACGTATTCTGGTTGACGGCAATAATCGAGTTCGCGGACTCGAAATGGAAGATAACCGGCTTGACCCAAAGGGTGAAGATACCGTCGCCGTGGGCTTGAAGCAGTATTATGAATTTCCCTGCGACTCGGTTGTGTTTGCGGTCGGTGACAAGGTGGATGAGACGGTCGGCCTACCGTATAAGAACGGTATGTTTACCACGAACCCGAACAAGACCGGCAATGATCCCGATGATGCGCTTTTTCAGGCCTTTGATGAATCAATAGGTAAGGTGATGGATGGTATGTTTTTGGCCGGTTGGGCTAGAAAAGCCAGTGAAGGTCTCGTCGGTGTTGCGAAGCGTGATGGGGATTGGTGTGCGGAAGTCGTCGATCGCTATCTCATGTCCAAGAGCGGCACAGACGCCAAGATAGTACTTGATCGCTTGCACTCGCTTCTTGGAAGGCATCAAAGTCGCCCGGTTGACGTGAATGGCTTGCGGGCACTCGATGTGGCAGAACGCTCATTCGCCGGGAAAGCCGACTGCATCGGAGAGTTCAAGTTTGCTGCAAATCAAGACATGCTTAAACATATTGGACAGGGGAAGGCATAGATAACGCCCTGAAAATCCCGCTCTCATACGTGTCCCCATTTCAGCTTTTCCCGCAATACTTCATAGTAATGACTCTCTGGAAATCTAATTAATCTTGTCCGATAGTCAGAGGCCCGAATTACTGCCATATCACCTTGTGACATGGCAACGCCGACTTGCCCGTCGAGCGTCGCCATCGATCCGTCATCCTTGCTCGTCAACGTCACTTCAATGACGACATCGCCTGGTACGATTAACGGGCGATGCGTCAATGTATGCGGAGAGATGGGGGTCAGGATAAGCGCCTGGAGAGCTGGGTTCATGATGGGTCCCCCGGCAGAAAGGGAGTAAGCGGTAGAGCCTGTCGGTGTTCCGATGATCAGGCCGTCACCTCGTAGATTTGTCACGAACTGCCCCCCTATGGCGATCTGTAGTTCGATCATACGAGCGAGGGTGCCTTTACTGATGACGACATCGTTGAGCACGATTCCTCGCGCGACTGTTTCTCCGTGTCGATGAACGTGTGTTGCCAACATCAGACGCTCATCGAGGGTATAGTCGTTGGCGAATACTCGTTCCAGTGAAGGGTAGAGGTTGTCCAGCCGCACCTCGGTTAAGAATCCGAGCCCACCCATGTTGACCCCCAAGATGGGGATGCTTCGTTCTGCTGCCAGCCGTGCTGCGTTCAGAATGGTTCCGTCGCCACCCAACACCAACAGCACATCGGCTTTTTCAGCGAGTTGCGTTTTCTGAATTCCGCCCGACTCATTCAACAATACCGCAGACGTTGTATCGAGAAGGACATTGATACTGCGGGCTCGGAGCCAAGCGACAACTCCTAGCAGCGTGGCTTTGACTTCAGGAAATTTTGGCTTGGTGAGAATCCCGATACTTTTACTTTTCATGAATCCCGTATGCGTGAGCGGTCAAAAAAGGATGGCGATTGTATCGGGATGTTTCTTTTTATGTCAACGCGTGGTCAATCGAATCCACGATGCATAGAGTAAAGAGAAAACGACCGCAGTTGTCATCGTGTCACGCCGTCTGTTATTCGCTCAACCTTGACTCTCAAGAATACTGTGGTTAGAATTAGGCCAAGGTTTATCAAGGGTTTGCTCGAACGCGGCCAGGATTCGCACTCACTAGTGTAAGGAGGCAGGATGTTCGAACGATTCACGGACAAAGGTCGAAAGATCATCATCCTCGCGCGCGAGGAGGCCGAGCGGCACCAAAACGACTATCTAGGTACAGAGCATCTCGTCTTGGCCATACTGCGTGAGTCCGACGGCATTGCCCTGATGATTCTGAAAAAGATGGGGCTCTCTACTGAGCAGATTCGTTTGGAAATTGAGCGAAATCTGCCTGGTGGAGGGACCACCATGACGTTTGGTGAGATCCCCTTTAGTCCACGTGTGAAAAAGGTGATTGAATACGGAGTCGAAGAAGCCCGCCTACTGGGACACAATCATATCGGCAGCGAGCATCTCCTCCTCGGCCTCCTTCGTGAAGAAGAAGGGATAGGGGGAAAGATTCTTCGAAGTTTAGGAGCCAACCTTCTGACTGCACGACAGTTAACTGTGACATTTCTGCGAAAGTCGGCTCCGCGCGAACGGGATCGGAAGAGTAATACTCCAGCTCTCGACGAATTCGGCCGTGACCTGACGCAGTTGGCTCAAGAAGGTCAACTGGACCCCGTGATCGGCAGGGCTGATGAAATTGAGCGCGTCCTACAGATTCTCAGTCGAAGGAGCAAGAATAATCCTGTGCTGATCGGTGAATCCGGTGTCGGGAAAACCGCTATTGTCGAAGGGCTTGCTCAACGGATTGTTCAATCTGAAGTTCCCGACAATCTGCTCTCTCGCCGGGTCATCGCCTTGGATCTGGGTTCTCTCGTCGCCGGTACGAAATACCGTGGACAGTTTGAAGAGCGTCTCAAGGTCGTGATGAAGGAAATTGTTCAGGCCGGCAATATCATCATTTTTATCGATGAGCTGCATACGCTGGTTGGGGCTGGAGCTGCAGAGGGATCCATCGACGCCTCCAATATGTTGAAGCCGGCCTTGTCGCGCGGCGAAATTCAATGCATTGGGGCCACGACGTTGGATGAGTACCGAAAACATATTGAAAAAGACGGTGCGTTGAAACGGCGATTCCAGCCGATCCACGTTCAGCCGCCCAATCTCGACGAAACCGTTCGCATCATCCAAGGGCTTCGAGACCGGTACGAAGAACATCACGGAGTGGAAATCACAGAAGACGCCATTGTTGAGGCCGTCAAGTTGTCTGATCGGTACATCACCGACCGGTTCCTCCCGGACAAGGCGATCGATTTGATCGATGAAACCGGGTCACGGGCGAAGCTCCAGACCTATGCGCTTCCCTCTGAATTAAAAGCGATGGAGCAAGAGCTGAAGAAGGTTTCGCGGGAGAAGGAACTCTCGATATCTATGCAGAATTTCGAAGAAGCCGTACGGCATCGTGAGGAAGAAGAGAGGCTGCGCAAGCTGCTCGACGAATCCAAACGAGAATGGAAAAAGAATCAAGAAAAGAACAAACCGGTGATCGGCAAAGAGGATGTCGCCTATGTTGTCTCAAAAATGACCGGTATTCCGCTCTTTAAGCTGGAGGAAGAGGAATCCAATAAGCTGTTGCGCATGGAAGAATTTCTCCATAAACGAGTGGTCGGTCAGAACGAAGCGATCTCTGCGGTCGCTCGCGCCATCCGCCGATCTCGTGCCGGGTTGAAGGAAGCTCGGAAACCGATCGGCTCATTCATTTTCTTGGGACCGACCGGCGTGGGGAAGACGGAACTGGCAAGAACATTGGCTGAGTTTCTGTTCAATAGTGAAGATGCGCTGATTCGTGTTGATATGTCTGAATATCAGGAGAAGTTTACGAGTTCTCGACTCTTTGGTGCTCCTCCCGGCTATGTTGGGTATGAAGAAGGAGGACAGTTGACCGAAAAGGTCCGCCGTCGGCCTTATTCGGTCGTCCTATTCGATGAAATCGAGAAGGCACATCCGGATGTGTTCAATGTCCTGCTTCAAGTATTAGACGACGGCGTGTTGACCGATAGTCTCGGTCGAAAGGTTGATTTCAAGAACACGGTCGTCATCATGACGTCCAACATCGGGACGAAAATGATTCAAAAGGGTGTCTCCCTTGGTTTTCAGAGCACAGAAGGGGAAGCGGCGCGTCGGAAGAAGGAGGAAGTGCTCGGAGAACTCCGGAAATCGTTCAGTCCTGAATTTCTCAACCGGATCGATGAGATCGTGATTTTCCATCAGTTGGAAAAAGAGCAGCTCTATAGCATCCTGGATATCCTGCTCCGTGAGTTGAACCTCCGCCTGTTGGATAAAGGGATCGAGATTGAGGTCGATGATGAAGTCAAGCAGTGGCTCATCAAAGAGGGCTACGAACCGTTGTACGGAGCGAGGCCAATGCGAAGGGCTATTCAACGTGCCATCGGTGACCCGCTTTCCGATGAGCTGATCAGGGGGCGTTTCAAAGAAAGTCGCAAGGTGAAAGTGGTTCTGCGGGACGGAGCTCCGACCTTTATCGAGCAGGAGGCAATGGCAGGAGTATAGCGCCCTTGGCGATCGGGAAGATCTCTATAAGCGTTAGTGGCCTCTGCGGCTGATTGCTGCAGGGGCCGTTTTGTTATTCAACGCCATCTGGCCCATTTGTAACGAGATGTATTTTTCTCACAATCGGTCCAAATTTCAATCTGAGGCTCGATGGCGCCCAGGCTTGGTTCTTGGCATCGAGTCTTCATGCGATGAAACGGCCGCGGCCATACTCAGTTGCGAAGGCGATGTACTTTCCAACGTCGTCTTTTCACAGGTGACCATCCATGAAAAGTTCGGTGGCGTCGTTCCAGAACTAGCCGCGCGAGCTCATCTGGGGAAGATCGACATGGTGGTCCGAGAAGCCTTGGCGACCGCCCAAATCTCGAAACATGACCTCAGTGCTATAGCCGTCACCCAAGGGCCAGGATTGGCCGGGGCACTTTTGGTGGGAGTGAATTACGCCAAGGCCTTGAGTTACGGTTTGGGTATTCCGATCATCGGGGTCAATCACCTGCAGGGCCACATCGCTTCCGCCTGGCTTGCTGATTCGATGTTTCCGGTATCCTGCATTGTGCTGGTTGTGTCGGGTGGCCATACCCACCTCTATCGCCATGAAGTCGGTGGCCGGTGTACGCTACTCGGACGTACCCGCGACGATGCAGCCGGTGAAGCCTTCGATAAGGGAGCCCAGATGCTTGGCTTGGGGTATCCAGGTGGACCGGCCGTTGATCGGATCGCACGTTCCGGTGATTCACAAGTTATTCGATTTCCTCGATTCCACCGGGCGAAGAACAGTCTTGAGTTCAGCTTTAGTGGTCTCAAGACGGCTTTGTTGTACAAGTTACGAGAACTGGGTGGGCCTCTGTCGTCTCAACAGATTGCCGACTTAGCGGCCGGCTATCAAGAGGCCATCGTGCAGGTGTTGGCCACGAAGGCCTTCGCTGCCCTCACGCAGTCGAATTTGAATACGCTTGCTGTCGTCGGCGGGGTTTCGGCTAATTCCCGGTTAAGAACTATACTGAGCGAGCGCGCGGTGCGTGAAGGCATTCGCCTATCATTGCCGCCTATCGAGTTTTGCACTGACAATGCTGCCATGATTGCCTCAGCGGGTCGTCAGTTGCTGATGAACGGAGAACGACCACAGGAAGATTTCGATATCAGCCCGGCTGAAAGATTCGTGGCGATTCATGAAGAAAATAGAGCAAATATCGGTTTTTCATAAGGAGAACGCCAATTCCTGATATCCGAGGTCAGATCACAGGACTCCGTGCCAGCCAAGTCGCCTCGGTAGAACGACTCTACCGACGTCGTGTCTCCCTCGATAAAGTCATTACCGCAGAGATCGCAAAGGCAATGGCCCAGTTGACCGTTGAGCTCCGTCGACCGATCGGCGTGCTGCTGACCAGGCGAGGACAGGTCCAGGAAGTGATTGTGGGAACGGATTTGACTCTGTCTTCAACAACGCTGACCTTGTTCCGTGCGGGTGCGCGATCGCTCCGTGGGTTGAGATTCATTCGCACACAGCTGCATGATCAGCCCTTAAATCAAGAGGTGCTCACCGACCTCGCCTTCTTGCGACTTGATCTTATCGGCATTCTCTCCGTCACCGAAGATGGGCAACTCGGCAATCTGTATGTAGCGCATCTGCTGGCGCCCAATTCGACCGGTCAATTGGTCAAAGTACTCAAGGCTGTTCCGTTTCACAATCTGACCATGATGTTCGCCCAGTTTATCCAAGAGCTCGATGCAGACCTTCAGCAGGCGCGAGCTCATTATGATGTGGGGAGCGGTAGGGAATCGGCGATACTTGTTAGCGCTTCAGTTAAAAGCCGGTCCGAGCAGGAAGAGCGTTTAATCGAATTGACGGAGCTGGCAACTTCCGCCGATGTCATGGTGGTTGACCGTGTCGTGCAGCGAACGCCGGACGGACATCAGCGATATCTCTTGGGTAGAGGTAAGCTGAAGGATGTGTTGATTCAGACGCTCCATCGGGGGGCCGACATGGTGATCTTTGATCAAACATTGTCGCCGGCTCAACTGCGGGCAATTTCGGAGATGACGGATATCAAGGTTATTGACCGGACGCAACTGATCCTAGATATCTTTGCCCGACGAGCTCACAGTCGTGAAGGTAAGGTACAGGTGGAACTAGCACAGTTACGGTATCTGCTTCCACGATTATCTGGAAAAGGTGCCCAACTCTCTCGCCTGGGTGGTGGGATCGGCACTCGTGGACCGGGCGAAACCAAATTGGAAACCGATCGTCGCCGCGTGCGTGACCGAATCACGCATTTAGAACGGGAACTGAGGCAGTTTGCACGTCAGCAAGGCCAACGGCGGTCAAGGCGAAGTCGACACGGACTGCCTATCGTTTCACTCGTGGGCTATACGAACGCCGGTAAGTCGACATTGCTGAACGTGCTGACGAACAGTCATGTGTCGACTCAAGACCGATTGTTTGAAACCCTGGACACGACGAGCCGACGCCTGCGTTTCCCGGAGGATCGCGAAATCATCATCACCGATACAGTAGGGTTTATCCGGGATCTTCCGCAAGAGCTGGTCGGCGCCTTTCGGACAACACTCGAAGAACTACACGAGGCAGATCTTCTGCTGCATGTCGTCGATGCCAGCGCCGCTGACATCGACGTTCAAATTACGGCGGTCATCGCCGTCCTTGAGGAGCTGCATTTGAATGGGATACCGAGATTGCTCGTGTTTAATAAGTGTGACCAGATATCATCACCGCACATCGAGTTACTCTGCCGACGGTACGGAGCCATCGGCATTTCGGCGATTCAGCCCGCCACACTTCGTCCGCTTCTCACTCGATTGGAAGCTCACGTAAGAGCGCTGGCAACCGGTGAAGATAAGACCGTTGACCTGCCTCTATCGTACGACGCGCTGATGCTTGCATCTCGTCGTTAACCCCTGCACAATCGGGCCGCAATGAAGAAAGCCACACGCATGAAGGCACGATCCGTTCTCGACCGCCCGGCGCGGATTGCCACGAGTCTTCATCACGCCATGCCGGTGGCGCGAGTCGAATTAACGCATCGTTCTCCGTGGGAACTACTGGTGGCCACAATTCTCTCGGCACAGTGCACGGATCAGCGCGTGAATCAGGTGACGCCGAGCCTCTTCGCGCAATATCTAACCCCCCAAGTCATGGCAAAGGCGATGCCGACTGAACTGGAGGCATTGATCAGATCAACCGGCTTCTATAAGAGCAAAGCGAAAAACTTGATCGGCTGTGCTCAGGTCATTACCGCACAGTTCAAGGGGCAAGTCCCCGACACAATGGAAGCACTCATCTCGATACCTGGTGTCGGGCGAAAAACAGCCAATGTGCTCCTTGGGGTTGTGTTTGGAAAACCGGCTTTGGTGGTCGATACGCATGTAATGCGGGTGGCTAACCGACTGGCTCTTTCCCACTCAAATGATCCCGAGCAAATTGAGCGCGATCTACAGTCGGTGTATCCGCAAACCCAGTGGACGGATGTGTCTCAACGGTTGCTCCTTCATGGCCGATATGTGTGTCTTGCACGGAAGCCTCGCTGCCTTGTATGTCCGATTTATACTGCTTGCGAGTGGGAAGGAAAGCTCCAGAAATGATAAAGAGCATGACAGGATTTGGCCAGCGACAGGAGACATGGGCTGACGGGATCGTCAGTGTCGAAGTACGATCGGTTAACCATCGTTTCCTTGAAACGTCCATTCGCATGCCGAAGTTGATGGCCGGGTTAGAAGAGCGCTTCAAGAAGACGATCCAACAATATTGTGTCCGTGGAAGAGTCGATTTTACGGTGTTGCTGCAGAGCGGTCGAGGAAGCGCGCGTGCGGTGCAACTTGACGTTGAACTAGCGAAACAGTACTATCAAGTTCTTCGTACTCTCCAGCGTACACTGAGACTTAAAGGCTCCATTGACATCGAACGGATGGCGGGATTCCGCGATATCATCACACTTTCTGAACAGCCGACCGACGATCCGAAGCTTACAAAAATGGTGGAGAAGCTTGGACTATTGGCGGTGTCAGATATGGCGAAGATGCGGGAAAACGAGGGGCGTTTGCTTGCGCAGGATATCCTGGCTCGACTTGAGCAAGTGCGTGAGTGCAGGAGTGCCGTAGTATCCCGCGCTCCCCTCATCGCGCAGGAAACCTTCGACCGTATGAAGCAGCGCGTGGAGAAGTTGTTGGCAGACTCAATCCCGGATCTTCCTCGGCTCAATCAGGAGTTGGCCATCTATGCCGATCGGTGCGACATTACGGAAGAATTGGTCAGGCTGGACACGCATATGGTACAGTTTGAGCGGGCGATCCAGGGCACCGAACCGGTGGGCAAGACGTTGGATTTTCTTCTTCAGGAGATGGGGCGGGAGGTTAATACCATTGGATCAAAAGCCAATGACGCGTCGATCAGGACCAACGTGGTGCGACTGAAGGCCGAGCTTGAGCGTATGCGCGAACAGATACAGAACGTCGAATGAGCACCGCGATTACCACAAGTAACCATCCCCCCAATGTTACCGGGAATCGTCAAGTTCCTGAACGTCGGGGGATCTTGTATATCATTTCAGCTCCCTCAGGAGCGGGAAAGACGACCTTGTGTAAACAGGTCGTGGCGTCAGTCTCCGGGCTGTGGCATTCGGTGTCGTTTACGACAAGAAAACCACGTCCGGGAGAAGAACACGGACGTGAGTATTTCTTTATCGAAGAGAACGTATTTCACGATATGGTTGCGAAAAATGAGTTCTTGGAACATGCCCACGTGTATTCCAACTGGTACGGAACACCGCGAAAGCCTTTAATGGAAAAAATGGAGCAGGGCATCGATGTCTTGCTGGAAATCGATGTCCAAGGTGCGCTTCAGATTAAAAAGAAGTTTGGCGATGCCGTCTATATCTTCATCCTTCCTCCATCAATGGACATTCTGCGTGCTCGACTCCAAGGTCGGGGATCCGACTCCCAGGAGGAGATTGTTCGCCGATTGCAAAAGGTGAAAGAAGAAGTGTGGAGTTTTAGGGAATATTACTATATTGTCCGCAACGATGATCTGACGCAATCTCTCCGTGAGCTGCAAAGCATTTGTGTCGCGGAACGTCTGAAGACCAAACGAATGGACATGCATTGGCTTGAACAAAGCTTTATTCTCGAGAAAGATACAAAATTTCCTGAAAGGGAACCATCATCCATTTTATAGTAAGGGAGCGAGACCTATCATGATCGACATGCTGAGTTTGTTGCCGCAATACACATCGAATGAATTTGATTCCCGTCACCGATTGGTAATCGTCGCCTCGCAGCGGGCGAAACACTTGACGCAAGGCGCTAAACCAGCAGGGGCTTCTCGCTTCACGAAAGAAACAACCATCGCACTTGACGAAGTGCTGAGAGGTCATTCCACGTATTTGACCGGCAAAGAGGCCCGCGATGCGATGAAGGAAGCCAAACGAGGAAAAGAGGGGGAAACCGAACGTATTGCAATGATGACCGGAGAGGACGCCCGCGAAATCAAGAAGGAGCTCAGCGTGTACGTCGATGATACGGTGCAGCCGACGACGGCTCCGGCTGAGGAGTAAGGATTGGTCGAAGCGCAATCACCGATAAATCTGTGGGGCAAGCGTCTTGTCCTTGGAGTAACCGGCAGTATTGCCGCGTATAAAGCAGTCGGCTTGCTTCGCTCTCTTGTGTGTGAAGGTGCCACCGTCTCGGTGGCGATGACTCAAGCCGCCACGAAATTTGTGACTCCTCTTACGTTTGAAGTGCTTTCCGGAAGGCGGGTGGCGACGGATCTCTTTGAATCTCGCGAAGAGATGGCCCATCTTGCCCTCCCGGGCCAAGCACATGCAGTTATTGTGGCGCCGGCTACGGCAAATTTTCTGGCAAAGGCGGCGATTGGTCTGGCAGATGATCTGTTGAGCACGATGCTGCTGAATGCTCGGTGCCCAGTCATTGTTGCTCCTGCCATGGACGGGGACATGTGGGCACATCCTACTGTTATGCAACATGTTCAGCTGCTCCGCGCTCGTGGCGTTGTTGTGCTCGATCCTGAAGTCGGTCCGCTGGCGTCAGGACAAGTCGCACAAGGCAGACTTCCAACAGAGTTAAGCATCTTGGATGCAGTCCAGAAGGCACTGATCTCTCAGCTGGATTGGCGAGGTCAACGGGTATTGGTATCCGCCGGGCCAACCCAAGAACCCATTGATCCGGTTCGTTTTATTTCCAACCGTTCTTCCGGAAAGATGGGATATGCCATTGCAGAGGCTGCACGGGATCGAGGAGCGGAAGTAATCTTGGTGACAGGGCCTTCCTCTCTGACGCCTCCTTCCGGAGTCACCGCTGTTTCAGTCAACACAGCGAGTGAGATGAGCGACGCGTTGAGTCGGCATTTTCCTTCCTCTACGGTTCTGATCATGGCTGCGGCGGTTGCAGACTTCCGCCCCAAAGTGTCGGCTGGGCAGAAGCTCAAAAAACAGGGGAAATCCGAGCTGGTGATCGAGCTTGAAGCCACTCCGGATATTCTTGCGACGTTGTCCTTGCGTCGGACATCACAAATTGTGGTTGGTTTTGCTGCGGAAACTGAACACGTATTGTCTCATGCGAAAGACAAGTTGAGGGGGAAAGGGTTGGACCTCATCATTGCCAACGATGTTTCACGAGCGGACGGTGGGTTTGGCAGTGACGACAATGCGGTCGTCATTCTCTCGGCAACGGGCGAACAGAAAGTTTTGGAGCTCATGCCCAAGCGTCGTCTGGCCGACGAAATTCTGACCACCGTGCGCGAACTGTGTCTGGTCTCGCCTCGTCGCGAGTCCTTGGTGGAGTGATCCGAGTATGGCATCCAATTCAAAGCAAACGGGTAATGCCGCTGAAATTGATCGGCTGGCCTTAGCACTCGCTAAGGAGCCGGGATCCAAGGTGTTTATCCCTTTGGCAGAAGAGTACGGTAAAGCAAGCATGTGGGAGGAGGCGGCGGCCGTTCTTGAAGATGGATTGAAGACTAATCCGGGTTTCATCACGGCCATGGTGGCATTAGGCCGCGCCTATGAGCAGTTGAACCAATCGATTAAGGCTAAAGCCATTCTCGAAGAAGCCATAAAGTTGAGCCCCGATAATCTTCGTGCGCATCGAATATTGGCCAGGCTTTACAGGGCTCAAGGTGCCAAAGAAGCGGCCATCCGGTCGTGCAATGTCATTTTAGCCATACATCCACGCGACCAAGAAGCCTTGTCTCTTCGGGCCGGGCTCGACGCCCTTACCCATTCGGAGGAAGGTCTTGTTCCTACGGCCGGTTCCACCGCCCAAGCCTCGCAGAAAAAAAGACGTCCTGTGATCGTACAGCTTGAGCAGTGGCTCAGCTCGATCCAGACGCGTCGACAAAATCCCCGGGCCTCTTCTTGACCCTACTCCTGAACTTCCTTATGGCTCCAGCGGTTTGACCCTCTAAGAAGGGACTGCTAGAATGCCCTCTTTGATGTGAGGCAAGTGCAGATGGAGGGTCTTGTACGCGACATGCTGCGCATCCTGGTCCTTCATGGCCCCAATCTGAACCTATTAGGTCATCGGGAGGAATCCATCTACGGGACGGCGACCCTTAATATGATCAATGCGTCGATGATAAAGCTGGGTGGTGAACTTGGAACTGAACTGATTATTCGCCAGTCGAATCTTGAAGGGGAGTTGGTGAACTGGATTCAAGAAGCGCGACGTGGTTATCACGGCATTATCATCAATCCAGCAGCCTATACTCACACCAGTATTGCGATACGCGATGCTCTGGCTGCCGTTGATGTGCCTACCATCGAAGTGCATCTGACAAATATCTATCGGCGTGAAGAATTCAGGAAGCACTCATATGTGTCTGGCGTCGCCTTGGCACAGATCACGGGGTTTGGCGCCACCGGATATCTATTGGCTTTGCGTGGACTGTGCGAGCAAATATCTGCCGATGGTTCAAAGCAATTTTCCGGTGGGGGTACTTCTGCAAGCGGAGCAAAGTCAGACGCCTGCTAAGAGTATCATCAGATCGGTCGCGTTTTAATTGAAGGGAGTTGCGAGTGATTTCCACGGTGGATTTTCGTAGCGGCGTACGCTTGATGGTCGAAGGCGAGCCTTTTCATATCGTCGAGTTTCAACACGTAAAGCCTGGCAAAGGTGGTGCCTTCGTTCGCACGAAGTTGAAAAGCTATCTCTCCGGGAATGTGTTGGACAGAACGTTTCGCTCAGGCGAACGGTTTGATGAGCCCGATTTAGAAGAACGCGACATGCAGTTCCTGTATGCATTAGGAGATTCCTATACGCTGATGGACACTGAGACGTACGAGCAACTCACGTTTGAGAAGCGTCAGTTGGGAGAGAACGCCGATCTGTTGAAAGAAAATATGATCGCGAAGATCCTTATCTACGAGCATCGCCCGATTGCCGTTGAGTTACCAAACTTTATCGAACTCAAGGTCGTCGATGCGGAGCCAGGTGTTCGGGGAGATACTGCGTCTGGGGGAACCAAACCAGCGGTCGTGGAAACGGGAGCGACGATCAAAGTTCCGCTCTACTTGGAAGTCGGGACCGTCATCCGGATCGATACCCGCACCAGATCCTATGTGGAGCGTGTTCGGTGAGTCGTCGACGATCTGTTCAGACCAGGCCTCGTCGGATTGTGTTGCCCAAGGCGGAGAACGAGACGAGTCAGGAGATCTCACTCACGGGGGGATCCACCAAGCAAATCCAAGAACTCATCGATCTGCTTCGGCGTAATAATTTGACCGAACTTGAATTCGAACGACAAGGGATCCGTATCCGTATCCGTCATGAACTCTCGACCAGGCCTCTCGTAACTTCAGCGCAGGACTCTGTCCCAACCCCGCTTCAACAACCGATGCATTCCGCTTCAGCCGTGACATCAGTGTCGGACGCGAGCACAGGTTTTGTGACCATCACGTCCCCCATCGTCGGTACGTTTTACCGATCTCCTTCACCGGACGCTGATCCCTATGTTGAAGAAGGGGAATTTGTGAAGAAGGGGCAGGTGCTGTGCATCGTCGAAGCGATGAAACTCATGAACGAGATTGAGTCGGAAGTAGACGGTCGACTTGTCAAGATCTTAGTGGAAAGCACAAAGTCAGTAGAATATGGTCAGGCACTATTTCTTATCGACCCCAGAGCCGCTTCCTAGTCATTCTAAAGGCTGCCCTCGCCGTCGTATCGGAGCCGAGACGTGTTTAAGAAAGTTCTGATTGCCAATCGCGGAGAAATCGCGTTGCGAGTGATCCGCGCGTGCAAGGAGCTCGGCATCAAGACCGTGGCCATTCATTCTGAAGCGGATGCGCTTGCACTGCATGTTCGAGCGGCCGATGAAAAGGTGTGTGTCGGGCCGGCTGAATCGGCATTGAGTTACCGAAATATTCCCAACGTCTTGAGTGCTGCGGAGATTACGGGAGTCGATGCCATTCATCCAGGATATGGATTTCTATCGGAGAACGCCCACTTTGCGGAAGTCTGCGAGTCAATCGGCATAAAGTTTATCGGGCCGAGCTCCGAAAATATCGCCATGATGGGCGATAAAGCGAAGGCGCGTGAGATCGTGGCGAAGCGAGGTCTTCCGGTGACACCCGGGAGTCCTGGTGAATTGCGCAGCGAGGAGGATGCATTGCAGGCGGCGCAGAAGATCGGCTTCCCTGTGATCATCAAAGCTACGGCCGGGGGTGGCGGGCGTGGCATGCGTGTCGTCAACAAGGCCGAAGACCTGGGCCGGGCATTTCAGGCTGCTCAGGCCGAAGCGAAATCGACGTTCGGCAACGACGGTGTGTATCTCGAACGGTACTTTCTGGAGCCGCGCCATATCGAGGTGCAGGTTTTAGCTGATCAACATGGTCGGGTGATTCATCTCGGAGAACGCGACTGTTCAATCCAGCGGCGGCATCAAAAATTGGTTGAGGAAACTCCATCTCCTGCAGTCGACGACAAGTTACGTCGGGAAATCGGTCGAGTGGCTGTGGAAGCGGTGAAAGCAGCGCATTACCGAAATGTGGGCACCGTAGAGTTTTTGCTGGATAAAGACCGTCAGTTTTATTTCATGGAAGTCAATACCCGCATTCAGGTGGAACACCCAATCACCGAAATGGTAACGGGTATAGATCTGATTAAGGAACAGATCCGTTTGGCTGCCGGTCATCCGCTTTCGATTCGGCAACAGGATGTCATCCTCACCGGACACAGTCTGGAGTGTCGTATTAACGCGGAAGATCCAGAGAAGTTTACGCCCTCTCCAGGAACGATCACCAAGTACAATCCGCCGGGAGGATTCGGAATCCGGGTCGACTCCGCCATGGAGTCGGGCTCGGTCGTCGTTCCATACTACGATTCGATGATTGCAAAGCTGATCACCCATGGTCGTGATCGACAGGAGTCAACGGCTCGTATGAAACGCGCCCTCGGTGAGTTTGTCATCGAGGGTATCAAGACCACCATCCCACTTCATCGTCGAATCCTCGATGACCCTGATTTTCAAAAAGGCCACGTGTCAACGACGTTCTTGGAACGATTCTTGGCTGGATAAGCCACGAGGTCTCTTTTCTAAATTGCTGCCTAGGGCGGTGTCCTCTCTCAAGAGCGCATTCCTTGGTAGACATCTAAACTCGTGTTAAGCTGAACGTCTGTTGTGAAATCGACGGCAGATTGTTACATGCAGGGAGATGAATCCGCTGTTGCCTTCCTGTTAGGATAAGTGTACGCGGAACCAGAGCACATGCGACGTATAGGATTCATCATAAGTATCGTGGCTATCGGGCTTACCATCGGAGGATACGTATTTTTTAACGGCGAGCGGAAGTCGCCTGTCCGATACCGAACTGCGGCTGTTGAACGTGGTCAGGTCATTTCTGTCGTCAGCGCAACGGGCACGATCAATCCAGTTGTTTTGGTCCAGGTAGGTTCGCAGGTGTCGGGTATGATCAAGAGCCTTCACGCCGATTTTAACTCGCGCGTCAAGGCTGGGGAAACAGTTGCAGTCATTGATCCGGAACCGTTCAAGGCTCGTCGAGAACAGGCGGTCAGCAATTTGGAAATGGCTCGATCGAGTGTCGCGCGAGCCAGAGCCGACCTGGCCCAGCGAAAGCGAGAACTCGAACGGGTGCAATCCCTTTTGCCTCAGCAGTATGTGTCGCAGAACGACGCGGATGTCGCCTTTACGAATTTTCAAAGCGCAGAAGCACAATTGCGAGTGTCGGAGGCTCAGGTTAAACAAGCAGAGGCGGCATTGAACGCGACCGAGCTGGAATTAAAATACACGGTCATTCGATCCCCTGTCGACGGAATTGTCGTCGCTCGCAACGTCGAGGTCGGCCAGACGGTTGCGGCGAGCTTTGCCACTCCCAATCTATTCATGATCGCCCTCGATCTGACGAACATGCAAGTCGACACCAATGTAAGCGAGTCCGATATTGGCGGAATGGCGGAAGGGAAGGAAGCCGTCTTCACGGTGGATGCGTATCCAGGAGTATCCTTTACCGGTACCATTAAGCAAGTGCGGCTCGCGCCTATCAATATTCAGAACGTCGTCACGTACAATGTGGTTGTCGGTGTGGAGAATAAGGAATTACGACTTAAACCAGGTATGACTGCCAATGTATCAATTCTTGTGGCGCAGAAAGACCAGGTTATGAAGGTTCCCAACGCGGCTCTCCGCTTTACGCCTCCGAAAGGTGAAGGTAATCGCGGGGAGGCTGAGGAGAAACCTGCAAAAGGAGATGGAGTTCGTCCGGTCATGATCGAAGCGTCCATGACATCAAAAACTATCTGGAAGCTGGTAGAAAACGGTGATCTAGCCCCTCTGTTGGTCAAAACCGGTATCTCTGACGGCGTCAGTACGGAAATACTGTCGGGTGATTTGGCAGAAGGAGATCCGATTGTCATCGGTATTGAACGCCTAGTCGGCGAAAAAAGGGGCAACGATTTACCTCCTGGATTTGGAAACCAACAGCGTCCTCGACCTCGCTAAATGCCTGATTTGCTGTCTGAATTGTTCCGACGTACCGTCGTCCGGTGAAGGAAGGCGTGATCGATTGGTGGCCATAGTACTTTCATTCAGCACTCCCGACTCACATCGTTCGAGGTAGGGACATGACTCCACTCATCAACTGCGAAGATGTCTGGAAGATCTATCGGATCGGTGATGTCGAGGTGCAAGCTCTGCGTGGGATAAGTGTCACCATCGAACAGGGAGAGTTTGTCGCGATCATGGGGTCAAGCGGATCAGGTAAGTCCACGTTGATGAACATCCTCGGTTGTCTTGATCAACCGACCAAGGGAAATTACCGGTTGAACGGCGTCGAGGTCGGACATTTGCGATCCGACCAATTGGCAGAGATCCGGAATCAGCAAATTGGGTTTGTGTTCCAGAGCTTCAACCTCATTCCCCGTACCAGCGCATTGGAAAACGCTCAGCTACCCCTGTTCTACAGAGGACGTTCTCTGAAAGAGCAGCGTACGCTCGCATCTGCTGCGCTCCAACGTGTTGGTTTGAGGGGACGAGAGCATCATTCCCCCACGCAACTTTCAGGCGGCCAACAACAACGGGTGGCGATCGCTCGGGCTCTGGTGACGTCGCCCTCCTTGTTGCTGGCCGACGAGCCAACTGGAAACCTTGATACAGAGTCTAGCCGGGAAATCATGGGGATTCTTGAAGGATTGAATCGGGATGGCATTACGGTGATCCTCGTCACACACGAAGTTGATATTGCAGCCTATGCTTCGCGCGAAATCGTCGTCAAGGATGGTCAGATCCTAAGTGATCGAGCGACCAAGAGGCGGTCGCAAGTCGTGGGAGCATAAATGCAGGTATTTGTATGGCTGACGGTTGTGACGGCGCTGCGAGTCTTAGTGCGCAACCGGCTGCGCGCTGGTTTGACTATGCTGGGGATCGTCATTGGTGTCGGTGCGGTCATCGCCATGGTCAGCATCGGGGAGGGAGCAAAACAGGCCGTCCAGAAACAGATAGCCTCCATTGGTACGAATGTCATCATGATTTGGCCCATGGCGACAACTATCGGTGGTGTGCGAGGTGCACAAGGCGGCGCTATCACGCTGACCGTTGCGGATGCCCAGCACCTGAAGAAGAAAATTCCGATTCTGGTTGATACTGGTTGGGTTAAACGAGACGTGCTGCAGATCGTGAACGGTCACCGCAATTGTAACAGCCCAGTCCAGGGAGTGTCGCCCAGCTATATCAGTATCCGTGACTGGCCTATCAGAAGTGGAGGTTCCTTTAACCAGGCAGATATGGATAGTGCCGCGCTCGTGGCGCTTCTTGGGCAGACCGTAGTCGATGACCTCTTTGATCCTGGGGAAGAGCCAATCGGGGCGCTGATTAGAATCAAGAACGTCCCACTCCGCGTAATTGGTATCTTATCGCCCAAGGGACAGAACACGTATGGTCAGGATCAGGACGATGTCGTAATCATCCCCTTCACCACCGCTGAGCGAAAAGTCTTTGGGACCCTGTTTCTTGGGACGGTCGGAGGGATATTTGCGTCCACGGACCGTGCCGAGGACTTGCCGGATGCAGTGGAACAAATTCGAGAAGTCCTGAGGACTCGCCATCGCCTACAGCATGGGAAACCCGACGATTTTACGATTCGCACGCAGATCGAACTTGGAAAGGTACAAGAAGGGACAAGTCAAACATTGACCGTCATGTTGTTGGCCATTGCGTCCGTTTCACTACTTGTGGGAGGTATCGGCATCATGAATATTCTGCTCGTCTCTGTGACGGAGCGGACAAGGGAGATCGGCGTGCGAATGGCAGTAGGAGCCAAGCGACGGCATATCATGATGCAGTTCTTGATTGAGGCTACGACGCTCAGCGTGGTCGGCGGCTGCATCGGCATCTTATTGGGAGTGCTGAGCGCTCGCTTGATGACGGTGATTGCCGGATGGCCCACGATTATCTCTGGCGACACGGTCGCTGCGGCATTCGGCTTTTCCGTCGCCGTCGGCTTATTTTTTGGGTTATATCCTGCCAATAAAGCCGCTCGACTCAATCCCATCGAAGCGTTACGCTACGAATAGGGTTGACAATCAGGCCGTACGTTTCTTAATCATCCGTCCCGATGATCGTGTCGATGGCACGTGTCTGAGGTTCGTCGGTCTGGTGTGCGAGGTCGACGACAAGCGGCGTGACGTATTCAGTACCTTCCGGTTGGTGGGTGATGGTGACGATCGGTTGATGGAGTTTCTCCTGATTGAGTTCCGTGACCACGGCCAACTCTCGTGTGTTCAGTCGCACCTGACTATGGACCGGATAGATACCGACTCTTGCGATGAATGACGACAAGACTCGTTGATCGAGCTTGCCGTGCCGGGATTCTTGATACAAGCGCTGAAATGTGTGGTGTGGGGTGAGCGGAGCAGTCTTGTCGAATCCGGTGATTAATTCATCGTATCGATCCACGACCATCAGGATGCGGGTGCGGTCGCAAGTAAACTGTCCTCGTGACTCTTTCGGGTACCCGCTGTCATCGAGGTAGACATGGTGATTCGCGATGAGACGCAGTATGGAAGCCCCAGTCCCTCCTTGTCGCTCCAACATGAGAACCGCACGGCGTGGATGATTTTTAAATTCTTGTCGGTCGGCCGTGGCAAGGTCTGTCGCGGCGTGAGCATGACGGACAACGGTAGGGCAAACCTGCAAAAGTCCGATATCATGTAAGAGGGCGGCGGTCGCGAGCTCTTGCAGTTCCAGAGGGTTGAATTCGAATGTCTGTCCTAAGACCAGTGACAGCGTGCAGGTGGCCAATGCGTGTCGGCTGAGAGTGGAATCGCCGGCCCGGTTTTGACTCAAGGCCATGAAAATAGCGGAATCGGTCAGGGTTCTCATGGCGATCGTGATTTCTTGGACCGCTTCGGCAGCCTGATGAGGGTTGACGGCCCCTGTCTTGGTGATGGTCGAAAAAACGGATTGTACGGCTTGATCCATCTGTTGCTTGGCCAGTTTCGCCTGGGCATATTCCTCGTTCAGCTGAGCCAAGGGTTTGGCTGGCTTCATACTCCAAGTAGGTGCTGCTGCCGTCGTTGAATGTATTGCAGAAGATACGCGAGACACTTGAGAATCGATTCCCCGGTCGGGGTCGATGTCGACCATCTTCACCCCCGCGCGCACTAGTTTTTCGATCTGTGTAGGACACTCAACTAGAAATGAATGGCGGAGCAAGGGAGAGCGGAACCACGAGAGGTCCAGACGGGCAACGTACATTCCGATCTGAAGCTCGCGGATAGAGATGCGTGTTGTCGCCATCGGTGTGCGATTGCCGGTAAATAGAGTCGCAGAACTACCTCCTTCAGATATCGGTACGGGCGGGAGATAACTGTAGTTGAACGAGCGATGGGGCGATGGTTAGGCCGAGTGATGAGGAGAGGGAAGGAACGAAAGAGAGACTTCGATGCGAGGATCGGTTTTGTCGACTTGTTTGTACAGATGGGTTTCAATGATGCGGTTGTCGTTCAATCCAAGCCCTTCGCAGACCGCATCTTGGGCGATTTTCAGACCGCCGTCGAGGTCGCGTCGTAAAGCGGAAGCAAAATAAAATCGGATAGTGAGCGCGATCGGTCCGGATTGAAGTCTCTCCCGTAATGAAAATCTCGCTGGGGATTGGGCCAATGCCAGCCAGACTTGCCGGCCGACGTATGCCTTATAGGCGCGTCCGGCAGAGGACAGCAAACGACGTCCATTGACCGTCGCATATTGATGGTTGATGCTAGGAGGGACGGGCAATGTAACCGTGAATGTATCCGATGTGACGACCGAGGGATGTGATGGGGTGCAAAGAGCGGTCTTGGAGTTCGAAGGATCAAATTTCAACGATCGAGTCATACCGTTGATCCGTGGTAATCTTTTCGGTGTGGATGGGCAGCTTGGATCACCACGACGCAACATTACAGGGAGGCGAGATCCTGATGAACGAGAATTGTATTGACGTTGGCCGGACGGCATGGAGCCGAACTAGAGGAGGTTCATGATTTTTGCCATGTTCTGCTCATACCGATCTTCTGTACGGGCAATATACCGGCGCCAGTCACTCGGATTCCAAATTTCCATTCGGTGATACAGGCCGACGAGTATGATCTCTTGATCTTCATCGACCGGAACCAGTTTTCGAAGGCGACCGGGAATCAGGATGCGGCCAGTCTTATCGATGTCCGACGAGCCGGCCTCGGATACGACGAAGTGCATAAACAGCCGGCTCTGATCTTCGTCCAGAGACGTCCTGGTCCGGTCAAGGACTTTCTCCCACTCTTTCGTAGCGTAAATCAATAACGACTGTTCAGGGCCTTTCAGGAACATCACAGTCGGCCCCTCGGCTTCGATCTGTTCACGGATTGGCGAGGGGACGATGAAGCGTCCTTTTTCATCAACCTTGCAAAGATATTCACCGGCAAACATTTGAATAACCTATAGTTAGGAATTCACGACGGTTCTGGTCCGGTCGCGGATCCATTGCTCGAGATCTGAGCGCACAAATCGCCATTCTTTTCCCAGCTTGAAGGCGGGAATCTGCCGACTCCGAAGATAGCGATAGAGGGTACGTTGAGTAATCTTGAGATATCGGCATGTTTCTGTCGCGGTCATCAGTTCGGTCTTTAGCGCCCTGCTCATCACTCCACCTGCTACCAGAGAGAGGAATGCGCATACCACCTCCAGTACTGTGGCTATTCTAGAGACAGCCACAACAATGTCAAGCGAAAATACATGACATTATGAGTCAGAAACTGTCGCTATGGTCTATATTCCCCATCAGCATCGCCGTCTGGTTGGTCCAACATGGCTTCCACGTCGCGTACGTCTTCCCCCATCTCTTCCCCCATTTTTTTCATGAGACGAGCGACACTCCGAGGATCAGACTCATCAAGGCCGCTCAGATTGGCAGGGTCTGCGAGTGATTCGAGCCTGGATTCTTCCGAGGTAGGGACGGCGAAGCGGGACAGGAGACGCTCCAACTTCGAACCGCCACAGTGCTGACAGGTAATCGATCCAGGTTGTCGGGGGTTCATGACAAGGAACGAACTTCGTTTGCGGCATTCTTGACATAAGTACTCATAAATCGGCATGGATGTATCCTCCAAGCATCTCAAGAATGGGGCGGACGTTGAGCCAGGATTCGGTCAGGGACGATATCGACACTCACGGTTCGGCTTAACGTTATGGCAAATACGTCGGCAGACCCGGCCCTGCGCAGGGTTTTTGCACACTCATTCACCGTGGTACCGGTCGTAAAGACGTCGTCGATCAGAAGAATGCGCTTATTGACGATCGCATCAGGGTGTCGGACGGCAAACGCTCGGCGAAGGTTTTTCTGACGGTCTTTTCTGGACAACGTGGTTTGGGCCGGCGTAGGGGCGGTCCGGACCAAATTAGTATATGCCACCGGCATATCGAGGCTACGTCCGATGTGATCGGCGAGAAGCAGAGACTGATTGAATTCTCGCTCACGGAGTCTCTGAATGTGCAAGGGCACCGGTATGATCACGTCAACGGAATTGAGTGGAGGAAGTCGGGCGATCATGAGGGCGGCAAGCGGAGCAGCCAATGAAACTTTGCCTTGGTACTTAAAGAAGCGGATTGCATGCTGGAGGGGGGGCATATAAGGGTACAGAGTCCAGGCCCTTGTATAGGAAGGTGGATGTTCAGCGCAGAATCGGCAGACATGGTTTGGGCTGTAGGTCGTGGTGTTGGAAGAAGGGAAGGGGTGATCACAACGGGCGCATCGAGCGTCAGGCATGAGGGAAATCGCGCTCCAGCAGTCAGAGCAAAAATGAGGGATCGGATCATCTGTCAGAGGCGAACTGCAAGTTGAACAATGAACGGGAAAAAAGAATCTTATTGCACGGCGCACGAGACCCGGAATCCGTTCCGAAACATGATTAGGCATTGGAAGTCTTAATTGTTGCTTGTCCCATCACTCTTTATGGCGAAGCACCTGACGGTGTCAAGGTTGTCGGGTTCCGATTTATTATGTTATACGAATAAGAATACTACGCATCTGGTGATCAGTCGCCCAAGAGAGCGGGCCGCCGATGGTGATACTGAGACGACTCTCGAAAACCTATTCGCGCGGAGAAGCTATGGTCGAGGCTTTGCGCGATGTGAGTTTAGAGATTAAGCCCGGAGAATTCTGCGCATTCGTGGGTTCCAGCGGATGCGGGAAAAGCACTCTTCTGAACCTCGTTGCGGGGTTGGACCTGCCTACATCGGGTGAGATCGTGCTGGATGGGCGATCCACCCACAACCTGACCAGCTATGAATGGACGAAGATCAGGCGTGAAACGATCGGGATTGTGTTCCAAGCCTTCCATTTGGTTCATGGTTTGACGGCTGAGGAGAATATTGCGCTGCCTTTGATGTTGCGCGGTGAGAACGGGCGAGAGATAGCGCAACGGGCGGAGGAAATGCTGGACAGGGTGGGGATGAGTCACCGTCGCCGACATCGACCAGCCGAACTATCCGGCGGGGAGCAACAAAGAATCGCGATCGCGCGGGCGTTGGTACATGGACCTCGTCTCCTCTTGGCCGATGAGCCGACTGGAAATATCGATTCTCATCAAGGAGCCGCCATTATGGCGCTTATTCGTGAGCTTGCGATATCTGGACGGCAGACCGTCCTGCTGGTGACCCATAGCGCGCAGGCTGCGCAAACCGCCGACTATGTATGGACCATGCGAGACGGACGACTGGTTTCACGCACTGAACATATGACTGAACTGGTAACTCCGTGATCAATCTCTCCACAACGATTGCCGGCGTGACCTTTCCCAGCTGTTTCATGAATGCGTCAGGCGCGCTCTGTGTCACACGGGACGAACTTGAGGCCCTGGGGAAATCCGGTTCCGGGGCGATCGTCACGAAGTCCATGACGATTGAATCACGCCAGGGGAACCCTGCGCCTCGGTATTATGGATTTTCCGGAGGATCGATCAATTCGATGGGGCTTCCTAATCTCGGCTATAAGGCCTACGCCGAGATGATTCCTCATCTCAAACGCTTCGGAAAGCCCGTTATCGCCAGCGTGGCCGGTCTCGGGGAAGAAGACTTTCCGACAATCGCGGAAGCGATCAATGCCGTACAGCCGGATCTCATTGAGGTGAATCTGTCTTGTCCGAATATTCCGGGTAAACCCCAAATTGGCTATGATCCGGAAACTTCCGAGCGGGTGCTCAAAAGAGTTCGACCTCTCATCACGGTGCCGATGGGAGTGAAGCTGCCGCCGTACTTTGATCCGGCGCATCATCAGGCTATGGGGAAGGTAATCGGGCGTTGCGGAGTCGACTTTCTCAATATGATCAATTCAGTGGGCAACGGCCTGATTGTCGATCCTGAACGGGAAACCGTCGTCATTAAACCTAAAGGAGGTTTCGGCGGATTGGGTGGGAGATTGATCAAGCCCGTAGCATTGGCGAACGTCCGCGCCTTCTATAAATGTTTTGACGGGAAGATTCCAATTATCGGAACCGGAGGAATTGTTGAGGGGATCGATGTGTTCGAACATTTCCTCTGCGGCGCATCGGCGGTCCAAATCGGGACGGTGTTGGTGGAGGAAGGGTTGGATGTGTTCGGCCGACTTGAAGCCGAATTAACCACCGTCTTGATAAGAAAAGGATACGGGTCAATTCTGGAATGCCGAGGACGGCTCAAGGAATTATGAACCTATTTATTGCCGAAGTTGCGGGGCAATAAGTGTTGTTGTAGAGCCTGACGCAGGAGTTGGGCGACATTCCGAACGTTGAGTCGACGCATCAAGTTGAAACGATGGACTTCGACCGTTCGGACGCTGATATCCAGCGATGCGGCGATCTCGCGATTCGTATGGCCTAGCGCGACCAATCGCAGAATCTCGCGTTGGCGGGGCGTAATGTGCAGAGAAGATTTTGGACGGTGTTCCATCCGGTGGAGCGGAAGTGCAACGGACTGTTTGCTTCTTGCCATCTGTCCTCCTCTCAGAAGTTCTATGTGCAGTCTAGCAAACGACCGAAAATGTGTAAACGAAACGACTGATATATGCCAAGAGTGGAACGCGTGGATGTCACGGATAAGCTCTCTGCAAGTTGGAAGTCTCTCTCACGCTAAATGCCTGCCTTGTTAAGGGCGCTCCTCCTTCTTCTCACGTCTCATGTCCGGCAATGGCCGTTACGCACACTGCTGACGATCGTCGGGGTGGCTCTCGGAGTGTCGGCTTCCGTAGCAGTACGGACCGCCAATGTCGATGTGCTGCGGTCCTTTGAGCAGGCCGTCATGACAGTGGCAGGTCCAACCACCTTGGAAGTGTCAGGAAGTGAAACCGGGCTTGATGAACAAGTCATTACACGAGTACGGACCATCGACGGCGTGGCGGCCGCATCGCCGGTGATCCTACAGACGGCTGTTCATATGAGGGGAGAGCAAGCAGACCAAGCGGTACAAGTGGTGGGTCTGGATCTTTTGGCCGAATTCAATACGCGCGGGTTCCGCATGAGCCAGCCGGCAACAGAAAGTCAGCTGATGGGTATGATTCAACCGGAGGCGGTGTTCTTGGGAGCCAAACTGGCCACTGAATGGAATCTATCGGTCGATGACCAGGTTGATCTGCTGATTGGAACCAGGCGTCTCACCTGTCGGGTTGCAGGGATTCTTCAGAATGAGTCGGACCGAACCTCCTCGTGGGAACGTATGGCCGTCATGGATATTGCCGCCGCACAGATTTCGTTTGAGATGATCGGCAAAGTTGATCGAATCGATATCGTGACTGATGAGAAAAAGGCTGTCGAGGAAGTGGCACAGAACCTACGGACCGTTCTGCCGTCTTATATGACAGTGGAAAGACCGGCCAATAGGACGAAACAGGTTGAGCAAATGGTACGTGCCTTTCGTCTCAATCTGACGGTGCTGAGCTGGGTCGGCCTGTTGGTCGGCATGTTTCTCATTTACAACACGATGGCATTTGCCGTTGCCCAGAGGAGACGGGAAATCGGAATTTATCGAGCGATCGGGATGACGCAGTCTCGGGTGGCGGTGCTGTTTCTGATGGAAGCCGGGTTCTTCGGATTGTTGGGAGGTATCGTTGGAACCGCAGCAGGGGTGACACTCGCTCAAGAGCTTGTCACGCTTCTGAGTCGAACTATTTCGGACCTCTATGCTCCAGTGGGCGCCGGCGAGGGAGGGCTAGCCTGGGCCGCGCAATTCTGGAGCATCATGCTCGAAGGAATTTTGATTGGGTGTGTCGTCTCCATGATCGGTGCCATCGGTCCGAGCCTGGATGCCAGCCGCACGACGACTGTACGGGCACTGTCTCCGGGCGACTATGAAGCGAGCCGGCAATTACGAGTAGGGATGCTCGCCGTGATGGGCTTGAGCTTACTCGTTGTCACGGGGTTCTTGAGCCTGCCGGGGCCTATACGTGGGGTTCCCATCTCTGGTTATACGGCGACGTTATCTCTGCTGGCAGGGCTGGCCTGTCTGGCGCCGATCTGTGTAACCGGATTGCCTCGCCGACGGCAATATGTGGGACGCGACGGAGGAGTACGGGGAGTTATGAGGGGGATTGCCGTCGAGCATGCATCCCGTAGTCCTGGACGAAACGGAGTCACGATTTCTGCCCTGATGGTGGGATTGGCGATTATGATCGGCGTACTGGTCATGGTGAGAAGTTTCCGACATACGGTCGAACTATGGGTGACCGATACGGTCCTGGCCGATCTAGTCGTGGCGCCCTCGATGTGGTTGCGGGGTACGGAGATCGGCAGCATCGGACGAAGTCTTCCGCCCTTGTGGTTGAATGTCTTGTCTTCTATTCCTGAAGTGGCGGCGGTCGACAGCTATCGCGACGTACGGATAGAGGTAAACGGTCAACGAGTGGCTGTCGTCTCGCGGGATTTGCAGTTGCATGCCCAATGGAGCCGGTATCTCGTGCGCAAGGGCGAATCTTCGGAACAGCTCAGACGGGCGGCCGAGATCCGCGGCCTTCTTGTTTCAGAGGTCTTGGCCGATCGGCTCGGAGTGGAGGAGGGATCGACGCTTGAAATTCTGACGCCGAGCGGTCCCACGCGATTTCCGATCGTGGCTGTGTTCTATGACTATTCGACGGACGGGGGCAAGCTTCTCATGGATCGGGCGCTCTACCAGTCGCTATGGCACGATGATCTGGTCACGGTATTCCCCGTATATTTGAACGACGGGGCGAGCATCGATCGTGTGAGAGAAAGGATCACACATCAATTGAGCGACGCAGTCGGCGGGGGGCTGCCGCCGCTCGTGATCAGTAACACCGAGTTACGGAAAGAAATCCTCGAAATCTTCGATCGCACATTTCTGCTGACGTACGTGCTGGAGGCCATCGCTGTCGTGATTGCCATGCTCGGGATCGTCAATACACTGGTCACGTCTGTCCTCGAACGGCGTCGGGAATTTGCCACTCTCCGGGCCATCGGCGGCAGCGCGGAGCAAATTCGACAACTCGTGCTCTGGGAAGCCGCCTACCTCGGCGTGATCGGAATTGCTTTGGGTCTTGTCGGTGGTGGGTTGCTCTCATTGCTGCTTATTAAAGTCATCAACAAGCAATCATTCGGGTGGACGATTCAGATGATTGTTCCGATCGGTGCGCTTGTTCAGGCCGTGATGCTTGCAGGCATTGCCACCTTGGTGGCGGGCTACTTCCCAGCCCGTTGGGCGGCACGGCAACCGGTGGTGGAAGGGTTACGGGATGAATAACATATATATGTGAGTGCTCAATAGTTGACACATAATGAAAAGAACGCAACCGTTTGAGCCTGCTCAGTTCTTGACCCGTCCATCTCGTAGTAAAAACTGGGTTGGTTCCTAGTAAGAGTGAAGCACGACGACTCATCAGTTTGAGATCGACGGATAGAAACAGAGTGGCGCCAACGCCCCCCTCACAGTCATCGAGGGCAAGCAGTATCGGCTCAAGATCGGTCGACGCAAATTTTCGCTTGTAAAGCTGGGTCGTTAACGGCTGTTTCTTGACTTGTGGTTAATTCCACGCGTAGGATGCGAGCCAGCCAGAGCGGGCGTAGCTCAGTGGTAGAGTCCTAGCTTCCCAAGCTAGTTGTCGTGGGTTCAAATCCCATCGCCCGCTCCAAAATTTTCAATCACTTCGCACACAGCTTCCGCCGCCATAGTTTCTCTACCACGGCTTCAGTCACAGTTGCTTTGAAAATCGGACTATCCCGTCCAATTTTGAACCAGCTATTGGAGATCAATTCTCCTGACCCCATCTTGAGAGGGATTGGAGTCTTCCTACACAGACTGTTAGGAATGCCGCACTACTTTTCCAAGGCTCAGGCCCGGTTTCACCTAGGGAGACACGCATGCATTTGAAATTGATTCAAAGCCACGTTCTTGGCGTATTGCTTCTCGTCAGCCTTTCTGCTTGTAGCGGTGGTGGTGACACACCGACGCCATCTGCTACAGCGTCTCCTGCATCCCCTGCCGAGGGGCTTTGGACCGGAATCACCAACACCAACGACCGTACTGTGACGGGGGTTGTACTCGATGACGGTGGCTATTGGTTTCTCTATTCGGCGGTTGGCGATCCCTCGCTCATCGCGGGTGTAGTCCAAGGGGATAGCACCTCACAAAATGGAGCATTGACCTCTTCAAACGCCACGGACTTCAGTGTGGAACGAGGAACACCGTTGGTACTCAAGGCCACAGTCGATGGCACCTATACGATGAAGCAAAGTTTAGACGGCACGATTGTCTATCCGAACAACGCCCCACCCCGAGACACGTTTACGACGACGTACGATAGGGATTATGAGTTGGCTCCAGATATCAACGCGGTGGCGGGGACCTATACCGGACCGGTGGCTGCAGGTGAAAACGTGTCTGTTGCCGTATCGTCCGCTGGAGACATCATTGGCCACTCTATTACTGGTCCCCCTGCTACTCAGTGTACCTTCAGCGGTTTATTCAAGCCACGCGCACATGGAAATGTATTTGATGTGACCATCACATTTGGCCCACAAGATACGTGTAGCAACAAAAACGCTACTGTGACGGGGGTTGGATTCTTTCATGCAGGAAAACTTTACAGCGCCGCATTGAATAGTGATAAGACGAATGGGGTTGTCTTTATCGGCACGAAGCCGTAATCGATAGAGTGCGAGACGGTCCATTCTCTTTTGGCGGCGGGGTCCACTTCGAGGGTGGTCACTTCGGAAGCTGCCGCCGGTTTCGTCCTAGGTAATGCACAATTTCCCCGTTCATCTATCGACGCAGTCCCCGGTTTTCGATCCTTCCCAATCAAATTTACCAGAGCGACGGCTTGTTTAGTCCAAGACGGGTCGGTTGCCGTTGGATGACACCTCGCATAAAATCCTTTGATATTGCATAACTGTCGTTGCGGTGACCTTCATGAAAGGTTTGATCATGATGCACAAACAGATGCTCGTGCTTTGCGTAGTTACGTTTCTAGGCGGAGCCGTAGGTGGGGCGCTCAGCACTCAACTGCTTGTTCCAAATTCAGTCAACGCGCAAAAACCTAACGGAGTGAACGCCGAGGAGTTTTTACTGTTGGATGCAAAAGGAAAAGCTCGAGCGGGTCTTGGGTTGGATGCAAACGGCGAAGTCGGACTCGTGCTCAGGAGCAAGGACGGCAACCGCACCCTGACTCTCTCTCCTGACGATCCGTCGGTCATCAAGTTGGTTGAACGGGGAGGTCGGATTCTCTGGGAGGCGCCGTAACTTCTGCACGAAGAACGAAAGGCCGTCAGACCGCTTTTCGGACTAACCCGGAACGCAAACAGCGCGTACACACCCGAATACGCCGATGGCTCTTGCCGACCAGAGCGCGAACGGTCTGGATATTAGGATTGAACACTCGCCTGGTCTTATTGTTCGCGTGACTGACATTATTGCCGGATACAGGCTTCTTTTGACAAATCTCACATTGTAACGCCACAGTCGTACTCCCTTCCCACTGAGTGAATCAGAGTCAGCGTACGGATAGTACCATAGCCTGCTGAATACCCACAAGCGCCAGATGCTTCTGCGATGGAGTTGGAATAAAAGCCGCGCATGATTGAACTTGACAAGTTTTGATGCCGTCTCCTATTGTGCTGTCCGTTGTGACTTCTGAGTAAGGGAAGAGGGTGTGAATCCCTCGCGGTCCCGCCGCTGTCAATGGGGACGAAACCCGTTATGCCACTGTTTTGAGGCCTAACACGCTTCAGATGGGAAGGCCGGGGAGTAGGACGAACCATGAGCCAGAAGACCTGCTCAGAAAATTGACCGTCGTTCCCTCGAGGCTGGGGAACGGGTGAGGATGAAGAAGCGGGTGCAATCCTCAGGGTCTCTTCAGGCCTTGAGGATTTTTCTTTTGAGCCGATCGCATCGACATCACTCCGTCGTGAGCCTATGCTTTCTGGTGGTGCTGTCCGTGTTTCTTGCACAGGCGGCTGAATGTGGGCAAGGAGATTTTGGTGAGATGAAGCGCCGGCAGCAGGGAATCCTCACCGGCATGCCCTTTATGGCGCATGTGTCGTCACGATCGTTTGTAGATGATGCCGGAAGGAATATCTACTTGGCGAAGCCGCCTGTCCGGATTATCTCTTTAGCCCCCAGCGTTACCGAAATGGTGTTTGCCATCGGCGCCGAAGATCGGCTGGTGGCCGTCACGGATTTTTGTGATTTCCCGCCCGAAGCGGCGGCCAAAACAAAAATCGGCTACTCCAACCCCAATCTCGAAGTGATTATGGCGCTTAAACCGGACCTTGTCTTGGCGCCGAAGGAATTTCTCAGGCCGGATGTTGTCGCCGCGTTGGATCAACTCAAGGTTCCGGTGTTTGTGATGGCCGCGACAACCATCGAAGATATTCTTGCTCACCTCGGCACACTTGGACGGATGCTAGGTCATCCGGCTGCCGCAACCGACTTGACGATGAATCTGAGGCGAGAACTCACGGAGATCAAGTCACGGATGGAAACACGACCGCCGATCCGTGTGCTGTACGTACTGAATAGTCAGCCGCTGATCACGGTTGGGCCAGGAAGTTTTATCGATCAGTTGATCACACTCGCTGGCGGGGTCAATGTTGCCGCCAAGAGCGCCACACCCTATCCGCGTCTGAACATGGAAACCGTCTTGTCGGAAGACCCCGAGGCATTGATCTTTCCGGTTGGGCAAGCTGAAGGAATTTCCGAGAGTGAACAGCAGACCTGGCGGCAATGGGCTGGGATGACCGCGGTCAAACGGGGGCGTCTCCACCAGATTCCTGCCAGTTTGTTGAATCGGCCGGGGCCACGTATTGTGCAGGCCCTCAGGAAGTTGGCGGACATCATTCATCCCGAATCGGCTCAGGCACAGTCGATGAATCAGTAGCAAGGATGACATGGCCTCGCCGACTTCTCAACTCGCACCGGCCGATTCACCCTCGGTCGTTCCTCCTCTTTTGACCGGAAACAGCGTTGAGCAGATGCGGGCATGGAACTACAGCCGATCGATTCTGACGTTCCAACGTTGGATCGTCATCATCGGCGGCCTCACTGTAGCCAGCCTGGCTGTATGCGCGTTGTGTCTCCAATTCGGCGCCACGAAGCTTGATATGGGAACTGTCATGTCGGCGCTAAGTCGGTTGCCGGATACCGGAGCACTCGATGGCGCAGGAGGTGATACCTCAGCGGTAATCATGCTTCATATTCGGTTGCCACGTGTCCTGACAGGTTTTCTCGTCGGAGGCAGTCTCGCAGTCGTCGGTGTGACGCTGCAAGCCCTGTTGAGAAACCCTCTCGCGGATCCCTATGTCCTTGGTGTCTCAAGCGGAGCTGCATTGGGAGTATCGTTGGCCATGCTCTTCGGCATCGGGACGACGCTGGCGTTTCTGCCGGGGCTGCCTCTCTTTGGATTTATCGGCGGCTTGTTATCACTGGTGGTGATGTATCAATTGGCTCGCTCGCGGGGGTGTTTGCCGATTCAGAGCGTGTTGTTGGCCGGTGTGATTCTCAACGCCATGTTGACCGCCTTGATCATGTTCATCACCTCCATCATGGATCCCAATCGTTCAGCCGGACTCATGGCGTGGTTAATGGGTTCTCTGGCGGTGACGAACTACGGGATACTGTCGAGCTTTGCTCTCTATGTGGTGGGAGGGGCGTCCCTACTGTTGCAGAAGGCTCAGACGATGAACATCCTGACATTTGGTGAGGAAACGGCGCGTTCATTGGGCATCGAGACAGAACGGGTCAAGAAACACCTATTTGTTCTTTCCGCATTGTTGACGGGAGCAGTGGTATCCGTGAGCGGGATGATCGGTTTTGTCGGCATGATCGTTCCACATATGGTCCGCATGCTGGTCGGGTCCGATCATCGCGTGCTGCTGCCGGTTGCGATGCTGACGGGAGGAATGTTTCTGGTGGTATCCGATACGATTGCTCGAACCATTCTGGCACCGGCTGAAATTCCCGTAGGGATCGTGACCGCCCTCGCCGGTGGCCCGCTGTTTCTCTATCTCCTCCTGTGGCGGAAGGATCAATTGGCATGATCGGCGCGAATGAACAGCGAGTGGGCCCAGAAGTCGCAGCCGGTTCTGTTACCCATGAGGCCTGCCCTGTTGCCTACGACATTCAGCGCGTTCGATTCCAGTATCGTTCAGATACATTACCCGATGCTGAGTGGGTGCTCAACGACGTGGGCTTTCAAGTCAAGGCCGGTGAGGTCCTGGGCATCGTTGGGCCGAACGGGTCCGGGAAAACCTCACTGCTGAAAGTATTGGCAAAAATTCTCACCCCACAACAGGGCACGCTCCGCCTCTTTGAACATAATCTGGCGATCTTGCCCCAGCAAGACGTCGCGCGCCTGGTTGCCTACGTTCCTCAGGAGACTCAACAGCCGTTCTCGTTTACTGTTGCCGAGACCGTGGTGATGGGACGATTCGCTCAGCGGACTCCTACCTTGTGGTCCGGCGGATTTGGATGGGAAGACGAGACGGATATCACCGTTGCCGCACATGCCATGGCCATGGTGGATATCACGCATCTTGCGGCGCGTCTCATTACCAGCCTTTCCGGCGGCGAGCGACAACGTGCCATCATCGCTCGCGCGCTGGCTCAATCTCCGACAGTGTTGTTGCTCGACGAACCGACGGCCTTTCTCGATTTACAGCATCAAATCGACATCTGCCGAGTCATACGACAGCTCAAAGAAGAACGAGGATTCACCATTGTTCTTGTCTCCCATGATTTGAATCTTGTGAGTCAGTATTGCGATCGAATTCTATTGTTAGATCGCGGTCGGGTGATACGGCTGGGTCATCCTGAAGAAGTGATCGAGCCGGAGATCTTGGAATCTGTGTATCGGTGCCAAGTGCTGGTCGATCGGCATCCGAGTTCAGGATTGCCTCGGGTCACTCTTCCCAGCCGCCCGGTCTCTCAAGGAACATGACATGAGAACGGGGAAAATCGCGTTGCTTCATCTTGAGACGGTTCCCGGCGCTATAGAGCAGAACCGGTACGTCATCGTCGAAGCCATCAAGCATGCCGCCGCAACCGGGGCCGAGTGGATCGTGACACCGGAGCTTGCGGTCTGCGGACTTCAGTTCGCACACGTCGTCGGCTCGGATTGGATACAGACGCAACCCGATCCATGGATGCAGCAGGTCTGTAAACTGGTTAGGACATTGAGACGAACCGTATTTCTTGGTTGCCCGGAGCGGGATGGTAATCGGTTCTACAACTCAGTGTTTGTCATCGGTCCGACTGGTGAGATCATGGGGAAACACCGCAAGATCAATGTGGCGAGCGATTCGCTGGCATGGTCGAGCCCCGGCGACATCGTCGCTCCGATCGAGTGCGATGGGATTAAGGTCGGCGTACTCATCTGCAGCGACGTCTATACATCGAATATCGTCCGAGGGCTTAAGTTTGACGGCGCACAGATGTTGGTCTCGCCCGCATCGTGGGGTCCCGGCATTCACGGTCCGAACGGGGAATGGGAGCAGCGGACCCATGAAACAGGACTCCCACTGGTCGTCTGTAACCGAACCGGCGCAGAGAAGACCCTGGATTTCTGGAACGCTCCGAGTCTGGTCGTACAGAACGGCAGGCGGGTGCTTGCACACACATCCAAGAAGTCCGCCGTGCTGACGTTCGACTGGGATTTCGACGGCATGATGCTGCGTTCATCAAGGTACTCGATAGACTACATCCGACAGTGATACGACGGTTGATCGTGGGCAGGAAGAGAGGCACCCCTCTCCTGCATGGGAAGCCGGGTGCACAACATTTATTCTGGGGGGGGATTCTTTAAGACCATACCGTCAGCGACGGGGAAGATGGTGCAAATCCATCACGGTGCCGCCACTGTAAGCGGGGAGTGACTCTGCCTGACGCCACTGTGTGCCTCGGCACATGGGAAGGCGCAGAGAACACGACGATCCGCAAGTCAGGAGACCCAACTGCCGGGATTATCGACACCCTTCGAGTCAAAGGGAGGTTTCCATGTTTGGGTTTGTAGCTCGTCGTATTTTTTGTACATGCGTTCTTTTCTTGTGGATCGCGGTTCTCGTGCATCCAGCCTCGGCTCAGGAAGTCGCAATGGCCGACCAACCGGAGATCGAAGTTCCGGATGTCGTCGTGAGCGCAACCAAGACCCCCATTCCGGCTAAACAAGTCACCAGCGCCGTCGCGGTCATCACCGGCGAAGAACTACAGCAGCGGAAAATCAGGACGGTTGCAGAAGCGCTTCGATGGGCGCCGGGACTTGCTGTCTTTCAAAGTGGAGGACTTGGCACCACGGTCGATGTGCGGATGCGTGGAGGAACACCGGAGCAGACGCTCGTCTTGATCGATGGCGCGATCGTCAACAGCGCCACCATTGGGACCTTCAATTTTGCCAACCTGACCTCCGACAACATCGAACGGATTGAAATCCTGCGCGGTAGCCAGAGCATGCTCTGGGGATCGGATGCGATGGGTGGTGTGATCAATATCACGACAAAGCGCGGACGGGACAAACCCAATGTGTCCGCATTTGCCGAATACGGATCGTTCAACACGATTCGAGAAGGAGGCGGCCTGTCCGGGAAAAAAGGGCCCATTGATTTTTCCGGATCGATCACGCGTTTGGATACGGCAGGCTTTTCGGCGATCAACTATCGGCGCGGAGCAGCAGAGCGCGATGGCTATCACAACTGGCAAGGATCGGTTCGGCTTGGTGCAGACCTGCCAAAGGATGGGCACCTGGACTTCAGTTTCCGCTGGTTGGACGGCATCGTCCATTTCGATGGATTTGCGTTCAATCCGGTCACCTTCGCTTCCGATCCGGCTGATGTGTTTGGTGCTCGATCACGAAGTACACAGTACGTCTTCGCCGGCAACTATGCACAGCCGCTGACCAGCTGGTGGTTACAAAAACTTACTTTGTCAAGGGCGACTGAAAATCTGGGGAGTGACGGCGGTGCAGTTGAACGTAATCTTGTGACTGGGGCCACGGGACTGATAGGGTTTCCGTTCAGGTCTCAAATTGAAACAGTCAGTAATCGGATTGAATGGCAGCATAATATTCAAGTCGGTAAACCGCTGTTGTTGACAGCAGGCTATCAGTTTCGGGAGCAAAAGGGCGATAATCGCGATCTCCTGACGAATACGACCGTGTTTGAGAATAAAGTCGTCAGTAGCCATGCAGGATTTGGAGAGGCACAGTTGAATCTTTGGGATCGCGTGTTTGGAACGGCGGGTATTCGTCAGGATGAGTACAACGTATTTGGAAGCGCCACAACCTATCGTGTGACAGGAGGGTACCTGCACAAGGAAACCGGCACAAAGTTGCGCGGCAGTTATGCCACAGGATTTCGGGCTCCCACGATCAATCAATTATTCTTTCCTGGATTTGGAAACCCGAACTTGCAGCCTGAGAAGAGCCAAGCGTTGGACGCAGCTGTCGAGCAGACATTGCCTCATGATCTGGGTTCCATCAGCGTGGGATACTTTTGGACTCGATATCGAAACCTGATTTTGTCGGTGTTCGATCCGGCCGAATGTACGGTCCCTGGCTCGTTCGGATTCTGCGCGCAGAATGTCGGATTGGCCAGAGCGGAAGGCGTAGAAGTCAGCACGAAGCTGAAATTGTTCCATGATAGACCATGGATGAAAAACTTGGAGCTGCACGTCCATTATACGTACGCGGCGACGCGAGATATCAGTAGTGGATCGGACTCACGCCTTCCAAAGTGGCCACTTCATCAAGTGACGACGATCATCAGCTATCAGCCCGTAGAAAGTTTGCAGGCCAATCTGGAGGGACGATATGTCGGGGAACGGTTCGGCAATGTGGGGAATAGTAATGCGACCCCGTCCTTCGTCGTTTGGAATCTGTCTGCGAGCTATGACGTGACGAAGTACATGCAAGCCTATCTCCGCTTTGACAACATCTTTAACGAGAAATACGAAGAGACCCTGTTTTTCGGCACACCGATCCGCTCTATCTTTGGGGGTGTACGGATCAATTATGATCTGCCGCTCTAAGCTCGCATGAAACGGTATCCACGATTGGTCATTGCTGGTACATCGAGTGGCGTCGGCAAGACGACTGCAACCTTGGCAATCCTGGCGGCCTTGCGTGAACGAGGCCGCCAGGTCCAGCCATTCAAGGTCGGACCCGACTTTATCGATTCGAGTCATCATCGGGCGGCAGCCGGCCGCCCATCTCGAAATCTCGACGGGTGGATGTTGGGGGAGGACATGAACCGTTCGATCTTTGTTCGAACCGCAGCCGACGCGGGTATCTCCATTATCGAAGGCATGATGGGGTTGTTTGACGGCAGTTCCTCGGTGAGTGAAATCGGCAGCACCGCCGAGTTGGCGAAACAGCTGGGTGCTCCCGTGCTGCTCGTTATCGACGGGAGCGCGATGGCTCGATCGGCTGCAGCAATGGTGGCGGGTTATGCGCATTTCGATCCGGCGCTGCGCGTGGCAGGAGTCTTGTTCAATCGTGTTGGAAGTGACGGACATTACCAATTGTTGAAGGCTGCCATAGAACAGGCCACTGACGTGATTCCCGTAGGATACTTACGTTCTGATGCCCCTCTGGCAATTCCAGATCGGCATCTTGGTCTCGTCATGGCTGAGGAGCAAGGTAAAGATCAGCTCTATCATCACTTGGGGAAGGCGGCGTTGGAGACCATTGATCTGGACCGTATCGAGGCGCTCGCCCATTCATGCGGCATGTTACCGGGATCGGTGTCTCAGTCGATGATCAAGAACCACGGTCGTACGGTACGCATCGGTGTGGCGCAGGATCTGGCGTTTTGTTTTTACTATCCGGACAATCTTGAAGCGCTGGAAGCTGCCGGCGCTGAACTCGTGACATTTTCTCCATTGAGCGACCACGTCTTGCCGGCTGTCGATATGCTGTATCTTGGCGGTGGGTACCCGGAATTGCATGGCGGGAAGTTGGCCAAGAACATTGCCATGCGAACGGCTATCAAGCTGTTTGCCGAGAGAGGCGGCGCGATCTATGCCGAGTGTGGCGGATTGATGTACCTCACGGAATCGATCCACGACTTCGAAGGCCGTTCGCACGATATGGTCGGGATCTTTCCGGCGGAAGCGGTCATGCAGAAACACAGTCTCACGTTGGGGTATAGAACGGTGGAGTGTTCACGACCCTGCATCCTTGGTGACATCAGCGTCACGGCGCGAGGCCATGAATTCCATTATTCCACACTAGTTGCGAGGGAGCCGTTGCGGTATTCCTGCGCGCTGAGCGATGCGAGAGGGCTTTCAAAGGGAGAGGATGGACTCACAATCGGCAATGTGCTGGCGCTCTATACTCACTTGCACTTTGCCAGCCAACCGCAGATCGGAACAGCGCTGGTGGATGCTGCCCGCCAATCCACCGGTCGGATGTCCACAAGGACGGGGTGATTGTTATGACGGATCATGTCGAGCATAAGGCGAGAATGGAGCGCCTCAAGGCGTCGGTTGATCGGCGCATTGCGGAAGCGCAACAAGAGAAAGGTCTCTTGATCGTCTACACCGGCGCCGGCAAAGGGAAGACGACCGCCGCACTAGGGATGGCGTTGCGCTGCATCGGACATGGCTGGAAAGTGGCGGTCGTGCAATTCATCAAGGGGGCTATCGATACCGCGGAAGAAAGGACGTTGAAGACGTTTGGAGATCAGGTGACGTTTCTTCGGATGGGCGAGGGCTACACCTGGGAAACTCAAGATCAAGTACGAGACACAAAGTTTGCCCGACAGGCATGGCAAACGACGTGTGAGTTTCTGCAGGATCCCTCCTATGTGATGATCATCCTCGACGAGTTCAATATCGCGCTGCAGCATGGATATGTCCGGCTCGAAGAGGTGTTGCCGGTGCTTCGCGATCGTCCAGCGATGCAACATGTGGTGATCACCGGTAGAGGAGGACCAGCGGCACTTCTGGAAGTGGCCGATCTGGTGACGGAGATGAAGCAAGTGAAGCATCCTTTCCGAAAAGGCATCAAGGCACAGCCGGGGGTTGAATTTTGAGAGGACCTGTCCAGAAAACCTGCGAGCGCTGCGGACAGGTATTTCAATGCGACGGATATCAGTGTTGGTGCGGGACTATCGGTGTGACGGAAGAACAAATGGATTGGATCGCAGCACGGCATGAGGATTGCCTCTGTCCAGTCTGCTTGGGAAAAATCGCGACTGGTGAACTGGAGCCACAGCTGCCTCATAATCGGTTGATGAACTGAATGGATATATGATGAGGCGGACAAACGGGCGGTTTTCAGAATCTGAACGAGACGCCGTTTATCGGGCGATCTTTGAGCGCCGTGATGTCCGCCGTAACTTTCTGCCGACGCCTATTCCGGATCATATTTTGATGCGCGTGTTGACCGCAGCCCACCATGCCGGGTCGGTTGGTTTCATGCAGCCCTGGGATTTTGTGGTGGTCAAGGATCCAGCAATCAAGAACACGGTGAAAAAGTTGTTCCTAAAAGCCAATGCTGAAGCCGCAACCCGCTATCAGGGAAAACGCGCTGCGCTCTACCGAAATCTCAAGCTTGAAGGAATCGAGGAATCTCCAATCAATATCGGTGTAACCTGCAGTCGCCAGCGGGGAGGTCCTCATGTGCTGGGTCGTTCCACAGTACGTGACACGGATCTCTATAGCACCTGTTGCGCCGTTCAAAACCTCTGGCTGGCTGCGCGTGCGGAGGGCATCGGAGTGGGATGGGTCAGCATTCTCGATCACAATGCCTTAAAGCGAATGCTCGGAGTGCCCAAGCCGGTCACAATGCTGGCGTATCTTTGCTTGGGGTATGTATCGAACTTTGCGGTACAACCGGATTTGGCGACTGCCGGATGGCGCGAGCGAATCCCTTTGGAACGTCTCATCCACTATGAATCCTGGGGCAATACGGCGACTGAGCGCAAGGGGAAACGGTGATGCGGATTACGAAGGTCTATACCAGAACAGGCGATGCAGGGAAAACGCGATTGGCCGGTGGTCAACAAGTATGGAAAGACAGCTTGCGCGTCGAAGCCTACGGGGCGGTCGATGAGCTCAATGCGTCGGTCGGTGTGGTGCGGGTCATGAATGCCGACATGAAAGAGGAATCCTCAGCGGCCCAACAACTCGAAGATGAGCTACGTTGGGTGCAGAACAAGTTGTTCGATGTCGGCAGCATTCTCGCGACTGCGCCCGGACAGACGTTCAAAAATATGCCCCAAGTGGTGGCCCAGAATGTTACGCGCTTGGAAAAACTGATGGATCGTTGTCAAAAGGATTTGGAGCCACTCAAAGAGTTCATCCTGCCGGGTGGCGGGAAGGTGTCGGGCTTTCTCCATCAGGCCAGGACGATCTGTCGTCGAGCCGAACGGGTTTGCATAGCCCTGTCAAAAGCGGAGCCGGTCGATCCGATGATCATCAAGTTCCTCAATCGATTGAGCGATGCGCTGTTCGTCTTGGGTCGCTGGGTGGCGAAGACGCAGGGCGAGCCGGAGTTCTTATGGGAACGCGATGTCGCCAAGAACGTCAAGTAAACGTCGACCGGCGCGCCGAGCATACAGCCGCATTATTCTCGTGCTCGGCGGTGCATCATCTGGGAAAAGTGAGGTCGCCCTCGAATTAGCCGGCTCACGAGGGCCGAGAGCATTCGTCGCCACCGGGCAGGGTTTAGATGATGAAATGGCGGCACGAATCGCTCGACATCAAGCCACCCGTTCGGCCGATTGGGAGACGGTTGAAGCGCCGCTCGAAGTGGAGGCATGGTTGGCCAAACAGGGGCCTCGATACCGGACAATTCTCTTCGATTGCGTCACCCTATGGTTGAGTAATCTGATCGGAACCGGTCTGAAAGATTCGGTCGTTCTGACGCGAGTCGGCATGCTTTTACAGATGATGCGGACAGCAACGGCTCGAGTTGTCATCGTCAGCAATGAGTTAGGGTTCGGTCTGGTTCCGGCTGAGCCGTCTGCGCGAGCATTTCGTGATCTTGCCGGACGGGTGAATCAGCAGATCGCCGCCGGAGCAGATGAAGTGCATCTTGTTGTTACTGGAATATCGCTTCGTCTGAAATGAAGAGAGGAGCCGTTATGTCGATACAGGACTTGTGCAGTCTGATTCAACCTCTCGATGCGAGTCTCTATGCGAAAGCAAAAGGTCGATTGGATCGGCTGACCAAGCCGCTCGGCAGTCTCGGGCGTCTGGAAGAATTAGCGGCATCCTACGTCACCATCACCGGTGAGCTGAAGCCTAATATTCCGCGCGGTGTCGTCTTTACGTTTGCCGCCGATCATGGAGTGGCTTTGGAAGGAGTGAGCGCCTATCCGCGAGAAGTCACGCCTCAAATGGTATTGAATTTTTTGCGGGGTGGAGCAGGGGTGAATGTGTTGGCACGTCATGCCGGTGTGGACGTGCGCGTGGTGGATATCGGCGTCGATTATGAGTTCGGCGTCATGCCTGGCCTCCTCGATCGCAAAATCATGAAGGGCACGCGCAATCTTTTGGTTGAGCCGGCGATGACGCGCGACCAGGCAGAGAGAGCCATATCAGTCGGTATCGAATTGGCGGCAGAAGCCGTGCGAGAGGGTATCGGGTTGATCGGTACCGGTGAAATGGGCATCGGCAATACGACTCCGAGCGCCGCCATCACGGCGGTGATGACAGGTCGGCCTGCAGCAGAGGTGACGGGACACGGGACCGGCGTCGATGAGTCCGTCCGTACACGCAAGGTGACTGTGATTCAGCGGGCGATTGACCTGCATCGTCCCAATCCGGCAGACCCGCTCGATGTGTTGACCAAGGTCGGAGGGCTGGAAATCAGTGGATTGGCCGGCCTGATGCTCGGCGCAGCGGCGGCTCGGGTGCCTGTCGTCTTGGATGGATTCATCGCCGGAACCGCGGCGTTAATTGCCGTCGGGCTTCAGCCCTTGTGCCGCGAGTATCTAATTGCCTCCCATCGTTCGGTCGAGCAGGGCCATCGCGCAATCCTGGACCATCTGAGACTCAAACCGCTGTTGGATCTCGACTTGCGTCTTGGCGAGGGCACGGGAGCTTGCTTAGGAATGGATCTGGTCGGTGCTGCAATCAAGATCTACACGGAAATGGCAACGTTCGACGAAGCAGGCGTGTCCGACAAGGCGTAACGGGTATGGGAACCGTGGCTCGTCCATTTATCTTTGCCTGGCATTTTCTGACGACCATCCCCTTAAGCCGGACTCATCATGAACCCACCGCACCGGAGCTGGCCGCCTCGATGGCATGGTATCCGATCGTCGGCTTGCTGATCGGCAGTGGGCTTCTCTTGGCAGATTTTGGACTGTCCGTGGTTTTCTTGCCTGCCGTCGTGAATGTGCTACTGATCGTTCTATTGGTCCTCTTGACACGTGGGCTTCATCAGGACGGGTTGGCCGACACATTGGATGGATTGGCGGGCGGCCGTACACCTGCGGAACGGCTTCCGATCATGCGCGATCCTCGCATCGGGGCGATCGGCGCAACAGGCCTCTTCCTTTCGCTGATTCTCCGATATGCCGGGCTCATAGCGCTGCCGCAGGAGCTACGGGTGCCGGCTGTGCTCTGTATGCCGGCGATGGGACGTTGGGCGATGGTCACGCTGGCTTGGATTTCGCCCTATGCCAGAACGGAAGGAGGATTGGCGGCGCCGTTCCTCACCCATCTGTCGTGGCGGCACGTTGCCATGTCTACGGCGGTATTGACGATCGCAGTGGCTGGAGGCTTCGGAGCGGTCGGTACATTTCTGATCCTCATGGGAGGGACACTCGCGGTGCTTGCGGGATGGTGGGTCTGCCGCAGATGGTTCGGTGGGATCACTGGAGACACCCTCGGGGCTATGAATGAAGTGATTGAAATTCTCTTCCTGCTGCTCGTTCCTCTCTTGTTCCGGTTACCATGACCGGCGGCGAACTCCTCATAGCTTCTACCCTCGATGCGATCTGTGGCGATCCGCGCTGGCTGCCGCATCCAGTCCGTGTGATGGGATGGTGCATTGCGTGGCTCGATCACCGGGTACGAGCGATCTGTCTGAATAGTACGAGCCTTCGCTTCGCGGGAATCTGTCTGGCCGGAGGATTGCCGATTATGACGTATTGGATCGGCGCTCTCGTGATTGAAGAGGCCGAGCGTCTCGCAGGATGGCTGGGGTCGATCCTATCGATTGGATTGGCCGCGACGACGCTTGCCGCGCGGGATCTGTGGGATCATGTCCGCGCCGTGAATGGCCCGCTTAACGTCGGCGATCTTCCGGCTGCACGCCGGGCCGTATCCATGATCGTTGGACGAGACACGGCGCAACTTTCAGAATCCGAAGTGGCCCGCGCAACGGTGGAAACGGTTGCGGAAAGCGCGGCAGACGGCGTGATCGCCCCACTGTTTTATCTGGCGGTCGGCGGCGCCCCACTGGCCTTGGCCTATAAGGCTATCAACACTCTGGATTCGATGATCGGCCACCACGACAAGCGCTATGCGGATTTTGGATGGGCATCGGCCCGGCTCGACGATCTGACCAACTGGATTCCGGCTCGTATGGCTGCGGTCTTGCTCATCGCCGGCGCCGGATTGACCACAGGACAACTGGAACAGGTCCGCAATGGATGGCGGGTATTTCGTCGCGACAGAAGCAAACATCCTAGTCCCAACAGCGGTAGACCAGAAGCAGCCATGGCCGGGATCTTGGGAGTGAAATTGGGAGGTACCAACTTCTATGACGGCATCGCACAAGCACGTCCTATCCTCGGTCAAGAAGGACGGGATGCAGAGCCGAATGACATCCTATCGGCAGTGAAGGTCATGGCCGCAGCCTCTGGACTAGGTGTCGCTATCGCGGTGGGATTCAGATGCCTCGCCTGAAGGCGCACCTGCATGGCGGGGATATCTACGGTGCCGCACGAGAACTGAACCGCGATCCTGCCGAGATTCTAGATTTCAGCGCCAGCATCAACCCGCTGGGGCCCTCTCCTCGAGTCTGGAAAGCCATCACGGAGTCAAGGCATCTGTTGAGCCACTACCCCGATCCAGACTGTTGGGATCTGCGACAGGCGCTGGCCACGTTCTGGCATGTTGACTCCGATCAGATCGTGGTCGGCAACGGTTCCACAGAATTGATTGAAGCGCTTTCGCGAGCCTTGGGGATTCATCGGCTGCTCGTCGTGCAACCCACCTTTGCCGAATATGCCGCTGCGATGAGACGAGCCGGAGGACAGGCCACGGCGCTCTACACAAGCCGAAGGGATCAGCATGCAATGCCGATTGACCGTCTCTGCAGGGTGATGGAAACGGGACGGAATAACGGCCGCTCCATCGATGGGATCGTTCTCTGTCATCCCAATAGTCCAACAGGACAAGCCTGCTCAACCGATGATGTCGCACGGTTAGGGGGCATTGCCAGGCGGCGAGGTCTTTGGCTTGTGATCGACGAAGCCTTTGCAGACTACTGCCCAGAGCGATCTATCCTTCCCCATGCGGCGTCATGGTCCCATGTGATTGTCTTACGCAGCATGACCAAATTTTACGCCTTACCTGGCCTGCGGGTGGGATATGCTGTGGCGACACCTACGGTTGTTCGGCGATTGCGACGGCAACTGCCTCCTTGGTCGGTCAGCGTCATGGGACAGGTCGCCGCAGTTGCCGCTCTGAACGATGCGTCACATGCGCGCAAAAGTTTGCAATTCATGGTCCGAGAACGCGAACGGTTGAAACAATTGCTTGCTACATTGCCCGGCTGTTCAGTGTTGCCGACGCACGCCAATTATTTCCTTATGGAATTGCCTCGCGGCCGGCACGCGCGTGACATGACGGAGCAGTTAAGAAATGAGGGACTGCTGGTTCGTGATTGTTCATCCGTTCCGGGATGCAGCGCTCGTTCTATCAGACTTGCAGTCCGCTCGCAGCAGGACAATGATCAGCTTATCGCGTCCTTGTCCAGACTCCTTCACCGCCCGGTGTCATGACCAAGAACAACCGATCAGGCGTCCGTACTCGGTATCAAGTGGTTGGACCTACGCTCGTCATCAATCTTGGAGGTCTTAGACGTGTGCTTTCATCCGCTCCGCAAGGAGGTGGGTTCACCTCCGCCTCACACATCATTAATCATCAAGTGGATGCGAACCCTAGTATGAATGGGTACTTTCCCGATCCGGCTCGCTACTTGCGAAAGTTGGCTTCACAACTCGGGGCTGGAAACTACACCGTCGGACTCATGACCGCTGTGCCGATGACGCAGCTTGTTACATCTCGAGTTTCGTCAGGAAAAATATGGGTAGAGTGTTTCGCCACGGTCGGTGTCACAAATGCGGTCCGTGCAGGTGAGTGGCCGCAATATGTCGCTGGTCCAAAAGAAACACTTTCGAGGAGAGTCGGAACCATCAATCTCATCCTTATCACCAATGGTAGCCTCTCAACCTCGGCTATGGTCGGCGCGGTGCAGGTTGCCACAGAAACAAAGACAGGCGTCCTGCGTGACCACACCATACCAAGTTGGACAGGGAAAGACCTCGCGACTGGGACGGGTACCGATGCGGTTGTCATTGCATGCCGCTTGCGCGGCGAGGGACCGCTCCATACCTATAGCGGGACCCACACCATTGTAGGCGCTCTGGTCGGGAGAGCGGTTTCCAACTGTGTCTCCAGCGGATTAGTTAAGGCAAGGAAGTGGCGGGAAAGGCACCGATGAAAGCCCGTGCGCTTGCGATTCTGGGTACCGGCTCGGATGTAGGGAAGAGCTTGATCACAGCCGGAATCTGTCGGCTGCTTCATCGGTCCGGTGTCCATGTGGCACCATTCAAAGCTCAAAATATGTCATTGAATTCGTTCGTCACTCCTGACGGTCGTGAAATCGGAAGAGCGCAAGCCCTGCAGGCAGAGGCATGCGGGATTCCGCCGCATGTCGACATGAACCCGATCCTACTCAAGCCGGAATCTGATAACTGCTCGCAGATTGTGATCCGAGGCCAAGTGTTGGGGAAGCGTGAGGCATCGGCGTACTTCGACGACCGACAAGGGCTCTGGTCTGTGGTCAAAGAAAGCTATGCGCGGTTGGCCGGCCAGTACGAAGTGATTGTGATTGAAGGGGCAGGCAGTGCGGCAGAAGTCAATCTCCGCGAGCATGACCTGGTCAATTGGCCGGTTGCAAAATTGGCTGATGCTCGGGTCGTACTGGTCGCCGATATTGATCGGGGCGGGGTTTTTGCGCAAGTTTTTGGAACCTTAGATTTGTTGATGCCTGACGAGCGCGACAGAGTCTGCGGGGTCATCATCAATAAATTCCGTGGTGACGCCAAGCTATTCGCCGATGGGGTGAAATTCTTGGAAGTACGGAGCGGACTGCCTGTGTTGGGCGTTGTCCCGTTTTTGCGCGATCTGATGCTCGATCAAGAAGACAGCCTCGATCTCGATTTGAACCGACAAATAAGTTTCACGCTCGATCGAATCAATATCGCCGTCGTGTTGCTGCCGCACATGAGCAACTTTACCGATTTCAATATCTTGGCGTCTGAAACGGATGTCGCATTAAAGTATGTGACCATTCCCTCCACGCTTGCGGAGGCCGATGTTGTGATCATTCCCGGAAGCAAAAATACCCTGGCAGATCTTTCCTATTTGAAGAGGAAAGGATATGTGCCTGCACTGGACAATCATCTTCGTATTCAGCGGGAACTTATCGGTATCTGCGGGGGTTATCAAATGCTTGGCCGAACAGTCTCGGACCCTTGCGAGGTCGAGCAGGGCGGGATGAGCTGCGGATTAGGATACTTGAATACCGATACGGAGATCAAGGAAACCAAGTGCACCACGCAAGTGGAAGCAAGCACGGAAGATGGCTTCTTGCGAGGTCAGGTCTTGGTCCGTGGATATCAAATCCATATGGGTGTCACGCGGCGCGAGAGCGAGTTTCCCTGTTTTAAAGTTCGCCGCCATTCAGTGATGAGTGAGGAAGGTCGCTTGTCGAACGCTACGAGCGAGGAGGGGTTCGATGGAGCCATTCGAAATGACGGCCTTGTGTGGGGTACATACATCCATGGAGTGTTTGATGAGCCTGGCTTTCGTCGTGCCTGGCTCAACCGCGTCCGTATGAGGAAAGGACTTCCGCCCCTTGACGCGCTCGTATCAAAGACAGTCACTGTACGGTCACAGGGAGAACTTGATCGATGGGCTGATCACCTCTCTCATAACCTCGACTTGACCCGCCTCATCGGAAATCGCCACATATAGATTCCGGCAGCAGGGAAAGTATCCCTGTTCCAGATTGTCGTCTGGTTCCTTCCCGATATGGTTTTACGGATCCCCGCGCAGGTATCAGCTCCAACTTCTCCACAGGGGATGCCGATATTCACCGTTTTCTTGCCAACCATTAGCAAGTCGTTACACTGCTTGAGAACAGCACGAATCGGCTTTGTAAGATAAGAGGAGAATTGCCTTGAGGGTAAGAATCTCGCTGATATTACCTGTCCCGGCATGCCCGGCGTCTAGGAATCGTACACGGCTTGACTAACATGCACAATCAAGCAAGAGAAAGACGCGACCCGGCCTGTGCAACGAGTGTGGTGATGCCGGTGCATTGGAATAGCCCGAACATTTCTTGAAGAGAGAGGAAGGACTTATGAGCAAGATCATGGTTGTGGATGATTCGTACGCAGAACTGCAGTTGATCGAGTCCTATCTTAAGGCCGCTCAACACACCGTCGTATCATTCTCAACTGCTGATGGGTTAGAGGACAAGATCGCTGCTGAAAAACCAGACCTCATCGTCTTGGATGTGGTCATGCCTGGCCGAAATGGATTTCAGGCATGCAGGGATTTGAAAACTGATGCTCGCTTCAAAAGCATTCCGATCGTACTCTGCACTTCGAAGGGGCAGGAAAGCGACAAATTCTGGGGACAGCAACAGGGGGCCAACGGGCATGTGGTGAAGCCCTTCAAGTCAGAGGACCTTCTGCAAGCTGTGAAGCTTGCACTGCGCTAAGAGAACCGATACTGCCGGGATCACGAAAGATGATTTCCTTAGATGCGTTGCCTCAACTTCATTCAGACTTAGTCCTCGAACAGGCGAAATCCACCGAATCATTGCGATTTTGTCTGGTCTCGCTGGGAGAGAAAACTTTCGCCATAGAATTACGCCAAGTTCTCGAGGTCTTCGAGCCTGAGTCGATCACGCCGGTACCAGGAATGCCTGCTGCACTGGCCGGTGTCACTAATCTACGTGGAACGATCATTCTGCTTGCTGATGTGAGAGCGGTTTTGGGCGTCGTACCCGCTTCCGTCCTTCCGAAATATGCGGTGGTTGTCCGTCATGGGACTCAACAAGTCGGTATCCTGGTCGAAGATGTGCCAGAAATTCGCACCATCCGATCTGACGATCTAGAAGTCCCCTCGGTTACTACTGCAGACGAAGGACTCTCCTTGTTTTCTAAGGTTTTTAAAACAGAGAAGAACCTGAGCGCCGTATTGAACATGTCGCGACTGTTGGCGTCCATAGAAGGGGCGGCCAATGAATCAAACCCATAATCTCACATTGCGAAACAGTTGTGTCGGCAAGGTAAGCCGCTACGAGCGGTGAGCAGGAGGAAAGTCATGGCGAAGGGGAAGAAAACATGGAAATGGTCACCTCGTGCCTGGTTTAAAGATCTGAAAGCCCTGCACAAGATCTTTATCGGATTCTTCGTCATCATTGTCGGCATGATGGCAATTGGTCTGATCGGGTTGACTGGTCTCAGCAAGCTGAAGGGTCAGCTGAGTTCCATTTACGACGAGTCAACAGTGGGAGTTTCGCATGTCGCAGTAAGCAGCACCAACCTCAGCCTCTATCACAACGCCTTGTTGAGTGTTGCAGACCAGAGACTAAAGAGTGATTTCGACGAGGCCATCATTCCTCTCGCCGAATTGAAGAGACGCACTCTGACCCCCCTCGAGACATATCGGCCGTCCGCCACCCACGAGACGGTGGATGGCCGTCGCGATGGACAAGAGATGGACGTCCTCATTTTTACATTGAAGGAATATTTCGCGTCGGCCGAAAGCGCAGTAGGCGCATTGAACGATAGCTTTGACCCCTCGCTCACGGATGAGCAGCGAAAGTCGATGAGGGAACTGGCTATCACGGTGCTGTCAACTGAAGTGACTTTGTGGCACGGCAGATCGATATGGCGCTTCCAATGGGTGGCACAGCTCATTCGAGACCTGGCGAACGAATTAAATGATAGCGGGCAACGCATGGCCGTATACCTTACCAAAGTCATGCTCGGTGGAGCAGTTGCAGCACTCCTCCTGGCCATCGCTATTGGCTACTTCCTCGCGCGCAGCATAGTAAATGACATCATCCATGTCGCAGATGTCGCGACACAGGCCGCCGCGGGGAATTTGCAGGCCCGTACAAAATTGGAAAGCAACGATGAAGTCGGCCATATGGCCAAGGCGTTCAACATCATGTTGGATCGAATCACGATCCTGGTCTCGACGGAAGAAGAACGAGACAGAATGCAAAAACAACTCGTGCAGTTCCTTGTACTTGTCTCCGATGTCGGGAAAGGAGATCTGACCAAACGAGGTGAAGTGACGGCCGATATGTTTGGAAATCTGGCGGACGGATTCAATCTTATGATTCAGCGCTTTTCACAATTGATGAAACAGGTACGTCAAGCAGCGGAACGTGTCAACACCTCGGCAAACAAGCTGAAAGACAATGCCGGACAGATGGCCGGAACCGCCAGACACCAAGCTGACGAGTCGATCAAGGCGCTTGGCGCAGTTGAACAGCTGGCGTCATCGATGCGCCAGGTGACGGAGACAGCGGGGGCATCGTCCGATGCAGCCCGTCAAGTCTTACAGGCCACTGAAGCAGGCCGGCTTGCGGTGCAGGAAACCGTTCAGGACATGCATAGCATCCAATTGGCGGTTCAACGCATGTCGAAACAGATCAAGGCGCTCGGCGACCGCTCATTGGAAATCTCACAAATCGTATCGACCATTCGAGATATCGCCAATCAAACCAATCTTTTGGCCCTCAACGCTGCGATTGAGGCTGCCGGAGCGGGTGAGGCCGGAGCACGTTTTGCCGTGGTCGCCGATCAAGTGCGGAAGCTCGCGGAAAGCTCAACACAGGCGACACGAGAAATCGGGGACCTGGTGAAAGTGATTCAGAGCGAAACGCAGCATGCGGTCGTTGCAATGGAGCATGAAACACAGGCGGTGGAGGCAGGCTCGGCTTCGGCCTTGCGCACAGGCGATGTGTTCAAAGACATTTCGATGATTGCTCAACGGTCGGCAGAACTTGCCCAAAGCATAGCGGCGTCGGCGGCTGCCCAAACCGTTTCAACCGATCAGGTCGGACGTTCAATCAAGGATTTTACTGGGGGTGCCGCGGCCACACAAAAGGCCACCGATTCAGCGCGTGCGACGGTAGAGGATATGGTGACGCTGGCTGAAGGCCTGACTACCTCGGTGTCACAGTTTAAGCTGGCCTGAGAATCTCCCTCATCCGCTGAGCGAGAAGACCCTTCTGGTATTAAGAGGGACCGATGAGCTCGGAGTTCGACAGGCAAAACCTCATCAGTATATTTGTCCTTGAAGCATCGGATGGGTTGGATGCATTGACCAAGGCACTGCATCCTCCCGACGGCGCTCTACCTACTCCTCAGGACCTTGCCGACCAATACATCGTCGCCCACCGTATTTGCGGAGCTGCTGCGCTATATGGCTACAGCGGGGTCGCCCAACTGGCTGAATACCTGGAGACGCTACTCGAACGAGCAACACAGATCTCAGTAGTTGAATGGGACCGAACGGTGGACTCAATGAGGAACATTACGCAAAGCCTTCAAGCAATCGTTCGAACCATTGGACAAGGCGGGACTGAGGATACAGAAGCTGTAAAAAGTTGTTGGGCATCGATAAAGCGACCAGAAGGAAAAACGGGCGACACGGAAGCGTCCATGTCTTCCTCGCCGACAATCAATGAAGCCTACCTGTTCCCTGAACTTGATGTCGAAATCTTATCTTACTTCATCCCAGAAGCTGAGGACTATCTCAGTACCATTGATGAATTGATTCGCATCCTGCGGAGCAAGCGAGATGATGCAGACTCGATCTACCGTCTTTTTCGCGCGGTGCATACTCTGAAAGGCTCGGCGCACACCGTAGGCTTTCAGGTCATTGGAGATGTTGCTCGACCGATGGAGGACTGCATGGTTGCGGTTCATGAACATCGATGTCCTCTCAGCAACGACCTCCTTGACATGCTTGTGAAGGCGGTTGAATTAATTCGGATCATTCTCCGGCATGAACCGGAGAATACGCAGATGCTCCAGCACGATATACCTCTTCTTCTCCATCGTCTCACCCAGATCGGTGAGGGCACGGTCGCCCCACCTGTACAAGCAACCTCACCCTACAGTCCCGATACTGGTAGCCCACATCCTGTCCAGCATAAGCCGGTTGTTAAGGAAGCGCCTGACGCGGACTTATCCGATAGGTATCTGATCCCTGATCTGGATCCTGAAGTCTTCTCTTACTTTATTCCTGAGGCACAGGAGTATCTGGAGCTCTTGGAAGCCAATCTCCTGCGATTGGACAAAGATGCGCAAAATAAGGACCTGATCAATCAACTATTTAGAAGCGCCCACACTTTGAAGGGCTCTGCTTACACCGTTGGATTTCAGTCGATCGGTGATCTTGTCCATCATGTTGAAGACTTTATGGGGTCGGTGCGAGACGGTAGCCTCATAGTGTTGCCCGGACATACGGATCTTATGCTTCGCGCCATCGACGTTCTACGAGTACTCATGCGAAGAGACCCAAGCAAGGTGAATGACATGAGGCAACGGTTCGGCGCGGCGCGAACCGAACTGAGACGCTTGGATCAGGGTGTCGCAAACGAGACGACGCCGGCCCATCGACAGCATGGCCTTTCCGGTTCAGCAACCATAGAACAAACCGAAAGTGACGAGTCTCACACACAGAATGATAGAGTTCCCAATGAAACATCGAGAGAGGAACGCGAGGTCATCCGTGTCAGCCATGCGCGGCTGGAGCGATTGATGAACCTCGTCGGAGAACTCGTCATTGGACGTGGAAGATTGGAACAACGACTACGGGTCCTGGAGCAACTGTCACAGCAGGTCTTGTTATTCAAGAGCCGTTTGGTGGACTCTGTCCAATCCTTTGCCGATAAGCACACCTTTAGCTATCAGGACACATCAAGTCATTCAACCGCCCCTGCCAATCAGGGGTTTCCAGTGTTCGGCGATTTCGGTAGTCTTGAGCTGGATAAATACGATGATTTCAATATTTTGGCCAGGCGCCTCGGAGAGGTCACCGCCGACATCAAAGAATCGATGCTGCAGCTGGATGGGTCCATCCACAGAGCTCATGACGAAATGAGTCAACTGCAACACTTGACGCTGTTGATGCGAGATGAAATCGCACGTGCCCGCATGGTTCCAATCGGTACACCGTTCACGAGGTTTCGTCGAGCCGTTAGGGAAATCGCTCGATCATCAAACAAGGAAGTATCCTTGGTCACATCGGGGGAGCAAACTGAGGTTGATACCGGAGTAGTGGAACGATTAGTAGATCCATTGGTTCATTTAGTCAGAAATGCTGTCTATCACGGTATCGAACCAACGGCCGATCGAATCGCGAAGGGGAAACCGGCCATCGGAACCGTTTACCTCCACGCGGCTCATCGAGGGAATTCGGTCATTATCGAGGTTGAAGATGATGGGGCAGGGTTAGATCTAAAAAAAATACAAACCAAAGCCGTTAAGACAGGACTCATGCAGCCACACCACACCATGTCGGATGCGGACCTCCTTCAATTGATTTTCATGCCTGGTTTTTCCACAGCCGACAAGGTAGGGGACCAAGCAGGTCGAGGAGTAGGACTGGACGTCGTAAAACGAGTCATTGAAGGCATGAATGGTCATATCGACGTGGAATCTGAGTTGGGTGTCGGCACCAAATTTACCTTGAATCTTCCTCTTACCCTCCTCATTGCAACCGCGTTGTTCGTGCGGGTCGGTACCGAACAATATGCGATTCCATTGCTGAGCATTCAGGAAGTGACGATGCCGACGCTATCCGCAGTACGAGAGGATGGTGATCGTAAGCTCTTACAGATCGACGAGCAAGTTATCGAATTGCAATCTCTCCATCACATCCTTCATCGGAAAACAGGAAACGTCGATTGGACCATGCCGGTGGTGATCGTTCGGACGGCAGGGGCGCCGATCGGGTTATTAGTCGATGAGCTGTTGGGTCGCCAAGAAATTGTCATTAAATCCCTTGGGCCACTGAAACCGCTGGAGCGTTCGTTTTTTGGAGGGGCGACTATTGATCCAGAAGGACGGGTGGTTCTCGTCATCGATCCAAGCCGTTTGCCATCGAGAGGAGCGAAGGAGTCTGGTGTTCGGGCTCCCTTTTCCAAGACCACATCACTTCCGGAACCACACTTGCCACAAGAAGAACTGTTATCGGATACGCCGCAGGAGGCGTGCCTGCTCTTGATAGACGATTCACTGAGTATTCGAAAGTTCGTCGGAAGGATGTTGGAGTCGGCCGGCTATCACTTCGATACGGCGGTTGATGGCGAAGATGGGCTCCGAAAGGCATCAACGACAAGTTATCGGATGATCCTCACCGATCTCGAAATGCCGAAGCTCAACGGATTCGAGGTTATTCAAGCCATTAGAAGTCGACCGGAAACCAGGCACACACCGGTGGTTGTCATGACAACGAGGGCTCGGGACAAACATCGACAGATGGCGATGAGTCTTGGTGCCACTTCATACATCTCCAAGCCGGTAGAAGAACGGATGTTGCTGCATGAAGTTGAACGATGGATTGGAAAGGCTCCGGCATTGCGCAAGTAACCTTGCGGAAATATTCGTATCAATTGACGAAATGCGGCTTGTTACAGAGAATGGACAAAAAAGGCTCGGCATGGACATCCGGGAATCGATGACGGGAACTCCGCCGCTAGTTTCTCCATCGCGATATCTCATCGTGACATTGGGTGGATGGTATCTGGCGTTGAATGCCGAATCCGTATGTGGGTTGTTAACGCTCGAAGAGACTGGAAATGTGGAAAACCTGACAGTCCACGGCAGGGTGCATAGCGCCCTTAATTTGGCCGATCGATTGAGCTTACCGGATGATGCGGGTGGGGCGAATACGCGTGTCGTGCTGCTTTCTGAACGAGAGTCGCGTGGGAGTATTCGAGTCTCCATGGTGCAGGGACTTCTTGATCTCCAACCGTCTCAAGTTCTGCCGATTCCTTTGCAGTTCCGTGGAGCGGAACGACAGTGGTATCGAGGCATGATCCTAATCGCAAAAAGTGTTGCCTTGGTACTCAATACAACCTGGATTCTGAATGAACAGGTATCGGACCTAGAAAGCAGTGGGGGCCAGGAAGCACTCCCCGGCATTCGACGCCCCCCTGAGTTGCTGTGAATGATAACCGGATATGCTGAGGACCGGCCAAAAGCATCATCGAACCGCAGTATGTCAACCCTGGCAGCTATTGGTGTTTGCGGTCGGAGGGAGGCGATTGGCAGTGAAGGCCCTTGAGGTATCGGGTATTTCACAGTGGAACGACTCTATTCCGGTCGCTGGTCGAACACCTTTTGTCACCGCGGTCATTCGTCAGGGACAGACCGTGTTACCGGTATTCGATCTGGCCGCATCCCTTCATCTTACCGTGCAAGGAAGCCGGCCCTTATGTCTGAGGGTGAAACATCCTCTCGGAGAAATGGCGATGTGCATTGATGAAGAGATTCCGGTTCTCCATGTCTTTGATCCTGCGGCGATTCAGACATATCAAGGCAAGGATCTACCGGCTGAAGGCAGTTATACCAATGGTCTGGATGAGATCCCGATTCTCTCGATATCACTACTTGGGTCGACTGTGTGACAATTGCCCGCGTTCCGGGATGGACGAAAGGTGCAGGCATGCCGAAGATCTTAATTGCCGATGACAGTATCGCAGTTCGCAAAGTTGCGGAGCGACTGTTGACCGAGGCCGGCCTCGGCGTCACTCTTGCGGCAAACGGAGAAGAAGCATTGGCCTATCTGGCAAAAGAACGGCCGGATGTTGTTGTGTCCGACGTCATCATGCCGGACAAAAGCGGGTATGAAGTCTGTGCATTTGTCCGTGGCAACGCAACCCTTGCAACGACTCCGGTACTGCTCATCTCCGGAATTGTGAACGATGAAGTGACGAGACAGGCCGACTCCTGCCGTGCTGATGGGGTCTTGAAGAAGCCATTTCAAGGTACGTCCCTCAAGGATCGAGTTCTCGAGCTGATAGCAAAACGGCATGATCCGGCACCGGTCGCTGTCGACGGGTCTGCTGCCGCTTCTGTGCCGATTCCCGCTGAGAAGACGACGCAGATGTCGGACCACCTGCAACAGAGTCCTGGCCAGGAGGTCGGTAAACTCAAAGAAGTTGAAGAACAGTTACGAGAAGCACGAGGTCGCTCCGAAGAACTGACCAAGCGACTGTCTGAGTCCACAGAGCAACTCGTGAGAGCCAAGGAAAGCGAAGCGCAGTTAGTGACCGAGCGCAACCGCGCCGACGACCTTCAAGAGACACTCGCGAAGGTCGAACAACAGTTACGAGAAGCACGAGGTCGCTCCGAAGAACTGACCAAGCGACTGTCTGA
>CABVRX010000008.1:110836-127957 GCA_902500825.1 uncultured Nitrospira sp.
AAAGCGAAGCGCAGTTAGTGACCGAGCGCAACCGCGCCGACGACCTTCAAGAGACGCTTGCGAAGATCGAACAACACGCATCAAGAATCCCTGAGCTGGAGTCGGCATTGAAGACGGAACAGGAAACGGTCGATGCATTCAAACAGGAAGCCGCAACCTGGCACAAGGCTTCCAGTCGAATCGCAGAACTGGAGTCCACTCTGCACGCTGAACGGGCTGCGGCAGAGCAACTCGTGCAACAACTGGTGGATTTTGAGCAGGTGTCGATTAGAACAAAAGACTTGGAAGCCAATCTTGCGGCCGCAGAACAGCAGGGGACCGAGCTTCACCGCAAAATTCAGGATCTCGAAGCCGAACTCTTGACGGAACGACGGAAGGGAGAAGCGACTATGGGACAACTCCAAGAGTTGGAGCAAGTGGCGACGAGAGTTCCCGAAATGGAAGGTCTTCTGACGGTAGAGCGAGATCGCAATGAAACGCTGGCTCGACGAGTAGTGGAAGCTGAACAAGCCGCCGAGAATGCCTCGAAACGACTCGAGGAAATGGCACGCAAATTAAGTGAGATCGCTGGATTGGCTTCCCAACTTGGAAATGGAAGGGGATAATCCTGAGGCAGTCGATCTGAGCATCTCGATGGTGTTCTTGAAGGGCTGAAGCCGATGTCCGTTGAAACCGAAGATGCGTTCCAAAAGGAGCTGGTTGAACTGTTCGTTCAAGAGGCACAGGAATGGCTCCAGCAAATTCACGTCGCACTCGATGAACTACAACAGGCGCCTCATCTTGAACGCCATCGCGCCTTGGCTCGAACGATCAGGATCGGCATTACGAATCTCGGCGGCTCTGCCGCTACACTCAATCTGAGCAATGTCGAACGGGCTAGTTTCGCAGCCCTTCCCTTCGTCGAGGCCGTTCAAGACCCTTCCGCTCGAATCTCCGCCGATGACTTCATCGCACTCTGCAAGCAGCTGGGACACGTTCATGGCGCGTTGACGAGAGCGACTGGCGTGACATTTGATGAGGAGCAGATACCGGCTTTCGACGCAAACCCATCACCGATGATCACGACGAAGGAGTTTTTGGTGTTACTTCGTGACCTGCAAGATCAACACACGGCATCCGGCACACTCCATCGCAATGTGGCTCATGCGGTGGTCGCGCAGGTGGAGGGATTGATGGGGCGAGGAGTGGAACAATGCAATGTGGCCGCCATCCATGAGTTTCTCGACCGGTCAGCCGAAGGAGACCAAGGTTTTCTCCAAGTCGTTCGGCAAGAACTTCCTCACCTGACGGCTATCCTTCAAGCCCTCAAGAACGATGGTATCACCACTGGCCCACCGTCGTCCGACTTGCAAAATGCGGTTGAACGTGTCGCGCAGTTATGGTCTGCGGCGCAGCAGGTGAATGCCTCCCACGCAATAGTGTTTTTTATGGGATTGCATAGTTTCTTCACCGTCGTGATGCAGCACCATATCGTAGTGAGTGCCAAAAACTATGAGGCGATCCAATCACGTCTGGTCCAGAGTGCGCAGGGAATTGAGCAATGGGCGGAAAGCGGACGGAACGAGCGCGTGGCCATACAAAACATATTGCCTCATTGAATGAGCCCATACGTGAAGCGCCGATTCGGCTGGGATGTCGAAACAAAAAAGGGATAGACGAGTGCAACGTGTCGATGCAGTACAAGATCATGGTCTGACTCAGGATTCTGCCTACAAGTCCCATTGGGGGCTGCGTCTCCGCCCGTTTGAAAATGTTCCAGATCCGAAGTTTTATGTCGCATCGGTCAAGCATGAAGCGGCCATGGACCGAATCCTGTATGGGATCCATGCCCGTAAAGGGATCGTGATGCTCACCGGTGAGATCGGGAGCGGGAAGACCCTCCTCAGTCGTGCCGTGATTCTCAAGCTTCATCCAGCCCGGTATGAGATCGGACTCGTGTCGAATCCGACTATCCCGGGGAATGAATTTCTCGGCGAGATCTTGTTCCAACTCGGATTGGATTCTCATGGGACACGAGCGGAACAGTTGCGTCGCCTGAACGATCAACTGCTTGCCAACTACCATCGAGCAGTCGATACGGTAGTGGTGGTGGATGAAGCCCAGACCATCGAGCAAGACCGCTTATTCGAAGAACTTCGCCTCCTCAGTAATTTCCAGTTAAATGACCGGTTTCTCATCACACTCGTGCTCATAGGACAGCCGGAATTGCGGGACCGTCTCGCGCATATTCCACAACTTGCTCAACGGGTGGCCGTTCACTACCACATCGAATATTTGGATCGCGCCGAAACGAAAGCCTATATCCTCGCTCGTCTGGCCGCTGCGGGGGGCGAGTTGCCGATATTTTCGCCGAGTGCGATTTCCTCCGTGTATCATCGCACCGGCGGCGTGTGCCGGTTGATTAACTCGCTTTGCGACTTGTGTCTCTACTTCGGGCATGTTTCGAAGGTGCATCAGATCAGGCGCTCGTTGGTGGAAAAAGTCGCCCATGAGGTGCTGCATCGACGAGACAATATCGGCACAGGGTGATGTCTTGACGAATTGGTATCACGCGGCAGAACATGCGTTGAGTGAAATAGCGATCTCCGTTCAGGAACATCGTTCCATATCAGTGGAACGACTTGAAGACCTTGCAGGAGACGCCGTTTCATCGCTCCATCGCAATGATGAGCTCGTCGTGCAAGCACTAGCGGGACCTTCAGGATCACCACTCATCACCAATCTGATCAACGTCACTATACTCGGAACCAAGGTTGGGATCGGCCTTGGGTACTATGGAAGAGAACTTCACCAATTGGCACTAGCCGGATTTGTCCATGATATTGGGTTATTTGCCGTACCGAAATCCTTGATCACCAAGGCTGGCCGTTTGACCCAGGAAGAGCGGAAACTCATCGAACGGCATCCTGAGCTGGGGTATCAAGTACTCGAGCAGTGCGGATCGGCGTATCACTGGTTGGCGGAATTGACGCGTCAAGCTCACGAACGCTTCAATGGGCAGGGATACCCCAATCGACTTGCAGGAAGAGACATCAGTGAAATGGCCCAGATCGTGGGAGTGGTCGACGTATTCGATGCATTGGTGAGCGAACGCCCCTATCGCCGTCGCCTGCTTCCGCATGAAGCGGTCAAGGAACTTCTGGTCGTTGAACGAAAGGCCTTTCCTCGAGAAATTCTGAAGGCACTCGTCGAGCAATTTTCGGTGTACCCACTTGGAACGACCGTGCGATTGACGACCGGAGAAGTAGGAACGGTGGCCAAAGTGAATAGCCACTATCCCCTTCGCCCGGTCGTGCGGCTGGATGATCAGCAGGAAGATGAGGGAAATGACGTTAGCGAGATTGATCTGAGCTGCATGCCATTAGTATCGATCGCGGAGACGCTGAATCCTCCCGTGGTCGGCCGCATCACTTTTTCGGAAGCTCCCCATAAACCGGCAAGATCTGTTGCGCCGGCTGCCGTTTCTGATTCCTTCACCTCGTTGCTCGAAAGCCTGGACGCGGTTGCGTTGACCCTACAAGGCGTAGTGGGTACCAAAATGGCCTCTTTGAAGCCACCGGATGCTGGTACCGATACCTTCCCGTAGTGCGTGCAAAGACCCGCTCAATACGCTTCTTCTCTGGATGGACTTACGATCGGCCTCGTATGGGTTGATCTGTATTGATTAGTCACCGACTAACATAATGTTCGTGGAAAAGCTAACAGTCAATCCGTCGCCTACTAGAAAATGTTGCCAAGATCCTCGTTCTACTCTTTGCTGTAGAGATCCGGATGGTTATAATGTCTCGCTTGACCTCGGAGTGTCTTAAAGGTCCCAAAGGGAATCACATGCCGAAGCTCATCAACGTTCATCACCCACAGCACACGATGCAGCAAGCCCAGGAGTACGTGAAAACGTACATTCTTATGCCGTCCGGCCTGCTAGGGCTCGTCTGCGTCATCGGCGCGGTTGGAGGCCTGGGGTATCAATGGCTCTCAGCAGACAGCTATACCTGGGATACTTTTTATCAGAGTTCGGGATTGTTCATGTCGGGTGTAGGCTTGGGCGCGGCGCAGACGCTCTATCAACGCTATCTCTTGCGGGAGTTTCCCGAAGTTCTGGCGGCCCGTATGAAAGAAGGGCTGAATCGGCAGAGAGGAACGCTTAAGAAAAGGTCGGAGGCGACGACTATAGAGCATCCGGGGCGTCAATTCGTCCCGCTCGCATACTTGCTGGGCGTGATGATGTTGATCGGAGGGACCATTGCGGCATCTGCCTACGGCCGCGTAGGCATGATTCCAGCAATCCTGATGCCCTGGGCGGGATTCTATTGGGCAAGGCTGTTCTTATGGCGGAGAGTGATCAAAGTGGAAAAAGGCGGTTAATGCCTGCAATATGTCCGTAATGTTTTCTACCGTGGTAACATCAGAATAACTTCAGGATGCTCAGAAAGACTGCCCAGCAAGACCGCAGCGAGCGAAGAGGCGAGTCATACGCTTCGGTACGTTGAGCCCCTGAGCGAGACGAGGACGCAGCTGGTGGTCATTGTCAGCATTCTGTTAGTGCTTTTTAGAACGAGCTGCTTTGGATCGGGGAGCCCGAGCCGACGTTTTTTTTAACTGTGTTTCAAGGGTGGCCACGCGCTGTTCTAAATTACGGACCAGTTCTTTCATCACAGGAAGCTGGAAAATACCTCCCTGAATTCTCAATGCTTTTTCTTGTGGCATTGCCGGAATGCCGCCCACCATCTGGTTGGATTCAATACTTCGATTGACTCCGGCTTTGGCCGCGATCATGACCTGATCTCCGATGGTGAGGTGATCAGCAAGCCCGGCCTGGCCGCCGATCATCACATGACGACCGATGGTTGTGCTACCGGCGATCCCGACCTGCGCGACGAGGATGCAGTGCTCTCCCACTGTGACATTGTGGGCAATCTGAACGAGGTTATCGACTTTGGTGCCCTGCTTTATCAAAGTCCGGCCGAACGTTGCGCGGTCGACCGTCACATTGGCTCCCAGTTCAACATCGTCTTCGATGACGACGCCGCCGAGTTGCGGAATCTTATGATGGCGACCTTCGTGCTGCACATATCCAAACCCATCAGCTCCGATAACGGTTCCACTGTGCACGACCACTCGCGCGCCAAGTGAACAACCCTCGCGAACGACGACATTGGGATACAGAACGGAATCGTCCCCGATCGTTGAGTCTGCTCCTACAAAAACCCCCGGATAGAGCGTGACGCGATTGCCGATCGTCACACGATCACCCAAGGTAACGAAAGGCCAGATGGAAGGATCGGTTCCGATCCGCACATCGACGCCCTGTATCACAGGCTCGGTAATACCAGGAGGAGCCTGTCGACGAACAAAAAAGGTCTGCGCGACGCGCGCGAAGGACAACATCGGATTGTCCACGACGATTTGCGGTATAGCGAAATCAGGTAAATGCCGATGGACCAGGAGCGCTGCTACATGAAGGGCGGCCGCAGCCTTCGACATTTTGTCGTTAGCGATGAAGGACAGCGCGTTTGGATTTGCTTCGCCAAGGCTTGTCAAGCCAGAGACCATTGTCTGGCTGTCGCCGTGAATCGTTCCACCGACGACCTCGTGGATTTGAGCCAATGTGATTGGAGAAGGCAACTGGGGCTTGCTCATCGGGCTGCGACTTTCTTCTTCCCGGACGTAACGGTGGACGCCTTCTTGGGCTTTCCGGCGGAGGCAGGCTTTGCTGAAGCCGCCTTCTTGGTGGACGGGGACTTGGCCGCCGCCGTCTTGGTGGTGCTCGATTTGGCTGATTTGGATTTACCCGCAGCAGTCGAGGGGTTAGTCGATTCAGACTTAGATTCAGCGAGCCGCCGTTGGACATAGGCGGCTACGGAACCAACGGTGCTCAACCCCGGGAGGTCTTGATCCGGGATTTGAAGTTTGAATCGTTCCTCGATCTCGAAAAGCAGTTCAATGATGGCCACCGAGTCGAGGCCGAGATCATCACGGAGATGATGAGACTCGGTAATCGACGCAGGGTCTCGCTTAAGATAGCTGGCCAGGGCCTGAACGATTTTAGAGGTAACCGCGGGATCGATCGGTTCAGTCATTATGGATACTCCTTCAAATGGAATAAGGCTTTTCGCATGTGAATCCGGTGAGGATCCTTGATATCGTTCAACCGTTTCTTATGCCACAAACTTTTTAAAGACGACCGTGGCATTGTTGCTGCCAAATCCGAATGCGTTCAAGAGGGCGTAACGAACCTTCCGTTCTTGGACGGCACGTCGGATCCCATCCAAACGGCAGGCTGGGTCAGGTTCCTCGTAGTTCGCTGTGGGGTGAATGTGTCCGGTATGGATTGAGAGGGTCGTTGCCACGGCACCGATCGCCCCGGCCGCCCCCAATGTATGACCGATCAGTGACTTCGTGGCATTGACGGCGATTTTGTCCGCGCGATTCTTAAAAAGGCTCCTGATCGCTTTGGTCTCGACGGCATCGCCGATCGTTGTGGAGGTCGCATGGGCGTTGATGTAGTCGACCTGATCCGGCCCGATGCCGGCCGAGTCCAGACCGATCTTCATGGTCGTGGAGATTTCCTGACCGTCTTCTTGAGGAATGACCATGTGGTAGGCTTCGCTGGTGGCGGCATATCCCGCAAGTTCAGCATAGACTCTTGCTTTCCGCTTCTTGGCATGCGCCCATGATTCCACGATTAATGTGGCAGCTCCCTCGCCCATGACGAATCCGTCACGCCGTCGATCAAAGGGGCGTGAGGCGCGCTCCGGATCATCATTAAACTCGCTGGAGAGCGCACGCAAAGAACAGAACCCGGCAAAAACCAACGGCGTGATGCTCGCATCGGCTCCGACGACGATGATGACATCGGCCTGACCGCTGCGAATGCATTGAAGCGCTTGACCAAGGGCATGGGCGCTGGAGGAACAAGCCGTCGAGATCGTGAGATTCGGTCCCTTGGCGCCGTGTGCCATCGCGACGATGCCTGAAGCGGAATTCAACGTGATCGTAGGAATGAAATTGGGATGTACGCGATGGGGTCGTTGAGTCTTGAAGAGCTGCGTGATTTCACGCTCTCCCATCACCATCCCACCCATGCCGGCCCCGACAATGACGCCGACGCGATGGGGAGCCTCCTTGGCCATACTCAGACCGGAATCAGCGAGCGCTTCTTTCGTAGAGACCAAGGCGAATTGCGCGTAACGGTCCACGCGACTCGCCTGCGTCGTTGTTAAATATTGTTCCGGTGAAAAATTATGGACTTGCCCGGCAACTCGCGAACGATAACCGGACATCGGAAACCACCCTAAGGAAGGAATCGCGGTAACTCCCGAACGGCCCGCGAGTGCCGCCTTCCAGAACTCACTGACGCCGATCCCGACGGGAGATATTACCCCGAGACCGGTAATGACTATGCGCGAGGCCATGTTTCTCCCTCCTTATGGGCGCACACGGCGCCTTTCTTACCGGAAGACCGATGTACAGTCAACTAGGAAACCTCTCTTTAGTGCCTAACTTTCAATAATAGATAAAGGCCGAAGCTGAGAAACAGTGCGTTGGCCATCCAACCAGCCAGCATGGGAGCCAATGCTCCGCCTCGTCCTAATGCGATGGCGACGGAGTGTGTCGTCCAGTAGCAAAATCCGACGATGAACGCTTGCCCGATACCCACGGCCATGTTTCCCCCGCGGACTCCGCTTCGCCGCAAACTCAACGCAATGCCGACGAGCACCATCACGACCGTCACTAATGGAAATGCGACACGGCCGTAGTAGTCCGTCAGCAGACGAGCGAATGAGAAACCTTCATGCCGAAAACGCGCGAGGTAATTTCGGATTTCCCGAAACGTCATCGTTTCTGAGTTCCCTACAATCGAGGAGGAGAAATCATCGGGAATCAACGGAATGCTGATCGTCTGTTCCGTGAACAGAGCCAGCTCTACAGTGCCGTCTGATTGGAACCGGCGATGATTTCCGTTCAGTAGGATCCAGCCTTGAGGAGTATAGCGGCCTTCCGCCGCTTCCGTAATCCGCTCGAGCTTAAACGGCGGACGAAAATAAAAGATCCGCACCCCTCGAAGAGTTTTGCCTGCGACATCGATCTCACTGACTTCCATCAGGCCGTCGGCGCTGATACGAGCCCAGGGTTGGGTGGCTGTGACGGTGACCGGAGCCGGTCGTTGCTCGATCTGGACGACACGGACTTCTTCGGCCTTCTCCGAGGCGAGTGGAATGACGGTCGAGCTGAAGAGAAAGAGGATCGCGGACACGCCGGAGGCAAAGAGGAGAAACGGCGAGGTCATCCATAACAAGCTGATTCCGCAGCTGCGCATGGCGGTGATCTCGTTGCTGCGGGCGAGCAAACCGAGCGTCAGCAACGTCGCCACCAAAATTGCGAAGGGAGCCACCTGGAACGAAATGGAAGGAATCTTTAATGCGAAATATACGAGGATAGGGGCGATTCCCGATTCGTAGCGCAAGAACCGGCGAACTTTCTCAAAAAAGTCGATCACGAGATAGATCGTCACTAAGCCGGAAAAGCACATGCCGAAAATTTTGGAGTATTCACGAAGGATATACCGGAATAGGATCGTCATGATGCTACTGTCTGCTCATCCGTAAAAACATGGCGCCGGTGACGACGACGAATATGAGGTTCGGCAACCAGGCGCCCATAAAGGGGGGGAGAATCAAGGCGGTCACGAGGAAATCGCACCCGACATTCAGAATATAAAACGCAATGATGATCCCCACGCCGACGGCGAACCCACCGACCCGTCCGGACCGCTTTGAGACAATGCCGACCGGCACGCCGAGCAGACAGAATACGAGCGAAGCGGTCGGAAAAGCCAAATCTTTATAGTATTCCATCAGACGCCGCAGAGAGCCGGCATCTTTGCCGCCGGACTCGGCCAGCCTGGCCATGATCTGTTCATAGGATGGACGTTCTTCTGTGGCCGAATAGCTACTGAGGTTCAAATCGATTTTGAGGTCGTAACTGGCAAAGGCAATCCGTCGATACTGATCGACCTGACGCGGTCGGCTATGAATGACGCCATTCACCAGTTGGAGCGCCACCTGCGCATGGGCCGCATCCATAAAGACATGATATTGCTCCGCCACGATGACGCGAGGCTCTTCGGGCAGACGCTCATCCGAGATGAAGATGCCTTCGGCCGGACGGCCCGGCTCACCTTCGGGAACATAGATCATCATACGCGGAATCGGCTCATTGAACGTGCCTCGTTCCAGAGCCAGAACAAGCTGGTCCTTGAGCAGATTGAGAGCCACCTTCTTGAGATTCAAGGAGCTCCAGGGCTGCCCCCATTGAGACAAGACCAGGGTCAGCGTAAAGACACAGAGTGAGAAGAGGAATACCGGCTGCGAGAGGCGAAACAAACTGAGCCCGGTTGCGCGCATGGCAACCAGTTCCTTGTCAAAAGATAACCGGCCGAATGCTGTCACCGACGCGATCAATCCTGCGATTGGAAGCGTGAGCACGAGACCGGAGGGAAGCAGCATGGCAATCACTTTGAGAATCGCCCAGAACCCGACCCCCTTGGACACCAGGAGTTCGACAAGACGCAAGAGCTCCCTGGTCAACATCACAAAGCAGAGCGCGCCGAGGCTGAGACCAAACGGAGAGAGGAGTTCCGTAAAAATGTAGCGATCGAGCAGCGTTCGTAAGATCACAGAATGTTTGGATCGGGGAAATGTTGAACACTATAGGGAAGTCCTTCTCCCCTGTAAACACAGCAGAAAATCCTCGTCTTAAAGATTCGCTTGACAGCGCAGGGAGCCTATGTTACATGCAGCGCGACTTTCCCTCAACGATGGGTTCCGTGAGCGATGCATCATTCCTTCAGGTGCCCGTCCCATCTACCAGCCGGTTTCTTGCCCAATCTATTTTCCGCTTTTTTGATGCAATGGCGATTGTGTGGAGTTGCTACGTAACCAGTCGTAGTTGTTGACAAAAGGAGGGCTTCTGTGAAGACAAAAGGAACGGTCAAGTGGTTCAACGATCGAAAGGGGTTTGGGTTCATCCGGTTGGATAGTGGAGAAGACGTCTTCGTCCATTATTCCGCCTTGCAAGGAGACGGGTTCAAGACTCTTAAGGAAGGGGAAAACGTCGAGTTTGACATCGTACAGGGAGCCAAGGGTCCTCAAGCGGCCAACGTGCTCAAGGCAGCGATCGCCGCGTCCTAAGTTGTCACACCTTCCGGTCTGACTCGGTAGAAGTGCTGATCCTCTGTCAAGAGCGGTCGGCGCTTCTACCCGATCGTTTTGCTGTCTGATTCCGCCATTTCCTAGACAAAAATTATTGACACTGTTAGCGTTTAGCTGTTTCGTTCATGGAGGTATCGTTGTGCCTTCGGATCGAAGTCGAGTTCTTCAACAAGCTCAGCTCCTGGCGTCCCGAGGACAATACGAAGCGGCCATAGCCGAATGGAAGAAGTTGGCAGCGGACACCCCCGCCGACGGCACCATTCATAATACGATCGGCGATTTGCAATTGAAGCGGAACGCTCCAGGGGAGGCTGCTTCCGCATTCCTGCAGGCGGCCTCAGCCTTCCGGGCCGAAGGCGCCACGCTGAAGGCAATTGCCGCCTTTAAAAAAGTCCTCAAATGCGATCCCTCTCGGTATGAAGTCTATCGCCATCTTGGAGACTTGAACATTGAACGCGGGCTCATCAGCAGTGCGGTCCAAGACTACCTCACCCTCGGAAAGTATTACCTGAAAGAGCGCCGAGCGAAGGAGGCGATCGAAATCTACAAGAAGATCGTCCTCCACGATCCGTCGAATCTCAACGCACAGCAGCGAGTCGCCGAACTCTGTGTCCAGGAAAACCAGCAGGATGAAGCCACCACGGTCTATCTCCAGCTGGGCCGTGAGCGATCGGCGCAAGGGCGATACGATGAAGCGAAAGACGCGTATCTTGCCGTACTCAGGATCAATCCCAATGACAACGAGGCGGCCCAATTCGTGGAGAGCATGAAGAAAGGTGGAACCGGATCGATCAAAGCGGTCAAACCGGGAAACGCCGCGCCGGCGCAGAAATCATCAGAACCGGTCGATTTGCTGGCCGAGGCCGTTCGTCGTATCGACGAAAAGCAATATGCCGGCGCGGAAGCGATTTTGAACCAAATGCTCACACGGGAACCGGGGAACCCTCAAGTCTGTCAACTCCTGGCACGGTTGCACTTGCAACGCGGGGATGTGCAAGTGGCGCTGGGGGAATATCGATTTTTGGCCGGGGCGGCGTTGCGGGCTCATGACCTAGGACTTGCTGAATCGCTCATTCAAGAGTTCTTGTCCGCTGACCCCAACTCCGTCCCCCTGCTGGAACTGAACGGGGAACTACACGAAGAGAAAGGCGATGGCGGAGGAGCCGCGCTGCAGTATGCAAAGGCCATCGAACTCTTGTTGAAGCATCCTGAACCCGGCATGGAAAGTCTGCATGAAGAGCTCTTCGAAAAGGTGCGATCGTTGTCCAGCGATGACGTCTTGGTGAATCGGCTGGCGGCCAAGATGAAAGGGGAGGCTTCAGGGGAACAGAATGAGTCCACCAGAAATAGAGCTGAGACCAAGACGCCGCCAGACCTCGTCGATGTAGCACCGATGGATGATGGATCACTGGGAGCTGATTCTGATAGTGCTCAGGCAGTTCGTTCAAACGGCCATCTGAAGGACGATCAAGAATTTTCGCTGATCGGGGCGGTGCCGGACGATGGCAACCCTTTTGCGCAGGACAGTGGACTACGGCAAACCGAAGTCGAGTCGGATGTGGTATTGAACGGACAGGAATCACACCCCATACCTGTCACTACCTCACCTGTCTCGACAGCGGAGACCTCGCAACTTCCAGTCGAGTCGGTGAAGACTCCATCGGTTGAGAAAACATCCGCATCACAACCAGGCTATGGATCAGCAACTCTCAGTACACCAACCGTCGCTCCACCGGCGAACGTGACGGAATCGGCCGCGCCGCCCGACTACGAGGCGCACTATGCGTTGGGCGTGGCCTATAAGAACATGGGACTGTACGAAGCGGCAAAAGAAGAGTTTCGAGTGTCGATGAAGGGCGACTCGTTTTATCTCGATTCGGCCTTAATGACGGCGGTCTGCTTCAAAGAAGAGCATCACATCACCCAAGCGCTTCATGGGCTTGAAACTGTTTTGACCGATCCACGGTGCCAAGGTGCGAAGGGGCAAGCCATTCGCTATGAATTGGGCTTGCTCTATGAAGCAGACGAACAGTGGGGAAAAGCCGCCCACGCATTCGAGTCGATTCCTTCGTTTCATGACGTCCCTCAGCGGCTGGCGGCGCTGAAGAAGCGGCAAGGAGGAACGGACGTCGGTTTTCGGTTTGCCTCGTAGGACCACACCAGAGTTCACTCATATCCTAAGTCACCCGATTCGGCGCCGGTCGGCCGCGTAACACAGCTGCAATATTGTCGAGACAGATGAATCCCATCCGGACTCGCGTCTCCAGCGTGGCTGATCCCAGGTGAGGGAGAAGGACCACGTTCGGTAACGACATCAACCGGGCTGGAACGACCGGTTCTTGCTCGTACACGTCCAGTCCGGCACCGGCGATGGTTTTTGCCTCAAGCGCCGACAACAAGGCCGCTTCGTCGATGACCGGGCCGCGTGACGTGTTGATCAGAAAGGCAGTCGGTTTCATCAGGGCGAGCTTGCGCCGGTCGATGAGATGGTGAGTCGCCTCGGTGAGCGGAACATGAAGCGAAACAAAATCAGACTCCGCGAGAACTTCATCAAGGTGCCGCCAAGCCCATGAGGCACCGGGTTGGCTGGGAACACTGTGCCGGGCCGCATAGATCACAGGCATCCGAAACCCGGCCGCCCGCTGCGCGACCGCCTGTCCGATCCGCCCCATGCCGACGATACCGAGAGTCTTCCCCGACACGTCGGTACCCAGCATCTGCGTCGGTGCCCATCCCGGCCAGCGACCGGTTCGAACCCAGGCCTCTCCTTCAACAACCCGTCTCGTCAGTGCGAGCAACAGAGCCCAGGTTAGGTCAGCGGTGGCATCGGTCAGCACATCCGGTGTATTGGTCACGATAATGCCGCGCCTGATCGCGGCAGGAAGATCGATGTTGTTGTAGCCCACCGCATAGTTGGCGATGATTTTCAAGTTCGTGGCGTGGGACAACATCGAGACATCGATACGATCGGTCAGCGTACAGATAACTGCTTGGGCTTCGGCAAAGCCGCGACGCAGCTCCTCCTCCGTCGCTGGCCGATCTGTCGGATCGGCCAGCATCCGATACTGCACAGAGATTGCGTCCAACACCGGTTGAGGCAACAGGCGAGTAACATATAAGGTCGGACGCTCCATGGGCAGATCCATTGTAGGAGAATTCGTAGGCAACCGACAACGGCTCTGGTGCTTCGAAGAGTCCGCGAGCTAAGATGCAAGATTGTCTATGCTGGCGTCATCCACATTGATCTTGCCGACGAAAGCGCATGCAGTCGCCAATGACCTTCGCGCTCTGCTGGGAGCGGAGAAAGTCAAAGACGACCAGCCCACGATCACGGCCTATGCCGTGGATGCCAGCATCTATCGCATGATTCCACAAGCTGTCGTATTGGTCGAGTCAGAAGACGATATCGCCGCAACCGTCGCCTATGCCGTATCCCGAGGAATTCCACTCACGCCTCGCGCGGCTGGGACAAATCTCACCGGCTCCGCCATCGGCTCCGGCATCATTCTCGATGTGTCGCGCCTGAATCGAATCCTTGAAGTGAATCGGGAAGAGAGATGGGCCAGAGTCCAGCCTGGGATCGTCTTGGCGGAGTTGAACAAGCGGCTCAGCTTGCAAGGGCTGTTGTTTGGGCCGGATCCGTCGAGCGGAGACATGTGCAAGCTGGGCGGCATGATCGCCAATAATTCTTCCGGGCCTCATACCTTGCGCTATGGCTCTGTAAAGGACAATGTCCAGAGTCTTCGGGTGTGCCTCGCCTCATCAACATGGATCGAGGCGAGAGCCTATACCCTCGATGATCCGTCGCTGGAACGCCTCCTGACGACGGTGCCGGCCCTGCGTGACGTCCTCGTGATAACACAAGCCCATGCAGAACTCATTGCCGCGAAACGGCCCATGGTCAGTAAAAATAGTTGCGGGTACAATCTCTTTGGGTTGGTCGATGGGCTCGCACGGGGTTTATTCGACATCCCGAAGTTATTCGTCGGCAGCGAAGGAACGCTGGGGGTCGTGAGTGAAGCGCGGCTCACGTTGGTCGACAAGCCCAAGGCTACGCTGACCGCGCTCATTCACTTCCGGAGTCTCGAAGAGGTCGGCGAGGCCGTGCCGCAGCTCTTGACGCTCCACCCCAGCGCCTTGGAGGTCATGGATGCCAATACGCTCAACTTAATCGGTCGAGGAAAGCATGGTATTCCGGCTGATGCGGCGGCAACATTGCTGATTGAACTGGACACTGATTCCCCTGAGATTGATCTCCGCGAACGGGCTGAAGCCATGGCCATCGTCTGTCGGCCTTACAAGCTGGCGGCGGAGCTGACGCTGGCGTTCGATGCCGAACGTCGGGAGCAACTCTGGAAAGCGCGGAAGGCGCTTTATCCGACGCTCTATCGATTCGATCCCAAGAAGAAGCCGATCAATTTCGTCGATGATGTCGTCGTCCCCGCCGATCGGATCAGCGAGTTGATCCGGTACCTGGAAGACTTCTTCGAAGGGCAGCGCGTGCCGGTGGCGATCTTCGGTCATATCGGCAATGGGAATGCACACATCGTCCCCTTGTTGGACGTGAACGATCGCGGCGATTTCGAAAAGATGGTGAGCGCCTATCAGGAAATCCATGCTACTGTGTTGAATCAATTCGGCGGCTCAATTTGCGGTGAACATGGCGACGGCCGTGTCCGTGCCGAGTTCGTCAAGACCATGTTCGGTGAGGAACTCTACGATCTCTTTGTGCAGGTCAAGAAATCGTTCGACCCAGGCAACGTGTTCAATCCCGGCATCAAGCTGAGCGAAGCCTCGTTTACCGACCATATCGACTACACCAGACTCTCCAAATCCTGCGCCACCTGCGCCAAGTGCAATTCAGTCTGTCCCGTGTACGATGTCTTTCAATCCGAAGACATGAGCTCACGTGGCTGGTTCGAGATTGTCACCGCCAAGGACTACAGCTATCTCAATTCCAAGCGGGTTGTGGAAGCCTGTCTGAACTGCAAATCCTGCCGCACTATCTGTCCGGCGGGAGTAGACGTATCCGACCTGATTCTTCAAAAGCGGGCAGAACATCCGAATTCGTTGGCCGGGTGGATCTTCAGGCAGCAGGCACAGGGAGGGAGCTTCGAATCAATCTTGCGATTCCTGGGCCGCACGCAGCACCTGTGGGATCGTCCATTCTTGAGAAAGCTACTCGAACGGATCACGATACCAATCATGAGGGTCGTGGCTCCAACGGCACGCTTGCCGCACGACCTCGTGCTGCCGAAACTGGCTCCACGGCACTTACGTGAACGGTATGCGCATTTGATCCCCAGTGGAACGGGCTCCTCGCAGACACGTTCGGTGGCCTACTTCCATGGCTGCGCCGCCAACTATTTCGACGATGGAGTGGGAGACGCAGTGATTGACGTGTTACAGAAACACGGAGTCGAACCGGCGCTGCCGCCTCAACGTTGCTCCGGTACTCCGGTTCAAACCTATGGACACGTTGAGTTGGTTCGAGACGGAGCGCGATTCAACATTCGTTCGTTCGCCCCATATGAAAGGATCGTGACGGGATGCGCGTCATGCACGCTGATGCTGAAGGACTATCCCTCACTTTTTTCGGAAGGGCCTGAACGGCAGCAAGCCGAAGAACTGGCCAAGAAAGTGGTGCATATTTCAGAATTCGTCGCCCGCTCGCCACAACATCCTCCTATGGCCAAAGCCGATGGGGCGACGAAACGCGTGACCTATCATTCCTCCTGCCATCTGCGGGCGGCCGGAGTAACGAAAGAGCCACGGCAAGTGCTGTCGTCCTTGCCCGGGGTCGATTTCGTGGAAATGCAGGATGCTGACCGTTGCGCGGGAGGCGCGGGCACCTATCTCATCAAGAACTACGACACGTCGCAGAAGATCTTCGATCGGAAAGCCCGTGCCATTACACAAACCGGAGCCAACGTGGTCGCCACCAGTTGTCCGGCCTGCATGATCCAACTCAAGAACGGAGTGGGGAAGTCGGTGCAGGTCAAACATGTCGCCCAGCTTCTGCAAGAAACATATCAGGCGGCTGAACGTGAGCGGAGCTAAGTCCATCTCGATGATGGTAGAGAGTACGTGCCACGTTCACGGCGTGATGCGAGGTATTCGTTAACTCATAGAGGATGAAATGGTTTCGATACAAATTTTCGGCCAAACCTTGCGCGCGGTTGTCGAGGAAAGCGAGCTCGAAGTCCCGGTGACAGGCCCGACCACGGTGAAACAATTGATTGAAGGAAACCCGACACAACTGGGACCGTTGCTTCACTACATCAAGAACCGCGAAGCGCTCATCACCATCAACAAGAAGATCGGGTCGGAAGATTCACCGGTCCGCGACGGCGACGTCGTCAAGCTCTCCTTCCAATCCCGCACCACCTACGACGGCACCCGCGACATTCCCACCTGACCGCCGTCCTAACGGGGGCGTGATTTCTCATAAGAAAACGGGTAAGCTTCCGCCGGATTTTTTCTCTCCCTGTCTGGGGATTCGTCTCAAACATGGCCATCAAAAAATCCGACCTCTATTCCTCCCTCTGGGCCTCCTGTGATGAACTGCGCGGCGGCATGGATGCCAGCCAGTACAAGGACTATGTCCTGTTCATGCTGTTCATCAAATATGTCTCCGACAAATACGGCGACTCCGACGACTTTGCCCCGCCTGTGGTCATCCCCAAGGGCGCCAGCTTCAAGGACATGGTCGTGCTCAAGGGCAACAGCGACATCGGCAACCTGATCAACACACAGGTCATTCAACCGCTGATCGATGCAAACCAGCGCCTCGCCCGTAGCAACTTTCCCGACTTCAACGACTCGAATAAGCTCGGTGACGGCGCGCAAAAGTGAGCGGCTGCCGGTTTCAAAGACACCGAGTTAGGTGTATGAAGGAAACCGGAGG
>CABVRX010000009.1 GCA_902500825.1 uncultured Nitrospira sp.
CATGTGGCCTTAGCCAACCCGCACATGAGATCGTAGCTGATCGGCTCTTAGGGTTTGCAGAAGATCTGTCAATCGCCGCTTTCTTTCGAGAAGTTTCGGCAGTGGCTTCAGTCCTGCCAAGTTGAGCACGAACTCCCACCTATGTGTCCAATCGTGCTTTGACAGGGCTTCAGCCATATTTTGATTGCTTATCCTGTCCTGTCTGATCAAGTCACTATCGAGCTGATAAATCACCTCCCTGATATTTCCCGACCCATACGGCACATGAATCACCGCATCAGACCAATTAAAAATTCTGTCGAACTCCTTATTGTTTCTAGGCCGGTCGCCGAGCAAGATAGCACCGGCGGCAAGTCCCTCGAAATATCTCGACCCGAATTCAAGCTGTCCGCCGATTTTCTCCGGCTCATCGATGCTTCCAGGGTTGACGATAAAATAGCGACTTCTCTTAACGAGGTTAGACAACTGCAACCTATGCTCTTCGATATCATAGACAGCGAGATCTTTTATTGTGTCGTAAACGTACAGAATACCATCGTCCTTCGCCATGCGGAGAAGCGCTTGATGTGTCTTATCTGCCTTTCCCCCAATGCTTAAGACATCGATGAATCTGGACGACCTCTGAAGGCACGGACAAAATTTGATTGTATCGATACCAAACGGCATGTGTGCAACCCGATGGCCCAAATGCGATTTAAATGCGTTTAGTTTTGTGAAGGTGAACAGAACCAAATCAAACTGCAACAGACTCTTCATGACGCTTTTGTGGTAGGGAATCTCATGCTCGTAAAATTCGGTCATCAAACAGATCGACACCCTAGAGCGTTCGCGCCAGCCCTTGATAGCATGAATACCTAGTAGCTCTGATGGCTTTTCGCATACAGTGAACAATAGATCGTAGTCCTTCTTCAGGCTCAGTTTTTCTGCACCTGGATTTAGTCCAATGCGAGTGTACTTTCCTATACGTTGAGCGTTCCGTTTGCGCTGGTGATGCCATTTCCCCTGTCTGGGAGCCATGACATCGACCGCATCTACCTCTGCTATCACTTCCTCAAGTTCCCGACATGTCCCACGCCAGGCTTCCTGCTCATAGAGATTCCTATGCGAGAGTAACAGTATCCTCGCGTCGTCGATGTCTTTCTCAACAGTTAGTTGATCCATCCTCAAATGTCTCCCGGCAACTATTATAACTAGTTCCTGCGCATATTGAAGCGCCGACGGCTACTCTGAATGACCTACGTGATTGCTCATTCCGTCTCTTTACCGGGTTTGCATACCACTCCTTCATTCGATTGAGCATCGCTTGAGTGATCGGGTATCCATTCCAACCAAATTTCCCGCCACCACGGGTAAATACTTCTAGGACAATACATTCTGCAATCGCTGTATCGCGATCCGCACCACACTTCTTCAAGAATAATCGCGGGAGTCTTCATGACAATCAGCCTTCCAGATTTTTCATCCACAAATCTGGTGAGTCTGGTTTTGACTCGATAGGCTCCGTCACAAAAGGGAACCATATCTCTGTCCCACATCAAACCGCGATTTTTTGCGTCCGTATCCAACGTGGCCAAGATATCCTTGTATGATTTCACCCGAATCAGCTCGCCCGGCTGCAAATTGAGGGTATGCGTTGGAGTTGGCTGGCCGGCCGGGATCTTTCCGGATCTCCGAGGCCATGGGATGCCCCCCCACAACCCCTGCACGATGTCATAGACCCAGCTAAGAAACGGGCCGAGACCGATTCCGGCTTGTACCAAGCTCGCATAGGTCGCAAAGAGTCCTCCCTTCAACATTCGCATGATACCAACGTTGCCGGAGAGATAATCTTCCACATATTGCCTGATGTCCCACCATGGTAAATAGTGGCCGATGTGCGGAACCTGAGTTGCCTGACACACGTACCTCACTTCTACATTTTCATTTTCACTTTGCGCGCATGTGCCTCTCCATACATCAGCCTCTGTGCAGAACTCTTCTTGACGGCGTACAATATGATCCTCATACCCAACTTGGCTCGCGCCTCTTTGCTCTCGCACCGGTTTCAGCCAAGCCGTCTTCCAAAAGATGAGACAAGCTGCTTGACACCCTCCGTAGGCTTCGCCGTCACATCGTGTTTCAAGGTGGACAGTATTCTGAATTCGTAATGATCTGACAGGGTTGACTGTGTCACAAGTCTTATGAGCTCGCTTGTACACTGGGAACCGTTTTTCACAATACTGAAACATCTGCGGCATGAACGGCAGCTTCTCGAATTGGCCATGCTTGTCCAGCGTGGCAAGAATTTCATCCTTGCTCTTAACCTCAACCCAATCGCCAGCTTTCAGCTTCATCTGTTCCTCGATGTTTCCAGTCTATTCAAGCACGACCTTTCTTGCATAGAAGGCCTCGGCATACCTGGTTGCCTTGGGAGATTCGATCCCCCGAATTCGGAGGAGTCCGTAGAAGGTATCCTCTGCGAACCATCGCTTGCCGCGCTGTGTCGCAAATCCCTCCATAAGCAACCGCACTTTTTCTCGGCCGACTTCGTCCGTGAGCGGCACGTACAGATTGGGTTGGCCGAGGTCTCCATCGTACTTTAGGATCTCGTACTCGAGAATCTGATGGCGACGGTACGTATTCCACGTCAATTCGCACACGACGCGATGGTCTTGGTGGAGGTCCTGTCGAGAATGGGTAAAGACGAGGTCGGGATCGATCACATGTGGAAGGATGTCAAAATACTTCTTGACCTCATGGCCCTGATACGACAGATAGCTTTCCCTGAAAGATTTGGCGACGAGTTTCGTAGAGGCTGCTCCCCGAAGAAACGCGGTGGCACTTTTCACCGCTTCTTTCCTACGATCCCCTCTGGCTGTCAGAACCACCCATATCACACGACTACCGGGATGGGTCTGCAGCAGCTTGAGAATCGTCCCGCCTCGCACCGTCTTGCATTCATACGACTTATCATGAGGAAGCTTGGGCTACCTCAGCTCACTAATGGAATTGACAGAAGGAGACTTCAACACTTCCGTCACGACTCTCTCCTGCTGATCCGAGGTGAGTCCAGGGAACATCGGAAGCGACAAGATATGCGCCGCAGACTTCTCGGCGATCGGAAAGTCCCCGATCCGGAAACCGAGCTTTTCGTAAGCCTTCGTCAGATGCAGTGCCACCGGATAATGAATCCCTGTCCCGATGCCGGCATCGCTCAACCTCTGCTGAAGCCGGGCACGATCCTCGACCTGCACGACATAGAGGTGATAGACCGACCGAGCCCAGCTCGGTTGATGCGGCAACGTCACGATGCCTTCTGCTCCGGCAAACAATTTGTCGTAACGCTCCGCCACCTGCCGGCGCTGTTCATTCCATTTCGGCAAATGCTGTAATTTGACGCGCAAGAAACCGGCCTGAATGGCATCAAGGCGGCCGTTGTAGCCTTCAATATCATGGAAATATTTCTTTGATTGCCCATGGTCACGCAAGAGTCGGCATGTCTGCACGATCTCGTCGTCATTGGTCGTGACCGCCCCTGCTTCGCCGCAGGCGCCGAGATTCTTGCCTGGATAAAAACTGAACGCGGCGGCGTGTCCCATCGAACCGGCCTTGTGCCAGCGATTGTCCTTGTGCGAGAAGTACTCCGCTCCCTGTGCCTGACAGGCGTCTTCTATGACCTTTAGGTTATAGTGGGCGCAAATATCCAAAATTGGATCCATGTCGGCCATCTGCCCATAGAGATGGACGGGAACGACGGCCGTTACCGGCCTACCGGTCGCATTGTGAAAAACTTGTCGTGTCTTTGTATTCCACCTGCACTTGCGCTCCAAGTACTCACTCAATTTGCCAGGCTCCATCGCATACGTTCTTGGATCGATGTCGACGAAATCCGGTTGAGCGCCAGTTTGGGAAACAGCTTCGGTCGTGGCAATAAACGTATTGGGAACCGTGAGAACGATGTCACCGGACTTCACCCCGACGGCGATCAGAGCAAACCGAAGGGCGTCTGTACCGCTGGCGACCCCGACGCACAATCGGGCCTCGCAGAACCGAGCAAAGTCCTCCTCAAATCCTTGCACCATCGGCCCGCCGATAAATCCCGCGCTCTTCAGAGCGGTCTTCAGTACTTCAACGAATTCATCCTGCAACTCCCGATGAACCGTGATCAGATCCAGAAAGGGGATGTCCTTTTTAATCATGGCTGCCTCCCGACTTGACATATCGCACCACCCTGCCTGGATTCCCCGCGACGACGGCATGTGCCGGCACATCCTTCGTCACGACCGCACCGGCCCCGATCAATGCACATTCCCCGATCACCACATTGGCAAGAATCGTCGCGCCGGATCCGATGGATGCACCCCGTTTCACCAATGTTGTTTCGACTTTCCAATCCGCCTCGGTTTGTAGAGAGCCCGCTTCGGTGGTCGCGCGAGGAAAGGTGTCGTTCACGAACGTGACGTTGTGTCCGATGAAGACTTCATCTTCTATCGTCACGCCCTCACAGATGAAGGTATGGCTGGAAATTTTGCACCGTTTGCCGACCTTGGCTTTCTTCTGAATTTCAACAAACGCTCCTATTTTGGTATCGTCGCCCACTTCACATCCATAGAGATTGACGAACTTGGAGAACTTCACGTTGACCCCAACCTTGACATCGGGCGCGATACAGAGATACCCGTTGATCGGCGCCGTACTCATCTCCGGCTCCATGACGGGAAGCGGAAGAAGATGGATAGCTAGTTTACCGTCATGCTGGGTGACCGGGTCCGTATGTCCGTTGGCTCGCTCCGTCGTGTATTCCATCGATTTCTCCATAATGATGAGTTCAGCCGCCATAAGACCCGACGCATTGCGAACGGGTGCAGTCGATGTCGGAATAGGAAGTGAAAGTTATTGCGGGAGATAATTGGTGACGTGAGCTGCGAGGATGACTCTTATGCCCTACTGCCTCACACTCTCAACCGAACGGTCACTGCCGTAGGGCATGGTATAACCATACAAATGGTGCGGCATACTATGCGCATCGAGCCCGTTGAGAATCACTCGCCGTTGCGCTGTCTGCCCCAGCATCGTGAAGGCCTTTTGCACCAGATGCTTGGGCGAATGTCCGGCGCGGATCACCAACACAAGCTCATCCGCCAGGCTCGCCAAGATACCCATGGTCGCGCTGGCTAAGACAGGCGGCGTATTGATGATGAGATACTGAAATTTCGCGCGAAACTCCGGGAGCATCGCTTTCAGCTGTTGAATCCTCCCAAGTTCATTCCATTCGCCGCCCGTTCCCCCCGCTCTGTCGGCTGCCATGACAAAGCATGGACACTCATCGATCGCCGACACACAATCATCGAGTGAAGCCCGACCGTCCAAGAACTCGATCAAGCCTGATCGAGTGGGCATCCCGGCATAGTGATGGAGGGCCGGCCGTTGAAAGTCGCAATCGATGAGCAGGGTCTTTTTTTTGAAATCTCGCGCGATGGTATAGCCTAGATTGACAACCGTGGTCGTCTTACCCTCCCCCATCAATGCACTGGTGATTTCGACGACCGTGGAATGGCGTCCTTCGGTTGAGAGGACCAGTTTAGTGGCGGCCATCCGATATTGTTCGGCGGCAATCGAACGAGGCTGCCACTTGGCGACCAGATTCAGGTTTGTTGGATTGAACTCGCTCCTATTTCCTGATGACGCCCAAGGCATGCCCTTCGCCGCTATTGTTACTGCCGGCACCCCTGAACTACCGTCGTCGGCCATCCGAGAGCCGGTCCTCGATATTGCGCTGATCTGAGGGCTCAAGGTGAAGAACTGGGGTATGGTCGCGAGCACTTGGATGCCCGGCATGATTTCCACCTCTTCTCGACGCCGAAAGGTCGGATTCAACAGATCCAGGCCGACCGCAAGACCGACACCGAGTCCACATCCTCCTATCAAGCCGACTATCATGATCACTATGCGATTCGGTTTCTCCGGCTTCTGCGGCAGATTCGCCGGGTCCAGCACGCGGAACTGTTCTCCTTGCTGGCGTTTTTCAAGATTTTCCGCCACATGAGCGTTCAATCGTTTATCCAGTAATGCTTGGTAGTTCTTTTTCCTGTTTTCGTAGTCGCGCACCAAGATCATTAGCTCCTGTTCTCGCGACGGTATCTGCTCCACACGCCGTTCCGTATCTTTAATTTGTTCCACAAGCCTGGCTCGACGATCTCTGATCGCTGACAGATCAGCGCGCAAGTCGTTTCGCTGTTTTAACATCTCTCTCAAATATGGATCATAGGTTTTGAGGCTCTCCGCGTCCTTGTCGATCGTCAGCGCGCTGAATTTCTCAGCCAACTGAGCCTTGACGTCTTCAATCTCCTGCTTCGTGTCGGCGATATCGGGATAGGTCTCCTTCCACTCGGCTCTGAGCGAGGTCAGCCGCCGCTCTAATTCCTGCAACCGAACCGCCAGCGGATCCATTACCGTATTTACGGACCTGGAATTGTCGGCATTTACACCAGTGCCTCCACTGACCTCGTACTCCTTGATCGACTTATCGACCGTGCTCAGCCGATCGGTTTGACCGTGCAGTAGGTCATCCGTGGAAGTCAGTTCCATTTGCAGCCGATCCAATGCTCTGAGATTCGCTTCCAGCTGTTCCGGCAACTGACCCATGTGTTTTCTTTTATAGTTGCTGATGGCCTCTTCTTGTGCCTCTAGTGCTTTCTTCGCCTCTGCTAATTCTTGCTCCAGAAACACGGACACGCCGGTCACAAGCTGTTCCCGCGTCTTGACATTTTCCTCAATAAACAATGACGCAAGCTTTGCCGTCACATTCATAGCCGTCATTGGATCTTCATGGGCAAATGAAAGCGTAACCGATTCGACGCTCTTGCCCCATGCACCGGGGGTGCCTATCGTCTCCACCTTGATCATTTTACGGAATGTCTCAATGGTCGACTCGAGGCCGTCGCGCTTAACCTGTCTCCCATAAAGATCGTACTCGTCCAAAATCTGACTTAGGATCGTGCGGCTCATCACCTGTTGCTGAATCAGCGTGAGCCGCTCTTCGACGCTCGCCCCTCCGATACCCTTGACGTATTCATCAGGAATCTTCTGATTTTCAATCAGGATCAGGGTGCTGGAGCGATAGCTTTTCGGCAGGACTACGCACAGCGTTGCAGCAATGCCGACCCCAGCCACAACAGAGCCGAGCACAAGCCATTTCCGTCTGAGGATCTGCCCCCAGTACCCCCTCATCTGCACCGACAACGGCTCTTCCGGTTGATCAAGAACCGCAGGCGTCTCGGTTTCGTTCATGCTCATTTCCACTCAGCCACCAAACTGAGTTGGACCTGATTCCGGTCAAATGGGACCGCCTGGGAGGCGAAGGTTTGCTCGAATTGGCTGCGAATGTAGGACAACGTGGCTGTGAAAGTTTTACTAATCACGTAATTGAGGCTCGGCGTAACTGAATACGACTGAAACTGGAGGAGAGAACTGTCCGGCACGGATTCGTTGACAGCGTAGCTCCCGGCAATCGACAGAGACAAGGAATCGGTTATCTGCCGCCTCGCTGTTCCGCTCACGACTTGGCTCAACAGTGGGATCGAGACAAACAAAAAACTCGGAGTGATAGATCGCGAATACGATACCATGACGGTCGTATACTGCCCTTTCCACTCCAGCGAGGCAGCACCTATCGACTCCACTTTGTCGCCTGGGCTTATCACGGTAAACCCTCCCTCGCCCGTGGCCTTAAGCGCTGGGGTAATTGATCTAGACCATCTGACAATAGCCCCCTGAGTGGAAAACTGACTGTCTAACTCGGAAGCGGAAAATGTGGCCTTCTGATACTGATGGGCAAGAACAATTGCGTCGGCCGGTGATAGTTGTCGGACAAACCCTGAAGTCAGAGTTTGGAAGTTTGTGTTGATAAATCTTGCTTGCGCGGCTCCGGTCGGCGCAGCAATCGGACTCCCAAACCGTATTCGTTGATCGACATATGTTACGGTCATACTCATGAACTCGGACAAGCGATATGATGCATCCACCATGGCAACATTGCTGAATGAGTTCGCTCGCTGCGCCTGAATTCCCCGCACAAAAGCCTCGGGGATTTGACTCCCACTGGTTGGAGCGGCAAACGCCAATGGTTGAGGTGTGTAGATCACGGTGTCGGTCACACGCAATCCCAAACCCGAGACAAGCCTGTTCATCGTACCGTCCAGATTCAAAACCACAGTTCCACGGCCCGCCGCATAATTAAGCCCAGGATTCTTGACATAAACTTCAGCTATTGCTCCGCCGCTGACCGTTCCTTCCACCCATTGATTCCGGTGGTTCAATCTGAGCTGAGGTGAAACGGTCGTCACGTAGTCTTCAAGATTCGTCCCAGGCACAAAATAAACGTTGCTGTCATACCGTTCGGCTACCTGAAGCGATGGAATGATCCGCGTGTCTGGCTGTGCCACCGATTGGTTTTCTGGCAAGGGCGCGGTAGAGGATTGCGCATCCACCTGATAAGGAATGAGTAATGCCATACCATACATCGCGACCAGAGCGAGGCGGCTTCTCATTCCACGGCCTTGCCACACCATGCCTTGTTACCATGCTCTGCCGGGCACCACAACCATGTCGCCGGTCTTCAGCACGAAGTCTTTGATGTCCCCGTCTCCGGACAACAGATCATCATACCGTGCAGGAATCTTGAGTTCTTTGGAGTGGCCGGGTGCCCCGACCACCGTACGGCGTACATGCATGTTGTTCTTCGCAGCATAGGGAGTGAACCCTCCGGCCATCGCGATGGCTTGCAGGACCGTCGTGTGCGACTTGAGTTGAAACTTGCCCGGCTTTGCGACGTCTCCCAAGACATAGACATAGTAGCTGTTGACCTCTTTGACTTTGACGTGCACTGTCGGCTTCTCCTTGTACTCTTTCAGCCGCTCGGCAATATGTGCGGCCAGCTCCTTGGCCGTTCGCCAACTCGCATCGACTTCTCCGATCAGCGGCATCGAGATATAGCCGTCCGGCCTGACCACAATCCCTTTCTGAGTGAGTTCCTCACTGCGCCAGACGGTAATGTCAAGCACGTCTTCAGGCCCCAATACAAAATCATTATTGGCGCTGTTGGCTTCGGCAATGATTGCCTCCGAGGGGCCTGCGCACCCGACTGCGCTTATCTCCATCGCAAGAATCAGCGCGCCGATAAACGCTTTGGCCATGCCCATTTCCTTCCTTTTCATGGCATTCGCTGAAGATCTACAGGCATAACTGTTCGCTGTTTCGGCAACATTTCCTTCTAACAGTCGCCCCTCACATCTCTGATCAAGGCTGCCCGGAGCGTCGCATAATCGAGCGTGAGCTCGGCAAATTGTCTTTTCAGCCGTCGATGTTCATCCTCTAATGAACGTAACCGCTCTTTATCATCCGGTTGTTGCTCATGGGCAAACTTCGCCCGCCATCGGTAGAGGGTGCTGATGGAAATCCTATACCGACGTGAAATCTCTCCGGCCATTTGACCGGCGTCTAGTTCCGAGACCATGACTTTTATCTGATCTCGGGTAAAGCGGGGCTTGGACATGGAGGGGAGGAAGAAGGGTTCACTGCACAGGCGCAACCTCGTCGGATCCTATCTGGATGAGCGCAGCTCGCTGCAGGAGGGAGGCGCGGATCACCAGCCCATGATGACCGGCCCGGCGTACGAGGTGGCCGCGGAGGCCGACAAGCGGACCTCGTATCACTTCCACCCATGCGCCTTCAGTAAGGTAGTCGCAGGGTTCCATCATGGGGTTGACCGACGAAACTTGCTGGAGCACGACGATTTCTTCAGCTGGAATGGGTTCGGGCTTCAACGCACCGACAATGCGAACGACACCTGGTGTCTGTAGAACGGCAAGACTTCCAGCTAACGCAAAGTTGGCAAAGCAATAGCCGCTGAATAGTGGAAGCACCGTCCACACTTTGCGGTCGGACCATTGGCGGCATTGCTTGCCCAACGGAAGCAAGGGTTCTATCCCCACTGCCTGCAGCCGGTCCCGAACCTGTTTCTCATGACGAGAATGCGTCTGAATGGCATACCACCGGGGATCAGTTTTCGAGACGGTTGCGTGTTCTATCTCCGGTACGCTTACCTGTGCGTACCGTGCATCACGCTCGTCTTTACAGGTGGTGGTCACAGCTTCGCCCCGTGAGTCCCAGTCTCTTTTCATAAAAATACGGCTGTTCAGCCGTATTGAGTAGGCACTAACGGCTCTATGTAGTACCAGGGCCGATGCCGTTAAACCATAAGATAAATGTCGAGTTTTCGTGTAGCCACTACCAGCACATTTGTCTGAACGATTCGCCGCTGGAACCACTACGTCCGATCAAGTATTGGAGGTTCGCCTTATCTGGCTGTAATAGTGCCTATCAATGCGTTTGCCTTACTGATAGGTCCTGGGAGAGTCATACGACGGGCAAGAACAATGAGAATAAGATAGCGTATTCAATGAATTAGATATGTGTGATGCATTCAACTGTGCATACCCTACTAATGGGTAGTATTATTTGTACCTATTCAGAAGAGAAAACCTTGACCGTTCGCGAACAGGTGTTCAGGGAGATACACAAATAACGAGTAGCCAGAGGTCGGAGTCCTTGCACATGGACACGGAACGACCGAAACCCCTGATGGACAGTCTTAATAGTAGCGAGTCTTCGAACTTAAACCGGGAGGCAGTATGCCCAGCACCGCGACGCCACCACTCACGATTGCGATTCTCAGCAGTCAGTGTCTCGTGTGGTTGGGCTTGCAGAAAATTCTCGAGAGCAGCGCCGCCGTCCCGATGGTCGTGCATCACTACCCTAGGATGTCCTCTGACCTGTTCCGCGCCGAGTGCCGCCCCGACGTGTTCATCCTTGACCTGGAAAGCGAACGCGACACCATCGGCACCATCAAACAGATTCGGGAGTCAGCCCCGACCAGTAAGATCGTGCTGTTGGGCGGGCTCGAGGACAAGGACCGCACGCGCGAGGCGTTTGCCCACGGTGTCGACGGCATCATTCTCAAGGTTCAACCACCCGCCGTCGTGCTTACGGTGATTGAGGCGCTGTGTGCCCCCGCTAAACCCCAAGCCCAAGTGGAACGGCAGAGCATGGAAGAGATGGCCCGCAGGACACCCTCCACGAAGACGGTCGAAGCCGAAGCCTCGCCGCCGGCATGGCCCGACGCCTTGACCGAACGGGAACGAGAGATTATCCGCTTGGTTGGGCAGGGTCTCTCGAACAAAGACATTGCCTACAAGTTGTCGATTAGCGACAGCACGGTCCGGCATCACATGACGAACATTTTTGACAAGGTTGGCGTGCCCAATCGGCAGAAGCTCCTGATCCACGCACATCATGTCCGATCTACGCCTGTTTAACCACCTTTCGTTACCGACCATATACTCCAACTGTCGATTCATCACTCCCGGGCGATGAACCTTCCGCTCTGAGTTCTCACAGCGTTACCTGCGAACGCAACGAAAACTCGCACCAAGTCGTGCGCCTAGAAAAAGCGATGTGCGCGCAAAAGATGTGGAAGTCGGATGTGCGACCTTGGTAAGATGCGCGGGGCGTTGGCTGGTCTGGCGAAGATGAGCACTATCCAATGCCGAACGATCGAATCCCTCCTGTGCCGAGGTAGCTCAGTTGGCAGAGCACAGCCCTGAAAAGGCTGGTGTCGACAGTTCGATTCTGTCCCTCGGCACCATTCCGGTTCAACCTCTACAGTTGCACTGATAGTGTCAGTAATTCCGGCGACGTCTCGCCAGACTCCGGCAAAGATATGGCCATGAGACGTGCCAGGCTCGATTTTGGTGAAAGGCTGACGCGTGGTTCGAGTAGTGGATGTGCCGGATTGAGGCGGGTCCTCTTCCCCATCGGTTCACCCCTCACGTCGATGGGATCTCGCCGGGACGGCGAGAGAAGCGGGGTTCCTCGTTACCATGAGGAACTTCACCCGTTGTTTGATGGGCATCAAAAGTCGACCCGGTTTGCGATTCCCCTCGATGCATCGGATCCTTCGAGCGGCCTTCGATCCACCGGTAGAGGACCGGCAGCATGATCAACGTCAGCAGCGTCGAACTCACGAGTCCGCCGATGACGACGACCGCCAACGGACGCTGCACCTCCGATCCAATCCCGTTGGCAAATGCCAGTGGAACTAACCCCAAGAGTGCAACCAACGCCGTCATCAAGACAGGACGTAGCCGAAGCAACGCACCCGAGATGACGGCATCGTCTAAACTATAGCCGTCCTCTCGGAGTTTATTCATATAAGAGACGAGCACGATCCCATTCAGCACGGCCACGCCGAAGAGATTGATGAAACCGACGGACGCCGGCACGCTGAGATATTCTCCTGTCAGCCAGAGGGCGACGATGCCTCCGATCAGCGCGAACGGTAGATTCAGGATGATCAGCACCGCATGTCGCAGTGAATTGAACGAGGCAAACAACAACAAGAAAATCAAACCAATGGTGATCGGCAGAATGATTCTGAGTCTCGCCATGGCTCGCTGCATGTTCTCGAACGAGCCACCCCAGGTGATCTGATAGCCGGACGGAAGTTTGATCTCCTGGTCGATCCTGGCTTGAGCTTCCGCAACGATACTCTCGATGTCGCGCCCGACCGTATTGAATCCCACGTAGATCCTTCGTTGCAACCCTTCCCTGCTGATCAGGGAGGGGCCTTCGCGGAGTTCGACCGTGGCGAGATCGCCGAGCGGAATCAGCGCCCCGGTGGCCGTCGTCAGGAGGATGTTGCTGATCGTCTCGACGCTGTTCCGGTATTTTTCAGGGTATCGGAACGTCAGGTCAAAACGCTTTTGCCCCTCGTAGACACGTGTGGCCGGTTCTTGACCGATCGCCGTCGTGATGATTTCCTGAATATGCGCGACATTAATGCCGTACCGGGCGATCTTACTGCGATTGATATCGATCGTCAGATAGGTCTGACCGAACAATTGCTCGACACGAATATCGCCGACGCCTCGTATGCTGCTCATGATCGCCTGAATTTGTTCCGCAAGAGTTCTCAACATTTTCAGGTCTTCGCCGAGAATTTTCACTGTCGCTTCAGATCGGACTCCTGACACCAGCTCGTCAACCCGCTGCTGAATCGGCTGACTGAGGAGGAAGTTCGCGCCGGGTACCTTCTCGATGCGTTTGCGAACGGCGTCATCGAGTTCCGCCTTGGTTTTGGCGGTCGTCCATTGATCTATCGGAGCCAAGCTGATCACGGGATCGCTGGCGTTCGGTTCCTGGGGGTCGTTCCCAAGCTCAGTGCGGCCGATCTTGGAGACCACCATCCGAACTTCTGGCAGATCGAGCACGGCTCGCTGCATTTGCTTCTCGATCTCGATGGATTGTTCCAATGCAATACTCGGATACCGGATCATTTGCGGAGCGATGGCCGCCTCATTGAGGATTGGGATAAACTCCCCCCCCAGGAACGGGAACAGAGCCAAGCTGGCTCCGAGGAGCACCAACGCGCTCGTCAAGACCGTGCGGCGATGGGCCATAGCCCAATTCAACATGGGAAGGTACACGTGTTTGATCGACCGCAACAGCCAGGGATCCTCTTCGCTCCCTCTGTTCAGCGCCATGGCACAGAGCACCGGAGACAACGTCAGCGAGAACGCCAACGACACGACCAACGCAATCATGATCGTATACGCCAACGGCTGGAACATTTTCCCTTCCATGCCTTGCAACGTGAGAATCGGCAGGAAGACAAGAATGATGATCAGGATCCCGAAAATGACGGGCTGCCCAACTTCGGTCACTGCCCGGATGATGAGACCGCTTCGGTCTCCCTGAGACTCGCGATGTTCCGATAGATGGCGATACACGTTCTCGACGACGACCACGGAGCCGTCCACCATCATTCCGATCGCAATGACCAGCCCGCCGAGAGACATGAGATTGGCCGTCAGTCCTGCGCGGTCCATGATGATGAAGGTGACCAGCGGCGTCACGATCAACGTGGCGGTCACGATGAGCGCGCTGCGCACGTTGCCGAGAAACAAAAATAGGATCACCACCACCAGGACAATGCCTTCCATCAGTGCCTTGTAGACCGTGTTTAATGCCGCGGTGATCAATTCAATGCGGTCATAAAACGGCACGATGCGCAGGCCTCCAGGCAAAATGCCATTTTGGTGGATGTCCTCCACTCTGTCCTTGATGGACTGCACCACATCCCTGGCATTGCCGCCTCGAAGCATCAATACGATACCGGCAACCGCTTCACGATCACCGTTGACGACGACGGCGCCATGCCGGACGGCGTGACCGATCCGTACTTCCGCCACGTCACGGACATAGACCGGTGTTCCATGTGCTGCTTTGACGACGATATTTTCAATATCTTCCAACGTCCGAATGAGCCCCACTCCGCGGACCACATACTTCTCGTCGTCCTTCTCAAGAATGTTTCCTCCGGCATTGGCATTATTCTTGGCGACCGCATCGAACACTTCGTGCAGCGCAAGGTCGTATTTCCTGAGCAATCCCGGTTCGACCAGCACCTGAAATTGCTTGACGAACCCGCCCATCGAATTGACGTCCACAACGTCCGGCAGTCCTTTGAGCAGGGGCCTGATCACCCAGTCTTCAATCGTGCGCCGCTCCATAAGATCCGCTTCTGAGATCACAAACCCAGGCTGATTGTCGTGAGGCCCTTCCAGATAAAATTGATAGACCTCCCCCAACCCTGTCGAGTTCGGCACAAGCTGCGAGACGGCCCCCGGCGGAAGCAGCTCCTGAACCTCGAGGACACGTTCGAGGACGACTTGGCGAGCTCGATAAATATCGATGTCGTCTCGAAAGGTCACGGTAATCATCGACAAGCCCACCTTGGAGAGCGATCGGATATCGGTGAGTCCCGGAGCCCCGGTCAATTGCAACTCCATGGGAAATGTCACGAATCGTTCGATTTCGGCGGGTGAAAGTCCCGGAACCTTGGTGACCACTTGCACCAACACCGTGGTCACATCGGGAAAGGCATCGATCGCGATGGTCCGGAAGGCATAGAACCCTCCGGCGCCGAGCAGGCAGGTCAGCGCCACGACAAGCACACGTTGACGGAGGGAAAACTCCAGAATGGACGCGAGCATCCGGCTAGACCTGCTCTCCGAGAAGTTCGGACTTGAGAACAAACGCGCCCTTCGTCACAACCGATTCCCCTTCTCGGAGCCCATCCAGCACCTTGACCTCACGGCCGTTGGAATCGCCCAGCTTTACCTCGCGGGCCTCGAAAACGCTCGGCTCACGTTGCACAAATACGAATTTTCTTTCCCGATCTCGTTGGACGGCAGCTTCCGCCACGACCAAGACGTTGGGCTCGGGGTCGGAATATACCCGAATCGTCGCGAACATTTCCGGCTTCAACTTTTTGTCAGGATTGGGTAGTTCAAGCCGCAGATTCATCGTCCTCGTGGCGACATCGAGTACGTCACCCACATAGGTGATTTTTCCGTGGAAGACTTCCTTCGGATAGGCGTTGACGAGTACTTCGACGGGCTGATCTTCATGGGTCGCATCAGCACGGATATAGGGGATGTCCTTTTCAGGAATATTGGCATGCACCCAGACCTCTGAAAGATCCGCGACGACGAACAATTTCTCTGTGGTCTCGACGACCTCTCCTTTGGTCAGATTCCGGGCGATCACCCGGCCATCGAACGGGGCTACGATCTGCACGAACGATCGAATCGAATGGTCGGCATCGAGTAGACGAATCTGCTTCTCCGACATCCCATACAGGATCAATCGATCCCGAGCCTCTCGTTTTTCCGCACGAATACTCAGCATTTCTCCCTTACGCCGTTGAGACTCAGCCAAGCCGATGACTTTTTCCTCCAACAGCATCTTGGCCCGTTCATAGGATTGCTCGGCGACGTACAACCTGGCATCCGCCTTGAGATAAGCCGATTGCGCCATGCCCAATTCGCCGCTGTATAAGAGGGCGAGCAGGTCCCCCCCCTTGACCTGCTGGCCGAGATCCGCGTGCACGTCTGCGACTCGCCCGCGTACCAGTGTCGTCACTTCCGCCAAGGCGTGGTGGTTCGGCGCTATCGTGCCGGGGAAATCACGATGAGTGCGAAATTCCTTGCGCGCGACGGGATGGACCTCGATCCCGGCGCTGATTACCTGATCGTCCGGCAATCGGATCATTCCATCGGCCAGTTTCGGCGCCGGAGGCTTCAACGCTGCGTCCCCGGAAGCAGAAAAATCGCACCCGAGGCCAGCGGTCATGAGACCGATGACAAAACACGCGAGAGTGCGAATGAGTCTGATCGATCGGTAATCTTCCCTCACAACTATCCTCCCACCCGCGAAGCAGTCCGTATTGAATCGAACAAGGCTTTCACAGCGTCCCCCCCACCGCTTGCTCAAGCCTGGTCAGCGAGACGGAAATATCGTGCCGTGCCAGCGCATAGTCCAGCAAGATCTGTCGCTCCACGCGCTGGGCATCGAGTACTTCCAGCAGGCTGGACGCCCCCTGTTGAAAGCTGAACTGTGCGAGCCTCAGCGCTTCCTGAGCCTGTTTCAGCAACCCCTTATCGAACACCTCGATCAATTCAGCCGTGGTGCGGACATCCTGATAATGTTGGTTGACGGCTCGACCCAGTTCATTGCGTGTCCGAAGCAGCTCCGCTTCTTCACGGCGTTTGGCCCCCAGCGACGACGCAATCTCACCCTGGCGTCGGTACCAGAGCGGCACCGGCACAGAGAGTCCTCCTTGAAACGCCTCCCGTCCGATTTCTCGCCAGTAACTGCCGTTGACGGACACCGTCGGCACCCGCGCCTGCCGTTCGAATTCAATTTTCCAATCCGATTGCTCCACGGACTTCAGCAGGCGCTGGATGGTCGGATGCTGGTCCATCATACGAGCCATTAACCCTTCCATGTGCAAGTCCCGAGGAAGTATTCTGAATTCGCCGTGGATCAAATAATCCGGCCCGAGCGCACCGCCGGTCATGGTGTCGACGGCAACGCGGTTGATTCGAACACGGTTGTCCGCCTGCGCAAGTTGCTGTCGAGCCTTCAGCACTTCGACCTCCGCCTTGATCGATTCAAACTGTGGAGCCTCGCCGGATTTGACTCGTGCCTTGACGATCCGGGCTACACCTTCAACGGTATCAAGGTTCTGACGCGCCAGGTCGGCATGCTGCTGAGACAGCAGCAGATCATAGAATCCGACTTTGACCTGCGATGCCAAATTCAATCGAGTCTCCAACATGCCGACGTTGGCGGTCGCAAGCCCGAGATCCGCCACTCGTTGCCGTGCGGCACGCATGGCCGGCCATTCAACCGGCTGACCGACTGTTACGCTATATTCGGTGATTGACTCAATATTCTCCGGTGGTCCCACGATCGTATCTTTAAGCTTCCCGCGACCACCATGGCTGGATACAGTCGGGTTGGGGTACGCGCCTGCCGTTGCCTGGTGACCCTTCTGCTGGTCAATGTTTCCCTCGGCGAGCGAAACCACAGGATTTCTCGCCAACGCCAGGTTGACAATCATGTCGAGGTTGTACAGTTGTCCATCGGATGGAGCGGTGGCCATGGCCACGCCGCAGCCGAGACCAATTACACATAACAGTGCGAGCCCCACTTTCATTCTCATCTCCTGCCTAAACGTCATGAACGGCAAATTCATAGTAGGCCGAATGGCATCTCTATTTCAAATCGCTACGCCGAACGACGCGAGCTCATCGATCCAATACCGGGATCCTGCCGCAATCCACTGAAGTAAAATGCCGAAATCGCCGCTGTCGCCGCGACATTCAACGACTCCACCCCTTCAGCCAATGGGACAGAGAACCTGATGGTGGACGCCTCCACAATATCTGAAGCCAATCCCGCTCCCTCGTTTCCAACCGCGATCATAAGACGGCTGGGTATCGTCCGAACACTCCTGAGAGGGACTATATCAGCCGAAGCCAGGACCGCCGAATAGATTTCGCATCCGTACGAGGAGAATGTCCGAAAGTCCCGAGCGTGGAAGACCGGTAGGCTCAGAATGGTGCCGGCCGTGGCACGAACAACTTTTGGACTGAAATGATCGGCGGAATCTGCACTTAACCACACGCCGGATAGGTTCAAGGCTGCGGCGGTCCGGATGATCGCGCCGACATTCGCCGGATCTTGTAACCGATCCCCATAGATGCCCAATACGCTCGTTCGCCCGAACACCTGCGCCTCGTCCCACTCAGGTTGTCGGACGACGGCGAGTATCCCTTGCGGCGCCTCCACGTCGGTCAGTTTTTCAAAGCCGGCGTCCGGGCAAACAAACTGGCGCGCCGGTAATTTCATGCGCACCCTTCGATCTACTTCGGCCTCGGCGCTGAGAAAACGCGGCGATAGGATCAGGCTGAGAATAGATTGCGGATGCCGATACATCAGATCAAGGCAGAACTTTGTTCCTTCAAGAACAAACGCTCTTTCTCTGGATCTGGTTTTCTTATCGCGAAGCAGTTGCCGGATCAACGAGGCCTGTGCACGAGTGAGAGCCGGGCGATGCACTGCACCCACTATACCCCTATCCCCCCCTCGTCGCACTGAAGGAAGTTCGACCAAGACAACAGCGGTAGTCGATCATCGACGCCTTCGTTCTGAAGCTGCTTCGGCAGCACGGATACGCTGCGCCCTCGCCTTGGCCCGCTTCAGCGCAGTCAGCTTTCCGCGAGTCCGCGTTTGTTCAAACTGCAACTGTTCCAGCTGAGACTTCAAGTGGGCCTTTTCCCGCTTATGCAGACTTGCGCATTCCGCCTTGGACAGCTGTGTCCAGTCGCCGCTGTTCCTGGCACGCTTGATTCGATCCTCCAGGGATTCTCGCAGCTGCCTGGCCCTCATTGTCATGAGAGATTTAAGGGCCTCCTGACGACGCTGAACCTCTTCCTCTTCAGCCATGATGCCCCGAATATCGGTCCCTAACATAGGTTCCTACCTCCTTCAACGCAATGAAACCTGACACGGCATTATACCGATTTCATGCCTGATCTTTAAATAGTCCATAATATATTGATTTCATTAAATAAATATAATTTCTATCGTGCGATTTATTGAAGCGCACCCCCTTCATTGTGTATCATCACCTCATGTCGATCGGGCTCTTTATCCAGAACTGGAGGCTTTACCAAAACCAATCCATCGAGTCGTTATCAGACGCGGCAAAAATTCCCACCGCACTCTTAGAACAGATTGAGGCGGATCAGGCGGACCCCACAACTGCTACGATCGAAGCGCTTGCGTCCGCGCTTCGCGTGCCTCCCTCATGGCTGTTCGACAATCCCCGGTCCTTCGCATATCTGTTCACGGACTCAGCGGAGGATGAGGAGCCGGACACGTCTCAGCTTGATCCAGTGACTGATCGCATCCTGGCCGGATCTCACACCGATCGATCACTCTATGTTCTTTTGACGACGCTCATACAAGCGGGTGATCCAAAACTCTTGCGGGCCGCTGAAATGAGCCTGCGTAGTTTGGTCAAGCAATCCCGCCAGGCAACCGTGCCGTGGCAACAACGCCCCTCCGGTCACTTCGAACCGCCCAGCGATTAGATCGGTCGTCTTGAACCCTGAGTCAGTCCTCCTCAGCATCTATTGCCAACTGGCTGCTAACACGGCCTGCACGTCCTGGGGCCGCTGATCGATCGCTTGATCCCAGGTAAGGCCGGATTGCTGCGTGAACGCCGCCATCGCTTGGATCAACTGATCGACTTGCGCGTTGAGCAGCGTTTGTCCATTGCCGACCTGGATCATTTCCGTCCGATTTGAGGAACCGGCATACCAGTTCTGGATCGTGACCGAATCGGTCGAGCCATAGATGGCCAATCGAAGATCGTTCGCTTGGCGACTGATCACGAGATCAAGGGGATCGATTCCCGAGCCATAGAGCAGCTTGTCAGTCATGCCACTATTGTCTCGTACGAGATCTTGTCCGTCGCCACGATCGAAGCGATAAGTATCGTTTCCACTGCCGCCGATGAGCGTATCGCTGCCCGCACTACCGCGGAGCGTATCGTTACCACCTGCTCCAGTCAAAACATTGTTGGCACCGTTGCCGGTGAGGGTATTATTGAGCCCATTGCCCGTTCCACTAATGCCACTGGTTCCAGTCAATGTGAGATGTTCCACGTTGGTGCTGAGGGTATGGGATAGACTGGTCTGAATCGTATCCGTTCCCGCACCCGCGGCCTCCACTACCGTGTCGCCTGAGCCAATGATGTACACATCGTTGCCGGCTCCTCCTGCTAGGATATCGTCTGCAAGATTGAGCAACCCGTTGAGCACATTGTCCAGGCTGTTGCCTGTTCCGTTGATCGCGTTAAAGCCAACCAGGGTCAGATTCTCCACATTGGCCGCAAGCGTGTGTGTGAGATGGCTGACGACCGTGTCCGTGCCGTTGTTCGCCGCTTCGGCTACTGAATCACCGGCCCCGATCACATAAGTGTCATTGCCAGCCAACCCTGTCAGCACATTAGCCGCGCTATTGCCTGTGAGCATGTTGTCGAGATCGTTGCCGATCCCGTTGATCGCCGCCGAGCCCGTCAAGACCAGGTATTCCACATTCACCCCGAGACCATAGGTCACGGAGCTGAAGACCGTGTCGACGCCTTCGTTTGTCGCTTCGGCCGCAACATCGCCGTCCTGATCCACCACATACACGTCATTTCCCGCACTCCCGGCCATCGTATCGGCCCCGGCCTTGCCATCCAGCAGGTTCGCCCCGCTGTTGCCGACCAATTGATTGCTCAATACATTGCCGATACCCGTGCTTAGTCCCGTCCCTGTCAGCGTCAGGTTCTCGACATTCACACCCAAGGTGTAAGTAAGCAGCGAGGTCTGCACCGTATCGGTGCCTTCATCCACCAATTCGGTCACAACATCACCGACCACATCCACGACATAGGTATCATTGCCGATCCCTCCACGCATCGTGTCCGCACCGGATCCGCCGTCCAGAAGATCGTGGCCCTGTCCGCTATTTAACTGATCGCCCCCTGCCAGCCCGCGCAACGTATCGTCGCCTCGGCCGCTGGTCAGCACATCATTTTCCAACGTGCCAACGACTGTTTGAGGCAGAGGACCGGAGATAGAGAGCGTGAAGGAGTCGGTCGCACTGAGATAGCCCTGGTCTGTGGCAGTGACGGCGATCTGCAACACTCCGGCATTGCCGGCATTTGGTGTCCCGCTGAACGTGCGGGTAATCGGATCGAAATCCAACCATGCCGGCAGCGGGCTGCCATCGGTCAGCGTCGCTCCGTAGGATAATTCATCGCCGTGAACCTGGTCTGGATCGGTAAAGGTGGTATTCGGAATCGTTAAAAAGAACGGTGAGTCTTCGGCAGCAATCTGGTCTGTTACTGGACCAGTCACTGTCGGGGCATGGTTCGGAGGATACAGGTCAATCAGGTTCACCACATTCTCGTCGGCAAACTCCAGTGCCGATACCACCAGGGAACCGTTTGTGCCACGGGGATCAAAATCGGCAAGCACGAGTCGATCGGTCCCATCGGTGCCGATGTGAATCGTCAGGGTGCGCGCAGTCTCATCCTGCGCAAAGATCAAGTCATTTTGACTGATGCCCGTCCCGAATTGAATGCGATTCCCTGCGCCGAGCATCACCATATCATCAATCGTGTCGATGCCGTCTCCAAGGTTGAAAATGTAGGTATCGCTTCCGCCACCGCCGATCAGCTGATCATTGCCACCTCCGCCGATTAAGGTATCGTCCCCTGCAAGAGCCGTGATCCGATCCATCACATTGGTGCCGGCGATGGAATCATTGCCGTCGGTCCCTGTCAGATCAAACCCACGTTGGACAAGCTGGTCATAGGATAAGACAGTGCCATCGGCAAATCGGAAGGTTTCAATCGTGCGCGGCCCCAATACATTGTTTGGATCGAAATTGGACAGATGAAGAGCGTCGCCGCTGGTCCCGACACGCATCAGCAGCGAACCTACATCCAGGCTGAGATCGGAAGGATCGATTCCTGCACCAAATTCGAGCGTATTCGTGCCGCTAGGTAAGCTCATATCATCGATCGTGTCGATGCCGTCACCACTATTATAGAGATAGGTGTCGTCACCAGGACCGCCGGTCAGCGTATCATTTCCGGTCCCTCCGGCAATGATGTCGTTGCCCGCGCCTGTGTCCACAATATCGTTGCCGGCGAGCGCATTGATCACATCGTCCCCAGCTCCGGTCGTAATCGTGTCGTTCCCATCGGTGATGATCGGTCCGAAGAAACTGTTGATACTCGTCGTGCTGCCATCTGCAAAAGCTAAGGTCTCCACCACCAGTGAACCGTTCGTCCCTGTAAGATCGAAATTGTTCAACACCAGTCGATCTGTCCCGCTCGTGCCGACTTGGATGATGAGCATGTGAGCGACTTCATCATGCGTCACGGCCAGATCGTTCCGGCTGATCCCCATACCAAACTGGATCCGGTTCCCCTCGCCGGTTGTCGCCACATCCTCGATCGTATCGATGCCGTCACCGAGATTGAAGAGGTAGGTATCGCGCCCGATGCCGCCGTGAAGCCGGTCGTTGCCGAGCCGACCGACGAGAGTATCGTGACCTGCGAGGCCAGACAGGACATTGGCATCATCCGAGCCGATCAAGACATTGTCCAGCTCGTTGCCTGTCCCATTGAGCAGTGGCGGAGGGATGAGATTATCCTCGTCGTCGAAGATCGGCAGCGGTGAGATGAGCTCCAAATTTTCGAGATGCTCTCCCAGAATGTAGGAAACCGTGCTCTTCACCGTGTCGGTCCCTTCATTCTCCAACTCCGCCACCGTTTGTTCTTGACCGTGGACGACATAGGTGTCATTGCCGACTCCTCCGATCAAAAGATCGTCGGCCAAGCGCGGCATGTTGCTCCGAAACTCTGAACCTCCACCGAGAAACAGCCATTCACTATCTGCGCCATCAGCAGAAAAAATGATATTCCCTCCATCGGCCATCAGCACATCGTCACCTGATCCGCCGAGCAGAATATCGCTGCCGGTTTCAAAGACGACAAATTCCTCGACAGACCTGAAGACCCCGCCCACCAACACATCGTTTCCGGCACCGCCATCAAGAATGTTGCCACGTGTATTGCCCACGATCAGATTATCGAGCTCATTTCCGACTCCATTGTCGGCCGTGAACTTGACGAGAAAGAGGTTCTCGACGTTGGCAGGCAAAGTGTAGTCCTGCACGCTCTGGACAGTATCAATCCCTTCACCCGGCGCCTCGACAACCTCATAGCTCCCAGGGATGCCTGAGCTTCCCAACAGATAGGTATCATCCCCATCCATCCCGGCGAGGGTGGCAGGTAAAGAAGCTCTAAGCACATCATCGGATGAAGTGGCCGCGGGAATATCGACATTCGTTGATGACCAGGCGAGGGTCCATTGGGTGCCGTCGGCAAATCGCACGATTGCTTGTGTCGTTTCCGGCCCCACCGCAAACCAATCCGTGGAGAGCTGTACTGTCAGTCTATCCCCGCTGTCGGAAATAAGAATGTCCGCAACGGAAGGAGAGCGCCACGTCATCACGACATCATCGGGATTGATCCCTACTGCCATCTCGATGAGATCGATGTCGTTTCGGTTATTATCGAGTATCACGTGATCAAGGCCGGATCCCCGACCGAACAGGACGCGATCGATCCCTGTCCCGAGGATCAGCGTATCGTCCCCTGCTCCTCCATCGAACAGATTATTTCCCCTGAAGTCGAAGAGGCTGTCGTTACCACCCCCTCCTATCAGCGTATCGTCGCCGATGACCTGGTTCCCTGAAAACGGCTGGAACGTGACATCCCCATAGAGCACATCTTTCCCACGACCTCCCGTCAACACATCGTTCCCGCCCGATCCGATCAAGACATCATGGCCGTCGCTTCCGGAAATCGTGTCGCTCCCGGATGTTCCCGTGATCGTCGTGCCGATGTCCGCCCGCGCACTCAGCTCGGCACTGGCCCACACCGTGCCATCGGCAAATCGAACCTGCTTCTGGCCGTACTCGGGCGAACCAAAGAACGACAGGAGCGTCAGCTCATCCGTAGTCCCGCTGATAGCCAGTTCGAGATTAAATCCGTTACGATGGACCTCGACATCTTCAGCAGCCACCGTCGAATCGAACTGAATCGTATCGATTTCACCGGCTGCCTCTGAGTCGAACACCGTATCGCGGCCAAAGCCCCGACCGAGGAGATAGGTATCTGACCCACCGAATCCCAGCAGTGCATCATCCCCGGACCCTCCGTCGAGCACGTTGGACGCCTCGTTGCCTCTCATATCGTTATTCAGCGCATTACCGGTTCCATTGATGAAAGAGGTTCCACTCAGCGTGAGATTCTCGATATTCGCGCTGAGGCTGTAGCTCACGGTGCTCTGCACCGTGTCCACACCTTCATTGGCCTCCTCGATGACAACTTCGCCGACATTGTCCACGACAAAGGTGTCATTGCCGTCTCCACCAATCAACGTGTCGGCGCCGAGTCCACCGTCCAGCACGTTGTTCGCCCGACCGCCGATGAGGGTGTTCGTTAAATTGTTCCCATATCCCGTCACTAACTGTTCGGAGGAACCGTACGGGATGAGGGAGAAACTGGCAAAGTCCGGCACGCGAGGATCAAGCAGGGTTAAATTCTCGATGTTCGCCGGCAGACGATAGTCATGCGAGGCGATCACCCTATCGATGCCGCCTGTGGCGTCTTCGACAAGGATATCGTCATCGCTGTTCGGTCCGATGACATAGGTATCGTTGCCATCACCGCCGGCCAGCATGCTGATCGACCCATCAGCCTTCAGCATATTGTCCAGTTCATTTCCCACGCCGATCAATGAAGCACTACCGGTCAGCGTCAGGTTCTCCACATTGTCCCCAAGCGTTGCGCTGATGCCCGTCTGCACCGAATCCGTGCCTTCTCCAGTCAATTCAACCACCATATCGTCCGCGTCGATTACATAGGTATCGTTCCCCAATCCACCTGTCATGACATTGGCGCCGCTATTACCGATCAGCACATTGTTGAGCGCATTGCCGCTCCCGTTCAGATCGGCAGCGCCTACGAGGGTCAGGTTCTCAACATGCGCCTCCAGCGAGCGCGTCACAGTGCTGTGAACCGTATCGACTCCTTCGTTCACCAATTCCGTAACGACATCCCCCGCCTCATCGATGAGATAGGTATCGTTACCCATGCCGCCCGCAAGTTGATCGGCCCCGGAGCCCCCATCGAGCAGATCGTTTCCGGCCAAACCGGTCAGTTGATCGTCACCAGCTAGACCAACCAAACGATCATCGTTCTGTGTCCCTTCCAGAACATCAGATCCCTCTGTCCCCGTGATGGCTGGGTGGAGGAGATGATTGATGTCTGTTTGATCCCAGACCGTGCCATCAGCAAATTGCACCATCTCGATTTGAAGCGAAGGTGAGAGGAAGTGGAGAGACACGGTCAGCCGATCGGCGCCCCCGTTGAGGCTCAGGACAAGATCATCATTGTTCCGGGTAACGACAACATCTGAGGAAGCCACTCCTGGTGCCATGCGAATCACATCCGAGCTTCCCTGAAATTCCACAATCGTGTCTTGACCAACCCCTGGGCCAAAGAGATACGTGTCGTTGCCCTGCCCGCCGATCAACCGATCAGTCCCCAGCCCACCGTTGAGCATGTCGTCGCCCAATCCGCTCCGAAGCACGTCGTCTCCGTCACCAGCGACAATCCGATCCACTGCGTTCGTGCCGGCGATTTGGTCATCGATGTCTGTTCCCGATAAATCGAATCCTCTGGCGAGCAGTTGCTCATACGTCAGGGCACTTCCGTCGTTAAAGCGGAAACGCTCCAGGCTTCGCGAGCCCAATACATTCTCGCGATCGAACAGATCAAGCTGAATCGCATCGCCGTTCGTCCCGACCCGAATCAGCAGATCACTCTGATTCGGGTCGGATTGGTCGGAAGTTAGATCAAGACGAAGATCAGTTGAAGTGATGCCGAGGCCGAACACGATCTCGTTGCCTGCGTCGACCGACGCAGTATCCATAATCGTGTCGATCCCATCACCGACATTGAAGAAATAGGAATCATTCGCCTCCCCACCTTCAAGGCGGTCATTGCCTAGCCCGCCGCGCAAACGATCGACTAGATTGGTACCTGATAAAACGTCGTCGAACTCGGTGCCATCGATATCGAAACCCCGCGCCACAAGGTCGGCATAGGTGAGTGTACTGCCATCTACAAATTGAAATCGCTCAATCGTCTGCGAACCGAACACATCGAAAACAGACCCTGACTGAATCCCCTCTGAACCGGTTCCCACTTTGATTACGATCTGACCAAATTGCGAGGAGAGCGAGACCGAATTGGACGTGATGCCACTGCCGAACACAACCGTATCGGTATCAGATCCAGAGCCGGAATCGAACAAGGAATCAAGCCCATCGCCTATATTGAAGCGATAGGTATCATTTCCCTCCCCACCAGACAGCTGATCGTCACCGGCTCCACCGACCAACACATCATCACCGCTCTCGCCTTCGAGCGAATCATTCCCGGCACCCCCGTTGAGCACATCATCGCCGTCGCCGCCTCGTAGCACATCGTCGCCAGTTCCGCCGGACAACACATCGTTACCATCTCCGCCTATCAGTACATCTCTTCCATCGTCTCCAAAGAGGGTATCAGCTCCTTCCTGCCCTTGAATGGTATCGTTCCCGGCTCCCCCGAAAATTCGTTCCCCCTGCGTCGTGCCGTTCAGCTGATCGTGGCCCAACCCACCTGAGACGGCTAGTCCGTTTGCGGCCAACTGATCGTAGGTAAGAATCGCCCCATCTGAAAACTCGAAGGTGTCGATGGGATGAGGCCCATTCAGATTACTGATTCCAAAATTCTGGATCTGAACCGCATTGTCTCCGTTCCCCGTGCGAAGCACGAGAGAACCGTTGGGGCCCACTGCAGCCACGATGATATTCGCGTGAATCCCTGCTCCGAAGACGAGCCGATTTCCTTCACCTCCACCTTCGGCAATGACGTCGAATCCATCGCCGAGTTCATAGAGATACGTATCTTGCCCACCTCCTCCTACCAACGTATCGTTTCCTCCACCCCCAGCAAGCGTATCGTTTCCTCCACTTCCTCCGATCTGACCATCCGCATCACCGACTAGGATGTCGTCACCAACGCCTCCGTCGATCAGATCATTGCCCTCGTCTCCTCGCAGAGCATCGCGGCCATCGCCGCCGAACAGTTCGTCATCGCCGGCTTGTCCAAAGAGTCGGTCATCGCCGGCATCCCCCACAAGCAAATCGCTTCCTTCGTTTCCTTGCAGTTCATCGTGTCCATCACGGCCGAACAGTGTATCGTCATCCGCACCACCTATCAGAAGGTCGTGATCCGCTCCTCCGTCGAGTTCATCCTCGCCTTCACCGCCGATCAGGAGGTCATCCCCATCATCACCGAACAGCACATCATCGCCGGCTTCTCCATCGAACTGATCGGCTCCATCCCCAGCGCTAATTTCATCCGCCCCTTCTCCTCCATAACCGACATCGTCTCCTTCTCCTCCTAATACGGTGTCGTCCCCTGCGTCAGCAAACAGAACGTCGGCACCGTGACCACCGACTAACGTATCCTCTCCACCGCGACCGGCAAGAAAATCGGCGCCATCTCCCCCTTCGAGCCAATCATTCCCCTCCTGCGAGGGATCGACCCCGGAATCGTCTCCGTACAAGCGATCATCTCCGACCCCTCCGATCAACACATCATGCCCGGCATTTCCTTGGAGCTCATCATTGCCTTCTCCACCACTGAGAAAATCGTTCCCCGATACCATTGGCCTCAGCAACTCCACCCCCTGTTGCGTGTCGCCAATCAGCAGATCGTTTCCCTGTCCGCCATCGAGAACATCGTCTCCCCCATCGCCGCTAAGATAATCAGTACCGTCCCCACCCTCCAAGACATCGTCGCCGGGAACCACGACACCGGTCAGTGACACAAAGGTTTCGCTCCCATCAGGATTACTGACCCTCGTTCCGCGAGTCAGCGCATCGCCCCAGATCTCGTCGTCCCCTGCCCCCCCGATCAGCCGATCATCATTTCCGCCGCCACCGATCCGATCGTTCCCCTCGCCGCCGTCGGCATAGTCCTTCCCGTCCAACGTAGGCGGTGGTAATACCGGTGATGGCCTAGCGACAGGATCAGGATGATAGTCGTAAGGATCTGCCAGCAGTCGATCATTGCCTGTTCCACCGTAAAGACGATCATGACCATATCCACCAAAAATCCAATCGTCACCCCCATTACCATAGAGCGTGTCATCACCATATCCGGCCCAACCATTTAGGTCATCCGGCCCAGCCCCCCCTTGGAGCGTCTGGTGATAGAAGCCGCCGACTCCCAGCGGAAGACTGATGGTAGGGTCAGTCACATGAGAATAATCTTCAACCCATGGCTCATAACCATCATTTCCCGTCCCCACAAACGCCTTCACACTGATCGTGCTTTCCATCTGCGACGTATGCGTCGCGTCACCATTCACATCCACGAGTGTGGCTGAGAGCGTCACGGTGGCATCGGCTGACACCTCGTCGCTCGCGATCAGGGTAAATAGAATTTGATCGGCACCCTCCGGCACTGTCACTTCCACCGCGCCGTTGACACCCACCGGTTGGACACCCTCATCCGTCACCACACTGAGCTGATTGGCCTGCGGGTCTTGCAACTGCAGTGAGACCCGTTGCCCGTCCACTCTCGCCGCAAAGGGCAGCGAGAGTCGGAACACCTCGCCCAACCGCTCCTCCACGATGGCGGTCGACGCCCCGCCCGGAACAAACCCCGGCGTGTGAAACGGATTCGGCCCCGCGCCTGTTTGAATCACCACCGTTTGGCCGGCCTGTTGAACAATAGCTTGGGCGTCTTCGATCGCAGTACGAAGTGTTGAGTCCAGTCTTGGATCACTTAGCGCCTGGGCGTAGGCCGTAGTGAAGGGATTGAGATCCGCAAAGCTGAGCGTGCGGCCAAGATCAAAGAGGGTGCCGGGCACGTCGTGGAGACGATCCAGCACAGCATTGCCAATACCTTGGGCCACGTCTGTGAACCAAGGAACCAGTCTGTCCTGAATAAATGTTCCCACGGCCCCGGCCGCACCTTCGATACGCTCCACCACGCTGACCAGTGCCGCACTCACGAGCCCCTGAAGTTGCACGACGTCCTGCCCCGCCGCATCGGCTGCGCGGGTAAGCATGTCCAAAGCTCGATTAATGCCATCTCCCGGCAACGCCAAGGTGTCTGCAAACACATCCCGGTCGAACTGCAACCCAGCAAGCTTCACCGCAGCCTCAGCTTGCTTTGCAAGGTGCCCAACACCCAGCGCCACCCCTAATGAAGAGACATAGAGGGTCAACCGGAATGCCGCTTCCGCATCGCCTTGCACGGTCCCATCGGTGTTAGCGAGCTGAGAGTAATGGCGGGCGAACGACTGCGCCATAGCCGCATCCAGCTGTGGCGGGGTATAGGCCACGACAGGCGCCGACCAATAGTCTGGTCGTCCGATCGTGTGCGCAAAGATAAAGAGCCCGTCTACAAAACTTGCGAAATCGACCTGATGGCCAAGCAGCTGCGTCCCCGCTCCACCCACATGCGAGCCGCCCAATAAATGGACGAGGTCTCCCTGTACGAGCGGTGACTGTCCAATCACCGCATGATGCTCACCCACTACGATGGACGTGCGGTCTGTAGTTGGAGAAGACCCGCCGAGCACATGCGTGATCCCTGGCGCATTGAAGGTAGTGAAATGAAGTTGAGAGGGATTAATCTGATACGCTGTATTGGGCAGTCCGGTTACTGGATCTGGGAGTGTCCGAGCGATCTCTAAAACAGACGCAAGGTTGTTACCCGCGTTCTCATCTCGCAAGTTCGTGTCATTGATGGCCCACTGGGCCAAGGCCCCACCTAAACTGTGGCCGACTAGTTCCACGTGATTCCCATCCACCAACTGTTGGGCAAGCCACTGGTTCACTCCTTTCGCACTACCGTGCAACTCCTCGAACTGAGTCCTTCCGATATCAGTCACATCGGAAAACAGATCCTTCATATTCGTGAGCGTAACTTCAGTGCCGCGAAAGACCAGCATTCGCCGGCCATCATCCACACCGATGGGCTTCAGCGCGTAGACGTAGCCGCCGCTTGGTCCTTGACGTGCTCCGCCATCTCCAAATGTCGAGTCAATCTGCCAGCCAGATGGAACAGATGTTGGTCCGCTATAGACCGTTTCGGCCGCTTCGCGAGCCTCGGCCAAACTAACAAATGCGGTCATTGTGTAACTCCTTTAGCTTTCACAAAGACTAAGAGTCCCTTATCCACATAGCTGAATGTTCGACCGTCTGGCGAAAGCTGCACCGCTCCAACTTCTTGGCCAAGCTGAGAAGTGGGCAATTGGTCGATAGTTCCGCGTCGAGCGGTATATTTCCATAAGGTCGGACTCATACGATTTTCTCGGCGCATGACCACAACATCGCTTGCATCACTGACATCAAAGTCATAGAGGGAAGCTCGTTCATTAGGTTGTTTCTGCACACTAAATACTTCTTCCCACTGCCCACCACTTTCGGCTAGTTTGAATCGACAAACCCGGCCAAAGAATGTCGTGTGCGGATCGAAATCTCCCGCTTTCGAGCACGTTGCATAAAGATAGCTTCCTCCAGGGTTGTGCTTGATCTCACCGATTCTAAAAGCCCCTTGCTTCGTCGGTATCTCCTGCACAATGTGATTCTCCAAGTCCCGCAAGAGATACCCTTGCTTGAGTTGAGTCCCATCCTGCAGTCTAAATGGTGGCTCTGGGTTGGGAATCCTTTGGTACTGCCCATCCTTATTCACACGAATCGTTTCGTCCCAGATGTACTTGACGAGAAATCCTTCATTAACGAGCCACAGCTGTTTGGTGCCTCGATCGGGGCGCAGACAGGCAACACGATACCCCTCATGCACATAAGAAAATTGACAGTCTTGTCGTGCCTGCTCAGGGGATATGGAGTACGGTGCCTCTCGCTCCCTTAAGGCAAGAGAAAAACTCAGCACGTATTTATTTGGAACGCTGACATACTGAGGCACGGCGAACCCTTTGGTCTTCTCTGCCAGGATGATTGGTCGCTGTCCAATTTTCAGCGCGTAGAGTGTGCTTCGATTTCTATCTGGTGTGAGCACATGAAATAGGATGGTCTGAGCCTGACAGGTCACATCGCGAATCTGTTTCTGAAGAGTCGGCTCGATGGGCGACAGATCAATGCGCCGCAGGTCCTTCGGCTGATTGGGATCAAGATAGTACAGCCCTTCCACCTCGAACTCTTGCCCAAGGGCTGGCTGGTGCCCCTTGACCACGATGAAGTGGTTGTCGTCATACCAACACCCCCCACCTTTGATGCCCGTATTGATGATTTCGTAGTCGCTCTTGGCATGGGCTGTGAGTCCAGAACAAAGCAGGCCCGCGGCGAGACCCAGCAAAAAGATGCCACCGCGTCGTTGCTGACTCAGTCCAATTCGTGACAGATCAGGCACTCGACCCTGCATCTCTTCTCTCCTTTCCCTTAAACCGATCCCTTCGGCTTCGGTTGCTTTCCGGCTTGCAATCCCCCCAGCACTTGCTGAATCTGTCGCTGCAAGCGCACTAGCGAGCCGACGTCCATCGCGACGCGGGTGACAAGATGGCCGTCCAGCCCTTTTGGCGCCGCTTGGCCGTCCTTCGCCGTTTTCGCAATCGCAGCCAGCACAGCTGGTTCGATGAATCCGAAATCGAGATAGGCCATGCCTTGTGCGACTCCAACATTGGTGTAATTCACTGCACGTGGGTGGGCGGAAGCCTCGGAAGGTTTCAATCGCACATTCAACGCAATGGTGGTGTCTTTAGGTTCGCTCACAGTCTCACACTCCTTTTGTAGTGCGTGAAGGATCAAGATGATGCCGACAACATAGGAACGGCTAGATACATTTGTGTTCCTAATATGAAAGGTGCGTGAGTCTAAGAGGCTGTTGATTAGCTGTCAAGAATCCCGTCGCCCCCATGCGGCATCTCGATCCGGCCGGCTGGAATCTGCACGAAAGTGCCTAGGGTTTGTAACTAGCCGAAAGAGGGGGGATGGATCGTTGACTTTGGAAGTAATCGCGCTCCTCGCCTCTCACTGAGGGTGCGATGCCGCAATTAACTCAATGGAGTGATTCCATCAGATGGGCAAAGGCATCCAGTCCATTACCGACAACCCGGAAAACTCTGCCGTTCTCTAGCAGAACAGCGCGGTGAAGGTACTGCTGATTGCCCATCCTCACTATAGGAAAGGAGGGCCAAAGGAAAAGAATTGCCACGAAAAGAGGATGTTTTTGGCTACTGAGAAACCGGCAGGAAAAGGGGGGTTGTTTTTTCTCTGTGAGGCGTACAAAATACCGCCGCGTTATTCATACATGATCCAATCATCCACCCTCACTAAGAGAGAGGCCTAATCGTGAGTCTGCGAAACCTTCTCCGGCTTGTTGTTGTAATGGGTGTCTGCGGTCCCGTGGTCCAAGTCTCGGCGTATGACGCCAGTCCGAACATCAGTAGCGGCGTGGACGCGTGTGCCAACGTCATCTTTTCTGCCTTCACACCTCCTCCCTTCTCCGTGGATAAGAATAATGTCGCGGTGGCGCCGAAATCGGAGTTTTCCTTCCTGGCATCCAAGACCGCTCTTTTTCCAAGCATCACGGTGAAGATCAAGGAGGAAAAAGTTCCGGTCACGGTGACCCCCATTAATAACGGCTTCCTGGTGAAAGGGAAACTGCCCGCCACCATCAAAGGCAGCTACATCCGGCTCGATATTTTCGCCAAAGGACCCAGCGACTGTGACAAGACCGATGGTTGGCTCCTGAAAGTGGGCAACTGACTGTGAGAGATGATCCGGGCAGGGAACTCCCCTGCCCGGTCGTGATCCCGATTCGCCTACTCAAGGCTCTTCCTCTTCGATCGACTCAATCCCATCTCGTAGCCCCGCCACAAAGGCCTCCGGCTGAGCCAGGGCGTTCTCCGTCAATTGAAACTCACTGACCAACACGCCGTCTTTATCGACCAGCAAAAGACGATAGCCCTCTTTCACAGAATTTCTCCGTTCTTTAGGTGCCTGGTAAGCAAACAGGACTGGATTGGTTGCACGGGGCGGTCAGTGACGGAAACCACCTAGAAGGGGAAACGAATACCCAGCTGGACTTCATTTGGGATCAGCTGTTGCCCGAACAGATTCTTTACTCCGGTATTGAAAGAACCGGAGGAAGCAGATTGAGCCGTGTTGAGCGAACGATCAAGCTCCGTCGCATAACCGCCGCCGAACCCTGCCCCGACGTAGGGCATGAGCGTCGCCCCTCGAACTGAAATTGATTTCGACACCGTCGGGATATTCCGCAACACAAATCCGTTCTCCACCGGCACGGCTGCCGACGGCACCGGGTTCGCCGCCCCATCCGTTGCAGTGGAAGCGGTCGCCGTGTGGGATGCTGCCGGCCCAATCGCAGAACGTCCGTCGCTGAGCGTGCCTGCATGCGAGAGCGACCAGCCCACACCAGCGCTCATGGCAAGAGTGATCGCCATGAACCATCTGATCGTTTGCGTCTGGTGCATGATGTTCACCATACCGCTCATCCATCGCATATTCAAGCGGTGACGCCGGCATCATGACGTCTGCCTGATTGCATCGACCGACCTGTGGATCCGCTGCGTCCCTCACAGACTCGGCTTCAGACTTCATCTATTTTCTTGGTGGGGGAGACTCGCCACGATATGGTAAACGCTACGCACCGACAAAATAGATCATCAGAACCCTCTATGCAATCCTACGACATGGTAGTCGTCGGCAGCGGACCAGCCGGCCAGAAAGCAGCCGTCCAGGCGGCGAAGCTGTCCAAGCGCGTGGCCATCATTGAAAAAGCGCCGCAGCTGGGCGGCACGTCCCTCAATACCGGGACCCTCCCCAGTAAGACCCTGAAAGATACGATCGAGTACATTCATGGATTGGGACGTCGAGGATTGCACAAGCTTGGCGCCGAACTCACGAAGCAGTTGACGCTTCCCGACCTGATGACACGCAAAGACCAGGTCATCGAGACTGAAGTCGCCGTGATCACCAATCAGCTGCAGCGTAACGGCATCGACATCATCCACGGCACCGCCGGCTTTGTCGATCCGCATACCGTGAGGGTGATGACACCTGATGGGCATGTCGATCATGTCCATGCCTCGATCATCGTCCTCGCCACAGGATCACGCCCACGCCGGCCCAGTGACGTCCCTTTCGACGATCTGATCGTGTGCGATTCCGACTCGTTTCTCCGCACGACCAAGAACCCTGCCAGCATCATCGTCATCGGCGGAGGTGTCATCGGCGCAGAATATGCCTCGATGTTGGCCGCCTTCGGGATCAGAGTCACCCTCATCGATCGACGGACTCAGCTGTTGCGGTTTTTGGATCAGGAAATCGCGCAAGCCCTCGATTCCCAGATACAACAGAATGGGGTCGTGATGCGGTTCGGCCAAGAACATCTGGACATCTTCGTGAACGAGGCCGGATACCCGGCGGTCCGGCTTCAGGACGGCGAAACAGTGACAGCCGACATGATGCTCTACACGATGGGACGGATCGGCAACACAGAGGCGTTGAATCTTCCCGCCATCAGCCTGACCACCGATCAGCAGGGGCAACTCGCGGTCAATGCCCAGTACCAAACAGCCATTCCCCACATCTACGCGACAGGCGATGTCATCGGGTTTCCCGCGCTCGCCGCGACGGCGATGGAACAAGGCCGCCTCGCCGCCTGTCACGCGTTTCATGTCCCCGAGGCGCCCGGCACCAAAGTGATTCCGTACGGCATCTACAGCATTCCTGAGGTTTCGATGGTGGGCAAAACCGAAGCAGAACTCGCCGCCGCCGAAGTCCCGCACGCCACAGGAAGAGCCTTTTTCCGGGAAATGGCTCGCGGACATATCAGCGGCGACCTCCACGGTCTCCTCAAGGTCATCTTTCACCGTGAGACGCACGCACTCTTGGGTGTCCATATCATCGGACCGAGCGCCACCGAATTAATTCATATCGGCCAATCGGTTCTGACCTATGGAGGAACCGTGGAATACTTCGTCCACAATGTCTTTAATTACCCCACGATGGCCGAGTGCTACCGCACCGCGGCCCTCGACGGTCTGAATCGGCTGCACCACCATCCTCCATCACGTTGAGTCTACCCAAGACTGCGTCACACCGCCGGATGCTTTGTCCACCAGAGAACAATTTATGGGGTCGACACAAAACATTTTGCACGAGCGCTCAAAAAGTCTATAATCTATCTGTGCAACCGATCATCATGACCTACGTGGAGTCGTAGTCATGAACGTCATCCCGACCACCGTCCTCTCGTCTCCACTGCAATCTCTGTCTGTGTCACCCACTCACGATCTCCGCTTGGAGGTCGGCCGCCACCGGAGGTGCCACCATGCCCATTCCATGGACGCTTAAAACTCATCTCGATCGTGAACATGTTCATTACGATATCTTGCCTCACTCACAAACGTTTCGTGCCCTTGCTGTCGCACAGACGCTCCATGTGCCGGAACATGAAATGGCGAAGGTGGTGATCGTGAAAGTGAAGGAGCAATTCGCCGCGACGGTGCTGCCAGCGACGGCAAAAGTGGACGTTCAGCGCCTGCGAAAGCTCTTCGGAACTCACCGCATACGGCTTGCGACGGAAGAAGAGATCGCCAGGCTCTTTCCAGATTGCGAAGTAGGCGCCATGCCGCCGCTCGGCACGCTCTATGGACTTCCAGTGTATGTTGATCGGTCGCTCACTGATGATGAAGAGATCGTCTTTGAAGGGGGTACCCACTCGGAAGCGATCCGCATGCGCTATTGGGATTTCGCCGCGCTGGTATTTCCCGTCGTGGCCGAATTCCACCGCCAGTCCGTGGCGACCTGTTAACCGGTCCGCCGTGGCACATCCTGCCCAGCGCACGAGCAACGAGCCTGGCTCAATCAGCGTTCGCTTAGTGCAGACGGCAAATCTTTAGGTTTTCTTCGATCAAAGCTGCTAGGATGGGGTGTCCCTGTCAGCATGTGCCACCCTGTTGTGAAAGGAACTCCATGTTGAACAGTTCAAAACTCATCGCGGTCTGCATCGTCGCATCGCTCATCGGCCTACCGACCCTCTCGTTCGCAAAGGCGCGCGGGGGAGGAGGTTTTTCGAGCGGGGCTCGCGGCGGAAGCTCATCAATGGGCATGGGCAGCCGTGGATCCCGTACCTATCAAGACAACGGCGCCAAACCGATTGAACAGTCCACTACAGCCAAGCCCCAGACGGCACCACCGCCTACTAATGCAGCAAACAGCCCGATGACTCAGCCCACTCCAGCCACGTCACCTTCCTGGTTGCAACGCAACCCCTTGCTCGCCGGAATTGCCGGCGGTTTAGCCGGAACTTGGATCGGCCATATGCTCTTCGGCGCGACGGAGAGCAGCGCCAAGACCACGGATGCGGAGCCGGGAGCGTCATCCGGCAACTCGTTCGGACTGATCCTCCTGTTGATGTTGGTGGGAGCCGGTGCATTCTACTATTTCAAAAAAGTCCGTCAGAGACCCGCTCCGGTGTTCACCGGACTCTCGGGTGGCATGGCCACGAGGGGAAGCCTCCTCGATATCTCATCCAACAATTCCACCGACAGGCCAGCAACTGATACTGACTATACGGTGACGACCGACGATAAGGCAGCCTTTCAGCAACTGCTGACCGACATTCAATCCGCCTGGAGTGTGCAAGATGTGGCGGCGTTGCGACAATTTTTGACGCCGGAAATGCTGAGCTATTTCAGCACCGCCATGGCCGAGGACAACAGTCGAGGCGTGCAAAATCACGTGGAAGGAGTGGAGTTGCTCAAGGGAGATGTGCGGGAAGCCTGGTCCGAAGACAACACGGATTATGCAACCGTGGACCTACGCTGGAATGCCAGGGACTACACAGTCTCCACGACGATCCCACGCGGAGAGCCAGGCCATCTGATTGATGGTAGTGAAGACACGCCGACTGAATCTTACGAAGTCTGGACCTTCATGCGCGTGCGAGATGGACGGTGGCTCCTGTCGGCTATTCAGCAATAATCCGCGAGAGATGGCGGCTGACTCCATGAGTCAGCCGCCGATCCATCAGGCTCATCGGAATCGGACACCTGCAATAAGTCATCTTCCTCCCTCAAACTAGGAGAAGTCCTAGTTCTATTCCACGCACATGGCAGCCTAACGTCACCTTCCTAACAACACTTCCAACCGGCACACGTTTAGGTACCGCACAGATGGCCAACATGCTACACATGACGGCTGTTCAACTTCGCTCTCCTGGCGCAGCATTCGAAGTGGTCAAGCGAGAGATCCCGACACCCGGATCCAGCCAAGTCCGCATTAAAGTGCACACCTGCGGGATTTGTCATAGTGACCTGTTTGTGAAGGAAGGCTCTTGGCCTGGCTTGCTATACCCACGGGTCACAGGCCACGAGGCAGCTGGTATCGTTGACGAGGTTGGAACCGGCATGACGACATGGAAACGAGGCCAGCGAATGGGAGTGGGCAGGCATGGTAGATATTGTAGTCAATGCGATCCTTGTCGACGCGGTGACTTCATGGGACGCAAGAATTTCCGTATCACGGGATTTCATGATGACGGAGGATATGCTCAGTACATGATTGCTCGAAGTGAAGCCTTGGCCGCCATTCCGGATTCGATCTCTCTGTCGAGGCAGCGCCGATCCTCTGTGCGGGCGTGACCATGTTCAATAGCTTGAGACATAGTGGAGCCGTCGCAGGAGATCTCGTGGACGTACCTTCACGGACATGGTCGAGCAACTTTGTTCGCTCGGACGGTTTTCTTTCGCGCGCCGTCACTATATATTTAGGTATACGGGCGATGCTGTCGGAAGGGTAACGGTTCGGCAGCTCGAGAAAGTTGGACGCTAGCGTCATGCCTTATCGCGGCTTTTCCCCAGAGTATACGTTCATTCACAATAGCCGTTCTGTTCGACATGGCTATGATCCCCCACAAGCGCGTTGAGTTTCTCCTCCAAACGGTTTGCTAACACACACGAAACGGTTGAGTGAACTAGGATGATGAGTGCGCACCGTGGATTTCAGGTGGCCAGCCTGAGGTTGTGGTGATCACTCCTGCCTCTTCGTATTTTATGTGTACGTTCCAGACGTTCAAGGATGGTGATCATGTTAAAAAACATAGGCAGCTCTATTCCCTTGCTCTTTGTAGTATTAGTCGGCTGTACCATATTCCCAAAGGAGGGCATGCCGCTTCGCGTTCATGACATCCATATCAACAGCCAGAACTCCATAAATCCTGCTGAATTGTATGCGGTCATCGGTGAGGAAATTCGATGGCACAACAACCTCTCGGCCCCGATCTATCTCGGATTTCTTAGTGTTCAGCCAATGAAACAGGCAGGTTGTGAAAGGGGGTTCAAGACATGGTACGGAGCGATGCAGGATATTGTAAGGATTCCAGCAGGTAAGTATGTCAGCTTGTGTTTTCTCCAGTCTCGAATGGTCCGATACAATATCTGGACAGATATTGCAGACCCCACCCATTCGATGAGTCCAACGGCGGTTATTCATCTCGACGAAGCGGCATGATGTCCTCGTGGTGAACATGGACCCTGCCATGCACGACGTTCAAGCCTATGAGACCTTGAACTTAGGGCCTCGCGTCTTGTTCAATGTTCCATTGTCGATCAAGTCAACGATACCCTCATGAAGCCGGGTTGAGCACGCGTGTTCACAAGCACTATAAAGGAATGACCGTCACTCAATCGGTCAAGATGACGAGAGACCGGAAGATTTTCACCATGCAATGCGGCTTCCATCCATACATGGAGAGCTGGACATTGGTCGCAGATCATCCCTACTATGCCGTGACCGATCATGAAGGACGGTTCGAGTTGAGCGGTATTCCACCGGGACCTATCAGGTAAAGGTCTGACATTCCTATGCCAGGGAGGACATTATGCAGACAATTACGATTGAACCGAACAAGCAGACGAGCATCACGTTGAAGGTCGGGGCGCCGATCGGACGCCTCTATGCCAGCTAACTGGTCGAGAATGCCTACGCTCGGACACCATTTCCAAGCATGTGCTGAGTCAAATCCTTCCAACATTGGAAAAGCAAAGCACCAACGCGAATCAGTAAGGGAAGTATAGAATCCTGAGTGAGCTATGCTGTTTTGTGAATTGATAATCGGCTGTTCGGAAGCTGTTGGAGGCACCTATGGTGTTCGAGATCTTCGGGTTCGCGCTGAACGTACCACCTTAAGTCTGCAGGTCTTCAAATGGACCATGATCTCAACGACTTGATGTATGAAAGGCTTAGTAGAGATATTGTCAAAAAGTGATTTCGTGAGATGCATACAATGAACTGAGCATGGTCTTCTGGTCTTCAGAAATCACGATCTTACCGGCTACGAGACGATGTATTCGAGATGGAGGTCTCGAGGCTTCTCTGACACAGAGCGACTCAGCCGCCGATCTTCTTACCAAAGCAAGGGGATGAGCACATACGCGGCGGCGGAGACCAGCACACCAATCACCACACCAAGTAGCCCTGCCACATAGAGTCCGGCAAACGGCGCCGCAAATACAATCAAGATCATGAACAGGGCCAGCGACCGATGGTCTTCGTAAAACCTTCGGCGGGCTTCTGCCGAAAAGGAACCGGTAGAATGAGAGCCATCAGACATGTCCGGCAACTCGGTTCTCCCCGTTTTACTGCACGGTTTGCCGTTTCAAGTTCATGCGCAGGGTCTTCATACCCCCACCGTTCACGGAGTTGTGGCCCTTGCCCGTCAGAGACAGCGATCCCCCGCCGAATGTCTCCAGTTCCTTGCACCCCCGCTTGTTGAACTCGACGACATAGGTCAGCGCTGCACTTACGGCTACCTTGTTTTCATGATTCGGAAGCGTCTTGGTTTCCTGCGGTTCAAGGTCGAACCTTTTCTCTTCGACCTTCCCATCCAACTCGCACTTGAATTGAACATGGCCGGTTAAAGCAGCATCTTTCACCCCGCTGTCCTGATCTTCTACCATCAGCGTCACCACATACTGATCGTTCGCCGCCACTTCGACCGTTTGCCCATCCTGCACAATGTCTTTTCGCTCTTTGGTCACCACATTGTATGTCTGCCAGGTGAGAGACGGCGGAGAAGCGTCGGAACCTGGAATGACAACCATCGGCACCGGCTTGACACATCCGGCAGACAAAAGACTGAGCATGCAGACAGTCAACACAGATATTGTGACCGCGACACGACTTGTTTTCATGAGAGACTCCTTTGCGTTCACTGAAGTCAGCGGCGGCATGCTAGGCGGTTCGGGGAAAGGAGTCAAGCATACGGCTTCGCAAGGCATTTGGAGCTGCCTTTAATAAAGACTTCCGCCACCTTTGCTCTTATCTGGATATCCGTCTGGCCAGGCTGGTAAAAGATGACCATGGTCGAGTTGGTTGCAGCCCCGTCCTGAAAGGAACGTCTCGCGATGATGTCAGCACTCAGAGCGATCGTGGTGCGCACCCATAGACCGCGAGGGGCCGTGTCGGCATGCACGAGGAGCACCCAGCGCCTCATTCGCTACGCCTGCCTGGCGACGGCATCGCTGGTGACGATTGCCGTCGCGGCTCAAGTGGTGCACGCCGCAGGCGGAGGCCAGACAAAGTTTAAGCGTATTTCGACGCAGTACATTGCGGCTTTGGGCGATCCAGGTGCGACCTCCGGAAACGGCGCGCAATTATGGGGTCTGTGGCCGCTTGACCCAGGTCCTCGAGGCGTCAAGCTGAACCGCTATCAATTACTAAAAAATTCCGGTGGCGTCGCCCCGGCGCGCTGGAAATTCGACGAGACAGACTGGTGGCTGGAGGAACACGGCCTGATCATGGAGCAACCGACCGTTCCACTTCCTCCCGGCAAATACCTGGTCACGGGTGCCCGCAAGGTGACGGCCGTGCTGACGATTCATCCCGCCGACAGCCATGGCGACACACGTTGGGAGCTCGATCAAGGCGCGACGCTCTACGACGTGACCCACCTGGCCTGTCGTTCCGCGCGCTACACACCGGCAACAGTGGGTGGTTCGTGCTCGCCGGCCGACGCGAAGCAGACGGCATTTCCAGTTGCGCCAGGGGGAACGATGCCTCCGGTCGAGGGCTGCACGAAGCAAGACTATGCGGTGCTCATCGTGATCGGCGTGGGCGTGGAAGACTGAACACCGGGGCGCACCGACAGCATTTGCAGCGGGTCACTAGAAACCTCCCAGTGCATCTTCTATCACTCAGTTGAAGAATGAGGAACAGGTGGGTACAGGTCTTGGCTTAGAAACGATGCGTCATCTCCCATAAAAGACTCCTGACCCCCTTAAAAACGCATGATCTGACAAGACCTTGACGAGCTGATCTCTTTGCATTGTCAGTTTTGACGCAATGTTCGCATCAGTTTAACTACGTAACTGTTCAATCCTTGCAATATTGACATCTGACCATTTGGCGCAGCTTTTGCGTATCTTCGTTGGCAGCTGTGAACCCACCACCCTAGGAGGGATCAATGGAATGTCCGAAGTGTAGAGGGAGGATGTTGTTGGAGCGGTTCTCGGATTTCTTTCTGGTGTTCTATGCATGGAAATGCATCAATTGCGGCGCTATGATCGACCGCACCATTTCCAACAACCGTCGAAAGAGTCTGGCTGTCCGTGAATCCCAGACCATTGTCGTGCGCTAAGAAGTCGAAGCAAAGGGGTCGGGAGTCTTTCATTATTATCGGTTGGCCATGGAGCAACCGACCGGCCCACGCGCGATACACCGGCGACGGTGGATGGTTCGTGCTCGCCGGCCGACGCGAAGCAGACGGCGTTTCCGGTTGCACCAGTGGCAACGATGCCTCCGGTCGAAGGCTGCACGAAGCAAGACTATGCGGTGCTCATCGTGATCGGCGTGGGCGTGGAAAACTGAACACCAGTGGCGCACCGACAGCTTGCGCGTGGACCTCAATAAAAGACTCCCGGTACACTTTTTCTCACGTGGATGTAGAGTGACAGCCGTTGAAGAGGAGAGGAACTGCGGGATAAGAACTCGGCTGGCGCAGAAACACGAGGAGAAGCGTTCTTTAAGCAGATGGCTGAGAAACGCTCTTCAGTTAGCAAATCGTGCTAATCTCATCTTTTATCATTTCGTGTACTTTGCACACAGGGCATTTTTTAGCCCACATGCTTTTGGATGCTCGCCGTCTGTTATATACAGGATTGAATGTATGTATCGCCAAACACTCCAACTTGGGAACCTCGCTGCCCAATGAGGTTGAGCTAATTTCAATGCGCGTGGTCTTAGAAAACCAGTGAGTATCAAAGTGTGACTGAGGTCGCCCTTTACCTCGGATGGTACGCCCTACATAAAGACAAGTTGAATTTGACCAGAAGCTGTAGATGCAATTCGGAAATGGAATCTTGGTATCAAACCACTGGTTGAAGTTCCGCTTCTTGGCTTCTCGCCCCCAACCTTTACTCTTCGTCACATGCCACCGCCGTCTTTTATCAACAAGTCTGTCAAACTCTGTCCGGGCGTAATCTTCCGCTAAACACTCCGACGCCAAGTCTTGAAGTTGCTGAATCGTCTTGTTGAGCCCTGAACGGTTTAATATTAGAGGCCTCCCTCGTTGCGGTGATCGTACTAATGTGCGAATTGAGTGAGTACGTCTCGAAAATAAACTTTTGAGAAGGCGATCAAATCTGACGGCAGCATGTTTTGCCATATTCTCCCTCGTTGGATGATTAGACCTAGTGCAATACACTATCATGATTATTGAGTCGCTCAAGGGAATTGCAAAAAGGTGGAGAGAATGTTACCGAGGGGTTGTATTCGCCGAACCATTGAGATGTCTACGCAAATGGGCTGGATAACCTAACACAGGTTTCGTGTACACCATATTAAGACTCACCGATCTGCCAATCGAACTCCAGTGGGTTGAGACAGACCAGACTCTGATGTAGCCACTGCCAATTATTGAATTCTTCAATGAATGTAAAGATCTCGCGACTAGCTTCGTCGCGCATGCGATACGTCTGGTGATCGGTGTGTTCACTCTTCCTGTGTAGATTCCCCCGCCATTCCGGGCGGGGCACTCTCAGAATTCAAGCTCTGCTTGTTCAGCATTTCACGCTGGACCTTGCCCTCACCCCCGTCCTACCAGACGAAGACTTCTCGCAGGATAAAAAAGGACCCAGATGAACTGGTCCGGGCAAATACATTTTCTCTTCGATACCTCACATCCTCTTTTCCTTTGGCTTTAGTCGGTGGGCAGTGTTCAGACCGATTAAGGCTTGCAGAATCTGTGGTTTGCAAGCTGTCATTGCATTAAAACCGATCGTCATTAAGCAATCGCAGTGTTCATCGGCTACAACACCTGCACGATGAAACACTTCAGATACCGCGTTTTCGGCGTGCTGGCGAGGATCGGATGGTCGGCACTCTGACTTCGTTGCTCGATGAGGCGTATATCTCGCTTGGCATCACGAGTTGCGAACGAAGATCTGGAGATCCAGGATCACCAGATCATAACGTCGGCGTAACTTTTCGGTCAGGCTTGGTTATGACTTATTGGACGTTGTAATGGAGAGCGGCGAAACACGAGTGGCGTGCCACATGCCTGCACGACGGCATGAATCTTCTGTTTAATCGATGCAGCCCGGTTGGTCGAGTTCTCAATTCCATCTCCATCCTCTGATCCCCGAGTCCTGCTCGCACCCACTGCCGCACCTTGCTCATCTAAACCGGGAGATGCGCGCCACGCACCGTTCGACAGGTCATGAGGGGCCGGCGTCTGTCGGAATGCACGATTAAGGTTTCTTTTTTAATCCTAATGTTGCGGCAACGAGATCCAGTGGTCGCCCCTGTCGATTTTTGGGATCTGCCTTGGCTCTGCGCAGGTCGCGAAGATCGTGATAGTCTTCGACCTCTTCTTGCAGCCGAAGAAAATCCTTGTACGGTATGACGGCAAATTCTTTCTTGCCGTGTTTTTCTATGATTTGCGCTTTCATACGTCTACCGGTAGGCCTCCTTCCGATGAAGAATTCGATAAATAATGATTTTATGCTCCACGATTTCAAACAAAACCCGCCACACACCGACCCGCAGACGATACTCGGGCAACGCACTGGCCAGTTTTTTTATATCGCCCGTCAGTCCTTCCTCCAATAGAAATAACGCGTCGGCAATACGTTGGGCGTCGGCTTTTGGCAGCGACGCCAAATCTTTCTCGGCTCGCTTGCGTATTTCAATTTCGTATCGCATTGTAAGTATTTGCACTCAGGCCATGCCGCGCAAGCACATATTTCACTCTGCTTCATGGACATGAATAGTTATACTCTCACCGGAGCCCGACATTCCGAGGATAACAAAGTCTCTCATATCTTTCCATGTATTGCATGTGCTTCGACGGCAGTGTTTAGCGGCTGCCATCCCTATGCAACGTTCGTTGCCTTCCCTACCCCTCCTGGCCAAATAAGGTTGTGGCAAAATCGTGATCATCTGCCTCCCGCATAGATCTCCTCCACTCTACCCTCGTGGATCCCTCGTCGTCGAGGCCAGCCCAATGGGAATGAATGAGATATCCTTCCGCTACAACACTTGCGCGATGAAACACTTCAGATAGCGTGTCTCCGGCATGCTGGCAAAGAGGATGGCCTGCGCTTTGACCTCGCTGCTCAATGAGTTGGATATCTCGCTTGGCGTCCCTCTTATCAGAACGACTTATACTCGAGCCATTTGCCGTTCAGCGTGATTTTGCAGCGCGTTTCACCCTGGCTGCCGGTGACCTTTTCTATATCCAACGTGAAATCGATCGCGCTCATGATGCCGTCGCCGAACATCTCGTTTGCCATCTCACGCAAAGAATCGCCGTACACGCCGACAATTTCGAGCAACCGGTACTTGAAGGGGTCCGTCATGTTCGGCAGATCCGTGCGTACCGGAAAGCGACTCAAGGACTGGACAATCTCCTTGTCCAAATCCAAAAGCTTGCCGACCTTCACGGCTTCGTCTGGGGTAAACCGGTGATTGCCGTTCAACGCCGCCGCCACGAACGTGGGGTTCCTGCCGACGGCTTTCGCGATATCGGCGATCGTGAGTTTCTTCTCGAGTCGAGCCGCCTTGACCTTGCTGCGTATCGCTTCTTTCTCCATGCTGGCCTCCCGTGAATAGGGTCTCTGTCAATAATCAACACGAGACTATGTGGAAATAGATGGACCGTTAACCTCCCATGTGGCTCGGACGTAACCGGGAGGAGATGTTCGCACCAAAAACCTGTCAAAACACCTGCACGATGAAGTACTTCAGGTACCGCGTCTCCGGCATGCTGGCGAGGATGGGATGGTCGGCGCTTTGACCGCGCTGCTCAATGAGTCGGATATCGCGCTTAGCATCGCGTGCGGCGAGGCGGATGCTATTCCAGAGGTCAGATTCGGAGACTGGATTGGAACAGGAACATGTCACAAGAAACCCTTCAGGCTTCAGCAACTTCAAACCCAGTAGATTGATGTCTTTGTATCCGGCTAACGCACCGGCCAAGGCTTGTTTGCTGCGGGCAAAGGCCGGGGGATCGAGAATGACGAGATCATAACGTCGTCCCGCTTTGACCAGATGGCGCATTTCTTCGAAGGCATCGGCTTGGCGATAGGTACAGCGGTGCTCCACTTTATTCATTGCGGCATGGCGGTGGGCGATCGCCAGCGTGTCTTGGCTGACATCGAGACTCTCCACAGAGACCGCTCCAGCAAGGGCGGCATGAATGCCGAAGGCTCCGGTATGGCAGAATACTTCCAATACATCCGCTCCCGCCGCGAACTTGGCCGCAGCCAGCCGATTTTCCCGTTGATCGCAAAACCAGCCGGTCTTCTGCCCCCGTTCGACATCGACGAGAAACTTCGCGAGTCCTTCCTGAATCTCCACTTGTGTCGGGCCACTGCCGTGGAGAAATCCGCGCTCAAGCGGTAAACTTTCGAGCCCCCGACTCTTGGTATCATTCCGGAGATAGACGCCGGTAATGTTCAATTCCTTCATCAGCAAGTCGGCCAATAACTCTTTTCTGCGATCCATCCCAACGGATAAGGTCTGCATGACCAGCAACCGATCATACCGATCAACGATCAATCCCGGCAGTCGATCCCCTTCTCCATAAATCAGGCGATAGGCATTGGACTGAGCGACGACGCGCTGCCGTAAGTGAATTGCCTGCTGAATTCTCTCCAACCAGAACGTCTCGTCGATTGGTTCATCTCGAAACGTCAGCAGGCGAACTCTGATTTTCGAGGCGGGGCTATAGAGGCCACGGCCGTAGAATCGGCCATCCGATGTCAGCACATCGATCAAGTCACCGGCTATCGGTTCACCGACCACCGATCCCAGGTGGCCGGCATAGAGCCAGAGATGCCTGCTCTCAGGCCCACGTGATGCCGTGAGACGAACCTGCGCTGTCGGCCTCATTTCATTTCCCATGACACGTTGTACCCGACTTTAGGCGTGAGTCGTCAAGTGTTGAATGAGACGCACGCGCACCGCCTGGTTGTTCTTGACGAACTGCGGTCAGTATGTTTTCCTGAAGCCAACACATTCAACCAACTTTTGAACGCACAAGCATGAGTGACAAAGCCACAATCGGATCAGCAGTATTGAATCGCCTGCATCGTCTCGGCGTTCGCCATATTTTCGGCATTCCCGGCGATTATGTCCTGTCTCTCTATCAACTGATCGAGGCTTCGCCGATCAAGCACATCGGGACGACCAGGGAAGATTGCGCCGGGTTTGCCGCAGACGCCTACGCGCGAATCAACGGCATCGGAGCCGTGTGTGTCACCTACTGTGTCGGCGGGCTCAACACCGTCAACGCCATTGCCTGCGCTTATGCCGAACGGTCGCCGGTGGTTCTGCTCACCGGGTCACCGGGGCTCTCTGAACGAACTCGCACCCCCTACCTGCATCATATGGTTCGAGACTTCGGTACGCAACGAGAAGTCTTTGAACGGATGACCGTAGCAGCCGTGACGCTGGATGATCCCCTGACCGCAGAGCGGGAGATGGATCGAGCCTTTGCCGCCCTGCTGCGCTACCGCCGTCCTATTTATATCGAAATCCCCAGAGACATGGTCCACTGTCCGCTGACTGGGGGCATGAAGCCGTTCTGCATAGAAGATACGCCGAGTGACCCGGCCGCTCTGGAAGAAGCGATCAGTGAAGTGCGGATCATGCTCGCCTCGGCCAAACGACCGGCCATGCTCGTCGGCGCGGAAGTCGGCCGATTCGGGCTCCAGGATGACTTGGCCCGCCTGGTGGATCGACTGAATATCCCCATTGCATCGACGTTGCTCGGAAAATCGATCATTCGGGAAGATCACCCGCTCTATGTCGGCGTGTATGGGGGGCTCATCGGACGAGAAGAAGTACAGCAGTTCATCAACAATTCCGACTGTCTGTTGATCCTGGGATCGATTCTATCCGATGTGGAAGATCTGGATGCCACCTCGCCCTTGCTTTCGGAGGGGCGGACCATTCACGCCACAGCCGACCGAGTCGCCATCAAACACCATCGATACGAGTCGATCAAGTTTCAGGATTTTGTTCAAGGCCTCGTGCGATCGCCGCTCCCGTCCTTCTCCCATTCCCAGCGCTCGCTTCCTACAAGAGCGGTGACGTCACCATCGGCGCCGGACTTAGATGCGCCGGTGACGTTGGAAGGACTGTTCCGCCATCTGGATACGGTGCTGACCGAAAAAACCGTCGTGATTGCGGACGTCGGTGAATCGCTCTTTGCAGCGGCCGACCTGCACGTGCGCCATCGATTCGAATTTCTGTCGCCTGCCTACTACACGTCGATGGGATTCGCCGTACCCGCTGCCTTAGGAGCCTCCTTCGCCGACCCCAGCCTTCGGCCTATCGTCTTGGTGGGAGACGGCGCCTTTCAGATGACCGGGACCGAATTGGCGAGCTGCGTCCGCTTTGGGCAAGCCCCGATTGTGATCATTCTTAATAACCGAGGCTATTCGACGGAGCGAGAGATCTTAGAAGGTCCCTTTAACGATGTCCATGAATGGCAATATGACAAAGTGTGCGATCTGATCGGAGGAGGAAGAGGCTCGCGGGTCAGCACACAGAGAGAGTTCGAACAGAGCCTCGCCACCGCTTACGCAGACCAAAGCCAGCTGCATGTCCTTAATGTACTGCTAAGCCCGAATGATCGATCGCCCGGCATGGTGCGCCTGGCAAGGCGGCTTGGAAAGAAGCTTTCTACGGATAAACCATAGGAAAAACCATCCACCCCTGCCTGCTTTTCCCTACATCTCCATTGGATATTTCCGCTCGTTTCCGGTAAATCATGCGTGAAGTGGTGGGTTTAGGGATTTTACCAATGGTCAGCGATGGTATACTCCCTGCACTCTTTCCCCTATTTGGGTTTAGCTTAGCGGGAGTATAATCCAACTCCTCTCGTCTATCCGGCTTTACGTGAGACAGGCTTTCAGCAATAATCAGGGATCCGCAAAGGGGATACCGTGTCTGATTTTTATCAAAATGGCGTCGTGACCGTTCTCCACCGTCTCGGCCAGTCCAATATCGAACAGCTCGAGCAAGAGCTCGAACGGTACGCGAGGACGACTCCGATCGCCATGGTCCTCCCATCGCTCTATGCGGAATTGGAGCGGCCCGCTCTCAAGCTGATCGTCGAGACCCTCAGTGAAGTCCGATACATCAACGAGATCGTCATTTCCTTGGATCAAGCCTCCGCCTTGGAATTCAGACTGGCCAAGCAATTTTTCTCTCAGCTCCCCCAGCGAGTCCGCGTGATCTGGAACGATGGGGCTCGTATCCAGGCCATCTTGAATGTCTTGGTCTCGCATGAGATCGATATCGGCCATCAGGGCAAAGGACGCGGATGTTGGACGGCCTACGGCTATGTGTTGGCCCGAGGGCAGAGCCAAGTGATCGCCCTTCATGATTGCGACATCGTGAGTTACGATCGTCAATACCTGGCTCGCCTCTGTTATCCCGTCGCCAATCCGAACCTCGCCTACGAATTTTGCAAGGGCTATTACAGCCGCGTGACGGACCGTATGCATGGACGTGTGACGCGTCTCTTCATCACTCCATTGATTCGCAGCCTGCAGCTGTTGGTCGGGTCACATCCTCTGCTCTCGTTTCTGGATAGTTTCCGGTACCCGCTGGCCGGTGAGTTCGCAATGGTCCGGGACCTAGCCTGGATCACCCGTATTCCCGGCGATTGGGGATTGGAAGTCGGCATGCTGGCCGAGGTGTACCGCAATTGCGCGCTCCGGCGGATTTGCCAGGCGGATATCGCCGATGCGTACGAGCACAAGCATCAAACGCTGTCGACGCACAACCCCGATGCAGGCCTATTGAAAATGTGCGTCGATATCACCAAATCGCTGTTTCGCAACCTGGCAAACGAGGGGTTGGTGCTCTCGGAAAGCACACTCAAGACACTGCGGGCCACGTATCTCCAGGCTGCGCAAGAAGCCATCAGTCGGTATGAAAACGACGCGGCGATCAACAGCCTACGCTTTGACCGCCATGAAGAGCGGCGCGCCGTCGAAGTGTTTCTGCGTGGCATGACGTTGGCGACCGACAGTTTTCTTGAGGACCCGTTGGGCGTCCCCATGATCTCGAACTGGAGCCGCGTCACCCATGCCGTACCCGATATTTTTCATCGGCTCATGGATGCCGTGGAACAAGACCATGCGTGGGATCCCACAGCAGAAACACGGCAACCCGTCTCATGAACACCAACCCAATCCCACTCACTCATGAAACCGAAGAACTGGTCGGGGTGGTGCGCAGCGCCGACATTCTGGTCGGCATTCCCAGCTTCAATAATGCCGGCACTATCGGACATGTCGTTCGCGCCGTGGGAGCGGGCCTGGCAAAATACTTTCACGGCCATCGTGCTGTCCTGGTGAACGCCGACGGCGGCTCCACCGACGACACCCCTGCCATCGTCGCCCATACCATGGTCGATCTGGAACCTCTCTTCATCAGTGATCGACAGAGCACGCTCCACCGGATCGTCACGCCCTACCACGGTATCCCCGGCAAAGGCAGCGCGTTTCGCACGATTTTCGAGATCGCTCGGCGGCTCAAGGTCAAAGCCTGCGCCGTCGTCGATTCGGACGTCCGCAGCATCACACCAGAGTGGATGGAACTGCTTCTTCATCCGATCATCAAAGAGGGCTACGACTATGTGGCCCCGTACTATCGACGCCACAAATATGACGGGACCATCACGAACAGCATCGCGTATCCCCTGACCAGAGCCCTCTACGGGCAGGAGGTCCGTCAGCCGATCGGCGGAGATTTCGGGTTCACCGGAGAGCTGGCCCAACATTATCTCGAGAAGCATGTCTGGGAGTCCGATGTGGCTCGCTTCGGGATCGATATTTGGATGACGACCGAGGCCATCACGAGCGGGGCAAAGGTGTGTCAGAGTTTTCTCGGAGCCAAGATTCATGACCCCAAGGACCCTGCCGCCGACCTGTCCTCCATGTTGCGGCAGGTGGTGGGCGCCTTGTTCGCCTTGATGGAGGCGCATGCCCCCGGCTGGCTCCCCGTCACAGACTCGCGAAAGGTGCCTCTCTTCGGCTTCCAGTATGAGGTGGGCGTCGAGCCGGTGAACGTCAACGTCGAACGGATGGTGGACTTGTTTCACCTCGGGCTTGCGGATCTCCATCCTATTTGGGCGCGCATGCTCTCTGAAGACGCGCTGGATCAGTTGTCTCGTCTTCGAGATCTCCCCCTACGTGATTTTCGTATTCCTGATTCGCTGTGGGCCCAAATTATTTACGACGCCGCCCTCGCGCATCATCGGAACGTGCTTCCGCAAGAGCATCTCCTGAAAGCCCTGACCCCTCTCTATTTGGGGAAGACCGCGTCATTCGTGCAGGATAGCCAAGGATTGACCTCGGCGGAAGCCGAACACCTCATCGAAGGGCTCTGCCGGACGTTCGAGAAACAGAAAGAATACCTTGTCGCACGTTGGCCTCAGTCTCATGACGCGCGCGACGTCATCGGTGCTGCTGACGCGAGGCCTGAAAGGAGCCAGCCATGACTTCAAGCTGGGAACATACGTTACTCGGACCAGTCGCTGCTCTCGGTGAACGCGTCTTCGCCATTCTTCCCAATATCCTGGCCATGATGATTCTCTTGCTGGTCGGTCTGGGCGTCGCCTGGGGCATGGGCCATTTGATGGAACGGCTGCTTCGCGTCATCGGCTTGGATCGGCTCTGCGATCGGATCGGTATCGCTGCGGCCTTACTGAGGGGGGGCATCAAAGCCGATCCGTCCTACATCATCGGCCGTATTACCTACTGGTTGATCGTGATTTTCGCCACCACGGCATCGCTGGGCGCACTCAACGTCGCCCCGATCAATGAAGCGGCTCACTCGCTCCTGTCATATATTCCGCATTTAGTCACCGCAGCCGTGATCGGAATCATCGGCTATCTCGTTTCGAACTTCGTGTCGCAAGCCGTCCTCATCGCCGCCGTGAACGCGGGGTTGCCTCCGGCCCGATGGATCGCAGCCGGGACACGTTGGGGCATTCAGCTCTTGACGGTGGCCATGGCGCTCGAACAGCTGGGGATTGCCCAGCACATCGTCGTTGTTGGATTCGGCATTACCTGGGGAGGTCTCGTCTTAGCCGCTGCGCTGGCGCTGGGGTTGGGCGGCAAGGATCTGGCCAAGGATTTCCTGGAGCGCCGGCTGGCCGGACATTCCCGGTCGCAAATCAACGAGGACCTACGACATCTCTAAACTCATGTCACGCTATATCCTATTCACAGACCTGGACGGTTCTCTCTTAGACAACGACACGTATTCCTTCGACAAGGCAAGGCCGGCGCTCGAGACTCTTCGTCTGGAGAACATTCCGGTCATTCTCGTCTCCGGAAAGACCCGCGCGGAAATCGAACCGCTTCGAGAGCGTCTTGATCACCACGATCCGTTCATTGTCGAGAATGGGGCAGCGGTGTTTGTACCTCTCAATACCTTTGACTTCCCCTTGGAGCGGTCACGACACCGCTCCAGTTATCACATCATCGAGCTTGGTACCCCCTATGCGCTCCTGCGGGATGTCCTCCGGCAAATCGAAGAAACAGTGGGCACACCGCTCCGAGGGTTTGGGGACCTGTCGGTCGAGGAAGTCATGATGAACACCGGACTCTCTCGAGAGGACGCATTGCGGGCTATGCTGCGGGAATTCGATGAGCCGTTTTTGGTGAACGGCCCCCCCAAGTTGATCGAGGAAGTCTGCCGTCAGATCGTCACGCGAGGGCTTAGCTGGACAAGAGGCGGACGCTTCTTTCACTTGACGGGAAACAACGACAAAGGTCGGGCTGCCGAAGTTCTTCTCCGCTGCTATAAACGCCAAGGGCGACTGGCTAACCAGCCGGACGATATAGAAACCATCGGCGTCGGCGATAGCTTGAACGATCTGCCGCTCCTATTGACGGTCGATCGTCCAGTGTTGGTGCAAAAACCAGACGGTTCGTACGACCCGGATATCAACCTGCCGAACCTCATTCGCGCGCCGGGCATCGGCCCTGTCGGCTGGAATCATGCCGTCATGGAATTACTAAAGCAGGCCTCGGAAGAGACATCGCCAGGCCGATCAGCCAACATCCAAGCTACCTGATCGCTCTTATTCCGAAACGTTTGCCGCGCTAGTCTTCCGCCGGATTAATGATATGTAGCCCTGCCGTTTTCGACGCCGCCAAGAGCTGGGGATCCGCGCTGACCACGGTCAATCGCAACGGCTTCAGCTCCAACGCCAATGCGAGATGCATCACCTGAGGCGATCGCAGAAACGGATACTCCAAGACCAATTCTTTCGTCGCCAGGTAGGTTTCCATCCTCGGCGCGATAAATTGGTAGAGCCCCTGCTTGGATTCGATTTCGAACTTATAAAGAACCGAGTAGCAATCATCCCGCGTAATCTGCCCCTCTTGAGCCCGTGCGCACAGAATCGAATAGAAGTCCGTGACGCTCCATGTCGGGACGATCGCGACCTTCCCACGTTTCACCATCAGCTTATTCACGATCCTCGTGCCCCGCTCCATGCTGTAACGCTTAATGAGTGCGGTTGAGTCGAAATAGTAGTATGGCATCCCCTTACACCCTCCCCTTCAGAATGATTTCCGCGAGCGGCCCTTGAAGCTTGGAGAGCCTATCTTGTAGTTCGTCGAGCGGCACCTCTTCATACCCTTCTTTTCGCAAGGTATCGGCGAGATTCCCTCTGTTGAAGGACGACGTGTCTTCCTTCAGTCGGTCGTTCAATCGCCGCTTAGCCAGACGGCTGGAAACCTTTGCTCCTGACTTGGTCAACCCACGGCCCCTGCTGCGTGGCGCTCGGCTGACGGATAGTTCGTCTGTCTTTTTCACAATTGATGCCTCCTCATGAAAGAACGTTCACTTACCGTCTCACCCCTGATTCTTCTCGTGGGCAACTCGCCGGCATTGTGGCCGCCTCGGGCAATATGACCTCTCCAAAGATATGGGCGGCAATCGCCTTTGCAACATCCGACGACAACTCTTGTTGCATCACACGTAGCGTCTTCATCGTCGCTTCACGCTCAGTCAAGTGACCTTCTCTTCCACCACGTGCCGTAGCCCCAACGACCCGTCGTGTCTCCGGCTCCACGATCTCGAAATCACTACACCATCGAACGTACTTGAAATTCGGGTCCCGCACCTCGACGGGAAACAGACGGACAGCGCCTCGAACAATCAATTCCGGAGCACCTGGCTCGTCGGCTTCCGCTTTCGTGGTCACATGAAGTCCTTCCCGGATAAGCCCTTCCGCCAACGCGCGGCCGGTCGGTTCCGCATGGTCACCGGACACTTGTACCGCAAGCACCAGATTCGTGGCAAGAAATTGCTCCAGATCACCGGACAATTCGTGTACCTGATAGACTGATGGGGTACCCTCCCCGCTGAGGCGGATGACCCGCAAATCCGTGTTGTAGGCCTCGCGCAAAACAAGATTCCTACCGGCCCGTCGAAGAGCGCGCACCTTGGCAAGTTTGTCGGTCGTCAGTTTTGATTCAGCGACATCCGTCTCGATCGCGCGATCCAACGCCGATATCTTCTCCATCAACGAGGCTTCGGCCTGAGAACGATTCATCACGCCCAGAGCGTAATACGACCGGCTGTCCGAGTCATACCACACATCCGCGATCCTGACGTTTTCAAGCACTTTGTCAGTCGATACTTTCGTCACATTGTCGATTGTGAGCCGCCGCTCGGCGTTGGAAACACCGTGGTTCTCGACGACCAAATACGACTCCCAGTCCCTGGCTTGCGCCGCGACTTCCGCCTTGAAGATACGGGCCATGGCCGCATAGGCTTGATCTTCCGCATTGCTTCGCGTGTCTGCCTGACCGACTCCGGTCAGATACTGTGCGGATGGGTATTCCGCGCTCCGGCCATCAACCCATCCCGGCTTCCCTTTTCCGGTAAACACAGTACAGGCAGTCAATGCAGACACCATCATCCACAGGTACAGAAACACCGCGACGCCTTGTCCGAAAGAAGTCCCTCGAATGCGCATCATTGCATCACACGATTGATAACAAACATCGTCTGACCTGCGGCCAGCGCTATTGCTTGTCCATCTTTTGCAGCCGTCACGCCTTGTCCCAACGGTTGAATGGAAAGTTGGTACTGACCAGGCGGCACCCATGCCCGAGCCACGTGAATTTCGTCCGGCAAGGTCTGCCAACTTCGCTTGTCGGCTTCTTCCGAGGCAACGGCCAGCCCATGAGTCAGCAACGTAACCAGCAGGCCAACCCATGGAGCGGCATCTCTACCGGCAGCATGTTGAGCTCCCCTCGTGATTCCTTCCGCCATCGCGAATTTCGTGGCAGCCCGCGCCACGGCTTTCACGGTGATCGACGGTAGACGTTCCGAAAGGCTTTTTTCTGCGAGGGCGGTTATATTCTGGGCCGGCTCGGACCTGACAGCGATCGAATGGCCGAGCGAGTCGGTCAGCGTCATACTTTCGGAAACCACGCGCGTCTTTTGCACGACTAACCGCGGAAGTGCAACGCGGACCACTTCTCCATTGAGTCCATACAGAACGCTGTCCGCGACGCGATCTCGCTGATAGGGCGATCGAAAGACTCCTCGGTTCAGCAAGACTAACTGTACGGCATCCAGACTAATAGGTAAGTCCAAGAACAGATCCTCTTTGCGCGGAGCGCGGCCATTATAGCTGATCATCACGACTTGGGCGAGCTGCTCTTGGGATGAACTGGGCTGCCATTCAACGTCGGGGAACGCCTGTCGATACTCGGCAAACTCGGTTGTTAGACCGAGCGCATCGGTCGTGCGCAAGAGATCGGAGCGCAGGGACGGAGGAGAGGACATCTTCGACCACCCTTGCATCGATCCATATGCTTCATAGGCGTTACGATAGGCGATAAACGCATTATTACGATCACCGGTTGCCTCGTACAGAATACCGCTCAAATACCGCGCAAACCCGTCATTCCTGTACGTACCAATATCCTTCACCCTGTCGCTGAGCACGTTCAGGCGATGATCGATACGTCGCGCCTCCACCAATGCTTCCTGAAGTTGTCCCTGAGCCGCATAATTCAATGCCTTAATCACGTTGACCATGACGTGTTCGTAGGGATCGCCTTCGTACGGCAAGGCATTGTCGTTGGTGAGAAATGCGGCGGTTTCCGAACGGACGGTCCTGGTATAGAGTCTCTCGACCTCCTCTTCCGCTTGTTCCAATGCCGCACTGCTTTGCTGATATTGACCCGCTAACTGCAGCACCATTCCCCGATCCATTCCATACAGTACCCGCCCCTTGGTTCCATACTCTTTCTCGGTCTGCTCGACGATCGCCACAGCCTGCTTCGGCTCACCGATAACGAGGCTTTGTTCAATGAGGGCGTAGCGGTTGACGGAAGGACCACACCCGGTCAGAAACACGAGAACGGCAAGAAACGGCAACAATGAGATCGGCCCGTGGGTAAAACGTGGAAGGAGTGGTGAATTCAACAGCGTCCGCGGAACCTAAAAGACGGTGCGTTTCTTTTCAACCACCTTTTTGATCTTCTTCTGTCCGTACCAGACTTTCGTATTGTTCTCCAGATCGATCATCTGAAGATCCACTTGATAGAAGACCGCTTTGGTTCCCTCGGCTTCATCAAGAATGGTGGCGATCGTACCCTTCATCATGAAATCGGCCCCGATCTCTTTTCCAGGGGCTTTCTGCGTCTCTTCGCGCGAGTATATGGCCTGCTCTTTCCGTTCGGTTCGAACCTCGTCGCGCTCGCCTTTACCGGCCACGAACGTGACTTTCTGGGAATTGGTAAGCTCTCGTTCCAAATCTGTGATGAAGGTTTGCACGCTGATATGTTCATGACTGCTGTTCAGGACCGTCCCCACGACGACGACAGGCTGACGTTGGTTTGCCTTCTCGAAATTTCCCAGCCACGGATATTGCAGTGCATCCTTGACCATCCCCTCGGCGACCATGCGGGAATCCGTGTCGTTCCACCGGCCGCTCAAATCAGTTACGACCCCGCTGTCGACGCGAGTCACCTTTGTTTCATGCCCGCATCCGGACAACGCGAGGGCGACACTCACCACGGCGACAAGCGAAGAACGGTGCGTCCTGATCACCATAAACCTCCGAGAACGAGAGACATTTCTTTCTCCATGTAGACTTTAACGAACGCCACGCCTTTCTTCTTCCTGCTCCAACCGCTCGAACAGACGGTCGGCATTTTTTCGTACGAAATCCCGTACTTGTGAGTTCAGCTCTTTGGCCTGTTCCAAGTTGTTTTTCATATCCTCCAAGCTCAACTTGGTCAACACATAATAGGTGTTGGTCTTGGGATCCATGTACTGATCGATTTTCCGAACTCCGCTGAGCGTCGTCGTCGTGATGGTCTTGATGGCGCGCTCGACATTCTGCTCTTCCGTATTCCGGGTAAAATCTCCGGCGGTCGTCGAGGCCGCATAGTCTCTCATCAAATACCCGGTATAGGTCTCGAATGTCTTGGCGATTTCTGCCCTCCCGCGATTCTCGGCCGTGTCCCAAGCAAGCGGTGCATTACGGACGCCCGCGACCGCCCCCACCCCATAAAAAGCTTTACTGTCTTTTTCATTATAAGCCCCGGATCCTTTTTCAACCCATTTAGGAGGACCGCCGCAAGCCGTCAGTCCCATGATAAGAAGGATGGCGAGACCAGGACCGACCAGCCTTGACTGAACCGCGCGTGACCTGATCATACAATCCTCCTTGAGGTGAGTACGTATATTTACCGTACGTAGAATGTCTCGGGAAAAACTGATGGAGTCATGCTAACATGGGTTCTGAGATCAGTCAACGCAACGTCCGCTTCAAGCGGCCTCCTCATCATGGAAGGGGAATCTGTGGCAGACATTCATATCGACGACGGCATCATTAGAATTCTGAACCTTGAGATCCAGGATCCCAAAGCTGCGGCGGTACTCGCTGCGTACCCCCAAGCACGTTGGGCGGAAATTACCCGTCGTGCGGTCAAGATCGGCCTCGGATACTTGAAAGGTGGCGAGGACAGTTAAGGCATTGGAGCGCGATCGGCTTGACTGACGGTTGCTCGGACCCGAGAGCGCGACGGCACGTTCGTATTGAACCTTTGCCTTCTATTGCTGTTCAGAAGGGGTCTGAGGATCGGCGCCAAGCGTAACTGCCGACCTGCGTCCTTCGATCAGCGCCGTGTCTCCATCGCCGTCGATTCGTAGACTCGATGGACGTTGCGTACCATTGGAAGCCGCTTCGACCTGTCGCACGAGATAGGTTCCCAATTCAGAAGCCATGAGCCAGCCGTTTCCGTCCTGATCGGCATCACCGGACAGCCCGGTCAATAGTGTCTGTACAAAACGACTGCTCTTTCCGACGCGACCGGCTGTCTCGCCTTTGCCTGCCGCGCTAATGACTTGAACCGCACGCCGATCCGTATCCGATTCCGGCGCCAGCCGCCCTTCCAACGAAAGCTCAGACGGCGCAGTCGTCTCCCATCCGAATACCGGCGCATCGAGAATCAGGAGTGTGTGCTTGGAGGCCGATCGTCTGGTAAATTCTTTTAGATATTCGACCGTGATCGACTTTGTCGCGTTGTTGACCTGTGCGTCAAACGGCACGAGATAGCCCCGATCTTCCCCATCTGTATCCTGTACGAATCCCGCATGGCCCGCGTAGAAGATCACGAGCCGGTCCATACGCCCGACTTTTCTTGGCAACATGTCGTTCAAAAGCTGATGGAGGCGTCGCGAGCTCGCATCTTTGTCATAGAACTCGACTACCTCGTCGAACCCCAACCGTCGAAACGCCTCGGCAACTTTCTTGGCATCGCTGATCGCACCCGGGATGGGAGGAGCCAAGACGTAGTTTTCGATCCCGATAATGATCGCCCAGGATTTGTAATACAGGCCTTCCGGCTTTCCCAATTGAGCGTCAGCGGTCGACAGGCTGACAACGGGCACAATGCTGATCGCGAAAGCGGCCAATAGAAGCAGGCTTAAGAACACAAACAGCCGGTTCAATCCCAAATGTCTTGCGTTGTTCATCATGTCAGCCTATCTCCGGCCTAGGCAGGTGTCAACGGAGTCGAGAGGAGCCCACAGCACCGCGACGAGTTGGGCTCGAAGCAACGGTACGGTTGCAGGCGTCTTTGACTTTCTCCATAATGACGCGACTGCAAGGGATTGCGCTGAAGAAGGAGACCCTGCCGCTATGAGCGAAAAGATCGAAACCCTGTTGAAGGAAAGTCGGACGTACCAACCGACTGCCAAGACAATAGCTGCTGCCTATATTAAAGACTACGAGACCGAGTACAAAAGATCCATCGCCGATCCTGAAACGTTTTGGAGCGATGCCGCTAAAGAGCTCGAATGGTTTTCTCCTTGGGAGAAGGTCTTGGAGTGGGATTATCCATGGGCAAAATGGTTTGTCGGAGCACGATGCAACATTGCCTACAACTGCCTCGACCGCCACATCAAGACCTGGCGCAAGAACAAAGTCGCACTGGTCTGGGTCGGCGAAAACGATCAGGAACGAATCTTTACCTATGCCGAACTGTACCGACAAGTGAACCGCTGTGCGAACGCCCTCAAAAAACTTGGCCTCCAGAAGGGTGATCGCGTTACCATTTATTTACCGAAGATACCCGAACAAGTCATCGCTATGCTGGCTTGCGCCAGAATTGGTCTGATTCACAGCGTCGTCTACTCCGGATTCAGCGCCCCTGCCCTCGCCAGCCGTATCAACGATGCAGAAGCCAAGATCGTGATCACCGCTGATGTCGGGTTCGACCGTGGTAAAGCCATCCAATTAAAATCGGTCGTGGACGAAGCCGTCAAAACCTGTCCGACGATCGACCATGTGGTAGTCGTACGCCGCCAGATCGAAGGCCCACCCCTTTCCGCCACGAAGGAAATCGATTGGAAAGAATGGATCGAACGCGAGCGACCGGTTTGCGAAGCAGAACAGCTGGATGCCGAAGCACCCCTCTATATTCTTTATACGTCCGGCACGACTGGTAAGCCGAAGGGCGTGGTCCATGTTCATGGTGGATACATGGTCGGCACCTATACGACGACGAAGTATGTGTTCGACCTGAAAGATGATGACGTGTACTTCTGCGTGGCCGATCCAGGGTGGGTTACAGGCCACAGCTATATCGTCTACGGTCCTCTCCTCAATGGTGCCACGATTCTGACCGCCGAAGGGAAACCGGATTATCCGAACCCGGGACGCTGGTGGGATCTCATCGAACGGTATGGGGTCTCGATTTTCTATACGACTCCGACCGCGATCCGACTGCTTATGCGCTACGGCGAAGACTGGCCGAAGAAATTCGATCTCTCCACGCTCCGTATCCTCGGGAGCGTGGGGGAACCGATCAACCCGGAAGCCTGGGAATGGTTCCATCGTGTGACAGGTGAAGACAAACCCATCATGGACACCTGGTGGCAAACGGAAACAGGATCGATCTTGATTACCCCCCTTCCCACCGTTCCACTGAAACCCGGCTCGGCCACGCGGCCATTTTTTGGCATTGAGGCTGATGTCGTCGATCGCGAAGGAAACAGCCTCCCCGCACACGCCGGTGGCTTTGCCGTCATCAAAAAACCCTGGCCGGCCATGATGCGTACCATTTACAAGGATCCTGAGCGGTACAAGGCCTACTGGTCCACTATTCCCAATTGCTACACAGCCGGCGACGTCTGTCATAAAGACTCAGATGGCTATTTCTGGTTCATGGGCCGCGCGGACGACGTGATCAAAGTCGCCGGCAATCGGCTCGGCACTGCTGAAGTGGAAAGCGCTTTGGTCAGTCACCCCGCCGTCGCGGAGGCTGCCGTGATCGGCAAACCGCACAAGACGGTCGGTGAATCCATTAAGGCCTTTATCATCTTGAAACAGGGAGAGCAGGAAAGTCCGGCGCTGATCAAGTCGATCAAGGATCAGGTCCTAAAAGAATTGGGCAAGATCGGCGTCCCTGCTGAAATCGATATCGTCTCCTCCCTCCCCAAGACTCGATCTGGGAAAATCATGCGCCGCGTCCTCAAAGCCAAAGAGCTGGGGCAAGATCCAGGAGATATCTCGACGATCGAAGAATAGCGTACAGAGAAGTTAAACTCGATATGGGCCTAACCGAGCGAAGGGAACGACATATGGAGAAACTAACGATTTTCGCGTCGGCAATTTCGATTGGGATCATGACTCTGTCCTTACAGATCATCGATCCAGGACTCACCCCTGCAGCGGATCAGCAATCACAGGCCAAACCACACTCCAAGACCGTCAAACCAAAGACCGTCAAGCCCAAGGCTGTCAAACCAAAGACCGTCAAACCCAAAAGCGAGAAACCCAAGATCGAGAAACCCGAGATCGCCACACCCAAAACCGTCCAACCCGAGATCGTCAAACCCGAGACGGTTCAACCTAAGACTGTCCAACCCGAGATCGCCACACCCGAGACCGTTCAACCCGAGACCGCCAAACCCAAGATCGAACCGAAGTTTCACACAGCTGAAACTGCGGTGACAGACAACGCCTGTTTCGGCGTTGCTCCACAGATCGAAAGACTTGTTCCCGATGAAGGAGAACCCGGTGTGAAAGTCACAATCACAGGGGCCGAGTTCGGCTCACCCGACTGCTTGCGAGGCGTGTCCTTCGGGCCAGGCCAGGCTTCCACCTTTACCATGAAAAACGAATCCACCATCTTAGCAACAGTCCCAACTGATGGCCGTAAGGGCCTCGTCATGGTCACTGTCACAACGGCGTCCGGAGAAGATTCCAAGCCATTCTTGGTCAAATAAGCGAACAGGTCTTCGGTTTTCCAGCATGAAATGGACAAGGAAACCTGGTGAGCCAATTTATCTCAGACGGCACCTCATCGCGCTCGCTCTGGCGGTGGGTCTGCCGGTTGTCCTGTTGCAGCTGTACAAGATCTACGTGGGTCCAGTGAGCTTCGGGACCCAGATGGGATTTGGGATTCTTGTTTCAATCCTGGCCGGAATTATCCTCTACTACACCTACCGATCGTCCGCTCAGAATCAGCAGTAACAGCTTCTAGCCCCACTGATGGCTAACGCTTAGATGTTTCCGGTGTTGAAAACTCATAGAGTCCCCGCTTCGAGTTGTTCGAGGTAAATGAAGTCAGGCGACTTGACGCCTGCCTCTGCTCTGATTTTGACGAGCTCAGGGGACTCGAAAAATCTCTTGGCGTCCTCAATGGAAGTCCAGGCCGAGAAATGAACAATCCGGTTTGGATCGTTCTGATACTTGAGAACCTGATAGGAGCGTTCACCCGCAGCTTTCCGAATGCCGGCGGCGCTGTCGAAAACCTTCTTCCAAACGGGATAGTCCGCGACCTCGTGAATAATCAGAACGTATTGCATGATGGGGCAACTTCAGAAAACGCGACCACGTTCGCGCATCATATGCCACTTGTGCCGTTGTTTCCACAAGTTGCAACCGTATACCTATTCCTCACGGGTTCTTATGCGGGCCGGCATAATACCGGCCGGGGACGGATTCACACGCTATCCAACGGGCTAGACTGATCGCTACAAATCAGATCAGCCCGCGCTTCTGCAGGTAATCCTTGTCGATGCTGATGGTGGCTTTGGGAAGCTGACCGCGCTCTTGGAGCAGACGCTCGACATACTTGCCGATGAGGTCTGATTCAAGGTTGACGGGATCATTCACCTGCTTGAGGCCGAGCGTAGTCACCTTCGCCGTGTGTGGAATGACGGCGACGGAAAACCCCTTATCGCTCAGGTCATTGATCGTCAAGCTGATCCCATCCACAGTAATTGAACCCTTTACCACGCAATACCGCAAAATATGTTGCGGCGCCTCGATTTCGAGCATGATCGCATTGGCATCTTGATGTCGACCACGGATCACACCGACCCCATCCACATGGCCCGCGACAAGATGACCTCCGATTCGCTCATTCAATCTCATCGCTCGTTCGAGATTGACCGGTCTTCCTGGATTCAAAAGACCGAGCGTCGTGAAGGAAAGTGTTTCTGGTGAGACATCGACGGAAAACTCACGATCACCCTTGCCCACGACCGTCACGCAGACCCCGTTTACACTGACACTGTCGCCGATTTTAAGATCGCCCATCACGATCGAGGCAAGAACCGTGAGTTTGGTTCCCGTAAGCGTTTTCCCCAGGACTGTAATCGCACCCATTTCTTCAACGATGCCAGAGAACATCAGTCTTTCCTCAAAATGATCTGTTTCACGACGTAGACGAACAACATAATCAGGATAACAACCCCTAGACCGGCTAATACGCCGATCACAAGGTTCTCCGTCGCAATCTCTTTCATCACGCGCCCATTATATCGCAGCCGTTATCGAGATAGCAGCGGCTACATTCGCTTCATCGCCACCCAGAACACGCTTGCTGCCATCAGTTGCATCCCGGCAATGATGGCGAAGGCCATGGGATAACTCAGGTTCGCAATCAGCAGACCGGCCAGTAACGGCCCGCTCGCATGCCCGATGTCCATGATTGTCCCCTGCATTCCCATCCCCGCTCCCAACGTCTTAAACTCGGAACTGTCGGCGACAAGAGCCGAGGAAGAAGAGGAAACGACCGCCTCACCGAAGCCGAATCCGGCAGACAGCAGGAGCAAGACGGGAAACATCGATACGTGAGGAATATAGAAAAAGGTTCCGGCGCAGATGAAGAGACCAAGGACAATCAATGGTTGACGACCGACTCGGTCAGATATCCGTCCCATGATCGGCTTGGAAAAAAACGATGTGAAGGCCTGGACGGTGAACAGTATCCCCACTTCTCCGGGATTCAGACCTACTGAAACACCATACAGCGGGAGAAACGCCATCAAGGCGCCGTTCGCAATCATCTTGGCGGCGTCGGTCGTGCTGGTGATCAGCACTTTTTTGTTTTTCGCGACAGCGGCAAATCCCTTCCACATTTCGGACAGCACCGCAGCCGTTCCTTGTTCTTTCCTTTGCGGCACCGACACATTGAGGTGAAGGGAATAGAACAACACCATGGCAATGCAGCCGAAGACGCCGGCCGTGACAAAGGCGGTGGGGAACCCTGCTGCATGGATGAGGTACCCTCCGAGAAAAGGGCCCAAGAGAGAGCCGGACTGCGTGCACGCTGTATAGGTCCCGAGCGCCGCACCACGACGTTCCCGATACAACTCCGCCACGGTAGCCAGGGCGCTCGGAGCAAAGATGGCGGTTGCAAAACCGTGAAGAAACCGTAGCGCCGTCAAGGCATCCAAGTTCGTAATGAAGGGATAGAGAAATGGAGGGAGCCCGAACGCGACCACGCCGATCCGCAGCAAGAATCGCCTTCCATAAATATCGGAGAGGGCGCCTGAAGGCAGTTTCAACAAGACGCCGGTTAAGGTCGAAACGGATACAATTAAACCGATCCGTTCCGGACTCGCGCCGAGCGATTCCGCAAACAAAGCGAGCGCGGGCATCCGCACCATGTTGTAGCTGATGAAACAAAAGATACCGACCGTGCAGATCAGCACGAAACTTCGCGAGGTGGTCATGGGATCGATCGACCGTCCGAACGACCCTTGTCGGTGCTTTGACGGTCGCTCAGCGCCTGTTTGAGAAACGTCACGTGATGTTCCGGCAAAGCCGGAGGATTCTCCAGTACCGCCATCACCCGTTGGGGATCTTGCCTCATCACCGCCCCTAATCGATCGATAGTCTCCACTCCTTTTTGCAATCTGCTGGCAACAACTCTGGAAATCAGCGGATGCAGGAGGGACACCAACCCCGAAAGAAAACGATTATCCAACTTGGTATATGCGACCAGTGTACTGTCCGTCGCTTCATGAGCATTCGTGTCCCGCAGAACATCTATCCGGAGAAAGACGACCGCTTTTCCCGCGACGTGAGGAAGCAACCGGCTTTCATGAGTTCCCTCAAGAAAGTAGATACGGAATGCAGGATCTTCATACACCAGCTCAATGATGCCTTTCGTTCCCTCGCCGTCGTCGCCCCAGAAACGGCCTGGACCTCGCGCCTCAGACCGGTAAAGACCTAGCTGCAGGCGCCGGATCACATCCGCTGTAAAGGGAGGCTGATCCAGCAGATGTCGATACATCGATTCGGAGAGTGCAGTTCGGATCGGCCCCACCGTGCTCACAGTCGTATAACTCCGGACGATGGCGTGCAGTTTACAGGTCCAAACCGGATCCACTCGTTCAACGGGAAACGTAAGCCCGGCATGATGGGGGGACAACGTGCATGCTTCCGATCGGGCGTACCCGACAGACAGAAAAATCCCCACCCCGATCCATACAAGCACGTGTGTCACCGAATCGGGATGAAACCGCCATGTGAAGATCATGCAGCCGGCTTCGCTATGGGAATCGTGAGATGAATGGAGAAGAGTCGCTCAGGATCTTGTCGTAGTCTGGCTTGGCGCAACAGGGTTTCCACTGATGGAGTCACGATTCCTTCGAACGAGAGCTCACCGTTCGTTATCACGGTGAGGGGTTTGGAGAAATCGATCAACGGCTCGTTCAGGAATAGACTATAGCGTTGAACGTGCTCGGCCTTCACCTCGATGCGATTGTTTGCGGCAATCGATACGTCCAGCCTGGCATATTCCCGGCGCTTGATTCGTTCGTCACGTTTGTCCACCAAATCGTCTGAAAATGCCGCAATCGAATCAGTCGCATCGAGGCGGACCCAGTTGAACGCTTGAAAGTGGCTCCCGTCACGCACGAGAGTCAGCCTTGTCGGCAGCGGTTCACGATGCCGGCTATTGAACCAGGCGATAATGTCCGGCAACTCCTCTCTGGGGAAATAGTGTCCGCCTGCCATGGGATGTTCACGTTGATGCTCGCGATACACATGGGGATAGCCGAGCGCATCCAGTTCTCGGGCGATCGAGCGGCTCAGGTCCACCGGCATCACCTGATCTTTGGCTCCATGAATGATATAGACGGGGGTGCTTCGAAGATTCGCTAAAAACGGCATCAACACATCATCCAATCCACTGGCCATGGGTGCGAGACCTGCAAACAATGGCGCATGATGCATCCCGATCAGCCACGCACCGATCCCGCCGTTCGACATGCCTGTGAGGAAAACCCGGTCAGGGTCGATATGATATCGTCGACGAAGTTGCCGGATGGTTTCCAGCACCAAGTCTTCTGCACGCCTGGTAAACCATGCGCCGGATGGATACGTAGGGCAGGCCAGGAGATACTCCTCCCCTAACCGCGGACGCCAGCGTTCCAAATACTCTTCGCCGGTAAAGCCATACCCGTGCAGGCACACAAGCAAGGCATAGCGTTTCGAAGGCTGGTAGGTCGCCGGGATGAACAGAGACAGCGGATAGGTCTGCCCACGAATGACGATCTGTTCATCAGGAAGAGTCCCGATGGATTGGCTCTGGTAGGTTCGCTCGGCTCTTAAGATCTGAGAGATCGTTTCGACGGACGCATTCCCATCGGAGAGAATAGCCTGCAGCAGACGTTCCGCCTCATCGCTGTCCTCGGTATCAATGTACCGTGACACGAGCGGAGCAAGACTCGTGATGGCCGAAGCCGACACCTCTGCGAAGCTGAAGCTCATACCACCGGCAAGCAACACCGACAGCATGATCAACTTTATCCAGCCGATCACAAATCTCCTTCCAGCACCACGTCATCGCCGACGAATCGTGTCACCACATGCCGTACCTCGATCGCACCTGCAAGGCGTGCCGGACTTTCTCCCCCGATCACTCCCTTGGCATTTCGGCCGCCGAGAAGCAGCGGCGCCATGTAGAGGCGAATATGATCGACCAACTTAGCTTTTAGCATCGCCGCATTGACCTCGCCGCCCCCCTCCACGAGCAAGGATGTGATACCGCGCCGCCCGAGTTGCTGGAGCAAAACAGGTAACGAAACACGGCCATGTTGGGCGGGCAACGTCAGGATCTCGATGCCAGCCTTTTCCAGGACCGATCGTCGAGCTGCTGAGGCCGCAGCAGTGGTGGCAATAATCGTTTTGGCCTTGTCCTGTTGCATCAGGGCTTGTGCCTCGGACGGAGTGCGCAGCCGGCTATCGACCACAATGCGAAGAGGCTGCCGCAAGGCCAATTTTTCGAGTCGCGGACCCGTTCTTGCCGTCAGTGCCGGATCATCAACCAAAACGGTGTTTACCCCTATCAAGACGGCATCAACATAGCAGCGAAGTTGATGCACCTCCAGGCGAGACGGCACGCTCGTAATCCATCGCGATTCCCCTGTTGCCGTGGCCAGCTTTCCATCAAGCGTCATGCCGGCCTTGAGCGTCACATAGGGACGGCCGGTTTTCATCCAATGGCAATAGGCCTTGTTCAGTTCTTCGGCCTCAGCGCGAGCGACTCCGATCGTGACGGAGAGTCCGGCCCGCCGAAGCGCTGCAGCTCCTTTTCCCTTAACCAACGGATTCGGATCCTGCATCGCAATCACCACACGGCGGACGCCTGAGCGAAGGATGCCTGGAACGCAAGGGGGAGTTTGTTTTTTGAGATGGCCACAGGGCTCAAGCGTCACGTACAACGTAGCGCCTTGAGAACGCTTCCCTGCCTGTCGTAACGCGAGAATTTCTGCGTGAGGAGTTCCGGGTCGGAGATGAAAACCTTGCCCGATAATTCTACCGCGACGAACCACTACGGCTCCGACCATCGGATTCGGGCTCGTCGTTCCCTGGCCCTTCGCGGCCAAGCGAAGGGCCAGGGTCATGTAGCGAAAGTCCTGAACGAGGCTGATCACCGTGCCTTGCGGGTCGCACGGGACCGACGAGCATGTGGCCGAGACTTCGTCGGCTTGGCCCGTGATGCCTTCGTGGAACTGTTTGCTCTTTTCGTATCTTCCTCGGCCAGAGCCGCATGGGCGGCAGCCAACCGAGCAATCGCCACACGGTAGGGCGAACAGCTCACGTAATCCAAGCCGACTTGATGACAAAACTCCACGGAACTTGGATCGCCTCCATGCTCACCGCATATGCCTAGTTTGATATCGGGCCTGGTTGTACGGCCTCCGACAATCGCCTGTTGCATCAACGCTCCAACACCTTCCCGATCCAATACGGCAAAAGGATCCGACTCCATGATGCCGACGGTTCGGTAATGGTCGATGAACTTGGCCGCATCGTCGCGCGAGAACCCAAATGTCGTTTGCGTCAAATCGTTGGTCCCGAACGAAAAGAACTCGGCTTCCTTGGCGATATGTTCGGCAGTGACGGCCGCGCGCGGCAATTCGATCATCGTCCCGATCAGGTACGACAGTTTCACGTCGTAGCGTTTCATCGTCTCTTGAGCCACTTCGCGGATCAAATCTTTCTGCGACTTCATCTCCGAGACCATGCCGACGAGCGGAATCATGATCTCCGGTACAATTTTGACGCCCTCTTTCGCCAATTCGCAGGCGGCCTCCATGATCGCCCTCGCCTGCATGCGCGTGATCTCCGGCATCGTAATTCCCAATCGGCATCCACGAAGACCGAGCATCGGATTGAACTCATGAAGTTCTTCGACCCGCGCGAGAAGCCGCCGCTGCTCTTCCAGCTTTGCCCCGTCATTCCCTGTCAATTCCAACTGCGCGATCTCGACCATGAGTTCTTCCCGCTTGGGCAGGAACTCATGGAGCGGTGGATCCAGCAGACGAATCGTCACCGGATAGCCTTTCATCTCTCGATAGAGCCCGACAAAGTCTTGTTTCTGCAGCGGCAACAACTGATCCAGGTACTTTTCACGCTCCTCTTTCGTTCTGGCCAAAATCATCTTCTGCATGATCAGAATACGATCCTCGGCGAAAAACATGTGCTCGGTCCGGCAGAGACCAATACCCTCCGCCCCGAAGCCTCTGGCAATGTTGGCCTGGTCCGGCACATCGGCGTTGGCACGGACGCGAAGTTTACGGAAACTGTCGGCCCAGGACAGGATCGTGGCGAACCGTTGATACTTGTCCGACTGCTTGGGATCGAGCTTCCCTTGAATCACTTGAATGATCTCGGATTCAACGACTGGAATATCGCCCTCATACACATTACCGGTCGATCCATTGATCGAGAGATATTCCCCTTCCTTAAACGTCTTGGCGCCGATCTTCACGGTCTGGCTATCGAGCACTTCGACGGCTTCACAGCCTGCGACGCAGACCTTGCCCATCTGCCGCGCCACCACGGCGGCATGAGACGTCATCCCACCACGCGCCGTCAAAAATCCTGCCGCCGCGTTCATCCCGTGGATATCATCCGGACTGGTTTCCTGTCTGACCAGCACGACTCGATTGCCGGCCGCCCTCAGTTCAACCGCACGGTCTGGATTGAGTGCGATCTTGCCTGCCGCCGCGCCGGGCCCAGCCGGCAACCCCTTGCCGAGCGGGTTCGATTTCGACTCTTCTTTTGTGTCGAAAATCGGGTAGAGATACTGTGCAAGCTGGTCGGCTCCGATACGTTGCACGGCTTCCTGTTTCGAGATCACCCCTTCTTTTACCATGTCGACCGCGATCTTGACTGCCGCGATTCCCGTCCGTTTTCCGACGCGGGTCTGTAACATGTAGAGCTTGCCCTCTTGGATCGTGAATTCGAGGTCAAGCATGTCACGGTAGTGTTTCTCGAGCTTCTTATAGGTATGTTCGAGTTCCTTGTAGGCCTCCGGAACGTTTTTCGATAACGCGCTCACCGGCAGAGGCGTTCTGATTCCGGCAACGACATCCTCGCCCTGAGCGTTCATCAAACATTCACCGAAGAATGCTCGATCCCCTGAACTCGGGCTTCGCGTAAATGCGACGCCGGTCCCGCTTGTTTCTCCCATATTCCCGAACACCATCGCCACCACGTTGATCGCCGTTCCCCAAGAATCGGGAATGCTGTACAACCGGCGGTAGGTAATCGCGCGGGCGCCGAACCAAGAGGAAAATACCGCATTGATTGCCAATCGGAGCTGTTCCAGCGGCTCATCCGGAAAGTCTTTTTTCGTTTCTTCTTTGATGAGGGCCTTGAAACTCGCCACTAATTCGCGGAGGTGCCTGGCATCCAAATGGGTTTCATGCGCGACACCGACTTCCGTCTTCTTGTGTTTGAGAATCGCTTCGAAATGCTCGCGCGGCACGCCCATCACGATACTGCCGAACATCGATACAAATCGTCGGTAACTGTCCTGGGCAAAGCGATCGTTACGCGTCTTGGCCGCGAGGCCCTCGACCGTCTTGGTCGTCAGCCCCACGTTCAACACCGTGTCCATCATGCCCGGCATCGAGGCGCGGGCTCCGGATCGCACCGAAACCAGCAGGGGCCGTTCAGGGTTCCCAAAGCCCATCCCCATCGACCGTTCCACCCGTTTGAGGGCTTGTAACGTGGCATCCCACATCCCGTGAGGATATTGCTTGCCGATCCTGTAATACTCGACGCAGGCTTCGGTAGAAATCGTAAACCCGGGCGGGACTGAGATACCCAAATTGGTCATCTCGGCCAACCCTGCGCCCTTTCCGCCGAGCAGCTCCTTCATGTTCGACGTGCCCTCGGCTTTGCCGTCGCCGAAATAGTAGACGTATTTCTTTGCCACGTGACGTCTCCTTCCAGGAAAAGTGCGTATCAATGAGCGGGCGACACGCGACGGCCGTCGGTTGATTCCAGACGGAGCCGATAGCGGTTCACCAAAAACCACTTCGCCCTCACGCCACCGATGATAATCGCGGTAACAAAAAACATCAGCATCAATAACCGATAGTCAGCTTGAATACCTTCATCGACATAGTACTGACCATCAAGCCCCTTCTTAAGTTTCGTGTCAGGCTGGAGATAATGGGGCTTTCCACTCGGGTCGGAGAGATTAAGCCATTCCGAACAGAGCCGAACCGGTTCATTCGCTCCGGGCACTGTCTGCCACGTGAGTCGAAGGCATACGTCCTGCTTGGCATTGAAAAAATCGGGCGTCTTGACCAAGTCGTCCAGATTAATGCCGCTGAGCGCGAGCCCGGCAAAGAGAATGGCATTACAGAGCACCACCAGAGCCAGCGAGACCGCCAGAGAAAATCGCCGGATCTTGTCCGCCCGACGTCGGCTGTCCGTCATCGGCTGATCCATGGCACCTCCAGTCTTGCCTCACATCTCGCCGGCAGGATGCCTGTCTCTTAGCCCGATTTGACCTACCGTCCTTGTACCACAATCTGGGAAAAGTCTGCGAATGACATGAATAGCTCATCGACTTCTTTGAGCAGCGACAACCGGTTACTGCGGATAGCCTTATCGTCTGCATTCACCATCACAGCTTCGAAAAAGGCGTCGACGGCCGGCTTAAGACCCACCAGCGCGTCTAATGCCTGGCTGTACTCGCCGGCTTTAACCGAAGCCTCTACACGGCCACGTTCGTTCTCTACGGCTTTGTGGAGCGCTGATTCGGCGGCATCCTGAAACCGCGCCTCGTCTACCGGTTCCGGGGTCCATTGTTCCTTCTCGACAAGCCGGTGTGCCCGCTTGAAACCCACGATCAGGGAATCGAACTCCGGCTTCTTCGTGACGACTTCGAGCACCTTCATTTTCTGGACAAGATCCACAAGGTCAATCACCTTGTCATGAGCCGGCTTCAAGACTGACTCGATGACATCGTCGCGCAATGCATGCACGACCCGACTATAATGTCGAACCCGCTCAAAAATGAACTCCGTGATGAGCCGACGTCCTTCCAGTTTCAATCCCGATGCGCTTTTGAACCCATCCTTCGTCACAATGTCCATCGCGTAATCGATACATGTTCCGAGATCGATTTGAAGTTTCCCTTCAATTACGATCCTCACGATCGCAGTGGCGTGACGGCGCAATGCAAAGGGATCTTCCGATCCGGTCGGTACGATCCCGACATGGAAAAACGCGGCAATGGAATCCAGTCGATCTGCCAGGGAAAGAATCTGCCCCGCCAACGTCCTGGGCAACTCTCCTTCAATCGCTTTGGGAAGATACTGATCTCGAATGGCCTGAGCTACATCAGTCGATTCTCCGTCATGCAGGGCATACTCGCCACCCATAATGCCTTGCAATTCTGGGAATTCGCCCACAATGCCGGTCACGAGATCGGCTTTGGATAAAGACGCCGCCCGATCGCAAACCTGTCGGAGCTCATCTTGACCAGGATACAGATGACCAGCCATGAAGCCGGCCAGCTTTTTCACCCGCTCCTGTTTCTGCGCCATCGTACCGAGTTTGTGGTGGAAGGTAACCCCGGTGAGTTTTTTCCCTCGTTCCTCCAGCTTCACTTTTCGGTCTTCGTCGAAAAAGAACTTCGCATCCGCCAGCCGTGCCGCCAATACCCGCTCGTTCCCTGTCCGAATGAGCGACATATTTTTTGGTTCATTGTTGGCAACGGCAATGAAATGCGGCGCCAGTCTGCCGGACTTCTTATCCCTGAGTGAGAAAAATCCCTGATGTTCTTTCATTGAGGTGATAAGAATTTCCGACGGGACTTCCAGATAGGCGTCCTTGAACGAGCCGATGACCGAGATGGGCTGCTCCGTCGAATACACCGCCTGGTCGAGCAAGGCTTCGTCTTCGTTCAACTGAAATCCGGTCTTGTGGCAAATGGCGGCGATCTGTTCCTCGATCAGTTTGCGGCGGCGCTGCGGGTCCACAATGACACCCTGACGCTCCAATGTACTGATATAGGAAGCGGTATCTCGAACGGATACCCACTTCCCCGCGCCCAAGACCCGATGGCCTTTGGTCTGATTCGATGCTTTGATGCCCGCTGCTTCGATAGAAATCACCGAGCCTCCCAAGAGCGACACTATCCACCGGATCGGACGGGCGAAGCGCACACCGGTTTCATTCCATTTCATCGCCTTGGGAAACGCGAGGCCCAACACCAGTTGCGGCAGCGTATCGATCAGCACGTTGACAGCCGGACGGCCTTCTTCACGTTTCACCACAAAAAGGTATTCGCCTTTCGGAGTTTGACGAACTTGAAGTTCCTGAACGGAGACACCATGGCCTGCGGCAAATCCTAATGCAGCTCTGGTCGGCTGACCGGTTTGATCGAACGCGACGGCTTTCGACGGCCCCATCGCTTCTTTCGTCATGGAAGCCTGTCTTGCCGCCAAACCATCGACCACGATCGTCAGTCGGCGCGGTGTGCCCATGGTGCGGATCGACTGAAACGTGAGCCGCTGACTGTTCAATAGACGTTCGGCTGATTCCTTGAGCGACGCCAGCGCGGGAATAATGAACTGATAGGGCAGTTCTTCCACCCCGATTTCCAGCAGCAACTCGGCCACGGTCGGCGTGGGAGTCCCGCTGCCTTTCCTCGGCCTGGCACTTCGACGTCCTGCTTTCTTTAGAGTCGCCATAACCGATTACGTTCGGCCTGCTCCGGTCTTTAAGCGAGAGCTGCCCACCTTCACGACTCTGTTCTCGCGATCCAACAGTGGATGGCCCATTGCTGCCCGCTCCTCGATATAGCGTTCGGCGCATTGCCTTGCCAGTGCCCGAACCCGAGCGATGTAGCCGGTTCGCTCCGCGACGCTGATCGCCCCCCTGGCATCAAGGAGGTTGAACAGATGGGACGATTTGATGCAGTAGTCATAGGCAGGCAACGTCAGGCGCCGGTCCGTTTGGGCAAGCAATCGCTTGCACTCCGTTTCGTTCGCCTGAAAGCCCTGCATGAGCATCGTGATATCCGCTTCCTCGAAATTGTAGCGCGACCCTTGCACCTCGGTTTCGTGGTGAATATCCCTATACGAAACCTTGTCGGTCCAGGCAAGATCAAAGACGTTGTCTACTCCCTGCAGGTACATGGCGATGCGCTCCGTCCCGTAGGTGATTTCGCCGGTGATCGGGCTTAATTCAATCCCGCCGATCTCCTGAAAGTACGTAAACTGAGTGATCTCCATCCCGTCCAGTCTCACTTCCCACCCAAGTCCCCACGCACCCAGCGTCGGCGACTCCCAATCATCTTGGATGAAGCGAATGTCATGCTCCTTGGGATTGATCCCCAGCTTGGCCAAACTCTCCAGATACAGTTCCTGGATGTTCTCGGGGGCCGGTTTCAAGACGACCTGGTACTGATAATAATGCTGCATGCGGTTGGGATTTTCACCATAACGGCCATCCGTCGGACGTCGGCAGGGCTGTGCATAGGCCGCCCGCCATGGCTCCGGCCCGAGTGAGCGCAGAAACGTAGCCGGATGAAATGTCCCGGCGCCCATTTCCATGTCATAGGGTTGATGAACGACACAACCGTGATCGGCCCAGAATCGATGGAGGGCAAGAATCAGTTCTTGGAACGTCACAGAACCTACAGCCTGGTCAGGTGAGATGATTAGATGTTCACTTTAAGAGATAGCCGATCAAGCTAGCAAGAATGCTTTTCTCCTGTCAAGAAACCAGCCCCTCTAGATCAATGACCTGCACTTTGAGAATCGCGTCTCTTCCCAACCAGCATCTCCCGCTAGAGATATCGCCTCAAGAGTCACCACATCCCATACACTGTATACATTCTGATCCTCCTCGATATCCGATCAGATACTCCCTCGGCGTTTGCTGCAGACATTCACTTACCATACTCCACAGATTTGATGATGGTCTACGATACGCTGCCAGGCAAGCTGCTTGCTAGTTGACTCTACGTACATGCATCGGTACGCTCGTACTAAACCAACGGCTGGATGCAGAATGCTTCGCGAGTTGAACTCCGTCAGCGCTCGGTGCTCAAAATGACAGAGAAGGAATGGTCATGCGAAGAATACAGGCTTTTCTCACGCTCATTCCTGGTTTGGCCTTACTGACAGGGTATGTGGCCCTGACGGAAGCACCGGCAGTCGCCGCCGGGGGCAAGCCCGCCCCTTCAACATTTCACTATGGCAAACATCTGACGGATGCCGAGCTGGTTGGAGCGGAGATTTGGTTCAACGCCACGGCCGGCAACGCACGCTTCTTTACCTACGTCTATCAGCAACGGCGCGGCGCCGCATGTATTTCGAGTTATCGAAACTTCGACACGACATGAACGCGGTACCGCACTATGAGCCGACTGGGGATGAAACGTTTTGATGGTTTCTTTACTCTAACCGACATGCACTATTTGGCAATCCTTGTCGGCAGGACCGCGATGCCTTCGGCTTCAGCCGCCTTGCGTAGATCCTTATCTAGTGTGGCCAACGGCAACCCTAGACGCATGGCTAACTCAAGGTACGCCGCATCATAGCTGCTCAATTTGTGTCTTCGCCCTAACGCAAGTGTGGTGGTCGTGGCATGGTGTTCGGTCTCTTTGTTGGCTTCATGCTCAAAAAACCAGGTCCTGGTGACTGAACAATCGAGGACAAAGTTCATCGTCGACCAATGTTCTTCAACGCAAGAATTTCTTCCGTCGTCAGTCTCACACGGCGTTTGGCACGCAAGGCCCGAATGCCGGCTATCGCCTGCTTGGCTTCCGTTCGGCTGGGCCCTTTCGCAGGCACCAGCTTAGCGACGGCTTCATCATGTCGGGTGATGGTGATCTCCTCCCCCTGAGCAACACGACCGATCAATTCCGAAAGTTTATTCTTGGCTTCAGCAAGTCCCACAGTCGTGGCCATGGCCATTAACCTCCATGCCTCAACAGAATTCAATCTGGCTAGATGACAGCTAGGCCACCATGTCATTACGCATCTCACAAGGAGACATACCCGTACAGAATGATGAGGGTTTGTGCCTCGCCGAGTGAGAGTAACCGGAGTCGATCCACACGTTCATCACGTGCAGTTCTTTCGATGACTGTGACGAGCTAACTTGCCTGCATCATCTGGGATTGGCAGTCTTGAAACCGTCAGCGCTTCGGTTTGGTACCGAAGCGCTGGACGAAGGTGAAGTCTTTTGCAACAACAATTTCCGAGCTCATACCAGCGCGGTGCGAGCTGTTTCAGAATTTATCAAGGAGGAAAGCCAGGAAGACTATGATCATAGTGACGACACATCCTTTTTATCGCAGCTTCGCCACCGTCGCTCCATCCCCTCCCTCGGCTCGATCGCCGGGACGGAATTTCGTCACATAGGGCGAACCTTTGAGATATTCGCGCAAGACGGATTTGAGTCGACCGGTCCCATGGCCATGGATAATCCGAAGGTACGGCGCCCCATCAAGAGTCGCCCGATCCAGGGCCGCGACGACCTGATCGAGGGCCTCATCAGCTGCTTGCCCTCGCACGTCCACCACCGTCTGTTCATTAAGTCCCAATCCTCCGCCGGTTGATAACCGACGGGCACTTTCCGGTGGTGCAGCAGGCGACGCGGGAGCCGATTCGCCTGCCAGCCCGACGAGGTTTGAGACTGTTGCCAGTACCTCCCCTTCCCCGACTTTAACCCGCACACGTTTCTTCCCTTGTGGCGTTTCCAACAAACTTCCCGTCATGCCCAAGCCGGTAATTTCCACCTGATCGCCGATGCCGAGTTGCTCAAGGGAGACAGGTTTTCCGGCAGGCACAAGATCCTCCCGAACCTTCGACTCCAACTCATGCAACCGTTGTTTCGTCTCCGTGGCCTTGATCAGCTTCTGTTCGCGTTTCAAAGAGTCGACCGTCGCTTGCACTTCCGCCCGAGCCCGTTGAAACTGTTCACCGAGTTTTTTCTTGAACCCTCGTCGAGCTTCCTGTTCCGCCTCCTGCAGTTGCGCTCGAAGTATTTGTGCTTCCCGAACCGCTTGTTCGGCTTCTTGTCTGGCTCGCTGAGCCTGCTCGCCATCTTCAGCCAATCGACTTTGCTTCCGCTGTAAATCCGCCATCAACTCGTCGAGGCGCCGGCCTTCGTGCACTAACCGCTTCCGCGCATCGTTCAAAATGCTTTCATCCATGCCAAGTCGTCCGGCGATCTCCAAGGCCGATGAACCACCGGGAATTCCCATGAACAGTCTGTAGGTCGGCGCCAACCGCTCCACATCGAACTCCACGCTGGCGTTCACAAAACCGGGAGTCGTTTGCGCCAGTTCCTTGAGTGCACCGTAATGCGTCGTTGCCACCACTTTCATGTTCAGTTCGGCTAGACGGCAAAGAAGTGCCTCCGCCAAGGCCGCCCCTTCATGCGGATCGGTCGAAGTCACCGGTTCATCAAGGAGCACGAGTGCACACGGTGCCGAGGGCACGAGCGACTTCGGCATGGGGAGACCCTCAGAAAGGAGTCTGATCATATATGTCATGTGAGCGGAAAAGCTCGACAGATCGCGGCTCAAATCCTGAGCATCCCCGATGTCCGCATAGAGGTCGATAAATAGCGCCATCTCGGAATCCGGAGCACAGGGGAGATGCAGTCCGACCCGTACCATGAGCGCGAACAACCCGACGATTTTGAGCGTGACGGTCTTCCCTCCCGTATTCGGTCCGGAGATCACAAGGACGCGGACCGTTTCATCCATGTGGATGTCGTTCGAGACAACCTGATCTTTTGCGATGAGCAGCAACGGATGCCGCGCCTGCTTGAGCATGATGCGACCATTGTTATTCAATGTGACAGGGCTGCACGTGAGCCGGCGACTCATCTCAGCCCTTGCTCTAATCACATCGCATTCGGCCAGCACCTCGATCCCTTGCTCAATACGATCCGCGTTGGAAGCCACCAGCGCGGTCAGCTCCCGCAAGATGCGCTGCACCTCACGTTCAATCTCCAGATCCGCCACCTTGATGGAATTGTTCAGCTCGACCAACTCCCGCGGCTCCAGAAAAACGGTCGCCCCGCTGGCCGACACATCGTGGACGATCCCGGGGATTCTTCCCCGCATATCCGCCTTCACCGGCACGACATAGCGTCCTTCTCGCTGGGCAAAGTACAACTCTTGAAGTACGTCCTCATAGCGTTTGGAATGGAGGATCTGCTCCAGATACTGCCGCATCTCCTGCTTCAGCCCCTGAGCCTGATGAGTCAGGCGTCGCAGCTCCGGCGAAGCCGTGTCTTTCATGGAACCATCGGATTGGATCGCGCCTTCGATAACCTTTACGAGTCCGCGCAGACTTTTTGTGGTATGAAGTGGCCCCAAGATCCGAGCCAGGGCCTTGGTTTCGAGTGTATGAGACTCAGCATATCGTGTTAGTTCTGCGATCAGACCCAGGACAACCGCACAGTCTCGTAACTCACCGGCCTCAAGCGCTCCTCCTTTTCTGGATCGAGTCAGCTGTTCGCGAATATCGGGGAAGGCGAGCGCCGGCATCTGATCGTTCCCCTCCAGTAACCCCACCATCTCGGTCGTCTCTTGTTGACACAGGCGGGCTTCCGCGAGGTCGCTCGACAAGGAAAGCGACCGACATCGAGCAGCCCCCATCCCCGATTGTGCATGCTGCGCGAGAATTTCTAGTACCCGTGACCACTCCAACGCCTGCGCCGCATGTTCAGATAATGTTTCACTCACATGAGCCTCCTGACTCCATTTTGGACGCTAACCAAGTGTCTTGACAAGAAGGAGAGGGCGTCGATACTATCGCTTTTCGTGCTGTGCCATCCGGCTGTATTCAACCAATATATTTGCATGTAGAGGATGACGCTATGGCCATTCGTGTTGGAATCAACGGATTCGGACGTATAGGACGCAACGTGCTGCGCGCTTCGATGGGCGACAAAGATCTTCAGATCGTTGCCATCAACGATCTCACGGATGCCAAGACGCTCGCCTACCTGCTCAAGTACGACTCAGTGCATGGCACCCTGCCGGCCAACGTCGAAGCCAAAGAAGATCAGATTCTGGTCGATGGGAAACCCATCAAAGTGCTCGCGATCAAAGATCCAAAGGAACTGCCCTGGAAGGCGCTGAACGTCGATGTGGTGATCGAATCGACGGGCCGATTCACCGATCGGGAAGCGGCCGGCAAACATTTGTCTGCCGGCGCCAAGCACGTGATTATTTCCGCACCGGCCAAAGATCCCGATGTGACCATTGTATTAGGCGTGAATGACGAGAAGCTGGATCCGAAATCCCATCATATCGTGTCCAATGCATCTTGCACGACAAACTGCCTGGCGCCGGTAGCCAAGGTGCTGTTGGAATCGTTCGGTATCAAGCATGGGATCATGACCACCATCCATTCCTATACCAACGACCAGCAATTGCTGGACCTTCCTCACAAAGACCTTCGGCGAGCCCGCGCAGCCGGCATGTCGATGATCCCTACCAGCACCGGCGCAGCCAAAGCGCTGCACCTTGTTATTCCCGAACTCAAGGGCAAGTTGGATGGGCTCGCCATTCGGGTGCCGACACCGAACGTCTCGCTGGTCGATCTCACCGTCGAAACCGAGAAGGATTGTGACATAGCCTCCGTCAACGCCGCCTTTAAGAAAGCTGCGGATGGCCCCCTGAAGGGCGTTCTCAAGTACTCCGAAGACCCCATCGTCTCGATCGATCAAAAAGGGGACCCTCACTCGGCCACGGTCGACGCCCCGCTGACCAACGTCGTGGATAAGCGTCTGGTCAAAGTCACGGCTTGGTACGACAATGAATGGGGTTATTCATGCCGAGTCCGAGACCTGGTCAAGGTCCTGGTCGGAAAATCAACCACTCACTGATGGCCGCGCCGGAGGTGAGCGGGCAGGATTCAGACGAACCCATTTCACTTACTTAATTTCACAGTTCACAGAACTCACTGGAGGAGCGCCCCATGAATTTGCACAAAAAAACGATCGACGATGTGCAACTTCGTGGCAAGCGGGTCATCATCCGCGCTGATTTCAACGTCCCCCTCGATGAATCGCTTCAAATCACCGATGACACCCGCATTCGCTCAACTCTTCCGACGATCAATCGCGTCGTCGACGAAGGAGCGAAAGTCATTCTCTGCTCTCACCTCGGACGGCCCAAGGGGACTTTCCACCCCAAATACAGCCTGGCGCCTGTTGCAAAACGACTGGGGCGATTGCTCGGGAAAGACGTGGTGTTCGCTCCGGACTGTATAGGACCGGCCGTCGAGAAACTCGTCGCGAAGATGAAGGACGGAGACGTCCTCTTGTTGGAAAACCTTCGGTTTCATGCCGGCGAGGAAAAAAATGACGACGCCTTCGCCAAGGCTCTTGCCTCGTTGGGCGATGTCTTCATCAATGATGCCTTCGGGGCGGCCCACCGGGCCCATGCATCGACAGTCGGCATCACCCAATACATAACAGATGCGGCGGCAGGCGCACTGCTCAAGAAAGAGATCGAATACCTCGAAGGTGCCGTCGCCAATCCCGTTCGACCGTTTGCCGCTGTGCTCGGGGGAGCCAAGGTCTCGGGGAAAATCGGCGTCATTGAAAACCTGGGAAAGAAAGTCGATAAAGTCATCATCGGCGGCGGCATGGCGTTTACCTTCTTGAAGGCGAAAGGCATGGAGATCGGCAATTCTCTCTGCGAAATGGATATGCTGGATTTTGCCAGAGGGATCGAAGACCATGCCCTCTCACGCGGAGTCAAATTTTACCTGCCGGTCGATTGCGTAGTGGCAGCCAGCCGAGAGGTGGGCGCTGAAAGCAAGATTGTCCCGGTACAGGAGATTCCCAAGGGATGGTATGCCCTCGATATTGGACCGGCCTCCGTCAAGCTGTTCAATGAGGCGGTCCAAAATGCGAAAACCATCCTGTGGAACGGACCGATGGGTGTGTTTGAAATCGACGCCTACGCCAGAGGCACTTTGGCAATGGCTCACGCAATCGCCGATGCGTATGCGCTCACGATCGTCGGCGGTGGGGAAACGTCATTGGCCGTTCATCGGGCCGGCGAATCCGAGAACATGTCGTTCATTTCCACTGGGGGCGGCGCCGCCCTGGAATTACTCGAAGGCAAAACACTTCCTGGTCTGGCAGCGCTGCCTGACCGGCCAAACTGATCGAGATTCCTCAACGAAACCTACGCCCTGGAAAGTAGACGCACCGTGCGTTCAGTCCTGATCGTCGGCAATTGGAAAATGAACAAGACCGCGTCTGAAGCGGCGATCTTCGTTCGCGAGCTGAAAGAGCGCCTTCCTCTTCCGTCCGCAACCGTCGAACTGGTCGTTGCTCCCCCATTCACGGCGCTTGAATCGGTCCGTATCGCTCTGGGCGCTTCATCCCCAATTCAGCTTGGAGCGCAGGACATGTTCTGGGAGGATCACGGCGCCTATACAGGAGAAGTCTCCGCACCGATGCTGAAAGACCTCGGTTGTCGCTATGTGATTCTGGGGCATTCGGAACGGCGAGCCCTCTTTGGCGAACAGAGCGACAGCATCCAGAAAAAGATCCGAGCGGCGCTCAAGCACGGGCTCCGTCCGATTCTCTGTATCGGTGAGTCGCTGGCGCAGCGAGACAACGGTTCGACTGACGACGTGCTCACGCAACAACTGCACGAGAGCTTGTCCGGTTTAACCGGCGAGGCAATGGCTGGAGTCACCATCGCCTATGAACCGATATGGGCCATCGGCACCGGAAAATCGGCAACGACCGAGCAAGCCGTCGCCGCCCACCGGACCATTCGGCGGGTCCTTGGCGCCACCGCCTCTCCCGCGATCGCCGACCGCACGAGGATTCTCTATGGAGGGAGCGTCACGCCACAGAATATAGAGTCACTACTTGTCTCGGACCAGGTCGACGGCGCACTCATCGGCGGCGCTTGTCTCCAAGTCGAGTCCTTTGCTACAATTGCGACGGTCGCGTCCGCTGCCCGACCAATCGGAGTCTAATTTTATGCTGTACACGTTGATTGTTATTGTCCATGTCTTTATCTGTTTTCTCATGATCGGGGCGATTCTTCTCCAATCAGGAAAAGGAGCGGAGATCGGCGCCGCTTTCGGCGGATCCAGCCAGACGGTGTTCGGCAGCCGTGGCCCCGCGAATTTTTTGAGCAAGCTGACTGTCGTTGTGGCGGCCGTGTTCATGGTGACATCGCTCACTCTGGCCATTTTAGCCAAACAACGGAACTTCTCTTCGACGGTCATCGATATGCAGCAAAAAAGCGAACCGGCGGCACCCCAGTCGGCGCCATCATCTCAGCCGTCCTCGGAGTCGCACCAGTCTGGGGAGACTCCTGCAGCCGGCCACTGAGCCGGTTGAAACGACCGCACGTTTTTCACCAAACCAGAACATCGTCAGAGAACTGGTTCGTCCAGTCGACGATCGTTCGACGATTTTTGGGATCGCTAGATCCTGGTCAGCCAGGACTCGTGGGCAGGCTCTTCACCACGCACGATTGAAAAGAAGGCGTCTTGGAGGGCGCGCGTAATCGGTCCGGGCGCACCATTTCCGATGCGCCGGTGATCGATTTCTCGGACCGGGGTCAACTCAGCAGCCGTTCCCGTCACAAATACCTCGTCGGCAATGTACATTTCATCGCGCGTGAATCGTTCTTCTACAACCTTGATGTTTCGCTCTTGCGCCAATTGAATCACAGAGTTTCTCGTAATCCCTTCGAGCACCGACGTCAACGGCGTCGTCTTGAGAACACCCCGGCGAATGATGAACACGTTCTCCCCCGTTCCCTCGGCAACATAGCCCTCCGGATCGAGCAGAATCGCCTCGTCATATCCATCGGCCTTCGCCTGCCGTTTGGCCATGATGGAGTTCACATAGTACCCGGATATTTTTCCTCTGGTCATGGACACGTTCACGTGATGCCTCGTAAAGGACGAGACGCAGGCGCGCATCCCATTGGCCAATGCATCGTCCCCCAAATAAGCACCCCACCTCCAGGCAGCGATAGCCACACGAATCGGATTGTCTCCAGGGTGCACACCCATCGCCCCATAACCAATGTAAACCAATGGGCGAATGTAACAGGCATCGAGACGATTGACGCGAACGGTCTCGATGATGGCATCGCCGATCTGCTTTTTGTCATACGGCATGGTCATCATGCCGATATGAGCCGAATCAAACAGTCGATCGACATGTTCCCGAAGCCGGAAGATGGCGGATCCCGATTTCCCCTTGTAGCACCGAAGACCTTCAAACGCTGCGAGACCATAGTGTAGCGAATGGGTGAGCACATGAACGTTGGCCTCTCCCCACCCCACAAATTTTCCATCCATCCAAATCTTTTCAACCGGTTCCAGCATTGAAGGCGATCTCCAACAAGGAATAGTGACAGGTCATACTTCTGTAAGCGTGAGGGACTATAGCCTGAGGTGGAACGTGGGTCAAGCAAGCAGGCAGACGGCTGTTCCGGACTCTACGCAACTGATGATGTGATCACCTACGAAGAGGCACAATAGGCACGCAAGCGGGAGCTCAGAAACGTTCCCACTCGTTCTTCTCCCTCCGGACTCATCGTCACGACCTTGGCGCCAAACAATAGACCGCGCACCCATCGGACAACTACGCGCTGGATTTCGACCGGCTCATCCTTGTCGGGAAGAGTAAGCCGGACAACCAGTTCCATCCCGGGAACTACTTGATGATCGCCCAGGACGCGGAACCCGTTACGACACAGGTTCATTGCCGTTCCTTTTCCCAGAAAATCTCCGCCCATATAGTACACCACGCAGCGAACGGGAATCCGATGATAGGTGCGGATCACAAACTTGCTAGTGTGAGACATGTGCTGGTTGCCATCCCCCAGTCTGTATTGCAAAGTCCTGGACAGACGCCATCGCAATGATGGGGCCAAGCATACGTATCAGCATGACCTCCCTCATAGCCTTCTAAAGAGGGGGACCATGAATGATCTAATGATCTCTCGGCGCTCCTCGTTGAGCTTGACACCTCTCATATCCCCATGTTACATGAACCATTCTTCAAGCTCGGAGAAGGAATGTATGTACGCGATCGTTGAAACAGGCGGCAAGCAATATCGAGTTGAAACAGGCGCGACGGTTCAGGTCGAGCGGTTGACGGGAGACGTCGGAGCCCAGATTGAACTCAACAAAGTCCATCTCGTACACGGCGATGCCGGTGTTCTGGTTGGACAACCTCTCCTTAACGGAGCCACGGTCACAGCTGAAATCGTGCGGCAAGGGCGAACCCGGTCGATTACCGTGTTTAAGAAGAAGCGCCGCAAGAACTATCGACGCACTCGTGGGCACCGACAAGGATTCACCCAGCTCTTGATTAGGAATATTGCGACGGCCTAAAAGCACAAGAAGGACGTACCCATGGCAACAAATAAAGGCGGCGGATCATCGCGTAACGGCCGTGACAGTAATCCCCAATATTTGGGTGTAAAGGCCTATGGTGGTCAGACTGTGACAGCGGGCAGCATTATTGTCCGTCAGCGAGGCACCAAGTTTTTCCCTGGATTCAACGTCGACCTTGGAAGAGACCATACCCTATTCGCCCGGATGAGCGGTGTGGTGAAGTTTGAAGGTGGACGCGGCAGACGAAAAGTCAGTGTGTATCCTGTTCCGACTAAATCCTGATTCTCTTTTCTGCTCCCTCCGTTACGCCCAAGCCGGATAAATTCTCTCTCCCCCCTTCCGGTCAGGGTCGGGTATACTTTCTCAGCCTAGGTACTGATTCGCCTGCAGAATACTGACAGCATATGTTTGTCGATGAAGTACACATCACGGTGCGAGCCGGTCGCGGCGGGAACGGCATCTGCAGTTTTCGGAGAGAGATGTTTGTTCCACGCGGAGGCCCGGACGGCGGGGATGGCGGCGCCGGTGGCGATATCGTCATGACGGCGTCTCATCGATTGACGACCCTGCTCGACCTCCGCTACCAAAATCATTATGAAGCTCAAGACGGGCGGGCCGGTGGAGGATCCAATTGCACGGGCCGTTCCGGAGAAGATCTGACCATCGCTGTTCCTGTCGGCACCATCGTCTATGACGATCAGACGAAAGAAACGCTTGCGGATTTCATCGCAGATGGCCAAACGGCCGTCATCGCACAAGGAGGGCGAGGCGGAAAAGGCAACAGCAACTTTGCCACCTCCGTCAACCGAGTGCCGACGAAGTGCACTCCCGGAACTCCCGGTGAAGAACGAACCTTGCGCCTTGAACTGAAACTGCTCGCCGACATTGGGTTGGTTGGTTTTCCCAACGCAGGCAAATCGACGCTCATTGCAGCCATATCAGCGGCCCGACCCAAGATCGCCGACTATCCCTTCACCACGCTGATCCCCAATCTCGGGGTTGTCCGGTGGGGATCCGACCGAAGTTTTGTCGTGGCCGATATTCCCGGCCTGATCGAGGGCGCCCACGAAGGGAAAGGCCTGGGCGTACAGTTTCTCCGCCATATCGAACGCACCGCGTTCTTGCTCCACTTGATTGATGTGTCGGAATGGGCTCCGGACGATCCCGTGGTTGCGCTGGAGACCTTACGGCGGGAACTTGCCGCCTATGACCTGGAACTCGCCAAGCGTCCATTGGCCGTTGTCCCAACCAAGATCGACGTGATCGGCACGAGCGAACGGCTTGCCCAACTGCAAAACTATTGTCGCCTCAACGACTATCCCTGTTTGCCGATTTCCGCTGCCACGAACAAAGGACTTGATGACTTGATCATCTACCTCGGAAAGCAGGTCGAGCGTTTACGCAAGACGCCATGCGAGACAAACTCTTAGTACAAGCGAAGCGAATCGTCATCAAGATCGGCAGCAGCCTGATCGCTTCACGTGCGGAAGGTCTGCGTCCGCAACAAATCGAGCGATTGGCCGATGAAATCGCCGCACTCCGAACGCAAGGCCGCGAAATCCTGGTGGTCTCTTCCGGTGCCATCGTCTCCGGCATCCGAAAGTTGCAGCTGAAGGATTACCCCAAAAACCTCCCTGTCAAACAGGCAGCGGCAGCGGTGGGGCAGAGCCGGCTCATGTGGGCCTATGAAAAAGCATTTGAACGTCTCACTATTCAAGTGGCACAGATTCTGCTGACCCACCAGGATCTCGCCGATCGCCGCCGATTTCTTAATGCTCGTCATACGCTTGCAGCCCTCATCGGTTTCGGCATCGTGCCCATCATCAATGAAAACGATACCGTTGCGGTTGATGAAATCAGGGTCGGTGACAACGACACGCTCGCAAGCGAAGTGGCTCACCTGGCCGATGCGGACTTGCTGGTGATTCTCTCTGACGTCGATGGGCTGTATACGGAAGATCCGCGTAAAAACCAGTCGGCGACACTGATCCCGTTGATCACGGAAATTACTCCAGATATCGAGCGCCTGGCAGGAGTTTCCAGCACGTTTGAAGGTACAGGCGGAATGGCATCTAAGCTTCGAGCAGCCAAGAAAGTCGGCGAATATGGAATCTCGACGTTAATCCTCAATGGCGAACGGGCCGGGCTCCTCCAAACGGTCATCGGCGGTGGACCAGGTGGAAGTCTCTTTCTTGCCCGAGAGCGCCGCCTGAACAGCCGTAAGCATTGGATCGCCTTTACGCTTCGCTCCCGCGGCCAGGTTCATCTCGACCAGGGAGCGGTGGACGCGTTGACCAATCGAGGGAAAAGCCTGCTGGCATCGGGCATCCTCCAGGTGACGGGATCGTTTGAAGCCGGCGATCCAGTCAGTTGTGTCGATACAGACGGAAAGGAATTCGCCAGAGGCCTCGTGAACGTTTCATCCGACTTATTGCGCCAGATGAAAGGCCTCAAGACCGCGGACATTCACGAACAGTTCGGACCGCAAGAGTATGAGGAAGTCATCCATCGAGACAATTTAGTCATCCTCTAGTGCTGAGCCTAGCGCGCTGAGTGCTGAGTCATGAATCCTTCTAACCCCGATCTTCAGTACTCAGCACGCGGCCCTGAACATTCCCCTCCGCAACGCCTCGGCCTGTTCGGTGGAAGCTTCAATCCGATTCATAATTGTCATTTGGCCATTGCTCATCACGTACATGAACGTCTGCAACTCTCCCAAATTCTATTCATCCCGACCGGCGATCCGCCGCATAAGCGAGACGGCTCACTGGCTCCGGCGAATGTTCGCTCTGAAATGGTACGTCTTGCGATCGCTGACAGCTCACTTTTCATGGTCTCGGATATTGAGGTACAGCGAAAGGGAAAGTCCTACTCGATCGATACTATCCGCGCATTACAACACCATTATGGCCCATCCACCGAGCTGTTCTTCATCATCGGTCTCGACGCGTTTCTTGACCTCCCTACATGGAAGGAACCTCACGAGCTTTTAACGATCTGTCATTTCGTGGTGGTGCCTCGACCTGAGCGATCCTTCCAGGCGATGGCCGAGATGCCGTTGCTCCCCATCCTGAGTCCAGCGGCCCTTGCCCAACTCGACACCGGCGCTCAAAACCGGCTCGACATCATGGTCCCTTCCGGCCCAGGGATCACCTGTCTGGCCCTTCCCCCCTGTCCGACCTCTGCCTCAGAAATTAGACGGAGAGTCCGGAGCGGACTACCGCTGGCAAATAGATTGCCCCCTCAGGTAGAATCTTATATACTGTGTCATAGCCTATATCAGGAGGACAACGATCGTACGCGCATCTAAGGCCACAGCTCTAGCCGTAGCCAGGGCAATGCTCGACAAGAAGGCCCTTGATGTCCAAGTCCTCCATGTCGCCCCGCTTACTTCAATCGCTGATTACTTGGTCATTGGGTCGGCTGAATCCGACCGACAAACACGCGCGATTGCTGATTCCATCACCGACGTACTCTCGCGCGTTGGCCAACGGCCACTGAGCCTTGAAGGCACAGCGTCAGGCCAGTGGGTCCTGATCGATTTTGGCGATGTTGTCGCCCATGTGTTCAGACACGACACGCGTTCGCATTATGCTCTTGAGCGCTTGTGGAGCGACGCTCGGTCCGTCCCGATTCCAGACGATGCGCCGATTCCGACTGCCGCACCAGAGAGACGCATGATTCAGAAGACGACTTCGCGGAAGATGGTCTAGGCCATGTTCAAACTGCTGGTCACCATTTTTCTCATCAGCGCCGGGGTGTTCATTTACGGCTATTTCCGGGAGCTGAACCCGGGAACAGTCGTGGTCCATACCGCACCGGGCGCTGAGTTTGAGCTCAGTCCTGTCACACTCGTGTTGATTTCCATGGCATTGGGAGCGGTACTCGCGACCCTTGTCGTGGGGTTGCAACAAACGGCGCATCTGATCTTAAATTGGCGCAGCAACCGCCTCGTCCGTCGCAAGGAGAAGGTTGACACACTCCACCGAGACGGAACCCATGCGTTTATGTCCAAACGCACCATCGAGGCCATCACGCTCTTGGAAAAAGCCCTGGCCATCGATCCCAATCGAGTCGATTCGCTCCTGTGGTTAGGGAACATCTACCGCTCAGAGCAGAATTATCCTGAAGCCATCCGGCTCCATCAGCATGCACAACGGGTGGACGATCGGAACATCGAAGTCTTGTTGGAATTAGGCAAAGATTTGGAGGAAGCCAAACGTTACGAGGAAGCGCTTCAGACACTTCAGAAAATCCTCCAGATTGAACCGGATAACTTGACGGCGCTCATCCGGAAGCGGAATCTCAATATCCGCATGGAGCGGTGGAGTGACGCGCTTGAGATCCAACACCGCTTACTCAAAGCCAATCTCCCCACCCCTGAAAAGCAGGCCGAAGCGGCCCTGCTGGTCGGATGCACGTATGAAGTGGGGCGGCAACTACTCGAACGTGGGCATCCCGACAAAGCCCGTCGATACTTTCGAGGCGCCATCAAGAAGGACCGCAGTTTCCTCCCCGCTTATATCGGAATGGGCGAAATCCTGCTCCATGAAGGCAAAACCAAAGACGCCGTCGAAATCCTCAAGAAAGTCTACGCACGGACGCGAAGCGTGATCATTCTGCATCGGCTGGAAGAACTCTTCTTGGATCAGGGCGAGCCTAGTGAGATCATTCGCGTCTATCAAGAGGCCTTGCAGCAAGACCCGCACAATCCGATCCTCCAGTTCTATCTCGGCAAGCTCTACTATCGGTTGGAAATGGTGGATGAAGCGTTCGACCTGCTGTCGACGATCGAAGGCCCACAGGACCATCTGTTGGACTACCACAAGATCATGGCCAACCTCTACTTGCGGAAACAACATTTCGAAGAGGCTATCGTTGAATTGAAGAAGGCCCTCAGCTTCAAGAAGCGCGTTGTCGTCCCCTATATCTGTACACAGTGCCAGCAGGAATCCGTCGAGTGGTCGGGCCGCTGCCGCCGCTGCGCCAAGTGGAACACGCTCACCGCTCTTCCCTGGCTGGAAGCCGGTCACACCGCTGCCGGCTCAGCTGGAGAGCCCAACGCCGTCCGTGCTGTTCCCTATCAAGGCATTGCTTCTCCGTTTGAAACCGTGTAGGTTTCCCGCCAGTCTCAGCTGCTTGTTTGGTCTACCGACTTGTGGAAACCTACTCCTCGATTCGCCGGATTAACAACACAGCAGATCACCGCGTCATTACTTTTTGAGGATCCCATGACCTATATGACTTTGGCAGATAAAGCGCTCAATGATGAATCCCTGACCAGAGAAGAGTGCCGTTCCGTCTTGACGACACCGGATGACGAATTGCTCGCGCTGTTGCATGCCGCTTTTCAAGTCCGCTCTACATACTTCGGCCGGACCGTCCGCCTCCAGATGTTGCAGAATGCCAAGAGCGGCGCCTGTCAGGAAGACTGCCACTACTGTTCACAGTCTTCCATCTCGACGGCGCCGATCGAACGCTACAACCTGCTTCCACAAAAGCAAATGATCGAAGGTGCGCGACAAGCCGCTGCCTCCAAAGCCCAGCGTTATTGCATTGTCATCAGCGGACGAAGCCCATTGGATCGGGAAATCGACGAAATCGCCGGGGCCGTTCGTTCGATCAAGCAAGAGATTCCGATCCAGATCTGTTGCTCGCTCGGCCTGATGAACGAATCACAAGCCAAGCGGCTAAAAGCCGCCGGTGTCGATCGCGTGAATCACAATCTGAATACCAGCGAAGCCTTTCACGCTTCGATTTGCACGACCCATACATTTCAAGATCGGCTCGCGACCATTCGGAATGCCAGGGCGGCTGGACTGGAAATCTGTTCCGGCGGCATTGTCGGCATGGGTGAGCAAGACGAGGATATCATCGAGCTGGCAATGGCCCTGCGCGACGTGAAGCCGGATTCGATCCCTCTCAACACACTCCATCCGGTCGCCGGCACACCGTTGGAAAATTGCGACCACCTGACTCCGCAACGCTGTTTAAAAGTGCTCTGCCTCTTCCGCTTTCTGCACCCTCGCACTGAAATCCGCATTGCGGGCGGTCGGGAACATAATCTTCGTAGCCTCCAACCGTTGGCACTCTATCCGGCCGACTCCGTCTTCGTGAATGGCTACTTGACGACTCCTGGCGCACCGGCACCCGAAGTCTGGGGCATGATCAAGGATCTCGGCTTCACCATCGAAGTGGACTATCAGCAGCCAGTGGCTGGCTGATCACAATAGTGGGCAGCCGATCGGTTCGACATCCTCGCTGCATTATCATCGCCGGACCAAACGGCTCGGGGAAAACCACGTTCGCCAAAGAATTTCTACTTCGCGAGGTCGGAGTCATTCATTTTGTGAATGCCGACCTTATTGCCGGTGGTCTATCGCCTCTTCAGCCGGAATTAGCAGCACGACAAGCATGTCGTCTGGTCCTCGAAGAACTCACTCGTTTGGCTGACGTTCGGAAGAGCTTTGCGTTTGAAAACACGTTAAGCGGCCGCACCTATCTTCGACTTCTGAAGAAGTGGAAATCAGCCGGATACCGGATTGAAATCGTGTTCTTGTCCTTATCGTCGGTTCATCTGGCGCTCCAACGAATCGCAGGTTGCGTCCGTCAGGGCGGCCATGATGTCCCAAAGTCTGACGTCATCCGCCGGTTTGATCGAAATTCGAGAAACTTTCATGTCTTGTATCGCCCTCTTGCTGATGTATGGGCAATTTATATAATTCTGGACCTGCCCCACAGCTGCTAGAGAGAGTCACGTGAAGAAAAAGCGGCAGACGGAGAACACCCGCTTTGTGCAGAGCGTCGGACGCGCACTCCGCAGGGCTGCTAAAGCGGCTCGGAAAACCGCCAAAATGTATGGGACGCCGATCTATATCTGGGAAAATGGCAAGGTGGTGGCGAAGAAACCTTGAACTTTGTAATCCATCACTACTACATTCTCACCAGTCACAGCCGTTGAGAATTTCCGGCTGAAACATCGCCAGTAAACTATCCTACTATGTCGAACGAGCCTGACGGCCACGCGCAGGGAAATTGGATCAGATTTTCTCAGCTTCTGCTATCTTCTTCCATCCATCGGAGATTCCGCCCTATGAGTAATTCAGTCATCTCTGCATGATGTGTGTTCTTCATTGGGATCGGCCTTGCTTCGAAGCCATGGCGTAAGGCAAGTGTCCGCACTTGATCGGCGTTATCGTAGGTCAGCAAGAAGTCACCTCGGAGTTGTTCGCACATAGAAAATAAACGAGCATGGTCAACCTCATTATGTGTATAGAGCCTTGAGCCTGCTCGCTTTCCTCCTGCTGTGTAGGGAGGGTCGATAAAGAATACCGCTCTCTCATTGCTCTTAAATTTTAACATTGCGGCAAAAGCGTCACCATGATCGAATCGTATTCTATCAGCAACTAGCGCGATATTAGTAATTCGTTTAGCGATTGTCTGAGGATACCAACGTGAATGAATCCCTTTCCCATTTTCCCCGTGTTTGATAACCCCTGCACCGTCCGCCAAGATTCCACCATGGGCGGTTCGGTTTTTGAGCATCGTTTGGAAAGCAAGTTCCCGCTGAGATGATGGTTTTCTTGCAAGAACTTCTTTAGCGTTTTCAAGTGATAGATCAAACGAGACAATTCGTCTTGCCAACCACTCAGCATTGCCTCCCAGAATAGTTTCCCAGACAGCGGCGATCTGGTCATCTAATTCCACCAGAACTACACGCTCTGCAAGTTTTTCGAAAGCTGCTGTCAGGCTAATAATGCCACCACCCGCAAAAGGCTCGACAAGGACACGTGGGGGAACTGCAAAGCTCTTCATCCATCGCCTAAATAGAGGAACAAACCAAGTCTTCCCCCCGGGATACCGGAATGGGCTTCTCTGCGGGACCGAGGCAACATTAATAGGCCTCTCTCGCTCGTCGGCCTCAATATCTACAAGAAATGACATCTGTGCCATAGACTATCTACCGAATGGTTCCTCGATGATCTGATTGTTGGGTGGGTTTTCAAGCTTCTCATCTACTTTTGTCTGAATCTGTCGGAGGAAATCTTCCATCTTGCCTGGGCGTGGTTTGGTGATTTGCTTCAGTGCCGTGTCGAATCGCGTGTACACCACCTTCTCTCGGAATAATTCATACTGACTGCCAGGTTTGGCGGGCGGCTTTAAATCGTAGATGAGCCATGCAATGTCCGCCTGCTCCCGCCTAACTTCCTGCAGCTTCGGGAGGGTTTCAAAGAAGCCTTTATTGAGTGCAACAGCTGTCTTCTTATTCCAGGAGTTGAGAATACCGCCTTTGAAAATAAGTTGCGGCGCGAGCCTTTTCCTTGAAGAAGAAAGATAATCGGGGCGTGGATAGTTTTCTTCTTGTGTCCAATCCATGCTACACCGCGATTGAGGATTTTTCATGTAGGTTTCAAAAGGGTTTCGCACGTTCCCTGAAATGTACACTGCCTGAACTTCAAGTGCGCCGAAGTCATAGACTTTGCCAGCCTCGTCATAAGCGCATAAAACAATGTCAATATTGCCAGCTGATTCGCCTCCTGCGTCTTTCAATCGGACTTCGGTCAAGGTTGTCCAGATAGCGTCAGGCTCAAAGAAAAATTCGGCTGCATCATCGGCAATTATCCAATCTTGCCGAAAACGAATCGGGCAAGTAATGACGACTTCCTGATCATGTACGATACTGCACACCCCAAGTGGATTCTGCGCTTTATCTTTGGTGCAGTTTGGAACTTTGTTGTTGAATGGGCAAAGACGCTTGTTTCGGTGTCGCTTTGCATTCTCGCTCATATCAGATGCCGCGAACCCGAATACCTCAACGAGTGGATGCTTAGGTGTTGATTGATCTGCCATTACTGATAGAGGAGGTAGTTCATATGAGAATACAAGCGTCTAAGGATACCCGTTTTGCCAGAGGAAATCACCCGGTGAGAGGAAATGAAGTAGTACCAGGAGTCTTTTCTACCAACGTCCATGACGAGCTAGTCAGTGACGGCTGATGCTGGTGGTATCGGGCTGGGCACACGAACCGAGGGAAGCCAGATCAGGAGTTCAGTTACTGCATCCGTTTGATCGAGCAGTAGAGTGCATAGCCTTGAGCCACCATCCCGGTCACCAACAATCCAAGGACGATCTGCAGCCAATGGCAGACAGGATGATCGAGCCCATACATGCCGATGACGAACCCGAGGGCAAAGGCGAGATTCCGACGGATCGCGCGATGATACCGCTCCGCTGCCATTTTTTTGCTGGGACCAAAAAGCTGGACATTCTATTTTTCAGAGATCATCCCCTCCACGCCCAAAAGTGATGGTCAACTGGCTGTGGAGCCACTGAACCACCCCGTGAGGCAATGTCGCCTGGTTGCATTCATCATGGTGAACGCCTAGGCTATATTTGATTGGTAGGTCGTCGTGATGGTGTTCCCACACACCTTCTTTCAGCGCGACACATGTGCTACCGAATGATACCCCTATGCGGGCGAGTAGAGGAGGATCCGATGGCCGATCTGATTCGCACTACCCACTATTTCAAGGTAACCATTCCAGATAAATCCGGGACCTTGGCTCACATGCTGGGGCTACTCCACGACGCCGGAGTCAACCTGCTGGCGGTGCATGCGTTTCCTCGGAATCGTCGCACGCAGGTGGATGTGGTACCGGAAGATCCTACAACCTTCAAGAATATTGTGAAGCCGCTGAAGTGGAAGATGCAGGGCTCGAAAGTATGTTTCTTGGTGGATGGCGATGATCGTCCAGGAGCGCTGGTGGATCTGACCGACCAACTTGCTTCAGCCAACATCAACCTGACGGCTGTGACCGCGACAACGGCCGGCCAGGGACGTTTCGGCGCCATTCTGTGGGTCAAGCCACGGGATGTCAAAAAAACCGCCAAAGTCCTGGGCACGAGATAGTCTATGCTGCCGGATCGAGATTAACCTTGCCATGTCCTCATTTTGAGAGACGACTGACAGGCCAACAGTTATCCATCCAGCCTCGTCCTTTCATAGACGAGGTCAACAAGCCTTGCGGCTGCTGCAGCAATTACCCCATGATATTTCCACTCAGCAAGTTCATATGGAAGATCAACTCATTCACAGTGGTTGATGTCTTGTCCTCGAAATAGTTTGCCGCGCACAGGCTACGAGATCGCCTTCTCGAACCAGTCTCGCAGGATTAACTGTTTCGTCAGAAACAGGGTCATTCCAATTTGGACCATTGTTCTGGCGCCGAGGACCATCAGGTGTCCAAGCTTATGTAAGAGGAACCGCATCATCGACGACCTCATGCACCATCAGTGGAGCAACTTCCGGACCACGAGCTTGCAGAGCAAAAAGTTGGTGTTCTCTCGACCAGCGACCGGTGATCGTTAAGATTTCTTGAGGGTTTAGAGCGAAGGATTGGACCGAATGTAATTGGTCAGCAGGGTCGCACCCATCCAGCAGCAGACTACGCTGTATCTGTTTTTTCAACGGGTGGATCGGAACGAATACGACGGGATAGCCGGTGGCTTGCTCTCAACGACCTATCAACTTTCCTGTTGCGTGGCGGATCATGTACGATCATGGGATTGCAATATAGGTATCGCCGCTATGTTCGACGTCATCCTGTATCAACCCCAAATCCCTCCTAACACCGGTAACATCATCCGTCTCTGTGCAAATACCGGCACAAGATTGCACCTCGTGAAGCCGTTGGGGTTTTCCCTCGAAGATAAGCAGCTCGTGCGCGCAGGCCTGGATTACCACGAGTTCGCCACGCTCAGCGTCTACGACGACTGGACCGAGTGCGCGACGCGCTTCACAACTCACCGCATGTTCGCCGTCTCTACACGCAACTCTCGACATTACGATCGTGTCACCTACACCAAAGGCGATGCATTCGTTTTCGGCCCTGAAACCAGCGGGCTGCCGACCGCACTGCTTGAATCGTTTGCGGAAGAACGGCGCATCCGTTTACCGATGCTCCCTGAGAGTCGCAGTCTCAACCTTTCGAACGCCGTGGCAGTAGTCGTCTATGAAGCTTGGCGACAGATAAGTTTTGAGAACGGGCGCTGACATTCCTTCTTCGCGTGAAAGGCCGCCTTATGGCGTCAGCATTCTCCCATGCGTTCGTTGCTCTCGCACTCGGCAAAGCTTCCGCACATCCGATCATAACTTGGCCGGTTTCGCTTCTTGGCATGACCTGTTCAATCGTCCCGGATCTGGATGTCATCGGCTTTTACTTCGGCATCCACTACGGCGATCTCTGGGGCCATCGCGGCATGACGCATTCTCTTTTGTTTGCCGGCCTGTTGAGCGCCGCTCTTGTGGCCATGTGGCATAGGCGGAAAGTAAAGGACGCGCAGGTGAGGATATTCGTTTATCTCTTCCTCTGCACCGCATCACATGGCGTGCTGGATGCACTGACCGACGGCGGGCTCGGTGTGGCTTTTTTCTCCCCGTTCGATACAAGCCGTTATTTTTTCGCGGCTCGACCGGTCGCCGTATCCCCGATCGGCATCGGGGCATTTTTTAGCGAGGAGGCTTTTCGCGTGCTTGTCAGCGAGGTGGAATGGATCTGGCTCCCGACCATGGCGGGATTCTTCATCGTTCGCGGACTACAATATGTCCGACCAGCTCAATCTACTGCGAAACAAACACCGGGAGATTGATCACTCTCAGGGAAAGTATGCCCCATCAGTCGCATCGTGAATTCCCAGGGAAAGAAATGGCGCGCATAACAAGACGCCCCAATCGCCCATTGCACTCACCCCCACATTGGGCCATCGCGTCTGACAGATCTACCTATTTCCACAGCGAGAAGGCCGTCGGGATCCGGAGTGTCACTTGAAGGTCGGGCGCTTCCCGTGTTGCTCCAATGCCGACGACAAAGTTCACGAACCTCCGCTCACTCCAGCGATACGAACCGCCGATGAGCAAGACCCCGATCTGAGTGACATGCGGCGTAGTCGTGAGGAGTATGTTGGAGGCGGACGTAGGTCTCGAAAAGACGGTATGATCGTACCCCAACGTCAACGACAGTTTTTCATTGAGCGAAAGGCCGAGACCCACATTGGCATTACCGCCGCTTCCGGGATCGACGCGTCCGATCTGGTCACCGACATTGCGGGGAATGTTGTAGATAAAGCTCATACTCCCGAAGAGGACGACCGGATCGCTGGGGAAAAGCACGGTCACGCCCGGCTGGAAAATGTAAAATCCGGACCCTGTCGGTAATTCGGTCTGGACTCCAGTGACCGGGTCTCTCGGCACTTCAAAGGGTCCTCTTCCAGAGACGCTCTTCAATCGTGTGAACCCGATGAAATAGGGTTTATCGGGCCCACCTTGGTTGATCTGAAATCGCCCTGTGGTTTCAACATCTCCCAGACCCGAGCCGTTGAAGGTCGAGATGGTATCAGCCTGAGACGGCGTGGCGATGGGGCGTTGCGTAATCGAATCTTCTCGATAGATGTACGGCACTCTCACCTCGACTTCCAGCCGATTCGTGATTCCGTAACGCCCGACAAGCGCCGCAGTATAAATGTCTCGGCTCACACCCTGAATGTTGATGAGACCGATCGTAAGGGCTGGAACAATGGTGAATCCGGTGAGCGTCACCCGGCTATTGCTCAGATGGGCAAATTGCAGATACGGCTCTACAATGAGTGTGCCTTTGGGAGTCAGCGCTCCAGCTCCCGGTAAATCGAACGTCCGAGTCATCCATGAGGGGAGAACCTCTTTTTTACTTTCAGGAGCGACCCCTACCGGACTGACAGGTTGTGCTTCTGCTGGAGGCTCCTGTGCAACAGACTCACCCTGCTCGGAACGCCGAGGTCTGGCTCTCTGAGCGGTTTGCTCATTTGCGGCGAGATATCTCGACCCGCCCCGTGGCGACTGAGATTTCGTGGTGTGAAGGTGCTTCCCGTCGTCTGTACCTCGCTGCTCGACATGTCGATCGATGAATTCGAGCTGAGCAGCATGGCCTGGAGAGGGTGCCAGGCTCAGGATGAACCCTAGCCCAAAAATTACGTAACCGGCTTCGCAAGTTTTTATAGCAGTCTTCAAGAGTTCGATAGATTGTCCTTGTTCAGATCGGTACAAATGCAGCCTCCATCATTTCTTCGAGCTCTTGTCAATGCTGTGACGATCATTGCCCATTCCCTTTATACGATTCGGCTTGCGTGAGTCCTTTTCAATGTCGGATCGCCTCCATGTTGGCCTGTGAGAGCGCATTCCCGAGGTCGAGCGATCGAGCCCAGGTCAGCGCCTCCACTGTGGCGTTGATGACGGTATGACTCTGAATGGTTCGGTTATCAAGCGAGTTTTGAATGACCGTCATAAACGGCGGCAGGGTGGACAGGTCGGGACGGAACGAATTGCCCGGTCCGCTTTGGATGAGCGTGAAGGTATCACTTGGATGAGCGGCAAAATGTTTCATGCCTGAATGGTCGACAGAGGGTTTCATATCACGATGGTCGGCAAAGGGGTTGAAGTCACGATGATCGGCAAGCTGTTTCATGTCCGGGATATTAAATGCCGTTGAATTAATGAGCTTTTCATTGATGAACACATTCCGTTCAATCCCGAATGACATGAAGGGCCCATCCGGGCCTCGTTGAAAGCCCCCGCGCAGGCTATCCAAGACTGCTTCGCTCACTGGCGTCCGGAGCGTATAATTTTCATCCCTCACTAATGCCATGGCGGGAGTCAGGGACTGAATGCCCAGGAGAATCAGCGTGGCGATCTCTACCATCCGGCGAATCGATTTCAATAAGCGATTCATCAGAAATCCCTCCCCCCTGGACGAAAGAGAACGATGTTGTTCAATGTATCCGGACTCAGCGGCCGTCCGAGCGGGGACATCGGACGGACGCTCCAGTCGCGGGCTGTATTGAATTCACCACGTGTCGGTGAATCATGGATGACAAACACCACCCGGCTGGGCCATGAGGCTTCAAACTGCTCGCGCGGCACGACACGTAATCCGACTGCCGGGTCGCCGAGCAGAACCTTATCGCCCCGCATGCCTTTCACCACGACAAAATGGTGATAGCCCTTATCCACCATCAGCACGATCGCCGGAATGCCGGCCTTCGAGAGATCGTCCAACGAGACTTGAAAGCCGTCGGCAGGATAGCCATGGGCCTCTAAGAATCGCTTCATGTCCAGGAACGAAAACCCTTCCTGCCTGATTTTTTCCTGATTGCCGTGGTCGAACATCATGCGAAAGGTCGTCTCTTCAGTAAGAGGATGCTCGTAGTGATACGTTAACAGGGTGGCGACGGCGGCCGAACCACAGCTATAGTCATATTTCTGCAGGATGACGGACCGGACCTTCAGTTCGCGCATGCTCCAGACCTGGAGCAGCATGCGACTCCCCACGCCCGGTGTCACCTCAATCGTGGCCGCCATCGCCCCTAGCGCGACGATCGACAGCACCACTGCAACTAGGCACCCGATAACCTGTTTCATCGCCATCGCGATCACTTCAATGTCAAGTTCAGAACGGTGCCACTCTGCATAATCACGTTGTTGCCGGAATTTTGGAACACGATCGGCAGACCGCTGGCTCCGGCAAACGCGTTGCCGGTAATCGTATTATGGCCGGTCACATTGTCGACGGCGGCATTGTCGTAGAGCTTGGCGTTCAATATGTTGGCATTGATCGTGACCGGCCCGGTATCCGTTCCTCCGCGTTGGGTGTCTAGCTGCGCCGAGGAGACGGGGCTGCCCCACGATGTGATCGCCGTCGATGTGCCCGATCTCGTTTCCAAGGAGCCAGCGTGAGTCGTGCTGATGCAGAGCCCAAGCACACTCACCACTATTGAAAAGTACAGACGCATGATGCCCTCTCTGTTCATAAGTCGTGGAGTGCAGCTGGAGGAGCGGACGCTCCTCCAGCCAGATCCTGCTTAGTGACCCACCGTGACATTCGCCATTGTGGTGACGCCGACCTGCTGAAGGGCCGCGATCCCCGTGTTCTGAAGGGCCACGGTCACGCCGGCGGCGCCGGTCAATCCAGAGAGCGTGTTCGACGCATTGAAGGTCCCAGCGCTTCCACCGGTTGCATCCCCTCCGCGAGCGCCGTTTCCACCGTTTCCACTATGTTGGTTCTGCGAAGCCGCGTAGCCGCTCTCTGCACGGCCGCCGTCTCCACCACGGCCACCGGTTGCATCTCCGCTCCGCTCGCCTTTGGCATACCCACCGTCACCGCCTTTGGCATACCCACCGTCACCGCCTTTGGCATACCCACCATCTCCGCCTCTTTGGGCTGTGGCATTACCGTTGGCATTTCCGCCGTTACCACCGTTCGCGTTGGCATCACCATTACCGCCATTGCCATTGCGCGAGGCAGAGCTATACCCTCCATCGCCACCCTCGGCATAGCCACCATGACCACCCTTGGCCTTGCCGCCATCGCCGCCGTAGGCATAGCCGCCATCTCCGCTTCTGGCCTTGCCACCCTTCCCACCGTCTCCACCATAGGCATCCCCAGAGTAGGCTTTAGCCTTGGCGTAACCGTCTCCACCATAGCCTCCGGGGCTATACGTGTAGGCGTCGCCGCCCCTATTGCCGATGTCGTGGACGTTGTTATGGCTCACGTATCCGTCGAGTTTGGTGACATTGATGATTTTGGTCTGGTTGAAGGAGTCTTTGATGTCCACATCGAGACTGGTATAGGCCGTTGAGTGGTTGTTGGCCGACGCCCCAAAGGCGCCGTCGTTGTCGGCTTGTCCCTTCCAGATTGTTTTCGTCTTGTCGATGTCAATCTTCACATCTTTTTTGTAGTTGAAGCTGTCATCGATATTTATGGTTTTCGGATCGTGCTTTCCGCTGGGGGGCACGGAAGGAACTCCTTGGGCGTTCGCAAAGGGTGAAAGGCCGAAGGCCAATGCCACCGCTGCCGTCATGAGCATCACTTTTTTCATTGCATCCTCCTCAGAATGAACGGTAAAAGAAAAAACTGCCGAACCACGCTGCCTGATATTTGCACAGCGATTGCTGGTCACCTCCCTTCACATGACTCTTTCCTGGTCTCTCGTCCTTAACGCCTATTAAACTCGTTTCCCCTCGCCTCCGGCCTGAGGACACTCATCGCCGTTTTCGTCCCCTTCCGCTGCGGTATCATCCGGCGATTCGTCCCACAGCACCACATGGACGTGCACATGGCGAGTAGGAACCTGATCTTGGACTTGCTTTGCGAATTGACGGCTGCGTATGTGATCGTTCTTCTCATTCGGTTTACGATGCGCCATGCCGACACCCGCAGCCATGCGTGGCTGCTGAACCGCAATCCGCCGCCCCCCCACAACCCCTGTATCCTGTGAACGTAGACCGTTTCTCTCATGTCAAACATAATTAAGCTTAGTTTTTATTATTTAAAAAGAATCTCCTCATAACTTTTTAAAGACGACCACCGATACACCTTGACCGCTGGAAACCGTCCATGCGTTGTCGAGTACGGTCCAAGCAACTTGAGTGCCTAGGTGTAAGTACTTGATTTCATAAAACCTAGTGAAATGAGCAGGGTAGATTGCGGAGAGTCGAGGGTCCGAGTGTTCTGTTGCGGTACAGCCGGCTGAGGATCAATTCATGTTCAAATAAGTAGGCCGTGCTTCCATAGATCAGATGAATGTATGTGAACCAACTGATTGCTCTTATGTTTTTGCACCGCACGCACGTATTCTTACCTGGAGAAAGAATCGCTGGGGCATTTTGCACCGTTCCTAAAATGGACGGAGCTGAACGGCCCTCCTGACGGAAACTCAAGGCGCGTCCCACAGTTCTCGATCTTCGGCACACGAATGCGTGGGCAAATAAGGCAGGTATGCGAGCTTTGAAGAGATTTCCTTAGGAAGGATGCGTTTCGGAACGAACCGGCGTCTCTAGACCACGCTCCCGTTGTACTGATGTAGAACGGGCACGCCAGTTCGCATTCCCTGAAGACGCGCTCGCCATAGGAGGCGTCTGTCCCACGGCTTCAGGCGATTCGGAGTGGTGCGGAACGGGGCGCGCCGGTCGACACAAGCGCTTCCAGCTTGTACGCTCGGAGTTTTCTGTACAACGTCGTTCGACTCACTTCCAAGTCGCGCGCCACACGAGTCAAATTTCCTCGATGCAGACTGATCGCCTTGACGATCAACTCCACTTCAATCCGGCGGTGCGCAGCCCGTAAGGAAGCCAGAGAGTCTTCAGGCTGGAGCGTCTCGCAGGTCAAATCCAAGTCGCGAGGCGTAATGTCGTCGCCTTCCGCCATGACGACGGCTCGTCTGACTTTATTACTGAGCTCCCGCACGTTGCCGGGCCAGGAGTAGGAGTGAATCGCATTGATGGCCTCAGAGGTATAACCCCGTATCGGCTTCCGATAGAAGACTGCAGCGCGCTTGAGAAATATCATGGCCATAAGCGTGGTGTCCTCGCCTCGGTCTCGAATCGGAGGGAGGTGAATGTGCATCACCCCTAATCGATAGTAGAGATCCTCTCGAAACAGATTCTTGTCGATGGCGAGCTTGAGATCGACGTTGGTCGCTGCGATTATGCGCGCGTTGACACGGAGGGTCCGTTGTCCACCGAGTCGCTCAAACGTGCCCTCCTGCAAAAACCGGAGCAGCTTGACCTGCAGCGGAGGAAGGAGATCCCCGACTTCGTCAAGAAATAGGGTGCCGTCTGCCGCCGCTTCGAGCTTGCCTCTCTTTTGCTGCACCGCCCCGGTAAAGGCTCCCCGTTCATGTCCGAAGAGTTCGGATTCCAACAACGTGTCGGGGATGGCGCCGCAATTGATCGGCACGCAGGGGCCTTGCTTCTGTCGGCTGCGCTCATGAATCGCTTGGGCGATGAGTTCCTTGCCCGTCCCGGTTTCGCCGGTAATCAACACCGGCATATCGGTCTGCGCCACTTTACGGATCGAGTCGAAGACCGCGCACATAACGGGGCTTGTTCCGACCATCTCTTCTAATGCTTCCATAGCTCACCTCACAGTAATTCCCGGTCCTTAAAGTTCGGTTTGCGAAGGTTATGCAATAGATGGTCCATTCTGCCCTAGTGCATATTCCAAAGGGTTTACCCACATCGGGCGATAACTCCAAGGAACTGACTGGTATCAAAACAGATGCAGGGTGAATCGCAATGGATACGGGATGATTTTATAGGGCTCATCTACACTATCGCACTGTTAACAGTGCGTAAATCCGCACTGCACGAAATACTTGTGATGTCTAGAATCCGACGAAGAAGTTTGGCTTAGCGTAAGCTGATCGGTATACGGAGGTCTACACATTGATACACGGAACACATAGATGGAAGAAGAAGCCATCTTACCTCCCCACCTCTCACTTTGATTGGGGCTGCGATGAGAAACCGACGGTAGCATTCTCGGCCCTAGCCGACCATCCCCCGTATGGCCAGAGACAATCATACCTATACATAAGTATAGATCCTAGTGGAACTATGCTTATAGGCCGATGATTCTACAGTCTCAAGATCAGCGCGTATGACAGTCCTGCAATTATCCAAGATAGCGACCGTACAGGAAGGCGACAAATTGCTTTGCCCCACGCATTCTATTTTTGACGTTTTCGTCTGTGACACCAGACTGTTGCAGCTGTTGTTCAAACCTGATTAACGCATCCTTTAATTCTCTTCTGAGTTCTCTCTCGATCACTTTGTCCAGCACGCTCGGCATGGTTTCCCTCCTCAATCGGTTGACGATGCTTCAACCCAGCCACCGTTTTGCCTGGATGATGGAAGTATAAACACTGGTTGCGAATTCTACAGAACTCGCCTGAGACAAGCCAGTTCTTAAACCTGATGGCACCATCGGCCATATCGCCTCCAGACAGAGCTAGAGCCGTCTGGCATGAAACAGTGTTAGCCCTGTTTTCGCTCTGGCCTTGGACAGGATCGTCTTATGCATGAGAAACGTTGGGAGAGATGCGACCGATTGGTCCCAGCACACCTCGCACTTTTCCTGCATTAGCAGCTCCCCTAGTTGAACTGGGCCGACGATAAACGCATGACCACCTCGCTGTAACGTTTGACTCAACCTCGTGACGATCGTTCTCATGGCTGTCAAAGAGTCAAACGAGTCATACGGCAGCCACTGATAAATCAAGTCATAGGGTCCGCAACTTGCCAGGGACTCTGCACCCATATCCTCGGCGACCATTCGAATTCGTTGCAACCAATCCCATCGTTGCACTTCGGCACATTGAGTCCAGAGCTGTTGAGCCTGACGCTGTGCATAGGCAACGTAGCGGACCTTCACGGTATAGTCACGTGGCCGATCGAAGAGAATACAAGTGGAAATGACGGCATCGCCGTTGACAATAAGCACACGCGCTGCCTGCGACCGCAGCCTTCCAACCTCTCGATCCTGTTCGCCGAGATCGTCGAGATAGTCCGCAACGAAGGATTGGGCAGCGAGTTCGCCGATCTCCGTGTCGTCTTCGGGAAACATGGGCACCGCCCCGAAGGCTTCGGCTGAGGACACCCTCGGAACTCCTTGCACAAATACCGTACGCCAATCGACTGGACTGACCGGGTATTGGCTTGGTGGCGATGGACCCACCAGGAGATCAGAATTCAACGGCACGGCCAATTCAGTTTCACGATCTTTCAAAATCAACCGACTCCCTTCGACGCGAAGGGTGCGATCCAATGGAAGCATACGGCGCCCGATCGAATCGACGTATGGAAGCCCGGCCGGATCTTCAGTAAGGGTAGCCTTTTGTGCACTTCCATTTTTCACTGTCAGACACAACCCGTGGCTCTCGTCAAAATACCGAATGGGAGGATATTGAGCCGGCAACCAAACAACAAGATGAGATGTTGAGGGATTCATGAAAGCTGTGAACGGATCCTCCCCACCTAACGGCTGAGGGGTGAAAAAGCCGCTGAACAAGCGAAAGGCGGCTTCGGATGGATACGTAGGAATTCCGCGATACCGTAAGACCCTCGGGAACGAGTGTCCTTGGCTCTGATCGTCATACAGTCCTCGAATCAGCTCGAACACAGCAGAGCCCGTCCCCGGCAACAACGATTTGAACAGCTCGACCACCGGAAGGAAGTCAATCTGCTCCCAGTGCATGGCGCCCATGCAGGCCATGAAGCGCGTCGTTTCAAATCCACCGCTATCTAAAACATACAAGGCGTCTTTACGCTGTTGAATCGTGGCCATCCCGTTAGGGTCGATCGTAAGATCCGCATCGCGATAAAACCACCGCACCTCTTCGATTGGTACTCGTAACGCCCCGGCAGCCATGGCGCGAAGATCATCCGGAGTGATCCGTTGCCAATTCGGCCTTGAGGTTAGATTCAGCCTGGTTTCATTCACCAACCCACCGGGCTTAATCCCAACCCACCGTCCCCAGTCAAGTCGGACTCGTGCTCGCCTCAGCAAGACGGTTCCGGTGTCGGTCGACTCCCACTCGCACTCATGCAAGGGATGCCCCACCGAGTCTGTCTCAAGAAAGCGTCGTCCATCAGGCCGGTAAAAAGCGAGGTGCCCGTTTGGAAACGTTTCAACGCGTCCACCGACTTTGTCGAAGGACTCAGCGAGTGTACGTGTGGAAGGAAACCGAAGATGGCCGGGAGTGTTCAGGGCAAATGCAATGGTGTCCGAAGACATTCACTCGCGGAGTTGGCCGCTCCCCAAGACAATGAATTTGGAGCAGGTTAACTCTTCCAACCCCATGGGGCCCCGTGCATGAATGCGCGAGGTGCTGATACCGATTTCGGCGCCCAGACCGAACTGATACCCGTCGTTGAGTCGGGTCGAGGCGTTTACAAGAACGGCGCTGGCATCGACCTCTTTGAGAAACCGCATCGCGCGTCCGTAATCCGACGTCACAATCGCTTCCGTATGCCGAGATCCGTACTGCGCGATGTGTTCTATCGCTTCATCCATATTTCTCACGATTTTCACGGCCAGAACCAGGTCAAGAAACTCTTTGCCGTAATCTTGTTCGCTGGCCGGCTTGGCTTCAGGAATCAATTGACAAGTCCTTGGACATCCACGAATCTCGACATGGGCCGCGGTGAGGCTTGCAGTAAGCGTGGGCATGAGAGTCCTCGCCACCGACTGGTGAACGAGCAGGGATTCCATTGCATTGCAGGTGGATGGCCGCTGCGCTTTGGCGTTGACGCAAATGGCCTCTGCCATCGCTGAATCCGCGTCGGCATCGACGTAGATGTGGCACACACCTGCATCGTGCTTCACGACCGGAATCGTCGAGTGTTCCGCAATGAGCTTCATCAACGATTCCCCGCCGCGCGGAATGATCAAGTCGATGTACCGATCCTGCTTGAGCAACACCTGCACGACTTCACGATCCGCACGGTCGACGAATGTGATGGCACCAGGCGGAACACCGGCTTTTTCTGCGGCCTCGGACAAAACGGCGGCAATCGTCGTATTAGATTGAATCGCTTCACTGCCGCCCCGTAGCACACAGATGTTGCCGGATTTCAGACAGAGGGCCGCTGAATCCGCCGTCACATTGGGACGCGACTCATAAATGATCCCGATCACTCCGATGGGCACACGGACCCGCCCGACCTGCATTCCGTTTGGCCTCGTCCACATAGTGGGCATCATTCCTACAGGATCAGGTAACTTTGCCACTTCACGAATGCCGGCGGCCATTTCACCGATCCGCTTCTCGGTCAACCTCAAGCGATCGGCCATCGCTTTCTTCTCAGGCGCAGCCCCAAATGCCTTGAGATCTTGTTCGTTTGCCGCGAGGAGTTCGCCAGACTTCTCCTCAAGCGCCTGTGCCATGGCAAGGAGCGCCTGATCCTTGGTGGCTGTCGGCAGAGACGCCAATCTCCTCGACGCCTGCTTGGCCTTGGAGGCCAACTCCGATACGTACTCCAAAACAGGCAACGGCTTGGGCTCGTCGATCTTCCGATCGGAGGCATTCCGGTCTAAGGATTCCATACTTTTTACCGACTGATCCTTTCGCTCAAGAACAAATCCGACGATACCGTGCGGCTACGAGACAGGTCAAGAGTCCTAGAAAGAGCAGCCAAAATGCACCGATCCGAAACTCTTTGTTTCAGCGAGTTTAGCACAAAACGAATGTATGGAAGAAGCGGGACCTCCGTAGAGATGCCTTTCCTACAAGGCATCTCGCCGACTACTTCGACTAGCAGGACTATTGTATCGCTTCCGAAGGAATGACCGGTTCCGTGGGAGATTCTGCCGGCAAATCCAGATTCATTGACGAAGGTGAACCAGTTGAATCCATCAGATCATCAGGAGAAATCTGTGATTCAGGAGCCGTCGATTGGCCCGGAATCATCGGTTCTCCTGGAGCCTTCGGCTGGTCAAGTACCGCCGGCTGTGCAGGAACCAGAGACGGCCTGGTGACAGGCACGGCCGCCGCGACCATGGACGGATTCGGATATTGGAATACCCAATCGTAGTGGGTCTGCTTTCCCTCGAAATGGCGCACTGCAAGCGGGAAATTACCTTGTTTGATCGGTTTGTGTCTGCTCTTGCTTCGAACTCCCATGATACCGCCCGTAGGCGCCCGCAGCAATTCCCACTCACCGCGTGCCACCGGATCGAGATAGACCTTCCTGAGAAAGGGTTTGGGCGACCTCGTGAGTTCGGCCAGGGTTTGCGGATACACCTCACCAGGCATTACTCTTCCAGCCTTTGCGCTCGCCGAGTAGAGGGCCAGGGCTGTCTGAATTTCTATCCCTTTCGCCAACAAATCTGCTTCGAGCTCGCGTTGCACCATCGTCTTCCACTGCCGGACAGCCATCGTCATGGCAAGCCCCATAACCGTGATGGCGATCATCATCATGAGGTACGAAAACCCTGCTTCTTGCCGCTTCATCGATGCCAAGAGGCTCCGCATTAACCATCACTCCTGATCCGTCGGTTTTTCCGGTAATTCTTCCGACAACGGCACCGTTTGATCCACATGGGTACCGGTGTTTCGGATGGTCACGCTTTCAGAATTGACCGCTTTGAGGATCAGATGGTCGTCGATACGATCACCGACCTTGAGCACCAACACCTCATCGTCTTTCCTGAGTATCGCTATATCCTTATTTGTCAGGCGGCTCTCACCCACGCGAAGAAATCCCAGATATCGATACGGCTCTAATTCCAACGCGTTTTCTTGTTGTGCCGGGGCCTCGGTTGAAGCCGAAGGCTGGTTCGCGGAATCTTGAACATTCCCGGCCGCAAACGTTCCATCGGCACGAGGCACGGCAAAAATGTTTCGAGGCGCTGTAAAAGTCGCTTGACGTTGAAGCCCCGTTGATGCAAGCAAATCGAGATTGACGTGCAAACCTGTTTTTCCCGTCTCCGCATGCCACCCTACGGACGTTTGACCGGTGACATTCGTGAGCGGGATGCGAACAGGCTCCTGCAGTAGTTGCCACTGCCAGACAACCAGTCCTGCCCATAGGAAGCTAAGAGCGACGGCAAGAATCGTCTTCGTTTTCGCATCCATGGCTACTGGGCTGGTCCAGATAAACTCGACTCTCCGGCATCGCCGCGAAGGTACGTCGCGATTCTGATATTAAACGTCAACAGCACGTCCTGCGCGCCTCCGGACCGAGTCAGCTCAAGATCCTCGATAAACATCAACTCTTCCGCGGTCTCAAGACCGTAGATGAATCGGCGGAGATCCTCGTATCGCCCGGTCATCGGTCCCTGTAACAGCCCTTTACTTGTATTCGCGGCGAGCGTGGACTCAGTCTTATAGGACAACGCCGGCAAGGTGACTCGAACACGCTTGGCTTCGTCTGAAATCCCCAGCGCTAATCGAGTAAAGTCTCGCTCAGCTGGAAGCGCCGCCCATACTCGGCTGAGATCCAGCTTGGCTTTTCTTGCATCTCGGTGATATGTCAACGCCTGTCGGGTTGCAGCCCATTCGTTCTCCAAACGCTCTCGGTTGGCTTGGGCGCCCGCCACACCGAAATCCTGGACCACGAACAGCATGCCCAGAAGACCCAGAGCGACCCCCGCCCATGGAAGCAACGGTGCGAATGGGTGCTGCCAGAGAAAGAGCAGACGATCTTTCATCGATCAAGTTCCGTCGTGCCGGTATTGCAAGGTAACGTCGAATTCTACCAACCCGTTCGATCCGACACGATGCTGCGCCAGGATCGTGTTTTTAAATGTCGCGTGATCTTGAAGCCCGACGGTGAAGGCGGTGATGTCATCGAGACTCAGAGCAGTTCCCGTAAGTCGAACCCTCGTGCCTGCCTGATCAAGACGAACGCTGCTGAGCACGAGGCGCGAAGGGATCGTCTGTTCTAATTCAGTCAGAAACTTTGTCCACGAAAATGTTCTTTTTCCAAGCAGCTGGTTGGCCAACTCTACCTCGAAGGGCAGGCTCTTCAATGCCGATTCAGACAAATCAATGCCTTCGTGTCGAGCGTTTGCAATCAGGTCCAGGTCCTGTTGTCGCACCCGGTCCAGTTCTGCTTGGATGGTTGAAGATTCTTGATATGTGAGGATCACTTGCCACAAGTTCCAGCAAATTCCTATCGCTAACAAGACGCAGCTGCCAATCAAGCACAATCGCAGTGGGACGACCATCGGTCGATAACGGCGGCTCAGGTTTATCTGGAACCGATCGCCGGCACCGCGCAGCAAGGGAATCGCCTTAAGCGACTCGAAGAATCTAGAGCCTGTGAAACTCATGCTCGCCATGCTAAAGTACCCCGGCCATCGCAGCCAACGATGTGATCCCCCGATGGTTCCCTTTGGCCACCCGACCAAAGGCCTCAACCGATTCCCAACCCAGTTGTTCGACGGACAATCGCAGCTCTGCCTCAATCAATTCTTGAAAGGTCGAAACATCTCCGTCTGCACAAATAACGGCTTCCTTAATGACCGAGGAGGGATGTTGTTGTCGGCAGAGCTCTACCGATGCGGAGCATTCCTTGATAATCTTGTTCAGCATATCGGTCTTCGTAAGTGCTTCAGCCGCCTCAACCCCCAAAAGCTTGCATCGATAGAACAGCAAACGCCCTTGTTGACAAACCATAGTCGTCAAGGCTCGATCTGATACAGTAACCCACAGACACTCTCGACTCCGCCAATGAGGTTCTCCAGAAGCCCTTCTCCAGAAATCAAAAATCCGTAGACTCGTGACCCCCACTTCTTGGGGGATCAACCCCGCAGATTCACACAGTGACTCGTACTGCTTCAGCACCGATTCCTGGGCCGCCACCGTCAGCACAGTGTGAGCTGGCCCTTCTCCCTCCGATCGATCATGCAATACCTGGAACAACACCCTCGCACCGCTCAGCGGAAACAGTTGCTCTTGACCAAGCCGCCAACGGATCAGCGCATCACGTTCCTCGCGCCTGGCAGGCAGCTGTTCGAGGTGCAGCACTGTCGTCCTAACCGCCGTGTCGGGCAGCAATACGGCAATCCGTCGCGGAAGATCAGAGAGAGTTGTTCTCCCGACAGCTTGGTGAACCGACTCTGAAGCCATCAATGCGCGAATACGATTTACCAATCCTGCTGGATCGGATACATTCTCCTCCGTTGGGGAGGGTTTGATCATGCCGTCGGAAAGCGGAGACGTGACGCATGTATGTCGACGTTGTCCACACCAATTTCGCTCGGTTTCTGCCCACGCGATCGAGTCGGTTCCAAACTTCAAGCAACGCTGTGGTCGACTACTGGCCCATTCCCACATCGTATTACCCTTCTTCACTGAACGTCACACGATTGATCTCTCGGAGCGACGTCTCTCCATTCAGCACTTTTTTCAGCGCCGACTGCCTCAGCGTAATCATTCCATCGGTCACGGCCCGATATCGGATTTCTGACAGCGGACGCTCGGCATGAATCATTTCTTTGATTTCATCCGTCAGATCCAGGAATTCGGTGATGCATTTTCTTCCTCGGTACCCGGTACCATGGCATTGCGGACACCCCTTCCCTTCGTAGAACGGCGTATCCTTATATTGCTCATAGTCCAATCCTGATTCTTCAATGAGAACTTGTTGTACTTTGACTGGAGTCCGACATGACGGGCACAGGATTCGAACCAGCCGCTGTGCTAACACGCAGTTAAGAGCGGCCAGAAAATTATAGGCATCGATCCCCATCGACGCGAACCGTCCGATGACATCGAACACATTGTTCGCATGCACCGTCGTCAACACAAGATGGCCGGTCAGGGCCGATTGAATCGCGATCTGCGCCGTTTCGGCATCTCGGATCTCGCCGACCATAATCTTGTCCGGATCATGACGAAGTATGGACCGAAGGCCGCGCGCGAACGTGACTCCCTTCTTTTCATTGACAGGAATCTGCACTACTCCGGAGAGTTGGTATTCAACGGGATCTTCGATCGTAATCAGCTTGTCCTCAAGCGTGTTCATCTCCGATATCGCTGCGTACAGCGTCGTCGTCTTCCCGCTTCCGGTTGGTCCCGTTACCAACACCATGCCGTAGGGACGAGTAATCGCTTTCCGAAATCGCTTCAGGTCTTCCGCATTAAACCCAAGCCGTTCGAGCTTCAAGGCCGACACTCCGGTCGCAATCGAGTCTCGGTCCAATATCCGAATCACGACCGACTCTCCGAAGACGCTAGGAAGAATAGAGACCCGAAAATCCACGGTCTTTCGATCCAGCCTCATGCGGAAGCTTCCGTCTTGAGGCACCCGACGCTCGGCAATATCAAGCTCCGACATGACCTTCAAGCGGGACACCAATGGAGCGTGCAATCGAATATCCAACGGCTCCATGGCAGGAATCAGAATGCCGTCGACACGAAGTTTGACTTTGGTCGCATGATCCGCGGCTTCGATGTGGATGTCACTTGCCCGGCGCTGCATCGCACTCAACAGGATAGAGTCCAGCAGCTTCACGGCCGGACTCTGCTCTTCGTCCGCATGATCGAGAGTAGGGATCTCTTTCCCTCGATCATCTTCTTTGACCAAAATTGACCGATACTCTGCCTCAAGCTCACGGAGCGCTTGACTCGATCCCTCACTGCGCTCCAGCGCCGACAGAATCGCACCCTTGGTACTGACTACTCGATCGAGCGGCTTTCCGATTAGGAACTCTAGTTCATCGAGTCCGAGCACATTGTGCGGGTCGGCGATGGCAATCGTCAGCGCACCGGAACCTTCAGCGATCGGCACAAAGGGAAATCGCTGCATCAATTTGAGCGAAATGGTCTCGTAGTACCGTGGCTCGACCCGAAAATCCGTCAGCGGATCATAGGGAAGACCGTATTGAACAGCCAGGGCACGAGCCAATTGCTCCTCCGAGAGGAGCCCTTCGGTAATCAGCGTTTGTCCTAAGACGGCAGGCGCTCCCTTCAATCGGTGCAAGATATCATCGACTGTGTGTTTTTCGATCATTCCCTGGTCGACCAAAACCTCGGCTAGAGATGGGCTCGTCAGGCTACGAAACATGCTCGATCTCTCTCGCTGTGTCTTCATCACCCCAGATCCCGCTTCTCTTCTACTCTAACCGCCGACGGTCCCAGCCATCTGAAATACAGGCAGATACATCACAATGACGATTCCGCCAACCAGCACTCCCATGACGAGCAGTAAAGCCGGCTCTATCCATGTGGTGAGCTGCGTAAGCTTCGTGTCAAGATCTGTCTCATAAAACTCCGCAACGTCCCGCAACATCGTATCAAGCGAACCCGTTTCTTCACCTACGGATAACATCTCAATCGCAAGCCTCGGGAGCACCCTGGAACGATCCAGCGCATCAGCCAGTGTCGCCCCCTCACGAATCTCTTGGACAGCTCCGATCATTTCTTGTGAAATCCATCGGTTTGAGACGGCTCCTCGTGCGCCCTGCAAGGCATCAACGAGGGGAGTTCCTCCGGCAAGAATGGTTCCGAGCGTTCGGGTCAGCTGAACGGTATTGTGCTCGACTGCAATCTGACCCACGAGCGGGAGTTTCAGCGCAAGACGATCGATGGTCAGTTGTCCCATCGAGGAGGCATAATAGGCATGTGTCCCCATCATGAGAATGATCATGATGACGACTGCGGGCACTATCCGTGACTCCGCATGCATGACCATATCGAGCAGGATCTGAGTCGCCAATGGCAAAGCCTTCGCTGACTCTCCGTAGACCGATACGAACGTCGGCATGACATAAGTCAATAGGAACCCGACCACGGCCAAGCCGATACCGACGAGAACAATCGGATAGGAGATCGCCTTCTTCACTTTCTGACGTAACGCAAACATCTGCTTCAGATACGCCACATACCGCTGTAGCACCTCCGGAAGATTGCCCGATTGCTCTCCTGCCTTTACCGTAGCGACATAGAGTTCCGGGAAATAGACAGGATGTTTAGCTAATGCGTCCGAAGCGGAGACTCCGCCTCGGATGTCTTCTCGCACATCACGTAGTGTCCTTTGAAATCCAGCATGGCCGGCTCGTTCAATCAGGAGATCCCAGATGCGCAAAATGGGTAGTCCGGATTTGACCAGAGCCAGCAATTCTTGATTGAAGACCAAGAACTGACTCAACGGAAGCTTTCCCCAAGACCATGACGTCTCTGTCTTGCCTGAGGTGATTCCTCGACGACGAAGATTAAAAACCAGCAACCCTTGCGACTCTAGTTTGGCTCGAACCAACGATTCATTTTCTCCTTCCACATGTCCATGGATTGTGGACCCATCAGACCGTGCGACTCGATACACAAATACTGCCATAACCGTAGCCCTTTATGGCTTGCCGCTAAACCCCATCGCGCGCCTCTACATTCGTTCGTGCTCGAGCTCGTCAGTAGGGGGATCCGTAAGCCGGAGTGTTTGACCAACCTGAATACGGTCACTAAGAAGCGCGTTGTAAACCATGAGGTGTCTGACAGAAGTGTGATGCCGACGTGCGATCCTCCACAACGTGTCACCGGACTTAACCAACACGTGTGCGCGGGGGGACACAGTTGCCGGCTGAGAAATCACCTGTGCATCGCCGACAGAAGATGCTCCTGACATTTTGGTCGCCAGTCCCTGGAGCAAGATGCCCTCCTCAAAAACAGCCAACAGGGTTTCCTGCTGGAGATCGTTAGCCTCCGACGCAAGTTGCCCATCTCGCGGAGGAGTTATAGTAGTCGCGGGAGACACATTTCCCCTCGCCTGTTTCCCTACTTTCGATACCTGTTTTTGAAGCTGCTTGAGTTGATCTTGCAGTGTGGCTCTGGCCCGCTTCATCCGTTCTCGTTGGGAACGCGAGTTGGACAGCTCTTCCCGCTGCAGATCAATCACATGGCGAGCTTCGGTCAACCGACGTTCCGCCTCCCGAATATATCCTTCAAGCTGCGCCCGGCCGACCTGCAGATCGGCCAATTCTTGGCGCCGTGCATCGACCTCCGCTCTCAACTCGGCAACCGTTCGCTGGGCATCTCGCAATGAGGTCTTGAGTGTATCCACTGTGAGTTGGAGATCCGACATGTCCGACTCGACGATGAGAGGCTCGAACGGACTACAGGCCGACATTCCAAACAAGAGGATGCCGATGGACGTGCTCCTCCACTCCCTCATCCTCCGAAGCACTTTGTGTCTAGGGCACAATCTATTCCGGCCCCATCTCACGCGTCTATTCACCATTGGTTATAGGGAGTCCCGTTTGTCCCGACAAGGTCTGACCCGGAATACACATCAAAGATACCACCCTCTGTCGGTTCGATGATCTGTTGCCAAGAGCTCGGTGAATTCGTAAAGGGATCTTTGGGAAGAGTCCTCAGATATCCAGAGGTCACCAGACCATCCAACGACGGCGGGTACTTCCCTTTGTCCGCACGGTGATGGTCCAATAACTCGCGCAGCGTGAACAGGTCATGCCGCAAGACCGTCTCCCTTGCTTTGATCACTGATGACTGATAAGACGGAACGGCAATCGTGGCCAAAATACCGACAATCGACACGACGATCATGAGTTCAATCAGTGTAAAACCTCTCGCATTCCATCCGTCCACCTTACCAATCCTGGTATTTGGTACCATCGAGCGCCGACTCCTCACTTTGTGTCATCACATCGTAGACATCTTCACCGCACCAGCTAGACGGCTTTGGGCGATCCTTATAACAACGCAACGCCCAATCTGATTTGCCTGTCATTGGGTCTATCGGCATCACCCGCAAATAACGTCTTACCGTTGTCCCTCGAACCGTTGCCTCTTCTCCCGTCAGTTTTACTTCTAACAAAACATCAAGGGACTTGGGATAGCCGTACGGCCCGGTGATCTCCTTACACGCCAATCTATTCTTCATACAAACCGCTCCAAGCAAGACGTCTCCATCGCGATTCCACTCCAGCTTGAACAGATCGATCGCGGCGCGAATCGTTCGAAGATGCTGTCGCAGCTCAATCTCCTGAGCTCGTTTTGTCGACACCTTACTCAGAGGCATGGCGACCGAAGCCAAGATCACAATAATGGCCATGGTAACGAGAATCTCGATAAGCGTTAATCCGTCTTCCCTCACCGAATTCTCACCACCCCTGTCCCAACTACTTCTGACAATGCCTGTGCCTCATTGCGAAGACCAGTCACTTCGACGCGAATCGGCGATACCCCTGACGCCTTCGCCGCGAAGATGACATTCATGGTTCGTGGCGAACGCTGAGCGGGACGAGTGAAGCGGAACGTGACAGTTCCTGCTTGCCCGACATTGTCCGTTGTGGTTGCGTCCATATCGATCAACTCCGCATTATCAATTCGTTTGAATTGCAGAATCTCAGGGTCATACTCCAGTTTAAATGTGTGGTCGCCAGAGACACTAATTCGCCCGTCAACGACAGAAAGCTGTATTTCTTTACCGGGTTGAGCAACCGATTCCTCCGGCTTGATCATCAATAAGGGACCAGGCGTCGCCAACTGGGCCAATGATCGAACCGCGTTCGCCTGCCCATTGCCCTTCCCTGTAGCACCGCTGCGAGTGGAAATCCTGACGCCATCATTTCCCATCGAAGTCAATGACTTTCTGTCAGTACTGGGAAACACCGGACTTGTCGCGTAGTTGAATTCAGTACCAGACCAAAATGCGTGGTTGCTGGAGCCGGAAGGGAACGTTGGTTGTGCAATGTGAGGAGTGATGGTCAGAATGACTTCCGTCGTAACCCGCTCCGTCTTGAAAGAGCTCAAGAGTTTTCCGATCAGCGGCAAGTCCCCAACCCATGGCATGGTCACTCGTGTTCGACGATCCTCTTCTTGAAGCAATCCACCGAGAACCACCGTTTCTCCATCCCGCATATTCAGTGTGGTCTCCGCCGAGCGATTACCGAATTTGAACTGTTGGATGAGCGGAGCAGCCTGTAGCGTGATTTGATCTCCCACCCGTATTACCTCCACCTTCATCTTCAGCGACAATTCATTGCCCAATCGGATCGAAGGCTCAACGGTCAGCTTGACGCCCGTATCTCTGAACTCGATCGACGTGACGGTCGAAGTGGTCGGCACAGCTCCTGTGGCAGCCTGCCCAGGTAAGACATTGGTGGTGGAGAGAAGAATCGGTTGTTTATCTCCGATATTGATCTCCGCTTTCTTGTTATTCATGACACGGACTTTGGGTGACGCGAGAGTCTTGGCGTCGGATTGCTGCTTAAAGAAATCCAGCAACACCGTCGTCGGTAGTTTAAAGAGGTAGTTACTGGGTCCGAGGTCCGTCAGTTGGCGGTAGGTCATCTGCACGGCCTCTGCCGCCAAAGGTCCTGCAAACCCAGCAACGACTAACCCAGCGCCGGCTTGTTTCGGATAATTCAACCCATATGTCTGGTTCTTCGTTCTATTGACTTCCAACACTTCGAGATCAAAAAGCACCTCGGGTTCCTGCCGGTCGTTGGCCTGGATAATCTTTTCGGCTAGATCCAATTTCTCCGGCTGATCGCGAATGACGATTGCATTGAGCTGTTCGTTCGCGTGCATTCGCTTCGAGTCCAACATGCTCTTCAACAAGAGCATCATATCCTTAGCCTTGGCCGTCGAAAGATAGAACGTCCGGATCATCAGATCTCGATACTGCTCCTGCTTCTGCTTGGTGTCTGGACTGACGATCAGAACAGCCGGAGATATCTGACGAGAAAACAAACTGTTACTATTGAGGATCAGTTGCAGCGCCTCCTCAAAAGGCGTGTCCTGAATCGAAATAGAAATAGGGTCGTTCCGGACATCCTTATCGAAAACCAGCGTAAACCCACCAACCTTTGCCACTCCCTCCAATATTTCCTTAATACCAGCGTTTTTGAATTTTAACGTCACAGGCTGCCTTGAACGTTCGCCTCTTGCGAGTCCCTGTTGCTCTTCGGTAAGCCGGGCGATGCTCTCCAGAGCCTCTTGGTACGTTGGATCGAGTTCCACAGCCCGTACAAAGCCACCCATCGCTTCATCGATTCGTCCAAGTTGAGCCAGCCGTTCCGCCTCACGATGCAACGATCTGGATTCTTTCAAGCGAATGGCTTCCTGGAAACCTGCTTGGTGCTCACCACTAGAGGGCTCAATGGCCAGAGCCCGTTTAAATTCTTCCAGTGCAAGGTCGAATTGCTTTTCTTTGAGAAATATCCGACCTCGCTCGGCATACATCGCTGCGGTGCGTTCACGGGCTAAAACATACTTGCCCTGCAGAGACGGATTGAAAGGGTCCTCCTTTAGCGCTTGTTTGTAGGCAAGGGCAGCTTCTTCCCAACGCTCCCCAGCCAAGTGCTGATCTCCGCGCTTGACATCAGGAGGCACCCACAGGGCGCAACTAGACATTCCCCAAATTCCCAGAACCTGGATGGTCTCTATGGTTCTGCTATAAAGCGACGCCTTCAACTGAAGAGCCACAATAGGTGTTTCCTGCAGAGATTCCGTATTGCCTGGCAACAAGGTCCGTGCCAGCCATCAATTTTTCTTATACTACGGATCAAGACAGGCTCAAAGGAAAAGCCTAGAAGATGAGTGGGCAGCGTCTTCCCCAAAACGCCGGCGAACTAAAATGGTGGCAAATGACGATTTCGACAGCAGTCAAAGGATGCGCATGCGAGTAGCACTACAATTCAGGTTCTCCAGCCGGTTGGAGAGCGGTCTCTTGCGAGAATGAAGCTGACGGACCTTTTCAAGGTCATGCAGGTTGAGCGCTGTTTCGGGGAAAGACCATTGTCTCCGTCAAACGGCAACTTCTAGTCAAATGCCGAGGGCATAAAGGTTCTCGTCATCCCACATGCGGATCAAAAAATACTTTTGCTAACCTCGTTGGAATAAGCGCTTTCATTTCCCGCGATGTCGAAGGCCGTCACGACAAAGAAATACGTTGTGCCGAATCGAAGCCCCGTCGCAACGTAGCTGGTCGTATTACCTTGGATCGTTGTAATGGGGGCTCCATAGGCGCCTGACGAAGTTGCTCGATACACTCTATATCCAGCTAGATCGCGTTCGGTATTTGCATTCCAAGTCAACCTGATAGACGAACTCGATGGAGCGTTCAACGCCAGGGTGACCTTAACGGTTTTGATTATGCCACCACTCATCACAGTGATGGTGGTCGAATTATCCCCCTGGATCGCGGTAGCGGTATTGACGCGTGCCGTGATGGTTCCATTGCTAGAGCCGGACGTCGGACTAAGCGATAACCAATCAGCATTGTCTCTGACCGTCCAGGCTCCGTTTGAATTGATGGCGATGGTCTGAGCAGCGGGGTTGGCCGCCCCTTGCGTGGCCGTGTAGGTCACGCTGCTGGGGAACGCCGCCAATGAGGCGGCTGAGACTGTGAGCGCGACAGAAATAGTTCTCGCCACTCCGCCGCTCGTCACGGTGATCATGGCGGTGTTCGTACCGACCACAGCAGAGGACAGGACTACGTTGGCTGCAATGGATCCGTTACCGTTGCCAGACGATGAACCGAGCGTGAGCCAGGTGGCGCTGCTACCGGCTGTCCAATTGCCATTCGAATTGACCACCACAGTTTGACTTGCTGGATTGCCCCCTCCCTGAACTCCAGAGAACGTCAATGATGATGGACTCAGTGTAACTGTCGTCGAGGGGGCAGTGACTGTAAGGGAGATAGGAATGGAAACAGACGCTGCGTTGGCTGCATTGATGGTAACTAGGGTATTGTAAGTACCTGCCGCCAATGAGCCCGGAGTGGTTGTTACAGTAACCGAACCATTGCTGGTCCCCGAAGTTGGAGAGATGCCCAACCATGAAACGTTCTCGCTAGCAGACCAGGTGAGAAGGCCGCTACCAGAGTTGGAAATGTTGACAGTCTGTGAGCTGGAATTACTGCCCCCTTGCACGGCTGTAAAGGAAAGGGTGGCCGGGCTAGTCCGAATCATAGGAGGGACGGGGGCAGCCTCTACGGTTAAATTGACTGGAATGGTGACAGCTGTAGCACCAACAGCGGTCACTGTAATAGTTGTATTGTACGTGCCGACGGCGAGGGATCCAGCCGTGGCAGTTAATGAGATGGTCCCAGTATCTTTTCCGACGGCTGGACCTAAAGTTAACCATGCAGCTGAAGCAATGGCATTCCAGTTCAATGTTCCGCTACCTGTGTTTGTAACAGTAAGAGTCTGCCTTGCCTGACTACCGGCTCCTTGTCGAGCGCTGAAAGAAAAGCTTGGAGAACTCACTCCTATAGCTGGCTGTGGCAGTGGCGGAGCCGGAATAGGAATAGGCTGCGGCGCCGCAAGTGGTGTCAACCCCGGCATTTCAGACATGAGCCTGCCCGCGGCCAATGCTGACTGTATTAATGGAACCACCGGCTCACAAACGAAAACAAACGCGTTCATAGCGACTGAGAAGAACAACAATCGCTGAATCTTCTGGGGCATTGTCAGAGTCCTCCCTAAAAAGGACCTTGCGACCTGTAGGTTCGCACAAGGCTAGGTGGCCCTGAGCAAGTTAGATGCCCTTTGCGAATGAGAAAACAATTGTCACTATTGGCTTCAAACGAAGGTGATTTTTAGGGTTTTGCCAAAGACCGTCCCCCAAGAGAGTGCTTCGAAGGAGGGTGTCTAGGATGGATAGGAGAAGTTGTCATATTTCGCAGATGTACACATCAACTGATGGTTTATGTTTATGTCCATCAATATTGAGGCAACTAGCATTACATTTATTTGATATGCCAGTGCATGCGGAGATCTATTTGATATTATTGAGGCTCATATGGGGAATGATTTCTCTGAAGGAGAAATACGTCTGAAATATGCCGTTAAAAGCAAGTGGCTCGGTAGGCAGCCCAAGTCGGCAAGGCAGTGCCTTTCCTTGACGACCAAGACGTCTTCTGCCATGGTTAATGTCATTTGTATCGTTACTCACTAGGGGGTGGTATGAAAAATAAGCAAGGATCGCGTTCAATTGCCGTTGTGGGATTGGGCTACGTAGGTCTCCCGATTGCCGTGGCATTTGGGAAGATTGCTCCTGTCGTTGGCTTTGACATCAATAAAAGAAAGATCGAAGAGTTACGAAAGGGAATCGATCGAACAGGAGAAGTATCAACAAATGATCTGGCCGCTACTCAAATAAGATATACGTCGGAGCCGTCGGACCTCAAAACAGCCAAGTTCATTATTGTTGCGGTTCCAACTCCTATCAATGAAGCACTACAGCCGGATCTTACTGCCTTACAAAAGTCCTCAGAGCTGATCGGGCGGAACCTTTCATCAGGTACAATCGTGGTCTATGAATCTACTGTTTACCCGGGTGCGACCGAAGAGGTTTGCCTGCCAATTTTAGAAAGAACTTCTGGAATGAAAGCGGGCGTAGATTTCAAATTAGGTTACTCGCCGGAGCGGATAAATCCTGGAGATAAAGAACATACACTCGAAAAGATTACCAAGGTCGTGTCGGCGCAGGATCCAGAATCTCTGGACATCGTGGCGGACACATATGCCTTAGTTGTCAAAGCAGGTATTCATCGAGCATCAAGCATCAAGGTGGCCGAGGCTGCCAAGGTCATCGAAAATACTCAACGAGACCTCAATATAGCGCTGATGAACGAACTCGCCTTGATTTTCCATCGACTGGGGATAGATACCAAATCCGTTCTTGAGGCCGCAGGGACGAAGTGGAACTTTCTCAAATTCTCTCCAGGCCTTGTCGGTGGCCATTGCATCGGAGTGGATCCTTATTATTTGACATCAAAGGCGGAATCAGTGGGTTACCATCCACAAGTGATTCTTTCTGGCCGGCGCATTAACAACGGCATGGGAAAGTTTGTGGCAGAACACACCATGAAGCTGCTCAGCCACTTGTCGCGCCCTGCTAATGAACTCAGAGTAGGAGTGCTTGGCTTGACGTTTAAGGAAAACGTACCGGATCTCCGAAACAGCAAAGTGCCTGACATCATCTCCGAGCTTCGTGAGTATGGGATCGAAGTACTCGTGCATGATCCTATCGCAGAGAGTGAAGAAGCCGTGGTAGAGTACGGTATTCATCTCGTTGAATGGAAAAAGATGAAGGACCTTGATGGATTAATCGTTGCCGTTGCGCACAAGAAGTTTTCCAGCATGAGTGTCGTTGACCTACTGAAACCCCTTCGCAATCAGAAGCAAGGCGTCGTGATCGACATCAAGAGCATCCTTGACCCAGGCCGTATTCCTGCGTCGATAAGATACTGGCGGCTGTGAAGTCAATCTAAACTTTCAATCGGCAGGACAACTCACTTTTAGACAACTAGAAAGATTTTTCTTGCCCTGGCTTGATGATGAGGTGGACTTTCCAGCCTTTTGCGGACACATCATTAAGCCCGAATCGAATTGCCTCAAAGGCCTCCGGACTGATCCCACTGAGATGGCTGTGTCGCCGGGTGCGATTATAGAATAGTTGGATGTACTCGGAGATCTCGGCCGTGGCTATTTCCCGAGTCGTGTAGATGCGCTTCTTGATCCGCTCCTTGATCCGCTCCTTCTTCACGCTGCTAAAGAACGATTCGGCCACCGCGTTATCCCAGCAGTTGCCACGCCGGCTCATGCTTGGCTCAAGATAATGCGCCTAGCAGAAACGCCGCCACGCATCGGGCTCAACTCGAAACCAGAACTTCTCCCGTAGCTGTGTCTCATTGACAGGGTGACCTTTCCCCTACAAATTAGACCATTGGCTTGGACGTGCTGCTGTGTTCAGATGGACCCCACAGGAGGGGCCATGACACGGACGCGGCACACCGAAGAACAGATTATTGCTGTGCTCAAGGATGCTCAGGCGGGCATCGGGGGCCAGGAGCTCTGTCGGAAACACGGCATCTCGGACGCCACATTTTATAAGTGGCGGGCGCAAGATGCGGGACTTGAAGTCCGTGATGTGAAGAAGCTCCGCCAGCTGGAAGACGAAAACCGGCGGTTGAAACAGATGGTGGCGGAGCAAGCGCTGAACGCGATCAACGCAAAAAACTGGTAGGGCCCAAGGTGAAGCGCGCGGCGGTATGGTTGCCCTCGTGTAAGCTCCCCCGTCAAGGAGACACTTCAAAAGGAGAACTTTTGGCTGCTATGACCCTTCCCTACGAACTAGACCCCGCCATGCTGGAAATTCAATGCTTCCTGCA
>CABVRX010000010.1 GCA_902500825.1 uncultured Nitrospira sp.
TGCAGGAAGCATTGAATTTCCAGCATGGCGGGGTCTAGTTCGTAGGGAAGGGTCAACCAACATCAGCAGCACTGAATTTCCAACCCCTCGCCGTCTAGTTTCTGGGGAGGGCTCAACTATCGCTGCTGCTGAATTCTGGATATTTCGAAATGTCTCGTTTGCGAGGGAACTTACATCGAGACTTTTATGGAGACCATAGACGTATTTAGTCTTTGCATTCAAAAGATCAACCACTCAAATTTCGGGAGCGGTTCATCAGAAGAAAACAATGTAACGGAGATCTGTGAGGGAGACGCCTCCCTCCTTACGAGCAGGAGGTCGCGGCATGAGCGGCGTGGGTGGGCACCTCAGATCATGTTTCTTACAACTCCCCCTTCTCCCTGCGCCACAGCACGTCGCTGACTCGAATCAGGCAGCCCGCCTGATCAGGGTAAGAATATGAAATTCCGATGAAATTACTCAAAACCTTTTCCTCCTAACTTCATTGAACAACCCATGCCCATCGTCAACTGGTCCCACGAGTATTGACGATCTTGTGCCACATCCATCGACCTTCAAGAACACTCCGTTCCTTCTGAGTAATGACGTGATGGCCTCTCGTGCGCTGAATGTAATCCAGCAGAGTGTTGACCGGGACGAACCACCCGTTCATTTTGCTCAGACGTTCCATGAGCACCTTAAAGCGCCCATTTATTCTCCTCTTTTCCTGAAAACCGGAGGCGAAATGTGTATACATGATGCAGGCTCCGCCTTCCCTCGCTAACCTGTCCTGGCTTTCCTCACTTAGCGTTGTATTGAACAAGTTGATGTTCGCGCCCTCTGAAGAGGCGAACCAGTAGTTAACCAATGGACGAGCAGGATCATAATAAGGCATCACTGGACAAGCCTTGAGCGTATTAATGTCCCCAAACACAAAATTCCTGACGTACTTGATTTTCTCTCGGCAGAGATCACCCCAGAACAACGCGCTTCCTTCAATGTGGCCCTCAGACACCGTGAGCCTTCGGTTCATCCTCAGAGTCAATATTTTATAGAGAAGCCGGCGAACGCCAGAAACGCGTGCACTTCCCCAATAGATGTTTTCGTGACAACCGGTGTGATTCGCCATCGAGTAGGGATCATGGCCAAACAGCCGCCGAAACGTCTCCAATCCACAAGCAGTCCGCTCCCGCATCGATGTGCGACTCGTAGCGTTGTGGTACCCGATTTCGAATCCCTGTCCTTGCAGATTCAGGGCTAACTGAAGATACCGTTCGTCCTCACATGTGTTTGCCTTCTTGCTATCTCCTTGGATGGGCCAGATCGCTTTCGTCGTGCGGAAGCCAAGATCATGGAGAAAAGGATACACAACATCAAAATTTTCAACCGTGTCCATATCAGGGTCATCGAAGATTGTGAAGGCGAAATCTTTTCCGTCTGGCCAGTTAATACCCGGGATCATTGATTTACCTTTTCGCCCATTCACTTTAGTCATTCCCTTATTGAGGAAGGTGCTTACACCTACAATCCGTAGCGGAAGGGTGTTCTCTGAAACAGAGTCTTCTGAGCCACTATCTGTAGAACGCTGCGATTGCCTCTACAACCCCAGTCTGTTGTTCTATAGTCAGTTCTGGATAAATAGGAATTGCGACAGTCTCCTTGGCTGCACGCTCTGACTCAGGGAAGTCTCCTTCCCGGTAACCTAAGTAGAGAAAACACTCTTGGAGATGGAATGGGACTGGATAGTATATTTCCGCGCCTATTCCTTTCTCCTTCAAATAGGTCATAAGGGCATCTCGCTGCTCCACCCTAAGCACAAACTGGTTATAAATGTGATAGTGCTTAGCACCAGATTCGCGGTATACAGGCTCCGGCAATTTCACTTTTCCATTCTGGACGAGGCCGCTCTGTTTGAACAGAGTTTCATACCGGGTGGCATTCTCCTGTCGTCGCCTGGTCCACCCATCGAGATAATTGAGTTTCACGTTCAAAACCGCCGCCTGAATCGTATCGAGACGGAAATTCCCTCCAATCCGCTTGTGATGGTACTTCGGCTTGCTCCCATGGACTCGCAGAACCCGCATCCGCTCTGCGAGCTCAGCATCATTCGTCACGGCCATCCCACCATCACCTAAACATCCGAGATTTTTGCTCGGGAAAAATGACAGGCAACCGATAGTCCCAATGCTGCAAGCTCGCCGCCCGTCACGGTATTCCGAGCCAATGGCTTGAGCTGCATCCTCGATGACGCCCAGGTTGTGCCGCTTGGCGACATCCATAATCGGGGTCATGTCGGCGCATTGTCCGTAGAGGTGGACCGGAATAATCGCCTTGCTTTTGGCCGTTAGCGCCGACTTAATTTTGCAGGGATCCAGGTTATAAGTTTCAGGATCGATGTCTACAAGCACCGGCTTGGCACCCAGTCGCACGACTGCCCCGGCAGTTGCAAAGAATGAATAGGGCGTCGTGAGGACCTCATCGCCGGAACCAATACCGAGAGCCATGAGAGCGACCAGAAGGGCGTCGGTCCCAGAACTCACGCCGATACCGTACTTGACCTGACAATAAGCGGCCACCCGTTCCTCCAACTTGCCCACATCCGGGCCGAGAATAAATGCCTGACTCCGGAAAGTCTGCTCCAGCGCCGCCATGATTTCCTGGTGGAGCGGCTCATGATGTGCTTTCAAATCAAGTAATGGAACCCCCATGAAAATCTCCTTTCCTAGACCACCATCATCCCCGTATGTTCGGCCCGATACTGTTGCCCGCAAGCATGACAGGCGGCATTCTCGCCCTTGACCTGGAGCTTAACCCCACACAAACACATCCAACCTGTAACTCGGCCTGGATTGCCGACTACAAGCGCATGATCCGGCACATCCTTGGTCACGACCGTTCCTGCACCGATGAACGCATATCGCCCGATCGCAATACCACATAGTATCGTTGAATTAGCTCCTAGTGTGGCTCCTCGTTTTACAAGCGTTTGCTTGAGCTCCTTCATACGAGGGATTTCGCTCCGGGGATTAAACACATTTGTAAACACCATTGAGGGGCCACAGAAGACATGGTCTTCGAGCGTCACACCTTCATAGACTGATACATTGTTCTGGATCTTAACTCCATTGCCGACTGTGACATTAGGACCGACGACGACATTCTGGCCGATCTTGCAGTTCTTCCCGATACGCGATCCTTTGAGAATATGGGACGTGTGCCAAATACTGGTTCCCTCGCCGATTTCCACGCCTTCGTCGACGAAGGCAGATTCATGAGCAAACCACTTATGAGCGGATTTCCGAACTGTCGCCCTGCCCTCACTGCTATGCTTTTCCTCTAGAGCCTCTTGGCATCGTTGCAACACAGAAAGTACCCGCAAACCCTCCTCCCCATCAGTTCGCGGACGGCGACGGCTCCGCACAGACTCTAAAAAATGCTCACATTCCTGTCTAAGAGGCTCCTCGGTTCCGACGTCGACGGATTGAGCTTCGGCGCGATTCGCGATAGGGGTCTGCCCCTTCCATTGGATCGAATGCGGGTACAGGAGCAATTTGTCCTTCTTCTCCAAGTCGTCAAACACCGCCATTTTTTGATCGCCGACCACAATCAGTTTTTGTTCCTTAAACGGATGGAGCCATGAGACAAAAATATGTGCCTTGACGCCGCTGGGAAACGCAAGCAGCGTCACAGTGGTGTCGGCAATCCTCTCGTGCAAGTAATTCCCCCCTTGTGCAATAACCGAGTGAGGGGTTTCACCAAGCAGACCAAGAGTCACCGAGATGTCATGTGGCGCAAAACTCCAGAGGATATTTTCCTCACGACGAATCTTCCCGAGGTTAAGACGGTTTGAGTAGATATACTGAATGCGCCCAAGTTCGCCTCTGTCAATGAGCTCTTTGAGCTTCAAGACCGCAGGATGGTACCAGAGCAGGTGACCGACCATCAGGATACGGCCGTTTTCTCGCGCCAAGGCTACCAATTTTTCTCCTTGCTCAACGGCCAGACACAACGGTTTTTCAACGAAGACGTCCTTGCCCGCCAACAAAGCCTCGCGAACCATGGCTCCATGTGTTTCGGCCGGAGTAGAGATCGCCACCGCTTGAATGGATTTATCCCTCAGAACTTCGGCATAGGAAGTGAGCATCCGACATTGGGGATATTGCTTGCCTAAAGCTTGAAGCATGTCGGCGTTGCTATCGCATACAGCCGATAGAGCGCCAATGCCGGCAAAGTTGCGTACCAGATTCTTGCCCCAATATCCCGACCCGATTACGGCAACCCTTATCTCAGACTGTTCTCGATTGCCAAATGCATCAACCATGATACCTTTCCTCCTCCAGGTTCAATCTTGGACAGTGAGACCGATAGTCCTCTTCCTAGCAACAGGCGCTGAACAGACTCCCCTCACCTTTTACAGACTACCGTTACTCAAAAACTCGGTATCCTTACAGAGGAAATACATTCCCCGGACTCTACCTAGAGACCTCGCTGCCCCAAATCGGTGCAGAGCAGTTGCTGTACGCAAAGGGAAAGGTCGCGAAGCGGGCCTGCCGGCCCCACACCCAGAGGTTGTATGCTAGAACACAGTGACGCTCTGCTGGTCTCAGCATCTAGCCGTCAACACAATACCACTTCAGTTAGACCGGCCTGAGACATCAAGTACGCTAATGGAAAACAGAACCAGAGGGCTCGGCAACAAGAGCCACTCTTTTTCTTCTATCACAAGAACCTACGACTTCTCCAGAAGTTCGCCGATTCTCGCTCATACGCAAATTCCTCGCGACAGCAAGAGAGCAACAACCATCACAGATGATGCTCTTCGGAGTCTAAACACCAGCGCGTAGCATGTTAGGTGCCGGGCTCAGAACATGCCCCCTTATTGCCATGTACACCCTGCATCCTAGGATCAACACCTCTGATAAAGCCATGCAGGACCCCCCACGCATACGCGACGTGTAGAATCGCAGCAGCAACGGGAAAGCGGATGGCAACTCGCCAGTCGGCGTTACCCTTCTGCGCCACACCGGCAATCAGTAATGCCACCCCGTAAAGAACCGGCAGCACACCTGCCATGAGCTTCCACCACCCCGGCAATAACAACCCCACGATCACACTTGCCGCCATAAGTGACATGAAGAGTGGCGGCACAATCTGACGGAATGAAGCCGGAACCCGATGCTTCCTTAACACGGCGACCCGCCAATAGCCGTACTCAAAATATTGGCAGAACAGCGACCTGACTGTTTCTCTCACAAAGTACGTGGCGCGCGCACGGGGAGAGAGAAACACTTTTCCCCCTTGCTTTGTGAAACGATAATTGAGCTCATCATCCTGATTGCGTACCAGCATTTCATCGTAGAGCCCGATCTGTTCAAAGACTTCTTTTCGAAACACCGGGAAGCAGGCCCCCTCGGCATACCCTTCAAAATCGGGGTGCCGATGTCTGGCATTACCTATCCCGACAGGATGGGACATCGCAGCAGCAACGGCCTGACCGAAGAGGCTTTTGCCGACACTGATAATGGGCCCGCCGACACATCCCACCTCTGGATGTTCATCGAGCAAAGCCGTGCACACCCGTAAATAGTCGGACGCGTAATCACTGTGTGCGCCCAAAATTGCGATATATCTGCCACGTGCTTCACGGATGCCCGCATTCATCGCGCAAGGCGTGACGCGGAGAGGGTTGTCAACAAGACGCAGTTCAGAATGTTCTTTGGAGAGGTTTTGCAAGACCTCACGCGTGCCATCGTCTGAGAGTCCATCAACGACGATAACTTCGATTCCCCCCTGAGGGCGCTCTTGGCCCAAGATTGATCGCACACAAGTCTCAATATGACGACGCTCATTACGACAGGGGATGATCGCGGAAAGCAGCGGTCTCTCCAGACCAGCAGCCGTGAACGCTTGATTCATATGGAAAAACCCGTGAGGGCGCATCTGCATTGGGATGCGATTGCGATCGGCTTAGTTCCAGCGATGCTCCACCTTTAGTCGAACGACGCAAAATCAGATCAAGAACACTCCGCGCTGCTCAGAATACCATATGAGTCGACTCAAGCCCAGCGCTTCTCGCCGACTGAGTAAGCTCAAAAACGCATACTCATAGCAGTCTGCTCCTAGACCTGGAGGCATTGAGAAGTAGATGGCCTGGTTGAAGATTCCGTCACTCACTTCTCACTTTCAATCAACGCTGTAGTGACTCGTTCATGCGCGACAACGAACCATCTAACACTCCATGCAAGAGTGAACAACACCAGGACGTTGGTCGTCCGATTGCGATGAGAACCTCATCAGACCAGAATGGCCCCTCCCTCTCCCTGTATACTGGCACATACTATTGTACGGTTCAGAATATGACATCTCAGCTTTTCATGCCAATATAATCAATGCCTTAATAATTGGCACGGCATATGCTTGGTGACTCGACCTACGTTCTACTAGTTGAGACTCACAAGTATTTTTGCTGGAGGAACTCATAATGACGAACCGTTTGATCAGGTCCCCACACTCCGTGTTGCTCTCGTTCTCTGGAGTCTGTGCTTTGCTCATTCTCTTTGGGACAGTTACGGCACAGGGCGCCACTTACTATGTGGCAACGACGGGCAGCGATTCCAACCCAGGCACATCAGACCGACCATGGCGCAATCCTCAAAGATGCACAACCTCGCCCATCAAAGCTGGCGATACCTGCATCGTGCGTTCTGGTACCTACACTGATACGGACGGAAACGGGGCTGTCGTATGGGTCTACAACAGAACAACGACACCTTCCGGTACAGCCTCAGGACCGATTACCATCAAGAGCGAGAAGCCTCTCGGAGCTGTGATCGCCGTATCCAGTCGCAATGGTTTAAACACGGGATTTTATGTCGACAAGCCTTACTACGTTATCGAAGGGTTTAATATTTCCGGAGGAAGCAACAGCGGCTCCTCAGCCACTTATCACGGAATTTATCTCACCTCATCCGCAGACGGGGCGGTTGTCCGAGCAAACTCCATCCACCACATCGGTCGGGCAGTATGCTCAAATTCCGATAACGGATTTCCCGGTGTATTTGTTAAAGGCACCTCTAGCGTATTGATTGAGCGTAACCGCATCTATAGCATCGGAAGACGACGAAACGGGGAAAGCGGGTGCTCGACAACCAGGTACCAGCATGATCATGGGATCTATGTCACCGGCGCCTCAAATGTCACGGTGCGACGGAACGTTATCTACGATTCGAATCGTGGTTATCCTATCCATGTTTACCGCGGAACAACATCGAATCTTAACATTTATCACAACACACTCTCCGGTAAGAGCCCAACCGGGAAACCAACGGGACATATCCTATTAGCCTCAACAATTAGGACCGCAAACATTAAAAATAATATCTCGACTGATGCCAAGTCTGGGATGGTCGTTATCACTGGGTTGACGGCTTCCGGAGTGAGCATCAACTACAATATGAGCAATACCATTACCAATGCCAAAGGGGGGAGCTACTCAGGAGTGCAATTTTCGAACAATTTCGACCGCATAAGCACTCTTGGCTTTGTCAGTAATTCAACAAACGACTTTCGGCTTGTGTCTGGAAGCCCTGCAATCAACCGCGGCACAACGTCTGGAGTTCCACCAGTCAGTGATGGAGCTCCGGACATTTCAGCCTATGAGTACGCTGTGCAAAATAATATATCATCTCCCCTGACTCCTACAGGTCTGCGTGCTCTTTAAAATATGGAAATGTGGAGGTACCGCTTGACGAAGAAACTTACAGGGAGCTTCATCTATAGGAAATAGATGGGGGCTTAGGGAAGGTCTGATTAATTCGAAGCTCCGGGAAAGAATCAATCAGATTCACTGCGTTTTGCGCGCTGGCTGATAGAAATCAGGAATTATTCAGATCTTCTTTAGGTTGAAAAACTTCACATGACAAAGGCCCGCCTCATCAGGCGGGCCTTTGTTCGAAGAAACCTATTTCAAAAAAACTTACGCCACCTTCACTTCAATAGATTTCGGCTTCGCCTTTTCCGACTTCGGCAGATGGAGATTGAGCACTCCATCTTTAAATTCTGCTTTCACTTTCTCCTCCTCGATCACTTCGGGCAAGGAGAAAGTCCGGACAAAGCTACCGTAGGATCGCTCAATCCGGTGAAACTTTTTTCCTTTTTCCTCCTTCTCATGCTTCCGCTCTCCCCGAATGGTGAGCACACTATCTTCGAGCGTGACCTTCACATCCTCCTTCTTCACATCCGGAATCTCGGCCTTGATCTGATACTCCCCTTCGGTCTCGCTGATATCGACCGAAGGTGTCCAGTCAGCCACGATCATGGTCTCTTTGCCGTCGGTTCGCGCCGCAGCCGGACGCGCAAACATTCGGTTCAACCGCTCTGAAACTTCTTCTAATTCCCGAAATGGATCCCATCGTACGAGTGTCATTGAGACCTCCTTCGTGTCGTTCCTTTGTAATTATCCGGTTGGCTTTATTGGCGCGCCGATTTACCTGTCTGAGACTGAGATAAATCGGTCGTTGGGGAAGTCAAGGGCTTGGGAAGATCTTGGGAAATACAGGGATTAGCGTTGATCGATGGGCACATAGGGGCGATTATGCTCGCCGGAGTAGATCTGGTCTGGTCTGAACAGTTTATTTTCGCGCAACTGCTCCAGCCAATGGGCCAACCATCCTGACACGCGGGCCATTGCAAACAGTGGAGTGAAGAGATCGACATCGACGCCCATCTTGTCATAAATAATTCCCGAGTAGAAATCGACATTGGGATAGATGCCCTTGCCGTTCAGCGTTGCTCCGGCCGCTGCCTCCACTTCCAGTGCAACCTCATACAACGGCGAACTTCCACACTCTTTGAACAAGCGCCGACAGAGCTCTTGAAGCACTGTGGCACGAGGATCTTTGACCTTGTAGACGCGGTGGCCGAATCCCATCAGTTTTTTCTTGTTCCGCAAGGCATGCTCAACATGCAGCCGGGCTTTATCAGGAGTTCCGATCTCTCGGAGCATCACCACCACTTCTTCATTTGCGCCGCCGTGCAGCGGACCTTTGAGCGCGCCGATCGACGAAGCCACGACCGTATAGGGATCAGCGAGGGTTGACGCCGTGACCAAGCCTGTGAACGTGGAAGCATTCATGGTGTGTTCGGCATGGAGAATCAGGCAATCGTCGAAGATTTCACCCCACACCGGCGGCGCCACAGACTCCGTCAGCATGTAGAAAAAGTTTTCACTGAACTCGAGATCGTCGCGCGGTACGATCGGATCATCACCGTGGCGAAGCCTCGCCCAGGCCGCCACGATCGTCGGCAACTTCGCGACGAGGCGTACCGTGCTCCAGTAGTTGTTCTCGACGTCTTTCACGTTCCGGCCTGGATAAAACATGCCTAGGGCCGCCACGGCTGCCTGAAGCGCATCCATGGGATGCCCCGACTCAGGGAGGCATTTCAGCAAATCAATGATGCGGAACTTGATGCGCCGATGATGGGTGACGTCCGTCGTCCACTGTTGAAATTCCCTTGGCGATGGAAGATGCCCGAAAAGAAGGAGATACGCCGTTTCCAGGTACGACGATTCCGAACAGAGTGTTTCAACTCGAACTCCGCGATATTCCAAAATGCCGCGTTGTCCATCGACATCGCTGATCGATGAGGTGGCGGCAGGGACCCCGGCTAATCCCGGCATGAAATCATGCGGCATGATGCGCCCTCGAATAAAGAGATCTTACTTTGCCTATCATTACCCTACCATGGCTGTGCGCCATTCTTGCAATGGAAAATCGTGCTTGGCATACTTGATGGAGACAGCGAACCGCCCATAGCCGTACGTTTCGAGCGATGCCAGGTGCGAATCAGAGACGTGAATGAGACGAACAGCCATCCTCATGTGCGGCTTTTGCATCGTGATGGCGGGCGTGGTGAACAGTTCCTCAGCCGCAGCAGACGAGGATGTGATCGCATTTGCCGTCGTCACCGAACTTCCTAAGGACAGAACACAGGTTCCCTCGAAGGTCGCAATCGAAGGATCGGTCAGCGAGATGAAACTTCTGGCATCCGAGCACATTCTGTCAAATCCGGTCTGGAAAACGTTGGAAGTCTGTCACGCACTCAAACTTGAAGGGCAAAAGTCTTCACAAGGATTCCAGATACACTCGATACGCGCCATCGACGCAGCCATGTTACCGATGGTGTTGCAGGGGGTTGCGGGAGATTGCCTGCTGAAAAAAGCCTTGGAAGTGGCTCCATTCATCGACTAGCATTGAGCTGATCAGACCATACAATCCGGGCACTGCTCAGGCTCATGATCAGCTTCGCGTTCTTCCATGGTGAGAGGGAAAAGTATCCCACAGGATCGGCATGGGCGGATCTCAAAATACGGAACGTCCTGCTCATCGATTTCAGTGGGAAGAAGGAGTTCTTGAGGGTCATAGCCTACAAGTCCCTCATCACTGAACTTCACAACGGCCAGCCGATCGTTGAAGGCTTCAAAGGTGGCTTCTTGCCCTTTGCGACCGAGCACGTGCCCAAGGACAAAGACCGGCTGGCCCTTACGCTTGATGCGGAGATCCTTCAACGTTCGCTGGGAAACAGTGACCCACGCGAACTGACCGGCAGAGCTGGTTCCAACCCACGGCATACAGGACCTATTGCAAAAATATCACCGACTGCTGATCTAACCACAGACTGAAAAAAACCGTCAAGACGCATCTTCTCACCAAGGAGTACTTATGGCCGACATCACGATCTATCACAAACCGACCTGTACGACATGCCGACAAGCCGTACAGTTGCTCAAGGACAGTGGGATGCCTTTTACAGCCATCAACTATTACGAGCGCTCGTTTACCAAAACACAGCTTAAAGCACTCTTGAAGAAGGCCGGCCTGTCCCCCAAAGACGTGCTTCGAACCAAAGAAGATCTGTACCACGAGCTCGGTCTGGCGAAGAAACAGCTCTCCGACGATGAGCTGCTCGATCTGATGGTGAAACATCCGGACCTTATTCAACGGCCTATCGTGGAGAAAGGCGACCAGGCCATGCTGGCAAGGCCGGCGGATTCCATCAAGAAACTTTTGTAGGTGGTCGGCTCCTAAACGGAATCACGCACAGTAGAATCAGAAGCCTCGCACAGACCGAGTCGCTCAGCGATCGATGGTGTGCTGGGACAGGGACCACCGAATTGTCCGTGATGGTTGATCGATGATGAAAGCGATTTTTCCGTCCAGCGCGTCAAGCAGAAGCTCCCCCACCACGATTCGTCTCCATCCCTTCAGGAGCGGAACATCCAGCGTCGATCGATTCGTGTTGGCTTCGACCAATTCCTGGAGGTCGGCCGTGGTCGCCAAGAGGGTCGGCGCAATCTCTTTCTCCAATGCGCGCGCCTTGACGATCGCCTGAAGCAGCTCCACAAATCCGTTCGATTCCGGCTCGGGCTTTCGTTCTTTGGCGAGCGCCGGCCAGGCCGAAGGCGGAAGTGCAAGCGCCGTTTGAATCGCGGCAAGAATCGACTCTCCATTACGGTCAATCTCCGAAGCATGGAGGCCTCTGACCTTGCGCAACTCATCCTGCTGTTGGGGAGGATGTCGCGCCAGCTGAAGCAGCACTTCATCCCGAACGACCCGGCCCCGAGGCACGTTTCTCCGTTTCGCTTCCCCTTCACGCCAAGCAGCAAGTTCCCGAAGCACCGCGGCCGATTTCGGTTTCAGTTGATCCCATCCTCTTATGCGTTGGTAGCGTTCCTGCGGTTCTCGACGAGCCTCGCCCACGACGCCTTCAAGACGAGAAAACTCTTCATGAGCCCACTGCAGCCTGTCGAGCTTCGATAATCGGTTGTACAGATGATCGTGAATCGCCAATAGAAAGGTCACGTCTTCCAGCGCATAGGCCAGCTGATCTTGAGACAATGGACGAGCGCTCCAATTCGTAAAGGTATGCGCCTTATCCAGCCTCTTCCCATGCACCCGCTGAACAAGATTGGCATAGGCGACCTGAGGGCCGAAGCCGACCATCGCTGCGGCAATCTGGGTATCGAAGAATGGTTTTGGGATTCGCCCGGCGTGGACTGCGAAGAGGTCCAGATCTTGTCGTCCTGCATGCACGACCTTCTGAATCCGCTCATCACAGACAATCTCCCAGAACCCATCGATCGCTCCCTCCGACAGAACGGCCGGAAAATCGATAACGGCCGCAATGCGTTCGGTCGCGACTTGAATGAGTTCGAGCTTCGGGACAAAACTTTCCTCGCCCACGAATTCCGTATCGAGCGCCAGACGTGGGCTGTCCCGCAGTTGCTCGCACAATTCGCTGAGTGCGGTTGGATTCGTAATGTACTGATGTGGAATGGGCATCGTCACCGGTGCACTACTCGGACGGGCTATACGAGCGGTCGGGTGGAGGCATGGGTTCCGTATTGCTGAGACTCAAATATTCTTTCAGAAACTGATACGCTTCCAACATACGGCGGAGCTCCGGCTCGGAACTGCGATCGCCGTTGTTCGCGTCAGGATGGAGCTGCTTCGCCTTGGTTCGGAACGCTGCCGTGACATCGGCGAGAGAGCTGCCGAACTCCACCCCCATAATCGCATAGGCATCCACCGCGTTATTCACGGCATGCGGGTGTTCCGATAGCGGTCCGGTTCCGCTGGCCGCTTTGAGCATATCGGCAAGGCTGACGCGTTTGCGGCGTCGCCGGGGGCGTTCACGAATTTCGCTGTCGAATTCATCCCACCGCTCTTCGACGAATTCCAGCCTAGACTCCAACCGCATGGCTCCGGCCAAATCTCGAATCGCTTCCAATTCTTCCTGGATTTCAACGAGGGACTTGATGATTTCCTCGAGCCCCTCCTCTACTTGGAAGAACCCGTCGACACGTTCTTCCATCATCGTATCGACGGCGAACTCCAGGCTGTCTTCCGTCTTTGAACGCAGCGAACCGATGCGCTTCTGCATCCCGCTTCGGAATTTCAGGAATTTCGCGGTCGAAAACGGCATGCCCCTTCGGCCTTCCAAGAAAAGCGCATTGTACCACAGCTACAGCAACAGCCTGAAGGCTGCCGCAGACTGTTTATTTCCTACAATATCGATGAGATCCTTACTCAAGGATGGAGGGATCGTCCGCCTTGGTCCGTCGTCTGGCCACTCCGCTGGCGCGCGCAGCGGCAGCGACCGCCCGCGCGACGCGCGGGACAACTTCCTTGTCGAACACGCTGGGGATAATGTAGTCCTCACTCAGCGTATTCTCTGGAATCACATGGGCGATGGCCTGCGCTGCAGCCAACTTCATGGCCTCGTTGATCTGGCTGGCCTGAACATCGAGCGCACCCCGAAAAATCCCGGGAAACGCGAGTGCATTGTTGATCTGATTTGGAAAATCCGATCGCCCGGTCGCGAAGATCGCGGAGTGAGCGGTCCCCAACTCTGGGAGAACCTCCGGATCCGGGTTAGCCAACGCGAAGACGATTCGACCAGGAGCCATCAGATCGAGATCATCAGCCGTCACCACATTGCCGACGGACAGACCGATGAAGACATCGGCGCCTTTCAGCGCATCACGCAACGTTCCTTTCGGACTGTCTCGCGTCAAACAGGCACGAAGATCGGTTCGGCAGGCTCGTAGTTGCTCGGCTTCCCCATACAGGATGATGCCCTCCTTGTCGCATCCCAGCACATGTGCCGCGCCGGCCGCCAACAAGATTCGACAGCAAGCCGTTCCTGCTGCGCCGAGGCCGTTGACGACAATCCGAACCTGTTCCAGCTGTTTGTCGGTCACCCTCAGCGCATTGGTCAACGCCGCTAGGAGAACGACTGCCGTGCCATGCTGATCATCGTGCATCACGGGAATATCAAGTGACTGTTTCAATTTTTGTTCGATCTCAAAACAGCGCGGCGCGCTGATATCTTCCAAATTGACGCCGCCGAATCCAGGCGCGATACCTTGGACGATCCGCACGATTTCGTCCGGCTCTTGAGTATTCACGCAGATCGGCCAGGCATCGATATTCGCCAGCTCCTTAAAGAGCATCACCTTCCCTTCCATGACAGGAAGGGCCGCCTCCGGACCGAGATTGCCCAGCCCCAATACGGCGGACCCATCCGAGACAACCGCAACGCTATTGCTCTTGCTCGTAAAGGTGTAGACTTTCGACTTGTCTTTCGCGATCGCTTGAGACACACGACCGACCCCCGGGGTGTACACCATTGAGAGTACATTTCTGGTGCTGATCGGAAACTTGCTTCCCACTCGAATTTTGCCTCCAAGATGGAGGAGGAAAATGCGATCGGATGCTGAAAGCACGATGACGTCCGGCAGCTCGCCCAGACGAGCCAATACTTTTTCCCCATGCGCCTCGTTCCGGACGTCGAAGGTGATGTCCCGAATCATGCGCGTCTTTGTCGCCGATACGAGATCGACGGCGCCAAGATTGGCCTGTTCTTCAGCCAACAGCGCCGCGACTGTGGCAAAAATACCCGGCTTATTCGCGAGTTCCAGTCGGACAGTTAAGCGGTAATTGGAGTAGGGTCCGATGTCTCTCATTCGTTTTCCTCGTCGTTTAGACTACCATACCCTATAACCACGGCCAGAAGAACTGCAAGAAAATGGGCGTACCGGTGTAAGAACGCTTTCCCCGCACCTCGTTGACGCTGTTCTCGTCGCGATGCTAGGTTGCTCGAATGTCATCTGCTCCTGAAAAACGCACTCCCAACCGACTTATTCATGAAACGAGTCCTTACCTGCTGCAACATGCCTACAACCCCGTAGAGTGGTACCCCTGGGGGCCGGAAGCCCTGCGGCTGGCAAAAGAAAAGAATCGGCCCATCTTGCTCTCGATCGGCTATTCCGCCTGCCACTGGTGCCATGTCATGGAACGAGAGTCTTTTGAGAACGCGGCGATCGCAGAGCTCATGAATCGGTGGTTTATCTGCGTGAAGGTGGACCGGGAGGAACGACCCGATCTTGATGAAATCTACATGGCCGCCACGGTGACGATGAATCATGGCCAGGGAGGCTGGCCGATGACGGTGTTTCTGACGCCTACCCAAGAGCCGTTTTTTGCAGGCACGTATTTCCCTCCAGAAGACCGATGGGGGCGGCCTGGCTTCGGCAATATCCTAAAAAAGATTGCCGACTATTGGGACACCCGTCCATCAGAAGTCCGGGATCAGGCCAAAGAGCTCACGGCTCAGTTACAAGGTTTGAGACAACTGCCCTCCCCCATTTCCATCAGCGAATCGGTGCTGGAAGAAGCGGTCGGTCAATTCAAGGACGAGTTCGACGAAACTCATGGTGGATTCGGAACGGCGCCCAAGTTCCCCCCGGCCATGGGATTGTCGTTCCTCCTGCGCAGCCACCGACACTCGGGAAATCCCCACACGCTCACGATGGTGACCAAGACCCTCGATATGATGGCTGCCGGAGGAATCTACGACCACATCGGCGGTGGCTTTGCCCGCTATTCGACTGATGCGCGATGGCTCGTGCCGCATTTCGAAAAAATGCTGTATGACAATGCGCTCCTGGCACGCGTGTATGTCGAGGCCTATCAAGTTACCAAGAAGCCGCTCTATCGGCAGGTGGCCATCGAAGTACTCGACTATGTGCGCCGGGAAATGACCGGGCCGGAAGGCGGCTGCTACTCATCGACGGATGCCGACTCTGACGGTGTCGAAGGAAAGTTCTTTGTGTGGACTCCGGCTGAGGTGCGATCCATCCTCAAGGACGACGAGGGCGCGCGGCGTTTCTGTGCTCTCTATGACATCACGGAATCAGGTAATTGGGAGCACACGAACATCCCCAATCGATTGAGACCTCTCGAAGAGGTTGCCAGGCAGCTGAACCTGACCACAGACGAGTTGCTGGAGCTCGCGTCCCGTGCAAAGCCCCTGTTGTACGAAGCGCGCCGACATCGCATCCCTCCTGGACTGGATAACAAGGTGATTACCGCCTGGAACGGCATGATGCTGTCGGCCATAGCCGAGGCAGCTCGAGTCTTCGGACATGCCGGCTATCTCGAGAGTGCCAAACGGATGGCCGACTTTCTGCTACGGAGTCATGCCAAGCCCGACGGCCGATTACTGCGCACATCACGCGGCGATCGCGCCCATCTCGACGCCTATCTTGAAGACTATGCGTATCTGACCGAGGGATTGGTGGATCTGTACGAAGCCGGCTCCGCTGAATCGTACCTCCAGGCAGCCGGCCGACTGGCGGAATACCTGATCAGTGACTTTATGGATCAGGAACAGGGCGGGTTTTTTACGACTGCCAACCACCATGAGTCCCTCATTTTCCGCCACCGGGAAGGGACGGATGGAGCTACGCCCAGCGCCAATGCCGTTGCCGCTTCAGCACTGGCCAGATTGTCTTTTCACTTCGATCGCGAAGATTGGCGTCGCGCCGCGGTCGCGGCCATACGCGCGTATGGCCGACAAATGACCCGTTACCCTCGCGCGTTCGCCAAGAGTCTGGCTGTAGTCGATTTTCTGACCGAAGGGCCGGTGGAACTGGCCATCGTGGGCGAAGAGTCTCAGGACAATATCCGCGCCCTCCGTTCCGCTGTAGCGCGCTGCTATCTTCCCAACCGCATCGTGGCGACTGGTTCTCCAAAGGAACCATCTTCTCTTCCACTCTTAAAAGACAGGCCAGCCGTGTCCGATCAGCCGACTCTGTACATCTGTCGGAATTACACCTGCCGGCAACCGATCATCGATCCTCATTCCGTCGAAAAAGCGTTGCAGGCCGACCAGAGTGTGTCGACAGGTCGTGGGACCGAGCCAAGACTGCTGCAAGGCGCCAGCCTTGCCGGCAGCGCAACGGTCCAGGGTACGGCGGCCTATGCGTCTCGTGTGATGGCACGGGACGGCGAAACAGGCTCGGCAAACGGCTTTACAATGCTCGGTGCGACCGCCTTAACCACGACCAGGTTGGGATTCGGAACCTATCGCGTCGATATGCGAAATCCGGAATATCGCGAAGCGTTGAAAAAGGCGTTGCGAGAGTCGTGCAATCTCATCGACACCTCGACGAATTACACAGACGGCGACAGCGAACGGTTGGTGGGGTCTGTATTGGCGGAACTTGTTGCCTCGGGCGAGATTCGCCGCGACGAGATCATCATCGTCTCGAAAATCGGATATATCCAGGGACAGAACCTCAAGCTTGCTGAAGCCAAAGAACAATCCGGCCGTCCCTATCCTGACATGGTGAAGTACGGGAATGGTATGTGGCATTGCATGCATCCTGAATTCTTGGCGGACCAGTTGACTCTGTCGCTGGATCGTCTGGGGCTTGCGACACTTGATATCTGCCTTTTGCATAATCCCGAATATTTTCTTTTGGAAGCCGCGCACCATGGAGGAGAACTAGAGAGCCGTCGTGACGACTTCTATGCTCGACTCGAACGAGCTTTCGTGTATTTTGAAGCCCAGGTCTCGGCAGGACGACTTCGATATTACGGCGTGTCGTCCAATACCGTCACCTCTGCTGCCGATAACCCCGACGCAACATCGCTCATGCGGATGGCGCAAGCCGCTGAGGCCGCGGCCCGATCCGTCGGTGCGTCCACCCATCATTTTCGGGTACTTCAATGCCCGATGAATCTTTTCGAGGCCGGGGCCGTCAGGACCGCCAACACCGGGCAGTCTCAGACCGTTCTCGAGTATGCGCGCCAAAACAACGTCGCGGTGTTGGTAAACCGGCCCTTGAATGCCATGGTGGCTCCGAACAGAATGTTGCGGCTGGCAGATCTCCCGCTCGAAGACCCGCCCATCGATATCGGTCACTATCTGAGCACGGTGGGCGCGCTCGAACAGGAATACAAAACTTCTCTCGCGCCGAATCTCCCACAGTCCGGAACAGAGCGGGCACCGGCCGAATACTTCAATTGGTCTGCGGAACTGGACCGCATCCGACATCAGATTCAAGGGCTCGAACATTGGGAACACCTTGAGCACCAGATGATCGCTCCACACATCAACCACGTTTTACAGTTGCTCACACACCAACTTTCCGGAGACGTGGCCGAACAATGGGAACGCTGGCGTCAACGCTACATTCCCGAGTTACTCACCCTGCTGCGGGGGTTCCGCCGAGAAGCCACTCTGATGAGCCAAGCGCAGACCGAACAGGTCGCGCGGACGATCAGCCCTCTCTTGCCGACCGTACACCACACCGCTTCGCTCTCCCAAAAAATGTTATGGCTCCTCACGAGTACGCCCGGAGTCACCTGCGTGTTGAACGGCATGCGGGTGCCGCAATATGTTCAGGACTCGTTGACGATCTTACAATGGGAACCGATCAGAGATACCCGGCCGATCTATGAAGCAGCACTCACACTTCCTAGGTGATGCTCGGCTTGTCCATCATTCAGCGGAGGATCTATGAGACAGAGGCGCGGTGTCATGGCATCGAGTGCGTTCGTCATCGCCCTTCTCCTCCTACAGGGTTGCGCTATACGATGGTGGTGGGGCTCTGAATCTGGTCAGGAGGGACCGGCACAGGTCGAACTGATCAAGGAACCCGCGATCAAAGAGATTCCTCCTAACGACGGGCAACTGGCCGATTCGCGAACAAGCCCGGCCATGCAATCAGAGATCTTGTCTCGAAACGCCTTCGGCCTCGCCCATGGAACATTGAGCGACGTCCTGTTCGATTTTGACCGAGACACAATCCGGACGGACGCGATGCGTATCTTGGAGGCCGATGCCAAACAACTGCACCACGACCGCGTAGCACGCCTCCTCCTGGAAGGGCGCGGTGATGAATTCGGCACATCAGCGTACAATCTCGTGATGGGCGAACGCCGAGCCAGGAATGTGCAATTCTATCTTCTGGAGATCGGGCTCTCAATTGAGATCACCACGACCAGTTACGGAAAAGATCGTCCGCTATGCTTTGAACATTCCGACGATTGCAGGCAGAAAAACCGGAGCGTCCATTTTTTCGTTGAATAGTACTCAAATCCTACTCCGCGATGCTTCCCAGCCGTACTTGTAACATAGAGTTTACGCTCTGATTGTTGACAGGTTACCTGTTCTTTCATTAAGGTCCTTCGATTCTCCAATCGTAGGGAACTTCTGTGTCTAAGCTCGCCGTCATCGACATCGGGACGAACTCCATTCATATGGTGCTGGCTGAGATTCTCCCCGATGCCAGTTTCAAGATACTCGACCGTTTTAAGGACATGACGCGTCTGGGCAACGGCGTGTTTGCAACCAAGCGACTCTCAGACGATGCCATGGGTCGTGCGCTCGAAGTCCTCAAGACGTTGGTCACCCTCGCCCGCAACAAAGGATTCGACCGTATCGTCACGGTCGCAACCAGCGCCGTGCGCGAAGCCCAAAACGGCGGTGATTTCGTTGCCTTGATCATGGAGCGGATCGGACTGAGAGTGCGGGTGATCAGCGGGATAGAAGAGGCTCGGCTGATTTTCCTGGGCGTCAAGCACAGTATCGCCCTCCCGGACGGACCGACGCTCGTCGTCGACATCGGTGGCGGTTCCGTGGAGTTGATCATGGGAAATCGAGAGGGCCTGATCCACGGCAAGAGTCTCAAACTTGGAGCAATCCGTTTATCTGAACAATTCCTTCCCAAAACCCCACCGTCCGAGTCGATGATGCGTGCTCTGGACGAGACCGTGTTGACTCATCTCCGCGACGCGCTCGGATCGTTCAAGATGAAGAAGTTTCACTCACTGGTCGCTACCTCCGGCATGGCGGGAAACCTCGGCGAGGTCGTTCATCTCCGCCAAACCGGACGACCGTTGCCACAGCATAATCTTGCGACCATCTCACTGAAAGACATCCGTAGCCTCGAAGCGGAGTTGGCTCGGTCATCGGTGAAGGCTCGTTTGGCGATTCCCGGGCTGGACCCCAAGCGCGTCGATACGCTGTTGCCGACGGCCGTGGTCCTGAGACGTCTTTTGGAGTTGTCCGGTCTCAACGAGATCACGCTCTGCGACAAGGCCATTCGTGAGGGGATCATCTACGATTTTATCGTACGGCACCGAGAGGGGCTTAAAGCTGAAAATGATATTCCTGACATTCGTCGTCGCAACGTCATCGGCCTTGCCAGACGCTGCCAGGCACCGGAGGTTCATTCACTGCATGTGGCCGACTTGGCGCTGAGTTTGTTCGATCAAACCAAGCGAGAACATCGCTTAGGACAGCAGGAGCGCAGTTGGCTTGAGTACGCAGCCATTCTGCACGATGTCGGGTATCTCATCAACCCGAGGCAACATCACAAACACGCATACTACCTCATCAAATATAGTGACTTAGGCGGATTGGCCGCTGAGGAAATCGATGTGGTCGCCAACATCGCCCGTTACCACCGACGGGCTTTGCCGTCGGTGAAGCACGAAGCATTCGACTGTCTGACACCCCGCGTGCAACGTGTGGTCAAAATCCTTGCTTCGCTGCTACGGATCGCCGACGGGCTCGATCGGACCCATTTCTCGCTTGTTCGGGCGGTGAACGTCAAGTTTGGAAAGCAGATCACGATCGAAGTACATCTGACAGGGGACGCAGAGATGGAGTTGTGGGCCGCGAAGAGCAGAGCCGATCTGTTCGAACAGGTCTTCCATCGACGTGTCCTGTTCTCCGGAGTGCTGGAAACCGAACCATCATGACCGAACCTCACTTACTCAAGACAGCTCGTCACCCTCATCCAGGGAAGTTGATCATCGTCGAAGGCATCGATGGGTCCGGCAAAAGCACCCAACTGCAACTACTGCACAAATGGCTTGAGTCCAAAGGCCACAAGGTGTTCTTTACCGAATGGAATTCTTCGGAGCTCGTGAGAGAAACCACCAAACGCGGGAAAAAATCGAAGAGCCTCACTCCGACGACGTTCAGTCTGCTGCATGCCACGGATTTTGCCAGCCGGCTCTATCATCAGATTCTTCCGCCTTTGAAGGCGGGCATGCTTGTCTTGGCCGATCGATATATGTATACGGCGTTTGCACGCGATGTGGTACGCGGCGTGGCGAACGAGTGGGTTCGGAAACTCTATGCCTTTGCGATCAAGCCCGATATGGCGTTTTATTTCAAAGTCCCTATCGAAGTCGCCATTTCCCGGCTCTCGCGAGGGACTCGCGGTCATTTTAAATACTATGAAGCCGGCATGGATATGGATCTGAGCCCGGACATCACCGAAAGCTTTCGACTCTTTCAATCACGGATTCTTGCGGAATATGACAAGATCGTCGATGAATACGAATTATTGACGATGGATGCGACCCAAGACATCGAGACGCAGCAGGAACAGATGCGGGCGCTGGTGGAAGAAGCGCTCCGTGACTATAAACCAAGACGAGGCACCTATGGCCGACGCACGCTTTTTTGGCGACGGTTTGAAGTACCTAGATCCGAGTGATCTCAAGGGCAAGTTGATCGCCATTGAAGGAACCGACGGAGTCGGCAGAACGACCCACATCGAGATGTTGCAAGAGTGGCTGGAGGTCCAGGGGTACGGAGTGATGACGACCGGATGGACCCGTTCCAATCTCATGTCCAAAGCCATCGAAATGGCCAAGGCCGGCAATATCCTTGATCGTTGGTCGCTCAGTCTGCTGTATGCGACGGATTTCGCCGATCGCCTGGAGCATCAGATCATTCCGGCTCTCCGGTCCGGATTCGTCGTCTTGGCGGATCGCTACATCTACACCGCCTTCGCGCGTGACTTCGTGCGGAGCACCGATCGCAACTGGATTCGCGACGTGTTTGGGTTTGCATTGATCCCCGACCTAGTCTGTTACCTACGGATTGATGTGGAAACCCTGGCACTTCGAGTCATCGAAACGACCGGGATGAATTACTGGGAATCCGGCATGGATCTCCGTCTCGGAAGCGATCTCTACGATAGTTTCAAAAAGTACCAATCGCTGTTGATCGAAGAATTCGATAAGATGGCGATGGAATTTCGCTTCAACGTCGTCGACGCCAGAAAATCCCCCGAAGAGATCCAGGACGAGCTTCGAGGATATATTCTCCCTGTGCTGCAGAACCACAAACCCACGATTGATTCCGAAACGACACCTTCGTAACTTCAGGATGCTCAAAAAGACTGTCCAGCAAGGCCGCAGCGAGGTCCGCGACGCGAAAAATAATGAGCGTCACGTCTACGGACGGGCGCGAATCGGTGAGCGCCCAGTGTCTTAGAGGCGAGGCGTATTCTTTTTCACCCACCCGCCCCGAGCTGCTCCTGGCAGCTCTTGCCCGGTAATACGTTGAGCCTCTGAGCGATGTGAGAACGCAGCTGGCTGCCTTTTTCAGCATCCTGTTAAGACCGTTCAACTCGTTTCTTGCTATGCGCTCGCTTGCCTATGGCTCGCAACTGCATCGGTTGCAGCCACCAGCACAATCGCCCCTGCCCCGGGCTGATACCGCCCTCCGACTCGACACATGCAGCTCCGGCCTTCTTCAGTGGAAAGTTGGGAAAAACTTTTCCACAGATCAACAGACTGACAACCTCGCCAAGCTGAGGCTCATGCCCCACACAGACCACCATCGCATCCGACGGGAGTGTACGGAACAGTCCAACCAGCTGCTCGGGCTTTGCTCCGACCGCCAATTCCTCACGTGTCTCAACCTTCAGAGTCGGACAGACGACCGCGCGTAGTAATCTCGCCGTATCATAGGCCCGCACGAAGGGACTCGTGAATAGATGGGTCGGCCTACAGTCAAGCGCGGCCAACCCTTCGGCAGCCTGTCGAGCACGCCTTTTCCCCTTCTCAGTGAGAGGACGATTTTCCTCCGCCCCTTCCCAATCATCAGGCTCTACAGCAATCCCGTGACGAACCAGAATACAGTCCATAGCCACCTCTCACTAGAGTAGGACGCGAGCCTACCACAGAGAACCTGTGCAATTAACACAAGTTTTACATGGAGGTGACAATGTTGGAACGCCCCCTCGATATCCTGCCATACGAAAGAGAAGGGACGGAAACGAAACAGCTGTACTAAGAGAGATTTATCGGTTGATCTCTGACCTGGCCTCACGGTTCAGATATGACGGTTTACAGGACACCATGACGTGGCTAACACTCGAATCACTTCGTTTATTTGATGAGAAGACCGCTCGGCGGCGGCTCTCTCAACTCGATCTTCTGGAGGTTTGGACGTGGGGCATGAAAGGGGTGCTCAGCCTGGTGATCCTGACACTTTTGACCGCCCTGACCGATGGCGCACTCAAAACGTTTTGGGACATCCGCTTGCTCATGGATCACTCGGCCGAAGTTGTGCTGCGCCAGGTCATTGTCGATACGATCCTGGTCGTCATGCTGACGGAGGTGATTTCCCAATGGTTCAAAGGAGGGGACTGGCAAGCATTGGCGGTGCTCTGTGGAATTTTGCTGGTGTTAGGAATCATTCGCGTCATGGCTGTTCGGTGGAGTCCGGCCTTGAGGACGGCGGCCACTGATATCGGCCACAATGATCTATGCGACCATGGAGGAGTCCAATGACTCAACAGGATTCGGCTAAATTACTGGCCATCGTCCGAGAACGGCGGAAGATCCGGCTTGAGGAACTTCTGGCATTTCTTCCGGAATTCACGTGGAATCAAGTCTTCTCACTGGTTGACGAACTCAGTCGACGGGAATTAATTTGCTTGCGACGGCAAGGGTTCGATTACGAATTGCAGGCTGCTTCTTTACCCGCCTAGCAACCGTCTCGACTAGCTCTTTTTCGTAGCCACAGTCGGGCGGCGAGCGCTCAGTCGCTCAATCCGTTCAGCGACATCCCGATAGGCCGCGTCCTCCCGCCTGATCCAGCGATACGCTTCCAGCGTTTCCGCTACCCTGCCCAATGATTCCAGGGTACGCCCAAGAACATAGAGAATCTGAACGGTTTCTTTCGGCGATGCCGGTGAGGCCTTGAGCGCTTTCTGAAACGCCGTGACGGCTTCCTCGTGGCGGCCGGACAATTTATAACACAGTCCAATCTGAGCATAGGCCTTGACGGCCAAGGACGGTTCTACTGCGGCCATTTCAAACTGATCGATTGCGGCTTTGTGCAGCGTGGCCTTTTTCAGCGCCAAACCCCGCTCGTAGCGTTCCCAAGGGCTCACTTCGGGATCGGACAAGTCCTTGTTCGAATCCGACACGATTCTCTTGTAATCCTCCTACTTCCGGCTGCCGATGAGAAAACGCTGCACATTTCCAACCACGCTGCTAAACCATGAATGCTGTTCCGTAGCGGATTCTCCTTTGTGACTCGACTGCTTCGGCGCTCGCTGCAACTCCAGTAGCCGATTCGCAACATCTCTAAACGTTGGGGTGACATGATTGATGTGTTGGTAGACTTCCAGCGCTTGGCCGGCTCTCCCGACAGACTCTAGACTGCGCCCCAATACATAAAGCACGTCAAGAGTATCTTGCTGCAGGACGGTAGGATCCTCCAGAGCCGTGCGAAACGCCTGTATCGCAGCATGATGCTCTTTCATTTTGACGTAACAGAGTCCGACTTGTGAATAGACCTTGAACCACATGGACTTGTCTCTGGCCGCTGAATGAAACCGCTCTACTGCTTCTCTCAGCCGCCCTTCCTCCTTGAGCACCATCGCCCGTGCATAGTCTTCATCGGGAGCACTCACCGAATAGGCATGTGCCGATTCTTCGGACAAGGTAGTCAGCGTCGGGCTTGGAATAGGATCATCCAGTTCAGCAGAATCTTCCTGAGCTGCCGCAAGTCCGACCAACTCTTCTTTCGAGGCTAGGGGAAGGATGCCTCCTTTGCTTCGATCAAGGGCTGCCTGAGCCACCAATTTTGAGGTAATGACTCTTGCTTGTTCGGCATACCCATAGGTCAAGGCAATATCCGATACTTGATTGATCAGTCGCGGATTCCCTCGACTCAATCGATGCACCAATGCACAGGCCTTGTTCGTAAAGAGCGACGGTTGTCCACCGGCGATTCGTATTCGATGGCGGATACAGTTGGCGGTATCGCTCTCAGAGAGCGGTTTCAGATGATAGTCGACGACGATTCGCTGGGCGAACTGAGTCATGTCGATGCGCTGAAGCAACGTATGGAGATCGGGTTGGCCTGACAGGACAATCTGCAGCTTCAAGGTCTTGCCGTCGTTCATGTTGGACAACAGCCGCAACTCTTCAAGCAGCTCTGCACCCAGGCTTTGGGCTTCATCAACGATAAGAATGACCCGCCGCAAACGTTTCGACTCCTGCGACAGAAACTCCGAAAAGATATGGTAGGCTTCGATCGGATCTAGTCGCTTGGTGCTCAACCCAAGGGACAATAGAATCCACGGCAAGAGTTGCTCGATATCGTAACGGGCATTGGTAACCAACCCAATTTTATGCTTGCTTCCATGCTCAGCAATGAGCTTTTGAAGAAGGGATGTCTTCCCCATGCCGGGATCGCCCGTCAGCACCATAAACGGCGCCTGACTCAGAATGCCGTATTCCAGAAGGCTGTAGGCGGCCTGGTGTTCAGAGCCGGGATAGAGAAAGCTGCTGTCCGGCAAGAGCGCGAAGGGTTTAGCCTTGAACTGATAGAATGCTTCGTACATGGGTGTGTCGTTCGATGGCCGACATTGTGGTCTACGTGGCCAACATGGCCTTCATCTCTGTCAGAGACAGCGACGATCGGCCGGCCTTATTTAATACCGTTCCCAGAACAGGACGTGAATTTTTGACCAGCGCCAGAGCCCGCTGCAGCTCCTCACCCGTCGTCTTGCCTTCCTCGACAACGATAAGAAGGGCATCCGTGTATGGAGAGAATGCCAAGACATCTGCCGTATGAAGCAATGGCGGGAGATCGAATATGACGACTCGAGAAGGATACCGATGCTTCAACTCCTCAACGAGGGCCACCATTTTTGGCGAGGTCAAAATCTCGGTGGAGTTTGAGATCGCCCGCCCTCCCGGCAGCAAGACGAACCGCCCGATTCCTGGGTGAAGGAGCAGATCCTCGACAGGCTGATCGTCCAGCAAATAGTCGGCGAGCCCCAGACAGTCTTTCAAGCCGAATACTTGATGCACCGTGGGATCTTGCAGATCTGAATCGACGAGCAGCACAGTCTGCGTTGTTTCCATGGCAAGACTCACGGCCAGATTGACGGCCGTCAGGGTCTTCCCTTCACCGTAACCTGGGCTCGTCACCCCCACCACGTTCCATCCGTTCTCTCGCAGTCGCTGCGTGACTTGTGTTCGAAGGATCTTGTACGCATCGACAAATGGTCCTTTGCTATGAGCCGCCATGACGCGATGCCCGTGGAGAACAGCATGCGCAATGCTCAATGATCTGGTTCGGGTATAGGTGATCGGCGGCGGCACCGACTGGGCAGCCCGTTTTGGGCTCTCCCCACCGGGCGAGGCCCCTTTGAAATCTTTATACAGTTCAAGCGCTGTGCGGATACGATCCGTGGGCATCTTCCTACTCCATACCAAGTCGCCTCAACGTGGTAAACCACAGGACGTCTAAAGGGACTACAAATATATGCAATAACACAATGACCGTTGCCGCGGCGCCAATCCCCGCCGTTTGAACGACTCGCCGTCGCAACCTCGCCTGGGACACGTCTTCCTCATTCGGCATAAAGGGAATCACCGCCAATGGAAAATGCTGAGTCAAGGACAGGAGCTGATCGGGCGTCCTGATTGAATGGTCGAGCGACTCAGCCGCGGCTCCTAAGCCGGCTCCGCCGCCTACGGCAAGAATGAAACCGAGGAGGACGATGGCCAAACGATTCGGCTTATAAGGTTTTTCAGGAAGACTAGGCGGATCAATCAGGGAAAAGCGCTCACCTTTTCGCTGAACTTCCAAACCTTCCGCGACCTTCGCTTCCAACAACCTTGAGCGAATGTCCTGATACTTTTGTCCGGATGTATCTCGATCCCGTGTCAAGACGAGATACTCCGGTTCAATTTCCGGCCCCTTTTCCAAACGTGTCGCATACTCTTGCAGTCGGCGCTTGATGTCTAGCCTGGTTTTTCGCAAAGCCTCCAACGACGATGTTGCGGAATTCAATTGAGCCTGAAGATTGATATACGCGGGGTTTTCTGGCCGTTGATTGAGGATCTTGCTCGAAACGGCTGTGAGTCGATGCACTTCCTGCTCAAGAGCGAAGATTTTTCGTTGAGCCCGTAGGACGTCGGGGTGTTCATTCCCCAATCGCTCTAAGTCGGCTGCCAACGTCGCGCGCGCATCGATGAGTCGCTTCGAGGCTTCCTCTGCATCAGGGAGTTGCCCGGTCTCCTTTTCAAACGCCTCGATTTCCTGTTTCATCTTGATCATGTCGGGATGATCCGCCGATAGATTGGCGGCGGCCCCGGCATATTCGGCGCGGAGCGCCCGCAAGCGCTCGGCTGAATCCAAAATGCGCTCGCCCGTCACGGATAAGATCGGCGTATTTGGTTTGATCGTCGCCAATTCCCCTTCAAGGTAGGTTTTGCGTTCTTCAAGGCTTCGGACCTGCTGATCGACGTCCATCAATTCGCGCTCAGCTTGGTTCATCAACTGCTGATTCAACGGCATCAGCTCCGGAAGCGCCCCGTTGGCTCGATGTTTAAATGCTGCGATCTTTTCATCGATCTCGCTGATGTGCCGAGCAAGATTTTCCGCTTCTTGCTGAAGAAACGAGGTGGCTTCCTGCGCTTGGCGTTCGCGGCTCTTCAGATTTTCCCCCAAAAACAAGCTGGTGAGCTCATTCGCTACCTTCTGAGCCAACTCAGGGGATTGATTTTGATACGCCACCGTAAAGGCAATGGTCGCCTTTGTCGCATGCTGCGTGCGCTTATCCACGACGTCGGCGCTGATTACTTCCACTTCAACGTCCTTGATAAAGCGCTTGATAATTTCTTCAGCCGGACTGTTCTTCCGTTGATCGTGGTAGAGATCGAATTGCTCGACCACTTTCCAGAGGGTGGTGCGGCTCATCACCTGTTGCTTGATGGTCTCAATCCGTTGATCGGCATAACTGGTGATGGTCGATCGTACGAGGTCGGAGGGAATTTCCTGCTCTTCAATCAATATGGTGGCGGTCGACTTATAGGTCGGCGGCCAAAGAAATGCCACCGTCAGGGACACCGTCAATAGACTCAGCCCGGTCAGGAGAATATGCTTACGACGACGATGAAAGGCCGCGATGTAGTCCTTCAAACTCATGGTAGATCCTGATGCTTGCGATGAGAGATGTGTCTGTGCCATAGCCTCAGTAGGATAATGAAAATTTGGGTGGATAATAGGTCACCATGAACGTCGTCGCATGAGAACTAGCTGAATCTATGGCAGTATCGGTGTCACGCCATCGGTACATGTACGACACCTCCGCCTGCCACCATTCGAGAAATTTCCACGAGAGCTTCGGCGCAAGGCTGACATAGCTGCTGTCCGGAAAGACTCCACCGATGACCGCGCTTGTCTTTCCCGACGTAAGGATTCCGACCACATTAAGGGAACAAGTAAGGGTTTCTGAAATTTCGTACGAACCGGATAGTTCTCCACGATTGGTCTGGATGAGCAATCCGAATCCACTGGGTGCAAGATCCCTGGCGAAGGACAGCTGCAGGGTTGCCCGTTCAAAATTCTTCGTCACACTCGCTCCTGCCAGCCACACCGTATCACGAGCCGTAATGTCACCAACCTGAGTCTGTGAAGTGGAAGACAAGAATCTGGGACCGCCGTAGATGGTCCCTGTCAGCGATTCCGCGAAGGCATGTGTCAGACTCATGTTGATTCCTGGGAAATCAGCACGAAACCCAAATAGAGAGTCGGTCGTGCGGAAGTGAACATACGACCCTAACAATTGGACTTGATCCCGCTCCGTCAGTTGATACAGGAGTCCGCCGGATCCGCCCACCACGCGATAATCAACCAACCTGGCACTCTCATACGTGGTGTTGGAAAACTGAACGCCTGATTGGAATGATAGCTTCTCGGTCAATCTTCTCGTCCACGTAGGATTCGCCGTCCACTGGTTCCGTTGAGTGAACTGCAAAACAACTCCTGTTGCCTGCAATTCACTGAGCAACGTATTGTCGCGAGTGAAGCCACCGGTGAAACCTATGAGATCCTTCTCAGTTCGATACTGGACCGACAATGGCGCGAAGGCGTTGGTGAATTGCCTGTCTTCTCCGCCAAAGTACCCAACGAAATCCGCGGCGATCCTGCTGCTGACTTCAAGACGTTCGGTCTTACCGGCCACCTCTGCCGCTGGTGTGACCCAATAGCCGTAGGTCTCGTCGTGAGGCAGAGGGGTCAAGAGCAGGTTGCTGTTATAAACCCCTTTAACTCCGACGGATGGCGAGAGTGACCACTCGGCTGCCTCGCTTCGTGACACAACGTCGGATGTAACGATCGCCGCCATGAAAAGAACATGGATGGTATGCCTCCGACTCCAAAACCAGTTTCTCCGCCCGCCGCTCGGTTGCATGAGCGCGACGGTCAGGGCACCATGACGACGTCACCGCGCTGGAGAATAATATTTTGATCCAGATCCCTTCCTTTCCGAAGATCTCCATAGCGAAAGGGAATCGCGTGTTGTTCTCCCCTCACTCGGCGCATGACCTTGATATCGTTTTCCGCGGCAAACGGAGTCAGTCCACCCGCAAGGCTGAGCGCTTGCAGCACGTCGGTGTAATGGCCGATCAAGTACTCACCCGGCTTATTCACTCGCCCGACGACGTAGACCTTGTAACTCATAATCTTTGTGACGGCCACGGAAACGCTGGGGTTCGGAATATACTTTGTCAGCCGTTTCACGAGTTCGCTACGAATGTCCTCAACGGTTCGACTGTCTGCTTGAATATCGCCGACCAGGGGAAATGAAAACATCCCGTCGGGACGGACGACCACTTCTCGCGTGAGCTGTTCGTCCTTCCACACCGATACCAGCACGACATCCTCGGCGCCGAGATGGTACGCCGGATCGACTTGCGACACCGTCCCCGCAGTCATCGCATCGTCTGCATGAACGAGCGAGCCATAGGCGACTGCCGCTGTCATCATAAGAAATGTACGTATCGTCAACTGAACGGAGCGAACCATAAATGCCTTTACCCCCTTATCTTCGCGAGAGCTTGCTCTGCCTCTCGCCGTTCTTCAAACGAATCCGAATTCTTAAGCGCTTTGGAAAGATAGGTGCGAGCCTCGGCGCGTTGACCGGACTGGAGCAATGCTATCCCTAGATGGTAATTCAGGACGGACATGTCCGGTGATTTAGCGACGGCATCTTTCATTAATCGAATCGCTTCTTCCTGTTGCCCCATTTTGAATCGCACCCAGCCGAGCGTATCGATGAAGAGCGGATGCGGCGCCTCTTTTTCAAAATCCCGACTGAGCGCGAAGGCCTTTTGCAAACTCGATGGATCACTCTTGTGATCCACGAGTAGGACTGCCAGATTATTCGCCGCCAGCAAGTTTCGAGGATTCAGACGCAAGGTCGCCTCATACGCAGTAATGGCGAGATCAATCTGCCCTTGCCCGGAATGCGCGGAGGCCAAGAGCAAGTGCAACTCCTCGCTATCGGGATTGGCCTTGAGACCATCTTGGAGAACCTGCACGGCCATCTCCGGCTTCTTCCGCGACAATGACAACGTCGCCCAGTTGAGCCAAGGTGTCATCCACTTTGGATTCAGTCTCACGGCCTCACGATAATGAAGTGCTGCCTCCTCAGGCTCTTGCGTGAGAGTCAAGACCTCCCCCAGCAATCCATGCGCAAATGGATGATCCTGCCGGGAAGCAAGAAGAGCTTCCAGGCGGGTTCTTGACTGTTCCGCCTGCCCCAGAGCCACTTCCACTTTGACGAGAGACAACAACGGCTCCGGTTCGTTCGAGGTCAGAACCGTTGCGCGCTCGTAGGCTCGCCTCGCCTCACTCAGACGGCGCTGAGCCTCATAAAACCGTCCTTCGGCCATCAGCGCGATAGAATTATTGCCGGCCGATATCTGACGAAGCCGCGTCAACGTCTGTTCGGCCCCCTGCCAGTTTTTCGTCACCAGGTCCAACGTCATCAGCATATCGAGAGCGGTGACATCATCGGGACGCTGTTTCAGCAAATCGTCGAGTCGCGCACGAGCCTGCTGGTAGCGGCCGATCTTGCTCTCAAGAACTGCGAGGGACCGCTTCGCATCCACCTGGTCCGGATACAGAGCCACGGCTCGCTCAAAACTTTCCTTCGCAAGATTGGTGTCGCCGGTCAGCTGATAGGCCTGACCGAGGAGATAGTGGATGGTGGACAACTCCGGTTGATCGTGCAGGACGGTGCGAAATGCCTGCACCGCATCTTTTCCGTTCCTTCTGGCCAAAGCCATTCGTCCTGTAAGCATCAAGCCTTCCGAGGAGCGCGGATTTTCCTTTAACACCTCCTGCGCTTGACGTTCGGCATCAGCCTGCTTTCCCTCCACAAAATCCATCTCTGCCAATTTGACCTTGGCTTCCAGGCCGACGGGTTTGTCTTTGTACTCCTCGACCAATATGGCATAGCGCTGACGAGCTTTGATGTCCTGCCCGCTCTTTCTGTAGAGCGCACCGAGCCCGAGCTGGATTTGAGTTGAATGCGGAAGTTGCGCCGCCGCATCGAGCAACACCTGTTCAGCGGAAGCCACATCTTTTTTGTTCGCAAAAAAATCTGCGAGCATTACGTGACGCTGTTCGCTGGTTGAATCCAAACCGACCGCCTCCCGCAACACGGCTTCCGCTTTATTCTCCGCTCCCTGCCCGACATAGAAGCGTGCCAGTCTCACCTGATGGTCAAAGGATGTGGGTTCAGCCTCGATCATCCGGCGCATGACGGCTTCCGCACCTGCCGGATTGTTGGCCTGCGTCAAGGTCCTGTTCAAATTGTTCAAAAGATCCAAATCTCTCGGATGGGCCTCAAGGGCGCGCTTCAACGCAGTTTCCGCTTCCCGATAGCGCCGTTGTTGACCGTACAATGTCGCGAGCAGGATGGCGACATCCGGCTCCGTTGGAAATTCTTTCGCGAGCGCCTCGGCTTTGGGAACGGCAGAAGGGATCGCCTCTTCGGTCACGGCCTGTGCCGCAATTTTCAGCGCCCTGGCCTGAGGATGGCGAGGGTCTTTTTTCAGCACCTTATCCGCGGCTTCAACCACCTGCTCCGTCAGTCTCGCTTCAAGATAGTACTTGCCCAGAGTAATGAGGGCGGCCGCATGATCGGGAACCAGGCGGACAGCCTCCTGGTACAGCTGGACGGCATTGCGCCAGTTTTTCTCTTTTTCCTCAACTTGAGCAAAGCGGTAGTAGGCCTCCGCATCTTTGGGATCGATCTTCAGCACATTTCTCAAGGCGACCCGCGCCTTGGGATAGTTGGCCGCTTCAATGTACTCATTCGCCCTGGCAAAGTACTTCGCCTTTCTCTCCTCAGGACCACCGCACGCCGTCAATGTGACTGCCGCCAGAAGACCGATGCCGATCGTCACACGCATGCGGGAAATCTTTCCATCTCGGTTGTGCGGGGATGGTGCGGTCATAGACCTAGGTTATTACGTAACCTGTTTCGCTACAACAAAATCCGAATTCCGAGTCCGAACAGAATCCAGAGCGACACCAGGCCGAGCTGCCGGACACGGTTGGCAAAAGCATGGAGCAGCAACTCAAACGAAAAGAAGAGCACCATGAGTTTGGCGGCGAAGACACCCAGATGTGCAATATCGGCGCTCACTTCGGGAAGCAGCGGGAAGGTCACCGCCAAGAACACCATCAGATAGTCGAGCGGGGTGGTCTGAAAGCGGTTCTCCTCGTTGAACCGGAGACTCAATAGGACCATGACGGCAACCACGACAAAAAATACGTTGTGGACCATCGCGACGGCAGACATGGATCGATATCGTGACCCCTCACAGACATAGAGGAGGAAGGTCGTCCCGACATAGAGCCCACCACGAACAAAGTAGGGCGCGATATGAGGAGAGAACGAGAGGCCGAGCAGCACAATCCCGAAGATGATGATCGAGAGGTACCCGACATCGGTCGGCACATTCGACGGGACAAACACCAGCGCAATGAGAAAACAGGGAACGGTCACGGCCAGAAACTGTATCGGCAGATCCGTCAGCCATGGACCATTTATCAATCGCGTCACAGTCACATTGGATAGGAAATGACTACCGTGCGCCGTGAGATTGGGAAGCAGTCCTCGCCCTGCTGCGATGAACAACATCAAGACCGACCCTGCAATCAGGAGATAGAGCGGCAAAATCAATGTATCGGACTGCCATCGCAACACATAGGCCAAGCACAACATGCCTGCCTGTATCACGTAGATGACGGTCACGGCCTCATAGTGCGTGAACCCAAAGCGAAGCAATTTATGATGAATGTGCGCGCGGTCGCCGATGAACGGAGAACGGCCCTCCGCCAGGCGTTGCCCCGTCACGCCGAGTGTGTCCAGAAACGGCAGCCCTAACAAGAAGAGCGCGAGGCTCGGACTGAACGGACCACGTGACGAATCAGTCAACAAAACGGCGAGGACGCCCATGATGAATCCCAATAATTGGCTGCCGCCATCTCCCATAAAAATACGAGCCGGGTAGGTGTTGTAGCGCAAGAAACCCAAGAGCCCTCCCAGAAACGGGACCGTCAACAACAAGACCGTCGAGTCATTGGAGAGATAGGCCAAATACGCGATCCCAGATAGAGTCAGGAACGACAGACCACCGGCTAACCCATCCAACCCGTCCGTAAGATTGACCGCGTTGGACACGCCGACAAGAAACACGACGGTCACACACATTCCAGCCCAAGCCGGCATCTCCACATCTGGCAGAAAAGGAAGGGTGGTAAACCAGATATCCCCGCCCAAAACGACGGCAAGGGCGGCCAGCAGCTGTCCCACGAGTTTGCTACGATAGCTAAGATCGACACGGTCGTCCCATACTCCGAACGCCACGATAATCGCGCATCCAAACAACACCGAGAAGGTTGTCGCATCTCTCGCTCCCCACCAGGCGATTGACGCGCACGCGCCGACCGCAAAAGCGAGGCCACCCACCCTTGGAACCGGATGCTCATGCACTTTTCGCTCCCCGGGTAAATCCATCACCTGAAACCGCTCAGCCGCCAGCCGTAAGGGAGGAATGAGTGCCATGCACACCAGTAACGCGGTCATGGAACTGAAAAAGAGCTCATTCATCGTAGGTACACTCGCAGATCATGTTTTCTGCCGGTCAGTCCGGCACAAACCGACTCAGTTCTCGTCCCGCCACGGCCGCAAATTTCTGGAGACGTTGATCAACGGCAGCCTCAGACTCGCCAGGACCGACGAGCGCAGCCAGCCTCACCAGAGCGCCGTCAGTCCGTTGTCGAGAAAAGGCATCCCACAGCAAGTACAATTTGACCAGGTATTCGTTTGTGAGATTTCGCTCGCGCTGCTTAAACCAGTACAAGACGATTTGCTTCTGATCCCCCTTCTGAATGACGGCACGATTGGCCCTGAGCGGTTGCATCGCCGGCTCGGAGGCCGTCAATTCCGTTTGCGTCAAGGAGGCAATCTCCCATCCTCCGCCCGGCAGACAACTTTGAGGCGAATGGGCTGATTGCCCCTTCCTTTGTGATCGGTAGTACGCAGCGTAGAAGTTCACAGGCTGTTCCTTGTCGAATCGATAGTCGGCCAGCACGTAATCGTCGAAGCGCAATGCGTCGATATATTGTTGTTCCAAAGCAAAGGTCGCGCCTTGCCAACCATCGATCTGCATCGGAAAGTCGACGAACGCCGTTCGCGGAGGCGGTGTTTCTCCGCGATTCACGATCGCCGTTGAGAACAGACTAAACGGTGCGAGAAGCACGACGCTGCACAAATAGGCGGGGCCGGGAGATACCATGATGCCGTGTGCCGTCTTGAGCCGGTCTTCCCGGCCGCTATCTCCTGCTTGATCTCTCCAAGTGAACCGTTCGAAAAACTGCTTCGCTGGTATTGATGCCCTGATTTTTCCCAACAACCCCATTTCCAGGATCAACAACGCGAGGCTCACCATAAAGATCACCCATCCCTCGAAAAGATGATAAAAGCCTTCCGCAGCACCTTTTCCGTAGAGTTCGACCAATATCCCGATCATGCCGATGCGAAAGCCGTTGATCAGGATGGAAATCGGGATGGATGACAGTACAAGGACCACTCGCTTCCACATCTTGTCCTTGAACAGATACGCGCAGAGGAGTGCAAGGGACGTCAGGGGAAGCAGATATCGAATACCACTGCAGGCTTCGACGACTTGGAGTTGCACCGGCCCGAGATCGATGACATTTCCTTCCCGGAACGCCATCACTCCCACCAGCTGTAAACAGCCGACTCCGAGCGATGACGACCACAACTGGAGCTGGCTTGACAGATTCGCATAGAAAAACGTCGGGAGAGGGATTGCGGTCAGGAGATAGCAGAGGGGAAACGCAATAGTCTTAGCCCCGCGAACTCCGATCAGCGTGACCACCAACCCGACGATCACCGTCCATAGAGAGAAATGGTGGATCACAAACAGCGTGGACAATTCCCCTACCACATAGAGGACAAGCCCCAACCCAATGACAGCAAAGCCCCACCACGACTTCTCCTTGGAAACCTGGCTGAGACGATGCCGGTATTGCCAGATCAAATACCCACTGATGAAAGGCACAAAGATTCCGTGGCTATAATCTTCCGTGCCAAACCAACGGCTGAGCAAAAAAACAAGGCTATCTGCGTACATGTAGCCTAACAGCGCCACGACTAGGACTGAGGTGAAGATAAGAGAGCGATTGCTAGTCATAAGCCAAAGTCACGCAACCGATGATGAGGAATGAATTAAACGAGCTAAGTCGATCCGATAGAGCGGGGCGAAATCTGATTATCTATGGCAACCTGCGACCTGTCGATTGATTTCAAAAAAAGAGCGGGCTTGATACCTCGAGATGGGTATCAAGCCCCAGTCGTCAGAAATGAGGTTCTTGACTAAGCCTGAGTTCCTCGGAGATTTCTCAAACCTCCGGCACCCAAACCGACCAAGGAGATAAGCCCCGCGCCAAACAGGAGCACCGCAGCCGGCAAGGGCACGGCTGTCAGGTGTGAGAACCCACCTTTAATTCTCGCCATATCCTCGTCGCCATTCTCAAAATTCAGACGCCAACTGGCCTTGCTCAACGCCACGCCGATGTCTGGTGGCTGAAGATTATCAGTCATAAGCATGTTTTTCCCTTTGAGTTCAAGACTAAACGACGTTGGATCAAAGTCATTGATCTCAGTCCCCATCACACTCGTCGCAAGCTTAAAGCTATCTGTCCCATTACCACCAGCATTGTGCAATTGGACCCCATTGATAAGACCACCTGGTGTAAAAGTGGCCGAATACGATGTGCCGTTAAAATTGATGGAGAACCCGGTAACAACACCGTAGTAAGTCCCACCAGTAGCAGCGGGGTTGAAGTTGACTGAAAATGACCCATGCACCTGCTGGCCGACCGAGCTGATTGGTGGTGACAATGGATCACTCACGTCAGACACCAACCCCGTGAAGTTATAGGTGATGGGGATGAGGGCTGCTTGAGTTGCATTCAATGGAAGCAGCACTGAGCACAGCGCAATCGCTGGCAGGGTAAATCCCTTTCCGAACAACTTCTTCATCATCTGCATAACACCGCTCCTTCTAGAGGTTGACACATTAGGAACACGTATGAACGGAGATTGCTCAGCAAATCCTAGACCATTACCGGAAATTGCTATGTCTCTGAAAACTAAGGAAGACCAAAACGGCCTACAGCAGCGACTGTGTCTACATTCCTGCAACAGTGTTCAATTATGTATGAGCCATGTACGGGGCGGCAAAAACTACCTACTGTGTTTCCGCTTACCTGGCTAAGCACGTTCATATTGCTGCAATGTCCTGACCGAATATCTCCCTAGCGCTCTCTTCTGACTCACCAACTCGTCTACAACCTCATTTCTAGCCGAGGCCCTTGGTCTGACTGATTGGGCCTGCTCGAATCGGAGCAAGAGAGATATGTTGCAATGACCGGAGGTCCTCCGGCGGGGTCATCTCAAAGTGACTGAGATCTCCTCAGCCTCAAAAACAGTCTTCCCGCCGACCGACTCGATCACAGAGGCGAGTTTTCTGGCGAGCACGATGCGATCGAAATGCTCCATGACATATTGACGCCCATTCCTACCCAGCTGTCGGCACCGTTCAGGATTTTGTGATAGCTCCAGAACGCGTGCGGCAAGATCGTCAGCCTGTTCAGGCTCAATACAAATACCGGCCTTGGCCGCTTCGAGAAGCTCAGCACTTTCCCCTTCCACTCCAAGAATGATCGGCTTCGCCATAGCCAGGCTTTCAAAGATCTTCGAGGGGATGACCGTCTTGAACAGATCGGACTTTTTCAGGAGAACGAGACTGATGTTGGACAACGCCCAGAACTCGCGCATACGGCTCTTGGGTTGCTGATCGAGCATCAGTACGTTGTCCAGCGCCATTTTGTCTCGCATCTGGACAAGCGCTTGCCGCTCGGCTCCATCGCCTACCATCAAGAAGACAATATTTTTCGAACTGCCCAATCGACGGGCCGCATGAAAGACCGTCTCCAGATGGTGGGCCATACCATGGGTCCCGAAATATGAAACGACGAACTTTCCCTTGACTCCAAGTTCTTCGGCAAGAGCACTCATCCCGTCAAGCGGCGCAAATTGGGCGAGGTCGACGCCGTTCTTAACAACAGTAATCTTGCCGGCTTCGATACCCTTACTCTGCATGTGTGTCTTAAACGAGTCTGTCACCGGCACGATCCGATCTGCATTTCGGTACGCGAACCGTTCGACCCATTCCAGCATGGTAATGATTGCGTGGCGATTAATCGCACCCACGGCGACAATCGATTCCGGCCATAGGTCACGGATCTCCAATACCCAAGGTATTCTCCTCAGCTTGCTGACGAAATAGCCCGCGAGCCCATTGAAGAATTGAGGAGAGGTAGAAAGGACAACGTCTGCTTTTGGTAGAAAGAAGGAGACGATGACAGCAGAACACATATAAGAGATGTAGTTCAGCGTCCGTTTGAGAAAACCTTCATTAGCCGTCACGAACGTCCAGACCCTGACAACGCTGATTCCGTCTCTTGTTTCCCGCTGATAGATCCGATTGCTGTAGCCTTTGTAGACTTTTCCTTGAGGATGATTCGGTGCGCACGTCACGACCGTCACCTGGTGCCCGTCTCGGACCCATTGTCGACAATGTTCATAGGTTCTGGTTGCCGGCGCATTCACCTCGGGAGGGAAGTAATGTGACAGGAAGAGAATTCGCATGCCTGTGCGCCTCGGTTCGTCGGTCTCTCGCTTTCTGGATTCGATAACTCAGCTGGAGGGGGACTTCCCCAGAACAAGAAAAGGCTAGCACAGGGTTCTTCCGGCTCAAACCAAACTCAGGAAAATAGCAGCCCTGCTCAATCTCTATACGGCAGGTACTCAAAGCTTCGATCATGGCAATAGCCTCTCCGTCTCTCTCAATTCCGAAGACATCTTCACCCGATGGCACAATCGTGAAATCTGGATGGATATGAACGAAACTTTCCATCCGATGAGCCCCACTGCCTTCCAACACATCCGTAATAACCCAACTCCCCTGCCCCCCATAGGATATTTGCCTTCTATGGATGAGTTTTCCGGTCAATCTCCTATACCCATCATGAGCTCCTTCAAACAGGACCGACTCATGCCCCGTCTTGTCGATATGCCCCTGGACCGGCTTCGCCCGCCGTGCCACGCGGAACACACCCCATATCTCTGACTGCTCTTCTCCATCAACCATAACGGTATTATGGGCTCTCGTACTTCGCGCATACCTCCTTTCCTGGCTCGGCTCATAGTCGAAGACCCCGCTATCGATCACAACTCGTTGCCCGTCGATCGTCAGCTCATAACTCAGCGTATCGCAATGCGCATGTCCTGGCTGATAGTCAGGACCGATCGGCCCACAATCAACGATGATCATGTCGCCCGCCCTGCGACAGACATAATACCCGCTCGATTGGAAGGCACTGACCACTAAATTATTTGATGGGCTCGGAGGCTTGTACCCAAGCACTCTCTCAGCATACTCGAAGATCTGATGAGGGGTTGGAGCGATGCCGAACGCCGAATCATTGAACAAAGGAATAGCTCCGTCCGGCATGCAGATGCCGCTCAGGAAATCCAGGGCAGTAGTAACTTTGCCGGTAAATTCGTCCGCAATTTCACATGAGATCGCAGCAGGTGAATTCTTCGCGAGATTCAATACATCAAGATAATCGACCAAACAAATGCAGTGATACATAGAGCTTCTCTCGAAGTGCCCTCCATCGGCAAGAAACTGTTCCTTGAGTTCATCTTGCAAAATTCCCAAACCCTTTTTGAGCCACCTGTTTGCATCGACCCCTTCGAAGTACACCCCGGCAAAAAACAGCGCTGCGCCATTTTTGAGATAGTGATTCGCCAAGATGTGGTATTCAATGTGTTGTTCCAGCCACAGTGCTTGTTGGTAGAGACTTTTAATCCACTCACGTCTTGGCAGTTTTTCATTTCCCTCTTCCTGGTTGGCCTCGTTTGACAACAGGAAGAACTTTATCCAGTTCACGATCCTGATCGAGACCGTATAGGGCTCCCAGGCATCTTCAGTCCCCGGCGGATTGTGTTGAACCCAATCGGTAATGAGGAGGCACTTATTCTCAAAAGAACGCTGTGGATCATGCAGATAATCGAAATAGTGCAGGTTATACCGCCAGAGCTTCGGCATTTCCCGGCAAACCCAATCCGGCTTGCCGTTAGAAAAGGACTTCTTTTGCTTTAGGAAGATGAGTGCTTCGCCATCATGAGATTGATGGGGCCCATGGACGCTAGGCATGAACCCTACACCATGCCTTAGACCTACTCGACGAGCGCGAGGCCATCTGACTGGAGGCAGGCGAAGTCGGTTACGAATAAGAAAAAGCAGCTGAGTCGGCCGAAGATAGAGGGCTGTTTGTAGATACAATCGGAATCGGTCTCTAGCGAACGACTTCATCAGCTTGTACAAACTGATTACGCTGGTTGGACTATATCGGATGAGCGTATTTCAGCAAGTTGGTCGTCGACCTCAGGTGGTGCATCCAGGTTCAGAGAGCATCCAAGAGCGCTCGCCTCACACCTTCAACCGTGTGCAGATCCCACAAGTCGAAGTTCTGTTTTCCAGATGGCATACTTCTCTGCGCTTCAGTTCTGTTCATCCCTGACAATAAGACATAATCTTCCAGCCCTTCGCGAAATGCCTCCCAGCGGCGGCTGCTGACAACTCCTTCAGGTGTTTCATACACGACAGCCCAGTCAGGACGCCGACCATCTATATCGTCCCACGCAGAACTCCCACCGGTATCGCTGTAGGACCAAAACCCTACGCCTTTCGCATCGTAATACCAGGCCCACCAAGCCAACATTCGATAGTCACGCAATGGTGACGCCTGTTTTGCGGGCGCTTTTGGATTCCCGTAGATCCACCAATCTTTTTGAAGTGTCTTAAAAAACTCACCGAGTCTGCCACGGACTACCAATACATTGGGTTGCCAATAATCCACAAAGCTTTGGACGTCCCGAAGGTCGGACATCTCAATGGGTGGGGTCGCGTAGACATTGAGGTCGGTGTACACCTTCACCGCAGGATTCCATTCTTTGATCGCTTGAGCAACGGCCTTCACCAACTGTAAACCCTGACGACTTGGCTCGTCGACTGGATACAAAGCCCACTGATCCACGGACAGGCCTCGCTCGGAAAGATATGTGGACATTTGCTTCACCCACCTCAGCAAGCGCTCTTTTGAAGCAGAATCGAGAGTTCGCACGCTGCTCGATAACCCCAACGGATTTTTTGCCTCACTCCACCCCAGATAGAGCAGCAACATCCCATGCTGCTTGACCATCTCCACGGTAGTCACAAAACTTAGGTCAGGCTTGATCATCCAGCTGCCGTCAAGAGCTAAGCCAGGAATTTCTCCAGGATGTGCGACGAAGGTATTGATACCGTGACGCACCAAGTCTTGAGTGGCGACAGTCCTATTCCGGAAAACAGGCATATCAGAAAGGTATGCCCAATTCACTGCACGAAGCCGTTTGACACTACTTCCTGTATATGCACTGACGTTCGCCACACCAGGGAGAGTATTCACCTGGCCCCCGCCATCAAGGCGGATTTCGAATCGATGGTTGCCCGCGCCTAATACAGCAAGATTAATATCCATCCAAAGATATACAGGCGAGCCAGGTCTTGCTGAAAACGTCCCACGACCATCAAGTGGGACAAGCGGGTCATACACTCGCTTTCCGTTGCCTGCGATAACCGGCCTCACTTCATAGAGCGTAACGGATTGAGAAGGGAGTCCGTCGACCGAAACACGCAGCCCGTTAGAAGCGACCTCCTTTCCCACAACAATTCCTAAACAGATGCTCTCATGCTCGTCAGCGTAGCCCCTGACCTCAACTAAGGAGGGTCTATTGTTGATCTGTTGCCGAACATCAGCAAGATCGATATCTTTCCATGGGTCTTGGCTCCAGACATGCAGCGAATTCGTCGGCACCGATAGCGCAGCTCCTTCAGCTTCCACCGCAGCCGCCCGTTCGAGCGCTCGAGAGACCCTTCGAGTGCTTTCCTCCAATGCTGTCCGGACATTCGCTACACTTGAGGGGATTGTTGGAAACCGGCCCATTCCCGAAGGTCGCCATTCGATCTCGTCTAAAAACAAATAGTCGCCGGAGGCATGGAGAACGACGACCAATGCTTCGGTTGCTACCTGGACATCGACAGCTAACCAGTGATCGCGTTTGTCACTCCATTCTCCCGAATAGGCGGCCAACGACCCAACCAAACTCAATGTTCCGTCATTGCTTCTCGCATAGACATCGACATGTCGTGGCACATCTACACCAGCACCTAATCCCTTTGCTGAATGTAGTCGTAACGTACCGGATTGAGGACGCTGTGCAGCACCAGTGGACGTGACTCGAAGTTCTATGGCTATCGGCGTCGTAGCCGCCCATCCGACCGTCTCCTTCTTCGTCCAGATCGGAAAGGTTGTGATTTTCCCGTCTGTAAGCTGTTGCACGTCCCCAGGATCCGTGCAAAGCGCATAGTTGGGCGGTTGGCTGAATGCCACGACCGCCACTCTGTCGGCATAGGATGTTTCTGCCAAACCAAGGACTATGATCATGATCACGGCTATATGTCGGAGCATCCTTTTCATCGTATGCCTCTCTGAAGCCAATTCTCTAAGGTCCCGAGCCCCCACAGTAGTGTGGAGTTATCGCGTCTCCCTGCCGAAAATGCGGCGACCTCACGTTTGAGAAAGTCCTGATCGAGAACCGTGCCGAGACAAGCAGATGGGCATAGCAGATAGTCGCGCAGGTGCTCCAGATTCGCTCTCAACAGATTCCGTATTGGGGGATTGAATGGACGTTTCGGTTGGGTCAACACACTTGCCGGCATCCTAGCGGCAAGCGCGCCTGTTATGAGTGGCTTGGCGCTGTTGCCCATCTTTACCCGGGACGGCAACCCAAGTATGCTGTGGACCAGCAACGGCGACAGAAATGGACTTCGGAGTTCAAGAGAGTGGGCCATGCTGGTCCTATCGGCACTTAGCATCAAGTTAAAGGGAACAAACGACTTCATATCAACTATTGTGGCGGCGCGCACAGGATCGTTTGACTGTCTAGTAAACGTATCCAACAGATCGTTGTAAAATGGAGTTCTGCATTCTTTCCTTCCGGTAGCCCATTCGAGGGTAGCCGTGTTCATATATGTCGCCCAATCCAAAACACTCTCTGCCAATGGGTGGTCCAGTGTGTTCAAGAACAGCTTTACTCGTCTCATCGATGTGGCGAACCTGCCGCGTTCTGGCAGCCAATTGACACACAGTCGGCCCAAACCCGCGACAGCTGATGGCAGCTGCTTCAATTGCTGGTGAAGGTGGATGGCCTTATATCTTGGATAGCCGATGGCCAGTTCATCTCCACCGTCACCCACTAGACACACCTTACACGACTTTGATGCCTCGCCAGCAATTAGATCCGAAACAAGTGCTGTCGAGTTGCCGAACGGCTGGTCAAATAAATCCACTACCCGTTGAATTGAATCATGAAAGTCCAGTTCATGAAAAGGGATCGTGGTATGTGACAATCCGTGAGCTGACGCAATCTGACGCGCGATATGGCTTTCATCGCTCTCCTTCGTGTACTCAAGAGTATACGTATGCAAGGCGCTGAGTCTGGAAGAGTCTTGAGCCGCTGCGAGAATAGCGTTTGAGTCGATCCCGGCACTGAGGAACAGACCGATGTCTACGTCGCTGATGAGACGCCGCTCGACGCTTTGCTCGAATAGTTCTCGGAACTTCTTTTCAGCCTGTTCCGGAGTCCCCGCTTCATCGTACTCGATGCTCTTTTCAAGCGAGTAGAACGCTCGCGGGCTTTCCGCATCACCGTTATCCAAATCCACCTGGAGCATATGTCCAGGAGCAAGCTCTTGGATGCCTTGGTAAAGAGTATTCGGCGGTGCCGTGTAAAGGAAGCGGAGAAAGTCCAGCATAGCACCATCATGGAGCGATCGATTAATATCGGGAAGGGTTAAGAGGGCCTTGATTTCTGATGCGAAAGCGAAGCGCCGCACACCATCAACGAGGCTCCCGGTATAATACAAGGGTTTTTCCCCGATAGGATCTCTTGCCAGTAACAGCATTCGTGTTTTCATGTCGAAAAACCCGAATGCATACATACCGTCGAGTTGCTTCAAACCAGCCGTTCCGTGATTGATCAACCAGTACAGCAAGACCTCCGTATCCGATGTCGTACGAAAGCTTTCTCCTCGATCCTCTAAAGACAAACGGAGCTCTCTGAAATTATAGATTTCTCCGTTAAAGACGATTCCGTATCTGCCACAGGGGGAAAAAAACGGTTGGTGGCTTCGAGGGTCTAGATCGATAATACTGAGTCGTGCATGCCCGATCGACCAGCTTGTGCCGGCAATAGATGTCCTACTGGAATGATCCGGCCCGCGATGTCGCAGTCGCGCGAGCATCCCATCTAATAGTGCAGATTCATATCCCAAGACTCCCGCAATTCCGCACACGGTAAACTCCTCAAGTCGATGCGAGACTGTGACAAAGCTCCGTGAAGTATTCAGTCCAACGCTGACTATCAAACTCCCCGATCTTGAGTCGAACCCCACGGCGAAGCATTGAAAGTGTCGATGAAGATTCCGCAAGTTCTCGCATCGCGTCAGCCAAGCCACACGGATCACGTGGTTCTACCAGGAGTCCTGTCTCGGACGACACAATCTCTGGGATACCGCCCCACCGCGTAGCAATAACTGGAATCCCCGCGCAATAGGCTTCAAGGATGGACCCAGGATGTCCCTCTCCTTCCCAGTATGTGGGCAAGACAAGCGCATCATACTGCACGAGTGTCTTCAGGACCTGTTCTTTGGCGATGATGCCGCGATATTGCACGAACGTATTATCGAACCATGACGCCGCAACACCTTCCTGCAAGGGCCCATAGACATCGATATGAACTTGAGCATCATGAAGCAGCCGCGAGGCAGCAATGAGCTCGCCTATCCCTTTCGACGGCTTGACATGGCCGAGAAAGACGAATCTTCGAGAAGGCGGTCGATCCAGTTCCGCTGGCTCGATGGTTCTATCAAGGCTCCGGTTGTTTGGATACCAATGCACAGGACTGCAGGTCAGCGCTTGAAAATATTGCACGGACGATATCCGCTCAAAGAGAAGCGCGTCCGCTCTCATCACAGTAATGTCAAAAATCCATCGGTGCGCTCGACCGAGTAGGCCGTACCAAGATTCAAAGTATCCTCCAAATCCTCGAAAGATCCACTTTCGTCCAAAGACGCGGCAAATGAAATGTACCAGCGGCCCAAAGAAGATCGCCCCTTGCATTGATGTATGAAAACTCACAACCGATACGCGTGGTACGTTCCAGATCACAGAGGCGACGCACTGAAGTCCTTTGATCGCGCTCGCCATCCTTCCCGGCTTTGCACGTGAAGTATTTACGATTTTCACTGAGAACTGCTCGGACGAAGAGAGCCGATCGATCAAATCTCTAAAAAGAACAGTCGTGCCGCCGATAGGTGGAGGCATACCACCGATCAGCAGTAGTCTAATTGGCGAATTCATGGCATTGCCGGTGCAGTCCAAACGTTCTGGATAGTTGTGGGTTGACTATTTCGTTGCATCAATGAGTAAGAGTAATCCATGTCCTCTGCATAGAACTTTCAAGAGACCTCGTGGCCATAGCAGTTTTGCAGACCGAAGCAATGTTCCACCGTGGCGTTGCCCGACGGCACCTTGCAATAGATCTCCAAACGACAACTGCGTGACGAGGTTCACCTTGGAAAATCCATTGAGCATGGCTTGGGTTTGTTCGAGCGTATACGCTTTCGTTCCAGGGCTTTCCAAGTAACGGTGATATACCTCGTCAAGTGTCATCCCTATTTTCCCAGTAAGCAGCGCGTATCGACACCACAACATGTAACCGGTCAGTGCATATTTGTGATAGATCATAATCCGAGCCGTCCCTCCTGCGCGCAGCACGCGATGCACCTCCCTGATTGCCTGAGGCGTGTTCGGGGAATGATGCAATACTCCCCACGAGTACACGATGTCGAATGAGTTATCACCGTAGGGAAGCGCCTCCGCATCACCGACTCGGACCTCCGAAGATAGCCCATACATTGAGAGTCGCTTCAATGTGTGGTCGACGGAACGAGGGGTTAAGTCTATGCCGGACAGAGTACGAGGATATGATCTTGCCCATTCCATGTGATCCGCGCCCATCCCAACTCCGACTTCCAGCACATCCTTGTCGCGTCCGTCCGTAAATCGGGCGAAGTCTCGAATATACGGCTCCAACTGATACCGCATATGCGAGTGTTGCTCATAGTAATCGACATCGGAATGGCCGAAGGCATACACCTCACCACAACTCGACTTATTCCAGAACTCCTTGACGTCTTCCTTCAAGTCTTCTGCCAGCACTTGCCACCTCCCTACGGTAGAGCCACACAGGATTCAGCATTGGAAAGGAATACCTATTATCCTTCTGCGTACAGTGAACGATATTGTAGTAAGTTTGCTGACATCGTCAGTCGTGAATTCGCGAATCGCATCGTCATATCCCGTTGACGTGGGAAATCGCATCCGCCGATAAAGGAGAGGACCTGATCGACCAGGTTCTCAGTTTCGTCCAACAAGATCCCTACCCCTGCGGCCGGTAACATGTCGCTGTAGTCCCCGATCCCTCGTGTCAGAATCACAGGAAGACCACACGCAAGATATTCGCCGACCTTTACGGGACTGGCCACATTGTTAACAGAAATGTCGTGGCGCATGATGAGTCCCACATCGGCTGAAGATAGATACTTATGCATTTCCTTATGGGAACAACTCCGAATCCAAGCCCGATTCTCAGGAAATTGTGCATCGGCAAGCCGATAAATCATCTCGTCATGGTTGGTTGTAAGAAACAACGCATAGCATCGTTCATCCCGCGCACACACGTCTTTAAGAAGCAGTATGATATCGTCGATCCTCTGCCACGCACTGATCCCTCCCGAATAGCACAACAGAACATCATCGTCCTTGAGGCCGAACGCTGCTCGAATCTCCTGGCGAGAGGCAGGATTAAAGTGAAAGGTATCTTCATTAAAGCACGACGGGATCACCGTAATGTCCCGCCGACCAGTTTGCTGGAGAAGGTATGTACGTAAGTTTTCTGACACTGTAGACAAGCGATCAGCCCGACGACCCTCCTGCAATTCCAAGCAAGAACTTATCCAACTTTTCACACAAGACTTTCGCTCAAGCCTTTGCTCATGACTGACGATCGCTCGGACATCAAAGATTGATCTCGCTTTAAGTTGTCGGGCCAATCTTCTGGACCACATCGATCCAGTGAACGAACGGGCATACACGTGCGTAATGGCAGTGTTGAGAAGCTTTACGCGCATATGACGGTACACTTTCTGGCAAGCCCACCACATTGCGTAGGCACCCGCCTTCTGTGGAAGAGCATGTTCTACATACGCCTGTATGCCGTATTCCTTGTGAATCAAAGTGACCGCCTCCTGTGCGCGTGAAGGTGACGTTTCAGCCCCGGCAAATCGGCAGGCGAATCCTTTTTGATTCAGGAACCCGGCCACAGAAAGGACTTGTGCATGCAGGACCGGACTATCAAGCACCGGCCATTCAGGCACAAAAAAAAGGATTTCGGTCTTCCGTGGATTCTTGGTGTAGCCCGCTTGGTTCGCATTCACTTACCTACCCCCATAATGTATTGCCAGGGCCATATGTGCATCGCCTCGTTGTCACAGATCACAGACGCTCTCCTTACAACGGATCTGGCGCTCTCAGATTACTCATGCTCGTTGTTGCGGCTCCAAACATTCCAATTAAAAGATTCGCCCCGAGATCCCCAGTGAACTGGGCATTGATAACTGATGAGATATAAGCGGCTGACAAGCCCGCCAACAACATTCGATGTTGGTACTCCAACTGGTGCTTAGCTGCCCGAATTACTGCCACTAAAGGACAAGCCAGTGCAGTGACCAATAGACCGACCCCAATCAATCCGTTTTCGTAAGCTACTTCGAGCAGGACATTATGAGGATAGGCTCGTTCATCATGGCCTAAAGCGAAATACCCATAATCTCCGGTTCCATGACCGACCAGCATCTGTGTTGCATCCGAATCGAGAAGCGTACGCATGACATCTTGATAGGCAGGCATCCGCAAAGAGAGATTTTGCACCTTCTCCGTAAAACGTTCTTCGATGAACCCCTTTGGCAAGAACTCTACCCCGACTACTGCAATGATGGAGAACAATCCCACGAGAAGTAGGCTCAGACTTAACCTACCCATAACTCCCCTCATCATGAGCAGAGCAGTTATGACGAAGCAAAGAGCGAGTGCCAGTAGGGGTCCCTTGGAACCGGTCGCCACAAGATAGACCAGCGTGAGTAGACCCACCGGTATGCTCCACGCTAGATCTTTCCACCGCCGCCGGACGGCGACGAACGTAACAATTATCGTAATTGCTAGTGCCAGATGCCTCCCTAACAGGATGGGATTGCCTTCTTCCCCTAATCGGAGCCTGAAAAAACGATTCGCATTTCGAAATAACTGGATTGGATTGCCGAATTCAATCGCGACAGCTCCGATTAGCAGCAGTCCCCCGACAAATAGACCGGTGAGAAATGCTTTTCCAATTGCCACATCGTCAACCAGGTTATAGATCACGGTCCCTAACAACCAGAAATATGAACACACGAGAATCACTTTTGTCGTCCCATATACTGGGGCACGAGAATAGATGATGCCCACAGCGAGAACGAGGCTTAAGACTAGATACGATATAAGGATAGCCCCTCCAATTCGCAAAGACTCTCCGCTTAAGAATCGAAATGCAACAATTCCAAGAATAAGTCCGAAGAATACTCCCCGCACGTTGGGAACTTCGTAGAGATCTGTTAACGGCATCGACAATTGAACAAACATACCAATCGAAAATGCCAGAATACTTGCCGCGCTTATACCACACCTGTTGACAGATTGAATGTTGCTAAGCGGTGATCGATCCACAGACGTTAATAAGTCGTCAACCACTGGCATATTCGAAGGCGTGCGGGTTCTCTTCCGAATGTGATCTTGTCCGCAACAATCTCTATTTCAGAGCTTGCTGAACAGGCGTGTGGACAGCTCGTGCATCGCAATAGATTTTGACCAGCTCCTGGCAAATCTCATCCCAGGTGGGCATCGCAGTCACGGCCCGTGAGACACGACTCGGCTCGCATTCCTGCATCTTGCGATCAACAGTTTGAGCGATGGCATCAACATCATCTGGACGAAATCGTTCACTATGCGGCACGATCGATTCCGAAATAGGCACTCGATCGGATACGGCAATTCTGCACCCAGCTAAGACAGCCTCATTTATAGTAAGAGGCATCACTTCCGAAAAGCTCGGAAGGACGAAAAGCTTTGCCGCTCGATAGCAGGAAACTAACATGGGATCATCGTGTCGGATAGCGCCGACTACCCTTACGTTATCGCCTGCTTCATCCTCAACTTTCTTTAGATAATCGGCATGTTCGGGAGAACATTTTCCAACCAAGACCAATGTATAAGGTAGATGCTTCATGGCACGGACCAATGACAATTGATTTTTTCTTGGCTCTATGGAGGCGACATTGAGAACAAAATCTCTTAAGCCATACGCATTTTCGAACAATCGGGAATCTCCGGCGGTGAATGCTCGACTGATTCCATTGGGAACAGTGCAGACCTTTGAGGGCTCAATACGAAATACGGCGTCAAGCAGCTCTTTCTCTTCGGAATTGAGGGCTATGATTTTGGTTGCTGCGGAAAGCATCCAACCAGCTCTCCTGAGGTCAGAATACACCCCTGGGAGTATCGACATCCGTTGCTTCATTCGCGATACCCATTGGTGACTGTCAAATAGGCTCAAAACAGGAGATAGGATGACCGGGACTGCCAAACTGACCGCTCGATTGACATGGTAGATCATCGAGGAATCAATGCTGAAAACGTGGCAGATATCCACATCTTCCAGCTGGTTTTTCCAAGGATCATACTGGACAACATCCACTCCAAGTTTGGACAAGCTTCTGGCAGTCTCTTCAATCTGAATTTGCAAACCGCCCCGGTTTAATCCAATTCGAGGATATGTCAGAAATAGGACCCTCATTCAGTCACTCCGTAGATGTTGTCGGACTAAGCAATAGTGGTGGAACGTATGGGGGCTTGTCGTATTATTCCCGAGAGCATTATTCGTACGGCAACTATGTCACTTGTCTTTATAACTTTAAGTGCGATCAGTGCCGCAAGCATAGCACCGCCAAGAATCATCAACGAGAAAAAATCGAGTTTCATCTGTGACGCGATAATAAGAAAGAGTAAGAGCGGGACTGCCGCTCGAATAAAGTTCATCGTCAGCACTCTCCATGCATCCCTATCATCTCCGGCGACGATTTTAGCCGCGATGAGATTCCCCAAGAATGCGGTAATGACCAGAGCACTCGCGGCGCCTACGGCTTCGTATAGAGGAACAAGCAAACTGGTGGTCACGAGCATGATAAGGAGCTGAGGTACCGCTTGTATGAACGCTTCCCTGGACTGCCCCCTCCCAACCAAAATGATTGAGTAGAAGTAATTGACGAGGGAAAAAGCCATCCAGACACTCAATGTTTGCATGATACAAGTACCGCTGGTGTACTGCTCAGAATACAGCATTGTCATCAGTGGGCCGGAAAACACGATGATCACGATCGTGGCCATGGATAACCCCGCTGTCAGAATGCGCATAGCCTCAGCCTGTTGCCGGTCGGAACTATCATGATGAGCAGCAATATATCCCAATAGGGCCGGCCGCGTTGATTCGAAGACTCGCTGTAGGACAGTGGGTATTTGCATCGCGGCTGAATAGACAGCGAGCGCAGCTGTGCCCATGTAGGTCGTCACCATCGCATCAGCGCATCTGACCATACCCGCAGATAGAAGAGAACCTCCATATAGCCACCCTCCGAACTTAAAAAACTCTGCTTTTCGCGGGTGTCGAAAGCTGAACGAGAACAACGCGGGCATCACCACCCAAATTGCCCCGATACCGACCATTCTAGAAACGATCATCCCCCAGAACAGCGAGTTCACTCCCCACCCCAGTATCAAGGTTCCCGTAGAAAGTGTTGCGCGCAGAATTTCGATGCCGATGTTCAATGTGGAGAGTTTCTTAAACTCTTTCCCTCCAACCAATAGCGACGTAACAATCTGAAGAACGGCAGTTAAAACCGCGATTGGTGCTGCGAAGATGAGATGATGTTCAAAGCTCTCATAGGACCACAGCGATTTTAAGAATGGCATAACAGACCAAAGCGCAAGGCAGGCGACAACCGAGGTTGTTAACGTTATGGTCAGAAGATAATGTGCTGTTTGGGCAAACTCCAGAGATTGTGGCGGCAAGGATGATAAGGCTCTGATCGCGGTATTCTTCAAACCTAAGTCGCTAAAGAGTGCGACAAACTGAACCACTACCATGACCAAGAAAAATGCCCCCAACTCATCCTTTGATAATAGTCGTGCTGCCACCATGATCGTCGCCAAGGAAGCAGCCATACCTGCCAGGTTGGCTCCAGCGGACAGGACAACTCCTGACAAATAGTGCGCTTTACTTTGTTCCATAGAGTGAGATGGGTCCGGCGTCCGACTGTGCGCCTTAACGTAGGTTCACGTACTGTGGAGTTACACCGTGACTAGACCTTTTCCTGCTGCCCAAGGCAAGCATGAGCGCAATGCTTGCACATATAGTAGTTAGGAAAACTATCCCAATGGTAGTGAGAGAGCGCGCATGTGGCAACCTAAATTCAATTTAATGACAGCAAGACTTGGTCCAGACGAAAGATTTGAATGGCACGATGGATCAGTGAGTTGTGAAATAGACTGGGGAATGCTGTCTTCCGTGAACGGAGGCAAGACCGTACAGAGGCGTACTAATTAGAACGGACAAAGACGTGGGAGCTATTCAGGACTGACCTTCACGGACTGATCGACTGATTGCCAGATCAGGCACAATTTGACTGATTGTGGCTCTGCATAGGACCAATTACTATCTACCTATCGCCAAACACACGCTCAAAACACTCCACGATCCGTTCCGCCGCTTTGCCAGCTCACAGGAGGATCGCACCCTTCGTCCGGGAGCAGTGGGAATCCATAGCGAGACCATCCAGTGGGGACAAATTTTCCAGATTCTCCCACTATTCGAACGGTAAGACGCGCGCGCTGGCGCGTGGGGGGTCAATGGAAAGCAGCGCCCCTCGATGAGAAATTTCATCAGGAGACCAAGGGAAGGTCCGTTTCTTCCGATCGCCAGGCTGCGTATGTAAGGGCTTGTAAAATATCTTCCCGTTCGATGTAGGGATAGGCTGCTAGGACCTCCTCGATCGTCTTTCCCGCCGCCATCAAGCCCACGATTGTCCCGACGGTCACGCGCATGCCCCTGATACAGGGTTTTCCTCCCATGACTGCCGGGTCCATGGTGATCCGATCTAATTCTTTCATAGCTCCCTCCGTGCCGATGATGCCCGTCGCTCTCTCACTGTATGGCAAGTCTCGCTATCGGCAAGACTGAAGAATACGCGTTCTGCTTGCTCTCTCCTGAATTCACAACATGATCCCTCTCTTGATCGGCGCACATGATCTCAGGTGCAGTGTCGGTGGTCAACATGCCAATCCCGTAATCCGCTCCGCCGCGTTGCCCTCCCAATTCGACGAGATCGAACCAACATCATGCTGAAGCCAACCGTTTCAGAGCGCATCGGAAGTATTCACGCCCCCCGTTTCATCGGGCAGCTGTGCGGCCCACGATCGTTTTCTGCTTTCCTCACCTATGCAGGCAGCCAGGGTTGTCTGTCTCTCTGCAGTAGTTCGCTGCGGAGGAGGAAGAGACGAAGCCATGAAGGAATGCACAGTGGGTGTACTTCGGAAACCTTGGCGAAGAAGAACATGCTTCGGCGAGATGTCGTGTAGGAATCAATGGGGAACCACGGCTGTCAAGCCGTGAGCAACACGGTCGCATTTCCGAGCGAAAGACAAGAGAGAGGTCAACCGGACTATCGATAGGCTTCTCGCCTATGTTTGACACGATAGACAATGACCCTTTTCGTGACATCGTCGATCTCATAGAGGATGCGATAATCCCCGACTCGTAGGCGATAGCCTCCACCTCCCGACAACTTGATGGATTGGGGTGATCGCGGTTCCTGCTCAAGCGTGTGAAGCGCCTGCGCAATTTTCTTTACGATGTCGGGAGGAAGAACCAGAAACTCCTTGCGCGCACGAGGTTGAAGCAGAAGCTCGTAGGCCATTAACGCGGAAGACGCACGCGGTGCAGGAGTTCGTACTCCTTCAGCACGTCAGCGAAGTGGACGCCTTTTTCACTCTTGGCTTTTTCGCGCCGCAGATCCTCGAGGTCCTCGAGCTCATCCATCAGGTCTTCATACCTCGGATTGGCTCTGGCCCACTCCCACACTTCCCGGGAGATCCCAATTGCCGCCTTCTTTCCCCGTGACTGTCGCTTGGCTTTTGTCTTCGCCATATGATCGTCCTTTGCCATGCAGTTCGTCATCATCATAGCGAGTCCCACTCATCTTGGTCAAGAAAATGGCGCCGAGAAGAGAAGGAACCGCCCGGCAAGCGACTGAACCTGCCTTACAATCCATATTATGAGGACGACATGCACTCATCGCGCAGATCGTGCACCTCATACTTCTTGCATTCTCATCCACGCCTAGGCCGCGCCCCTAGCCTGCGAAATGATCTCACGATACGAGCAGAAGTCCTTCCAGATGCTCCACAATCCGTTCCGCCGCCTTCCCATCCCACAGTGGTGGGATCGCTCCCTTCTTCCACTGCCCCGCCATCAATCGGGCCAGTGCCGGCGCGAGTTTAGCTGGATCGGTTCCGATAAGCTCGTTCGTGCCGATGGTGATGGTTTCCGGACGTTCGGTGTTATCGCGAAGCGTGAGGCATGGTACGCCAAGTACCGTTGTTTCCTCGGTAATCCCCCCCGAATCGGTAATCACCCCTTTGGCATGTTGAACGAGATAATTGAATTCCAGGTAGCCCAGCGGATCGACACAGTGAAGCTGTGGGGTTGCACGGTCGAGTTCCTTGAGATTCTTCGCGGTCCGTGGATGCACGGGAAATACCACGGGTAATCCGTTGGTGCCTTCGGCGATGGCGCGGAGCAATGACAAGAGCTGTCGCTCTCCATCTACATTCGCAGGGCGATGGAGCGTCACGACAAAAAACTGTCCCGGTTCGAGTTTGAGCGACTGCCAACAAGCCGGTGGCCGCAAGCGAGGCACGTTCTTGAGCAACGTGTCGATCATCGTATTACCGACAAAAAAGATCCGGTCGTCGGTGACGCCGGCGCGGCGCAAGTTGTCGTTGGCCGTCTCGCTCGTTGTAAAAAACCAATTGGTGATGGAGTCGGTCACCACTCGGTTGATTTCCTCAGGCATCGTCCAATCCCCGGACCGAATCCCGCCCTCGACATGAGCCACCGGCACACCCAGTTTTCGCGCCGCGATGGAACAGGCCATCGTGGACGTCACGTCACCGACGACCAGACAGAGGTCGCTCTTGTCCTTCAACAAGACTCTTTCGTATCCGGTCATAATCCCGGCGGTTTGTTCGGCTTGAGTGCCGGATCCTACCTCGAGGTTGATGTCCGGGTCGGGAATCCCTAGTTCTTCGAAGAAACTGCCGGACATCGCGCGATCATAATGCTGACCGGTATGAATCAATCGGTACCGTAGCTGCCCACCATGACGCTCAGCGACGTTCAGTGCCGCAATGATCGGCGCGATTTTCATGAAATTGGGCCGTGCTCCGGCGATGATATCGATACGCTTCACTCAGCACCTCACGTTGCAGGTCGATACAATTTCGCAGTCCGCCTATTGTAACCGACTTGGAGTCTCATTCAACGATTCATGCTCCAGACGAACACCATAAAGGCCGCAAGGCGAATAGGCGGCCCATCCGATGAATGCCGATCCAGCCATAAAGAGTAGCGTCATGGTATTGGCTCTCAGTGCCCATGGCAAACCAAAACCGTTTTTTATGGAAGCATGCAATACACAACGGTCGAGAAGTCAGCTACGCGACGAGTCAGGAAATTCGAGGACAGTGAGAAATGCGGTCATCCATCCCCTTATCGCGCACCTCGCCACGTGACTTCTTCCCAACAGAGATGGACGAACGTTTCAAAGGGAGGAAAGTTATCGGTGTTTTGCTCTTTGGACCGTACCCAGAGATCGATTTCCATGCCGGCCGGATCCGTCTCTCCTCCGGGAAGAGTTCGTTTCACAGGGTACCGGACCTCGTGGGTCTGAGGATCACGGGATCGCTCCATGACCATGAAATGCGCATCATAATCCTTGTAGAGAACCTCTCCATTCTTGAACATCGTCGCCGTACCCCACCCGCCGAGATAGAGCCAGGTTTTCGGGTATAACGGGTCCCCGTTGTTCGAATCCCCATGTTCGTAGATTCTGGTTGCGATCCCTCCATCCTGGAACGGCGCTTTCGCGGCGAACCGATCGAAGACGATCCGATACCGATCTTGGCCTTCAGCAAATTCGACCATCACCTGGCCACTGTTCGTACGTTCGTCGACGTCGATCTCGATCGTTCCCTGTACCGGCGTCAACCGCTTGCCGGCATAGTCCATGTGATCCCATGGCGCGCGATCGTTCATACTCCCGACCAGAATTGTCTTTCGTCCGGTCAGGTGAAACTGCCCACTGTAATGAGGATGTTCATCCGCTTTGAAGATGCGCGTGCCTTCTTCGTCTTTCGGAGTCCCGAATTGCCCGGCCAACACCGCCGGCACACCCATGCACATCATAACCAGCACTGTTGAACAAATTGTGCGGTATGGAATGATCATGAATTATCCTTTCGGTGGAGAGGTGGCGCTCATGCTAACACAAATTCCGGCGGGGTCGCGTGTCAAGCAACGACAGATGAGAGCGTGGCGTTGGCTACGACTGCGGTATTGTGAACACCTGGCGGTGTCGTGGATGCACAAATACGACTTCACCTTCACGAAGATCGAGTTCGCGATATCGTTCTTTGGTCAATTCGACTTCAATGGTCTGCGCCGAACTCTGAACGATCAATTCGAGCCGCACGCGCGATCCTGCCGAGAGGACGTATCGCACCGTCGCCTCAAACTGATCGGGGTTCGTCCGGGATCGATTGAGTTCTAAGTCATGAGGGCGAACGAAGGTGACTTCGTGTTCCTCAACCCCATCCGCCAATCCGGCTGATGCTTCTTCAGGATTCCCTTGTACGGCGGCGCGCGCCTCGGAAACACGCCCATGAAACACGTTGACATCACCAAGGAAACGGTAGACAAAGGGATTTGCAGGATGTTCGTAGACTTCGTCCGGGGTACCGATCTGCTCAACATTGCCCTGATGCATCACCACCACACGATCGGCGACTTCTAACGCTTCCTCCTGGTCATGCGTCACGAGAATGCCGGTAATATGTAACTCGTCATGGAGCCGCCGAAGCCACCGGCGGAGCTCTTTACGGACCTTCGCATCCAGCGCTCCAAAAGGCTCATCCAACAGCAAGAGTTTCGGTTCCACGGCCAGCGCTCGGGCCAACGCCACTCGTTGACGCTGCCCTCCCGACAGTTGGCTGGGGTACCGGTCGGCCATTGCCTGCAACTGCACGAGTCCCAGTAGTTCCCTGACTTTCTCCTGTATGCGAGTTGTAGAAGGTCGTTGCGCCCGAGGCAGTACGGTCAGCCCAAAGGCGACATTATCCGCGACGGTCATATGGCGGAATAGCGCATAATGCTGGAAGACGAATCCAACCCGACGTTCGCTGATCCGCTGATCCGTCACCTCCGCACCGTGCAGAAAGATACGTCCATCATCAGGTCTTTCCAGTCCGGCAAGAATTCTCAGCAACGTCGTCTTGCCGCAACCGGACGGACCGAGAAGGGCCACCAGCTCGCCTTCCTGCACATGAAGGCTGACATCATTCAACACCGTAAACGCTCCAAATCGCTTCGTGACATGGTCGACCTGAATGCTCATCGAATGCTCCCTGCTTGAACAGCTGATGTTGGATCGGTAACGATGGTTGGAGAATGTGTGTTCCGCTCGACAATCGCCTTGGCCGCGAGGGTGACAATGGCCAGTAACGTCAAGAGCGACGCGACCGCGAACGCTGAAACCGCGTTGTACTCGTTGTAGAGAATTTCGACATGCAACGGCATCGTGTTGGTCAGTCCTCGAATATGGCCGGAGACGACCGATACCGCGCCGAACTCTCCCATCGCGCGCGCATTGCACAGGATCACGCCGTAGAGGAGACTCCATTTGATGTTCGGCAGCGTGACACGCATAAACATCTGCCAACCCGAAGCCCCCAACGTGATAGCCGCCTCCTCTTCCTCCCGTCCTTGCGATTGCATCAGCGGAATGAGTTCGCGGGCGACAAACGGAACGGTCACGAAGATCGTCGCGAGCACGATGCCCGGCAACGCAAAAAGGATCGTGATGTCATGTTCGGCCAGCCATGGGCCTAACCAACCTTGAGCCCCGAAGAGCAGCACATAAATGAGACCGGAGATGACCGGCGAGACGGCCAAGGGCATATCAATCAGGGTAATCAAAACCTGTTTGCCGACGAAATCGAATTTTGCAATGGCCCAGGCTGCGGCCACCCCGAACAAGGCATTCAGCGGCACGGCCACGGCCGCCACCAGGAGTGTTAAGCGAATGGCCGCAAGGGCATCTTCGTTGAGAAAGGATTCAACATAGGCAGCGAGACCGCCTTGTAACGCTTCGGCAAAGACGGCGGCGAGTGGAATGAAAAGAAAGAGTGTTAGGTAGAAAAAGACGGCGGCAATAAGCAGCCGGCGGACAAGCGGGCTCTCCGTGGTGAGCGAATCTTTCCACTGCACATCCTTATCGGCGGCCATAGTGACAGAGTTCATGGGTTCCTATTGATTCATATGGCGAGCCGTGCTCCACCATTGAAGAAGATTAATGATCAACGCCAGAACAAACGATGCCGCAAGCATGACCACGCCCAGCGCTGTGGCCCCCGAATAGTCGTACTGCTCCAATTTGGTCATAATCAGCAGCGGAGTGATCTCCGACTTGAGCGGCATATTACCGGCAATGAAAATGACCGACCCATACTCCCCGACGGCACGGGCGAATGCCATCGCCATCCCCGTCAGGAGGGCCGGCCACAGTTCCGGCACGATGACGGCTCGAAACGTTTGCCATCGGTCGGCCCCCAAGGTAGTGGCGGCCTCTTCGACTTCTTTATCCAAATCCTGCAGCACAGGCTGCACAGTCCGAACGACGAACGGCAATCCGATGAAGGTCAACGCGACAAGGACACCCAGCGGAGTGAAGGCGATCTTGATGCCCAACGGTTCGAGATAGCGCCCGATCCAACCATTGGACGAATAGATGGCGGCCAGCGTAATGCCGGCGACCGCGGTCGGCAGGGCAAAGGGAAGGTCGACGAGCGCATCCACGAGCGCCCGGCCTGGAAACCGGTATCGGACCAACACCCAGGCAATGATCGACCCAAACAATCCGTTGATAAGCGCGCCGACCAGAGAGGCGCCGAACGTCAGCCGGTAGGAAGCGACCGCGCGGGAGTTGGTGATGATGTCCCAAAACTGTTCCCACGACAACATACTGGTTTTGACAAACAGTCCGCTGAGAGGAATCAACACAATGACGCTGAAGTAAAACATCGCAAATCCCAAGGTCAGGCCGAATCCGGGAAGAACACTCGGTTGTTTCAACAGGAGGCTCATGAGACCTCTTTCCGTGTGACACTGTGAAATGCCTCTGTGCTCGCCAAGCCATTCTCATCATCACCCGATCGATGGTTGCCAAGTCGGTCTTCCTCGGCAAACAGCGCGGTTTCTGGTGCATCTGTCACAATTCGACGATCGACTAGATGCTTCCCCTCTGCGTGCCTCCCTTCCTGCACCCGGTAACGCAACGCGGCCCGCGCCAGCAGACGCGTCGAATCCAGCAGCGGAACGGCCGCCTGATACCCGGCCATCAGCAGCGGCAATTCAGTGCAGGCAAGGATCACCGCCTCCGCCCCTTTGAGGGCCATCTCTACGATCACCTTCTGCACAAATAGCCCGGATTTGACCGTACGCACTCCTGCGATGAGTTCGTTTCGAATAATATGCTGGATTCGAGAGCGATCATCCTGCTCAGGAACGATGACGTCGATGTTCGACCGGTGTAACTGCTCCGAATAAACCGACCCTTCCATCACAGTCTGAGTGCCGAGAATTCCCACTCGACGCCACCGACGGGCTTCTATCTCCCTCACCACAGGTCTCGCAATATGAACCCATGGAACAGGCGAGGTCACTAAGCGAAAGACTCGGTGCAATGTATTGTTCGGGCAAATAATCACGTCGGCGCCGGCTTGTGTCAGTTTAGCTGCAGACTGAGACATCAGTGCAGCCACCCCTGCCCAATCGTCTTGATCGATTGCATCGAGATACATGCGAAGCGAGAACGAATGGAGCGTCACTTCAGGATGGGCATATCGACGCCCCATCACACTCTCCGCCTCCAGACACAAGGTCCGGTAGCAGAGCGCCGCGCCCTCCGACGTCCCCGCAACGATACCGATGTGTGGATTGTTTTCGACCAGATTATTCATCGGGAGAAAGCCTCCGATATCAGAACAAGCTGAAACACGATGAGCGTCGCCTTGCTCGGCGAGCTATTTCGGCTTGTAGATTTCATCGAAAACCCCGCCATCCGCAAAATGCCTCTGCTGCGCCTTTTGCCACCCGCCGGCGATCTCGTCGATAGTAAACAAGCTGACTTTGGAGAACTGATTGGCATACTTGGCCAAGGCGGCCTCAGAACGGGGACGATAGAAATGTTTGCCTGCGATGTCTTGGCCTTCCTCGGAATAGAGATACTCCAAGTACGCTTGAGCCACAGGTTGGGTGCCTTTTTTCTTCGCCACCTTATCCACAAGCGTCACGGTCGGCTCGGCGAGGATACTGATCGACGGCGTGATGATCTCGAATTTCCCTGCACCGAACTCCTTAAGCGCTAAATAGGCTTCGTTTTCCCACCCGACCAGCACGTCTCCGATCCCCCGCTCGATAAATGTCGTGGTGGCGCCCCGCGCGCCGGTGTCGAACACCGGCACGTTGGCGTAAAACCTTCCGATAAAATCCTTGGCCTTCGTTTCATCATTGTCATATTTTTTCAATGCGTAACCCCACGCGGACAGGTACGCCCACCGCGCTGCCCCCGACGTTTTCGGATTCGCTGGGATGATCGCCACACCGGGTTTCACGAGGTCCTCCCAATCCTTGATGCCTTTGGGATTTCCCTTGCGGACCAGAAAGACGATCGTCGAGGTGTAGGGAGAACTGTTTTGGGGAAGACGGCTCTGCCAGTTTGCGGGAATCAACTTGGCTTTTTCGGAGATGGCGTCGATATCATAGGCCAGGGCCAGTGTGACGACATCGGCCTCCAAACCGTCGATGACGGCGCGCGACTGCTTACCCGACCCTCCATGCGACTGTTTGACGACGACCGTTTGGCCTTTTTCCTTTTGCCAATGCTTTGCAAACGCCGCATTGAATTCTTGGTACAGTTCTCGCGTCGGATCATACGACACATTCAGCAGCGTGATGTCCTCGGCATGCACCACGAGCGGGTGTGCCGCGATGAGCAACGCACCCAGCGTGATGAGCATTGTTCGTAGAGTCTTCATCTTCTTTTCCTTTCTTCTATTTCGAATTGGCGACTATTCCGGTCATCAAAAAGCGAACTGTAACCGGGTTAGGACAGCACGTTCGTCAGGACGATCTGCCACATTGGTTCCGGCTGCATTGATCGGCGCAACACCGTCCCCTGCGCCGCCATCGAATCTCGTTTCCGAGTAATTGACTGCGGCCCTTAGATTTTGATTGAGATACCAGTTCACACCGAGTGTCATGGAGCGAGCGCGCTGTGCGCTTTCCGAAAGATTGGCATACGCGCCGGTGAAGGACGTGCCGGTGGGGTCCTTGAACGTGTCTTCATCCAGAGTGATTTCGCTATACCGCCCCACCACCTCCCAAGCCCCCCACCCTTTGCCGAAATCAAAATTTTGGCTGGGTTTGACGCCCTTAAATGAAGCCGTTTCACCGGTTAACAGATAGGACACTGTGACGTGCCACGCCTGATGACGCAGCGCTTTACCGGTGTTCGGGATGAAACTTGTATTGGATCCAGCCCCACCGGCAGGAGGCGAACCGCCGGTCGTCAAGCTGACATCTTGGATGACTCGCGCATATTCGGCGAGGATTCCCAAAGACCCAATGTAATAGTAGGCTTGAGGCGAAACACGTATACGGGCTCCGTCGGCTACTGCCGCGCTGCTGTACCGGAAAAACGTATTCTGGCCATCTGTGCGATAGCTAGGGAGGCCGTTTCTTGTCGCATCGGCTGGGGTCGTATCAGTAAAGTTGAGGTTTCTCTCACCGCTCGCATCGGTATACGTGGCGGCCGCCCCGAACCCGAGACCGCTCAACACTGAGGTATCATTCACGAATGGCGTGGCGAAGAGCCAGCCTGTGAACTCTTTGCGCCCATCGAACTCGGTGCCGGTACTGATATCGCCTCCATCACTGACCCCGTTCACCAGGCCGAACGCGTAATCCAATCTGCCTTGAAAAAACGCAAGATCGCCATGCGCCGCGATCCCCAAATCACGATTCGGCAGAAGGGCATTCGCCACATAACTTCTTTCGATCAGTTTGATGTCGGAGGCGCCTTGCAAGCGCTCTAAGCTCACAAAGCTTTTGAATTTGCCTGCGCGGATTTTAAATGCCGGATCAAACCGAGCATCGAGATAGGCATAGGCCACGCTCGCGGTGCCTTGGGCAAAATCCGTGGTGATGCGGAAGTCGTATTTTCCAAACAGAGTGGTTTCAATATCAAGACGAGCGCGTCGAATCAGCCACGAATCACCGGCGTCATGAAATCCATTGACATCGAGATCACCGGCACGTTGATCGCTGCGATTGCGGATATCGTTGGCGCCGTCGAAATACAGCCGATGATCGGCTTGCACAATGCCACGGAACCTAATGAAGTTGCTCCCATCGGCGGATTCCAACGAAAATTGCGACTTGCTATACTTCACGATCGGTGTGGCTTTCTTTGCGTTTTCTGCGGCTTCCTGATCCAACTCACGCTTCCGTTTCAAGATGCGAATCTCCTGATCCAGTTCATCAAACCGCTGTTCGAGGGACTTCTGAGACGGTCCCCCCTCTTCTGCATGAGCCCGTGCTGCTAATCCGAGCGTGATACTCGTGAATACGAGGACTCCCCCGAACAACCATGACTTCCTCATCTGAGAATCTCCTTCGCTTGAAGGGAATCTCCGGTTGTCCGGTCAATCCATTGATTGTAAACTTCACTGCCACAGTCCCGGCTTCCAATTGTGTGGATGGCCAAACTGTCGTGTGGTCTGCCTTATCCATAATAGGGTGCTGAATCGTTATCGCCGGCTCATCGAACCGGACGCGAAAGTGTGCCGTCAAAGCGAGTTTTCTCTTTTCGTTCGATCTGCACTACTCTGGAGTCGTGAACGATGATCTCGATGGACCCAAAGCGAATCCCTTTCAACGCGAGCAGGATTGCTTGCTCGACCGTCCGATCTGAGGATTGATTCATCATGTCTTGATCTGCTTTGGACACGTCCTTCACTCTTTCCTTCGCAAGGCTTAATAAATCATTACATTACCGATCGTAATTGATTTTTGCATTCATACATAAACTAAAGTTTATTTGTCAACAATATAAATAATAGTTTTTGTCTTGTTTTAACGATTAAAAATTAAAAAGTTAAACTAACTCGATAATAAGCGTGTCAATTATTATTGACATATGACAATTTTACTTGCTATACACCGGATCATGCGAAAGCGGAAACAGGTCAACCGGCACAACAACATTGTTCAGTTCTCCAATCATCTTAAGCCTGTCCGCACTAAGCAAGGTTTCTCTCAAGGTGAACTCGCCAGGCGAGCAGGCATTACGCGACAAGCCGTATCTTCCATCGAATCGAATCTGTACTTGCCGACGACAGCGGTCGCCCTTCGGTTGGCCTCAGTTCTGGCTTGCCGGGTCGAGGATTTATTCAGCCTTGCTCAGGCAGAAGAGATCCTTGAAGGCACACTTATCGGCCGGCTCCCTCACACGGAGACAGAGACTCAATCGATTCGCGTCAAAGTTTCGACCATTGGGAAGCGGACGATCGTACGGCCTGTCGCCGACTTGGGAGAACAACTTTCTTTTGCAGTGCCTGCCGACGGCTATATCACCGGCACACCTCATCAGCCGTCTGGCGCTATGGTCCGTGTCAAACTCTCGCGTGATCGTCAGGCAATCCAGCAAGAAATCTCCGTGGCCGGATGCGATCCGGCAATTTTCCTGGCCGGTGAACATTTGCGACGACAAAAAGATCGGACGACGGTCGTCGGTTGGCCGATGGGAAGCATGTCGGCGCTACAGGCTTTGCAACGTGGCGAAGTGCATGTGGCCGGCCTGCATCTATTTGATCCCACCACCGGCGAATCGAATCTGCCGTTTCTTCGACGATCCCTCAAAGGATCGGGCTATGAGGTGGTCACCTTTGCGACATGGGAAGAGGGATTCTTAGTTCGCCGAGGCAATCCGTTGTCCATCCGGACTGTCGCTGATCTTGCTGAACCGACGGTGACGATGATCAATCGGGAAGAAGGCTCTGGGGCAAGACTGCTGCTCGATCAACGATTACGGGCATCCGGAGTAGAGCCGACTCACGTTCAAGGATACGACCGGATCGTGTCGTCTCACTTTGAGGTGGCTCGAGCCATCGCGGAACGTCAGGCTGACGTAGGAATTGGAATTCGTTCGGCGGCGCAACTTTTTGGGCTCGACTTCGTTCCGCTCCAAACCGCGCGCTACGATCTTGTCGTCCCTAAGCCCTACTTACAATCCCACCCGACGTTAGCCCACTTGTTTGAAACCATCGTGAGCGGACCATTCCGCAACGAGATCGAAGCCTTGGGAGGATACGACACCAGCGAAACCGGGAAAGTCCGCGCACTACGCGTCGCCTGACTAATTTCTCGCCAGGTTAAAAACACACTTTCACAACAACCGGAATAAGAGGAGAACTATGTCGAAGAGATCCTTGTGGTGGGCTTTGCTAACAGTACCGCTTTTTCTGTTGGGAACGGAGCGGGCGAAGGCCGTCGAGTATGGAGAACTGGTACAGAAGGGCGATAAATGGGAGTTCAAGAACACGGAAGACCCTGTCTTTAAGTTCATGCGCGATACCGGGTGGATAACCAATGAGAGATATTTTGAGGTTTCTTCTCAAACGGGGAAAAACTGGATCGAGCCGGCCGATGCGATCCTCAATCGACGGACGGATATCGAATGGAATCGCTACCTCAAAACCGGACTGCACCTGCCGGACTGGATCGATCTCGGGCTCGAAAACCGGACCAGATTTGAGTCGTATGACCATCCCTGGCGGGCCGCCCAGATCGCCGGAAACGGACGGACGGATGCACAAATTCCGATGCGGTCACGCGTTCGCTTCGGGTTGGGTGGGAACGGGCCGTTACGATTCCTGTTCGAGGGGCAGGATTCGCGTTCGTTTCATAACGGAAACCCCGGCGACTTCCGAGACACCACCATGGTCAATGAATTCGACGTGCTGCAATTGTTTGGCGCCTTAAAATTGGACAATGTCCTGGGAACCGGGTTGCGGACCGATTTCCTCTTTGGGCGTTTTACCATGGATGTCGGCAACCGACGGCTGATTGCGCGAAACGATTATCGAAACACCACTAACGCTTTCGATGGCTTCCAGTGGCAAATCAGTCAAGACAAGACGTGGCGGCTCAGGGCCTTCGTCACGGAGACGGTCATCCGAGACGATGTGAGACTCGATGAACAAAACAGCAAGTCGCTCTTTTGGGGCACCTATTTTGAGAGCCAGCATTTCCCCTGGTTCCAGATGGACGCGTATTACTTGGGGCTGAACGATAAGCTGCCGGCAAATCTAGCCAACCATCGTACCTATTCCACATTCGGAGGCCGTTTGTACAAAACCCCCAAACCGGGAGAAGCGGACTATGAAATTGAGACCTCCTGGCAGATCGGAAACAGAGGCAAGACCGACCACTTTGCGCATTTTCAACACCTGGATCTCGGCTATATGTTCAATCTCCCCTGGACGCCTAGACTGGTGTTCCACTTCGACTACGCCAGCGGCGATCGTAAGCCGGGCGATAGTCAGGACGGAGGGTTCGATACGTTATTTGGGGCGCGAAACTTTGAATACAATATGACCAGCATCTGGGGTCCATTTTACCGAACCAACCTCATTACGCCAGGGTGGCGGCTGATCGTCAATCCCACACCCGATTGGATTTTGGAGGTCAAACATCGCGTCTGGTATCTCGCGGAGAGCAAGGATGTCTTCGGCAGTTCCGGCTTGCGAGATGCCACCGGAAACTCCGGTAGCTCGCTCGGGCACGATGTCCAACTTCGCGCACGGTGGAGGGTCAGCAAGAACATGGACTGTGACGTCGGCTACACACACTGGTTCAAGGGGTCCTATTTCGACAGTCCCGCCATCCTGGCTCAAATGCCGACCGGTGGGAATATAGACAGTGATTACTTTTACGCTCAAATGCGAGTCAGGATCTAGAAAGGAAGACGTATGAAACAGCGGATTCTTGCATGGTGTCTGTTTGTTCTAGCGAATGTGGCGGTGACACCGGCATTCGCAGAGCAGGTCTTAGTGGCCGTCGCCGCGAATTTTGTCCCACCCTTCCGCGAGATCGCGATGGAGTTTGAAAAGACGACCGGACATCAAGTTCAGGTCGCCGCCGGTTCTTCCGGGAATTTCTTTACCCAAATTAAGAACGGTGCTCCGTTCGACGTGTTCTTCTCCGCCGATAATGAACGCCCCAAAAAGTTGGAAGAGGAGGGGTTCGGAGTCAAGGAGTCCCGCTTCACCTATGCCTTCGGACGTCTCGTGCTGTGGAGCCCCGATGCCAACCTGGTGAAGGGAGAAGAAACGTTACGCTCAAGAACATTTAAACGCCTGGCCATGGCGAACCCCAAGACCGCGCCGTACGGCGTCGCGGCGATGCAGACCATGCAAAAGCTGGAACTCTGGGAGAGCGTACAGCCCCAGATCGTCATGGGGGAGAATCTCGGTCAGACCATGGGGTTTGTTGAGTCCGGCAACGCCCCGTTGGGCTTCCTGGCCTTGTCCCAGGTCATGGACCCGAAATACAAGGGGAAGGGAAGCCGCTGGGATGTTCCGAAAGATCTGCACGAACCAATCCAACAGGACGTGGTCTTGCTGAAAAAAGCAACGGAGAACCAAGCGGCCAAAGCGCTCATGGAGTTTATGAAGGGTCCGCAGGCCAAAGCAGTAATCGAACGCTATGGATATGAGTTGCACTGAATAGCGAACTGGTTTGAGCAAGAAGTCGAGCATGATGGATATGGCTGTGAGTCGAATCCGGATCGTCCTAATTTCTGCCTCCTCTTTTAATCACCTCAAATCTGCCTGCATTGAGAATGGCTTCGAAACGTTAGGTGGATACGGCTGCAAGCCCGGAAAAACCGTACGCTACGGGCCGACAGGGAATTGTCTTCATGAAGACAATTGGCCCATCGTGATACAAGTAGGTGTGGTCAATATTTTTGGAATCCGGTCTGCGGCCATAGGAGTCGTGATATGGCTCGTGAGCGGTCTCGCTTTGGCTGAAGAGCCACTGCCTGCGCCGTCTTCGCCTGCCCAGGCCAGACTGGCCTCAAATCTTCTCGAAGCGATCGCAAACATCAAACAGCGGGCGGAGGCGCAAACCGGTAAAAATTCGATCGAACCGGCCGATGCGATTCTCAATCGACGGCAGGAAATCGAGTGGAATCGATACCTCAAAACCGCGCTGCACCTTCCTGACTGGATCGACCTGGGGCTCGAACAACGAACACGATTTGAATCGTATGACCATCCCTGGCGAGCGAGCCAGGCAATCGGAAACGGACGGACCGATGCACAGATTCCCCTGAGGTCGCGAGTGCGTCTTGGATTGGGAGGAAACGGACCATTGCGATTCCTGTTCGAGGGACAGGATTCGCGTTCGTTTCTCAATGGAGATCAGGGAGATTTCCGGGACACCACTATGGTCAATGAATTCGACGTGCTCCAGTTGTTTGGAGCCTTGAAATTGGACAATATCCTGGGAACCGGGTTGCGGACCGACTTCCTCTTTGGACGCATAACCATGGATGTGGGCAAGCGACGGCTGATCGGACGAAACGCCTTTCGAAACACCGTCAATGCATTCGACGGCTTCCAGTGGCAAATCAGTCGGGACAAGACCTGGCGGCTCAGGGCGTTCGTCACGGAGCCGGTCATCCGAGACGATGTGAAACTCGATACACAGAACGATAAGTCGCTCTTTTGGGGAACCTATTTTGAGAGCCAGCATTTCCCCTGGTTTCAGATAGACGCCTATTACCTGGGACTGAACGATAAACTGCCGGCAAATCTAGCCAACCATCGCACCTATTCCACGTTCGGGGGACGGTTATATAAAGATCCCAAGCCGCGAGAACTGGATTACGAAATTGAAAGTTCCTGGCAGACCGGAACCAGAGGCGGGATCGACCACTTTGCCTATTTCCATCATCTGGATCTCGGATATACGTTCAATCTCCCCTGGACGCCGAGGCTTGTCTTCCACTACGACTATGCCAGCGGCGATCGCCGGCCTGACGACAGCCAGGATGAAGGGTTTGACACCCTGTTCGGCTCTCGACGCTTTGAATACGAGCCCACCAGCATCTGGGGTCCATTTTCCAGAACGAACCTCAATTCACCGGGTTGGCGATTGATCGTCACGCCCGCGCCGGGCTGGATGCTGCAAGTCAAACATCGCGTCTGGTATCTCACTCAAAGCCGGGATTTCTTCGGCAATTCCGGCTTGCGGGATACCACCGGCAACGCAGGCACTTCGTTAGGACATGACGTCGACCTTCAAGCCCAATGGGCACTCAATGCCAATCTGGATTTCGATGTTGGGTACGTCCATTGGTTCAAAGGCTCGTATTTCGACAGGCTGCCCGCCTCCGCCGGTCTACCGGCCGGAGGGAACAAAGACAGCGATTACTTCTATGCTTCAATGCGAATCAGACTCTAGCATCACTCGCCATGAAACAGACGATTCTCTAAGCGAGCACACATGGGAGCTTTGACAGACCTCGATCTTAGCGCTCTGTGGGTCAGTGTTCGGCTTGCAACGATGACCGTGGTCGTCCTGCTGATTGTGGGCACTCCCCTTGCGTGGTGGCTGGCTCATACTCGTTCCCGGATAAGGCCCATCGTGGAAGCTGCGGTCGCCTTACCGATCGTGCTGCCTCCCACCGTCTTGGGATTCTACATCCTCGTTGCGCTGGGTCCTTACGGACCGCTAGGCCGGTTTGCAGATCTCTCACTTGCCTTCACCTTCACCGGCCTGGTGATCGCATCAGTGTTTTATTCGATGCCATTCGTCATACAGCCGCTCCAAAGCGCGTTTGAGGCTGTCGGCAAGGCTCCGCTGGAAGCGGCCTGGTCACTCCGCGCGTCAAAGTGGGACGCGTTTGTAACAGTTATATCTCCGATCGCACTGCGAGGATATATCAGCGCAATTGTGCTGGGATTTGCGCATACGATGGGAGAGTTTGGAGTGGTACTCATGGTCGGTGGATCGATCCCCGGGCAAACACGCGTCCTCTCCACAACTATCTTTGAGCATGTGGAAGTCATGGAATACGCTCAGGCTCATGCGATTTCTGCCTTCATGCTGGCCTTCTCGTTTCTGGTGTTGTTGGCCGTGTACATCACAAACCGCCGCTTTCCCATTCATGTGTCATGAGCCATTTGCTGGCACGCTTTGACGTGCGATTTCCGGCCTTTCACCTGGACGTCGATGTTGATGTTCCTATGTCAGGCATTACGGCCATCTTCGGACCATCCGGATCGGGAAAGACCACTCTGTTGCGATGCTTGGCCGGACTCGAACGGGTTCCCAATGGCTTCATGCAGTTCGGTACCGACGTCTGGCAAGACGAGAAGATCGGGCTGTGCCTACCGCTCTATAAACGTCCAATCGGGTATGTGTTCCAAGAGCCTCGCTTGTTCCCCCATTACAACGTACGCGCGAATCTTCTGTACGGCTACAACCGCGTCCCTTCGGAAGCACGCCGCATCGATATCGAGCAGGTTGTCGATATTCTGGGAATCGACCACCTACTTGAACGCCGCATTCAGAAGCTGTCCGGAGGAGAGCAACAGCGGGTCGCAATCGGCCGGGCGCTGCTGACAAGTCCCAAACTGCTCCTGCTGGACGAACCGCTCGCCTCGCTCGACATTCAACGCAAGCAAGAACTCCTCCCATTCATACGTCGCCTTCACGAGGAGCTGCGTATCCCGGTGATGTATGTCAGTCATGCGATTGCCGAAATCCTTCAACTCGCTGACCGCGTCGTTCTTTTGAAGGAGGGAAAGATTGCAGCGGCCGGCGCACTCAATGAGATGTTCACTTCCCTGCAATTCCGCGGACACTTCGGAGCGCATCGAATCGGGGCCATCTTGGATGCTCGCGTTGCCGCTCATGAAACGCAGTATGGCCTTACCCAACTAGAATTCAACGGCCAATCCCTATTTGTGCCGCTTCAGTCTGTCTCCGTCGGACAAGTCATGCGCGTCCACATCCTTTCCAGTGATGTCAGTGTGGTTATCGGTCGGACTGACTGCCCGACCAGCGTGCTAAATATTCTCGAAGCCACGATTGTAGAAATCCAGGCAATAGATCAATCATCAGTAGACGTCCTGTTGGATATCGGCGCGCCGCTTGTCGCCAGCATCACCCGAAAATCACTCGTCATCCTGGGGTTGAAACCAGGGCAACGAGTCTTGGCTCATATCAAAGCAATCGCACTAAATGAAGAGTTGATGGCATAGCGGATTGAAGCATCTGCGATCGGAGGTCGATCATGAATCATGACACCACCTCTTGCGGAAGAGCTCATGACCATCCCGGAGGAAGCCTCCTCCTTTCCAATTCCATGGTCAACTCGGTGAAAGGAGTCGTCGTTCAGTCTCGCCATGTGAGTCTTCCGCAACCCACGGTGCGAATCCGCGCAGGACGACCAGTCGATCTGCGTATCAGCCTACCGATGGGTAATGAGCGCTGCTTTTTCCCCGGACAGCCGGTCATCGCCAAGATTCCGGCAGAGGCCGTTCGTCTTGAGGCGGGCTTATTTCGTCGGAGCAACCAGCGACCGAACTGCTGGTACGGTCGAATCGTGCTTATCAAATCGCTAGAGGAAGGGCAAATCATCACAGCCAAAGTTCACGATGCCGGAGTGAAGAACGATCTGAATCGCAAGACCATCCTCGTGACAGGCAGCGATTGTTACCGGCAGGCATTTGCCATGGGAGAGTTAGTTCCGGCAATCGGAGGGTAACATCAAATCATTGTCGCCTATGCAAAGGACGGTGTGCTGTTACCGTCCGAAGGGTTTGCACGGATCATCAATCCCGGCGACAAGTCCGGAGCGCGCAATGTCTCAAACATCATTCGCATCCAGGTGATTGATCCTCCATTGCCACAACAGTCATCCAGTTCCAATTAGAAAGGACAACAGTCCATGGAAGACACCCTGGCCTATCGCTGTATGAAATTTAAACACATGACATCGTGGATCAGGCCTTGGCTCTTCATTGGTTTCATCGTCCTGTCGTACCTGCCGCCGCCTCCCCTGGTGCCGGCGCAGGATACAACGCCGAACGTACCCCATACCGAGATTGAGCGCACAACCAGTGAGCACTGTCGATTAGCGATCGGCAGTACATTTGAGAATATCCAAATTGAAACGGCCGACATTCATCTGCATGAACAATTGTTCGAATCCGTGCTCCATGCCGCACTCGTGCAACGGCTGGACCATCCGCAAACAGATCTCATTCGAGCCTATTGCTATCGCCAAATACTTGTCGTCATCCGTCAAGATCTCCGCACGCCTCGTCCCACCGGATGGGTGCAATTGAACTTTGTGGTGGGCGATGTCGCGGGATTGCAACAGGAATTAGAAACAGCGGCTCGTACTGCCTTTGCAACGCTTGATGTTAAAGAACGTGAAAAAATTGTTCGGTTCCGATTGAAACAAGGCGTAACGCGAAACCAATGGAAGGTCGATCGTTTGGAAGTCTACGGACCGGAGGGATTCTTGATTGGATTCGACCAACCACAACAATAACCGCCGGTACCCGACATACGACATTGTGACCTGGATACGACTAGCGTTAATCAGAAAGGCTTTGCAAGCGGGTATGCCCTCCCATTGCAAGGCCTTTGTATCCGAAGGGATTGTATTTCAACCTTTCGGATGATGGGGAGAGCCCACTCCAACATGGGCGTGGCTCTCCTCTAATATTGATCACCGGTAGGTTTGTCGAAATGATAGGAGCCAACGATGGCGAAAAGAATGGTGGGTGATGTGCTCACCGCTAGGGAAGCAGCACGATATGTTCGGCTGACATTGCCGACCTTCTACCGATATATATGGGAAGGTAAAATTGAGGCGCCGAAAATTGGAGGACGATATCGGTTTACAAAATCGTTGCTCGACCGATGGCTGGGTAAAAAGCACGCGGGCGCCGATGATGTCAGTGGGCGAAATAAGCTCGTCGGCCAGGTGACGGCGATCAAGCGGGACGCGATCATGGCGCAGATCGATGTCGACATCGGTTCCCACAAAATTACGGCCGTGATCACTCGCGATGCGCTGGACGAACTCGGGCTTCGCATCGGTGATACCGCGATTGCCTTAGTCAAAGCGACCGAAGTCATGATCGTGAAAGACTGAATCGCTCAATCGTCGGCCTCACGTCGAATAGGTCTCAGCCTTCTACTCAAGCTGAGTGTTCCGCGCACAGACTAGCGAGGAACTTTCACCGAACATACATCATTCACAAAATTGTCTGACCTGTCATGGCGCGCCGAAAGGTATCTTGGATATCACAGGTTATCCCCGGGAAAGTGCCTCGCAAGGTGAGCTTGCCGGTGCGATTAGTATTCAAATCCCTTTGGACGGACCGCCCCGATGTACGTAACACATCTGCACCGTTCGTCATCCGGCCGACCGTACTCTGGTCGTGGCTCGCTCTGAAGACGTATCGCGTTCGTTGAGATGAAGCCGAAGGCCTGCTGGATGTGTTGGTGCAGGTCAATACCGCCGGAGAGTCCAACAAATATGACCTGCCGCCAGACGAGATGGGTAGGCGATCCGCGCTATACGATGTGTAGGTACCATGGCAGTGTATAATCAAAAAAGATGACGGACATTCCAAAAATATTTTCGCTCCGTCGCCGCGCACTTCTGAAGGCGTTAGGACTCGGTGCATTGGTCGGCAGTGTCGGCGGGTGCGATGCTGTCGGCAGCACCTTCGGCCGCATGTTTGCCGTCCCTCCCCGTGACACGACCTACTTCACGCCCAACGCAAAATTTTACGTCGTGAACTACTCCGATGGAGCCGTCTCGGTATCGCGCGAGCTAAGTATCGAACAATGGCAACTTCACATCAAAGGCACGGTGAACACGCCGATGTCGCTGGGGTGGCGCGATATTTTGAATCGCGAATCCTACGATCAGGTCTCCACCTTGATGTGCATCGACACACTGCCGGGTGGCGACAGTATCGGCACGGCGACGTGGCGCGGCATCTCACTCAAGAAACTGCTCCTCGACTGCGGGGCGGACGCCGACACTGCGCGTGATGTCGTCTTTCGCGCCGTCGATGGTTATGACGACAGCATTCCGTTCACCCGTGCGATGAAGGATGATGTCATGCTCGCCTTTCTGATGAACGGTGAGAAACTTCCGCAGGAGCACGGGTTCCCCCTCAGACTGATCGTGCCCGGCCTCTATGGAATCAAGAACGTGAAATGGATCGTGGAAATTGAGATCTATCCGGGAGACTATAAGGGCTACTGGCAGCGCAAAGGCTGGACCGACGATGGCACCATCAAAGTTTTCTCACGTATCGACTCACCCGGACATTACCAAACATTGCGAGGACAGGAGCACACCTTTCGCGGTATCGCGTTCGGCGGCCCCCATAGCATCAGCAAAGTGGAATTGAGTTTTGACGCCGGTCGCACCTGGAACGACTGTCAAATCGAAACACCCATGTCGCCCTATTCCTGGGTGATTTGGACTTACACATGGCACCCGCCAAAATCGGGGAAGTTTCAAACTGTCGTCCGGGCCACCGACACGGAGGGACAACTTCAGATCGCCGAAATTGTCCGTCCCCAACCCGCCGGCGCGAGCGGATATCACACCATTGTTTCCGAAGTCACACGACTCTGAGCAAGTTATCCCTAGCCATTCCGTTTCTTCTTGAAAAAGCTGTTTTCACTCCCTGCCCATTCCGACCGGTGCGCGTTTTCTTTTGTTTCATAAGTGGTAAGTTCTGCAACAACTCCCGCACCCACGTAAACCCTGACATGACAATGCGAGAGAGGAACCGGACATTTCTAAAGTGGCTGGACACGCTGCATCACAAGCACGTTGACATCTCCGCAGAGGAGCACTAGCCTGCATGCATGAGCAACACTGAATCACAATCCCTCACCCCGCCGACCTTGCACGACCAGCACGGCCGCTGGCCACGGGCCGAATCCGTAGAAGACTTCCAACGCAACCTCGCGGCCGTCCATGAACGCATCGCAGCGGCATGCCAACGGGCCGGGCGCGATCCTGCCGGTGTGTGTTTGCTGCCCGTGAGCAAGACCGTTGATGAGGAGCGCATTCGCATGTCGTACGCCGCGGGCTGCCGCCTGCTCGGCGAAAACAAGGTACAGGAGGCATATCGCAAATGGAACGCCATGGCCGACCTCGCTGACCTGCGCTGGTCGGTAATCGGTCATTTGCAGACCAACAAGGCCAAGTTGGTCGCGCGTTTCGCCGCCGAGTTTCAGGCGCTGGACAGCCTGCGTGTGGCCGAGGCGCTGGAGCGGCGCTTGCAGGCCGAAGGCCGCGTACTGGATGTGTTCGTGCAGGTGAATACCTCAGGAGAGTCCAGCAAGTATGGCCTGCCCCCTGAGGAGGTGGCTGCCTTTCTTCAGTCCCTGCGGGCCTTCTCGGCGCTGCGTGTACGCGGTTTCATGACGCTGGCGCTGCTGTCCGCCGATGCCGCGCGGGTGCGCCAGTGCTTCGTGCGGTTGCGCGAACTACGCGACCGGCTGCGCCAGGAGGCGCCGGATGGGATCATACTGGACGAACTGTCGATGGGTATGTCCGGTGACTACGAGATCGCCATTGAGGAAGGCGCCACGATCGTGCGCGTGGGTCAGGCGATCTATGGTGCACGATCCACGCCTGACGCCCATTACTGGCCGACGGTAGCAGAGGAGGAGGAACCTCGTTCATAAGTTCAGTCTTGCATCGGGAATACCACGACTGCCTTAGTCAAGCGACCGAAGTCATGATCGTCAAGGACTAAATCGTTTATTCGATCAACCTCCCGTCAATAGGTCTGTGACTAGCGATAAATTCTTACCGAACGCACATCATTTTCTCATTGGGGAATGCTACGCTACGATCCGAAGGCAGGAGGATTCTTTACTTACACAAGGAGGTCATCATGAAACTCAGCGCGCGCAATCAATTTCAAGGCACTGTCACACGAATCACTGAAGGCCAGGCGATGGCTGAGGTGACGGTCAAGGTCGGATCGTTGGAGTTCGTGGCGGGCATCACCGAAGGGTCCGTCAAGAACATGGGCTTGAAGGTGAACGACTCTGTGACAGTCGCCATCAAGGCCACTGACGTGATGGTTGGAAAGTAAGCACCTGTTGTAGGTTTTCACCACTTCATCACGCAGTCCGCACTGAGTACGCTGACCATCGGTAGCACGGTGCGGACTGCCTTCAAATCGGCTCTGTGCATCTCATCCCACGCCGTTTCACCCTCCCCGGTTTCTGTGGATAAATCTGTGCGTAACTCACTGAGTGATGTCCGAGTCTGCGCAATGCATCACGCGAGACCTTTTTGCCTATTTTTTAATCATTGTCTATACGATGAGCATGAACCACTACATCTAGCGGCTTTTGATTTCTTCCGAGAAAATTTATGAAAAGTTGGTTATTTTTTGGTTCCGGACGCTCATCGCACTGAAATTTGTCCCCGGTCTGGAAGTTATCTACAGCAATCCGGTTCCCTATTGACAGGTAGAAGTATCCGGTGTTACCATTGGATACAATATGAAATCGATAGACCTCAAAAATATCCGAGAAGAACTAGGCCTCACGCAACAACAACTTGCCGAAGCCTTACACACGACTCGGGTATCCGTGGCGCGTTATGAGGCCGGCATGCGACGGATTCCCGGTGTCGTCTCGGTGGTGCTGAATCAATTACGACAGAAAACCTCCATTCCAATGGTCGGTCTTGTTGCAGCCGGCTCCCCGATTGAGCCGATTCCGCAATCGGAACTCGTGGAAGTGCCTCCAAGTATGTTGCGAGGTGGAGACTCCTTTGCGTTAAAGATCAAAGGAGAGTCGATGAAAGACGAGGGGATTTTGCCCGGTGATCTCGTGGTTGTGCGCAAACAAGGCACGGCCAAAAACGGGCAGACTGTCGTTGCCCTGGTCAATGGCGAGGCCACGATCAAGGTCTATTTCAAGATGAATGGGCACATCGAACTTCGCCCGGCCAATGAAACCATGCAACCGATTGTCGTCCAGTCGTCGGACGAATTCCACATCGAAGGAATCGTCATCGGCGTCATTCGCCATTGCGCGGTCTAACACTCGAAAGGAGAGAACGATGCTCGCGACAGAGCACACGACCCTCACGAAAAACCACTTGATGGATTTGGAAAGAATGGTAGCCGCGCTGGACCACCGATTGCAGAGCATCCAGTGGGGCCAGCAACGAAACGCTGCCGGCTCATTGGTAGAACGCTTTCGAAGCTTCATGCGGCTCAAGCAGGGAAATCGGTTCATGTCGACAGTCTGCAATCAACGGGTACGTTCGAATACAAAGCTGGCGAGCTATGACAGTCCAAGAGCATAGCGCATCATCAGTGACAACAGGCCCCTGTTCTGATTGTGGCGTAGTTGTCGATCAGCGGATGGAGTCGATCGACGGCTTTACACACTCCGCAGTTCAACTCTGCTCAACTTGTTGGAATGCCTACCGACAACGGCAAGTCTTTGCCGGAGGATGCTGCGGATTAGGAGAAGGCTAAGGCATGAAAAGCACAAGAATCAAAAGAAACAACAGTGAAAGCGACCTGCTCTTCGCCGAAAGGAAAGCCCGACCCGCCGTCAGTGTGAACCCTACGCAGTTCGTCGGTTAATGCCTCACGGCGCCCCTTCATCGCGTATTGACCAACAAAAAGTCGTTCGTAAAATCTTTGACAAGAGGCTCGACAGCATCGGCAATAATTTGGCGCACATTCGCCTCACTCACCGCCCCAACAACACTCGCTGACCAGGTAGCCCCCCAGGCTTGTGCTCTTTTGATCGACAACAATCCAACGACTTGCTTGAAATCCACATTGACAGCATAGGCGTACAACCCGAGCTCCTCCTTCAACGTATTGACATTGATATAGAGATACGGCGGTGATCCCAACCGCGTTCTTTCTATGTTCGTGAGAACTCTAATGCCCTTTGAGCGGAGGATCAGCTCTGCCGCCGCTCGAACCGCATCTTGCGAGAGACCATCAGCTGAGGCATCGGGACTGATGTCCTCTACGACCACGCCTACTCCAGAGATCCCTCTTAAGGATTCTCGGCTTCCCGCATCAAGCGCTTGGACTACCTCCATGTTTCCCCAGGTCACGGCCACGACGATCAGCTGCAACACATACCGCATAGGACCTCCAGATGCAGACACCTACTTGGCTCCACGTGCATTCTTCAATACTTAAGCTTCGTATCTTTCGTGCATACTTACGGTACCACCAGCTGCAGATCTCTTTCACCAACTCCCGATTGACGCAGCATCTTATCAGCCGCTAAATGTTCCTGGTGGTGTACGAGTCAATGTAAACCGGGATGTAAACCGGCAACATACCGGCCAATGGCGATTCGGCAATTGTCATACTGTACCCGTCATGCCTTCTGCTCTCGTACTGGCATGCGGCTAGATGAATGAGCGTGACCGAACAATGACGGTGTTTATCCGCACACGATGGTCACGAAAAGATGATGAATAACGCAGGTCAGCTAAAGATTGGTTTGGTGCCCCCGATACGAATTGAACGTACGACCCGCGGTTTAGGAAACCGCTGCTCTATCCAACTGAGCTACGGGGGCGTACCTGTAGTTTCAATGGTTTGTACCTCCCTGTCAACCCTGTTGCTCAGTTCAATTCCAGGTTCAGTCTCGGTCGGACTTTGAAATAGTTCCGGGCGGGACGAAGTCACATATGCGGAACCAGAATTGACACTGTAGAAAGCAAGGCGTAGCACCTACCGCACGACACGGGTTTCTGTCTTTTTGGCATTTCTGCTCGTCATCCTCACCTTACAATGCCTACGCCTGCGTGTTGCCGTTGCAACAATCGGCTGGTATGGACTGCCCCTCAGGGACAGAAGAGCCTGTACGCGGGGCATGCGATGCGTTTCTCGAAATAGGCCCGCATTCACAGTTTTCTGCTAACGCTACCGTTAGCACATTCCATCTTGAATGTGCGTTGCCTATTCCCCTGCTTCCCGATACATCTGTTCTGCTTATTCGAACTACCACACCACCACATATTACCGATACCTCTATCCACCTCTCGATCCATACAACGGTCCTCAGGATTTGATACCTCTCCTGTTTCGCTCTTTGCTCTAGAGCAGCAACCATTTCTCTAATGCTCCTACTTATCCAGGTCCGCGCATCGTGACGGACTCTGGGCCTCAAAAGGAGGACTTATGCCGGACATGAGCCGAAGAACATTTGTAACCATCGGTACATCTTTGCTTGCGACAGGGGCTTCGTTGATGATACTGCGAGGAGTGGATGCCGCGACACATGAGACGGCCCCCGCTCTAGTACACGAGCTCAATGCGCGGGCGCAGTCTTCACTTCTTCAAACTTCAGCAGAAGCCACGTTTATGGCCGGACATCACATGAGCGAAGAGATGCGGGGCTGTATACAGCTCTGCCAAGAGTGTCATGCGCTCTGCATCCAAATGATCGGGCATTGCGTAGGGCTCGGGGGGCGTCATGCAGCCCCAGACCATATCCGCTTATTGATGGACTGTGCGCAGATCTGCACGACAACTGCCGATTATATGGGTCGTGGGTCTTCATTTCACGATCGCACGTGCGGCCTCTGTTCCGAGATCTGTCGGCTCTGCGCGAAGAGCTGCGAGCAGGTGGCAGGGGACAATCAGTTGGTGAAACAGTGCGCCGAGTTGTGCCGTCGCTGCGCAGGATCTTGCGACCGAATGGCAGTAAAATTGGCCATATAGCTCCTCGAATCACCGGATGAACCGAGGGAGGGAGCGCATGGCCCGGCCGCCACGTGGCGGCCGGGCCATGCAAATTGGATGGTACTGGTATCTTGCCTCACTCTCTTATAGCTATATGACTGCAACCAACTTCACCGGTAGTTTCTTCGCACGGGTCACGTCCTCCAAGATTCTATCGCATTGATGTAGAGCTTGCGTGTGTCAGCGGCCTGCCGGATTGAGTCCACCCCGTCAAAACCTGTTGTTTTCTTGCCAGGCATCCGACCCTCGGCTAGACTTTTTCACACAGCCATGGCACGAGCACGCGCAGCAGAACATCAACGGTCCCGGTCAAAAACCGCTCTCATCGAAGAGATTACGCACGGAATCACCAAGTTTCAGGAAGTTCTGGCGACAATCAATGACATCAGTCAAGAGGGATTCCCTTACCGTGATGCGGCGCAAAGCAAAGCCGAGCTGCAGTTTCGTGAATGCCTGCGGCAGACGTTCGGTGAGCGTTCTCATGAATTTCAAACATATCGGAACTTCAAGATCCGCACGTCGGACAAGGCTGAGGTCGCACAAACCCGTACTGTCGTTAAAGATCTTATTCAAACTCTAGAGGACCGGAAACTTGAACTTCAAGGACTCAAGCCGCCACCAAAGCCCGATCCGCCACATGAAGCAAACGTAAACAACACCGCGCATCTTGTGCTTGTCTCGCCTGCGACGCCGACCACCGTGACAGCACAAGCGGCTACGCCAATGACGCTCGCCGTGGCCATGACAACGAATATGGGGCCGTCGATTTCTCCTGTCCCACCCACACCTCCAACACAACCACAACCAGTCACACCAATACCTGAGAATTCGACGCCAATACCGACCCCAACCCCCGTCTCGATCCCAGCACCAACACTGCCTCCGACTCCTACAGCAGGTTCGGCGCCTATTTCGACGGTTACATCTGTGACATCCGCGCCACCTATTCCCCCTAACCTCGCCTCAATCACAAATCCCCCTCTCTCATCAGGGCCAACTCCTTTCACCCAGCCGATGTCATCAACGCTCGACAGATCGAATCATGCTTCATCACCACCGGCAGTGGCTCCAGCATCTCCTTCAATCCCGGTTCAACATCACACCAATGCCCCTGCACCCTTCTTGATTACTCAACCGACACAGCCTGAGACGGCTCATTCTGTTACACCGGCTCCGCAAGACTCGTCATTAGACATGTCGTCGATCAGTCCGAGCCACAGGCAATTGATAGAATCCTCACTCGATTTCACGCTTGACCAGGACCCGCTCAAACTCATCAAAAAAGTCTGTTACCGCTTCCATGCCGTAGCTCGTCAGCTCCGGCTTCGAAGAGACTATCGTCCGACGCTCGAGGTCGAAGACGATCATGACTTACAGGATCTGTTGTGCGCGTTGTTGAAGGTGGAGTTTGAGGAGGTGGCGACCGATGAATGGACGCCACCCTATGCGGAAGGTGCACCACGAACGACGCTCCTTGTGAATAGGGATCAGATCGCCGTGGTAGCAAAGAAGACCAGACCTGGCTTGACGACGAAGGAACTCGCCGATCAGGTCACAGCGGACTCAGCCTACTACAGGGCCCAAGGGCGTTGTTCTACCTTGTTTTGCTTCATATATGATCCGGAAGGTCGCATCGGAAGTCCGAAGCGGCTAGAGTCAACCTTAACAAGCGTCAGCGAGCACTGCCGGATCGTCGTGCTTGTTGCGCCAAAGTGAGACCATGGCAAAACCAAATTTAAAAAGGATTCCTTCCATCACGCCGTCATCAAAGTCCATGAAGACTAAGCCGGAGTTGACAGCGCAAAATGACTTTGCTATAAAGCAGCCCACTTCCGGGGCAATTCCCTATACGATTCATGGTCCAGCTCCGGGGGATCAAGGTATGTCAGACCGGGCATACGTGCTGATCAATGTGCTGCCTGGGCAGACAGCTTCCGTAGTCAAAGCGCTGGAAGAAATTAAGGAAATAAAAACGATCGATCCCTGTTGGGGCAAGCCGGACATCATCGCCATCGCTGATATAGCAGACCAAGATGCCTTGACCCAACTAGTGTTGAGTCGCATTCATCGTATAGAAGGAGTGACGCAGACCGATACTCACCTCGTATACCGGCTGAAGGAGGCCAGAACAAAATGATCCGAAAGGACTGTCTCGCCATCGTCGCCCTCACCGTGTTTGCCTTTGGATGTACCAGCGTTGAGCGTTCTATCGAGCCTAATGTGGTCGACGTGACTCTGCCTGCTCCGGCAGACCGGGTGAAAGCGGCAGTGACGAAAGTCATGGCTGATGATGACTACGACGTGGACTGGAAAGACGGATCTCAGTTGCAGGCAGGTTACAGGGATGAGCAGCCCAGTATTTGGGATTGGCTCGTGAGAGGACGGTTCGGTGTGGTCAAGAGCCGTGCTGAAGCATCCGTGACGCCAGAAACTGACCAGAGCTCCCATCTCCGTCTGCAAATTTCTTCGGAAGGTAAGCAAACGATGTTCCAAGGGTGGGGTCCCACCGCACCTCAAGTTCCTCAAAGTGCGGAAAACAAATTGCGCTTAATCAAGAATGAATTGAAAATCGTACAGAATACCTACACAACAGAGACCTTTTACGGATCGACCTACGGGTTGAAGCCTTAGACAGGTTCTTTTTCAGCTCCTTCAGCCTCTTCTCCTAGGTCCAAGCCGAAACGCTCTGCCATACGGTAGAGCGTTCGTCTATCGATGCCAAGGATTTTTGCCGCCTTCACTTTATTTCCCTTCGTTTCTTTGAGTACGCGGGTTAAATGACGTTTTTCCACTTCTTCTAAGGTCAGGCACACCTCGTCAAGCTGATCGACTTGCGACAGTCGTGCATCGGCTTCAGCCATACCGCTCTGGCGAATTACTTCAGGTAAATCCTCAGGCGTCAGCAACGGCCCGTGGCTCAACGACACAGCACGCTCAATCGCGTTTTCAAGCTCTCGAACGTTGCCTGGCCATCGATATTGAATCAACAGTGCCATAGTTTCCGGCAAAACTCCCCGTACCGCATGGTCTGTGCCTGCCGCGCACTTTTGTAAGAAGTGATGCACGAGCATCGGAATGTCTTCCCGCCGATCGACCAATGACGGCAATGTGATCGGAACGACTTTCAGCCGGTAGAAGAGATCGTCCCGAAACTTTCCTTCCTTCACCAGCTGTTCAAGGTCTCTGTTGGTCGCGGCAATGATCCGGACATCGACTTTCGTAGATGTTGTGCTTCCGACCCGACGGACTTCCTGATCCTGCATGACTCGCAACAACTTAACTTGTAATGCCTGTCCAAGCTCACCGATCTCGTCTAGAAACAGTGTCCCTCCGTTGGCTGATTCAAAGAGCCCGACCTTGGTCCCTGCTGCGCCGGTGAAGGCGCCTTTCTCATATCCGAACATTTCCGATTCCAGCAGGGTATCGGGCAACGCTCCGCAATTGACCGGGATGAACGGCTTATCCCGGCGTGGGCCGTTCGTATGAATGGCCCGTGCTATGAGCTCTTTGCCGGTCCCGCTTTCTCCTTGAAGCAGGACCGTGCTTTTGCTTTCCGCCACGCGCGCAACCAGCTTATATACCTCCAACATCGCCGTGCTGCTTCCGACCAATGGAGACCACTCGTCCTTGCTCTTCAATTCTTCTCGGAACCGCGCATTCTCTTGGAGCAATCGGCAATGATCCAAGCCTCGCTTGACCACCAGCTTGATATCCTCTTTCTTGAACGGCTTTGCCAAGTAATCGTAGGCGCCCTGCTTAATCGCTTCGATCGCGCCTTCCAGAGAGCCGAAGGCGGTGAGCACCACGACGGCCGTATTCGGACTCACTCGTTTGAACTCCCGCAAAACCGTCAGCCCATCCACCGCACCCATGCGGATATCCGTTAACACCAAATCAACTCTCCCCTGGCGTCCTCGCGCGATCACCTCTTCTCCGCCGGCAAAGGCCTCGACATGATACCCTTCCTTCCTGAGAGCCTCTGCCAACAGCTCGCGTGCAACCACATCGTCGTCGGCCACGAGAATCGTCGCTGGTTGCATTACGCCTCCTCCCTCGTATCAATGGATTCACTTCGCATCGCTGGCAACGTCATCGTCACGGTCGTGCCACGCCCGATCTCGCTCGTCATCACCAGGATTCCGCCATGAGCTACCACCGATTCACGGCTCAAGAATAGCCCCAAGCCGGTTCCCTTGCCAACCGCCTTCGTCGTAAAAAATGGTTCAAAGGCTTTTTCTACGTCTTCCTCCGGAATGCCGCATCCCGTGTCCTGCACCTCGATCGTAATCACGAACGGCGACATACCGTCTGCGACCAGTCGACCGCGTTCCAGTTCGGCTGACGATGCCTCACGACATCCTGCCATGACGATAACCTTCCCCTGTCCTGGTGTTGCCGCAAGCGCATTGGCTAGGACATTCACCAAGACTTGATGGATTTTTTCCTTATCCGCCCAAACCAGGGGGAGAGCCTTGGAAATCTCGACCGTCAGCGCGATCCCTTTCTCATGGAAAGCCGGTTCCATCAGGATTGCCGACGGGGTGACCACTTCCTCGACAGGAAGCCATTGCGGTTCGGGCTGGCGCGGCCTGGTAGAAGACAGTAAATCCTGAATGATTCGAACCACTCGTGTAAGCTGGTCATCGATGATGGTCACCCGCTTTCTCATCTCCGGCGTCGCACCAGGCTCCTCGGCCAAAGCCTGGACATGCCACGCGATCGAGTGAAGCGGCGTGCCTACCTCATGCGCCACGGACGCCACGAGCTGCCCCACCGCAGCCAACCGTTCTGACCGGTTCAGTTGGTCTTTCGCCTGGACCAGCTGCGTGTTGGCCTTAAGCAGACTCTCGGTTTCTCGGGCCAGCGCCGCCCTCGCCGCCTCCTCGCGCGCCTTCCGCTCTTCCCAGCTCACACCCAGGTACGCCACCAACAGCAAAACGCCGACGACGACGCTCCGATTGATGATCGCGGCTTGAAATCGGCCCGGCTTCGTCGGTTGGAGGAGCCCCGAATAGGTCGCAACGACACAGGCCAACACCGTCACCAACATGATGGTTCGATTCCGAAGAGTGGTGACCAACAAGATGGGCAATACGTACCCATACGCGCCGACGACGTTGACCGGAGCGAATTCTTCAATGATCAAGATGATGAGAAAGCAAGCTGCCGCAACGGCGAGCACGAAGCGATCACGATGCGTCATGGCAGTCATCGACTCGCTCCGCCTGACCGACGATCACAACATCCGAATCGAGCACATCGATAATGAGTGTGTTCCTTCACGGAAATACTTACACAAGAGGGCGGGACAAACGCAACAGAGTCGCGAGTCGTTCAAATCGGGAATCTTGGACCAAGTCCTCCACGGGCAGATCCAGCTTCCGGCACCAATTCGGATGCTGGTCCACCGTCCCTGGTAGATTGGTTTGATATCGCGTGCCGATGACGTCTTCGATATTGGTCAAGACGATCGACGCGGGAGTACGGGCCAAATACTGATGGATGCCTTCCATCAACTCGGTCGTCATCGTCGGCACTTGAGACGGATCATCCGGTACCCCTGCCGGCAGGAGTCCTTCCGACTTCAATGCAGCGAGGATTCCAGCTTTTTCTCGATGCCGCTCCACCCACATCGCATTTCGAGCCTCCTCCGAAGGAAAAAGGCCCAGCGCGGATCGCGTTTCAATATCCACGCCTTCCCAATATCCGCTCAGCGTCGGAAGATCGTGGGTTGTCACGACGGCAAGGGACTGGGCGGGATAGTGAGCCGGAGGCTTCCAACCTCCCCAATGTTCACGCTCAAAATAGAAGACTCGGTATGAGAAAACTCCGGTGGTCTCGAGTCGATCGCGCACCCAATCGGGAACGGTTCCCAGATCTTCACCGATCACGACGGCCTTCGCCCGCACACTTTCCAGCGCCAAAATCGCCAGGAGTTCGTCATCGCGGTAATGCACATACGTCCCCATCGCAGGTGGGAGACCACGAGGAATCCAAAACAGTCGAAAGAGCGCCATGACATGATCGATCCGTATCGCTCCTCCATAGCGGAGATTATTGCGGAGTAATTCAATAAAGTACCGGTATCCGCTCGTGCGCAGACGCAATGGGTCGAGCGGAGAAATTCCCCAATTCTGTCCTTCAGGGGCAAACGCATCGGGAGGCGCACCGCAATCGGCCTTGAACGCCAACACATCCTGATTCAGCCACCCATCGGCGCCATAGCGCTCGCTTCCTAGAGCGAAGTCATGGTACAAGCCGATCGACATACCGACCTCCTGGGTCTTCTTCACCGCCTCCAGCAGCTGTTCCGTCGCCAGCCATTGCAGATATTGAAAGAATCGTATTCGCGGCATCCGTCGACGCTGAAACTCTTTCAGGGCCTCCGACCTCCGAGTGCGATACGGTTCCGGCCAATCCTCCCAGATCGTCGAAGTCGAGGAGGAGGACTGCAGTTCTTCCTCCAGAGCGTGAAACAACGCATAGCGCGCCAGGGATGCCCCTTCCCGCTCTATGAAGCGATGGAACGTTCTCCCGCGTTCAGTCTTTGGATTCAACTCCGGTTCGACACCTTCGAAGTTGTCCTGCAAAAATGTCCGATAGCAGAGCTCAAGCACCTCGCGCTTCGTCGATCTCACCGTGTCGTAATCCACGAACTCGCATCGTCGAGCCGCTTCGATCCTTGTACGAAATGAGGGGTCGGCAAGCCTATTTTGGACATCCGGGTTCGTCCAGCACTCGGAAACCTGGGTGACATCAATATACAAGTCGTTCAAAAACAGGCGGCTGGTGGGTGAATAGGGACTAATATGATACGGTTTGGCATTCTTGAGGGCATGGAGCGGGTTCAACCCAATCACCGCAGCTCCCAGACGTTTTCCGGCCCATTCGATGACGGCGCCGAGATCTCGAAAATCGCCGACGCCCCAATTGCGATGGCTCCGCAGTGAATAGAGCTGCAAAGCCACGCCCCACCATCGAACACCCTGCTGAAGTTCATCAGGAATGTAACAGCGCTCCGGCGCGACGATGAGTCGGAACATGGATTCCGTACTGGTGCCGTCTCCCTTTACGTGGGCGTTGATCGAGTAATAGCCAAGCGGCAGGTCCTGTGGAAACGGCACAGCGACGCGAATAAATCTGCGTCCTTCAATCATGCGGGTCTCTTCGACCCTGAGACCAGGCCCTTCCGTTCGTTCACATTGCGTGTCTCCGTTCTCCGCATAGAAAGACGTATGGATCTGGAGAACCGAGTCCCCCGAGCTCTCACATGGCCCATACCACGACCAGGTACCTGCATCTCGCCCCAACCGAAGCACATGGACAGGTTCGCAGCCTCGTAGCCACCAACGATGATCCCACGTCTCCAGCTCCGCGATGAGTTCCTCGCGATTCGTGACACGCAGATTCATGGCAGCCAGGATTGCCCGTCTCGTTTCGTCCGTCGTCACATGGTGCGTTCCGGCGATGTCGTAGTAGTCGGCAGCAATCCCTGTCCGATCGCCTAACATGCGCAAAAGATCGCTTTCCGAACGTTCATACATGGTGCGAGTGTGAGTGAAGCAATAGCACAAGTCAAGGTAATGCAGCCTCTATACCCTTTGACTCGATCGGCTGGGAAGTCAACCATACAGATCTCGTCAAACTGGGGGGAACCATGCGGAAAACCGCCGGCTAACTAAGAGGAGATCAGAGTAGATCACGGCTCATGGAACCAGCAGCAGAACAGCCGCCGGTAGCTTGATTGTTGTACTGGCTCCCAAATAGTTTTCAGTTCAGTGCGTGTAAACTTCCCGTCGAACGGGCCAGATCAACCCTGGCGACGTTGAGCTGAAAGAATGCGGTGACGAGATTTTCTCTGGCACGGGCTACTGAGGAGAGCCCATTGGTGAGTTCAAAGTGACTGGTGGAGGTCAGGACACCGTAGCGTTCTCGTGCTAGATTCAGTTCCTTGGTCGCCATCTGGAAACCGGCCTGAGCGATACTCACTTGCTCTTGCGCCGCGGTGAGTGAAGCAAGGGCATCGTGTACTTCCATGTTGACTTGGTTGAGCACCGACCTCATGCGTAACGATTCTTGCTGCCACTGGCTTCGAGCTTGGGCGATGCGGCCTTCGCGCTGACCTCCATCGAAAATCGGGATCTGGAGGATCAGCGTCATATTGTAGGTATCGAGGGTGTTATTCCAACGATTGCCGACAAGTCCATAATCTCCCTGGGCCACCAGCGACGGTAATCGTTCCCCTGTAATAGAAGAGTAGGCCAATTCGGAGGCTTTCACACGGGTGTACTGGGCTTGAATTTCAGGCCGTTGGCTCAATGCTTCTTCCATCGCTCCTTGCGGCGTCGGTACACTCCGCACATCCGTCAGCCATTCATCCGTTAAGGCAAGAGGTATCTCCGTAGGCAACGCAAGGAGATTGATGAGACCCAGTTTGGCATGTTCAAGGTCATACCGCGCCGATGACTCCTGTTGCCGCTCAGCCGCTAATTGCGCTTCCAGTCGGGCGACATCGAGACCCGTGGCGACTCCCCCACGTTGTCGCTGCCTGACAGTCTCGAGTAATTCAATCATGACCTGCTGATTCGCCTCATGCATGTTGACCATGGCCATGGCCTTCAATCCTTCCATGTAGACCAGGGCCACGCCGGCCATCATGTCGAACCGTTTCGCTTCCGATTCCTGTTCCATCACACGCAGAGATTCACGCGAAGCCCGCCAGCGCTGAATCAAACTGAGGCTGAACAGGTTTTGCGTGGCGCTGACCCTCGTATCAAAAATGCTGAATGGATCAGTGCGCACCGGAGACAGACCGATCGTTCCAAGAAATTGCGTTCGCCTGGTTTGCCTGACATCAGCCGAAATGTTGGGGAGCATCGCGCCCAGTTGCGTCTGCACTTGTCCTTGGGCTTCCCGAATCCGCTCTTTGTACAGAAGCACATCCGGATTATTGTTGAGCGCCGCCGTCAACGCCCCTTTCAAGGTAAGATTGAGCGGCTGAAACGTATGTGGCCGAGCTGGGCTACCGGACTCTCCGGTTGCAATGCCGGCCTGTACCAGGCCCGGTTCGAGCACAGGGAAGACAAGCAGACAGACCCCAAACAGCGCCGACAATGGGGCCATTCGTTACCGCTCCCTCAGACTTTCTTGTATGGATTTGAGCAACGGGCTCAGTAGATATTCGATGATGCGGCGCTGACCGGTCTTGATCTCAACAGTAACCGCCATCCCAGGCGAAAGATTCACCGGCTTGCCATCGATTTGAATCGTCGACCGACTCATACCGACTCTGGTTGGATAGACGAGCCCGATCTTTTCGAGCGGAACCGCATCGTCAGAAACCGTCAGCACATGACCAGGAATCGTACCGTACAACGTGAACTGGAATGTTTCAACTTTGATCTCAACCGGCTGTCCTTCATACACAAACCCCACATCTTTATTTTCGACTTGCGCCTCCACTTCGACCGGATGGTCCTGAGGCACGACAAGGAGCAGCTGCTGCGCTGGAGTGACGACACCACCGACTGTATGCACCGCTAACTGCTGCACGACGCCGTCAATCGGCGAGAGCAGCCGCTGCAAACCGGCCCTTTGCCCAGCCTTCGTGACTTCTTGAGAAAGAGAGGCAGCTTTGATTTCCAGAACCGACAATTCCGCCTGCTTTGTCTGCTGAAACTCCAACATCATGGCCCGGTAGTGCTTGTCGGCTTCCGCAAGCGCCGCCCGATCCTGTTGGAACTTTTTCTTTTGTCCAGCCAACTCTTGTGTCTTATCGATCAACTGCCCTTCCGCCTGCAGGAAATCCATCTTGGTGACCGCTTCGTGTTCGAGCAGTCTTTTATAGGCTTCGGCGCGTTCCGCCTCCATCGGCACCGTGGCTTCCAAGCGGAGAATGTTCTCTTTGGTTTGTTCGAGTGCAGCTTGACGTTGATCGACAAGATGCTGTACTGCCGCAATCTTGGCCCGATACTCGGCCAGCTGGTCGCGCAGCAACTGCTGTTGCAGCACGGCATAGGCCCCATCTACGCCGGCAGGTATCTCGAAAGCGGCCAGTCCCTTAATGAGAGCCCTCAACCTCGCCACGTCCACTTTCGTCGCTCGATATTCATTGAACACCCGATCATAGTCGGCACGGTTGAGAGTCGAATCGAGTTCGATCAGCACATCACCCTGCTTCACGACCTGTCCATCCTGCACCTGAATCGATGCAATGACCGCTGCTTCGTACGGCTGAATGATCTTCGAATGACCGCTGGGAATGATTTTGCCTTGCGCCGTAGCCACAATATCAATCCAGCCCAATGTGGCCCACAACCCTGCCACAGTGAAGACGGCCAAGATCGTCCAGAGGAGCGCTCGGCCGATTGGGGATGGAGGAATCTGTTCGATTTCCAATACTGCCGGTAGAAATTCCGTGGCCTGTTTGTCTGAAACAGACGGAGAAGGGGTCAGGAACCATTTGTCGGAACGACCCGTAGGGCGCTTTGGGCGCTTTGCGCAAATGGTTCCTGCCCCCTTGTCGGCCTGCCACGCCGCCTTCCACACCATCCAATGTTTGCCGAACGCCCCAATGGCCATCTGAGAACTCTCTATTGCTTGCCTATCTGATGCACCTGGAGTCGCGCATAGAAGCCGTCACGATGAAGGAGTTCCTCATGCGAGCCCTCCTCGACGATCTCTCCTTTGTCGACGACATAGATGCGGTGAGCCGGCCGAACCGTACTCAGCCGATGCGCAATGATAAAGACCGTACGCCCCTTACAGATTTGCGCCATGTTCTGTTGAATCACCGCTTCTGATTCGTAGTCCAACGCGCTGGTCGCCTCATCGAATATCAGAATGCGCGGATTTGCGACCAAGGCCCGCGCAATGGCGATCCGCTGACGCTGTCCGCCTGAAAGCGTACATCCATGTTCGCCGATCATCGTGTCGTAGCCCTCCGCCAACTCTAGGATGAACTCGTGGGCCCCCGACATTTTCGCTGCCTGGATCACCTGCTCCATCGCCAACCCGGGATCGGTCAGCGCGATATTGCTTCGGACCGAACCGTTGAATAGGAAATTTTCCTGGAGCACAACTCCCACTTGCCTGCGCAACCACGAGGGGTCGACCTGCGCCAAATCCACTCCATCCACCAAAATGCGCCCTCTCTCCGGCACATAGAGACGCTGCAACAATTTAGCAATGGTGCTTTTCCCGGATCCTGAACGCCCAACGATGCCGATCACCTGTCCAGGCTCAACGGATAATGACATCTTCCTAGTGACTTCCGGACCATCCGGCCGGTACCGAAACGTGACCTCTTCGAATCGTACCTCCCCCATGACTCGAGGCAACGTCGTTCGATTGGGGTTATGCGATGGTTCAGGCTGAGCGTTGAGTACATCGCCCAACCGTTGCATCGAGATGCCCACTTGCTGAAATTCCTGCCAGAGATTCACCAGTCTTAAGAGTGGCCCTGTCACCTGTGCGGACAACATGTTGAATGCGATCAACTGCCCGATACTCAGATCTCCATCGATTACCCGATAGGCACCTAGCCACAGTACCGCGACGGTGGTCACCTTTTGGACACAGGTCGCGGATTGACCGGCCATCATCATCACGCTCGTCGCGCGGAAACTCGCCCGCACATAGCCGGCCAGCTGTTCTTCCCATCTCCGCACCAACGGAGGTTCGACCGCCATGGCCTTGACGGTTTGGATCCCGTTGACCGCTTCGACTAAGAAAGCCTGGTTTTCGGCGCCTCGGTTGAACTTTTCATGCAAACGCGCTCGGATTGCCGGAGTAACGGCGATCGACAGCAATGCATAGACCGGAAGCGAAGCCATGACGACGAGTGTGAGTGTGGAACTGTATGCCCACATGACCGCCAGGAAGACGGCGGTGAACACGACGTCCAGCACCACCGTTATCGAATGGCTGGTCAAGAATTGGCGGATCTGTTCCAACTCACGCACGCGGGCGACCGTATCGCCGATGCGTCTGGCTTCAAAATAGGACAGTGGAAGCGCCAGGATATGCCGAAAGAGTTGAACGCCAAGACCGACGTCGATTCGATTCGTCGTATGCGAAAACAGGTAGGTCCTGAGCCCCCCTACAATCGCTTCGAAGACGGCCAGCGCAATCATGCCGATCGCCAGCACATGGAGCGTCGTGAACCCCTTGTGTACGAGTACTTTGTCGATGACGACTTGTGTAAAGAGCGGCGTCAGCAAAGCAAAGAGCTGGAGAAAGAACGACGCCATCAGCACTTCACCGAACAACTTGCGATATTTGACAATCGCCGGGATAAACCAAGTGAAGTCAAATGTGAGATCTTGCAGACGGACAGGAGTGCGTTTAGTAAAGAGCAGCAGTTCCCCGGTCCATGTCGCTTCGAATTGTTCACGAGAGAAGACAAGCGAACGTGCTTCGACCGGATCCTGAACCAGTACTTTCTCTTCTTCGACTTTCGCCAGCACGACATATCGGCCGTCAGTCTGTTTTGCCATGGCCGGCAACGGTGTCCCTTGGAGTTTGCTTCTCGCGGTCTTGAGCAGACCGGCTTTCAAGCCAAGATGTTTAGCGGCGCGAAGAAGGTCGGCATCGGAGAGGACATGCCCGGACTGGGCAAACTGATGCCGCAACTGTGAACTATCGGCTGGCAGGTCATGGAATCTAGCGATAATGAGGAGACAGGTCAGGCCGCTGTCAGTCGGCACTCCAGTCACAAAAGCAGCGGAACTATGCGGCCATTGCGGTCCCGAATTGTTCATGGGATCTAGCGTGTGCCGATTCAGCGATCTAAGGAAATGGGTGCCATGTTCCAAGGCTGTGAATCATCGAGCAACTGACCAGATTTCACATTCTTTCGAGCGTTCTGTTTCACGGCCTTTGGGTACAATCGCTACACAATGGTCAGCGCGCCGATTGTATCAACGGATCGGAACGTTCTGACTTCTCTTAGAGGGGGGACAATCCAACGGAAGTGGTGTGGTTGGGGGTAAAAGTGTCTATAGACAAATGAGGAGCAGTCGTAGTTTGGAAAGGACGGCCATTTTCTTCTCGCGGCAACACCGTATCCAAAATTGTCGTAACCGTTCGCAATTCCATTGGAGAAGAGTACGCTCAAAAATACGACTTCAGTGGCAACCTCACATGGCAAACGGGTTTCACATGAAACATACCCAGTGGCTGTTATGGAGCGGCTCTAACGATTGGAATTGTGATATGGGTCGCCATCTCGATGGTTTCGGGCAGGAGAGCGGCCTTTGATTCCACATTGTACTATCAGATTGGTATGCCGGTGATCTGTTTCGCTTCTGCCGTACTTGGTTTTCTTGAGCCGCACGAGGCGTGGCGATGGGGTGCCCTTCCTATTTGCGGTCAATTCTTCTGGCTGCTGCTGACCCAAGGGCCAGGCAATCTCTTGCCACTTGGCGTGATTGCTTTCTCCCCACTCGCCGTGCCATCAATCATTTCCGCACGGGTCGGCGCCTTCGTTGGAAGACGGCGTGGGGCTGCCATGCACCCGTGATAAACTATCGTCTTTGGACACCCGCCAAAGGATCTCATGGATTTCGTATCGCACGGCCTCTGGGGTTCAATTGCGTTCGGTCGAAAAAACCGATCAAGTTTCTGGCTGGCATTCGCCATCGGGATGGCGCCTGATCTCTTTTCATTCGGGATCTTGTACGTGGCTGCCACATTCGGCTTGTCACCGAGGCCTGATTTCAGTCGAGGCACTCCCCCGGAATCGGCAATTCCTCAATATGTGCATCACCTCTATCATTACACTCATAGCTTCATCATATTTCTCGTCGTCTTTTTCCTGGTATGGCTTGTCCTGAAACGACCAGTTTGGGAACTGGGAGCGTGGGGACTCCATGTCTTGGCCGACGTGCCGTTGCATTCGTACGCTTTTTTTCCGACTCCGGTGCTGTGGCCCCTCTCTGACTGGAAATTCGACGGCTGGCAGTGGATGACGCCGGGCATTCTCATCACCAACTTCGCGCTCCTGTCGGTGGTCTATATCTGGCACATCCGGCAGTTGTTCCTGGCTAAGAAGAAAGAAGAGGCGCGGCTAGAAGCCACCTCGCGAGCCACATGAATGACAATTCACACGATCTGACAACACTAATTGGACGGTATATCCCTATCTTCTGAAACGCCGATGCGCCTCCCTATCAAGCCCTCTGAATTTCTTACCCAAGGCCTCCTCGTGGCGTCATTTGAAATGCTTCCCGGGACGGAGTGTTGGACCTGAATTCCCCCCTACCGTTGCCTTGTCTGCTGAGCTTCCAGGGTCTCGTAGCGATCCCAGCCGATGCGTTTGCGCACATGCGTCCAATGCTTCTGCTCGACATGGGCGGTGTCATCTTTCTTATAGGGCCGGGAGCGTGTGAACTGAATGGCCCGTCGCGCGCAGAACGCCACCAGATGCCTGTTGATGAACTCGCTGCCATTGTCCGAGTCGAGCCCGCGCAAGGCAACCGGCAGCGGCTGGGCGATCGTGGTCAGTGCCTGGAGGATGCCGTGTTGGCCTTGGCCCCTGACCGCCGGCCGCTCGACCCAGCCCGTGTGAATGTCCACGGTGTCGACCGTATGCAGGAACTCCCCTGCGGCGGATGCGCCGGAATGGGACACCAGATCAATTTCTAGATCGCCGGGGCGCGTGACGTCCCCGTGATCGGTCTTGAGTGGGACGAGATGTTTGAGCAACGTGCCCGGCCGCGTGGGCCCATAGAGCCGTCGCTTCAACCGGTGCTTGCGTGGGTGCAGCCGCCGATCCATCTGCCGCGCACTGATGGCAAGCAGTTGGCGTTCCCGCGTCGGGCTCAGGGGCCGCCGCTGGCGGACCCACTGGAGCCACACGTGGAGCGCCGCCTTCCGTCGCGCGGCACAGAGCTAACCAGTCTGCGCCCACAGCCCGGCCAGGACACTGATGGCCTCCGCACGGTCGGTCGCCGACGCGGTGCGCGCTGCCCACCCGGCACGCTGGTACCGTGGCCACATGAGTCCGAGAGACTCCGGCTTCGATCGCGGTGCCAGGCCGCCACCTGCCATCCTCGCCCGCTTTCGGCCCGGCTCCATGCAGGGGTGGCGGTAAGATTTCCAAATGGCACAACGATCTGTCGCCCGGTAAGATTGTAGATGACTCACTACGGCCTCTTGCATCATCGCCGACAGAGGCGTAGGCTGTTGACAATCGACCCTTTCGCAAGGGGGATGCAATGTCACCTCCCCTCCTCTTGCGCTCTCCCGTTTCCCTCTACACCTCGGCCCGACACCGCAGTGATCTGATTGCCAATTTATTTGATTCGACTTCGGCATTTCATTCCTATCAATCAACGGTGTTTCACGCCGTGATAGATCAGACATGCGACAGCAGACGGAAAACATGGTGCCAACAGATTCAGCAAAATAACCCATAGCAAGGAGGATTGCGCCATGCGTTACATCGGCATCATAGGTGGAGTCGTTGCCGCGCTCGCTTTCGCTGCGACAGCGACTGCCGGGTCGTTTGAGGATAAGGCGCAAGTGACGGTGAGTGGGGGTGAATACATGTTGAACGGCTATATCGCCAAGATCGAAGGAGGCGCCTACTGGATCAGGAAGGCGTCCGGCGATGTCGTTCGCGTCGCAGTCACGGAAGGAACGCACCTGATCTGCCCGACTCGCACCGGCAACAAGGCGGCGAAAGTGGAATCGAAGCCCGGCGCCGGTTTTCGAATGGGGGACTGCCCGTTTATCCCGGGGGACACGGTAAAGGTCGAGGTCACGGACCTCGGCAGCGCGAGCCTCATCCGCTTTGATGTGCCCCCAGCTTCTGAAACTGTCAACCTTGGACTGCCTCAGGGATGGGAAGGCTACATGCCCAATGATGGGGTGCTGTCCTTCAAAGTGGGGCCGCACTATCCCGTATACACCAAGGATGGTCACGCTGTCGGTCATCTCGCTGGGACACTGACCGACACCCTCTTAGGAACCGAGTATGCCCTGATCGAGCTCGAAGGGGACGGGCAGATGATGACCGTACCCAGAACCGCGATGAGACAAGAATGGTCGGAGCCCAACAAACCTCGTGTCGCGTTACTGATCAACAGGAATCAGCTTGGGGAGATGCACCCTCCTGCGTTCTCGGCCGCAAATCAAATTTCGATCCCAGAGCTCCGTGACTTCTGGGCAAAGGCCGCACCTCCCGAGCCTTTCGTCTCAAGCGAAGTCGATGTGGTCATCGATATCAGCGAAAAAACTTTTCACATCACAAAAGGAGGGACTGCGCGTGGGTTTACTCTCATGGCAGGGATGCCGGCAGTCATTAAACTTCTCAACCGAGATCTCGTGGCGCACGAGTTCATGTCCACGCTGTTCCGAGATGTCCCGTTCCGCATCTCAGGCAACGCGACAGTGGTCAAGACCGCCCGAGCCTCCGGGCTTCGCATCGACCCAGGGCAAACCGTGACGCTTGAGTTTACCGCCCCGGTCGCCAAGCCGGATCAATATGGCGACAGAACAAGCCTCTATGATGTCTTCTGGTGCAATGTCCATGGGAAGGAGCATGGACAAACCATGCGCGGGGAATTGGCGATCATAGAGACGAGTGGTATCGGCGGCGGCTGAAACGATGATGATTCAGGTCGCCCGACGTCCGGTCATCCGATCGACATGGGCGACGTGATTTTTCGTACGCGATCAGTTAGTGACACAGGCCGGAGGTGTGACCTTCTCCGGGGAATACATCCGTCGAGAAAGAAGAAGAGGCAAGACGTGCCGTTACGATCGCGATTGATCGCATTCGCCATCCTGTTCGCATTTGGGATCGAGATGAGCGGAATAGGTTCGGCCGAAGAGTTGCTGTATGAACCTGATGTCGTCGTAGTGATGAAAGACAAGGCCTTTCAGGTGATCAACGGCAAGCAACTTGAGAATTCCATGACGAATCCGGCTTTTTCTTTACCAGTCGGGATGGACCTCGCCATCTTGCTCCGGAATGAGGATGAGGTCGCGCATGAGTTCGTCTCGCCATTACTCATGAAGGCGGAAGACCTTGAGATCTCAGGCCACGCGACCATCGTCTATACACTCACCGCCTTCGGGGTTCGGGTTGAACCGAGAGACCGAGTCATGCTCCGCTTCAGCCTTCCTGAAGCAAGCTTTGATCGATTTCACTTCTGGTGCAATCTCCATGGGAAATTGCTTACCGACGTCATGCGCGGGGAGATCTTTGTCCTGGATGCGAAACAATCATCCAAGTAAGCGGACTTCGGAAATATTGAGGACGTGCTCTTGTGAGCCGGTTCCGCTCTGAGAGGTAAAGGAGAGGTTGCCATGATTGAGAAAACAACCGGACGGATCCTTGGCGGCCTCTTCGCCATTATGTTCGCCGCTGTCCAGGCGGACGTTGTGCATGCCGGAGAGACGGAAGCCATTCCACCGGAGCTGGTGGCAGAATATCTTTATGCCGTCATTCAGGCCGATCGAAGCATTTATTCCACTCATGTCGTCGAACAACTACAGGATCGCAAGGTCGCCGTGGCGGCAGAAGATTGGAAAGAACGGGGAGTGTTGCCCCTTCCGGCTCAAATGCTCCAGATGGCAGGTCAAGAGGTTCAAGGGCTAGGCCTCGGTCTCCACATCCGCCTGAGCAGCTTAGGTCCAATTTACACAAAAAACGGGCCGGTGGATCAGTTTGAACGAGCGGGCTTGGAAGCGGTAGCAAAGAATCCCCGGAAACCATATACGGGAATCATTACAGAGGGTGATAGACGTTATTTCAAGGCAATTTTTGCAGATCGGGCCGTCTCGATGGCTTGTGTCCTATGCCATAACAGCCATCCTCTGAGCGCCAAGCGGGACTACAAACTCCATGATGTGATGGGAGGGATTATTATTTCTTTTCCAGTCCGTTAGACCACGTAAGGAATCTTACGACGTGGTCGGCAAACCAGAGGAGGGGTTCGATCGGAGGTATTGGAGGACGTTCCAGACTCGCAGAACGTCGAGGGTCAGACTCACGCCGTAGGTCGGGCCGAAGTCGCGCTCCGCAATGTTTCCCATACTATCGTTCCAGGTCTCAAACCGCACCGGCCCCGCAGACGCGGCCAATGACCACGCAAACTGTTTCTGACTCTGCCCAGTGGTATTCACAAAGATTCCGGAGTCCCACATGAGGGCAAATTCAATTTCCCACGTAGGAATCGTTTCGCCAGTGGCAGTTGTCCGATATTGGCCAAAAGCGATCGACGGCTGCACCAAACCAGCAGTTGACCTGGTGGCATGCAGCACCGCCCCGTTGGTTTGATAACTGACCCGACCTAAAACCGATGCGCGTAAACTCACATCGCCCCATTGGTCACTGTGGTACAACGTCGGCAAGATCTGGAGCCGCCGAACCCCGGCACGCAGAAACCCTTGCTGATAGATCGTCCCAACGGAAAATCCTCCGCCCAAAAACAGCACCTTGGGACGGATCAACGGGAACCACCGTGTGACGGACCCATCGATCATCGCATCGGTCTCCTTTCGAGGATCGACGGAGGGAACCGGCGGAAGATGCCGCAGTTGATGGACGACTTTGTTCTGAAAGAATTGACTGGGTTCATCAGCGGTGGGACTGAACCCGGCCGTGAGATTGGTGCTCCACCCCTCCCAGTTTCCACTCCAATGTTGCGTCCAACTGAACGTGATCAAATTGAAACCAAGCGTATTCCCTATAGTGGAATCGTACTTATTTCCCAAACCATCTATCGGCGTGAATCGATTGAGAGTCAGCCCTCCTGTAAACGTCGAGTATTGGTCGGGAAAAGCCATACTCCCCCAATGGACTGAGGGAGCGGGGTTTTCACTCCTTGCCGGACTAGAGTGAACCCCCACAAGCCAAAGAATCGCGAGAACAAGAACCCATCTTCCCTTCACCCACCGACCCATTGTTGTCATTGAATGAGATCTCCTATCGATGGATCCCCATCGCCATGACCGTTTGAACCAATGTCCTACCGCAGGAGCCTATTTACCCACGAGCAAACACTGCTTTCAATGAAGAAGACACCTTCTCCACAAGAATGGGCGGCATTCTACACAACACCGGAGAAAGCGGCGACCAAATTATTAACCGACAAGATGTAACTCTTCGTTTTGATGTGTGATTCTGACTTCTAGCCGACGCTTCTCCCTCGACAGACCTCCTGGTCCTATGCTAGCTTACGCGTTCGTTTTTAGATTCATTCCTTTCAGCACGAACGCTGCCTGGCTCAGACATGTTCAAGAAGATTCTAATCGCCAATCGCGGGGAGATCGCCATGCGGATCATCCGCGCCTGCCGCGAGTTGAATATTGCCACCGCTGCCATCTATTCCGAAGCGGATTCGACCGGAATCTACGTGAAGAAAGCGGACGAATCCTACATGGTGGGCCCTGGGCCGGTGAAGGGGTTTTTGGATAGCAAACAGATCGTAGATTTGGCCAAACGGATCGGCGCCGATGCCGTCCATCCCGGATATGGATTTCTTTCTGAAAATGCGGAGTTCGCTGAGCTCTGCCAGGCTTCCGGTATTACGTTCATCGGTCCGTCCACCCGTGCCATTACCCTGATGGGCAGCAAGGTCAAGGCGCGCGAGCTTGCCGAATCCGCAGGCGTTCCGATCGTGCCGGGTACGGATGGAGCCATCACCAGCGTCAAAGAAGCCCTAGCCTTCGCGAAAAAAGCAGGCTACCCGGTCATGATCAAGGCGAGCGCCGGCGGAGGCGGGCGCGGGCTTCGGGTGGTCCGATCAGATGATGAGCTCCGAGAAAACATGGAAGTCGCTGCGCGCGAGGCTCACGCCTCCTTCGGAGACGGCAGCGTCTTCATCGAAAAATATATCGAGCGGCCGCACCATATTGAGTTCCAAATATTGGGAGATCGGCACGGGAATATCATTCATTTAAATGAACGCGATTGTTCAATCCAGAGACGTCACCAGAAGTTGATTGAAATCGCTCCGTCCTTGATTCTCACGCCGACGTTACGGGAAGAGATGGGCAACGCCGCCATCGCCATTGCGCGTGCGGTGAACTACGACAACGCGGGAACCGTGGAGTTTCTGCTCGATCAAGCAGGCAAATTCTACTTCATTGAGATGAATCCACGCCTCCAAGTCGAACACACGGTGACGGAGCAGATCACGGCCATCGATATCGTGCGAAATCAGATTAAGATCGCAGCCGGTTTGCCACTCAGCATCCAGCAAGAGGACGTCATCCTGCAAGGCCACGCCATCCAATGCCGGATCAATGCAGAGGACCCGAAAAACAATTTCCTGCCTTGCACGGGCACTGTCACGGCTTATCTCTCTCCCGGCGGAATCGGTGTTCGCATCGACGGCGCAGTCTACAAGGATTACACGATCCCACCGTACTATGATGCGCTGCTGGCCAAGTTGACCGTTCGAGGCCGCACCTGGGAAGAAGCCGTCAGCCGCATGAGGCGGTCGCTCGAAGAGTATGTACTGCGCGGAGTAAAGACCACGATCCCGTTCATGGAAGCGATCATGCAGGAACCGGACTTTATCGCAGGTCGTTTCGACACCTCCTATCTGGACACTCACCCAGAGTTGTACTCATACCACGAGTTCGAGCAGCCGGAGGATCTGGTTTTGGCGCTGTCGGCCGCGATCGCCGCCTACGAGGGTCTCTAACCCCAACAAACCACTCTGCTTTCCAAAGAGATACACTAATCATCATGGCGAAACGACGACTACCGACAAAGAAACCGAAGAAAAAGACCAGATCGTCTGCTCCGACGATCAAGACCTCAAAAAGCACTGCGTCCCGTCCCAGCGAGTTTACGATCACACCGGCCGCCGGCAAACCGGTCCTGATCACCGATGTCGCGCTGCGAGACGGCCATCAGTCGTTGTTGGCGACGCGCATGCGCACGGAAGACATGCTGCCCATCGCACAAAAGCTCGATGCCGTCGGCTATTGGTCGCTGGAAGTATGGGGCGGCGCTACCTTCGACACCTGTTTGCGCTTCTTAAAAGAAGATCCTTGGGAACGGCTCAGGGCCCTCCGTGCCGCCATGCCCAACACCAAACTCCAAATGCTGTTGCGCGGACAAAACCTCGTCGGCTATCGCCATTACGCCGACGACGTAGTGGAACGGTTCATCGAACGCTCGGCCACGAACGGCATCGATGTCTTCCGCATCTTCGACGCCCTCAACGACGTGCGGAATCTCGATCGGGCCGTGAGCGAAGTAAAAGCTTGCGGCAAACATGCTGAAGCCACCATCTGTTACACCGTCAGCCCGGTCCATAGCATCGACCGTTTTGTGGATCTGGCCAAGAAGTTGGAAGATCTGGGGACGGATACGATTTGTATCAAGGACATGGCCGGACTCTTGGCTCCGCTCGATGCCTACCATCTGGTGCGTCGACTGAAGACCGCCGTCAAGGTCCCGCTTCATCTCCATTCACATTACACCTCCGGCATGGCTTCCATGGCCTCATTGATGGCGATCCTCGGAGGCCTCGACATGCTCGATACCTCTATTTCTCCGCTGGCAGGGGGAACTTCACACCCAGCGACGGAAACGCTGGTCGCTTCGCTTCAGAATACTCCCTACGATACGGGACTGGAGCTTGCCTCCTTCCAGCCGATCACCGAGCACTTCCGAACGGTTCGCCGCAAATACCGCCAGTTCGAGAGCGACTTTACCGGCGTGGATGCGGAAATCCTCATGTCGCAGATTCCCGGCGGTATGCTGTCGAACTTGGCCGCACAGCTGACAGAGCAGAATGCTCTGGACCGGATGAAGGAGGTTCTCGACGAAGTCCCGCGTGTGCGGAAGGAAATGGGCTATCCCCCGCTCGTCACCCCGACCAGCCAAATCGTCGGAACGCAGGCGACGCTCAATGTGTTGACCGGTGAGCGATACAAAGTCATCACCACCGAAACCAAGAACTACTTCTTGGGATTGTACGGCCGCGCCCCTGGACAGGTCGATCTTGACGTGATGGCGCGCGCGACCGGCGATGACACGCCGATCAAAACCAGGCCGGCCGATCGACTTGAGCCGGAATTGGATGACGCGAAAAAAGAGCTTCCGGCCTCGGCTCAAACCGTCGAAGATCAGCTGTCGTTCGTGTTGTTCCCCGCCATCGCGCGAGACTTTTTCGAAGCCCGCGAGAAAGGCGATTTGACCCCTGAGCCGCTTGAATTGGGAGCGGCGAAAGGGCCCGCTACCGCTCACGAACTGCACCTGGCTCCCGTGGAATTCAACGTGACGGTGCATGGGGAGACCTACCATGTGAAGGTCTCAGGCTCCGGTCGAAAGATCGACGGACGCAAGCCCTACTACATCCGTGTCAACGATAAGCTCGAAGAAGTGTCGCTCGAACCCATCCAGGAAGTACTCGCAGGTGTCCCTGAGTCCCAGGAAACTAAATCGGGAGGAAAACCCAAACGTCCCAGACCTTCGAAACCAGGCGATGTGGCTCCACCCATGCCGGGCCGAGTCGTCAAAATCCTGGTGGCGGTGGATGATCGCGTCAAGTCCGGCGATCCTCTGTTAATTATCGAAGCGATGAAGATGGAAAGCCGGGTGCCGGCGCCGATCGATGGGAGAGTCACGGCGATTCTGACTGCCGAGGGTGACAATGTGAAGACGGATGAAACGGTCATTCAACTGGAATAGTCCCATCACCTGCGCAATCTCATTTCCTTGCAGAACTTGGCGGCTTGTGCCGCTCACGTTGTGCCTCGTATCCTATCTCATGATCGGCTGTGCCCCTCCCTCACAGATCCCTTCCTATTTTGAAACGTTCGAACGTACCCCGACAGAACGTATCCCGATCAAAACCGTTCTCGTCCATGACCAACGGATCGCCTATCTCGATATCGGTACCGGCCCGCCGGTCATCTTGATCCATGGATTCGGCGGATCCATGTGGCAATGGGAACATCAACAACATGCCTTGTCTCAACACTTCCGTATCCTGACGCTCGACCTGCCCGGTTCCGGACTGTCCGACAAACCGGACATTGAGTACCTGCCCGATCAGATGTTGGATTTCTGTATCGGATTCATGGATGCGCTTCAAATTGAGAAAGCCACCGTGGTCGGCAATTCCATGGGCGCCGGGTTGGCCATCGGCATGACATTGACCCATCCGACCCGGGTCGACAAACTTGTGCTCATCAGTGGGTTACCGTCTCATGTGATAGCCAAGCTCACTAGCCGGTCCTTCAGACAAGCCTTGGAATCTCGAGCCCCTACCTGGCTGGTCTCCTTCGGCAACTGGCTGTTCGGCGGACTGGTCACCGAATCGGTGCTGAAGGAAATCGTCCACAACCATAACCTTCTCACGCCGGCGGTTATGGAACGGTCCAACCAAAATCGCCGACGCCCCGGCATCGTCAAACCCATTATGGCCGTGAGAAACGCCCTTCCCTCCTGGGAAACTGATTTCGCTCCACACCTCAGCACCATCACACACCCAACCATGATCATCTGGGGGGAATACGACCGGGTGTTCCCCATGGCCGTAGGTGAAGAACTTCACCAAAGAATTCGTGGATCTCAGTTCGTCAGGATTCCCAATGCCGGCCATATGCCGCAATGGGAACGCCCTGATCTGGTCAACCGATCGTTGATCGCGTATATTCAACCGTCACCCTGAACGGATAGCTTCAGAGGGATTCCCTACTCATGAATTTCAGAAAGGAGCCTACGATGCAGACACACCATGCAGGTTTCATCGGCACCACGTTGTGCTTGGCGCTTGGCCTCGTCGGATGTCAGACGATGGGAGGATCAACCGGCGCCGGCTTTTCATACAAGAATATGCCCGTGGCGGATGGAAGCGCCGTCGCCGGCGAAGGCAACAAGGTTCTGTTCAAAGGCAACCCGCTGGGACTCGCGGGCAATGGAGTGAAAGTCGGCGACTCGCTGCGCGACGTGAAGGTGGCGCAGAACGACTTATCCCTCGTGAACATCGCGGAAACAAAAGGCGCGGGAAAAGTCCGTATCATCAGCGTGGTCCCGTCGCTCGACACCCCGGTCTGCGAACAACAAACGCATCTTCTGAGTGAGCGGAATAAAGGCCTCGATAAGATGGTGGAACTCATCACCGTGAGCGTCGATACGCCCTTCGCCCAGAAACGGTTTGCCGCAGAATCCAAAATCGCCAACGTCACCTTCCTATCCGACTATCGGGGAGCCGATTTCGGGAAGACCCATGGCCTCTTCTTGGAAGGTCCGCACATTTTGACACGAGCGGTCATGGTCGTCGATAAGACGAACATCATTCGCTATCTGCAAATCACTCCGGAGCTCACTCAACTTCCGGATATGGAAGAAGCCTTGCAATTTGCTCGTCGGTTGGTGACAGAAAGCTGAGATGAAAACAGGTTAGAGGTTGGGGCATTCGTTTCGTATCAGCCTCAGCCTCGGCCTGTGCCGGCATTCATGGCTCATTACGATCTCCTGGTCATCGGTACGGGACCCGCCGGCCAAAAGGCCGCGGTACAGGCAGCCAAGCTCAACAAGACGGTCGGGATCATCGAGCGAAAGACGGTCGTTGGTGGGGTCTGCATCAATACAGGGACCATTCCAAGCAAATCCCTCCGCGAAGCGGTGCTCTATCTCTCCGGATTTCGCCAGCGCAACATCTACGGGGGCGAATACCGCCTAAAAAAGAAGATCACGATCGAAGACCTGGCCTTCCGCGCGAACCATGTCATCAAACACGAAATCCAAACCGTGCAAAATCAGATGGCTCGGAATCAGGTGGATATGTTTTTTGGTTCCGCCGGCTTTCTCGATCCACATCGTCTGCGCGTTCAAGGGGATCATGGAACGCTTGAACTGACGGCAGACTTCATCGTCATCGCCGTGGGGACAGAAACAGCCAGACCTCCGGACATCCCGTTCGACGACAAAACCATCATCGATACGGATGGGCTGCTGACTCTAAAACGTATCCCGGACTCTCTTGTCATCGTCGGAGGCGGTGTGATCGGCACGGAATACGCGTCCATTCTCGCTGCCTTGGGAATCCCCGTCACCCTCATCGATAAACGGCCGAGACTATTGGAATTCGTCGACACTGAGATCATTGAAACGCTCCAACAACGCATGAAAGACCTGGGAGTAACGCTGTATCACAATGAAGAAGTCCTCGCGATCAAGCGAGAATGGAACAAGTCCATCCACGTTACCTTGCGGAACAATCGTCCGGTTCACGCTTCGACACTCATGTATGCGATCGGGCGCGTCGGCGCGACTGAATCGCTGAATCTCCACGCAATCGGCGTACAACCCGATAGTCGCGGTCGTCTGTCCGTCAACGAACACTTTCAAACGGCGACTCCCCACATCTATGCGGTCGGCGACGTCGTCGGCTTTCCAGCCCTCGCCTCGACATCGATGCAACAGGGCCGCCACGCCGCCTGCCACGCCTTCGGCTATCCCGACCGTACCGACACGTCACTCCTCCCGTACGGCATTTTTGCTATTCCAGAAATCTCCATGGTGGGTCGAAATGAAGAAGAGCTCAAACAGGCAGAGCTGCCCTATGGAGTCGGCATCGCCCGGTACAAGGAAATCGCCCGAGGACAACTCATCGGCGATGAAACCGGCATGTTGAAAATATTGTTTCATCGACACACCAAACATCTGCTGGGCGTTCATGTCATCGGCGAAGGAGCCACGGAACTGATTCACATCGGTCAGGCGGTCATGGCCTTTCACGGCAAGATCGACTATTTCATCGATACGGTCTTCAACTACCCGACATTGGCGGAATGTTACAAAGTGGCCGCGCTGGACGGTATGAATCGTATGCCAAGACCGTGGGTTCCATACATCTAACATCGCCGCGCATGATGTGGGACGCGTCTCTCGCATGAGAGCCCGAGCGCGTAACTAAGGAGGAGGTCATGTCGTTCTCAAGCCATCTTCGTAAACTCGCAACTTCCGTCTGGGACGCCCAACTCAGCCATCCCTTTGTCGTGGCTCTCGGTAACGGCACACTGCCTGAGCATAAATTCAAATATTACATTCTGCAGGACGCGCGGTTTCTCGGCGATCTGGCGCGTGTGTTCTCTGCCGCTGCACTGAAGGCCCCTGATTCGGAGTCGGCCTTGCGGTTCAACAAGCTGGCCGAGGAAACGATTGTCGTCGAGCGAAGCCTGCATGAGAACTACGGCAAGAAATGGGCAATGACCGCGAAACAGATGACATCCGTGCCGATGGCGCCGACGAACTACGCCTACACCAGACACATGCTGGCCGCGGCCGCCTCAGGGACCGCAGCAGAGATCACCGTCGTCGCCCTCCCCTGCGCCTGGGTCTACTGTGTCGTCGGACAACACTTGTTGCGAAAAGGTCCGCCTGCCAAGAATCATCCCTACCGCGATTGGCTGATGCTGTACGCGTCGCCGGAGTTTGCCGAAGTCCAGCTGTGGATGAGAAAGAAGGTCGATCAGTGGGCCAAAACTTCCGGCAAAGACGAACTGCGACGGATGGAAGACTCTTTCATCATCAGTTCACGATACGAGTGGATGTTCTGGGACATGGCATGGAACGAAGAGCAGTGGCCGGTGTAGGAAATGGACGGAGCCATGATGCTGGGATTGACGGCCGGAACACTGACGACGCTCGCCTTTATTCCTCAACTCTCGAAGGCCTGGACATCCAAGTCAACCGGCGATCTATCCTGGGGGATGGTGCTTACGTTCACTATCGGTGTGCTCTTGTGGCTGATCTACGGAATCTGGATTGATTCGCTGCCTGTGATTCTGGCCAACGCAGTGACCCTTCTTTTTCAAATCGGCATCATCTCACTGAAAATCAAATACGGTTAGCAGGGTAGAGTCCTAACAGGGGCAACCGATCATCCTGCAACATAGCAAGCGCCTCGATACGCATATCGAATGTTCATTATGACTTCTGCCTGGCCTTCGCCAACGCCAGTGCCATGGCACCGATCGGTTGAGGGGCTCGTGCTGCCTGGCCTGATGTCGACGGTCTACGACTGCGTGAGTCACCTATGGCTTCACGTCCAGATGGTGCCGAACCAGATGGGCGGCTCGCCGCATCCTCCAGCCGCATGGTCAAGGAAATGCGCTGGCGCTTCAGATCGACGTCGATCACCTTCACCTTGACGACCTGCCCAGGTTTCACCACTTCGTGCGGATCTTTGATGAATTTATTGGCCAGCGCAGATACGTGCACGAGCCCGTCCTGATGCACACCGATATCGACGAAGGCACCGAAGGCCGCCACATTCGTGACCACTCCCTCCAACACCATGCCGGGCTGCAAATCGCTCAGGGACTCGACCCCCTCACGGAACGTCGCCGTCTTGAATTCAGGGCGTGGATCGCGGCCTGGTTTTTCCAGCTCGATGAAAATGTCACGGACCGTCGGCAAGCCAAATGTCTCATCGGTAAAGTCAGCCGGCGACAACTCTTTCAAGACCGCCGGCCTGCGCATCACGTCGGCGATCTCCGTTCCCAGCTGCTTCAGGATACGTTGAACCACCGGATAGGCCTCCGGATGCACAGCGGACCGATCTAAGGCATTGTCACCGTCGGGAATCCGCAGGAAGCCCGCCGCCTGTTCGAAAGTTTTTTCACCCAGACGCGGCACATTCCGGATCGCAGCCCGGTTGAGAAACGGCCCGTTCGCCTCCCGATAGTCCACAATATTCCTCGCGAGCGCCTTGTTGAGCCCTGACACCCGTTCCAACAACGGCACCGACGCCGTATTGACGTTTACGCCGACGGCATTCACGCAATCTTCGACCGTGGCATCGAGCGATCGCGCCAAATCCCGCTGATCGACATCATGCTGATACTGTCCGACTCCGATCGCTTTCGGTTCAATCTTCACCAGCTCGGCCAACGGATCCTGCACCCGTCGAGCAATGGACACTGCGCCTCGTAGACTAACATCTAATCCTGGAAACTCTGCTGCGGCAAAGGCCGAAGCCGAATAGACCGACGCTCCTGCTTCACTGACCACGACTTTCGCCAGCTTGTGGTTAGGCTGCTGGGTCGCGATCATCTTGACTACCTCGCCGGCCAGCTTATCCGTTTCCCTACTCGCCGTGCCGTTTCCAATCGCCAGCAATTCCACGCCATGGCGAATGACCAGACGTACCAGCGCTTCCACGGCTCCCTGCCAGTCGTTGCGAGGTTGATGCGGGTAGATCGTCTCTGTGGCCAGCAACTTTCCTGTCGCATCCACCACCGCCACTTTGCAGCCGGTGCGAATGCCGGGATCCAGGCCGAGGATGACCTTTGGTCCAGCCGGCGCTGCCAACAACAATTCATGGAGATTCCGCGCAAAAATCTTGATTGCCTCGGCCTCGGCTGCTTCGCGCAACTGCACCAGCAACTCGGTACTGATCTGTAAATGGATTTTGACACGCCACGTCCATTCGCAGACACCGGCCAGCCATTTGTCTGCGGATCGGCCGCGATCGTCGATGCCGGCGTGAGCCGCGATCATCGCAACGCAGGGATGTGGGACCACCGCCTCAAGCGTCTCCCCCAACCCTAACTCCAGCTTCAATACTCCAAGGGTGCGACCTCGGAACAGCGCGAGAGCCCGATGCGAGGGGACGGTCTTGATCGACTCCGTATAGGCATAGTAATCACGGAACTTCTCTTCTTCAGCCGTTTCCTTGTCTTTCATCACCGTCGAGGCCAAGACCCCCTGGTCCCACAGACGCGCCCGCAGCGCGGCCAACAAGTCGGCCGTTTCAGCGAACCGCTCTATCAGAATATCCCGTGCTCCTTCCAGCGCAGTTTTAGCATCGGGCACATTGATCGCCTCCACCCCTTCGGCGGCCACCACGACACGAATGTACTTGAGCGCTTCTTGTTCGGGATGCAGCATGGGATCGGTCAACAGGCTATCGGCCAGTGGTTCCAGCCCAGCCGCTCGTGCGATCTGCGCGCGCGTGCGTCGCTTAGGCTTGAAGGGCAGGTAGAGGTCTTCGACGGCTTGCTTGGTCGTGGCTGCCTCGACGCGCTCACGCAGCGCATCCGTGAGCTTACCTTGCTCCTCAATCGAGGCCAGCACGGCGGCACGCCGCTCTTCTAATTCACGTAAATAGCGCAGGCGATCTTCCAGCGAACGTAACTGCGTATCGTCCAAGTTGCCGGTTGCCTCTTTACGATAACGCGCGATGAATGGGACCGTGGCGCCTTCATCGAGGAGTGTGACGGCGGCGGTCACCCGAGTCGCCTCAACACTGAGCTCCTTGGCAAGGGTAGTCACAATCTTGAATTGCATCGCGTCCGTTAAAGTCTGCGTTGTTTCAATAGTCATCGGTATCAATCGCCTATGTTTCCGAACGCATCAAAAACCCGCGCTCTTTGAGAGTTATGAGGTGAGGAAACCATGTCAATAAGACGCTTCGAATTCAGGAGGACATGGTCGGAAGTTCGATACACGAGTTAGTGAGCAAGAGTTCCAAAAGCGGCAAACAATCGCCCAGCAAGATAATAAGTGCCCCGGCTGTCGCCCACGTGCTTGCGTCGCAAGAAGTCGTTCAGAACTCGTCCGTCCGCGGTTTTGTGCGTGTCCGGGTGTTTCAGATTCATGCGATACCGTTCAATCCCCGCTGAAACCGAGCTGACGAACACCACAGTCCCATCGTGATCCACCTTCTCGACGACACCGACGTGGGTGAGTGGGTCGTTCGGCAATCCATCCCGGTTGAAATCCCAGGTGTTGTGGAAAAAGACGAGGTCACCCGGATTGACGGTCGGGCCATAGTGAATCCGGCCATGCTCCACCACATGGGTAAAGATGCGCCCGACGCCGTTGCCTCCATCCAGTTCACCCAGCCCGCCATACAAATCCACACGCTGCGAGGCATACACGCCCCGGACAAAGCCTGAGCAATCCGGAGTATAGTTCCGTCCACCGACTTGAATCCGTGACTGTCCGACAAATTTCACCGCGGTCTTTACCAGTTCCGTCTGCCGCGGGATTCCCTTGGCCATGGCGCAACAATGTGCTCCCCGTGTGCCCATCGTCGGAATCACGCTCGACTGATCTTGTGGCAACTGCCGCCCAGTCGTGACACAGCCAGAGAGCGTGCCTGAAATCAGCAAGGCCAGAATCCCAATCGTGAAGGAGTGTCTGTCATCTGCTGAGCCCATACGGCTGTAGTATACAGACCAGCCGCTATAAGAGAATACCTGTGTACCGTTCAATTATCCTCCCGCACTCCCCACCGGCCCACCTGGTTCCGTCATGCGCCAGGGATCAAGGAGTTCGGCGAGACGTCTATCGGGTAATACTTTTTGGTCTTTGGCAATCTGCCGTACCGTCTTTCCGGATTTATACGCGTCCTTGGCCAATTTTGCCGCGGCTTCGTAACCGATTTCCGGAGCAAGGGCCGTACACATCGCCAGACTTTCTTCGATCAGGCTTTTACAACGTTCTTCGTTGGCCTTAATACCCTCGATACACTTGGCAGCAAAATTATTGGACGCAGTGGCCAGCAATTCAATAGATTGGAGCAGGTTGTACGCCATGACCGGCATCATGACGATGAGCTCGAAATTCGCCGCCTGGCCGCCGACCGTCACCGTCACGTCGTTGCCGATCACCTGCGCACAGACCATCGTGACGGACTCGGCGATCACCGGATTGACCTTGCCCGGCATGATCGACGAACCAGGTTGCGTCTCAGGCAAATTGATTTCGCCAAGTCCGCACCGTGGCCCGGAGCCGAGCCAGCGAATATCGTTGGCGATCTTCATGAGACTCACGGCCAGAGTCCGTAACTGCCCGCTTGCTTCAACCAGAGAATCCTGTGCCGACTGCGCTTCAAAATGATTCTTGGCTTCCTTGAACGAGCAGCCGGTTTCTTTGGAAATGACGGCCATGACTTTGGTGGAAAATTTCGGATGGCAGTTCAAGCCCGTACCGACGGCCGTCCCGCCCAGTGCCACTTCGCTCAAGGCTTCCTGTGCCCGCTTCACCCGCTGGATGCCGAGTTCGATTTGCCTGGCATAGCCGCCAAATTCTTGGCCGAGGCGAACCGGCGTTGCGTCTTGAAGGTGCGTGCGCCCGATCTTGACGATCGTATCGAACTCCCTCGCCTTCCTCTTCAAGGCCTTGTGTAATCGAGTCAGTGCCGGGAGCAGTTGCTGCTGCATCATTTCCGACGCGGCAATATGAATGGCCGTTGGAATCACATCGTTGCTCGACTGGCCAAGATTCACATGATCGTTCGGATGCACCAGCTTGCTGCCACGCACGCCGCCGAGCAACTCAGTGGCGCGATTTGAGATCACCTCATTCGTATTCATATTGGTCGAGGTCCCGGATCCCGTTTGAAAAATGTCCACCGGGAACTCGGCATCCAGCTTGCCCTCCACCACTTCAGTTGCCGCCTGCTTGATGGCTTCAGCTGGCTTTTTGTCCAGCAACCCAAGGGAGTGGTTCACAGTAGCCGCGGCCCGCTTAACCATGCCCATGGCTCGAATCACGGCCCGCGGCATACGGAGTGAACTGATGGGGAAATTCTCGATCGCCCTCGCTGTCTGCACTCCATAATAGGCTTCCACAGGAACAGCCAGTTCTCCCATGGTATCGCGTTCAATTCGAGTCGATGCTGATGGTGTGTTCTGATCTTTTTTCATGCACGGTGCTCCATGTATAAGGTTCCAACTCTTTGCGGGCGTCATGATAAACTCAGCTCGGCGATTTTCACAAGAGCAAGGGACGATGAGTCTGGGAAGCTGGTGATGAAGGAGCAGGATTCTAGACAAATAAAAAGGCCCGCCTGGGATGCGGGCCTTTTGGCGAATCACACAATCTGGTCCGAGATAGGATCCCAATATCGAGGATCGGAGTAAGGTTCCCCTCTCAAACCATCACATTCGAGTGACTTCTCGCTCGACTCTTTTGGTCGCATTCATCTCCGGTTGGAACACATAGGCTGGTTCGCGTTTGACGATCCTGAACAAATGCATGACATCTATCCCCATACCCGTCAATGCAAGACACCATCCACCGACGATCATCCACCAGGCCAACGAAAACGCCTCGGAAGGTTGGTCGAAATTGAAAACGGCCACAATCCCCCCGAGCGCCAGCGCCATTCCGACTGTCATCAGCGAATAGCTGAAAGTTTTCATCTTCGCCTCATCAAACATGTTAAGTGTTGAACAAGTTCGACAATTCGGTGGAGCGTCGACACACCTTCTTATGTGTGCTTAGTAGCTATCAAGACCTCCTTAGTATTTCGGCCATACTCGGCCTGGCCGCCAGTGGGATGAGGTGGCACTGGACCGCCGCCTCGTATCGACAGAAGTAATGGCGACGGTCTACTGGTCTTGTTGAATCTGTGTGAACCGGTTCGCATGGTCATAGGCGTAAGCTCTTGTACGAACCGAAGACACTGACGGTACGCGACGCACTGTACTTGTTTTCGTCAAATACGCAATACGCAAAGATGACCCTATCGAGTAGATCCAATGGGGTCTTCATGTCGGAGTCTGATAGGTACTCAACACTTAGCGATGGGGCTGAACGATCAATGGAAGCACATCAAGGATTTGTTGTCTGGCAAGGCGAGCGATCCGGGGCGGACGGCAACAGATCACCGAAAACTTGTGGATGCGGTGCTTTGGAGCGCGCGGAACAATCCGCTCCGCTTCATCCTGGCGTCGGGCAGGCGTCAGACTGCACACAAGCCGAGCCTCTACTGACGGAACTACCCGCGCCATACATCATTACCGACAGAATGTCGAGCAGGCCCTGATGATACTAGTTCGGAGGAAGGAATATGTTTGAGTGAATGTATGAATAGCCCTGCAGTATTTCAATTATTATGTATGAATAGTCATACACTATTTCTATTGAAGTAGGCCTCTGTCCTTAGTGGCGTAGGTGATATTTCAATCAACATGGTAACCGGTAGCCTGTTCCTGTGCAATGTTTTCAGGTGGTTGAGAGCAAAGAACAATGGACACGAGTTACCAAGCGTGGGTATGGGATCGATCGGTATGGTTTATGCTTACCTTGTGATGATCTGGCTCAAACCATTTTTGCTTCAAAACATCTAAGCCAAAGGTTTTTCTCATCACGAGTCTTTCAAAAGTGGATACGGTGTTGCCGCAAATTCCTCAGCTGTATCATCAGATCCGGATCCTTGTGCACAAGAAACGGTGGGTGCTGCGCGCGACGCAAGTCCTCCGGGGGTGGGTGATCTTAGGTCCATTGCGACCGTATGCCATCCGCTACTATCAACGGCGTAATCGGGCTCGCCCGCTGCGGGTGGAGACCCATGATCTCTTCCCCAAGGGTCGCGTCGAGCCCGTGGTCCATGCGTTGAACGCGCGCGGGTATGCCGACGGATGGAAGATTCCGGACACGTCCGTAGCGCAGATCGTCCAGTATGTGCAGGACACGAAGTTCGTGAAGTACTGGAACCCGCATCGAGAATGCGCGGCGATCGACCAGATTGCCAGGAATGAAAAGCTGGTGGAGATTGCCCGGCGGTACTTGGGCGCGGAACCGATCTTATGGCTGACCCAAATCAAGTGGTCGTTTGGTGAGCAGGCCGCCCATGAACGACACGGGTTGTTGTCGGACGGGAACGTGCCCATTCAATATGACGGCGATGCGTTTCACTATGACACGTTGGATTTCAAGTCGTTAACCGTGTTTATCTATCTCACCGATGTGGACGCGTCGTGTGGGCCGCATGTGCTCATTGAGAATACGCATACGGCCAAGCGCTGGGGCGACATTTGTCAGATTATTCTGGGGGACGCGGCCGCGCAGCGGCGGTTCGGCGATCGCATTAAGACGATTCTCGGCGAGAAGGGGACCATGCTGTTCGAGGAGACCAGCGCGTTTCATAAGGCCAGCCGCTGTCAGACCAAGCGGCTGATGCTGTCGATCGACTATGTATTGCAGCGCGCCCCCCCGCCGGAACGGCCGGTGTTGGCGTGACGCGGAGGAACCGGTCGACCCCGTGCCGGGCTGGCACCGGCTGTCGGCAGGCGAGGTCGCGTGCTCCCACCCAGATGCGTGTCCTTCTTCTTCCAAACGTAACCGGTCTGCTCGGCGACTCTCAATGGCCGACAGAGGTCACCGAAGGGCGTGTCGCTCTCCATTAACGGAATAGCGTAGACGATCTGCTCCTCAGCAAACGTTGATCGTTTTATGGACCCGCGCCTTTCGTCGAGGACCGCCGAATTCCCTCGGTTCCTCTCGTTTTACCTCGCCGTTATTTTGCGGGGAAGCCGTCAGGTAGACGTGCCAGCAAGAAAAGCCTACTCGGTCTCATGAGGGTACGAGAGGACTCGCTCTGCACGTGAGATCCTGACCCCACGATTGTCAACGACATGAACGTAGGTGCGGTATCTTTACTGATATAGTGAAATCCTGTAGCATATAAAATTTACGTCTACATATGTACTGTATCAGCTCGACTTCCTCCGACCTGGGAAGCTCATGAAAAGCGCGATGGGAGAGCGTTTCAATGGATGTTTCCCGGATGAGTGCTGGATAACACGATGTCTACAGCGAAAAGAAACCAGATTGCAGAATACGCTGCGACGCTTGCGATGAAGGAAGGATGACCATGTCGGAGTTTACAGTCGTCATGCGGAAGACTAGCCGGAGAAACACTTATAAGTCTCAGGGTGTACTTACGAAGAATAGTCATGCTGTAAGTTTTGTCGAAGATGGCTTCAGTTTTTCAGCCGACCTGACAGAGAGGCACAACGGGAATATCTACCTTGAAGAAAACAATCACCCGCACAATACGTCTTTCGTCATATCTTTTGGTTGGTGCTATCGACGCGGGGATAACGCAAATCAGTTTAGAGAACAGGACATCGCCGAATTTCTTCAATCTCATCGCTCCAAAGCGATACCCGACATAGATGCATTGAGCGGAATATTTTCCCTATTATCCTACGACCACCTGAGCGAAACGCTGTGGATCTGTACAGATATGTGGGCTCAGCACGGATTTTACTATGGATCGAACGATAATAAGGTGGTCATAAGCTCAAAGGCGTCAATTGTTGCCGATGCATTGGGCGCAAGGATTGACGGCATCAGCTATTTGTCGCTATTGCGCGACACTGGTATTCCTCCCGGAAGGACACTTTACTGCGATGTGTGGCGTTCGACATGCGGACGGGGCGTACATTTAGATATCAAAAATGGCAAGGCTCGCCTTGTCCAAGTGCAACCATTATATCGGTCTCCGGAAAACATGAGCTTCAAAGCAGCCGTCGATCGATTGATCGATGTCCTTGGCAGGGTTTGTCCATCTGCAGCCAGCGGACCATCTACTGTTGTGGACTTGACCGGAGGAAATGATAGCCGTCTTACGGCAGCCGTTCTTTCTTCGTCACAGGGAAGCAGGATAGGGAAGCAGGTGAGATTCAGAGTTGTCGGGGATGAAAGCCATCCCGATGTGATTGTAGCTCGGCGGATTGCGAGCGAATTTGGCTGGACTCTGCAAAGGGACAGCAGGACGATAGAGTCGGATTATTCAGCCCAATCCTTATTGAATGCATCCATATTGTCAGATGGGAACCATTTGCCCGCAAGAGTACAGAGCAGGATGACACAAGAGTCGGTGCTTTGGGGGGCAGCGGATGGACTTGTCGGTTCTCTCGGTGGTGAGTTATTTCGAGACTTTTTCTGGCGCCACGAATTCCTGAATATGGGACGTACCAATAGAGTGAACTTTGACGCGCTGTTAAAGCATCGGCTCTATGCTTCCAATGAAGTTGATATCACGCATATCTCCGATGGACGGCTGACTCTGCATGATCATAATTTATCCCTGCTGAAGCCATACCAACTGATTGCCTCGTCAGCGCCTGACGCCAAGAATGTTTACAAGCTCGACATAATCTATCTCCATAAGCTGATGAGCAGGTCCTATTGCTGGATTCTGTCCGATTTGCGAAAGTTGATGTTGCCGTTCTTATCACATGAAATTACTCTTGCGAGCCTGACAACTCCGTGGAAATTCAGAGTTCATAGAAAGTTAGTCACCGCTGCAGTAGAAAAAATGAACCCTGTATTGTCCACAATACCTACTGAGAGTGGGGCTCCGATGAAACCATTACGACTATTGACGTTTGGGGGGTATGCTAAATTCGCCGCGTCCGACCTTCAACAGGCGTTGCAACGGTATTTCAGCACTAAGAGGCTTACTCAACAAACAGCTTTATCAATCCCATCCGAGTGGCTCGATGTATTCAAACAAAGTGAGGTTTCTCAAAATAGCAGCACCATCCAGTCCGGCATGAGAGGATCTAAAATAAATCATAACGAAAATTTCACTGCGACTCAGCACCGAGAAATTCAGGCGCTCCTGCTGATTCAATCGCTCACACAGCACTATAAAGGTATATCTCCATCTTTGTCGTTCGGCGGCAACGATGCAAATTTCACCGAAGCTACTTATCTTCTATAAACTCTATTGGGTTCTGAGCCAGCTACAACGTAGCGCACGTTTACCCACGATGGAGACAGATCGAAGGCGAATCTTCCCGATAAAATGATCATCCTTCGGCCGGCAACAAGCGACCGCTCGCCAGAAAACAACGGCACTTCAAAATAGAGCAGGAAAATCGCTGACGGTTGACCGTGTTCTGAGCTTAGCGAGATCAGCTCCACATATGTAAGTCCATCTTCACGTTACACCTTCTCATAAAGCGGATTACTTCGATGCTACAGACCTGGCCAATTGTCGGTAATCATTAAACCGCCGAGCCTTCAAATCAAAACGCGGCAATGTACCATGCGGGACGATCTTCACCGCCACACGCAAAGTGAGGGCATTCCGAATTTCATGACCAACTGCAGCGGCGATGGCCTCAGCATCTCCGGTCGTCACTTCCACTCGAAGTTCCATCTCATCCAGCTCACGGTGGCGATACACGTCCACGGTAAATTCCCCGACTTCTGGAAATTGCCTGACAATATTTTCAATCGCACTTGGGAAGACATTGATCCCACGGATGACAATCACCCCATCGACTCTGCCGATCACCCCACCCTCTAGACGATGATAGGTTCGCTCACATTCACAGTGACCAGTACTCAACTTCACTCGATCACCGGTCCGGTATCGGATGACCGGCATTCCCACTCGCCCGAGGTTAGAGATAACCAATTCTCCTTCTTGAGCAAGATCCCCTGTCACCGGATCAATCACTTCACAGATAAATTCACCTTCATTCATATGAGGACCTTGTTGAGCCAAGCATTCAAAGCCCCAGGCTCCAACCTCCGTTGCCCCGGCATGATCGTAACATTTAGTGTTCCAAATTGACTCGATACGTTTGCGTGTTCCAGGTATGCTTGCCCCAGGCTCTCCTGCATGGATGTTGATCTTGACGCTTGAATTGGAAAAATCCATGCCCTCTTCTTTCGCAATTTCCCCCAAATGCAACGCATATGTAGGGGTGCAGACTAACACCGTCACCTCATGGTTAAAAATCGCCTTGACTCGTTGCTGAGAGGACATCCCTCCACCGGGAATTGACATAGCACCGATCACTCGCGCTCCTTCATGGGCGCTCCAAAATCCAATGAATGGGCCAAATGAAAAGGCAAAAAAAATCCGATCATGCGAGGATACTCCAGCAGCTCTATAAACCATCGCCCAACAGCGAGCCCACCAACTCCAACTCTCCTCCGTGTCCAAACAGCGCAACGGCTGTCCTGTGGTGCCGGAAGTTTGGTGGATTCGAGTGTAATCCTCACGTTGAAAAGTCAGGTTTGTTCCATAGGGCGGATGAAGGGCTTGATCGTTCGACAGCTCCTCTTTCGTTGTAAATGGAATTTTTCGATAATCATCAAATGTTTGGATTTCATTTGCACGCTTAATTCCGGCCTTTTCCAACTTCGATCGATAGAAGTTGTTGTTTTTCAACACTGGATCCAACATTAATTGCAGCTTTTTCAATTGAATTTGCTGTAAGGCTTCACGCCCAAGCGTCTCAATGAACGGATCTAAGTACTGGAAACTCATAAGATCTCCCTTCAAGGCTCAGCTAAATTTCTTCGGGGGTTTTACACGCATTCGAGGAGAGCGATTGGAGCTGTTGTTCTAAACTATCCATGCCGGACATCGATTAATGATGCGCCGGCATGGCATCCCCTTGAACAGGAAATTTCTCGTTTATCAGCATAATGGGCTTTCCACCCGCAATGATTCGGTACGTCCTGCTTAGTGCTTCTACCCCGGCCATGTCGCGGACGGCATCGGGAACGTTTTTGAGAGTCTCTTTGCCCCACCAGAGCAACTCCCGGTGAGTCTCCCAACGATTGCCGTATAGAATTCGGCCAATTCCCCCGCCATCCAATTCGAGGCCTTCTCTGATAAACTGGGGCAGTCGATCAAGAATAATCAGAGAAGGAGCATAGGCATAACAGGTATAACTTCCTTTCCCACGCAACAAGACCTGGCGCATCAGCACCTTGCTTCCTTTTTCTGCTTCTAACCATTCATTATCAACAGCTAATGGCCTGATTTCCTGGCCTAACCTTAGAATTTCAATTTGCTCCATGGTATAGGCTTCAATAAATTTGGTGACAGTTCCATCGGTTACCATAAGAGCCCGTTGAAACGGAGTTAATGTTCGAAGATTGAGTTCCCGTAAATCTGCCGGAAGGGCAAACTGAGCCGTGAGCAAATCTTCCATTGGATTAAAGTCGTTGATTCGTTGCATGAGTGTTCCCTCAAGACGGAACGTGACGCTTCCCTCAGAAAGCCCAGGGATGCCCTCCGCAGCTTTCACGAAAGCCGGTGGAATCGACTCCCCGTTTCAATCTCGGCGATTACAAATAGGGAAGACCTAAGCCCTGAATTCTTTCAACATCATAAAATGTTCGAAAACGAGTCAACAGCGATTCCATTTCCGGACGAATTTCCTGTAAAAATGAAGCGGCCTGGAGGAGCCCGACACGAGCGGCGCCGAGATCTGCGGTGCGAAAAATGTTCTTCGCCTTAAGACACTCACGCCTCTCCCAAATATCCGGGTGATTATTCAATCGAAAACCTGCTTTAAGGAGAGACGGTCCACGGCTCTCGGGAAAAATAAGCGCATAGTCATGCAACAGCGCATAGTCTTCTTGGAAACCACCCGTGCCAGGCAAAATGAGATAATAGGGCACCCGCGAACGCATCACCTGAGTTTCAATTGTCGATTCTACTCCTTTTTCATTTATCACTCGGGCTGTACGCGTTCCATCCAAATATAAATTCGGGAAATCCACCAGATCCTGCACATGATGCAGAAAGCTATGGATATGAGTATTAATCATGAGTATTTTCCCGCCCACCGAAGCCAGGCGACCAAACGGGGTTTCCAGACCGAACGGCCTGACCGACTGCTGATGCCCGGTCAAAAGATCATTCGCCACAGGGCCCTTCGCTGCAACCGAGTTGGTGGGATGGAGACTACGTATGACGCCCGGCCATTTCCGAAAAGTTTCGGTAAGAACGCCAACTTTTGATGGAGTCTTGCAAACATCAAATACCTCTTCAGATTCAAGGTAGGACAACATGCTGCCGCCCATGGAAAACGTCGGCATCATGATAGTCCCCGAGGCTCCAACCACCTCCTCTAAAGCCTTTATGAGAGTTCCCGCCCCCCCCTCCACATATCCTAACGAACTCAAACTACTGTGGACGCAGACAACATCCCCGGATGAAAGCTCCAGGTCTCGCAGCGTTCTCACGATTTTTTGTTGAGTCAGAGGACCGGAAACCTGATAGGTATAATATCTACTGCGTTTCACCAAATATTTCTTGAGGGCATGTGAAACTTGTCCATTTCTCAGTAGGTTTATCGCCTTGTAGAAAATCCTATTCATTCTAATTATCCCCTACCAGTATCCGAGCGAGCGCCCCATGATCTCACCCGACTGCTCGACGATGCCGATCTGCCGACAGACATCTCCGATGGGGGTACCAGAATCGGCTTGACGAAGGGCAGAAATAATCTGCCTTTCAGAAAACGTTGTCCGCTTCGTGGGTCCACTCGTTACGTCGAGAACCGCCGAAGCCGCCGGTCTACTCCACTGTTGAGGCGTCGTCGTTTTTGGGGGGAGATGTTATTTGTACCGCGAACGATTCATAGATGCGTTGCGGAGAGGACACCCCGCTAATTCACAACGTTGGCGACGTCCCCCCATATTGAGTAGCAGCCAGAGTTAGAGTCCGGGGACTACTA
>CABVRX010000011.1 GCA_902500825.1 uncultured Nitrospira sp.
CCTTCGGCATAGGCCAGATCCCACCTGGCAAGGCGCTCTTTTCATAGTATTTCTTCTCAGCACTTGAGCCTGCTCGTGCCTGAATGCGCATTGGTCGTAGAGCAGTGGCGTAGGATTTAGGCATGACAAGGTCCTCCATTATTGTGCAGTGTTATCCTGTAGTTGGCTCCCAGGTTTTCGTAGAGACAGATGTGCAACAGATGTGCCGGGAAAGCATGCTGATCAGTAGCGTCAATACTCCCAAGAAGTAGGGACTAAAGTATTTTTCGAAGAAGGATTTCGCATGGAATGGAGTGGAGTTGAATCCAAATTGATACAAGCAGAATCAAAATGGCCGCTGGATCCAGGATTCCCGCTGCAGGCACCATCTGTATAGATTTCGATCATACGACCCTTCGTTCCATGATTAGCGTCAGGATTGTACTACGACATCTTCTCTTTCCACTATCGCAAATACGACAAGGACTCAACCGGCCAGGTGACTCGATTGAACGACTTCAGTACAATGGCTTGTTGAACATCCCATTTTGGAGCACACGCCCTCTGCGTACCCTCTTTCTCATCGGCACAGGCGGGTTCATCGGCTCAATCCTGCGCTACCTCGTGGGCGGTTATGCGCAACAACTGAGCAAGAGCATCCAGTTCCCCTTCGGCACCCTGACCGTCAACCTTGTGGGATGTCTGCTGATCGGATTTCTGGCTGAGCTAGCCGATCAGCGCGGTGTCATTCCGGCAGAAATCAGGTCCTTTCTGATCATCGGTCTATTGGGCGGATTTACGACCTTTTCGGCATTTGGGAACGAAACGATGAACCTCTTGCGGGATGGAGAGCTCTGGCTCGCCGGCTGGAATATCGTCGGCCACACCATCCTGGGCCTCATCGCAGTATGGCTCGGCTACTCCACCGCCTATTTACTCTGGAAGTGAACGCTGCGCGTTGAACATCGAGCTTCGCTCCATTCAAGAACGGCCCCGGTGGCGGAATAGACTCTACGCATCTTCCTATTTAGTCGCTCGTCGTTACAATCCAGCCACGGCATCATTTCAGCCTCACGAAGTTGCTCGAAATCACTCTCAAATGGGGCTGCTGTGCCGAAAATTGCCTTCCTAGCGCCTTCACATCAGCAGCATCCGACTGTGCTCAACATGGCTGATTTTGCGGCATCTTTGTCATTGTGCCATTCGCAGATTGATGGGAGGATACGGCACATGAAACAGAACAGACGAACAAAGCACCACATACCTCGCACCATCGCACTGCTTGGCTTTAACGGTGTCGCAGCCCTCGATATCACTGGCCCGCACGAAGTCTTTTCCGTGTCGTCCTACCTCGCACAAGAGAAAGCCGTGTCGCCTTATCGCATCCTGCTCCTGGCTGATCAGGCGGGCCCAGTTCGCGCGGCTTCAGGACTCGGCCTGATTGCAGATGCGTCATGGCATGATTTCCAGGATAAGGTGGACACACTGCTGGTCTGCGGTGGGCCTCACATGGCTACGCTCCAACGTAATCAGAAACTCTTGGTCTGGCTTCGTACCATGGCGCGCCGCAGCAGACGGATCGGTTCTATCTGTACGGGCGCCTTCCTACTCGCAGAAGCTGGCCTGCTTAATAATCGTCGCGCAACGACTCATTGGAGAGAAGTCACGCGATTGGCCAAAGACTATCGATCGATCACGGTCGAACCAGACGCAATTTACGTCAAGGACGGCCCTATCTACACATCCGCCGGCATCACCGCCGGCATGGATCTGGCTTTGGCGCTCGTGGAAGAAGATCTCGGACGTGACATGGCGTTGGCTGTGGCGCGCATGTTGGTCCTATTCCTGAAACGTCCCGGCGGGCAATCCCAATTCAGCACGCAACTCCAGGCGCAAGCCGTCGAGGGCCAACGATTAGCAGACTTCCTGAGTTGGTTGGCCAATCATCATCACGAATTCATGACCGTGGAGGATATGGCCTCGCAAGCCGGTATGAGTCCTCGAACATTCACGCGCATCTTTGTTACAGAAACCGGAGACACACCAGCGCTCTACTTGGAGAAGGTTCGCCTGGAACACGCGGTTCGCCTGCTGGAGACAACTGACACGTCTCTTGACATCACCGCGCAAGAATGCGGCTTCACCGGTCGAGAACAGTTACGCCGTACCTTTCAACGTCACAAGGGCATCACGCCACGGGACTATCAGAAGCGCTTTCAGACAGCCAAAACCACGCCATAAGGAGGTTCGTCATGCGGTTGAAAATTGCTTTTCTCGTCTACGACGGGGTCGCAGAACTCGATTTCGTCGGGCCACGGGGAGTGTTCTTTGCATCAAATTGGCTCAGAAAAGAACAAGACCATCTGTATCTCGTCGCGTCATCCCTGAAGTCGATTACGACCTTGGAAGGTATGAGGGTGCCGCCAGATTATGATTTTGACGGTGCCCCTCTTCCAGACATCTTGGTCGTGCCCGGTTCAGCCGATCCCGCACCACAGTTAGACCATCCCGAGCTCCTGGCCTGGGTCGAGGAAGCCAGTCGGCACTGCACATGGACAACGAGCGTCTGCACCGGAGCGGCCATCCTGCTTGCAGCAGGACCAGCCAAAGGACGTCGTATCACCAGCCATTGGATGATGCGTGACGCCTTACGAGCGCAGAAGGAAGTAACCGTCGTCGACCATGTTCGGTATGTGGCAGATGGACGCTTAGTAACCAGTGCCGGCGTCAGTGCCGGGATCGATATGGCGCTGTGGGTGGTAGGCCAGATCCGAGGACCGGAACATGCGCGTGAAGTCCAGCACGCTCTGGAATACTATCCAGAACCACCCTACCAACTAGCCTCCAAGACGACACCGAGCAGCCTCGGAGCCTTGTCGGCTGAACAATAGTCCCCGTATAAAGAAACTGGAGGCTCCGCGTTTCTTCCTGACAAGGGCGGGAGAAGGTTGATCACCCTGCTTGCAGGATGCCCATCGTTGGCTCTTTCCAGCAACAGGTTTTTCGGTAGTGCATCATTTTGCCTGAGCCTCAGCTTGTTCGACCAGGCCTACGATCTCATCAATCGTCCAGACATGGTCTGAAATACCCGCTGCCATGGCTGGCGTGACTCTCAAGGTTTGATGAATCCGCACGAAGTTGTAATGCATATAGTGCAAGGCGACTGACAGCGCGTGATTCTCGATCTTCTTACTGAAAGCATTGGTTAACCGAGTGAACCGAGTGAACCGACGGATACTCATCCGCATCGTCAGGTTTTGCCGTTCCACATAGGAAGTACTGATGCAGCAGGCATCAGGATTGCCCATCACAACTGACTTCGTAGCCCCAACACAGACAGGGGGACTATAACGCTTCTGTCCTTCTCCTGTGTCGCCGTAGATCTTCACGAGCTGAGCAAAGTCCACATCGCTGCCAAACGCCCCCTCAATCGCTTGCAAATAGGGTTTGTGGCCGTCCGCTGTGATTTGCACCCGATGGGCCAGGCGACTAGCCAGATCATCGACAAGCTCACAGGCTGTCCGGGCATCCCGGCTTCCAATCCTCCACGAAGGCACAAGCTTACTGTCGGCATCAATGGCAACCCATGTCCATACGTCACCTGCCTGTCCGCGCTTTTCATCGGGAACATTCTTTTGCTTGGCATAGACGAAGCTCCAGATCTCGTCTAGCTGTAAGCGCTTGCAGGTCAGGTTTTTAAACGTCCTATCCTGATAGTCGGCGCACATCCTCGCCGTATCGATAAACAGCTTGGCTACTGTATTGAACGCGACATCCGCGATACGAGCCGTAGCCCGCATGCTGTTGCCTTCGACGAGAAGGTTGATGATCTGGGCTCGTTTCGCACTATCCAATTTGTTCATGCTTATAGTATACTGAACTTATATGCTTAGCGTCAAGCTATATTTAAAGCTTACTTATCAAATATTTATATATAATTGAAATAATCGCGCAAAAATCGCGTTGCTTTTGTCGTTCGCATGGTATAGGATTCGAACACATAAACCAAGGAGAATTTCCAATGGCTATACCAATAGAATGGCGCGTACGTCAGATCCTCACCTCAGAACGTGAATCGAAAATTGATCGTTGCTATGTACGCGCCATGGAAGATTGGATGAATAGCCAAGATCGTCCCAAGCTCAGTAGATGGCAAAGAACGCGAGCCAACAATGTCTTTGAGTACATGACCAACCATTTACTTGCGGAATTCGAATCAGACCAAGGGGCGAAGTTCATTTGGGCATCAGAGAGCTTTAAGCTTATTTTTGATGGAGAATTAATTATTCGATTTAAGAAGGCAAATCGAAATGGGGTCGGCTCAAATATTGGAACAAATGCCGAGTTTAATTTTTGTGACCCACAGATGGAAATCCCTGGCTTGCCAGAGATTCAGAAGATAGAAATAGACTATACGCTCAACGTTACTGGCACTGAGATCTCGGAAATTAATGTGGTAGCCAGAAATGGTGAAAAAGCATTGTGGAGCTATCTCATTACTCCCAGTGGTGGAGCGCCTGTTCTCCCGATTCATCCACCGCAACCTCTGAGCCCAAGCATAGATGAGATGGTGCGTCCTCGTAAGCAGGACAAAGAGGATAAGGACAAGAAAGACATTTCGCAAAATGGCGAGTAAGATATGACTTTTGTAAATTCAGGATTGTTGAGGGTAGCAAGACAATCGCTGGGCCTCTCCCAAGGAGAAGCGGCAAGCAAGATCAACATTCCCCAAGTAACGCTATCTCGTTATGAGAACGCTGTTGCAATCCCCTCACCAGAAGTTCTTGTAAGGGCCGCGCAGATTTATGATGTGCCGGTTTCCTTTTTCGAACAGACAGACGTGGTTCTGGGAGCGCCGCTCAGCGTACATCCGATGTGGAGAAAGAAGCAGAGCGTTACCGTCAAAGAGATGGATAAGATCATTGCGGAGATCAATATCCGCATAATGCAGATACGCAGAATGTTGGCAGGGGTCGAGTTTGTTCCGGAAATGACTATTCCCAAATTTGATATTGAGGAGTACGGCGAGGATGTGGAGCATATTGCCGCTCTGGTTCGGTCTCATTGGATGATCCCTAAGGGGCCAATCTTGGACCTGACTGCCATAGCTGAACGCGCCGGGGCAATGGTTATCTATTCTTCTATGGGCGATAGTTCAGTGAGTGGCGTAACAATTCCTGTACCGGGTCTCTTGCCTGTCATTTTTCTTAATTTTGATCAGCCCGCCGATCGCGCAAGGTTTACGTTGGCACATGAACTTGCACATCTTGTAATGCACAGATTTCCCAATCCATCCATGGAGAAGCAGGCCAATGCCTTTGCCAGCGCATTCTTGATGCCAGCACGTGACATTCAGAGTGCTTTCATTGGGAAACGCATTGACCTGAGTAGGCTTGCGGCTCTTAAACCTGAGTGGAAAGTATCGATGCAGGCCCTATTATATCGTGCCCAGTCTTTGGGACTCGTACCGGAGAGGCAAGCATCTTACTTGTGGCGGCAATTCAGTTTTCATAGGATGAAAATTCATGAGCCTATAGAGTTAAATTTTGCATTGGAAGAACCAGGTGTTCTGTCTCGGATGCTCAAGTTGCACCTTGAAACATTTGGGTATTCAATCCCGGACTTCGCAAAGATGTTGCATTGGCACGCACACAGGCTAAAACAACTTTACAACCTAAAAGACAGTTACCAAACTCAAGGAGTGGGTTTGAAGCTGGCTTAAATAATCATTTCTTGTTTTTCCAGCGTTGCGTTGCTGCTTTTTTGGCAATTTCTACGCGCTGCTTCTTGCTCAGTTTGGCCGCACGTGCCTTTCCACCCTTCTGGCCTAAAGTAACGGCAGAGGGGTCTCTTAAATCTTCCACCTTGTCAGTTATTTCTCCCACACTAAGGTCCACAATGAGCTTACCGAGTTGGTTGGGATCACGCGGGCGCTTAGGCTTCTTCTGCATACCGCTAAGCATGCCACAGATGCAGCGAGGTTTCAATGACCAGATTCAAACTGATGCACTACAGACGAGGGGCCTCGGTTGAACTCCTGAATAGCGCGTGTTAGACTTTCAACGAGCCCGGTGGGGCCGGCGAGTAGGTGAGACCCGCTTTCAGCGGCGTCAGCCTTCGCCATATCTTCTGGCACCGGGCTCAACTCACCGACTTCAATTGACTCCACCGAATACAATGAATTGGGCTGGATAGGATTTGTATGTTCCAGTACGGTAATTTTTGCTAAACGTGCTTCATGGCCAATACGCAATGGAGCAAACCTGCGATGCACAGCTGATATTTCAGGGCTTTTGTTCTTGTCCGTTTTACTCCATCCTTCCACGGAATCCGCAAACAGCCGGTCGAGATTCGCCACGGCCATCGCATGCTCACGTGGTGACTCCGATTGCGTGACAGCGCTCGCGCTCAGCATTTTATCAAGGCTGTTTCGTGCCAGCGTAGCCCGCATCCCATCAGCACTCACCAGCATCCGACCACGAAATTCATTTGCTGCGACCCGTGCTTCTCGAAACGTAGCAGCTGGTCTGAGCTTCTGAGACTCAATGACCCGCTTCCAATGATCCGGTACGGTGAGTGCATTTGATGCATCATCGTTTGTTCAGCGAACTTGTAGCCGAGCCGTGTCTTGTGCAATTACTAGAAGGCTGGTACCAACAGAATACAGCAGATGGATTATCTCTACGATACAGATCCCGCAATCTTCGGAGTTGAGGTCGTCACATCTCCATTCTGTGCTCGATGCAGGAGCGCGTGATCCATAAGCACCAGCGCCAGCATGGCTTCGGCAATCGGCGTGGCGCGGATGCCGACACAGGGATCATGGCGGCCGTTGGTTTCAACCGTAACTGGCTTACCCTGCTTATCGATGGATCGTCGTGGAATGCGAATACTGGACGTGGGCTTGATGCCGATGCTCACGATAATATCCTGCCCCGTCGAGATACCGCCAAGAATGCCACCAGCATTGTTGGAGAGAAAGCCTTCCGGCGTCAGTTCATCGCCATGTTCAGAGCCACGCTGCGTCACAGCGGCGAAGCCCGATCCAATTTCCACGGCCTTCACTGCATTGATACTCATCATCGCCGCGGCCAGGTCCGAATCGAGCTTCGCATAGACCGGCGCGCCCCACCCCACCGGCACATGCTCGGCGATCGTCGTGACTTTAGCACCGACTGAATCCCCTGCCTTGCGTAGCTCGTCCATGAAGGATTCCAACTTGGGTACGACATCCGGATCAGCAGCGAAGAATGGGTTCTGTCCTACCGACTCCCAAGTTCTGAACGGCAACTCATGCGGACCAAGCTGACTCAGATAGCCTCGAATCACGACACCATATTTCTCGCTGAGCCACTTTCTCGCAATGGCAGCGGCGGCAACTCGAACCGCGGTCTCACGGGCCGATGCACGGCCTCCGCCTCGATGATCGCGAATCCCGTACTTCTGCCAGTAGGTATAGTCGGCATGGCCGGGACGGAAGGTGTCGGTCAGATTGCCGTAGTCGCGGCTGCGCTGATCTTCGTTCCGGATCAGCAGCGCGATCGGCGTACCGGTTGTTGTCCCCTCGAATACCCCGGAGAGAATCTCCACGGTATCCGACTCTTGGCGCTGCGTCACATGGCGCGACGTACCGGGTTTGCGACGGTCGAGGTCTTTTTGGATATCTTCAGTCGCAAGTGAAAGACCCGGTGGACATCCATCGACGACGCAGCCGATCGCCGGTCCATGACTCTCCCCGAACGATGTGACGGTGAAGATTCTGCCGAAGGTATTGCCGGTCATGCGGGCTCGAGTTCCCTATTCGACGATATCCAGCTTAATACGCAACTCCTTGAGTTGATCGGGACTCACCGCAGACGGCGCGTCGGTCAGCGGACATTGCGCCTTCTGAGTCTTGGGGAAGGCGATGACGTCGCGAATCGAATCGGCGTTGCCCAGCAGCATGACCAACCGATCCAACCCAAACGCAATTCCCCCATGTGGCGGCGCCCCGTACTCCAGCGCATCGAGCAAGAAGCCAAACTTAGTCGAGGCTTCGTCCTTGCCGATCCCGAGGAGATCGAACACTTTGCTTTGCACATCACGGCGGTGAATACGAATACTTCCTCCACCGATCTCGCTCCCATTCAACACCATGTCGTAGGCTTTCGCCCGCATTTTCAACGGATCGGCCTCGAACAGCGGCAGATCCTCATCAAGCGGGGCGGTAAATGGATGGTGCATGGCCACATACCGTTTCTGTTCGTGATCGTAGTCCAACATGGGAAAATCGATCACCCACAACGGCTTCCACGCGGAGGAGTCGATTAACTTCAACTCTTCTCCCAACAGCAGCCTAATCCGCCCCATCACATCGTGGACGACCGACGGTTTATCGGCACCGAATAAGACCAGATCGCCAGGCTTCGCCTCAGGCAGCGCAGCCGCAAATGCTTCGGCCTTCAAGAATTTTGCAATGACCGACTCAAGCTGCCCTTCCGCTGTGATTTTGAGCCACGCCAGACCCTTTGCACCGAAGCTCTTCGCCGTTTCTCCCAATGCATCGATGCGTGTTCGTGAAAGCGATGCGCCACCTTTCACGATCAGCGATTTGACGATACCGCCTTTGGTCGCCGCATCCTTGAAGACTTTAAACTCGCTCGCCGCGCCAAATGCCGTCATATCGTAGAGCGGCATATCGAACCGGAGATCAGGCTTATCCGACCCATATCGGCCCATTGCCTCCGCGTAGGTCATCCGTGGAAAGGGCGTGGGCAGATGAATACCCCCGACTGCACTAAAAATGGTTACGATCATGCGCTCCATGAGGTGCATGACCTGCTCGCGATCAACGAACGACATTTCGAGGTCGATTTGGGTGAATTCGGGTTGCCGATCGTTGCGGAGGTCTTCATCACGGAAGCAGCGCGCAATCTGATAATACCGATCGACTCCACCGACCATCAGGACTTGCTTGAACAATTGCGGCGACTGCGGCAAGGCAAAGAACTGCCCGGCATTGACACGGCTCGGCACCAAATAGTCCCGAGCGCCCTCCGGTGTGCTCTTAGTCAGAATCGGCGTCTCGACTTCCAAAAATCCTTCAGCATTCACAAATTCTCTGGTGGCCTGCGTGATCCCATGACGTAAACTCAAATGCCGCTGCATCCTGGGTCGACGCAAATCCAAAAAGCGGTACTTCAACCGAATTGCTTCAGTTACCTCCGCATCGTCTTCGATCACGAACGGTGGCGTTTTGGCCTCATTCAGAATGTCCACCTCGTCGACGAAGACCTCAATCTCTCCGGTGGCGAGATTCGGATTCTTCGATTCATCCGGCCGCACCATGACATGGCCGGTGACCGATACGACACACTCGCTGCGGAGCGAATGGGCGATCTGGTGAACCTTGGGATTTCGTTCTGCGTTGAATACGACCTGTGTGATGCCCGTTCGATCACGAAGATCGATGAAAATGACCATGCCATGATCGCGCCGTCGCTGGACCCAGCCGTTCAGCACAACGGTCTGCCCTACCTGTTGCTTCTTCAACTCGCCGCAGCGATGTGTGCGGATTTTCATGCCGTTCTCGCTTTCTTTCCAACATACTTCTTGGTCTTGAGCGGTCTCGCCCAGCCCTCGCGCCTGACCAGCCGCTTGGGACCAGCCATGGGCTCTGCTCCCTTTTCGACCGAGGTCACGCGTTGCTCAACCAATTCGCGCAAGGCATTGGCTTCTCGATCGGTGAGGAACCGAAACTCACCGGGCTCCAGATTGCCAAGCGCCAGTGGCCCCATCCTAACCCGCATCAGCTTGATCACCATATGCCCCACGGATTCCAACATGCGTTTCACTTGATGCTTGCGGCCTTCCCGAATCGTGATCTCCAGCCAGGAGTTCGCCTCAGCTCTCTTTATCTTCTTGACCACCGCCGGGCCCGTCATGCCATCCTCTAGTTTGACTCCGCGCTGGAGTTGGCTGATCTCGGCATCTGTCAGCACACCTTTGACCTTAATCAGATAGGTCTTGGGCACATGATAGCGCGGATGCAGGAGGGCCTGCGCGAGCTCGCCGTTATTCGTCAGCAACATCAACCCTTCGCTGTCGAAATCCAACCGACCGACTGGGAACACGCGAACGTATACACCACGCAAGAAATCCTTCACGGTCGTCCGTCCACCCGGATCCTCCAGCGTGGACATCACGTTCTTGGGTTTGTTCAACATCAGGTACACAAAGGGCTGCGCGGAGGTCAGGTGTTTCCCGTCGACCTTCACATGATCACGGGCGGGATCGACCTTCGTTCCGAGTTCCGTGACGATCTTGCCGTTCACCGACACTCGTCCCGAGGCGATCAGTAGCTCCGCCTTTCGGCGTGACGAAAGCCCCGTACTGGCGATGAGTTTTTGGAGCCTGACTTCCAATGCTCTTCTCCCTCTACTCGTTGAGTGGGGCCAGGATGGCTTCAATTGCGCGCATGCACCGAGCACCGCCCGCTTTGATCACAATTCGATCAATCTTGCGTGCGCGGTGCGCGAGCACGGAAGCCACATGGCCGCGCTCAATTCTCACTCCCATTCAATGGTGCTCGGCGGTTTCGAGCTGATGTCGTACACCACCCGATTCACCCCTTTCACTTCGTTGATGATCCTATTTGACATGCGGCCCAGCACATCATTTGGAATCTTCGCCCAATCGGCAGTCATGCCGTCCACGCTGGTGACGGCGCGAATCGCCATGACGTTCTCATAAGTCCGTTGATCACCCATCACCCCGACGGTTCGAATCGGCAACAGCACGGCAAAGGCCTGCCAGATCTCACGATACAGACCGGCACTTCTGATTTCTTGATCGACGATGGTTTCCGCCGCCCGCAGAATCGCCAACCGTTCCGGCGTCACTGCGCCAAGCACGCGGATCGCCAGGCCAGGTCCCGGGAACGGTTGCCGCCAGATAATCTCGTCCGGCAATCCCAGCTCTTTCCCCAACACCCGCACTTCGTCCTTGAATAACTCTCTCAGCGGTTCGATAAGCTTGAGCTTCATGCGAGCCGGCAATCCGCCGACATTATGATGGGTCTTGATCGTAGCCGATGGGCCTTTGAAACTGACGCTTTCGATCACGTCGGGATACAGCGTACCCTGGACGAGATATTTGACGCCTTTCAGCTTCTTGGATTCAGCCTCAAAATGCTTGATGAACTGCCGTCCGATGATCTTTCGTTTTCGCTCCGGATCCGTCACACTTTTCAAGCCTGAAAGAAACTGCTTGGTACCGTTTAGAATTCGTACATTGAGATGCAACTGCGATGCAAAGGTCTTCTGGACTTGATCACGTTCACCCGCCCGCAAGACGCCATTATCGACGAAGATGCAGGTGAGTTGATCGCCGATCGCCCGGTGTGTCAGCGCCGCCGCCACCGATGAATCCACACCGCCGCTCAGCGCACAGATGACTCGCTCCTTGCCGACCTGTTCGCGAATTTGCCCCACCGCGGTCTCGACGTAGGACTGCATGGTCCAGGTCGGTTTACAGCCACAGATTTCATAAACGAAGTTCTGTAGAATCTTCGTGCCTTCCGGCGTGTGAGCCACTTCGGGATGGAACTGGAGACAATAGACTCGGCGCTTGTGATCGTTTCGCTTCATCGCCGCGACAGGCGAGTTATTCGTATGCGCGATCGATTGAAAGCCCGGCGGCATCCGCTCGATGCGATCCCCATGGGACATCCACACGGCCGTCGATCGATCGGTTCCGACTCCTTTGAAGAGGTCTCCGGCATCGTCGATGATCAGATCGGCTCTGCCATACTCGCGATGGGTCGACTTCGCGACTGCTCCTCCGGAAAGATGAGTCACTAACTGCATGCCGTAGCAAATGCCGAGGATGGGAATATTCTGGTCGAATAGTTCCTTCGCGACAACCGGAGCCTTCTTCTCGTAGACACTGGATGGACCGCCGGAAAGGACAATGCCTTGTGGCCGATAGGCGAGAATCGTCGCCAACGGGACCGTGCAGGGAAGAATTTGCGAATAGACCTGCGCTTCGCGAATGCGGCGGGCGATCAGTTGCGTGTACTGCGACCCGAAATCGAGAACCAGAATTCTATCGTGCCAGAGTTCCATGAATGAGAAGCTTATGGCTGATGACTGATAGCACAGAAAGAACAGCCCGGAAAGAAATCGGTAGACGGATGGAATCGTCCAGCGTTTTTGCTATCTGCTATACGCCATACGCAATTCGCCCTTACCTTATTCCCAATCCATCCGATAGTTCGGCGCCTCTTTGGTAATGATCACGTCATGCACATGGCTCTCACGGAGGCCGGCCACGGACTGTCTGATGAAGGTGGCATTCCGTTGCAAGTCGGCAATCGTTTTACAGCCACAGTATCCCATCCCCGATCTCACACCGCCGACCAACTGATACACCACGGCAGCCAACGGACCTTTATACGGAACACGGCCTTCAATCCCTTCGGGCACCAGCTTCTGAGCGGGACGTCCTCCTTGCCCGTACCGATCGCCTCCTCCTCGCTCCATCGCGCTGATCGAACCCATGCCGCGATAGACCTTGTAGGTCCTGGCTTGATACAGCACCGTTTCACCGGGAGACTCTTCCGTTCCGGCAAAAAGACCGCCGAGCATCACAGAAGACGCCCCGGCGGCCAACGCCTTCGTGATATCACCGGAAAACTTGATGCCTCCATCAGCAATCACCGGCACGCCACTCCCATTTAGAACTTTCGCGCAATCCGCAATGGCGGTCAGTTGCGGCATCCCGGCGCCCGACACGATCCGTGTCGTGCAGATCGATCCTGGTCCGACCCCGACCTTGACCGCATCGACTCCGACCTTGAGGAGATCTTTGGCCGCCTCTGCAGTTCCAATGTTTCCGGCAACCAGTTCGAGATCCGGATACAGCTTCTTGATCATCTTCGCGGTATCCAGCACGGCTCGTGAATGACCGTGCGCCGTATCGATCACCACGAGGTCCACGCCGGATTTCTTGAGAAGGGTCACGCGCTCTTCCGTATCCTGTCCGACTCCGACTGCCGCCCCGATCCGTAAACGCCCATGACCGTCCTTACACGCGTTGGGATATTTGATCCGTTTCTCGATGTCCTTGATAGTAATGAGCCCCTTGAGTTCAAATTGCTTGTTCACCACCGGTAATTTTTCGATCCGGTGCTCATGAAGAATTTCTTTGGCCTTCTCCAGGCTGGTGCCCTCCGGCGCCGTGATCAAGCGATCTCGCTTCATCACCTGCGACACTTTAAGATCCATCCTGCTTTCGAACCTCAGATCGCGGTTGGTGAGAATCCCCACCAGCTTGCGTCCCTTGGTAACGGGGATGCCGGAGATTCGATATTTCGCCATCAGCTGGTGCGCGTCACGAATCGTTTCGTCCGGAGAAATGGTGACAGGATCGAGGATCATCCCGCTTTCGGACTTTTTGACTTTATCCACCTCCATCGCCTGATCCGCCGGAGACAGCACGCGATGGATGATCCCGATCCCCCCTTCGCGCGCCATCGCGATCGCCAGCCGAGATTCCGTGACAGTATCCATGGCCGCGCTGACGAGGGGGATATTGATCCGGATATTGCGCGAGACGAAGGTGCCGGTATCGACTTCATTGGGCACAATCTGCGACTTAGCCGGCACGAGGACCACGTCGTCGTACGTCAGTCCTAATCGCGGTTCTTTGTCAAGCATCGCTTCCTCTTCACACGTTCTGCGTTCGTTGCGCTTGCTCCAATTCGGCCAGCTCCTCCGCCTCGCCCTGCAACCGCTCGCTGCCCTCATCCGCCGGCATGAATTGCTGCACCCGCGTGTTGCCGCTGTCGACGACAAAGACGCTCCCCTTCGCATCGACGGCGAGCCCGTACGGAAAATTGAATTGCCCGGCCCCGTTCCCGAATCCGCCCCACTGGGTGATGAAATTGCCTTCGCGGTCGAACTTTTCGATCCGATGATTTCCCGTATCCGTCACATAGACATCCCCGGCTCCGTCGACCGTGATGCCCCAGGGCGAACGCAATTGCCCTGCCTCCTGTGCCAATGAACTGCTGGCATGCCCGGCCGTCGGACTGCCTCCCCACTTCGTCAACAGTTGCGGCAAGACATTGGTACTGGTGTCGAATTTCTGAATGCGGTGATTCCCCATATCGACGACATACACCGCCCCATCCTCCGGATCAACCGCCACTCCGCGTGGAAAATAAAACTGTCCGTCTCCGTTGCCGAAGCTCCCCCAAGCCATGATGAACTCACCGGACATGTCGAATTTCTGCACGCGGAAATTGGCGCTGTCGACGACATAGAGGTAGCCGCGCACGCGGTCGGCTGCAATGCCCCAGGGCGCATTAAACTGTCCTTCACCGTTTCCGCGCGAGCCGAACTTCATGAGGTAGCCGCCGAGCTTCCCATCGAACTTCTGAACTCTGTGGTTGTTGGTATCCACCACCCAGACATCGCCCTTGCCGTCACAGGCAATGCCGGTGGGGTTGTGAAAATTTGAATTAGCCGAGCCGAAACTTCCCCACAGAATGATGAAGTTCCCGGCATTGTCGAACTTCTGCACACGATTGTTGCCGTTGTCGACGACAAACAACGATCCTTGCTGATCGGCGCACAGTCCGTACATCGGCGCCATAAACTCTCCGCCGTGCAACAGCGATGCGCCTCGTCCTGGCTTTCCCCATTTCGACACGCACACATAGCCGGATGTATTGACCAAAATTGTGGTGCTGGCCGGCGTGGAGACGTTGTTACCGATATCTTTGAACCACACATAAATGGTTTTTGGTCCGTCTCCATGCGAGAGAATGAACGGGATCGTGGCACCGAACTTGATCGCCGGCGTCGCATCCACCCACCCCGGCGTTCCGGCCACGGGGGTCAACGGACTTTCAGAAATGAAATAGGCCCCGACCCCCGAATCCAAATCGGTCGCCGAAATCGTCACCACGACATCAGGCGAGTTGGTCATAAAGGCCCCATGATTAATCACCGCGTAGGGATTCTGCGGCGCCGTGATATCGATGAGAACAGGCGTCGCCGTCACTTCTTCCGACGGTCCGCTTTCCGTCCCGTCTTCGAACAACGCAGTCACGGCATAAAAATACGGGGTGTCGTTGGTGAGACCTTCATGCGTGTAGGGGTTCGTCACGCCTTCGATCTTCGTCGCCCCCTCGAGCGTGACATGAGATGAGGTGCTGAAATAGAGATTGTAGGCCTGCGCGCTGGACACTTCCATCCAGCTCAGGAACACTTCTGTGTCGCCGGCTTTGACGGCAAGGCTGCGTGGTGGCTGCACAGCACCTGGTTCCACCGTTTCCGTCGGCTGGTCCTTTCCGCGATTCATCTCTTCTTCGGTCGGCACATATTTCACGACGCGGTTGTTGCCGCTGTCGACGACGTACACACTCCCTTCCGTATCCACCGCGATGCCGTAGGGGAAGTTGACTTGCCCCTCCGTTTTCCCGCGGTTCCCGAATGAGCACAGGAATGTCCCGTTGCCGTCGAACTTCTGAATCCGGTGGTTGCCGCTGTCAACGACATAGACGTTGCCTAACGCATCACAGGCGATGCCCCACGGCGACTTGAACTGTCCTGGTCCATGGCCTTCCCGTCCCCACTTCGTCAAGAAACTTCCACGGGTATCGAACTTTTGGATGCGGTTGTTGCTCTCGTCGGCCACATAAATATTGCCGATGAAATCAACCGCGACTCCGCGCGGGAAAAAGAAGGCGCCGTCGAAACTGCCGTCACGACCCCACTTCAGCAGCGGCTGGCCGTCGGCTTGAAATTTCTGAATGCGCGAGTTGCTGGTGTCTGAGACATACACATTGCAGTCATGATCGGTCGTAATGCCCCAGGGCACATCGAAACGCCCCATATCGGCCCCACGCCAGGCGAACCCGAACTTGCCCCAGGCTTTCTGCGCGTTGCCTTCGAGATCAAACTTCTGTACCCGGTTATTGCCGCTATCAGCCACATAAACGGTATCGTCCGGCCCGATCGTCAACCCGCGGGGATAGTAAAACTGGCCTTCCTGCGGACTGGGTTCACCGCCCCATCGAGCCAAGAACTGTCCGGCCTTATCGAATTTTTGGATCGAATGGTTATCGGTATCAGCCACATAAATGTTGCCGTCCTTGTCGAGCGCGATCCCCGTGGGCGAGTTCAACTCCCCGTCGCCTACCCCCTCATGACCGATGACCATGGAGAGGAGATAGGGCGATGGAATGGCCATCACTTCTTGCGATTCCGGACTTTCGCCCTTTGGAGTAACGACAGTCACGACATAGTGATAACAGGTGCCGTTGGCAAGGTCGTCATGGACGTACGGACTGGAAGCACCTTCCATGCAAATCGCCTTGTCTTTCTTCACACCGATCGCGCTCTTGAAATCTTCAGGGCCGGCGATGGGACGGGTCAGCTCTGAGAACTTGATCTGCACGCCCTTACTCGTCTGAAAATAGAGGTTGTAGTACATGGCATCCGGTACCGGGTCCCAGGTAATGGTAATGCGCCCATTCCCTGGTTTTGCTTGAATGCTCTGCGGAGGCGACGGCAGCTCTTCTTCCTCTGCCACTGAATCTCCGCCACCCCATTCTCCCTGGAGCCCTTCGATACAGAGGAGGAACGGATTACATGTAACTGTGTTGTCAAAAAGCCATGCTTTCATCACGGTGTTGCCTCAGTTTGCTTTGTGGGACAATTCAGAAACAGTGGAACTTTCAATCGCTTAGACTTGGATTGGTCACTCTAGCAAAGCAACGGAAATAGAGTCAAGACAACGGTCTCCGTGCATGAAAAATGATACCGTGCGGAAACCCTCTATGGTATCCATAGCTGAATCGATTACAATGCGTCGGTTACCAATGGAAAACCCGTGATCAGATTTTAGACGATTCAAAGGTGAAGAATTATGAGAATGTTTCAGGTCAGACAAACTGTCACGTATGAACTGACGACGGCCGCAGGAACAGAACAGGAAGCCATTTTAAAAGCCAAAGGCATTCCATTAGTTCAATGGACCGCCGAGGCCGATGAAATCACGGCGGAGATGGTCGATGAGACCGACGAAATCGACGAATACTGAACGACCTATTCTATTTCTTTGCTCCGTTTCCCTAGGACACTGACGGCGCTTAGCCGGCGCTCGTCATCAGGAGAAAAAACCATGCGCGTGATTCAAACAATCCAAGCATCAACATTGTGTTTGATCTTCATCACTGTGGCGGCTACTGCAGCCGCTGCCGGAGACAAGGGACGCTCGACGAGTCAACCTACGCCGTTGGACAAAAAGACTGAAGATCGAGCACGATATGTCATCAAGATCGCCGGGTGCAACGATTGCCACACGACCGGCTATGCGGAAGCTGCAGGGAAAATTCCCGAACAAGACTGGCTCAAAGGAGATGCGATGGGCTGGCGCGGTCCGTGGGGCACAACCTACGCGAGTAACTTGCGGCTCTATGTGCAGAAGCTCTCGGAAGCCCAATGGATCAAGGTCTCACGTTCGGTTGAATTGAGACCGCCGATGCCGTGGTTTGTCCTGCGCGAAATGACCGAGCAGGACCTGCGCGCTATTTATCGCTTTATCAGAAATTTGGGACCAGCCGGCGAACCGGTACCCGCCTATGTTCCGCCGGATCAAGAACCGCCGAAGCCTTATATCCAGTTCCCCTAGCCGAAAGAAACTTCAGAATGGGCATGCGAAAGTGTTCGCGCCTTGCCCTATTACCCTGACCAACCCTCAGCGTTGGGATCTGATTCGGATCCTGATTAGAACTTGCCAGCACCACATATAGCTTAGTATATGCCAGGTCGACTTCTTCTACGGTCGAAGCGCAAACTGCTTTTTGAATTGGTGAAGACAGGAGTCACCGGCACTGCCTAATTGCGATTTCAAAATCGCACCAGAATTGGCAACAACCTGCAGAATGGTAGGTGCCGCGTCTTCAATCTTTCCTTCTGACTGACAGAAACTTTGCCATTCAATTGTCCCTTCAGGAAAGCGAAGAAGCCTGGCTCTCCCAGTATAATAGATCCGATACGTGTTTGGGCTAAGCGGGCCAGCCGAGTTAAGCGACCAGGAAGTCGTCTTGAAATCGAAAATCAGGCCTTTTTGAAATTGCTTTTTTAGTACATCCAGATTGTCATTGATCAATGCTTCATCCAAAAGTTTTATATTTTGAAGCGACTGCCGACGTGACAAGTTTTCCAGAAATGAACTTTTAATCTTAAACATCGGATCTTCGAGTTGATAATCGGTTACCACCTGACGTCCAGACTCTATCGCCTCGCGTGCTTGAATAGCGCCTGCAACCGCTCCTCCCACTGCACCAAACATCATGGCAGCTCCACCTGCGTTCACCACTTCTGGCGTACTCGCACTAAATTGTGCTGGCACATAGTGCACTGCAAAAATCTGCTCTTCATTCTGTAGGTTTCCATACGTTGCTGAGGTTATTCTTATTTCATTCGACGAGCAGGCCACTAGCAGAATCACAACTGCCGAGGAATAGACAAGCAAACGGATCATTCCACGCCTCCTATGTCACACCGAAGATTCTGGGCTATTTACTGCAAACCAGAAGATTAAGACTCGCAATATTTAGCAGACAACCTAACGTTCGAATCATGTTTATATTCTCGCGAGCACACATCGCGCACTAAGAAGCGTTGAACTACGACCTTAGCAAGCATATGCAAAAACAGAACGAGGCGGCCAGGAAAACAGCAAATGAACTCGGATGATCATGCAGCAAGGAATGGATGGTGCGGGTGACTTACTGGTAAGTGCTTCAGAAGTTAACTGGTGGTGATCCCTTCGCCAAGCTTAGAGCAAACAGTCTACGAGCGAAATTTGCGGGACGCTGAACTAGGTCAAGTAAGCTGATACTTCATACATATGCAGCCCGTCCACTTTAGTTCGTATAGAACACCAAAATGATCATGCCAAAGTCGTGGGACAAACCTCCCACCTTATCGCCACGCACCGGTGCATTAGTGGCACACCTCACCCCTGACACACCCTACGTATTGCCCTTTACCGAAGGCTCAACACCTGCTACCGGTGCTTTTGGCCATCAAGTATTTCTAACTCTTTTTGTATACGACTAAGCCACCGATGAAGATTGCAAGCATGACAGACGCGAACATCAAGAAGGTACCGTCCATGATTCGCTCCTTTCGTCCGTACCAAGAACTCAGACGTTGCGTTTTTCTCGCATTGCTTTCTCAAAGGCCTTGGATGTTCTGAACCTCTACACTCCGCTCAGGTTCACTGAATCTTGATACATCCGTATAGACTCGCTGCGGGCGACCCTTTCCCGGTGAGAGGGCCACCCGCGCAATGGTGCTTAGGACACCAAGGGAATCTCTTTATGATTGGGAACCGCGCGAAGAATGGGCGAATGGGTTAAGGTGTGCTTCGCTGGAAGCACTGAGATCCGTTTGCCAGCGTATTCTTACGCCAACCTCAAATCTCCACGGCATACCTAATACGTGAGTCCCCTACGCGGGGAAGCGATAACCGATGGAGAACCGGCTAGCGTGACTGGCTTGGCACCCGCCCATGGCTCGGCGGGCCGACGTGATCCGGTGGACTGAGGTCTTCCATCTCCACCCCCTCCTGTTAAGGAATGACTCGAAGCATTGCACACACGACAAGTCAATGGACTATTTCTTCAATACTCCTATTGAATCTTCTCTGTCAATAAAAAGAATCTATGCCTCATCAGACTGACTCAAGCATAAGCTATGCCATTTGCATCGTACGAGAGCCTGACCAGACGGCATGGCCTTCTTTGTCTAATAGTTTTGAGGTACACCAGCTCACTGGTGCACCCCTAGCGCTGTACACGGAGGATGGGACCAAGGGTAAGCCATTTCGTTGGACCCAAGGCGGACATGTGAGGCAAGTGGGCGACGTACCAGAACACAATGTCTTGCTCTTGTACTCCCTGGTTATCTTCGTCATATCCGAGTTGTCCTCGGGCCCCGAAGGTCCAGGGAACGTCCTCACTGGCCTTGGCCCGTCGAATTGCCACATCCAGATCGGCAAACTGGTCTCGCTCGCCGTCATCCTTCAGTGGCACATACCCGGTACCAGGCAGGATCCACACACCATGCCCATTCAGTTGGTCACGGACAAACCACGCCTTGTGAAGTGCTGGAATCTTGACGTCGTTTCGTTCATTCGTGTACTTGCGCCATCCCGGTCCCCAACCTCGATCCGCACTTCCCTCCTCATGGACAAAGACCTGATCCATGCCATTTCCGTTGATGTCAAAATCGAACCGCCAATACGGATGATGGTCGTGGTTGGTGTTGCACGACAAGCCTCGGCTGTGTAGGACAGGACGAAGTTCTCCGTCCTCCGACAGGTGCCATGCTTGATAAAGGTGATATTCCCCAATCCTGGCATAGATCCCAAGCTCGAGCCACTTCACATTATTCTGAGTTGAGCTTTCCGTGCAAACTTTCTGGTCGCCGCAATTGACGACCGGCACCAGATCCTGCCACCGCAGACGGTCCTGAAATGGGCCGCATCGTCCGCTGTCAGCCCGCGAGCCGAACCAGGTGAAGGGATTCCACCAGACCATCTCTTTCACATACTTTACTCGTACGACAGGCATGCTGGCCTTGGTGAGGATCAACTCATCGGCGTACTTCACGTTTCGCAACGCCAAGCCCGTGTTGTCCCGAACTTCCCAGTCAAAACTCCACCGTCCCCAATCTACGTGTTCGGACTGCGTCTCGGCCATGGCGTACTCGGACCAGACGAGGGCACAGAGCACGAACAAGAATAAGCTGGTGGACCAGATGCGTGTCATCCCATTCTCCTCACGAGCGAGACGGCTCTTCACCGGCCTCAAGGACCTTGTCCTCAGTCAGATCAACCACCGCCCAGTATTTCGGATCTCCGTCCTGTCCTTTTGAGAAAGTGATCCAAATTGTCCGGTGTGCATAACCTGGGTCGTTTCTGAAAAATCCCCGGTCTGGCTGCATCAGCAATCCATGTCCTTGGAGCTGCTCCACCTTGCCGGCCAGTCGGGGATCGGCCTTGGCCAATTCAATCCCCCGTTGAACATCCTGTTGGCCCTCCGGCGGCTGATAGCCCTCAAGACGAGAGGCGCTCAGAACGTTCGCGGCCTTCATCTGAACTTCCAGCGCAACGTTTTGACCATAACTGTAATAGACCAGCCTGACCAAACCTGTGGCATGCGGACAACACCCGAAAGAAACCTTGCCAATCGGCGGGATGCGATCGGCGTCGATGAAGGCCCATCGAGTGCCCAGCAGAGCCGTGACGCGGCGATCACTCTCAGCAGCCTTCCGCAATATCGCAACCTCCTCTGCGGTCAGCACGGCCGGCGCATTCACGGCGCGCTTCGTGCCTGCATCCTGGACGGTCCCCACCATCTTCGGTTTGTGGTGGCCGACGATATCCTCACCAGTAAACTGGAAGACGTGTGGAGCAGGGACCTTACCGGGAAGTGTGACTTTCTGTACCGGAGTTTCGGGATCTTCTGGTCCAAACGGCCCACGCGACCCGGCATCGAGACTACAGCCATAGCCAAGGCCGATCGTCGCGAATAGCAAGAGGAGACTGCACCGCAAGACTCGATCGTTCATGTCAACTTCCCGGCAATTCCCAAGACGAGTTTGGAGATCTGCGCGGCTGCCTTGATGACGGCGGCCCGTTTTTTTCTCGAAGCCGCATCCAGAATGGCTTCCTTCATGAGATCTTTGTAAGTCTTGACCTCATCCCTGCTGAAGGGAACGATCTGTGCGATAGTCTCATTATTAAAGGTGTTGGCCAGTTGGACATACAGATTGGAGATTTCCGCGGCATAAATCCCGCGGCGAAGCGGATCGTTCTTGTAGGTTTCAAATTTTTTCCGGAGCGCGGCGACGGCTTCGAGGAGCGCCTTTTGGCGAACTTTGGTTTCGTCTTCCTTCCCGACCACAAATTCGGCCGTTCCTAACTGGTCAATCAGCGCCTTGGCTTCTTCGCGCGCATGATCCACCTGAACAGACAAATTGCTGATCTCCAGGTGGGCACCTTCGGCAGTTTCCATCACCTGCTTGATCAAGCGATCGTTGTCTTCCAGGAAACTGATGACCCCTCTGGTACTGGTCTCCATGATGCCTCCTCTATTGCCCGTCGTCTTTCTTCAGCTTGTCCAGAAGGTCGACCAAGTCGGAGGTGAAGGTATGCCCGTGTTGCAGGGTCCTTGAGCGGATGATACGTGAGCCCGTGACTTCCTCCAACGCGTCATTGACGGTCCGGGAATGATTCAGAATCTCCATGATGCGCTCCGACTGCTCTGGGGCCTGCTCCACCAAGGCAGTCACGAACTCCGGATCGATCGAAGCCAAGCCCGACTTATCCGCATAACGCTTCAACTGCGCATGGATCGCCGCCGCGTGCTTCCACGAGTCGTTTAACGCATTGGCCGTATCGCGCAAACCACAAAAATCTTCCTCAAACTGATCCCACACCGCTTTTTCCAATCCTTGATACTCGGCTAAATACATTTGGCCGACGAGATAGGCGGCCGCGTACGCTGCGTCTCCTTTTTTACTAGCAACATTCCGGTACGAAGAGAGCACGAATTGATGCTTGGCTTCCTGGGCCTGCAACGCTTTAAAACTCTCGTGGAGAGAGCTGCGAGCCTGCTCCAGGAATTTGATTCGGGTTTCGGTTTCTTTCTGGAACAGGTCGATATTCGTCTGAGCCGCATCGATCTTCGTACCTTCCTGACGGATCAGGTCGCGAACAGCATCACTGTGAATCGAATGACAGCCCGCTGCGCTGATTATGATGAGCCCGATGATCAAGACGCTGGCTATAGGTCGAAGCATATCGGTTTCCTCCCGCTTAGTCTCGATTTATCATCGGCGTAAGGTCCGTACCGCGTCTGCGAGCGACTGAACTTCGTCACGGGATAACGTGACATCAATATCCAGGTATTGCTTAATAATCGCATTGATTCGGTGAAGAGCTCCCACGTTGGTACGGTACTGATCGAAGGCCGTCAGGTCCACGGCCGAGGCGGCCTGTGAGTCTTTTGTCACACGTTGCTCGACTCGGGTGATGAGTTCGGGAAGCTTCTGGAGGAGATTGTTCATGTCGCCGGTGCCCGCCTGAAAGACGACCTGCCCATTCGGCCCTTTCCGCTCCGGGAGATTCTTGAGGCGAATGTCGTTGATCAACGCGATGACTTCAGGCCCCAGCAATTCGGCATCGTCTTTCGCCAGTTCCACATCGGCCACATCAGTCAATTTGGGATTGGTCGCGGCCCATTGCAGCGCCAAGTTGAGCTTGAGCCTGGTTTGAACATGGCGATACCACTGGTGATGCCGTTCGGTGACGTTCGTCACCAACTCTCGATATTGCTCCATCAACCGCTGGTTCCCGGCATACGCCTGATCTTTGGCGATCAATGCCTGTTTGACTTCCGGCGGAGTGGCGCAACCGAGACAGACCAAACTCAGCGCGACAATAATGGTGTGCGCCGCTTTCATGGCGATTCCTCCTTTCCAACTCACGCCTGGAACGAACTTTCACGAGAAGGCCCCCTGCCGCATGACCACACTCTGCGGTGCGATTGGAGCGGCGTCAGGGTAACGGGCACGATCACCCGCTGCAAATGAAATATGTTGGTATTATGGGCTTGTTAGGCGTGCAAGTATACCTAGACTAGTACGATCCAGTAGCTTTCCTAGGGGAGCCCACGTAGGATTTCTCGGTAGTACTCATCGAGCATCGCCGAACGAGACTCTTCAACGATGACCAATTGCCGCTGGTCGAACGTGTTGGCGCAGTAGAGATAGTGCTGCGATCGAGAGATCCCACGCTCTGCATGCACTTGTCGGCCATCGGGTGCTTGGCGGGTGGTCTCCCTGATGACCTCTCGATCTTTCAAGTGTTCCCAGGCCGTTTGTGCCGAAGGCCAATGATTCTCGTAGAGCGGCACGTTGACATCGCCTGCTGACCTCGCATCGGCGTCAGGATCGAAGCGCTGTCCCTGATCCTGCTCCGGCTCCTCATCCCAATTCAGAGTCGCCTCACCTCCCCGATACAGCACATAAAACGGGCCGTCCTCTACCGCCTCCTCGACGGTTCGATACCGAATCAGGGTTGGACGTTCGGCGAGCCGCAACTCTCTGTTCACCAATGCGCGCTGAAACGGCACTCGTCTGGCCAACTGCCGCGTTTTCTCACTCACGATCATGCGACCGGATGGGTTCACGACCCGGCACAGCCCGTCCAGTCGAATCGCAAGCCCTGTCCGCCGTTCGAATGACAGCTGCTGCGCGGGACTGTATTCTCGCTCAAAGGTTCGCCAACTCTGGCTCGGAAGCCCGAGGTCGTGTTCGGCCTGCACCAAGGCATGGGTCGCTACCACGACATCGTATGTACCTGAGAGCGGCTGAGTTTCCACATCCACGCACTCAAAGCGGAGGTTGTGCAACCCAAGCTTGTCGGCCTTTTCCTGGGCGACCACGACGGAAGCGGATGATCGATCGACACCCACGAAATTCTTCTCTGGGAACAGGCGCGCATAGAAGGTCGTCAGCACTCCGATGCCGCAGCCGAAATCGAGGATGTCTTTCGCTTGGCTCAGATGGGCCGCAGTCCGCCAACCAATCTCCTCGTAATATTCATACCGTTGGCTATAGAGAACCGGATAGATCCTCGGATGTGCGGTGAGATCATAAAAGGCGATTTCATCACGATGATCTCCTTCCCGTTTTTGTTCGGCATGAAAGGCGAGCTGTCTCAGCTCTTCGGACGAGAGTTGCCGTCGCTGCCATGCAAAATAATCGCGGTCCGATGAGAAGTGCCTGAACCCCCACCAGGCAAGATGCTCGCGAATCGCTTGCTGCAGGGAATCAGCGTCCATTTTTAATGCGCTTGCTCAAACGGACTGTCGGAAGGCCGCAAACAGTGAGAATCACGAGGCGTGCGTGGTGAGTGTGCGTTGAACGGTCGAACGGCTAAGCACGAAACCGGCGTCGTGTTCAGCGTGCGCCTACGGTCTCTTCAGCATGATGGCATCAAAGTACGTTTCGGGTACCGGATGCGGAAGCCGAAGTTGTCCCGACCCGAACGCCACATATTTCTCGCAGGTCAGCTGCTCCAGACCGATCGGCCCCTTCGCATGCAGCTTCCCCGCGCTCAGCCCCACATCGCTCCCCATCCCGAAACTATCGCCTGAATGAAGCCTGGTAGACGCGTTCACCAGCACCGCCCCGGCATCGACTTCCCTAGTGAATCGCATGGCGGATTCGTAACGTGTGGTGGCAATTCCCGCAGTGAGACAGGGACCGTGCATTCTGATATGGGCCAGCGCCTCATCAAGGCTTTCGACCATTTTCACAGCCAAGGTTGGACCGGCAAACTGAGTCTGCCAATCGGCCTCAGTCGCCGGAATGATCGCGGTATGCCCCGTCATCGCCATTTGTCCCATGAGCGCAACCGTCTTCGGGCACGCATGCACTTCTATCTTGAATTGGTCCAGCAGACGATTGATCAACGGAGGCAAGAACTGCCGTCCTACAATCTGCTGCACCAGCAAGGTATCCAGTGTGTTGGAGGCTCCCGCTTGCTGCACCTTGGAGTTGATCACCAAGTTTTGTGCGACTGAAATATCAGGATCTTCATCGATGTAGAAATGCGTGAGGCCCCCGTCATCGCTCAGAATCGGAACCTTGGCTTGTTCAGAAACCGTCTTTCGTAAACCGGCTCCACCCCGCACGATGATTGCGTCGAGATATTTCCCCGATCGAATCAGGTCGAGCGCAACTTCTTTCTCTTGGCGATCAACGAGTACCCAGGCGCCGGCGGGTATGCCGTTCGTCGTGGCCGCCTCACGAAATCGTGCATCCATCGCCTGATGCGTCAGTTTCCATTCCGGAGCGCCGCGAAAGATACAGAGATTGCCGGATTTGAGGCAGAGCGCGATCGATTCCGCGGTGACGAGCGGACTCCGTTCGGAGATCACGCCGATCACTCCGATCGGCACCCTCACCCGAGAGACTTGCAACCCATCCGGACGTTCCTGTCGCGACGTCATGGCGCCGACGGGGTCCGGCAGATCGGCGATGAAATGCAGCCGCTCGACGATCTCCTTCATCTGATCAGCTGTCAGACGAACGCGAGCCACGGCGGCCTTCATCCGATCCTTCGTGTCCGCCTTCTCAAAGGACTTTCCCACGGCCTCGACATCTTTGGCGTTTTCCGCGAGAATGACGTCTTGGCCGGCAGCAACTCGATCCGCAACGGCATGCAGAGCTCTCGATTTCACGGGACCGGGAAGCCGGCCAAGACTGATCGCGGTGCTCCGGCAGTCCTTCAGGAGCTTATCGATGTATAACTTGATGGGGACTTCAATCGCCATACTGGGTCCAAGGATTCATTGCAATCACTCCATCTCCCTGAGACAATGTCACATTTAGGGCGTCGGACTATACCACGCGTTTTTTTCACGAGTAAATAAGCGGAAAGCCTCGCAGCCCAACCTGTTACAATTAGACCTTAGAACAGCAAGCGAGAGTGTGGCGTGTCGCGTTGGCGCAAGAGAGAAGGAGAAGCAATGTGCTCATTAGTTCTGGTCAATAGACGCGGTGATCTCAGGCCGGGTCTCTGTGTATTCCTGGCAGCGTTACTGGGAGCTTGTGCCCAAGTCAAACCGGTCAACCCTCTGAATCCTCCGACGCAAGCCACGCCCGAACAATCGGCCGACCGAGAGCGGGAGAATCATCCTCCCAAGGTCGTACAAGCCAGGCCCAACGGCAGCAGTCCTCAACAATGCCTGGTCAATTTCGACGATGAGACCGCGCTGGAACATATCTTTGGCCAGGCCAGATCAACGCTGGCATACAGGACGACCCGAATCGGATTCGGGCCCTTGCAGATGTGTGATCCGTCGAAACATAGCGACTGCTGGGCCTACCGCCAACGTTGTTCACGAAGCGATGTCAACTTCGACACCATCGGTCTCACCCATTTCCATTTGAACATGGAAACGGGGATCGAGTGCTACACCCTTCCGGATCCGGGGGATGGGCTCGGTCGAGGGTTCGGCAAACTGGTGGACTTTAAATGCACCGACGTCGATTGGACGAAGACTCCCCGCGTCCTGTCCTCCCACGATCAAAATCAGTGGATCAAAATCTGGGTCGGCAACGTCGACAATCATGCGCCCACATATTTTGATATGGAATCGATTTCGGTGCTGCCGGATACAGCGATTCAACTCTGGTTCCGGAAACGCGATGGAACTTGGTGGTTCTGGCCCGAGCTGAAGGCCGGCAGCACCTGGATCCTCCGCGACCAGGTCCGCGATGTGTCGGAGGTTCGGATCCGAGGTTCCAAGTCTGGACGAGCTAGTTCCTATATGATCGGGTCGGTGATCGTTCGCGACTAGACGGATGAAGTCCGAAGCAAGCGATACGCACTCACACTGTACTGCGAGGACTCTCCGTTGTCGAAGGTGACGTAGATACCGACCGGCGCTTTTCTTGTCGGGCCAGTATAGTGGCAAGCCAGGCCCATACCCCCATCAAGGGAACCAACGCCCAAGCCATGTGGATAGGAGTGGCACCGAGAGCCTTCACCGCCGTTACGAGCCAGGCGGTTGATGCGTCACCCCCACGAGAAATGGCCGTATCGATGAAGTTCTTGGCCTTATATTTTTCTTCACGACTGACCACCGTGAACAGAACCTCCCGTGCTGGTTTAGACAGCGCGTATTCGCCCACCCTCCGCAACACGGAAAAGACCACATAGACCGCGAGGCTCGGCCACAAGGCGATCCCCAGAAATCCCACCAGACTGATCGCCGGCAAGAACAGGAGACCCGCCACGAGACCAAACCGGCTGACGAGTCTTCTGGTAATGAAGATTTGCGTGAGCCAGGTCAGGAGGTTGGTCGTAAAGTCCAGCGTGGAAAAGAGCCGCGTGCGGTCCTCCGGTTGGTCGAGATATTCCGAGACCAAGCGTGTCTGCTCAAAGTAGAGGAAGGTCGCGGTCATCGTCAGGATCGCCAGGTAGCCGCAGATCCCGAGCAAGTAAAGCGACGAGAAGGTCAGACGGACACCCGCGAGAAAGCTGCCGTGAAGTGGCTCACCCTGCTGCGGCTGATGGTGGAGAGTCTGTGTCCGTCCCCATCGCTCCAATCGATACACGCATCCGATGCAAGCGCCTAAGAACAGGCTGGACGCCACCATCAGCGCCGAAATCGGGAAGACGAACGTGAGCCCCGTAGTGATGAGCGGACCAAGCAACGCTCCGCTGCTTCCACCGGCCGCAATCACTCCGAACAGCCGAGCCCCCTGCTCCGGTGTGAATAGGTCGGCCATGAAACTCCAGAAGACAGACACAATGAACAGATTGAACACCGACAGCCAGACAAAAAATCCACGAGCCACCCACTCGGGATGCAGATGACTCGCCATCAACACATAAAAGCCCAACAGATTCGTGATGAAAAACGCATAGACGGTCAGCAGCAACCGATAGCGCGAACATCGCGCCGAGAGCCACCCAAATAGCGGCGTAGCAGCGAGCATGGTGAGGAATGTCGCGGTCATCATCCAGGGAAGATGTTTCAACCCGCCTTCGATGGCCATTTCGTCGCGCACGGGACGGAGAATGGAGTATCCGCACAGGAGACAGAAAAAATAGACAAAGGCCCAAGCCAATGGGACCAGCTCCTCCCGCTTCGCGCCGAGGGACTCAGCCCATCGAATGAGAACTGTTTGACCCAGCTCACCCATGCGTGCCCAGTGTAGCAGGTGTGCTTTCGCCTGCAAGTTCTAGATCTGTTAGAATGCGCAAACCATACGGAATTTTTAGGAGACAGCACATATGATCGATCTTCGCAGCGACACCGTGACCAAACCGACGGACGACATGCGAAAAGCCATGGCGCGCGCCGAGGTCGGCGATGACGTCTATGGCGAAGACCCAACCGTCAATCGCCTCCAAGATATGGCGGCGGCCATACTCGGCAAGCGGCTCGCGCTCTTCGTCCCTTCCGGAACCATGGCCAATCAACTGGCGATTCGATCACACGCTCAACCGGGACAGGAAATTATCGTCGAGAGCAAGAGTCATGTCGTTCGCTATGAACAGGGAGCAGCCGGGGCGCTGGCCGGCGTGCAACTTCATTGGGTGACGGGTGAGCGGGGGATCATGACTGCTGAGCAGGTGGAAGCTGCCATCAGGCCAAACGATCCGCATAGCATCACGACGGCCTTGATCTGCATCGAGAATACGCACAATGCCGGAGGCGGTACGATTTATCCGCTTTCCACGATCGAAAAAATCCGAGCCCTCGCCGTGAGACATGGCATTCCCATGCACCTCGATGGGGCCAGGCTCTTCAATGCCGTGGCCGCCACTACGTTGCCCGCGGCGGTGTACGCCCAACACTTCGAAACCGTTTCCCTCTGCCTCTCGAAGGGGTTAGGGGCCCCCGTTGGATCGTTGCTGATCTCCAACGATCAGCGACTCATGGATCGCGCACGCCGCTTTCGCCGCATGTATGGCGGCGCGATGCGCCAAGCGGGCATCCTAGCCGCCGCCGGCATCTATGCGTTGGAACGGCATGTCGCTCGGCTCAAGACCGACCATGATCATGCGAAAAAACTGGCTCGCCTACTGCAGCAAATTCCCGCGATCCAGATCGCGCCGCAGCACGTAGAAACGAATATCGTCATGTTCGATATCGTCGACGAGCGGCGCTCCTCGGCCCAGCTGATGGCCGCCCTCAAAGAACACGGCGTGCTTGTCAACGCTGTCGGAGGACAGAGCTATCGAGCCGTCACTCATCTGCAGATCACGGACAAGCAGATCGACGAAGCCGCTGCCGTCTTTGCCAACATCCTCACACGTTGATCCTTCACATTGACACCATATTCCTCTATCCATAGAATGCGTTAGTGGTACAGTTCCTGCTGCATTCCATGCAACACATGGGAGACCGGCGAGAATGACCGACAAGTCCTTTGCGGGTTGATTCATATGGTTTCCAAACATGATTCATCACGACCGTTAAGAGCAATTTTATGAATAACACCACAACCAGCATTCCCACTCGTGAAGAACTGAACGCCGAGCTGCTCGAGGTTCCTGAACCTCCGGATCAGCCGGAATCGCCGCCTCCCCCGGGATTTGAAGACAATCTGGAAGTTGCGTTACGGCACATCAAAGGCCGAAGGGGCGGCGACCTCGTGGGCGTCCTACTCGTCGGATCGGGAGCCCGGAAGGCCCTCACTCTTCACAGCGATATCGACCTGATCGCCCTCGTCAAGGGAGAGGCCGACGGTCACGAAATCCTCCGTGTCGATGAGCGCTTAATAGATATTCGCTACCATGGATATCGCTCCGTCGAAGAGGACCTCACGTACTCGCTTCGGCTCCCCTCGCTGCTTCGAAAAGGCAGAATCCTCTACGATCACGACGGCATCTGTGCGAAACTGATCGAAACGGTCCACCATCGCTTTCGCCAAGGTCCGCCACCGCCTTCGATCAACGAACAGATTCGCCTGAAGGCGGAGTGTTATCACCTGTTAGGAAAAGCGCAGGATCTCGCGGACAAGCCGGGAACGGCTCACTACTTGTTAACGTTGTTTTACGAGGATTGCATTTCGGCATTCTTTCGTTTGAGAGGGTTTTGGTTGGTCGCCCCGGTAGACGTTCATCGATTCATGTTTTCGCGCGAACCGGCGCTCGCCGATCTAGCCGGACAATTCCTGACGGCCACCTCCCTCACGGATCGACTCAACTTTGGCCAGCACTTTGCCGATCTCCTCTTTAAGGATGTCCCGAATCCTGCTCGTATCGACTGACCGGGACTTTGACTGGCTGCCCTAATACAAGGAACGTGTTTCGCACAGAGCGTGAGTGAAGCCGCCGCACCAACCTGCAGATCGATCGTCGGTCACCGCATCAGCGGTGACCGACGATAAACCAAGGAGCTTGCTTATGGAACTGGGATTCATCGGACTCGGTAAGATGGGAATGAACATGGTGACACGCCTTCGGCCCGATCATCATCGGGTGGTGGTCTATGATCGATCCAACGAATTGATCAAACAGGCGGAGAGCCAGGGCTGTGTCGGTTCTTCGTCCCTCTCTGATCTCGTCGGGAAACTGAGTGTCCCGCGTGTCGTCTGGGTGATGGTTCCTTCCGGAGCTCCTACCGAAGAAACCATCCAGGCCGTGGCTGCTCTTTTACAGTCCGGCGACATTATCGTGGATGGAGGAAACACGAGATTTCACGACGATGTGCGGCGCGCTGCAGAACTGAAGAAAAAAGGTATTCACTATGTCGACGCGGGAACCAGTGGAGGAGTCTGGGGGCTGAAAGTCGGTTATTGTCTTATGGTCGGCGGAGAAGCGGCCGCCGTCAAACGGCTTGAACCGGCGTTCAAGACCCTGGCTCCTGAAAACGGCTGGGCCCACGTCGGCGCAGTCGGGGCCGGGCACTATGTAAAAATGGTGCATAACGGTATCGAGTACAGCATGATGCAAGGCTATGCCGAAGGATTTGAGTTGATGTCAAAAAGCGAATATAAGCTCGACCTCGCGCGCGTGGCAGACTTGTGGATGCACGGGAGCGTCGTCCGATCCTGGCTTTTGGAACTGGCCGCTGACGCGCTCAAAGACGATCAAAAGCTGGAGAAACTAAAAGGGTATGTTCAAGACTCCGGAGAAGGCCGTTGGATGATCGCCGATGCCATCGAGAAAGATGTCCCGGTTCCCACCCTCACTACGGCGCTCTTCACACGGTTTCGATCACGGCAAGAAGAATCGTTTGCCGAAAAGATGCTGGCGGCCCTGCGGAATGCCTTCGGTGGTCACGCCGTCCGGCGATAATGACTCTGCATCACAAATATTCGGCTGAAAGCGATTCAACGTTGGCAGACTTTCTCAACACGCTGCTCGGGAGATCGTAATGACCCAAACGAACAGTCAACGGATCGACATCAGTCCGGCCCAGGAACCGCTGCCGCCCGTCGAACCTTGTACACTGGTGATTTTCGGCGGTTCAGGAGACTTGGCCCGCAGACGCCTCATTCCCGCTCTCTATAATTTATTGCTCGACGGATTGCTGCCGTCAAACTACGTCGTGCTCGGCCTGGGTCGCACCCCCATGAGTGATGAAGAATTCCGGTCGACCGTTCGCGATGGTGTGATCAAACATTCCCGGCAAGCTTTGATCGAAGAGACCTGGAGCGTCTTTTCTGAGCACCTGTTCTACTTGGCAGGAGGAAACGACGACGCTCAGACCTATCTGCGACTGAAAGAACGGGCCGAGGAACTCGAACGTAAGTTCCAGCTGCCAGGAAATCGCATTTTCTACCTCAGCATCCCTCCCAGCTCCTTCACCGACGTCTGCGAAGGATTATCCCGTTCCGGGCTCGCAGGAACTCCTGGGAATCGATCACCTTACACGCGCATCATCGTGGAAAAACCGGTTGGGCGAGACCTGGCTTCCGCACAGACCATCAATGAAGTCACGGGCCGCGTCTTCGATGAATCGCAGATTTTCCGGATCGATCACTACCTGGGCAAGGAGACGGTTCAGAATCTCATGGTCGTGCGCTTCGCCAACAGTATCTTCGAGCCGATCTGGAACTACAAATACGTCGACCACGTTCAAATCACCGTGAGCGAAGCCGAGGGTGTGGGGACCAGGGCAACATACTACGAAGAGGCCGGTGCGCTGCGGGACATGATCCAGAATCATTTACTGCAATTGCTCTGCTTGGTCGCCATGGAACCACCGTACTCACTCGACCCCGACGTGGTACGAAATGCCAAGATGGAAGTACTTCGCTGTTTGCGGCCCATCACGGCCAAGGATGTGGAAAAGTTCACCGTGCGGGCCCAATACACGGAAGGGACGGCCCATGGCACACCGGTGCCGGGCTATCGCCGCGAAAAGGGCGTAAAGCCGAACTCCACCACTGAAACTTACGTGGCGATAAAATGTTTCGTGGAAAACTGGCGTTGGTCAGGGGTGCCGTTCTATTTGCGGACGGGTAAAGCGTTGCCGCTGCGGGCCAGCGAAGTCGCCGTTCAATTCAAAGACATTCCACAGATCCTCTTCAATGCCAGCGGACAGACGCCTCAAGCTCCGAACGTCTTAGCGTTGAAAATTCAGCCTGAGGAAGGGCTCACGCTCCGAATCGTCTCCCGGGTACCGGGCACCCGTGCTCAGACTCATCCGGTTGAAATGGATTTTAAATACGGAGAAGCGTTCGGGCGACCATCCCCGGAAGCCTACGAACGCCTCCTGCTCGACGTGATGGCGGGAGACGCGTCCCGCTTCATGCGCCGCGATGCTGTGGAAGCGTCTTGGGCCTGGATCACTCAGATCCTCGAAGCCTGGGACAAATCGGGACAACGGTGGCTGCCTGAATACCAAGCCGGGACATGGGGACCGGTTGAAGCGGATCGGTTGATCCAAAACGACGGCCGAGCCTGGCGAGTGCTGTAAGAAAGTCTTAGCCGGGATCAGTTACTTGTCCAACGCAATCTGAATCTGTTTGTCAATCTCAGCTCGCGTTCCCAGCCCTCCGATAAATCTTACAAACTCGCCGTCGCGATACAACGCCAGTGCTGGAAGCGATGAGATTTCCAATTCGGCAGGAATTTGAAAATTTTCGTCCACGTTCATCGTAAGGATGAGAAGATTCGATCCCCTATCGGCTTGCAAGCATTTGAGCTCCGCTATGAGGGCACGGCAATGGCCGCAGCCTGGCTTCCAAAATTCCACCAACACAGGGACGGCGCTTGTCTCGACCACCCGATCAAACTCTCGATCAGTGACGGCCTGGAGCAGGTAACTCATGAGTGAGTGTCTTGCATCAACAACGGCTTCAGGATGCGCGCGACATACTCGGCAAATAACTGATACCCAGCGGTGGTCAGGTGAATCCCGTCGTTCGAGTACTGTTCTGCCAATTGCCCGCTTTCAGGATCCACAGTGGCTGCGAAAAGATCGACGCAGACAAGGCCCTTGGAGTCGGCGTACTCTTGGATAAGCCTGTTCAATCGGCTTCGACGGTCCAGATGCTCGACGATCCACTCTTGGCCTGCCGCGTCCCCCGGACTGCCCTCTACTCGTATCGAAGGAACCATCACCGGAATGGGCACACTTCCCATTGCGAGCGTCTGCTCGTACATCCTGGCCAGGTTTCGGATGATGTCGGACGGTGACATGTTGCACCCGAGATCGTTCGTGCCTCCGAGGATCGACACGTAGTCCGGCTGATAATCGAGCACATCGCGCCGAAATCGCATGACCATTTCGGCCGTCAACTCACCACAGATTCCTGAGACTCGTACGTGCCCTGCACGGCTTAAAAGAAACTGTAAGAATTGTCCGTATGGGGTCTCTTGTCCGGTTGGATTGTCTCTGGTTGGGGACTGAAAACCCGCCGTCAGGCTATCTCCGAAACAGATGACGAGTGGAGGTGTACTCATTAGTGCGGCTCGATTCTACCGATGCCTCTCGTGACAAACAAGCCGCTGGTCAAGCATGTATCTGGAGCAGATCAACTGTAAAAAACGGCGAATTTCTTGACGAAGCGGTGATCTGCCGGTAGGTCATACGTATGACGACGGACCTCAAAACGGCTCAAGAAATGATGGCCGCCGCAGTCGCCGCTCGCGCCGCTGAAGATCCGGAGATCGTCTCCGTCAAACGTGTCCTTAAATTACTGGATAAAACCGCCAAATCGAACCGGACGTACGGCTCAACCAACCCCGTCGCTCAGAAGTTTACGCAGCAGCTGTTCGAGGAATTGACCCATCACCTCGCTGCTCATTCAAAATTGGCTTTCCTGGTTCAACGGTCTGAATTGCTCTGCAAAGACCATGTCGTATACCAGGCGGAAAAGGATGGGGGGAGCGAGAGCATAGCCTTCAAGCTGTACGCAGACGGCATCCGAGAACTAGTCCTACACCAAAGTCTCTCGCAGGAGGATCTGTCGTTTTTCCTCGCTTCCTTATGGAGCAACGTCGACTCGAATGAGGATGACGATGATATTGTCACGCGCCTGTGGTCTCGGAATCTGTCGACGATCACGTTCGTGACGGCTGAGGAACTCTCAAAAGTTTCAGCAGGGAACGACGGATTTATTCGTCTCGACAGCAGCATGAGTTCCTCGGATTCGACACTGAGGGAGTTGTTGGACCGAGAACGGGAACGCAAAAGGCGAAACGCGACAGGAACTGACCCCGAGAAAAGCGGTTCCGGAAACGCCAAAAGCCGTTTCCAGTCCGGGCTTGCGGGTTATGAGGTCACGGAAGAAGAGCTTGCCGCACTGGCACAAGAAATCGAAGCAGAGCGAAAACAAGATGGTCTCATCTACATCCTGGACATGCTGACCGCGATCCTCGCGTCAGAGAAGTCTCGTGCCTTGCTGACGAAACTCTTCAGTCTGTGGGGCACTGTCGTGGAATCGCTTCTTCGCGAAGGCAAATGGACGGTATTGGAGAACGTCTTAAGTCTCCTCCACGAAACGGATGCCTTGCGGCCAGATCTGAGTGAGGAACACAAGCAACAACTAGCCTCTCTCCTCAACGGACTCGGTCGCACGGAACGGGTGAAGATGATCGAGGTCTATCTCAATCGAAACTCCGACGCCGACGTGAAAGGACTGTCCACCATTTTGTTGCTGATGAAAACGGATGCTATCGTTTCGCTTTGCTCGCTTCTTGCGAATGTCACATCGCCGGTCCACCAAGCCATTGTCTCGGAAGCTCTCGCGGTCTTGGCAAAAGATCACCCGGATTCTTTGTTGCGAGGATTATCAGATCGCAGGCCCGGATATGTTCGTAATCTGCTTTCCATCCTCATCAAGTGGAATAACCCCAAGTTTTCCGAGCCGGTCGAAAAATTGATCCGGTACCCCGACGCGCAGGTTCGTCGTGAAGTGATCCGGGCGCTCAGCCTGTTCCGACCAAACGGCAACGGCGCGAAGCTCGTTTCCATGTCAACCGACGAGGATGAAGGAGTCCGATTTGCCGCACTCAAGCTGCTCATGTCCGGCCAGTACACCGCTCCCTTCTCCCTTTGGTCTCCGCTTCTGTCGGAAGAAGGGTTCATGGATCGCCCCATCAGCGAGCGCCGAGCTGTCTTTCAGGCTGTCCGCGCCACATGCGGTGACGAAGCCGTCCCCTACTGGCAAGGCCTTTTGACTGAATGGGTCTGGATGAATCGAAGGAAAAAGGAAGAGTTGGCGGTCATCGGGGCAGAAACACTCGGGAAGCTCGCCACCCCCGCCGCCATTGCAGCACTCTCGCTTGGAGCTCAAAAGGGAAGCGCGACGGTTCGCCAGGCATGCGCCGCAGCATTGTCGCAAGCTCAGCGGCTACAACGCGGCGGCCCCTCCACTGGTGCAACCCACTAGGAAGCGGATCGTGAAAGAACACCAGTCCAAACCTCTGCAAAACCCGTCCAGCGAAGATGCGACACAGCCGATCCTGACACACGAAAAGTCCCTGTCGCAGAAGATCGGCCAAGGATCAGAAGCCGGAGATATTCTCGACCAACAGCTGGTGATGCTGGGATTTCAGCTCATCACACAGTTAAATACACTGATTAAGACGTCCAAGATCCATGGCCGGGCCAACGCCGCTCTCGACAAACCCGTCGAAACGATGCTGACCCTCATTGAAACCCTCGCCCACGACCAACCGGTCACCTTGTGGGTGCAGGACGATTTTCTCTTCCTCGGCGAGAACCATCTGAAAGTGACCGCGCAACAAATGCTGGTCGTCTCAAGTATTCTTGACGCCTTGAAAAAGTGGAAGATCGGCGGGCTGACCTTTTCTTCCTCGGTTTCTTCCAAGGACCTCCGAGAGTTCGCCCATCTCTTCGTCAGTCTTGACTCGGCAACAAAGTCGATCGAAGACTTCCGACAGGAATTGACGAACCTAGCCGTGGCAGGCATCGAACTGAAAGACCCTCGATTCCTCAACCTGAAAGAACATCTTGCGGAAGACGGGAATTCAAAGGTTCGGCACAAAGCACGCTCGAAAGCCGCGTATGGGAAAGCCACCGACGCGGTCGGCAATCTGGTTCAGTCGTCCCGTGACGGCAAAGCTCTGAACTTTAAGCAGGCGAAGCGGGCCATTCAAAATATCGTCGACTTGATGCTGCAGGACGAGCCGATCATGCTGGGTCTCACAACGCTTCGCTGTCACGATCAGTACACTCACAACCATTCGGTCAACGTCTCGCTGCTCTCCATCGCGCTCGCCAACAGAGCAGGCTATCCGAAAGTCGAGCTGGCCGATCTCGGCCTAGCCGCGCTGTTTCACGATATGGGAAAGTCGACTATTCCCCTTGAAGTTCTGAATAAACCGGGTGAGTTCACGGAAGACGAATGGACGATGATGCGCAACCACCCCACTGAAGGAGTCTTGAGCCTGACGCAGTTGCGCGGCATCACCAACCTTCCGGCGCGCATGGCCGCAGCATCCTTTGAACATCACATGAACTTGGACTATTCGGGCTATCCCAAACTAGAGACACCGTGGAAGTTGTCTCTGACAGGTCGCATTCTCACGATCGCCGATTGCTACGATGCCATGACGTCGTCCCGCGTCTACCGCCGTGAACCGATGTCCCCTTCAAAAGTGCTGAACATGATGCTTGGGAAATCCGGGAGGAGTTTCGACTCGACCCTGCTCAAACTCTTCGTCAATTGCGTGGGTATCATCCCGATCGGAAGCCTGGTGGTCCTTGACTCCGAGGAATTCGCCGTCGTGCTCAAGCCTGCCGCCGACAAGGCCGAGAGCGAACGTCCGGTCGTCAAAGTCATCATCGATGCGCAGGGGACTCCCATCGAGAACGGTCCCGAGTTGGACCTGACCGAGAAAGACGAGATTAGCGAGTATCGTCACAGCATCATCCGGCTGATCGACAACACGGAGTACAAATTCGATACGAGCCGTTACTTCCTCTAGCCGTTGCACACGACGCGTCTGACACCCCAGACCCATCGCTCCCCGTCGCTTGACAGTTTGAAATCCGATCTTCGACAATGCGCACATGGGTGGACATATCCTCATCGAGCAATTGGAGTTTCGCGGCCGCTGCGGTGTAACGCCCGAGGAACGCGCTCGTCCTCAACCCCTCGCCGTCGATTTGGAGTTGGGCTGTCGACTGGAGACAGCAGGATTGTCCGACGATCTTGCTCACACGATCGACTACGCGAACGTGGCTCGGCGTATTGTCGAGATTGGAACTGATCAGGAGTCTCAGCTGCTGGAAACATTAGCTGAACGCCTCCTGGCAGCGCTGTTCGATGAATTCCCCGTCGATCATATCAAGTTGTGGCTGCGGAAACTGCATCCTCCGATTTCCTTCGTGACCCGTTCCGTCGGAATCTGCATTGAGCGCACAAGGCTCGCGCAGCAAGTCCTCCGCACAGATCCGCCACCGGCATCATTTCTCCTCCAACAACTTCATCGCCTTCCCAAGGGCAAGGTCCTCGACGTGGCCTCCGGGAGGGGGCGTCACGCACTGTTCCTCGCCTCCCATGGCTATGAGGTCGATGCCGTCGATCGCGATGAACAGGCTCTCGCACACCTTTCTGCCGGCGCTCGAGTACAGCGCCTCACCGGCATCAGTGCACGAGTGCTTGATCTGGAGCAGCCGTCGATTGAACAGCTGAATCTCGGGCATGAGGCGTATGATGCCGTTCTCGTCTTCTTTTATCTAAACCGACCGCTCTTCCCTTATCTTATCGACGCGCTGAAACCCGGCGGGGTCTTGCTCTCTGAAACCTTTACTGTCGATAACCACATCCAGCGTCGGCATCCACGGCGTCGAGAGTTTTGCCTTGCGCACTGTGAACTCTTGAGCCTCACACCCCGCCTCCGCGTTCTCCATTATGACGAAGGGCTTCACGAAGGAGCGGACGGCTCGGAGTCCGTGTACACGGCTCAACTTGCGGCGCAGAAACCTTCAGCTCCAGGACCGTCGGCATGAGCCGCTTGGACCTTCACCTCCATACCACCCACTCTGACGGGAGTTGCACGCCCACCGAAGTGGTGAACATGGCACACCGAGCAGCGGTGACAGCTTTGGCGATTACCGATCACGACATCACGACGGGTATCGCCGAAGCCATTGCGGTCGGACAAGAGTATGCGATCGAGATCATACCAGGAGTCGAAATCAGCTCGCTTGCCGGCAGCTCGGAGCTACACATTCTCGGGTATTTTCTTGATTGGCAGAACTCCGATTTGCTCGAACGTCTCAAGATCCTGCGAGACGCTCGTCATCGCCGGAATCCACTGATCATTGAACGCTTACAAACCCTGGGAATCGACATTACCTACGACGAAGTCCGCGCACTCGCCTGCACCGATTCGATCGGCAGACCGCACATCGCCCGAGTCTTAATGGACAAACACGTCGTCGCTTCCGCCAAAGAAGCCTTTGATCGGTTTCTTGCCGAAGGTAAACCGGCTTATGTTCCTCGGGAGCTCCCGAGCCCTACCGAAGCCATTCACTGGATCAAGGCTGCCGGCGGACTCGCCGTCCTAGCCCATCCGACGTGGGTCAAGGTGACAGAACAGCCGTTGATTGATCTGGTTCGACGACTCAAAGCCGACGGGCTCGACGGTGTAGAGGTCTACTATAGTACCCATGCTGCGCGACAGACTCGCGAATACCTCAGTCTAGCCCAACAACTCGGTCTATTGGTCACCGGTGGAAGCGACTTTCATGGCCTCACGAAACCCGACATCGAAGTCGGCATCGGAAAGGGCGCACTCCATATTCCAACCTCGCTGCTTCCCAAGATGAAGGAAGCCGCCGGGCGGCTCTAGCCCACATTATTCGTCCGCATAATTCCCTCAATCCATTGACTCCTCTTTGGTATCCGCTAGACTCTGATCATCTTCAGACTTCTTCACCTATGGTCAACGCGTCGAGCTGGGCCGTTCAATATGCAGTTGTCGCACTGGTGGCGCTCTTTGCCGGTCCCGTACTGAGCAAACTGCCGGAAGCCCGATCATTTCCCGTCACACTGTTCGACCTGACCGCCTCTCAAACTATTCACCTCGTCGTTGAGGGAACGGGAGTGGTCGCTCTCTGTATTCTTTCGCTCCGGGCATTCCGACAGATGCCGGATAATGGACGAGGCTTCTCGTTTCTTCGACAAATGGTCTTTCCCGTTACGACCCTATTCCTTGTGATCGTAACGGATAGGACTCTCCGCGTTGCCGGACTTCCGCTTCTCGACCGTGCAGGATCCACCATATATACCCAAACCTACGCTGCATCATTGACGCTGATCGGAGTCTGGATCACCGCCGCGTGGCTCTTCCATCTCGATGCCCTTCACCGTTTTTTCGTGAAACCTGTGCAATCGACTCGCCGTCAAGAACCTGAGCCGCAAGACGAGGACGCCGACGAAATCGACCCGGAACAGGAAAACAGCAAGTCTGCAGCACATATCCTCACCGCACAGAACAGCCCACCAAGTACGCTGGGTCGGTATAAGGTCTTAAAGGAACTGGGGCGCGGCTCGATGGGGGTGGTGTATCTTGGGAAAGATCCGACGATTCAACGATTCGTGGCGATCAAAACCATGCGACTCGATGAGATCGATGACCACGATAAGCTTCAGGAGGTAAAGGCTCGGTTCTTTCGGGAGGCCGAATCCACCGGCCGACTGTCTCATTCCAATATCGTCACGATCTTCGACGCCGGAGAAGAAGACGACCTCGGCTACATCGCCATGGAGCTGCTTCAGGGCACCACGCTCAAACAGTGGTCGCGAAAACCGAACCTCCTGCCGCTGGAAAAGGTGATCTCCATACTGGCGACCGTCGCCGAAGCGATGGACTATGCCCACCAGCAGGGCGTTGTGCATCGCGACATCAAACCGGCAAACATCATGCTGACCACCGATGGGGTCGTCAAGGTCATGGACTTCGGCATCGCCAAAATGGCGACGTCGTCGAAAACTCAGACGAATATTGTGCTGGGAACTCCCACGTACATGTCACCCGAACAGATCTCAGGAAAGAAGGTGGATGGGCGATCAGATATTTTTTCGCTCGCCGTCGTGATGTTCGAACTTTTGACCGGTCGTCCACCCTTTACTGCGGACAACGTCTCGGCATTGCTGTTCGCTATCGCTCACACACCGCATCTCAGCGTAAAAACCATCAGGCCTGATCTCCCTCCTACTGTAAAGAAAATCTTGGATCAAGCACTGCAGAAAGACCCGGTCCATCGCTATCGCCGCGCCGACGATCTCGCCATGGAACTTCGGTCCTGCCTCGAAGAGTTAGCCGCATAAATTCCACGTGCTGATGATTCTCTCGATTCTCCACTGGAGTTTCGATTTCCAGCCGGCTCTTCCCGATCGCCGTTGATGAATCGCGTCACGTCGACAGTCGAACGCAACTCAAGCTATGCTGCGCGGATACGCGTAGACGATGTACGAATCTTTAGTTCCGGAGATGAAGGCGGCCTTTGGGCAAGCTTTGGTAGCAACCTTCGGAGAGATCCTGTTCGTGTTCCTGCAAACATTGCAGAATTCGGCCATCACCCGGCTGTACTGTAAGACAGAACCGTTTCATGTCTTCGACACAGGCAAGCTTATATCCTTCAGCTTCCTTCCACCGTACCATCCGTTGCCGGACGATCTGTTGACAAGTAGTACCCAATTGTTTCATGCGCTGTATGACGCAACGTCGGCGGGCTTCTCCCGAAAGCGAATCCGGACAGTATGACTGCACCTCAGCCTCACATCTCACTTCTGCGATTTCTCTGGCACGCCTGTCGTGCGGAACGGACAATCCGCCCACAGTGGGGACAGAAGACGAGTCTGCCGTTGCCACCGACCTCTCGGAAGGCCGGTTGACCACGCCTGGGATCGTCAGGTCGAGTTCCGGTCCGTGCTGCACTTCAACAACCGATGAAGCCGGTTGCGCCGAGAACATCTCTTCCTTCGAGGGGAAATGTGCCCAGATGATGGTCCAAACTAAGATCAACCCCGCCGCTGAGATGGAGTTCGTGACGGCTTTTCCGGACCGTTCCTGAGTGTCCGTAGTCTTCATCACGGTGAGGATAGAATAAAGCGGCAGGAAAATCACCGAAACGGGAGTTTTGCGCAAGTCGGCGCCGTCGACCGAACAGACAGGAATAGGTGGAACTAATTGTCCGGGGTTTCGACGATGTGATTCTCGAACCTGGTACAGCCTTCTGCCAATAGCCGATTGGTCAACATCTCACCCGGCCATTCAATCGGCAGATCGGCAGTGAAGACCCAGACATCGGGAGAGGTCCAGACAGGGCCGTGTTCGTCCGGAAGTTCCGGATCGAACAGGTCGGTCCATACGGGCATATAGACTCCATTTCCACATTGCGTATGGAGGTGGACGATAGTACGAGACCTCATCAGCGGATCCAGCTCCCTCCACACAGCGGCAGTCTCATCGGCAAGGTGATGGAGGCGTACCGCATTCTGCGCGTCGAACATGGCATACGCGGCGTACACCGGCGCCTCAATCGTATCCGGCGCACATGCCAGCTCCGGACATTGTTTCACCAACCCTTCGAGGATTTCGCGGCGTGGTCGATCCTCCCACGCATCGGGCAAAGCTGGATCCGGAGCGCCGATCAACTCAAACAGGAGGAATGCGGTATTTTCGACCGGAGGGAGCAACCGCGCCGCCACGGATTGGGCCCGCCTGGAGTCTGCGACTGTCACAAGGTGGTCATGGAGCAATTGTAGATTCAGCATTTCCAAGGTGGCATCGGTCAAGAGGCGCGACTCGACGCGAACCACCGTTCCAACAGGAAGCTCGAGATACTTATGCAACAGATCGGCCGTGGCGATCGGATCGATCTTCAGCTTGAGTGGGGCGGTGAGATTCGCCTGCAGGGGAAGTTCCAGGGCGGCCATTGTGGCATAAGCCGGCTTTTCGTCGTTCGGTCCGTCCACCAGCAACGTGCAGCTCGCCTCGGCGACGAGATCGAATAACCATTCGGCCATTTCTTCATCGAGCGCCGCAAGCACGGTCAGTAAATCGTGCTCCCGTCCTTGCTCAAGAAACGCCTGCAAGGTATCGATCGCATCATCGGTGTCGCCATGATCATGGCGACGGGCATTGATGAGATGAATGAGATCCCGTGTGAGTGGATCGGGACGAGACCAGCCTAACATCGAGACTCCCTACTGTTGTACGAGCCAACGGTCACGGCTCGACAATTCACAAGGCATGTTGCCAAAATTTTCCTACCCATGCAAGCCTCACGACGATTACTCGCGACGCGCCGTGCATATAATCGATACATTTCTCTATTCACCGATAATCTTCACAAGAACCCGCTTACGACGACGTCCATCGAACTCGCCGTAAAAAATTCGCTCCCAAGGACCGAAGTCGAGTTTTCCCTCTGTGAGTGCGACGACGACTTCCCGCCCCATCACTTGTCGCTTCAGATGAGCATCACCATTGTCCTCGCCGGTGTCGTTATGCCGATACACCGCCTCCTGAGGAGCAAGCCGTTCCAAGAAGTCATCATAGTCCCGTAGTAGGCCGGACTCATCGTCGTTGATGTACACACTGGCCGTGATGTGCATCGCGTTCACCAGGACAAGACCTTCCCGTATTCCGCTCTTCTTTACCACTGCCTCGACGTGGGGCGTGATATTGAGGTAGGCCCGTCTGGTCTTTGTCTCGAACCAGAGTTCTTCACGGTAGGACTTCATGATCGTTGACCACAGCATTGTGCCTGCCGCCTTGACGGACATGCAAGAGGGCAGTGCGATTCTTGGATGTTTCGCCGCCGCAGAAAATACAAGAATGGTAGCCGTCAATTCTGTTGAGCGCCCGCACCGAATACGCCCTGCCGAAAACGCCTACAAAATTGACAGCCCCCAGCCTTGGTGATAAGTACCTTTTCAGCTTCTACGTTGCTGTCCGCTGGAGGGAGGTGCTCGATGTTTGCTATCGCTGGGGGTCCGTCGTCCGTCGGCAGTCCTCTGAATTGGAACCTACTTTTTGCTCGTCAACCGGAACCGGATCTGGAATTCACAGAAGAGGAGCTGGAACAGACAACCACGATTCGATCACCTTCGCCCATGAAGCCACCCAAGAAATCAAGCGGACGCTCTTTACTGTGGGTACTTGTGTTGGTCTTGATCGGCGCCGGCGCCTATGTCGCAATGGAGCCGGAGATGATCATGGAGTATGTGGGGCCGCTTCTCGGTGAATCGTCGGCTCCGACGCCACCACCGCCGGTCGCCCAAAAATCGGCGCCTCCGAAGCCGACACCGCCTGTCCCGGTCGCTCAACCTCAAGCCGCTGCTCCGACTCCGTCACCTGCGACACCGGTTGAAACACCGCAGGCTGTCATGCCAACTCCCACGCCCGTTCCCACTCCGCCGGCCAGCCCGTCGATGCCGACGGCCACAGCTCCGATTCAAACCCCGCCGTCACCAGCACCGGCACCCGTTGCACCCGTCACCGCTTCTCCGACTCCGCTGTTCAGCGAAGGACAGCGCGTCAGCGTACTCGCGGATCCGACGAATCCCATGGCAAAAGTGGTCCTGGCTCAGAATGCAGAAGGGACAAGACCGGGACCAGCCATTCCACCGGGAACCACCCTCACGATTCTGGACGGTGACCTGCAGACCAACGGATGGGTCTATTCCGTCCGCAGCGACTTCGGCACGAAAGGTTGGTTGACTGAGAAGCAGCTTAAATTGAAACGCTGATCGTCTTTCGCACCTCACTCATTAGGCACAGCGGGCGGCGATCGTATCCCCCCCCGCTGTGCTATAATGCCGCCAGTTTGCGCCGCCATCGTAGATGGTGAGACATCACTAACATTCAGGGATCCATGCGCGCCGTGATCTTTGACTTCGACGGTGTCATTGCCGACACCGAGCCGCTTCACTTTGAAAGTCTGCGCCGGATACTGGCAGACATCGGGATCATATTGACAGAAACAGACTATTACGCCGACTATCTCGGCTTCGACGATCGTGGATGCATTCTGGAAGCGCTACGAATCAATACACGCCCGATCTCTTCCTCGCTCGTGGAAGAATTGATGGCAAAAAAGGCCGCTGCCTATTTGGCCTCGATCAAGGATCACCTGGTGATTTTTCCGGGTGTGCGAGAATTTGTCGAAGATGCGGCAGCCACCTACCCCATTGCCATCGCCTCGGGTGCCTTGCGCGCTGAGATCGAGTTGGTGTTGGAACAAATCGGGATCCGAAAAGCGTTTGGTCATATTACCAGCGCGGAAGATGTGGCGTGTGGAAAACCGAATCCGGAACCGTTCCTGCAAGCCCTGGCCGGCTTGAACCGTCGATACACCGCTGCTCCGATTCTGCCGGATTCCTGCTTGGCCATCGAAGATTCACGCCCCGGTATCCGAGCCGCGCGATCAGCGGGAATGAAGGTCTTGGCAGTAGCCAATACCCACATCGCGCAAGATCTTCACGAGGCCGATGCAATCAGCTATAGTTTGAACGAAACGCATCTCAAGGATTTACGCACCCGCTTGTGGCCGACATAAACTCGATCCAACGATGAGAATCTGCTCGCTCATCCCCGGGGCAACAGAAGTAGTCGCCGCTCTCGATTTGGTTGACCGACTGGTCGGTATCAGCCACGAATGCGACTTCCCTGCCTCGGTTCGACACGTTCCGGTCATGATCGAACCCATGGTCGGAAAGGATGGCGGATCTGGAGGAGAAATCGACCGACAGGTCAAAGAGCTGGTTGCGTCAGGACAGCGGCTTTACCAACTCGATGAGGACGCTTTTTGCCGAGCTCGTCCGGACCTTATTCTGACACAAGACCTGTGTCACGTCTGCTCAGTCACACCGGACCAACTCACACGCGCGATCGATTCACTTCAGCATCGACCCGACATGCTCACACTCAGCCCAACGACGTTAGACGGCATGATCCATGATATCGAGCGCATCGCCGAGGCGGCAGGTGTTCTCGCAAAGGGGCGAGTACTCGCCCAGGAGCTCCGTCATCGAGTGAACCGCGTGCGTGCAGAGACCAGCAGGACACCGTTGCGCCCGCGCGTGGTGTGCCTTGAATGGCTGGATCCGCTCTATGTTGCAGGTCACTGGGTTCCGGAAATGGTGGCGTTGGCCGGCGGTCACGATGTCCTTGGATCGCAAGACACCCCATCGCATGAAACGACGTGGCCTGCAGTGGAGGCCGCTCGACCAGACGTGATCCTTGTGATGCCCTGCGGGTACTCCGTCGAGCGCACGGTCGCAGAACTCCGGCACGCCGGACCAACCGCTGACGCGTGGCGGCGAGCTTGTCGACAGAGTCCGGATCTCTACGTCGTCGATGCGGCATCCTTCTTCAGCCGCCCTGGGCCTCGACTCGTTGATGGCCTGGAGCTGCTTGCGGCCATTCTGCATCCGGCTACTGACTATCCTCTCGACCCGGCCAAAGCGGTCAAACTTGAGACCGCAACACTCACCGCAGGCTGCACGTCATGACGGTCTCTGAAGCTCAAGCCTATTGCACGGCCTACACGAAGAACAGCGGCAGCAATTTTTACTACTCGTTCCTGTTCCTTCCCAAAGCCAAACGCGACGCCATGTACACAGTCTATGCCTTCTGCAAGGCCGTCGACAGTGCCGTCGACGAACCGGTCTTCGGGAGCAACCCGAAAGATGAACTCAAGCGTTGGCGTGAGGAGCTGGAGGCGGTGTATTCGGGCGCCCCCACCACTCCCATCATGGTGAGCCTCGCCCACCATGTGAAGGTCTTATCTATTCCGAAGGCGTACTTCGAGGAATTGATCAAAGGCGTCGAGATGGATCTCTTCAACAATCGCTATGTCACGTTCGATGAGCTGTCACTCTATTGCTATCGCGTCGCGTCCGTAGTCGGGCTGATCTGTTTGCATATCTTCGGCGTCACATCGGCGCGTGCGCAGGATTATGCCGTGGCACTCGGCATGGCCTTCCAACTGACCAACATCCTCCGCGATGTCGGAACAGACGCCGCCGAAAGTCGAATTTATCTGCCGCTGGAGGACTTACGAAAGTGGAATCATTCGGAAAAAGCCATACTCAATCGAAGCTATTCTCCGGAGTTCTGTGCGTTGATGGAATATGAAGCCTCCCGAGCGCATCACTATTACAAGCGAGCCGATGCGGCTCTCCTGGGACTCTCGCCTCAGGAGCGCCGCGCACTGACGGTTGCGGAGATCATGCGCGGCATTTACCGTCGGATTTTGGAACGGATCGAACAGTCGAATTATCAAGTCTTCGGGTCGCGTATTAGTCTCACCACCACGCAACGCGTGAGTATTGCCCTGCGTATTTGGCTCCGCTCCAGATTCTTGTGACCCCACCATCCTCACACGCCGTCCTTGTTCTCGGCGCCGGACTGGCCGGTCTGACAACTGCCTACCATCTTCGCCAACGGGGCTACCATACCACTCTGCTCGATCATCCTGACTGGCTCGATGGATTCGGGACCGATACATCCCAACCCGCCTCGATTGTGTTGGGATGCTACCATGAGACCAGGCGGGTCCTTCGTGCACTCGATGGAGAAATGCCCTCGAAAAACGACCGAACGATTCCTCTGGAGTTTCGGATGTTCGACGGACGAATCGCTCCCTACCAGTCAGCCCGCCTCCCCGGAGCCTTTCAGTGGATGATGAGCCTCTTCAGCTTTCACGGCCTTTCCTGGCAGGATCGGTGGAGACTCTTCTCCCATGTCGAGCAGATTTGGGAACAAGCCCAAACCCTCCCGGCAGATTTGGAGAATCGGACTGCGGATGAATGGCTGACGACCGCCGGGCAGAGCCCCGAAGCCAGAGAACGGATTTGGGATCCGCTTGCTCAATGGCTGGCCGGCAATCGCCTGGTGCGTCTCTCCGCAGCAACCTTCGTCCATCTGCTTTCAACCGTGTTTCTTCGTGACGCCTCGAACGCGAGACTTACACATCCGACAGGCTCCGTCGACCAACGATTCATGGCACCTATGAAGCAGGCGTTGGACAAGAGTGATGTGCGGATTATCCGCCTAACCCATCAACCGACCCTACGATTTGGGCAGACCGGCGTCAGCGAAGTCCGTCTTCATGACGACATCAGGCTGCGGGCCAACCGGTACGTCATTGCGCTATCCTACCAAAACCTATTGCAGCTACTGCCGGAACGGCTGCTGACACGCTACGCCTACTTCGCACAGATCACCGAGCTCAAGAGTCTGAGCGAGGTTGCTATTCAAGTGACCTGCCCGGCGACGAAGCAACACCCTGGGCTGCTCCTCCTCTCAGGTCGACCGTTTCACCAGCTCATCAGCACATCGTTCGGTTCCGGCGAGATCGGATATCGGCTATCGGCCGTCGGAAACGCGCTCACCGAGTTGAACAACGATCAGTTGATCGATGCAGCTCAGGCCGAGATGTGCGAGTTGCTCCCAGGAACGGTTAGGGAAGGTGTGACTATTCGATCAATCTTTCGTGAGCACCATGCTGCCCTGCTGCTTGCACCAGGTGCCGCGCGGCTGCGGCCGCTTCAACAGAGTCCCATCCAAAATTTGCTCGTCGCTGGGGCCTGGACCGACACCGGATGGCCGGCCAATCTGGAGAGCGCACTCGTCAGTGCCCATCGCTGTGCGGAACTCGTCGCCGGCCACACATCTTGACGCGGTAATACCTTGATGGTACGAGTAGCCAATGACTTCGTGGACCAAGATTTTCGTGCTTGCGTTTCCGTTGATCGTGGGGAGTTGCGCGCAAGATCCCTACGAGCGCGGAAGACACCCTGATGGATTCACCCGATATGATGTAGAACGAGATTACAGGGAGTGTGAGTACAAGGCGAGTTTGGCGAACGGCCAGCACTTCTACGCCCAAGGTTCACCCTTTCCGTTCGGTTCCGGTCCTCAGAGTGCCGCCGACCATGCCCGCGCGCTGCATGGCCTTTCGACCATCAACGCCATGCGGGATACGTGTCTGGCGGCAAAAGGCTACCGGGTGGAATAACTAAAATGTTCCGGCCTGTAGATAACACAGATCCTCAAACCGCTCGCCACCCAAATACTTCGCGATCACCATCCACTCACGCTTTGTATCCGTCATACCAATATAAGAGCGGCCATCGAGTAAGAATGGTTGAAGGGAAAATGATGTCGTCAGTATTGGAGGGGCTGTGGCCCTATCAATCCGGAGCGCTGTCAGCGGATAGGATCCGCCGGTTCGTTCGAACTTATTCTGGGTCGCCAGCAGCGGACTGAGGTCTTGCCAGGTAGCTCGTTCAAGCACCGTGCTGTCGGCGGGAAACACGTAGAGGCTGTCGCTCGGTACCCTCTTCATACAGAACGTCGCCCTCACTACCAAATCCTCTTGCCCATCATTGTCGAGATCCATCCTTGTCCTGTCGAAGCTCGAGCAGCGCCGCGTCGGTGGTCCCTGACCTCTTAACTGGACCGGCTCCCACCGCACCGTCTTCGAGAGCTCAGCATTGAGGTCCAGCTGTTCTCCGAACAACGCCACCACTTTTTCACAAAAAGGTTTATCCGCGAACGCCGTCAGTTCGACAGAAGCCGCAACAGTCACCGCCGGGATCATCGCCACCAACAGGCTTCCTATACCCGTGATCTTCATTGCCATCTTCCGCCTCCAGGCCTCAGAATCTTGATTGACATCACAGCTCGCCGTTTCTAAGATACCGACACTACTGCGTTCGCCTTCAGGACTCATGACGCTCACTCCTCTTCAAGAGCTTGCTCAATCCCTTGTCAACTGCGAGCGCTGCAAGCTGGCCAAGTTGGGGCGCAGCCAAGTCGTCTTCGGCGTCGGGAATCCTCATGCCAGTATCATGTTTGTCGGGGAAGCGCCAGGTTTCAACGAAGATCAGAAGGGCGAGCCGTTCGTGGGGGCGGCAGGGAAGCTCCTGAACGATCTCCTCGCCTCGGCAGGGCTCGCGCGCGATCACATCTACATTGCGAACGTCATCAAGTGCCGCCCGCCGAACAATCGTGACCCAGAGCAAGACGAAGTGGAAACCTGCAAGCCGTTCCTAATGCAACAAATTCAGTTGATTAGGCCGAAACTAGTCTGCACTTTGGGCAACTGGGCCACTCAGACATTACTGGAACGCAAAGTCGGGATCACCAAAGTAAAAGCCCAAGCTTTCTACATGAAAGATTTTGTGCTTTTTCCCCTCCTGCACCCAGCAGCCGCGCTCCATCAAGGCAACCTGCTCGTAACCTTGAAAGAGGATTTCAAGAAACTGAAGGAATTTCTCGACCGGCACTCCAAACCGGCTGAGCCAACCACCACAGCTCCTGCCCCAGCCGCACCAGTCTTGAACATTGAATCACCCCAGCCGGCACAAATGGATCTGTTCGGATAGATTGACCACACTCATATCTAGCCACTCACACAGTTGGAAGTGAATCGATGCCTACCTGTAAAGCAAGGCAATGGTTGGTATGATTCTGGGAGTGGCAAAGTCGGATTGCAAGTCATCGATCGAACGGCTCGGAAGACGCTCCATTGTTCACTAAGGAGGATCCCGCACTGGATACCGATGGTCTCATTGCGGATGCTTGGAAAGTATACCGAGGATCAGCTAACTAGAGGAGTTATGTTTTCGACACAATTTTATGACCCCATTTCCTTCAGCATAGTTACAATAAAATGTTGTCCCGCCCGGATGGATGAGCGCACCTAGGAAGTAAAAAACCATTTCTCCATCATCGAGCCGTTTCTTCTGCTCATGCGATACAGCATCCCCTTTCAATGTGAAATAATAACTTGGAGGTGATGGTGGGATATCAGTGCTAATTGCGCGAACTTCATTTGTGGCCTGCATGAGGCGATTGAAAAGATAATCTTCGGTGCGCATTTCCTCTTCTACGCCGACCGGTCGTTCTATAAGGGCTGTCACATCATACGCCTTCATTGTCAATTGGCTTGAAGTGAGATTGTTAATGACGATGTTTATAAGAATTTGCTGCCCCGGTACTGGAGAATAGAGTTCAATCTTTCGTATGCTTAATTGCAAAGGCTTGCTAGCGAGCCAGTCATACATACTTGGGGTCGATAACAAGAATGCGCCAAGCAATAAACTGCTCGTTAGTGCTTTTCGCTTCTTTCCCCATCCGTTATCTTTTCCGCAATACCAAGCTGAAATAGCGAAAGGTTATTCCGGTCAAAATCCAAAAACATATGGCTATATGGATGGCCCCTTTCAGAGCTGCCAACGCGCTAATAAATCCAAAAAACGCAGCGGTAAAAACTGAAAACCACATCGAGGTATGCATGTACGTAACCCTCAATTGTCAGAGGAACTGTACCATGATACCCCAATCAAATGCGCAACCGGGAGGCGCTAAATGAAACCGGATGCGGAATGCCACTCAGAGCGAACTTCTAAGGAGCTATTGATCGGCTAACCGTCGACGTCGAAGAAGTCTCGTCCATCGCGAAACCCTGAGCCATGCAGTAAGTTCGGAAGCTATCTGGTGATAGTTGGCGAGTTCGGATCCCTTGTGCGGAGAACCGTTCCTTTGGATATAGTCTAAGCCACGGTCACCGCGTGGATATGATCGAGTTGAGCAAAATATTGAGACGACCACGTCGCTGTGCTGCGATGAACGCTAGGCTTTCGACCTGATCGGTGACGAGGAATCTGATTTTTCGGGTTGGCTGTTTTCTTCTTCAGCAGGTTTCTCTTCTTCCGGCAGGTCGAACCACTGAACCAACATTTCTTCCCACTCAGATACAGCGGACTACGCTGCCGTCTTCTTCAGCCAGAGTTCGGTGCGATAGCCTGTCGCGGCCAGAACTCGAATCAGTACATCGGTCGAGACACCCTGTGTATTGCCGTTCGCAATGGCGGTGACTCGGGTTCTTGAGGTTCCGGCGCGCTTGGCGATTTCAGCATGAGTCAGTCGTCCCGTCTGAATGATCTTTGCCAGTGCCATGGTCAATTCCGAGCGAAACTCCATTTCGGCGGTGTCTGCTACGGACAGCCCCAAAGCCCGTCCAAGTTCTTCGGCTGTACGAACGGTCACGCCCTTGCGAGTTTTAGCAGTCACCATGCAGCACGTTCTTTGGCCTTGGCTAGACTTTTGATTTGAGGGTCGCTGAGGAATCTGAATTCTTGGGTTGGTCGCTTTCTTCCTCGGCCGGTTTCTCCTCTTCCGGCACGTCGAACCACTGGACCAACATCTCTTCCCACCAGGCCTGGGTCACCTCGTCTCCTGGGTCGGTCCCCAGAAAGGCCACATCGTCTTTCGTGATAGATGACCCGACGAGCTGCGGCTGGAATTTCGCGCGATTGATGACTTCTTTCGTGGCATAGCCGCCGATGATCCAGGAATCCGGATCGGCTCGGCGGGACTTGTACGCCTTCAAGCCGTGCTTGAAATACATGAAGATCTGCTGTTGGATCGGATCGGCAACGCCGGACTGGGGCAGACTGAGGGTTTTCTCGATTGGCTTCCGCCAATGCCGATCCTCGTAGCGCGACGTGATCAGCTGAAGCATTTTCTTTCCTAATTCGGCATCAAGCGGCATGGTGTGAAGCTCTCACTTGTCGTTACTTGCGGCCGTACAGGCCGGTGAACGATGCCTTAGCCAAGGCATTCTGATTCAGATAGTACCCGACCATCGCTCCGGATGCCTCTGGTGTCAGAGGCAATTGATCCACCTTCAAGGCAAACACCGTAAAGATGTAGCGATGCGGCTTGTGGCCCGGAGGAGGACAGGGTCCACCGTACCCAGACCGACCAAAATCCGTCATGCTTTGTATGCTGAATTGCGGAGCGTCAGGGCCGTCAGCCTTTCCTGCATCGGCAGCGAGCGCCGTAATATCGGGAGGAATATTGAAGACGATCCAGTGCCACCAGCCGCTGCCGGTCGGAGCATCGGGGTCATACACCGTCACCGCAAAGCTTTTGGTATCCTTCGGTGCATTCGTCCAGCGCAATTCAGGGGACACATTGTCGCCACTGCATCCAAATCCATTGAAGACATGCGCCTTGCCGATGGTGCCCTTGTTCTTGACGGTCGGGCTGGTGAGTTGAAAATCGGCCGCCGCGCTGATACCGGGAAGGAATGCAATTGCGAACAGCCCGATGCTCCATATCCATCGCATAGCTCAGCACCTCTCTAGAAATTCACTCTCCGTGATCAGGTCTTGGCGATGCCCTTCATCGAACCTTCTGATACGTCCCCATCAGGTGCGTTTCGCCGAGAACATGGCCCTTCATGGCCTGTTCAACCTGAACTTTGGTCGGCTGCTTCAGATCCGGCAGTACAACATCGAGCGCGTAGAGCTTATGGAAATACCGATGTCGGCCGATCGGTGGGCAAGGCCCTCCATAGCCTGTCCGTTTCCAATCGTTGACGCCTTCTTTGGTTCCTGGAAGGAGAGCCTTCGCGCCTTCGGGCAAACTCTCGGTTGTCGGCGGTAGGTTATAGAGCACCCAATGGACCCACGTCATTTTCGGTGCCGCTGGATCTGGAGCGTCAGGATCATCGACGATTAACACCAGGCTCTGGGTGCCGGCCGGTAAGCCGGTCCAGGCCAGTGGCGGAGAAATGTCTTTGCCTTCGCAGGTGTACAACGTCGGAATGACTCCTTGGTGGCTGAAGGCTGTGGAAGTGATTTGCAAGCGCCCTCCTTGCGTCCTAGATCACCTCAGTTGCCCGCTACCATCATCTCGGAGATCTTCACTGTGGGGCTCGCAATACGTCCTCGAAATACGAGGTCGCTTCCTATTGCTTCGATATCCTTGAACATTTGTTTCAGGTTGCCGGCGATGGTGATTTCTTCGACGGGGTAGGCTAACTCTCCGTTTTCAATCCAGAACCCGCAGGCGCCGCGCGAATAATCGCCGGTGACCATATTGATTCCAAACCCGATCAATTCGGTGACATAGAGCCCTTCCTTGACTGAACCGATAATCTCCTGCGAGCTTTTCAACCCGGGGACGAGATAAAAATTTGTCGGGCCGACGGAAGGGCTCTCGCCCACGCTTCGTGACGCGTTGCCGGTCGACGGCAGACCCAGTTTCTTTCCGGAATAGGTATCGAGCAGGTAACTCTTCAAGACACCGCGCTCGACAATCGTGTTTTTCCGCGTGGCCAATCCTTCGCCGTCAAATGGGCGAGATCCAAGACCTCCGACCATCCGGCCGTCGTCGTACACGGTCAGCAGATCGCACGCAATCTTCTGGCCCAGTTTGTCGAGAAGAAACGAGGCCCGCTTGTAGAGACCATAGCCGGACACGGCGCTGCATAAGTTTGCCAGCAAACTGCCGGCCGTTTCTTGATCGAACACGACCGGCACTCGTTTCGTCGCCACCTTGCGGGCGCCTAGGCGGCGAACGGCTCGCCTGGCCGCCTCCTGCCCGATCGATTCTGCGGATGCCAACCGTGCAAACTTGCGTTGGACTTCGTACCATGCATCTCGCTGCATGGCCCCGGTGCCGGATTCGATCGCAATCGGAGAGACGGACAGTGAAAAATTTGAACTTTTATAGGACCCGACGAATCCGTGGCTGTTCGCCAGCACTACTCGCCCGGACGACGAATCGAACTCCGCACCTTCCGAGTTCGTGATGCGTGAGTCCAAGGCAAAGGCCGCCGCTTCTCCGCGCTTGGCCCAATCGATCTGCGTTTCCGTATCGAGCACCGTCTCATCATAGAGATCGAGATTCGGCTGTTCTTTGGCCATCTGAGCCTCATCCGGTAACCCTGATACGTCATCCTCAACCACAGCCCCGGCCAAGGTGCAGGTGTCTTCAACAAGACGTTCAAGGGATTCCCGCGAGAAGTCGGATGTGGACGTGGTCGCCGATCGCTTTCCGATGAAGACACGCAGTCCTAACCGCTTCTCTCTCGCCTTCGTCAATCGATCGACCGTGCCGACCCGCACTTGAACCGAAAGGGTCTCACCATCGGCCACTACGATATCGGCCTCCGTCGCGCCGCAGACTTTCGCACGGGCCAGGACATCGGCAGCGAGTTGGGCGTACCCATTGGCGCTATCTGGAGTTGTATATTTCTGAAGCATCGCTGCGCTTTACCGATTGTCATGCGTCAACCGTCTCACGATCGATTGACGAACAAACTTGACGGATGCACGCCCTTCTATCTCTGCGTGCCGCCGACCGTAATCTCGTCGATTTTGATAGTCGGCAAGCCGACCCCGACCGGGACCGATTGGCCGTCTTTGCCACATGTGCCGATGCCATTGTCGAGTTTCAGATCATGGCCCACCATCGAGACCTTGGTGAGAATCTCCGGCCCACTCCCGATCAATGTCGCTCCCTTGACCGGAGTCGTGATCCGCCCATCCTCGATAAGGTAGGCCTCGCTGGCAGAGAACACGAACTTCCCGTTGGTGATATCAACCTGCCCGCCGCCGAACGAGACGGCATACAACCCTTTTTTCACCGACCGGATAATATCCTGAGGATCCGACTCGCCGGCCAACATGAAGGTATTCGTCATCCGAGGGAGCACCACGCTTTGATAGTTCTCCCGCCGACCGTTGCCCGTCAGGGGAATCCCCATGAGGCGAGCGTTGAGCTTATCGGTGATATAGCGGCGGAGGATGCCCTTCTCGATGAGCGTGGTGGAGCTGGTCGGTGTTCCCTCATCATCCATATTCAACGAGCCACGGCGAAACGGAAGGGTGCCATCATCGACGATCGTACAAGCGTCCGACGCCACGCGTTTCCCGATCAGATTCGAGAAGGCCGATGTTTTTTTCCGGTTGAAGTCGGCTTCCAATCCATGTCCGATTGCTTCGTGCAACAGGATACCAGGCCATCCGCCGGCCAGCACAACGGGCATCACCCCGGCCGGAGCATCCACTGCGGACAAGTTAAGAATCGCCTCTCTTGCGGCTTCTCGCGCATAGCTCAAGTGTCGATTATCCTCGCGGTAGTACTCGAACCCGACCCGGCCTCCTCCACCGAAGCTCCCGACCTGTCGATTATCACGGTCCTCGGCAATACACGTGATCTGCAGACGAGACAACGGCTGGATGTCGCCGACCAGGGTTCCATCAGAGGTCGCGACGGCCATCACTTTGTATTCGGTGTTAAAAGAAGCCATCACGTTCTTGATACGGGGGTCGTACCGCCTGGCTTCGGCATCGATTTCATTCAACAGTGCCACACGATCGGCCGTCGCCACCTCGGCCTTCGCCCATTCGATCGGATACAGGTCTCTGGTCGGTCGGCGCTGGGTGGGCACTGGAACGGGGGAATCCCCTTTGGGAGAATTGGCAATATAGCGCGCCGTATCGGCCGCAACCTCCAGATCCTTCTTCGTGAGTTCATCCGAGTAGGCAAACCCGGTTTTTTCGCCGGCGGTCGCACGGACTCCGACCCCTTGAGACACACTCTTCGCAGCACGTTTAACGATGCCTTCCTCCATCGAAACCGATTCTGACGTACGGGACTCGAAATACAGATCAGCATAATCGACATCCCGCACGTTCAGTCGATCAAGTGCATGCTGGGCTTCGAGTTCAGTGACCCCGAATTTGGCTAGCTGGACCGGCTCAAGCATAGTGGTGGTTACCCCCTGATCCCTGTCGGCTGATGCGCGAGTATAGCCCATTCATTTCCGCCGTCGCAATGCGATGATTCCTCATCAATCCAGATTCCTGAAGTCGTTTCCGAGTTATCGTTTGACATTCCATACCCCCAACAGTAGACTTTCTCCACTTTCTCTCCCCCTAACGCTGGACATGAGGAACGCGCTCTAGGTTTGTATGGCACATCCCCCGACTTCAAGTTTCGATCACCTGTCCGAGATCGAGTTGACCGCCAAGTTGGAACCGGAACTGCTCCCGAAACATATCGCAGTCATCATGGACGGTAACGGCCGGTGGGCGGAACTCCGCGGTCTCCCTCGCATCGCAGGCCATCGCGAAGGCATCAATTCCGTCAGAGAGATGATCACCCTCTGCCTGGAACTCGGCATTCGTGCCCTCACCATCTATGCGTTTTCACAAGAAAATTGGAACCGCCCGACGCAAGAGATCAGTGCGCTCATGGGACTCTTAGAGCATTACCTTTCTACAGAGCGAGCCAGCTTGATTGAGCAAAGCGTTTGTTTCCGCACCATCGGCCGCCACGAACTGCTGCCGCCGTCGGCTCAACACTGGGTTCGCACAACCGAGAAAGAAACAGCGCACCTTGATAAGCTGATCCTGACCGTGGCTCTCAGCTATGGAGGACGAGCCGAAATCGTCGACGCAGTGAAAACTCTGATAGAGGACGTCCGGACAGGAGCTGTGCAACCAAACCTTATCGATGAAACCACGATCCAGCAGTATCTTTATACGCACCCGCTCCAGGATCCTGACTTACTGATTCGGACGAGCGGAGAAACCAGGATCAGCAACTTTCTCCTGTGGCAACTGGCCTACACGGAGTTGTGTTTCACGCCGACCTTATGGCCGGATTTTCGGCGGCGAGAGTTCCTGCTCGCGCTGATTGAGTATCAAAGGCGGGAGCGCCGCTTTGGTCGAGTGCTGAGCACCGTGTCTTCATAGCCCCTTGGGACAATCACCCACCACTGAAACGATCACTTGCTCGATATCCGTGACCAACCCACCAGCACGCACCCGACGGTTCGATCTCCGGCGTCTCTATACGGCAGCGGCGCTGATCCCGGCGGTCTATGTCATCATCGTGCACCTCGCTCCATGGGCTTTGACGCTGCTGTTGATCGCCGTCGGGTCCATTGCTTTGCTGGAGTTCTATCAAATCTGTTTTCCGTCTCGGTTCAACCGTCTCGTGGCGGGAGTGGGGCTTACGGCATTTGTCCTGGTCGTAGCCCGAAATCACTTGTCTCTTGCCTTGCCGTACATTCTGGTCGCCTTAAGTCTCGTCGTGTCGATCGCTGTTTCCATATCATCATCCGGTCAGACTGATGGCCGGTGGAAAAGTATACTGATCATCCTCTTCGGCGTGCTGTATATCGGCTTTCCCCTCAGCACCGTGGGCTCGACCCGTTCCTTGCCGTCCGGTGAATTTCTCGTGCTGTTTCTGGCGGTCGTCACATGGGCTTCCGATACCGGTGCCTACTACGCCGGGACCCTATGGGGCAAACACCCTCTCTTGCCGTCGGTGAGTCCCAAGAAGACCGTCGAGGGGGTACTCGGAGGGCTCGTCTTGGCCGTCGCTGCCGCTATAGTGGCTCAGTGGTGGTTTGCCTCACAACTCTCACAGTCGGACTCGTTGATCCTTGGAGTCCTCCTGACGGGAGCGGGCCTGTTCGGAGATCTGTTCGAATCGATGATCAAACGTCGGACGGGCGTCAAAGATTCCGGTGGAATCCTGCCCGGTCATGGCGGTATGTTGGACCGACTCGATAGTCTCTTGTTCACCGCCCCCACCTTCTACTACTATGTCGCCTACGTTTGCGGCCTATCGTCGCCTCTACAAGCGAATTGAGAGGAGAGAATATGAAGTCGATTATTATCCTGGGATCGACCGGTTCGATCGGAACCAATACGCTCGATATCGTTCGGCGGTTCCCCGAGGAATTCTGCGTCGTCGGACTGACGGCCGGCAACAATATCGACAAGCTTGAAGCGCAGATCCGTCAGTTCACACCCACCGCGGTGGCGGTCTCTACGGAATCCTCTGCGGCCCTGCTCCGAAACCGGTGCGCCGATCTTCCGGTTGAAATCATGTCCGGCGAAGAAGGCATCATACAGGTGGCATCTGGACTGGAGGCCGAATTGGTGATTTCAGCCATCGTGGGAGCAGCCGGACTCGTTCCCACTTTGTCAGCTATCCGCAGCGGGAAGCACATTGCCTTGGCTAATAAGGAACCGATGGTGATGGCCGGCAAGTTGATGCAGGACGAAGCCCGAAAACATGGGGTCAGGATTTTCCCGGTCGATAGCGAACACAGCGCCATTTTTCAGTCATTGGAAGGACATCGGATCGAAGATGTCCGGCGATTGATTCTCACGGCGTCCGGCGGAGCCCTCTGGACACTGACCCAGGAGCAGCTCCTGGATGTGACACCGGAACGAGCCCTGCAGCATCCCAATTGGAAGATGGGGTCCAAGATCACCATTGACTCGGCCACGTTGATGAATAAAGGATTGGAAGTTGTGGAAGCCCGCTGGCTCTTCAATATTCCCGAGTCCCACATCGACGTGTTGGTTCATCGAGAAAGCATCATTCATTCTCTGGTAGAGTATAAGGATCGGTCCATGATCGCCCAATTGGGACTTCCGGATATGCGGACCCCTATCTCCTACGCAATGCGCCATCCTGCCAGAATGGCCCTTGACCTCCCTTCACTGGATTTAACGGAGATCGGACAGTTGACCTTTTGCAAGCCCGACCATGATCGATTTCCTTGCCTCAATCTTGGGTATGAATCGCTTCGAATCGGCGGCACCATGCCTGCCGCGATGAACGCGGCGAACGAAATCGCCGTCGAGGCGTTCCTCAACCATGGCCTTCGCTTCAGTGAAATCCCTCAGGTCATTCGCAGTACGATGGAAGCTCATGCCCATCAGGACATTACCTGTCTTGATGATGCGCTGGAAGCGGATCGATGGGCTCGAGAAAAGGCCGAATCGTTGGTTCATGCGTTACCTCATTGACGATCGTTTGCATTTCACGCCGCGAATGTTAAAGTAGAACATCACACACGTGACACGGAGTTCCTGATGACATCCGTACTTGCCTGGTCCCCCGATACGTTGTGGCTGCTCCTCCAGAAAGCCTGGTGGTTTCTTGTGGTCCTTGGCGTGTTGGTCGCGTTCCATGAGCTCGGCCATTTTCTTGCCGCTCGATGGGTCGGAGTGAAAGTCCTCAAATTCTCTATCGGCTTCGGCCCGAAGTTATTCGGTCGGCAGGTCGGTGAAACCGAGTACCTTGTTTCTGCCGTACCACTCGGCGGATACGTCAAGTTGTTCGGCGAGGATGAGACGGAGGCGACAACACCCGACGACCGCCGGCGATCGTTTTCGCACCAAGGCCTGTGGGGTAAGGTTCTGATCGTGGCGGCAGGTCCCGGGTTCAATTTTATTCTGGCCTATCTGATCTTCGCCGGATGGTTGTCCACCGGTGCGCCATTGTTTGTCCCGACGTTCCGCGATCTGAGCGCCGACGTCGAAGCCCTGGTTCCCGGTTCTCCCGCGTCACTGGCGGGAATGGAAGTCGGTGACCGCATCGTCAAGGTCGACGGCAAAGATATCTCGACCAAAACGGAATTGCTGGATATCGTCTCCAAAAGCAAGGGGCAGCCTGTCTCACTCGAAGTTCGTCGGGCGGATCAGCTGAAAACATTGACGGCGACTCCGATTCCGATTACCGGGGATGGAGCCGGTGGAGAAGAACCGCTGTATACGATCGGTGTTGAGGAAACACCTCCGCTCGTCACTTCGGTCATGCATGGATCACCCGCTTCGCTGGCCGGGTTCAAGCCGGGCGATCGGGTCGTCGCAATAGAAGGGCAAGCCATTTATACCTGGGCGCAAATGACCACCCAGGTAAGGGAACACCCGCAGAAATCGCTGCAACTCGATGTCCTCCGCGACGGAAAACGTACCGCACTGACCGTCACACCCACCAGTGAAAAAGTGACGGTGAACGGGCAGACCTCAGAAGTCGGGAAAATCGGCATCTCGGGACCTGGCCGCTCGTTGATGCGCTCCGACAACGCGGCGGAGGCTGTGTATCAAGGACTGGAAGCCACATGGGGATGGACCGAATTGACCGCGATCGGCCTCTATAAAATGATCGTGGGCGATATTTCGAGCAAGAACATCGGTGGGCCACTGACGATCGCCAATATTTCCGGTGAAGCGGCTTCCCAGGGCGCCTCCAGCGTCGTGTTCCTGATCGCCATCCTGAGCATCAATCTTGGTGTCCTCAACTTGCTGCCGATCCCGATCCTCGACGGAGGCCACTTGCTCTTTTTCCTGATTGAGGGCATCCTGCGCAAACCACTCGGCGAGCGGCAGCGAGAGGTTGCGCAACAAGTCGGATTGGTCTTATTGGTCGGTGTCATGATCTTCGCCTTCTGGAATGATCTGGACCGCATCTTCTCCCGCTAAACCTTTCATGAAAACTTCTCAGTTGCTTATTCCTACCCTACGGGATGATCCCGGCGAAGCGGAAACCGTCAGTCACCGATTGATGCTGCGTGCCGGACTGATTCGAAAGGTGGCAGCCGGCATCTATACCTACCTCCCACTGGGTCTCCGTGTGATCCGGAAAGTCGAGCAGATCATCCGGGAGGAAATGAACCGCGCCGGCGCACAAGAACTGCTCATGCCGATCGCCTCTCCTGCTGAATTATGGAAAGAAACAGCCCGCTGGGACTACTACGGGAAAGAGCTTCTGCGCTTCAAGGATCGTCACGAGCGTGATTTTTGTTTGGGTCCGACGCATGAAGAAGTCATTACCGATCTGTTCAGACGAGAAGTGCGTTCCTATCGCCAACTCCCGCTCAATTTTTATCAGATCCAAACCAAATTTCGAGATGAGATCCGCCCACGATTCGGACTCATGCGAGGGCGTGAATTCATCATGAAGGATGCTTATAGTTTCGACGTCGATGAGATCGGCGCCAAGGCCAGCTATCAAAAAATGTACGACGCCTATACCCGAGTCTTTACGCGATGTGGGCTGACCTTCCGGGCGGTTGAAGCCGACACGGGCCTCATCGGCGGGGATACATCGCATGAATTCATGGTCCTGGCTGAGACCGGCGAAGCCACTGTGGCATATAGCGCTCAGGGTTCGTACGCCGCCAATCTTGAACGGGCGGAAGTGCTCCCTCCTGCTGACGTGGATGCAGCTTCACTTCAGCCACTGACGTTGATCTCAACGCCGCAACAACGAACGGTGGAAGACGTGACGGTCTTTTTGAAGATTACGCCTCGCCAGATCGTGAAGACCCTGCTGTACCGTGCAAGGACCGAAACCGTTGCTGTGCTGATCCGAGGGGATCACGAAGTCAACGAAGTCAAATTAGCGCGGCTCCTCAAGGTCACCGATGTTGCGTTGGCCGATCCTGAGACGGTCCAACAGCTAACTGGGGCTCCGCCCGGATTTGCCGGACCAGTCGGTCTGCAGCATGTACGAATCCTTGCGGATCACGCCGTTAGAGGAATAAAAAACGTCGTCATCGGGGCCAACAAAACCGACATGCATTATCAGAATGCCAATCTTGATCGAGATTTTTCGGTTGAACAATTTGCCGATCTTCGCAATGCACAAGCCGGCGATCCTGCTCCTCGAGGACCAGGTGTGCTTACACTCGCCAAAGGAATCGAGGTCGGACAAGTGTTCTTACTCGGCACCAAATACAGCACTAAAATGAACGCCACCATCCTCGACGATCAGGGTAAGGAGCGTCTTGCCATCATGGGTTGCTACGGCATTGGCGTCGGTCGGACGGCCGCCGCGGCGATCGAGCAAAATCACGATGACAAGGGCATCATCTGGCCGTTTCCTATTGCGCCATTCCATGTCCACCTCCTGACAGTCAGCCAATCAGAAAGGACGACTGAGGCTGCAGCCCGTCTCTACACCGATTTGATGGCGGCAGGCATCGAAGTCTTGTGGGATGATCGCGCCGATCGCGCCGGTGTCAAATTCAATGACGCCGATCTTATCGGCGCGCCGTTCCAGATCGTCGTCGGCGACAAAGGGCTTGCGGACGGTGTCGTAGAGATTAAGACTCGCCGAACCGGAACCAAATCCCGTATCGCACCAGGCGATGTTGTCGCCCATCTCAGGAAACTCTCCACCGAAGCCGATCCATCCGTTACGTGATCCACACCAGTTCCGACCAGGGCTAGCGTCACATTTTGGGCAAATCGGGCGACAGAAATTGTCTTTTCCTTGCCTTCTCAGGTCATTGAGTTAGACTGAAATTCGATTCAGAGCGGTGACCTATCATAGCCTGGCGCCTGCCGATTCGGTGGACGACCTGATTCATTCATGTCTCGACCCCAGAGAGAACACAGCCGGATGCACGCCAAGCCGATGACCCAGAATGTCCACGAGTTGCAGCAAAAAGTCGAGCACGCGGAACACGTCAAACGCATTACCACTCAGATTCAATCGGCCAGTAATCTCGACCACATTCTCCTCGATTTGCATAAAGACATCTTGAGTCTGTTCGATGCGGAAGATCTGACGCTGTTTGCTTTCGACTCCGAAAAGAAAGAAATTTTCTCCAAAGTCCCCCATATCGACAGTGTTGAGGAAGTCCGCATTCCCATTACTGAACAGAGTCTCGCCGGTTTCTGCGCGAAATACCTTCGCCCCGTCAACATCGCCGACGCCTACAGTATCGCCGAACTCCATGCAATCCATCCGTCCCTACTCCACGACACATCTTACGATAAACGCACCGGCTTCAAAACCAAACAGGTCCTGACCTATCCGATCGTCGCCGATAATAAATACTTGATGGGAGTCCTCCAACTGCTCAATAAAAAGAGCGGGAGTCGGTTCACCCGAAAGGACGAAGAAGCCGTCGACGAGATCTCCAAAGCGCTGGGGATCGCTTTTTTCAATCTTCGGAAGGTCTCCAAAAAGAATCCCACGAAATTCGATCTCTTGGTCAGTACCAATCGGATCACCCAAAATGAACTCGATCAGGTCATCGCCGACTCTCGAAAAGGGATGAGCGACCTGGAAAGCATTCTGATCGAAAAATACAAGGTTCCTAAACTCGATATCGGGAGATCGCTCGCCCAGTTCCATAAGTGTCCGTATATCGAATACAGCGAACGCACCCTCGTCGATGTGGAACTGCTGAAGAATCTCAATGTCGATTACCTGAAAAAAAATCATTGGATGCCGCTCAAGCGAGACCGCATGGCGATCGAGATTCTGACCGACGATCCGGGCGATCTTGATCGCGTTCAAGACATCAAACGGACGTTCCCTGGTCTCAACATTCGGTTCGCCGTCAGTCTCCGCCGCGACATCGCCCAATTTCTGAGTTCGGCTACAGGACAGAGTGACGGAGGAGGAGGGCGCAAACTCGACGAAAATGTTTCCGACATTCTCGGTGAACTTGTCACCGAGGCGCAGGCCGAGGCGATGGAGGACTCCGCCTCCGGAGGAGGATTGGATGAAAACGACAGCGCGATCGTCCGTCTGGCCAACCAAATCATTGCCGATGCCTATCGCCAAACTGCGTCGGACATTCATATCGAGCCGTACGGAGAAAAACGCGAAACCCTTGTCCGTTTCCGAGTCGACGGTGACTGTTTCGAGTACATGAAGATCCCGCAGAGCTATCGGCGGGCTATCGTCTCCCGACTTAAGATCATGGCCAGCCTGGATATTGCCGAGCGCCGCAAGCCTCAAGATGGGAAGATCAAATTCAAGCTCTCGGAAACGAAAGAGATCGAGCTTCGCGTTGCGACTCTCCCCACAGCCGGATACAACGAAGACGTGGTCATGCGTATCCTCGCGGCAAGTGAGCCGCTGCCTCTCGACAAGATGGGGTTCTCGGAGCGGAACCTCAAAATGCTTAAGGAGATTTCAGAAAAACCCTACGGCATCATTCTGTGTGTTGGGCCGACGGGTTCCGGCAAAACGACGACGCTGCACTCAGTCCTGGGCAACATCAACACCCCGGACATCAAAATATGGACAGCCGAAGATCCAGTCGAAATTACGCAATACGGTCTGCGTCAGGTACAGGTCCAGCCGAAGATCGGACTGACATTCGCCACCGCGATGCGCGCATTTCTTCGGGCCGACCCCGACGTCATCATGGTGGGAGAAATGCGGGACAAAGAGACGGCTGACACCGGCATTGAAGCGTCGCTCACCGGCCATCTGGTATTGAGCACATTGCACACCAACAGCGCGGTCGAAACGATCACCCGCCTGCTCGACATGGGTTGCGATCCGTTCAGTTTTGCCGATGCCATGCTGGGTGTACTCGCACAACGATTGGCTCGTCGCATCTGCAAGGACTGCAAGGAGCAGTACATCGGAAACAAGGAGGAGTACGAAGAGCTCCGATCGGGGTACGGACCTGACTATTGGGATAAGCTCGGCATCAAACAAGACAATACATTTAGGCTCTCTCGAGGGAAAGGGTGCGAAACATGCAATCGGTCAGGTTTCAAAGGCCGGGTCGCGTTACATGAACTTCTCTTGGGCACTGACCACATGAAGCGAATGGTTCAGCAAAAAGCACGCACCGAAGAGATGCTGAAAACTGCGCTGGAAGAAGGGATGACGACGCTCGTACAAGACGGCATTCAAAAAGTCTTGCAAGGCCACACAACCTACAAGGAAGTCAAAGCCGTCGCCATCAAATAGTTTTTTGACTTACCCCGGTACAACCGACTTTTTGGAGTCAGCCCCTTCACGCCCATCCCATAACCATGTAGAATGCGCCGCCCGCTACGGAGCACTTATGATCCGGACATCGGTTTTCTTAGCCTTACTACTTCTGCTCGCAGGATGTGAATCCACGGATCGTGTACTGACGAACGCTGAGCGTGTGCTCGGCAGTCGAACCGGCAGGACCGTACTCGACATCGCCGCCGGCAAAGATCCCAAACAAATCCTCAAAGAGCGAGCCGATGCCTATCAACGCGACCCCGAGGCCGTGGTCAGAGATCTGCGGACGATCCAACGGGATTTCAACACTATTATGACCGCATTGACAGGCCGCGTCCGACAAACCTGGGGCGAGAAGGAAGTAAAAGTCCCGGAGCAAAAGAAGTACGTGAAATACACTCAGAACTACATGAGCCGGACCATCGTCGACTTCGATAACGGGTCAATCGTGGTGGAAACATTGGACGACAAATCGCCGAAAGAGAGCCTGAAAAACGCGATCGTCACGACCTTGCTTACTCCCGACGATCCACGCTCCGTCGATCTTTTTTCCGACAAGCCGGTCACGCTGAGCAGTGATCACCCTCCATATCTACTGGGGCTGGTGCTGGATCAGCAAGGACAACCGATCCGCAACCCGGCCCAAGCGGAAGCGTTTGCGACATCAACGATCGAGAGCGCGAAGACAAGACCCGTGGACCAAAACGGCGCGACCAAGCAAGCGTTGATCGTTGAAATCAAGATGGTCGTGAATTTCTCGAACCGACAAGCGGACAAGTATCGCGCGACCGTCGCCAGATTCGCCGAGCAATTCAAGATCAGCCCAAGCCTCATCCTTGCCGTCATTAGGACTGAGAGTAATTTCAACCCCTTTGCCGTGAGCTCCGCCCCGGCTTATGGCTTGATGCAGCTGGTTCCAACCAGCGGAGGCCGGGACGCCTATCGAAGAGCCAAAGGGAAAGATACGATTCCATCGCGCGATTACCTGTTCGACCCGGAGAATAATATCGAGCTCGGCAGTGCCTACCTCAATGTTCTGTCCTATAATCTGCTTGAACAGATCGACAATGAAGTATCGCGGGAGTATTGCGTGATCTCGGCCTATAACACAGGCCCTCGGAACGTCTTCAAAACGTTTGCCGGTGACTCCGCAGCCGCCTTCAATCAAATCAACAGCCTCGAACCACCAGCCGTCTATGACCGATTGCGCAGTAATCTGCCGTATCAGGAAACGAGAGATTATCTCGTGAAGGTCGTCACCTTCCGCAAACAGTTCGTCTCTCTACGAGAGGATACCGAGCGTTGAACGACCCAGGGTGTTCGGAATGTCCGGAGGTCACCCGGCAAGGGTGGGAGATCGGAAGGCAAGAGACTGGCCAGACCTGGACTGGTGAGTCATGAAGGCCTGAAGATGCTTATTATCGTTGGGAGACAGCCGCTCGAACTCTACTCCGTACGTGTGTTCTTTGCCCCACCGAACCGTAGCGGTTTCGATGAGCATCGATGCGGCCTGATTGGGCAACCGTAAGCGCATGGCGATTCGGTCGCCCGGTGTAATGACCGCTTCCGTCATGACACGCGCCCCTTTCGCGGACACGTCATAGACGATCCCCAAACCTTGTTCGACCGCCCCTTTTCTCAGGAAACCGACCCGGGCAAATGAACAGGGGAACGGAGCCGACACCCGCACCCGAGGGTGTTTGCGCAGTTGCGGGGTACTCTGTTCATTGCCGGTCCTGAGATCCAGATCATCCTTCATGTTTTACTCTTTCGTTATACCCGAGGCATTCATGTACTCATTCAACTGCGTCAACGACGATTGCGAGAGCGTTCTGAACACAAGTCCATGAAAGGGATGGCTCGTCCAGCAAACAGTGGCCACGGCCACCTCAGCTGGAGGAGTGCCCTTCGTCAGTCGAAGGGAGAGAAAAACCTGGTCGCCCGGCTTGATAGCAGCGTCGGTGCTCACACATACGCCGTGCAGCGACAGGTCATAGACCACGCCAACATCATGAACCGGTTTACGAAACCACCATCTGGTTCCTAGCAATGAAAGAGAACAGCCGAAGGGAATGGGGATGCGCACACGCGGATATTGCCGAACCTTGTTTCGCGCAATCGCTGGCTGCTGAATCGTCTGCATGAGAACCCACCTCGTGAGGACACTGTATCTCACAAGGTGGATTCTGCGAACTATTTTTGAACTTTATGTTTGGATTGCCGTCGTAACGCTAGGTGCTGATGGTTTGACATAGGGCTTTCTCGCGTTGCGGAAGGAATGCGGTTGGGAACGCTTCATCTGACTCGTCGAGGGATGCCCATTCCGACGAACACCGCTTCCTGAGGCAGGCATCGTGAGCGAAGGGGCCTTGCTTCCAGAAGCAACTGGGACTGCACATCCCAAAAGACGCTCGATTTCTCGGAGTTGATGAGAGTCCTCTCCCGTCACAAAACTTGTGGCGCGACCGGTTGTCTTCATCCGAGCCGTGCGCCCGATACGATGCACATAGTCTTCCGGACAGTTGGGAAGGTCGAAATTGATCACGTGGCCGATATTCGCGACATCGATCCCTCGGGCGGCGATATCGGTCGCAACCAACACACGGAAGGCTCCACGCCTGAAACCTTCCAGCGCGGCCCGCCTCTGCGAGAGACTCCGGTCTCCATGCAACACAGCTACTCGATGGCCCACACGACCGAGCAAGCGCCCCAACCGATCGGCACGATGCTTCGTCCTGGTGAAGACCAGCGCGGTCGCCTGATCGGCATTCAAAAGCGACAAGAGAAGCTCGGGCTTGTCGTCATGGGACGTGTAATGCACCGCTTGCGAGACACCGTCGGCCGTCGTGGCAGACGGTGCGACCATGACACGCACCGGATTGTTCACGCTGGCTTGGACCAACCGCGCCAAGTCCGCCGGCAAGGTAGCGGAAAACAGCAGCGTCTGTCGCTGCTCCGGCAAGGCATCGAGTATCTGGTTGATTTGCGGGGCAAAACCCATATCCAACATCCGATCCGCTTCATCCAACACCAGCATCTTAATGGACGACAACAAGACCGTGCCGTTCCACATGTGATCGAGGAGTCGGCCTGGCGTTGCCACTAAAATATCCGGTCGTTGTCGCAAACCTCGCACTTGGGCTTGCATGTCCGCGCCTCCGACAATCACGGTCGCGGAAACGCGCCGGCTCCGTCCGAGTTTCTCGATCGTAGCCAAGGTCTGCAATGCGAGCTCGCGAGTGGGAGCCAAGATCAATGCCTGGGGTTGCCCTTTGGGAAGCTGTGCGAGCCGCTCGATGATTGGAATGACGAAGGCAGCAGTCTTCCCTGTGCCGGTCTGAGCGCATCCGATGACATCTCGCCCCGCAAGCGCGGGCGGGATGGCTCGTTCCTGGATGGGAGTCGGTGAAGCAAAACCAGCATGAGCCACGTCTTGCAAAAGTGCTTCGGACAAACCGAGAGCGTGAAAACCTACATGAACAGACGTATCCACTACAATATCCTTTCAGTTTGATCGCATGATGACGGGATCAGAGAACCAAGGGGAGAAACAACCGAGCAGGGTGCCACTCCAAACTGGACCTGGTCGCGATGCGATCGCGAGATCCGTTATAGTTTGAACATCTCCTCGCCGGACCAGCGCGAGTGAAATGTAGCGTTACCATACAGCATGGCTCTCCCGAGGTCAACCTGTTCTTCAATAGATACGAGAGGGTCATACTATCTACACCCCAAATACCTTATTTTGTATCAGCCGATGGGGAGATTTGACTCCTTCACCAAACGCATGCTAGAGTCAATCATCATTTGAGCCGCATCCTTTCCACTCACTCCCCTTACTCACTCTGATCTCTGCAAGACAGCCTGAACTTTCACTGTCCTGATACTCATTTGGTATGAATGGCGCTCGCTTTCATACAGATGAGAAAATTCGTGGTCGGTATCGAAGCAGACCCGGTTTCATCCGTCAGTATGCCCTGGCTAGGAGCTCATGTCGGACCAAAAGGAGTTTTGCATGAATCTCACATCAGTTTGGAAGAATCACAGAACAGGAAAGAAGAAGTCCGCCCGTAAACCGAAGATCCGATGGCAACTGCTGGGGCTGACTGATCCCAATTCGGTCGATAACACAGCCTCCATGGAAACTATCAGGCGAGAAGTCACTTCGTTGGCGAGGTATAGCTTTGGACAGGATACTCGCTTGCGTGCCACGGCTCAAGAAAGCAAGTCGTTAGGCAAGCACCACGAGCCTGTCGAAGCTAGAAACAAGCGCCGTGGCGCCACTGGGAAGATACCGGCGCGTAAACCGCGCCGTCTCTTAAACGCTGAATAGGAACAGCAAACCTATGTCCCTCTTTCAGAACTTCGTCCAATGGTTCGTTCACAATCCTCTAGCTGCGGCAACCTTGCTGTATATTACGGGAGTGGTTAGCGTCCTCGTCTATACCTATTTCGAACCACGAGATCAGCAATAATTTTGATCGATATGAGTGATCGCTTTGCACAACAAGAAGGATGATGTGAGTAAACGCATCTTGTATATCGGCGGTCTCTCGGACACCACTTCTGATTATCAGCTCCGCAACCTATTCAGAACTTACGGTACCGTAGCTCGCGTTTATGTCGTCTGACACAAACGCAGGGGAAAATCAGCCGACTATGGGTTTGTTGAAATATACTCGGGGGAGTTCGCTATGAGTGCGGTCGTCGCCCTGGAAGGCGCATTGTTTGAAGGCAATTGTTTGCGACCCTACGTCACGCCCTATATATTCAGTCATTCCTAAGTTATGCCGATCAGGCGAAGGGGGGACTTACCAAGTGAGTCGCATCAACCTGGACCCGCTTCTGACCTTTCCGGACGGATCGCACCTGGTGATCAGCACGCAGTGTTCGGTAGGTGGAGATTTCTCCTGCGCCTTATACCGCGCTGTGGTCGAGAAAGACGACCAGGCGGCGTTTCAAGTTATCTCGAACCACTTTGCAGCCTCCACCTGCCTGAGCGCTCAAGAATACGCCTACAGTTACTCCCTCCGGCTCTATCCCATCTCCGCTGAAACGATAAAGAAACCACCGTACCTCATTTGGCCGGGTCCCCGTTCCCTCCTTCCGTAGCGGAAATTCGCCTACCTATGGTCTAAAAGGACATCCACATCACGAGCTCTCATGTTGGCCATTTCAGCCGGAACCGACACACTACTTCTTTTTTCTGCAAATCTCGACCGTCGCTTCAACTTGACCAGCTTTTTGACTAACCATCAACAACATCCCCTTATGCTCCAGGGCTCTCTTAAACAACATGCATAATTATCGTATTGGCGTTCCTCGATCGTGGTATCGCCGCTTTGGCGATTGTATGAACTTTCGAGGATAAATGCATCCACGGCCTGCGTGCCATTTGCCCACGCTTTGCTCGTGACACGCCAGAAATGATTCTCCGGATCGAGCCTCCTGTTCGAGGTATCCAGGGTGGTATTGGAACACAACTTCGCACCCTTCGACACCTCCACATATTCACCTCTATCCACCAACTTGAGCGAGGCCTGACAATTGCGTCTCGATGGTGGTGTGCGTGGTCTGAGGTGACTGGCTGCCTGGCCCCGGCGCGGTTTTCACTGAAAGACTCGGCTCCAACGCCCCCTGTATCGACGGCTTCAGCTCCTGAAGGCTCTTGCGACATCCTGCTCCGTCGATCCAAACCGGTCTCCTATCACCTTGATCGCCTGAGCGATCGCTTTCTTCATCCGCGAGACTTGTTCTTCTGTTGTCATAACCCCTCTCTCCCTTGTGAATCTCCGCTGTGGATCTGATTGGTTAAGACACCCGGTCGGTGCGTCCCGCCACCCAGTGGACCATCAATAGCACAATCCCGCTCAAAAGCAGGGTCCAGGAGCCCTGAGTCGCAACCGTGGCTATTCCAGACCAATTCAAACCCCCGGCAACCAATCCGAAGAATAAAAACATCGTGGCGTAGTACAACATGTGAACTCCTTTCCAGCGTTGCGGGCGCTTTGTAGAATGTCCTCTGCACATCCTGGCGTCTGCCCTCACTTCGGGTAACCACATGACGTGACTCTGCCAGGCGCGACCAAGAATCGCGAATCGCGAGAAACGATCGTACTCTGAAGACACTCTCTGGCGTCGAAGCGGCGGAGACTGAGGAATCGTTCGCGCTGGCCGGGCAACGCCAGGACATCACAAAATGTTCGAGTTCATGGAAAGGGGACAGGATAAGACCTCAGGGGAAGAGCCGGGGTTTAAGGAATTTCTCCAAGATCCCTTACTGAGCGGGGATGCGACCGAGGAAGAACTCACCTTTCTGCGCGCATTGACATTTGAGAACAAACGACCAACCCCGCTCTACTATTACCGCGAGCTTCAGAGTCTTAGAGACCCACTGCATTTTCAGACCTCTAACAGAAAATCTTCATCAAAGTAACACCGTATAGATACCATGTTATTCAGCAAGCATGTGGGGCAAAAGCAGAGCCGTTACCCAGGCAATCACATATGCGAGCAGGAAAAGTTCCGTCGTCATCTTGCGCCAAAAATCACGCCACCTGCTCATAATTTCCTCCCGGTGCCGATCTGCAGCCTTACGCGCTGAACGAACTGCCGCATCCGCACGTGGTCTTTGCGGTCGGATTCTTCATCACAAACCCTGAACCCTGCGTCTGGTCCACATAATCCACTTCCGTACCGACCAGCAACGGAGCGCTCTGCGAATCCATGATGACTTTGATGTCACCCTGTTCGACGAACGTATCATCCTCCTGCATCGAGGACTCCAGCGACATCCCATACTGATAGCCATGGCACCCACCGCCTTTGACATACACTCGAAGACCGACGGTCTCCTGATCCTCTTGCATCAGCTCGAGAATCTTCTCTTCAGCTTTCCTTGTGATTGTCATCATTGTTCGATCCTCCTGTATGCGCACACGTTATCCCAGCTGCTCCTATGAACGGCGATTCTTCGGCAACTGTCGCTCCATCGACATGCCTATCCCTCTTTCAACAACGCCACTACATCATCCCTTTCACTCACTCCGACCTCAACGCGGTTCACTGCACACGGCCTTTCCCAGACCCTGCTGCAGGCGACCCAGGGGGGCGTGCACGGCTCCGAATCGGTTGGGTGTGCCTCACTTGATTGGCCTCGATCCCTGGGTCCGTCGTCGCACCACAGAGTAGGCAATGCCATCCAAATACCGGGGGCTGCCCCATGTCTCTCATTTGGACGGCATTCAAAAGACCTTGGCAACGTAGACAGCGCATGACACCCCTCCTATCGTCTCTCTCTACACCACCTTTCGCAACGCCCCATTTGAGAGGGGCACATACATGGAAGCAGAGGAATTTCGATCAAAGCAACGCATGTTTATCACCTCGCTTTGATAACACTTCGAATTTGCCCGTTTTGCCTCTGTTCACCCATCACCAGTCTCCATAATGCGAGGGTTTCATAGGATAATTATTCAAAATTTCGGTGCCGACCGGATCGCTTTCCTCGTCTTCTCTTCTCCCACACAACTTTGTCCAACCAACATGCGTTGCCAGGTGCTGGCCAACTCCGGAATTCTGGCCCGACAGGCCTTGAGTGTATCCTCAGCGGCGCCTGACGCCATGACAGCAAGTTCTCCCATCGGAAGACTAAGCTCTTCTATCGGAGTAAAAACCATGGTTCCTTTCACGTGCGAATCTGCTGCCTGAGCAGGCGGAGTTATATGAAGCGTTACATCACCTACCCTCTGCGCAAGCGCAGAAGACACCACCGCCGTGGAATCCGCTTTTCGCATACTGGACCACTTGACTCGATGACCTCGTTATTCGAAGAAGCTGCGGAGACTGAGGAATCAGACGCGCAGGAGAGGGAGGGAATGCGCGAGAGATAGGACAGTCGAGGTTATTCTGAACCTCATAAAATTACCCTATCGACCACTCCTGTTATTGTCAATGCTGCGGAATGGAGCAGGTCCTGTAACGCAGTGATTCTATAGAACTATATTTATTTTTCAGACGAACATAATCAGTGAGCAAGAAGAGATGCCCGGCACCTTTCGTTTCTATTCCAATACGCACAGTAGCTCTCCGCTTATAGCCGGCTTCATTGTATTTTGTTGCGATCTTGTCGCGCAGGGTTTTTCTCAACGGGAAACATGGTCACGACCGCTAAAAAGAGAATGCCTCCTACCTGGGACTTTCGACCTATGCCGGGACCATCTTAACATTCACCCTCTAAGATGTTTATGAGATAATCCCCCCATGATTCTTAAACGCTGGCTCGTCGGAGACCCTCTCAAGACCGCCCAAGCAAGGCACGAACGGCTTTCAAAAACGATCGCTCTGGCCATCTTCTCGTCGAACGCCATTTCGTCCGTCGCATACGGAACGGAAGAAATCCTCCTGGTGTTGATTCTAGCCGGCACGGCGGCGGTCGCCTGGTCGATTCCGGTCAGTTTAGCCATCCTCTTTCTCGTCCTGGTTTTGACGATTTCCTATCGTCAGATCATCTACGAATATCCAGAGGGGGGTGGGGCTTACGTCGTCGCACGAACGAACCTCGGCGATCGGCCGGCTCTGGTAGCCGCAGCAGCGCTGATGATCGACTACATCTTGACTGTGGCCGTCAGTGTTGCAGCCGGCATTGCGGCGCTCACTTCAGCCATCCCAAGTTTGTTCATTCACCGCGAAACCCTGGGACTTGTCGCCATTCTTTTTATGATCGTGATGAACCTCCGTGGGGTTCGCGAATCAGGGAAGTTTTTCGCCGTTCCAACTTATTTTGCCATCGGAGCGCTAGGCCTCCTGGTCATAGTAGGAACCTTTCGATCTCTTTCCAGCGACGGGACGGTCCTCCCAGCGACCAATTCTGGAGAGACAGAAACACTGACCCTGTTCTTAGTGCTCCGCGCCTTTGCGGCCGGCTGTTCGGCCGTCACCGGGATGGAGGTTATCTCTAATGGTGTGAAAGCCTTTCGCCCGCCTGAATCAAAGAATGCAGCCACCACCATGGTGTGGATGTCCACCATCTTGGCATCGTTGTTCATGGGCATCAGTTGGATGGCTTATCACTACGGCATCCTGGCCAAGATGGATGAAACGGTGATTTCGCAACTGGCTCGTTTGACGTTCGGCACTGGACCCATCTACTACGCCGTGCAGATCGGCACCATGGCGTTGTTGGTATTGGCGGCCAACAGCGCCTTTGCAGGCTTCCCACATCTGGCGTCGATCCTGGCGCGCGACGGATTCATGCCCCATCAGATGGCGACGTTCGGCGATCGCCTGGTCTTTTCAAACGGCATCATCATCCTGGGGTTCTTCGCCTGCCTCTTGCTCGTCGTGTTCGAAGGAGATACGCACGCACTGATTCCGTTGTATGCCATCGGCGTGTTCCTATCATTCACGCTCTCTCAGGCCGGCATGGTGAAACGATGGCTCGTCAAGAAAGGGACGCATTGGCAGACAAAACTGATTGTCAACGGGGTCGGCGCCGTGACCACCGGCATCGCAACGGTTATCATCGCCAGCACGAAGTTCATGCAGGGTGCCTGGATTGTTTTCCTGCTCATCACGGTCCTCCTCCTCATGTTTCAGGGGATTCGCTCGCACTATAAGGCCGTCACCGAACAGATCGCACTGGACCGTCGAGGTGAACGCCCTCCCTTGCCTCGGCGCAATATCGTGATCATTCCGGTCAGCGGTTTGAATCGTGCCGTGGTTCGTGCGTTGGACTATGCGAGAAGCCGACCCGGAGAAGTTCGCGCCGTTTTCGTCGATGTCGATTCCGCAGAAAGCGCCAAGGTCAAAATCCAGTGGGCTCAGTGGGGGGGTGGTGTCAACTTGATTGCACTCTCCTCTCCTTACCGCTCAGTTTTGGGATCATTATTGGACTACGTTGAAGAAGTGCTTGAGAAGGACCCAAATACCTGGATCACCGTCGTGATCCCTGAGATTCTTCCAGCCAGATGGTGGCAGAACATCCTGCATAACCAACGGGCGCTGATGCTCAAAGCCGCGCTGCTTTTCAAAGAGCGGGTGATTCTTATCGACGTTCCCTACCATTTGACGCGATGACGATGGTTCGTGAAGCGCAACTTCGGATCTCTTACCTCATCCTCTTCACCTCTTGCCTGACCATAGCTTCTCCGGTTCATGCCTTCACGATCACGGAACCTGACACAGGAACTATGTTGATCGCTGGGAGCACCGTGATCGCGCGTGTGGACCTTGGAAAGGATACTGGCATCGTTAAAGTCCGCTACTACTGGTACGGCGAACAAGACGAGGTCTTGGTCGAACAAGAAGACTCAACGGCCACGGGCTCTATCGTGGCGCCGGTAGCGATGGTGAGCTCAGGCGAACAGGAGTACCCATTTGGGGGCCCGCTGAAAGCGCCGCAAAACGGCGTTGGCCCGATGCGGCTGTTGGCGGTAGCCGAAGTCTCCCACGGACGATTTGGAACTAGATCTGTCTTCGATGAAGTCATCGTGAACGTGGAACCTTCTGCCGTCCTCACCACGATCGACTTTGCAACGGACAAGCCTTTGCAACTCGGCAGAGCAGGACAGTCCTCCGCCTTCGGCCATGTGGACTCGCTGGGCAAGATTTTCGAACTCCCGGTCGTTGCCGACTTTGCCGACGGCATCACCCGACGCATCAGCACGCCAGCCAGTGGCACAAGTTACACATCTTCCAATGATAAAGTTATTAAGGTCGTGAGGGATGGTTTGCTTCAAATCGTCGGCAACGGGAAGACCACCATCACCGTAAGCAATCGCGGAAAATACGCTTCTCTCGATATGGCCGTGAACGTAAACGACGAGCCGAACGAACCGCCGATCGCTGACGCAGGAACGAACAAAGTAATCAAGGCAGGCTCTCGTGTGAAACTCAGTGGGCTGAAGAGCCGTGACCCGGAAGGCGAAGCCCTCTATTATAGCTGGAGCCAAGTGCGCGGCAGCAAAATTTCGTTGCTCGATGCCAACAACTCAGAGGCTTCCTTCCTCGCACCAACCGTCTCAGAGCCTCGGACATATCGTTTTAAATTACGTGTGACGGACAAGAAGGGAGCCGACAGTTTGCCGGCGTTTGTGGATGTGACGGTGGAACCGTAAACCGTAGATTCTTCCCACTCTTCCAGGCAGGACCTCCCGTGTAATCAGCAAAAATTAGAGCGGACATATTCGGTAACTTTCTCTATAGCGATACTCGGAACAGTAATAACCAATCCATCGAGCAACATGGATGGAAACTTCAGGACATATTTCTCAGATTCAATATCGCTTACATCGATCTCCGCTGTGTACCAGCCAAACGTTTCCCATAGATCTTGGCCAAGAATCCTGTGAATTGTCTTTTGCTCATAACCAGATCTTCCTCGGAACTCAACAGTCGGAGGAAACGCGTAAGTCGCATTCACATACGTCCCAAAACTCCCCTCATTTCTCATCTGATAGGACTTGGTTTCCTCAAGCTTAGCAACTGGCTCATGGCGGCGTATGGAAGCTTGCCGTTCGGATTCAAATCGTCGATACTCGTCATATATGAACTGCGCCAATGATTTTCTTCCGACAGTGCCCCCTTGAATGTTGCTGATAAGAACTTCTTGATCTTGAAGTTGAAGTACGTGGCCTTCTCCAAGATGAACCACAAACGCTATTCTCCCTCCTCCCGTATAGATTTTCATTCCAAGTTCATCATGCAGTTTAAAACCAAGTACGTTGTCAGGGCCATGACATGCTGTGTAAAAGTACCCTCCCGGTCCAATCGGCTTGAGATAAGTTTGCTTGGTATAGATACAGGAAGTCAGCAGGATCTGCATCAATGCAAGACCCAATACTCCTATTCGCATATTTACATTCCTTCTCTCTCTTAAGCCTTACTTCACCGCACTGAACAGCAAGTGTGGCAAGTGTAGTGGAATTTCTTGCTGTACTTGTGTGTCTACAGCTTCTTGCCGATGTGCTTTCGTAGCCACATGGTCAAAGCATCTTTGCCCAGCTCCCCAGCTGCAACTTGGAGAGTGACAGCCTCCAGACCTTTGGGGTCTGGAAAGTCCTTAATCCCATTCAGGTAGAGAAATACAAGCGCAGACAGAACCGCTGCCCGCTTGTTTCCATCAACAAAGGGATGGTTCTGGGCAATGTGAAACATATAGGCCGCTGCCATTGCAGGAAGGTCTTCATGGAGATAGTCGCCGCCGAATTGTTGTCTAGGCATTGCCACAGCGGCATCCAGCAGGCCGTGATCTCTCACGCCATGTGAGCCCCCATCAATATCGATGGTATCGGTGTGGAGCAACAGAACGTCGTCCACGCTGAGAAAGGTGATGTCTTCCACTGCATCAGTCCGCAAGCCGCTTTAACATCGGTCCATACTTCTTCCGCAGCTCTTTGATCGTGGCCTTCATGCGGTCTGGACCAACACCGACGTTCGCCGGCGTAATGACAAGCGCATTACCATTGACTGTGACCTGCAGTGGAGTTTCTTCCGTAATACCAAGTGCCTGCATTACTGGCTTTTCAATAATCAATGCTGCGCTATTCCCATGCTTTTGCAATCTCTTGATCATGCTCACCTCTTGTCCTTACAATGTTACAACGCGCAGCTCGTGATGTCCAGTGAGAGAAATGGCTCCCCGGAACAATTCTATACCTTCCTCAGCCGCACTGGCCCGCAGGCTGGAGGGCATCTGAAGTTTTTTGATGGCTTCCGTAAGACCGGCAAGGAATGGAACAGTATCCCTCGCGCTTGAATCGCTCGCGTGGTCGTTTGCCTTATCGCTAATCAATGTGCTTCACTGCTCTCGGAGGGCGATTCTTCTCGCAGGCTGGAGTCAACTCTGCAGTAACAGGCTTCCCGCTATGCTCCCTGCTTCCCCTTATTTTTCGCAACCACGGCGATCACCTGAAACAGCTTTTCGACTCGGGCCTTGTATTGGTTCATGAATTGAGCCGTCCACATCTTGTTATATTCGATGGCGGCACTCTTCTTCATTCCCGCATCCTTTTCACCAAGCGGCGAAGAATAGTGCGCAATGAGACGGTCAAGCTCGTCTTCACCAAAACTCCTCGAATACGCATGCTTTAAATGGTCATGGAGGGTCTCAACCTGTCCTATCGATTTTCTGACGTCCTTCAAGAATGCTTCAATCAGCCGTTCGATTTCCTTCTTTTTTTCACCTACCACGTCTGGATAAGCGCTGCCAATGGATTTTCTTATTTGTTGTTCGTAATCGCTGATATATTTCTGAGTGAGAGAGTCATATTCCGATTCCAGCTCCGAGACGCGGATCAGAGTCAGCAGTTTCTCGACTTTGATGGATTTTGAGTTCTCAATCGTTGCCGCTTCCGCGGCAACCAGACCCACGCTCGGCGTTACGCAACAGAACCAACCTAGCAGCGCAGCAACCGTACTCCTGACATGATGCATCCATTCCAAGTTGTGCATGGTGCTCACCTCTTGCAAGCGAGTCTACATCGTATGAACTGATCGTCAAGAAATATGAGTCTTTATCGGCAGGTCTTTGCTCAGAAAGATTGCGTCGTGGGCTTTGGGATGCGTTGACAAGAAGTGCTGAATAAGCGCGTTACGTTTTCTCTAACCGTACCGGCCCATAGACTTGGCGGGCTTGCTGGAGTTCTTTGACATGCTTCCGCAGGGCCGGGGCAAAAGTGGAACATTCTACATCTCGTGTAAAGCGTTCGCTCTCGCGTTCAACCAGTTCGATTGCTTCGGTCAGCAGTCCGACCAATCGACGGCCTGAACTGGTGAGCCACCCGAGATGATGATCGGCATAGTGCAGATCTTGCAGCGAGTAACGGACCGACCCGACTTCTTCCAAGCAACGAAAGCGCGCGCGGTGCAAGTCTCGCTCTATAAGACCAGCCTTCTTCCATCTTGTCGCCCCATCTCGTCCCAAAGCCCAGGACGAAAGCCGCTGGAATAAGCACGCACCCATAGTAAACGTAAATGTCGCGTGAAGAATGCCTCGCAACGGCCGGAGGCTCCGTCGCCACGGTGAGTAGAAGATCTGCTGATTATGGTCCCCCTGATACAGGACATATTTTCGCAGGAGAAGATTCAAGTGGTGATGGCTGTTTTCATGGATGAGGTCGTCGATCAGGTCAAGGTTGCCGCGATCGAAGCAGTTGATGAATGACAATCCAGGTCGATGCCGGTAGCTGAAACTGACCACCCCCTTCGCCTGCAGCGGGACAATACGAGAAGTCAGCAGCTTCAGCACCTCATGACCTTCAGGCCAAGCGAGCTGGATAATTTGCCAAGCACGGGCGATTCGTGCAACCTGTCGCGGTTCTGTAGGCTTCACGGTTCTCGGCTGGCGATTCTTTCCGTAGACAAGAGTTGAGGCGACCGTCACTGGTTCATTTCCGAGTATCGCAACCGTAGGTGCATGATATGCCCACTGCCAGTGTCTCTTTTCTCCCCGCCCCGACCAGATGCGAGAGATAATCTTACCGGCCTTCACCGCTATGCCGGTCGGCTCCACTCGAAATACCACACGCCCGGATGCGTGATGCAACGCTCGTCGAATCTCTTTTGGCGCTTGGCACCATGCTCCGGTTGTATCAACCGCAATCGTTCCCCCGAGTTCACTGCGCTCACAATTGGGAGCCAGCGTCCCAGGCACATCCCAATGCCCGACCTTCCGCTGATGGCACCACCTGGACGTCAATGCCGGATCAAACCAGAGAGACTCAAGAGTCAATTCCTGCGCCAATCGTCGACACAGCGCCAACAACCGCTTCTCTAAGCCACGTGCGTGAGGCTGGCCCGTTGGAAAAAGATCGTCAAGGTAGCCATGTTCAAAAAACTTCTCCTGGCACTCGTGCAACAATTGTTCTGCAAACTCACGCGGAGCCTTGTCACTCATTAGTTGCTCAAGCACATCCAAGAGATACACCAGGTCATTCAGCGTCTCGATCCATCCGACAACTTTCCAGTTGGAATAGGCCCCAAGTTCGAGACTTGACCGGAGACTGTCAAAGAAGCCGGTCGGGAGTCCGAATTCTTTGGTCAGATCGGCGTAGTCGGCATGCATCTCTCGGCACAGGTCGACAAACAGTCGCCGCATCGAGAAACGAAACTCATCTTGTAGATGCGTAAGCTGCTGCAAATCGAGAAGGAGCATGACTGGGCTACGCGTGAAATGCCGGGAGGACTCTAGCGCAGCGGGAGGATGGGCGCAAGTTTGAAGCACACTTGCGGGTTTTCACGACAGATCGTACAGTGCGCAGAAGAAACGTACTAATCAGTGCCGAGATTGTCCACATGAGATCAAGTTGAAGCACAGGTTGGGCTGTCGGACCGTTCAAGGAATTGCCTTATCATGTTGACCGCATCGGATGTAACAGAGGTACTAAGAGAGATTTCCCCTCTCCTGCGCGACGGTTGGATTCAGAAGATTCAGCAGCCTACAGACCGTACTTTGGTGCTGGATGTGCGTGTACCGGGACAGACACATCGACTGCTGATCTGCTGCCAACCGGACCTCACTCGTTTGCACGTCACCACGCACTCACTGCCCAATCCTCCGACACCTCCACCGTTCTGCCAATTTCTCAGAGCCCATTTCCATGGAGCGAGGATCGACGGTATTCGTCAGATCGGAAATGATCGTATCGTTGAATTGCAGATCGCCGGAAGAGAGAGCGCGCACGTAATCGTGTGCGAATTGACCGGCCACAAGGCCAACATTCTGGTCCTTGATGCCGAACGTCGAGTGTTGAGAGATCTCACTCGTCAACACCATCTCGTCGGCCAAGCCTATGTCTCACCATCTCAACGCAGCACCGTCCACGAAGCAATACCTAGCCGTTTCACGAGAACGATCGGAGGCATCCTCCCTGTTTCAGAAGCGATCGATGCCTATTACCGCGAACAAGAGGCCACACAAACGACTGATCGAATAAAAGAAGAACGTCTGCGCGTCCTCAAGAAAACGCTCAAAAAAGAGCAGCGATTGACTGAGGCTTGGCGGAACGACCTATCAAGAGTCACCACCTATCGAGACTATGCTCGGTATGGAGAATTGCTCAAGGCCCGCCTCGGTGCGATCGAGACGGGAACCGACCATATTGAGATAACTGATTATTTCGATGACAGGCTTCCCACCATCACGATTCCGCTCAATCCTATGAAATCAGCCCAGGGTAATATGGGCGACTACTTTCGAAAATATCGAAAATATCTTGCTGCCGAACGCACACTCAAACCACGGATCGAGCGAGCCGAGCACGGCATAGAGCAGCTGCGCCAGGAGATCAAGCAAATTGAGCAAGGAACCTGGACTCCACCTGCCGTATCTCCTGCCCGCCTAAATGCCGCGACCATGGTTCGAGCAATCGCCGGCAAGAATCAAGTCGCCACGGATCAGCGACGTGGCCCATTTCGCCGGTTTACCTCGACAGATGGACTACCGATCTTTGTTGGACGCAATGCCCAAGAAAATGACGGGCTGACGTTCGGCCTCGCCAAGAGCGACGATCTCTGGTTGCACGCTCGCAGCGTACCAGGCTCTCATGTTGTCGTGAGATTGGACAAAGGCGCCGATCCTCCGCCAGAAACCCTGCGTGATGCCGCCATGTTGGCACTCCTCTATAGTGATCTCAAGAAAAGCGGCAAAGGCGAGGTGATCTATACGCGGCGCAAGTGGGTGAAGAAAGCGAAGGGGCAGGCGTCTGGAGCGGTAATCGTCACTCAGGAAAAATCCCTGTACGTCAGTCTTGAGAAAAACCGGCTTGAGGCGCTCAAGAATCGAACGAGCTAGGCAACTTCTCTGTGAACCGCTTTTTCAAGATTCCTAGGTCACTTGTCAAAATGGAAGTTTTCCTCGTCATGGAAAATGTTCAGCACTATGATGGGAGCGGGAGGCCCCACGCATGGAGAGGCAGCGGGATAGTCGATCATCAGAGGTTTCGCCGACCATCTTAGTCGTCGACGACGAACTCTCGATCACCAAACTCTGCAAAGCTCTTTTGGAAGGATCAGGACTCACCGTCCTCGAGGCTGATAGCAGCTCCGAAGCGCTCAAGATCTGTGCGCAGCATCAAGGACCGATCGATCTACTACTTACAGATCTTGTCTTACCTCCACCGGGTTTTCAGTTAGCCTCAAACGCCAACCAATTTCCGCACGTCAACGGCCATGAGCTGGCAGTTCGCGCAACGATGATTCGAATCGGCCTCCGCATCATCCTGATGTCGGGGAATCCTGACAAGGAACTTGTCGGCCATGGGATCAAGCGGGGAACACTCCCATTCTTGGCAAAACCGTTCGAGGGTGACCGCCTGATCGCCCTCGTACGAAACGTGCTTGCACAGCCGGCGCCGACCCTTGCGGTAGAAGAGCGGGCCCGCGCCGCCAACGACACCGACTGGTTCGGTTGAGTCCGGTGCGACAGGCCACGACCAATGTTGGGGTTTAACAAAAAGCACAAGCCCTCTAGCCCTTACCCTCCAACCTTAATGTCCTAGAAATGCTCCGTCATGAACCATCCGGCGATCGATAACCGCCGATGCTGGCCCGCCGTGGGGTCCACGCGGCAGACTCGATGGAAGCGAGGGACGGTAAACATGACAAGCGATCCTGGGTGAGGTTCGATACAGTGAGTCGGCGTCAGATTGATAGGCCCACCGGCATGGTCTGCTCGTCGCTCATAGATGACCAATTCCCCACCCCAATCAGGCTGCCATTCCTCATGAAAGTAGGCGACGACGGCGATTCGGCGTTGCAACGCTCGACGGCTCTCTGCGAGACGACCCTGATCCGTGTCGTCATGAGTCAAGAGACAGTCGCCGGCAGAATAGGAATAGTAATTGAATCCAACATGACGCCCAATAATATTCGGGAAAGATTCGATATGCTCCCGAACGCAGGCGAGCTGTAGCTGCGACAGAAATCGTTGCCCCGCTTCTGAGTCGATTTCGGCCTTTGCCCAATTGCCGGAATTCGGAAAATCTTGTCGAGCATTCGGTAAATCGGAAAGGCTTTTCCAGGACGCCTGGTTCATCTTTTCCCGAAAGAACCGTCGCTCTTCCGCAGACCAAAACTTTTCCACAACCAGTACCGGACTTCTCTGGAATGAGAATGAAGATAAATCGGCCGGTTCTATCGTCGATTGTAAAACATTCATGGTTCTTCACAGTCCTTGCAGTGGATCGTACGTATCATTGCCTCCGGCCTATTATCTCCTGTTCAATTCTCGAAAAAAAGAAAGGGGTTGCCATTTTCTATGGCAACCCCTGTTCGTTCTTTACGCTGAGCTAATTATTACCAGCGATCGCGCTTTCCACCGCCTCCGCTCCGACCGCCGCCACCGAATCCACCACGCCCGCCGCCGCCACCGCCTGTGCGAGGTTCTTGAGGACGCGCTTCATTGACTGTTAAAGTCCGACCACCCATTTCCGACCCGTTGAGAGCCGTGATTGCAGATTGGGCTTCGGAGTCCGAGGACATTTCCACAAAGCCGAATCCACGGGATTGACCGGTGAACTTATCCGTAATGATCCGTGCCGAGGCCACTGCGCCATGGGCTGCGAATAAGTCACTCAATTGCTGCTCGGTCGCCGAATACGGCAACCCACCGACATAAATCTTCGAACCCATCGGGGTTCCTCCTTTAAGATAATGACATTGTCTTGAGCACGAGGAACGGGGAAGGAGCGGGCCGAAGACGCGATCGATGCAGCGACTTAGGTCTGACTTCCGACAAAATTCCCGGACAAGGCAACATCGGCATTGCGGGTCTCCTCTGATAGACACTCAGTGTCGCCGAGACCCAGCACGACATGAGTCGAATATACCCTAGCACAAAGCCCGCTGGATTACAACCTCACTCCCCGACTCGAACCAGGAGCCCTTGGTCCTTACAATAGGCAACCGTCCGATAGAACCATGCGACGACGCCGACAAGCAAGGCCCCGTTCAGGCAAACCGCCCAGGCAAGGTCCCTAATGGGTGATGCGTCCGTACTCAGAACCGTTCGCATGCCCTCAAAGATATGTGCCGCCGGATTCACAAATGCAATCATCTGCAGCCATTTAGGCAACACTTCCATTGGATAGAAAACACAGGAGATCGGCTGGAAGAGAAACACCATGCTCCAGGCGAGTACTTCGGCCTCTTGTCCGAACCTCATGATCAGTGAGGTCGTAAACACGCCAATAATCCACCCGGTAACGACCAAATTGAGTACAAACGGCATCAGCCATGCCCCAATGACCATGATGTTATACGAATAAAAAACGAGTGCACAGCCCGCCATGACTATCGAGACAACCGTCACCTTCATCACGCTCATGGCCATTGTGGCGGTCAGAAACTCGCTCGGTTTCAGCGGGCTGGCGAACAGGTTCATCAAATTACGCGCCCAGAGCTCTTCGAGAAACGAAATGGTGATTCCCTGTTGCGATCTGAACAGCATGTCCCAGAGGATCAATGCGCCCAAAAAAAAGGTGACGAATCCAGGGACTTGGCTTTGATATCGAGCGAGATAGAGCGTGATAAACCCCCAGATCACGAGATCCAGAAAAGGCCAGTAAAAGATTTCCATAATGCGGGGCAAACTACGTCGGTAGAGATACAAATGCCTGACGATCAATGCCGTGATGCGGTGCAGTTTCATCGGCACGGCCTCCCCGCATTATTCATGACGGTTCGTCGCGAAATCGCCAAGCCGCGTCGTGAGACCGGCGCGCGGAGCGCGGAGGATCTGAGGCGTACTCGTGCAGTACGTCGACGGTCCGAGGAGCGAGTCCGCCGGCTCGTCGGAACAGCGGATCGGCGATTGCAGCAGAAGTGTTCATGAATACTGCGAGGGATGATCATGCCCGTCGTGACAGTCCCCGCATCCCTGATGCATACCGAGAAGGTTCTCCATGAGATGCCGGACACCCGCGGCCAGGTGCGTCCCCGCCCATTGTCCGTCTGGCATCCGCCGTAACCAAAGGCCCGCCAGCACCGTCGGCATCCCCATGAGTCCCATTGCGAACACGGACGTCATGCGCTCAAGGCCACCCATCCACCACACAAGAGCAAGCGCCAAGGCAAGCGGCACACATCCTCCCACCAAGCTCATGAAGACTATACGTCGGCCACAAGTCCCTCGACTCAGACCGACCAGACTGATCGCCAGCCAAAAGAAACCCCAGGCTGCACTGAGTGCAAGCCCTCCCGTAAGAAATCCTGCGAAACAATCGATCAATACGTCTGTCACGATGATGATCGCCCCTGTTCCCGCGCAAACTTCAAGAAGACCTCTTCCAGATCGGCCTTCCCGAATCGGTCGATGATTTCCTGCGCTGTTCCCTCTGTCACGATGCGTCCGCGCTGAAGAAAAATGATGCGATCCGACATTTCTTCCATTTCGCGCATGTTATGGGACGTGTAGAGAATGCTAAGGCCTGACGATCGCCGCTCTTCTTTCAATAAGGACCTAATCTTGTCGGCGATATCGGGGTCCAAACTCGCCGTCGGTTCGTCAAGAAAGAGGATGCGCGGTTCGGTCAGAAACGCTTTCGCCAAGGTGAGTCTCGTCATTTGCCCCGATGAGAGTTTGCGGGTGATCTTGCTGCGGAACTCCTCCATCTCCAGCTTTTTGACGATGTCGTTTATGCGCCGAGTCATATCCGACATTCCGTAGAGACGCGCGACGACCCATAAATTTTCTTCGACCGTGAGCGACTGGGGCATGGAGATATAGGTCGACGAAAAGTTGACCTGCTGCAGAATCTCTTCACGATGAGTCGCGAGATTCAGGCCGAACATGTGAATCGAGCCGGACGTCGGAGTCACGAGTCCCAAGAGCATCTGAATGGTGGTGGTCTTCCCGGCTCCGTTCGGCCCCAAGAGTCCCAGGATTTCTCCCGGTCTGATTTCAAAAGATACCCCATCGACTGCCGTAAAGTCGCCGAACCGCTTGGTCAGGCTCGACGCTTTCAAGACTGGAGTAGACATCACCCATCACGCTAACGGAGTCGGTCGATTAGTTGAATAACAAGGAACCGCTGATCTTCTCCGGAATATGACAGGTCTCGCATTTCCGATCCAACGTTTTCCCGCCATGCTGCACCTTCCCATCATGGCAACGAAAACAGTCACTGAGTGCCCTTGCGCGAAGGTAGGAGCCTTCCGGATGAGAAGGATACCAGGGTCGGCTGTCTGCCGATACATGTCCGCGTGGAATGACAATGGGATAACCCTTGATGGGTTCATCATGCACGACGCCGGAATGACACGTCGTACAACCTTCCTCCTGTCCACGCGCCCTGAAAGCTTCCATATGTTGACGGTGGTTCATGATCAACCCGACCTCTTTTACCGGCGACGGAAGATCGCGCGGCGCGGTCTCGGACACGCGAAGGATATGACGATGGCAACTGAGACAGACTCCGGAATCCACCTTTGCCTTGAGATTGTGCGCATCGGTCGGCGTTCCAAACACATAGATTGCCGCATCTCTGGCTCCAGCCAAAACCTTGTCGAATAACCAGCCGTGAATACCGGGCCTCACATGACACGCAACGCAAGTCACCTCTTTATGGGAAGACTTGGTCCAGCTCTCGTACGCAGGAGCGATTGTGTGGCATCCAGCGCAGAATGTCGGGTGATCTGTAAACGGTATCGCAGTTCCCACCAGAGCCGTAGCTCCGATCACGAGGATCAGCAACAGTGTGGCATTAGATTTCCCGCTCATGCTCCCGTCGTCTGAGGGGAAACTGCTTGATCAAGAGGGCGGCGACGCCGGCGACATCGTCCAGGTGGAGCATAGGTACAGGCACAGGAAGATTGATCGGCTTGTCGGAGACCACCGCCAAAAGACCGTCCGAAGAGTACGCAATTTCACCGAGTTGATCGCGAACGATGATAATCTTCGGGTAACCTTCGCTTTTCCATCCCTCGGCGATGATGAGGTCGTAGGAGGCATCCAAGAAACGATCACGTACTTCTTCTACCTTCAGCTGTTCGGAGACATCGGCAAACAAGGCGAGGCTCCCCTTCGAGACCACCACCACACTCCCGGCACCGGCGCGTTTATGGCGCCAACTATCCTTCCCTTCCGTATCAAGATCAAATCCATGGCCGGCATGTTTCACCGTCGCCACGCGGTATCCCGCCTTGACCAACTCGGGGATGATGCGTTCGATCAAGGTCGTTTTACCGCTGTTCGACCGGCCGATAAACGAAACAATTGGAATAGACATGCAATGACCGTTCTGTATGTTGATCTAGCAACAGGAGAGTCGATTGCCCCCGGAATGCCCCTGCTCGGTCGTAGCGAGCCATGCCTCGCCGCTCAATAATTGAACCGCCACCTCGTCACCGGGATTGAGCCGCTCAACTTCTACCGGCACATCGATGAGACAATTCGCCTTGACCATGGACGTGAGAATACCGGAGCCCTGGTCTCCGGTCGTTCGAACCCTGAACTCACCGTCTTCCCTCGTGAGAATGCCGCGCAGGAAATGCCGCCGATCGCCCCGCTTGGAAAAGCGTTCCTGGAAGATGGCCTGAACCACCGGACGTCCGTAGCTCCGGCACCCGCTCATTTTGAGTAATGCAGGCCGCACCAATTGCTCAAAGGTGACCATCGACGAGACCGGATTGCCTGGGAGACCGAAGGCGAGCTTGCCCTGGATCTTCCCGAAGGCCAGCGGCTGACCGGGTCGAATGGCGAGTTTCCAAAAATTCATGTCGGCACCGAGCTCACGGAACACGGCTTTGGTGAAATCATAGTCACCCATCGAGACCCCACCGGACAACACCAATATGTCGGCATTCAACCCCTGCGAGATCTTCTCTTTGAGAGCCATCGGCGTATCGCGCGCGATGCCGAGCAATAATGGAATGCCTCCCGCTTCTCGCACAGCCGCGGCCATCCCATAGCTGTTCGAATTGATGATCTTCTCCTCGCTGAACCGCTCGTCCAAGTCAGCCAACTCGTCACCGGTCGAAAGGATCGCCACCCGTGGCCGCTGATAGACACACACGAACGGCTTCGCAAGGATCGCCAACATCCCAACCTCGCCGGGACGAATTCTGGTCCCTTTCGCGATGATGCAGTCTCCTTTCTTGACGTCCTCGCCCTGCGGCCTCACATTGGCCCCTTTGGGTTCCGGCTTAAATACTCGGACCGAATCAGGCGTATGTTCCGTATCTTCGACCTTCAGAACGGTATCCGCCCCTTGAGGAATCGGGGCTCCCGTCATGATCCGGATGGCCTGACCGGAACCGACTGCTTTTGACGGCATCCTACCGGCGGGAACATTCTCAATGACTGAGAGGGTGACCGGCTTCTGAATGGCTTGCTCCTGTTTGATATCCTCCCATCTGACGGCAAACCCGTCCATGGCGGAGTTATCCCATGGCGGATTATCGCGCTCAGCGACAACGTCTTCTCTCAGGACACGACCCAAGACATCCAGAATCGAGATTTTTTCAGGACCCAGCACCGGAGCAACCTCGAGTACGACCCGCTGTGCCTCGTGGAGTTGGGTCAATCCGGTCAGAGCATCCGCAGCTTTCACTGGCTGCCCCCCTTCAATAACCCCGCAGTCGTCCGTCCCACTTTCAGCAACGATGGACCTTTTTTACAGAAGGTTTCCACCTGATTGGCGATACGGTGGTATGCTTCCGCCGTCGGCGTATCTGAGTTGAACAGCGCAAACGGCTCACCGGCATCGGACTGGGTGACCACGTCCGGGTCGAGCGGAATGCTCCCCAAAAATGGAACTCCCATGTCGAGCGCGGAGGCTTCTCCACCGCCCTTCCGGAATACGTCAATATGAGTATGACAATGCGGGCATTCGAGCCCGCTCATATTCTCCACGATCCCAATGATCGGCACCTCGCTGTCCTTACAAAACGTGACGGATTTTCTGGAATCAAGGAGTGCCACTTCTTGGGGCGTGGTAATAATCACGGCGCCGCTGACATTGCCGAGCAAGTCAATCGTTGTGACCGACTCGTTCCCGGTCCCCGGCGGGAGATCGATCAGGAGAAAATTCAAATCCTGCCAATCGACACCCCCGAGGAGTTGATTGATGAATTCGTACTTGTAGGCGTCACGCCAGATAATTGGATCATCCGAGTTCTGCAGCAAAAACGACATCGAGGCGATCTTCAAATTATAGGCTTGGAAGGGAATAATCCCGCCTGAGGTGCTGATCTTGAGCTTCTGGCCTTCTGCGCCGACCATTTTGGGAATGTTGGGGCCGTGAATATCCATGTCACAGATGCCGACATGCCATCCTTTGAGGGCGAGGCTCACCGCAATGTTGGTCGTGCACGTGCTTTTCCCCACCCCGCCTTTGTTGCTCATAATGAGCACTTTGTGCTCGATACGCTCCATCCGCTTGGCGACCAGCCATCGGCTATGACCTTCCTTATCCTTTTGACACCGTTCGTTTTCGTCGCAGATAGCGCACGCCCACATATAGGTGCAGGCATCTCCGTCTCCGCTTCCGGTATTGATAACGTTAAGTTCACGTGCCATGGGATTTCTTTTCTGCGACCAGTACTATCGATCGCTCTTGTCGTTAGTGGTGCCGTCCCCCGGGAACTCCTACATAGTCATCGCCCGACGATTTCGGCATCGACATGCCTGCCGCAGTCCCCCCAGCCCCTACTCCGGCCATAGCCACTGTCGGAATACCCGATTGATGGCTTTCGGCAGGTGCTTTTTTACCGAAACACTTTGCGCCGAAGATGCCGACCCAATAGAGAAGAAACATGGGTCCGGCCATAAGGATCTGATTAAACGGGTCGGGCGTGGGAGTCAGAATCGCGGCGATGACAAACGATCCCAACAACGCCCACTTCCAGTACTGAATCAGGAACGGCGCATCGACCCAGCCCAACTTGGCCATGAGGGTGATGGCCAACGGCACCTCAAAGATCAGTCCAAAGACCATCAGGAACCACAGGGCAAACCCGACGTACTGGGCGATCGAGATCTGCGGCACGAATCCGGCGTTGATTCCATACGAAATCAAAAAATTCAAGGCGAACGGAAGCACGAAGAAAAATGAGAACCCGGCCCCGGCGTAGAACGCCAGCGCGCTCACGCTGACAAACGGCCCGACAAACCGTCGCTCCTGTGCGTGAAGTCCCGGAACGACGAACCTCCAGACCTCGAACAAAAGATAGGGCATGGCAAGCACAATGGCGAACAGTCCCGCGACCTTGACGTTCTGCCAGAGGGCCTCCGCCGGCGCCAGGAATACAAACGGCACCGTCGGCAAATCGGTCGGTTCCCAGGTGAGTTTGCTCGGCACAAACATATTCTGAAGCGGAACCCGCAGCCACTTAACCAGCGCATCGGCATAAAAAAACGTTCCTGTGAAGACGACCGCTAGGCCGATCACCGCACGGGTGAGCCGCACCTGGAACTCCACGAGGTGCTCCATCACCGGCATCTTCTTGTCTTCCAGCGGCTTGAAGACAGAATCTTGCAGCCACCGGTTCAGCTTGTTCAGCACATAGCCTCGTACGTTTCGGGATCTGTCGATCCGACGATCCGATGACCGGGCTTCCCACAATCAACGGATCGACAGATCACCAGATGCGCCTGTGCTTTTTACTTCGGATTAATCGCTACAAACAGGCTGTTCCCTTGTCGATTGACCAACAGCACGGCGAGTTCGTCTTTCTTGATCTTTTCGGCGGCCTTTTGATAATCGCTGAGCGTCTTGATCGACTCATGATTAACTTCCTGAATCACGTCGCCACGCTGGAGGCCGGCTGCCTCTGCCGGTCCGCCAGACTCCACAGACGTGATGACCACGCCGGACGTCTTCGCGGAAATATTCAACTGGCTCATCAACGCATTATCCAGCGTCTGGACACGCAAGGACGCAAGCACATTGTCCGGAAGCTTCATCGTTTCGCCTGCGTCCTTCGGCGGGGCCGGTTCTTTCTTGGCCAGCATTTCATCCGATGGGCGTTCGGCCACTTTCACGACGATCAGCTGCTCCTTGCCTTCGCGCAAGACTTTGACCTGCGCGTCTTTCCCAACCACCGTCCTGGCGACGAGATTGCGCAGCTGGCTGACGCTTTGAACGTCCTTGCCGTTAAATGCCACGACGACATCGCCTCGCTTCACGCCGGCCGCATGGGAAGGGCCGTTTTCATTGACATCGCTGATCAACACGCCCTTCCGCTGTTCCGGGAGCTTGAACGATTTCGCCAAGGCCGGCGTAATTTCCTGGATGGCGACGCCCATCCATCCGCGCACGACCCTGCCCGTTTTCTGCAGACTGTCCACGATATCGACGGCGATGCTGCTGGGAATCGCGAATCCGATCCCTTCCGATCCGCCGGTTCGCGAGAAGATCGCGGTATTGATGCCGATGAGATCTCCATTCATGTTGACAAGCGCGCCGCCAGAGTTTCCAGGATTGATCGCCGCATCGGTCTGAATGAAATCTTCATAGTCCGCAATCCCGACATTCCCGCGCCCAAGGGCGCTGATGATGCCGAGCGTGACGGTGGAGCTCAGGCCGAACGGGCTTCCAACCGCCAGCACAAGATCTCCCACCTGTAAATTTTCGTACTCGGCCCATTTCATCGACGGTAGATCCTTGGCGTCGATCTTGATGACCGCCAAATCCGTCTTCGGATCCGTGCCCACCACCTTCGCCGAAAACTCGCGCCGATCGCTGAGGGTCACCGTAATCTGAGTGGCTCCTTCAACGACGTGATTATTGGTCACGATGAACCCGTTGGCATCCAAGATGACTCCGGAACCCGCGCTCTGATCCGGGCGATGCGGCATGGGTGGACCATGCGGAATCGGTGGTGGAGTCGGCCCTTCTCCTCCTCCAGGTTCGTCTCCAGGGGGCGGGGTCCCGAATGGACTCGGAGGAGCCCCTCCTCGCCTCCGGCTCCCTTCTCCTCCACCCGTCACCGCGATATTCACAACGGCCGGAGTGGTCATTTTCACAATGTCCGAAAAGCCTTGAGCCCATGCTGGAGGGACCCCTGCGGCTGACACAGATGACACGCACCCACTGCCGGCTAACGCCCACACAATCAGTGCGCTGCCGAGAAACACCTTGGTCGCTTGCTGACTCCACTTTGCCATAACTGAATTCCTCCAGGATGTGACTCTCATCGAGAGTACTATTGGAAATGAGCATCTCCACGGATCGAACACATCATATTACACCACTCTTTCGACAAGCTTCAAAGAGGAAAAGTCCTCAACGATCACGCTGTCGGACGGTTGCTTTCACCTCAACGTTTCCAGTACGGTGGCGGACGCTCCGGTGTTGTGACGATAGGCGAGGCATTGATCCATAGAAAACAGGTCAATTGTAGGGGACTTTCGGTAGGGGCATGGATCGGATGTGCGCTCCTCTTTCTTGCCGCTTGCGTCAAACCTCTGGAATTTCCTCCGCTGGGAGATCCGTTACCCGCCAGTGCCAAGCTTGAAATTCCCCCATCGATCAAAGAACTGACGATTCGCTACAGCGATTCCTGTGGCCGACTCCAGGAAATTCCGCTGGGAGATCGAGTCCAGGAGGCCGTACGGGAAGGCATTCACCGAACGTTCAAGACGACGTTTGACGAAAGCGCCAGCGAGGCCTCCGCGCCTGACTATATCGTGCAGGTGGATCTTGTCGATTCGTCGTTCACCATCAATAAGGAGGCCTTATACGACCGGGCCCCTGCCGTCTTACACCTCAACGCCATCGCTCGTATCCACGACCGAAGGGGAGCGTTGCTCCGTCAGACAGACATCAAGATTGCCCGCCAGGAACGGTTGCGGCTCGAACAGCTCTCAAAGAACTGCGACTATATGATCGAACCCTTTATCCGCGACACCGTCATCGATTTTGCGACACGTGTCTCCCTGAATGCCAGACTCGCTGCCGGTGGACAGGAGGAACTGACTGCTTCGCTGGAGCAGAACCAGACGCCGGTCGGAAATGTGGGAACGTCTTCGGCTTCAACCTCGTCGGTTCTTCGATTCAAAGCGATGCTCCTCGACGAGAACAGTAATCTGATTTTTGAAGGCGGCGAACATGTGCGGATTCGTGTGGATGTGGTCAATGCGGGAACGCGCTCCGTTGAGAATGTGTCAGCTTCTCTCACCGGAACCCAGTCGATTATCGAGCAATTTCCTGCAGCGGCGCTGCCGATCCAGTCACTCCAAGCGGGCCAGACGAAATCCCTTGAATTCATCGCCACCCTCCCCCCGACCAAACAGACCCAACAAGCTACGATCCATGTCACAGTCTCCGAATCAGGAAGAGTCGCGTCGCCGCCACAAACCCTTTCGTTGACCATTCAGCCGGCCGGTGCCGGCACGGACGACGTGAACCAAATTCCCGCGCCGGCATTGGGCTTTCACCGGCCGCAGACCTACCTTGTCTCGATCGGGGTCGGCGCCTATCGCGATCCCAAACTTGCACCACGCCGCCACGCCGCAACGGATGCGGAGACCGTCGCCGCCTATTTTCAATCGCTCGGCGGCATCCCCTCGTCGAATATCCGGCTGTTGCAAAACCAGAAAGCGCTCCGTGCTGATCTCAACGAGACATTGTTCGGCTGGCTCCCATTGCATGCGGTTAAGGATACCGTCATGGTCGTCTATTTTTCAGGACAGGCAATGGTGACGCCGACCGGCGATATCTTGCTAACTCTTTATGACGGGAGTGCGGCAGACTCGACCCGACTCTATCCGCTCGCTGATCTTGAGTCAGCCTTCGCCAGGCTCAAAGCCAAACAGATCATCTTCTTGTTCGACGGCATGGTGTCCAGACTTCACGGCGATACCAAGGTGAAGACCGCTTCACCCCGCTGGGAATTCGGGAGAGGAAATACGCTCGGACTGATCGGAGGCGAAGACTTGACGAAGGGACTGGAAGACGACCAGCACCGCCACGGCCTGTTTACCTACTATCTGTTGAAAGGACTCCGAGGAGAGGCCGATACCAATCGGAACGGAATGGTCACATTCGGAGAACTCGCCGGCTATGTGCGCCAAAAAGTCGCCTGGGCAGCGAAGACTCAGTTCAACCAGGAACAACGGCCCTTGCTGATTCCGCCACTCAAGCCGGACGACACAGCCGCCTCACTCGTTCTGACCGTGCTTCCTTCACTCACTTCTTCCCAAACGCCTTAATCCTCTTTCCAATAAGGCTATACGCAGACCCGTGGGATCATGTTTACAGTGGACTACCGCCATGCTCCGCCGTCTATCCAGACTTGCGACACCTTGACAAAAGCTGACAAGAAACAGATATTGCGCACATTTTTAACAGGGAAGCTCGGAAATGGAATGAGATATACCGCGAACTAATCAGGTATCCCTCAGCAGTTCACTAATAGCTCTGCGCCAACGCCATGCGCCGAGGAAGAAACAGGACGGTGACATATCGGCTTAGGTTTCCGTTCCGTTCAACACACGAGAGTACCAACTCCGCTTATCCCATCGCCCTTCAGTCTTCAGGAATTCAGGCATCCCTGCAGCCACACTTGCCATACGTGGTCCTGAACCTAGAGGGTTTCGAGTCTACATCAGCCGCTGCGGAAGCACTCCCATTCGCGTGGAGCTCTGTAATGCTCGCATCAGTCCTTTCGAGCTGGGGCTTCCAAACCGAGACTACTTTAGACAAGGTGACATACGCGGAGGACCCGGATCTTGAATCGTGCATGGCGCAGGAATACTGATTCAGTTTTGCCAGCTGACACTCAGCAGACACCAGGTCCTTCAGCTCCGCGTCCTTAGCACCCCTCCTTCCATCTTTTCCCGTTGGCGGATACCACATGACTTTGGGACGATGGCCTCGTGCGTTTCGAGTTGCTCGGCCCGATCACGCAGATTGAACCGTTCGCGGTTGGGTCTCGAATCCGTGAGCTCCCCAGGCTGCGAAAGTTCTATGGCAGTGGACGTTGGCGCAAGCGGAAAGGCATTGCCAAGGTTCGCCTTTCCGATGGCTCCATCCATCTCACAGAAATTCCCTGGTATGAGGCCACGGGGATAGGCCGGAAGGAATACAAGATCAAGCGACTACTCTGAGGACGCCATTATGCCAAAGACCAAGCTTGTTATTTCACGGTTGTTGATTTGCGTCGAGAATAAGGGATACAAGGCCTCTCTTGAAAAACGCAAGGTCTATGTCTCCATTCCGTAGGCTGGAGCCCTCAAGCACGGCCACGTTCGCGCAGTCGATGAGTCTGGAGAAGACTACCTCTATCCCAAGAGCATTTTCTTACCCATCACAGTTTCCGCTTCGCTTCGGAAGGCGATCTTAAAAGCTACGTAAGAATTGAGGAACAGGCGTCGCTTCCCCAGCAGCCACCCTGGCTCAAGTGACTCCTCCTACAGTGTCCGTGCGGCCCACCGTGCTGAAACCTAGACTCCTTCATTCGTACCCTGTCGTCGCTCGCGACAAAAAAAGAGGGTGGGAAGTTGTCTCCCCACCCTCTTGACCTGTAACAGTCTCAGCAGAGGCGATAATTCGCCTCTGCTGAAGCTTCACTCCTACGGGTTGGTTACTTGTAGTTGAACACTCCCCGTATCCGTCATCGCAGGATTGATGGTAATCGTGTACGTATCTGTTGACGTCAGTGTGACGGGGTTGAGGTTAAAGCTCGACGCTGAACTCGTCAACCCGGCCAGCAGGATGCCATTCGGGCTATAGAGATTCACCGTCACGCTGCCAAGCTTATTGTTGGTGACCTTGACCGTGGCCTGTTGATTCGCGGTGCCGGTCAGCGTATAGCGCCCGTTCTGACCGGCGCGGCTGATCATGATCGGCCTGGGGGTCGCATTCACCTTCAGCGAATCCGATACTTCCGTTGAGAGTGTCAGCGTGATGTTGCCTGTGTACGTGCCCCCAGAGGTGACGAGGATGGTATAGGTACCGGTTGTGGGCAAGGGGCTGGGTACATCAAGCGCCCCACCCGCCGTACCCACGGCAGTCGAGGCGAGGGGAGTCCCTTCCGGATCAACGAGCGTGATGGTGCTCGATGTGAGCCCCACGGACGTGAGTCCCAGACTAACCCATTGTCCCGCATTGCCGTTGAAGGTATAGCGCGCCGTCTTGCCCGCCTTGTTGAGACTGACCGGCACCAGGGCTCCGTCGATTGCGATCGTGCCGGTGGCCGGAGAAGAAAGGGCCAGCGTCATGCTGCCGGTATGGTTGCCGACAGGATCCACGGCAATGGAGTATGTCCCCGTGGCAGGCAATGCCGTGATCGGATTGAGGTTGCCGCCGCTTGGACCAATCGTGGTCGACGCTAATTTGGTGCCGTCCGGGTTCAGCATCGACAGCGTACTCGACGCGATCGAGACCCCTGTGACACCAAGATTAACCCATTGCCCCGCCGTTCCATTGAAGGTATAACGCGCTCGCTGGCCCGGTATTGACAGCGTCGGAGTGACCGCCACTTGGTCGATCATGATCGTGCCGGTTAAATCCGGAGCGTTGTAGAGCGCAAGCTTCACCCTGCCGGTGTAGCTCAGCTCCGGATCGATCAAAACCGCATAGGTCCCGGAAGTCGGAAGGACTTGCCCGGTAATCATGGCACCGGCTTGACCGAACGAGGTCGGCTTGCCTAACAAACTTCCATCCGGATTAAGAATGGAAACGTACCCGCTGCGGACCGTTACATCACTCACTTGTAAACTGACCGCTTGGCCGCCGGTGCCAGAGAAGGTATAGCGAGCGTTCTGCCCACTGCGGCTGATGGCAATCGGCATCACCGAGCCTTGAGGGACGATTTCTCCACTCAGCTCGCTTGAAACTGTGATGGTGAAGCTCCCGGTATACGTACTGAGCGGGTCGATGAAAATCGTATAGGTCCCGGTCACCGGCAATTCCACGAGATCAACGCTACTGCCGTTCATCTCGCTGGAAGAGATCGTTGCCCCTGAATCGGCAGTAAACTGGTACGCTGTCGAGGATGTGTGAACTTTCGTCTGTGAGGAGAGTGGCCGCTCGCCCATAGTCGCATAATAGTTCCTCACTGCGGAGGGCTCTCTGGCCATCAGCCCGCCATCGGGCCGATAGACCGACACCTGGAACTGTGTGAGCGTGACACCGCTAAAGCCGATATTGATCCGCTGGCCGGCCGTGCCGTCGAAAGCAATCACGCCGTTCTTATTCTGAGTGGTAATCGTCGCCGTGACCGACGGGCCATTGACGGCAATGTGACCATTGTATTCGATGTCTGCTGCCACGACGCCTGGCGGTGGGACAGTATCTCCGGCGTAACTCCTGTCAGTGGCAGTACTGGAAATGATTCCCGCTGATCCAAGCACAAGCGTTACCGTTGCCACTCCTACTCGGCACTTCACCCACGGCCATAGGCTGTACATGTAGTCGCCCTCCTATTTATAAAAATCGACAGCTCTTAGTGGTTATCACCTCGTTTGAGTTTGTCTTGCGACGCTGGGCTGACGCGCGGACTCTACCCTTTTTTGTGTCTGTGACGCAATCCCCTAGACACCCTTTAATACGGCTATCTGCGCAATCCCCCCAAACTGGGGGGATTGATGACGCGAAGCCTAATCCACCCGATGTGAGGACAATATTTGTGATTAGCTAAGCAAACAAACCCGTATTCGGATGGGCAGACGTGCGGACAGCAAAAAAAGAGGGTGGAGAGTTTCCTCCCCACCCTGTCTTGCCACTCGCGAAAAGCTTCCAGAACTACTCGGCCTTACAGAAGCTCCGTTCATAGTTAATGATCGCCCAGGCTTCTTCTTCCGTGATCGCGGCTGGGATCAAGGAAACCATCCCCGTTCCGGCGCTGCCGTTCTTAATGACCCAGAAGAGTTCGCCGTCTTTCCGTTTCTTGTGGAACTTGCAGTTGGTGAAATCCCGTGGGCTTGGGTTCAAGATCTTCCCGGCTTCACCCTGACCGTCCCCGGATTTGCCATGGCAATTGAAGCAGGTACCCTTCCCCTCGTAAAGCGCCTTGCCTTTAGCGATGCTCTCCGGACTGGAAGCGACCGGGTTTTTCAGAGCTTTTGCGTCCGCGGCTTGATCGGGCGGAACGCGAGGTTTCAAAGGATCTTTCTCCTCAGCCCCGACGACCGAGACCGAGAGAAACACAACTGCGGCAGTGACTCCTAAAAACTTGGACAAATACCCCATCACACGTCCTCCTTTATGTTGAACCTACTGAGCCTGAATGACACTCCAGGCCGCCGACGCATTTTCATGATTTTCACAAGCCGGGTAAAACCGCCGGAGTATACCAATGCCCTTAAATTTCTGTCAAGAAAACATCCCGTTCTCCATGTTCATCCTATCTTCTTGTTACCTACAAGGAAGATCAAACCTCATGCCAACATCACTTAAAAAAGAGTCGAGAAAATGTCGGTATTTATGCGTTTCACGGCAAGCCCATTCCACATGTTCATCGTTTTCGTGACACCTTTGCGCCTCACCTCCGCCGCCACGCCTCATTGATATCGCACAACACCAGGATGGCTCAACATGACGGCAGCCACTTGGAAAACCGCGAGGATAAACGTCAAACTATTCCCCATGCTCGGATTGATCCGTTCATCGAACGCGATCATCGGCTTGAAGTTTAACGGCACCTGCTTATTCGTCGGCGGATCGGGTTGAAACGTGAACGAGCTGGGGCTCGGCCGCACGACCGAGGGTCGCACATTGTCGATCGCTGATTGGGTTTGGAAACTGCTCGTGAACGGCAGCACCATCGTATTGCCGACCACGTCCGCCACCGTGCTGATCGAGACGTTCACCGTCGCGACCGGCGGCAACGGATTGTCGGGAATAAAAGTAATCGTTTGATTGAGATTCGAGAACAGATAGACCCCGGCGATCGGCGTCCCGCCGCTGGTCACCCGGAAGCTGGTCGGGGTAATCGTGTTGGGATTCACCGATTCACTGAACATCGCAATGATCGTCGTGCGCGGACTGATTATCCTGCTCCCCTTGAAATTGAGACCACCTTCACGACATGGTCCCGTGTGGACCGGGAGGTGGACATGGCATCAGAATCGGCAGATCCAATTGAACGATGGATCGCCAAACGACGGGTGGCGTTGGTGGTGAGCATCCTGAAGGGCGAGACGTCGGTGGCGGAAGCGGCTCGAACGCACGGACTGACCGTCGCCGAGGTCGAGGACTGGCGGGAGAAGTTTCTGCTGGGTGCCGAGAATGCCCTGCGGACGAGACCGAAGGACGAAGACGTCCTCAAGGACGAGCAGATCAAGAAGCTGAAACAGAAGATCGGGGATCTTGTTCTGGACAACGATATTTTACGGGAGGCGTTGAAGCCGTACCCTTTAGACCGGAAGACATCCGACGCGTAAGGGCCGCGCTGTGGGGTGTCTCAGAACGGCGGAGTTGTCGGGTCTTGGCCGTGGGTCGTGCGAAGTTGCACCGTGTGGCGAGGGCTGGACGTCGCCGAGCGGTCCTGGACCCTCCCTGGGTCGAGCGACTCCGTCAGTTGATTCAGCAGTATCCGACCTTCGGCTATCGACATCTCTGGGCACTCTTGCGTGGCCAGACGGCGCACATCGTGAACAAGAAAGCGGTGTATCGGGTGCTGAAGCAGAAGCGGTGGTTGGTCCATCAGCGGTCACGGACACCCCGACCACGCGTGCGCGGCTGGGTGAGCCGAGCCAGGCGGAGCAATGAACGGTGGACGATGGATGTGACGCATGTTCCTTGCGGTCAGGACGGCTGGGCCCATCTCGCTGCCGTCATTGATTGTCATGATCGAGAAATCGTGGGCTATGAGTTTGCGTTACGGAGTCGGGCGAAGGAAGTCGAACGCGCAGTCGAAGCGGCCTGTCTGGAGCGCTTCGGGACACTCCGACCTATGACCGCGCCGGTGTTACGCAGCGATAACGGTCTAATTTTCCAGAGTCGACGATTTCGGCAGGCCTGTCGGGACTACCGTCTGCAGCAGGAGTTCATCACGCCGTATACGCCGGAGCAGAACGGCATGATTGAGCGGTTCTTTCGGAGTTTCAAAGAAGAGTGTGTCTGGCAACACACGTTCCAGACATTTGAAGAGGCCCGCCGGATCACAATCGGGATGCGGCCTGGCAAGACCAGATCAGTCTGTTGCACGTTCAACATGCCGGTCTGCAGCAAGATCGGATCGCCGCCGCTCTTCTCATCGAATCCAAACAGCGCCGCGAGTTGCTGCATGATGACGAAGAAGATGCCGCAACAGAACTTGGGCTGCCCGACGCCGGGATCGGGAATCACCTGCCGCCCGTCGGCGCTGATGGTGCCCTCCCCGTATTTCTTCCACTGATTGGAATTCGGATCAGGCGTGGGAGACTCGTCGAAGTACCAGAAATCCGCCCGCTGGCCCGGCAGGCCTCCGAGATCATTCGGCACGAGCACGGGAATCGGTCGACTCGGATACCCACCGCCCGGTTTGCCGAAATTGAACATGTAGGTTTGCTTCACGTGTAGATTGGCCGGCGGTGGAATCACCGGAATGCGATCCACCGGCACCGGGGTAATGGAGACTTTTGTATTGGGCTGGCCATCCCACCCCATGATGGTCGTCCCAGCGGGGATGATCATGGTCAAGTCAGGAATCTCCGGCGGCGAAATAACGGTCTGTGCCCCGGGTGTGATCGGGAAATAGTTTTGACTCACCTCGTGGAGATACACCTGATAGGGCACCACGTTCGCCACGCCCGGCTGGATCGTCATCTGAACCGGCATGTCTCCGGGGTAGAGGGCCGACGGGCCGTCGATCAGTAAGACTTGTGATCCGGTGGGGGGATTGGTGAACAAGAAGTTCCCACTGGCGTCCGTGGTGGTGAACATGGGAATAAGCGCAACGTCGATTTGTCCCATGCAATCTGCTTCTTGTGCGGTTGCAGCACTCATCAGAATTCAGCTTTCCTCTATTTTCCTTCTCTAACTTATAAAAAGACTGTGCTGTCTCTATTTTTCGCCTTAAGTGCTCTCAACCTATTGGCTGTCAGTTTCGGAACGCGATTGTCTCTCTCTTTCCAACGCTGTTAGTAACTCTTCTTTGGTCGGACTCTTATCATGATTTTGGTTTTGCCGCCGATAACCTCGATACATCTCACCAAAAAAGTAAATCGACCATGCAAGTATTAAAATTAGGTTGAGCCAAAAGCGGAACGAATGATCGTTAATGAAAACATTCGCTCCTATCAACAGAATCCCCAATACCAAGGCCGTGAGCAACTTTGTCGTCCTTCCTTGCATCACCTCACCTACTACGGGTACTCATAGCATTGATCTGCGGAGCACTGATAAACACAGTAGCCTACCGTCCCGATTGCAAATCCCGAAGCACCGGCACCAGCTATGGCAACAGCAGTTGTTGCATTCCTCCCAATGATATAGCCCGCTCTGACTAGCGTTCCTGTTACAGACCTTCCAGCACCAAGTCCGACCCCTGCTAGGAAGCCTGCTCTGGCACCGAGTGCTGCGCCGGTTGTCATTCTTATAGGCCCAATAGAGGCGGGGGTACCAAGCTGGCCATTGAGGCCACCAAGTATTGAAAGACCAATGAGGTACTGGACTAGTAACACATGCCTCTACACAACTTGACATTGTTTTGGTACGGCCCGAGGGACAGCAGGGAGTAAGGCCTAGTGGATCAATCCGGTTCACCGGATTGTTTTCAACATACCGATAAAAATTGTCTCCTCCCAAGAATCCAATAGTGTCCTCACTAACAAATCGATTGAAAAGTGAGCTGTAGTACCTTGTCCTATAGTAATAGAGATCAGAGCTGTCGTTCTCGCGGCCCGTGAACTGGAAAGAATTGCCGAAGGAAGGGGTGGAGGACTGAGTCTTACCGAAGGGTTCGTACGAATACTGAACGGCGGAAGTGCCCGACTGGTTGATCAGCGCCAGCGTACTGCCTATGCCATCATAGATAGAGAAGTAGGCTCCGTCCTGCCGGAGCAGGGAAAAGGTGTCAGGAACCATTGTTGTTTCCCCTACGCTTTCTTTGGTCGTCCTCGGACGCGCAGCGTGGACCCGAGGGACCAGCGCCGCACCATCTGCTCAACCCATGATGGTGCTCCGAACGGTTGCCCCTTCGTTACACTCTGCCGAAGCGCGATGAGTTCGCTGTCCGTCTGCGGCGTGTTGACCCACATCACCCAATCCGCCGGCTGATCCACCGGCCATGCACTCAGGGGGACTGGACTCGCGCCACCGACGCGTTGCCACGCACTTCCCCACCGCCACTGCTCCGCTCGCTCGACGAGACCGGCGCGCAACGCATTCCGCTCGACATACCGGCAGACCGTGAGCAACGCGGCGCTCTGCTCCACGACAAAGGACTTAAAGCGGCCTTGATAGAGATGGCCATGGCCGACGGTACGATGATGGGCATGCCACCGTTGGGTATGCGTGAGCGTGAGCCACCCCATGAAGCGTGAGAGATCGCCGTCCTGTCGTGGCCAGAGGACGAGATGCCAATGATTCGGCATGACGCAATAGGCAAGCAGGCGCATGGTGCTTCTGTCACAAGCCGCGGCTAACACCCGTTCAAAGGCGGCGTAATCACCATCCGTTTCAAACAGCGACACACGGCCGTTCGATCGGTTCAGCACATGATAGACACAGTCACCGGGAACCATGCGGAGGGGACGGCCCATTAGCTCTTCCCGCTGCTTGTCATTGAAATGGTTCCTGACACCTTTCTTGTCCGATGATGCCACCGATCACCACGATTTGCGCGGAAGTTTGCGGTTCTGAAAGCAGCTGTGGGAGCCGATTGAGTGGAATTGGTTTATGGAGAGCATGGATGGACCAGCCCTCTGTGAGAGTCCTCGCGCCTACTCCCTGATGATATTTCAGTTTCCCCGGAACAATGCATGAGTCTTGTTACTATTCTTTATTGATTGTCAGGAGTTCGGAAGTTGGCGCGGTCGTGACGAAGGCAAAGTGGTCCCCCACTTTGTCACTGCTTACCACCGTTTTGCAGTAACGTTTTACTGAGCGTGATTCGTTAGCCAAGCAGAATGAACGTGATAGACAGGTCAGTACTACCGTTTCAACACAATGTCCCGGGCGACTTTTCCGCTCGGTCCGAACGGCTTTTGAGGTTTGCCGTTTAACTCGGCCTTCACTCCTCCGGCATTTCCAAGGGTCAAGATGAATTGATCCTGTCCCTTCCAATGGGCTTTTTCGCCTGGACGTAACAACGACTCCTGAGGACTCCCGTTATCGATCTGCACGACGACCCAGCTCAATTCTGTCGCTTCCAAGTCCAATACCAACTGACCATCTCCAAAACTCTCCGTTGCGTTCAGCGCGATGCCGGCTAACGGGCCGTCGCTGCCCGGAGAGACTGTCGAAACCGTTTCCAATTCTGTTCTGGAGGCCGTACCGGCAGGCACGACAGACTCCTGTCTTTGTGGTGCTTCTGTTGTTGTCTTTGACGCTGCGGCAGGTGCATCGGTCGGTTTCGGAATCTCCGCCACGCGTTCAGGCTCACGAGCCGTTGTGGCCTGAACCTCTTTCGCCGATTGAGTCGCGCGTTTCGTCGCCGCTCCTTGCTCAGGAGCCCCACGCCGAAAGACGGACGATTGCTCTCGACTGAGGAGAAAGATGAGCGTCAGTACGGCGATACTGATCGCAATCGTCACCGCTTTTCGATTCGATTGACGCTTCCGATCTTCTTCGATCTGTCGGACCTTGAGCCGTTCACGCTCGTCCTGCTTCTCATAAAATGAGCCTGCAGATTGGATAAAGCGGTGAATCGCATCTTCCTCATCCAAGCCCAACGATCGGGCGTAGGACCGCACAAACCCCTTGGCGAAGACTTGGTCGGGCAACTTGGCGAAATTCCCGTCCTCGAGCGCCCTGACGAAATCGGTGCGAATCCGGGTTTTCGACGCCACCTCATCAACGGTCAACCCTTTGGTCTCACGCACTTGCCTGAAGAATTCGCCGACCGACTCCATAGGTCTCCTACTTCAATCGTGTCAAGAGTTCCGCTGCCGCCGTCGCCAGTTCTCCGCCTTTATCCAACGTCTCCACTTTCTTCAAAACTTCCCGCGCTCTGGTCGTATAGCCTAATTTATAGTACACGCGGCCAAGCTCAAGATGAGTCCTCGCGGGCGGGACGCTTGGAGGACTCGCCGACACCGCATCTTCCAATGCTTCCATCGAACCTTGAAGATCGCCCTGGTGCGTCAGTGCGCGACCGAGATGAAATCGAGCCAAGTCCGGTGTCGGATAGAGGGGGTTCGCCAGGGCCTGCCGATAGGATTGGATCGCTTCGTCCCATCGATCCTGATTCGCCAGAACTTGTCCCAAATACGTATGTGCCTCGGAATAAGTTTCGTCGATCTTGATTGCCGCGCGGAATTGCTCTTCTGCGTAGGACAGCTTGCCCTGCAGCGCATACACATGTCCCAGCGCGTACCGCGATTCCTTATTGGACGGATTCAACTGGACGGATCTCTGGAAGGAAACGAACGCCTTTTGTCGATCTCCTGGAAGGCTGGCAACGCCTTCTTGATAATACCCCTGAGACTTTTGCAGCACTTCTTTGTCGTTTGCACAGCCTCCCCAGATACTGATGAGTCCTAAGCAGAGCAGCAGACGCTGAAACCGCCTATCGCATCTCGTCATTGAACATCCTCAAAATGCGTGAGCCGCTTGAATTCGGTGAACCGAGCCTGAATCTCTTTGTAATCCAGGATGCGCAATCGGTCAAGACTAAAGGATTCTACGGTAAATGACGCCATCACGCTCCCGAAGATGATGGCTTGTCTCATGGCCTCCGGAGACCTGTTTCCCGTCGCCGCCAAGTAGCCCAGAAATCCACCGGCGAAGGTATCTCCGGCGCCGGTCGGATCGCGTACGTCTTCCAGCGGAAACGCCGGCGCGCCGAACACCTGCTTTTCATTGAACATGAGCACACCATACTCGCCCCGCTTGACGATGAGATGCTTGGGCCCTCGAGAAAGCACGAGCTTCGCCACTTTCACCAGATTGGAGTCTTGGCCCAGTGCGCGTGCCTCGCCGTCGTTGATGATCAGAATGTCCACCTTCTCCAAGACCTTCCAGAGCGCCTCTCGCTGGCCGCTGATCCAGAAATTCATCGTGTCGCAGGCCACCAGCGCGGGACGTTTCACTTTGTTCAGCACATCGAGCTGAAGCTCCGGATGGATGTTCCCCAGGAACAACACGTCCGGCGCGCGATAGGCTTCTGGAATCTGAGGACGAAACGTTTCGAACACGTTGAGCTGGGTATCCAACGTGCGGGCTTCATTCAGTTGATGCGTATATTCACCCTTCCAACGAAAGGTCGCCCCTGGGCGCCGCTCCAGGCCGGTGAGATCGATCCCCCGGCTTTTGAGAAACGCGATGTGCTGTTGGGGAAAATCCTCCCCAACCACGGCAATGAGCGCGACGGAGGTGAAGAAGCTGGCCGCCGTTGAGAAATACGTAGCCGACCCTCCAAGAATCTCGGTTCCCTCTCCGAAAGGGGTTTTGACCGTATCAAGCGCGACCGATCCAACGACGAGCAATTTCCCCATGGCTAACGGGCTCCTTTCTTTGACGTCAGAGCACGGTCGATGAGCACAGCGAGTTTCTTCCGGACAGCGGTAGGGATTCGTTTCGAGGCCGTCAAAATGGCATTGTCCAACGCGCGATGACAGGAGCAGTCTATCGGACCGGCGAAGGACGGCATCGCGGAACGAAGTATTTGTTTAGCCAAGGCCACATTGCGATGAAGCGTGCCCAATACCGCCTCCACCGTGACCGCCTCCGCGGTCTCATGCCAGCAATCATAATCGGTCACCAGAGCCAAGGTCGCATAACACAGCTCTGCCTCACGGGCCAGTTTCGCTTCCGGCATGTTGGTCATGCCGATGACATCGACGCCCCATTGCCGGTAAAGCCGTGATTCCGCTTTCGTCGAAAACTGAGGCCCCTCCATACAGAGATAGGTCCCGCTGCGATGCAACGTGGCGCCGACCTTTTCTCCAGCCGCCAGGAGAACCTGTGTCAGTTCGGTACACACCGGCTCGCCGAACGCGACATGCGCCACGACTCCGTTGTCAAAAAAGGTCGAGGCGCGCCGCTTCGTGAGGTCGATGAACTGATCCGGCACGACGACGTCGCCCGGGTGGATTGATTCTTTCATGCTGCCGACCGCGCTGACCGAAATCACCTGAGACACTCCCAGAGACTTGAGCGCGAAAATGTTCGCGCGGTAGTTGATCCCGCTTGGATTCAACACATGTCCCCGCCCATGCCGCGAAAGAAATGCGACTCGAATTCCTTCGAGCGAACCCAGGGTAATGGCATCGGAAGGGGCCCCGAAAGGCGTGCGGACTCGAATTGACCGAGTCGAGGTGAGCCCTTCAATGTCATACAGCCCGCTTCCTCCGATCACCCCGACGGTCACTCGCTCATCCTGTCGTTTTCTCTTCATATAAATCCTTTTCTCAAAAGGCCTGCTGCGATGCAGCAGGCTGTTTCTGTTGTCCAAGGGCTTCCAGAAATTCCTCGATGCGCGCGATCACTCGTTCCACCGTCCGCTCATACGGCTCGTTGTCCTCGATCGATAGCCACGCAACTCCCGCTTCGCTTCGAAACCAGGTCATCTGCCGTTTCGCAAAACGTCTCGTGTCGCGCTTGAATAGGCGCACCATTTCGTCATAATCGCACTCATTCGCCAAATAGGCTCCGACTTGGCGATAGCCGAGACCTTTCATCGAACCGAGCTCACGTCCGTATCCCTGTCCGAGCAATAATCGAGTCTCTTCTACCATTCCATGAGTCAGCTGCCAATCGATTCGTTCTTCAATCCTTCGGTACAGGGTGTCTTTCCTTCGCTCAAGGCCGATCAGAAGAGCGGAAAACGGAGTCTCGTGAAACCCATGTTCGGCTTGCATAATCGACAGTGGGCGCCCCGATAGCCGATAGACTTCTACCGCCCGCATGACCTTCGACTCATCGTTCGGGTGCAACCGTGCCGCTGTTTCAGGGTCGACGCGCATCAGCTCTGTATAGAGACCGTCTCGCCCGCGGTCGTCTCTCAATTTCTTAAGATCTGCCCTCACAAGCGGATCTGCTTGGGGCGCTGGACATAATCCTTTCACCAAGGTTCGAATGTATAATCCCGTTCCCCCCACCACGAAGGGCAACCGTCCCACACTGTATAAGCGTTCGATTTCTACCATCGCGACTCGCCGATACCACCCAGCGTTGAACGGTTCGCTGGGGACAACCAAATCGATGAGTCGGTGCGGCACCGCCTGACGCTCTTCAGCGGTCGGTTTATCCGTTCCAATGTCCATCCCGCGATACACCTGACGGGAATCCGCCGCCAGCACATCGGTATCAAGACGTTTGGCCACTTGTATTGCAATTCGACTCTTCCCGACGGCCGTCGGACCGAGAAGCACGACGAGGGGACGGTAGTGGAGCAACTGGTCTGATCGCATGTCACGTGAATGCTGACGAGCGGATGATACACCTATCTGCCGGGATCAAAAGCTCTTCACCGACTAGCCACAGCCTTTGCCTCTATCATCGGCTACCAGCCGGCTCGCCCGAACATTTTTTCCAGGTCTGTGATGCTGAGGCGGAACGAGGTTCTCCGTCCATGCGGACAAGTCGTGATCTCCCCTTCGGTCAGCCAGTCCTCGATCAGAGTCTTGATTTCCTCGGGTTTCATCGAACGACCGGCTCGAACCGCGCCGTGGCACGCCAACGATGCCAAAACCGACCGGACTCGTGCCTCCATACTGGTGGAGGGATTGTCCCACTGCATAAGGTCATCCAGAAGATCCTGTAGAAACGTCGTCGGATCGATCTTGCCCAGACCGACCGGGATCGCTCTGATCAAGACGGTGGAGGAGCCAAATGGTTCAATGTCCATCCCCAATTGCTCCAGGTCACTTTGGTACCGCTGAAGCAATGCCGCCTGAAACGGCGACAGTTCCACCGGATCGGGGATCAGCAACGGCTGGGCCTGGATACCACGGGTCGTCCAATCACGATACAATCGCTCAAACAGGACCCGTTCGTGGGCCGTGTGTTGGTCGATGACGCTCAAATCGCCCCCGATTTGAGCGATCAGGAATGTCCGATTGATCTGCCCCATCGCAGTCACCTCGGCTGAAGGGACTCGAACGTAGGGCTCCGCTGCTTCGCTCACCAACGGCAATTGGATTTCTGGGGTGGGCTGCCGGATCGCCGATTCCGATTTGGCCATAGGGGAAATTGTCACGCTTGAATCCGAAGTTTGTCGCACGGGGGACTCTATGAACGGAGTCTTCCCACCGCTCAAGGCTTCACGGACCGCTCGCCGTACGAGTTGGTGAATCGACTCATTGTCGGAAAATCTCACTTCCCGTTTGGTCGGATGAACGTTGACATCGAGGCGGTCCGGATCAATGTCCAGAAACAACACGAATCGCGGCTGACTCCCCCTGGCAAGGAATGAACCATACCCCTCCGCGATGGCATGAGAAACCGCTGCATTGCGCACAGGACGACGGTTCACAAACAGCTCTTGCGGTATGCGAGATGACTTCGCGTGGACCGCATCCACGATATAGCCACTGACATGAGCACCGGGAACCGAGGCCTTGATCCGAAGACTTTGGTCGAGAAAGGTGCGTCGATAGATCTGGGCGATCCGATCGGCATCCGACGTCGCGGACGGGTAATTGAAGATCTCCTCCGCGTTGTGGGTCAGGCGGAAATGGATGGACGGCCAGGCGAGCGATGCCTGCTGTACGGCTCGGCTGATATGCAAGAACTCCGTGAGGGTCGACTTCAGGAACTTCTTCCGAGCGGGCTGATTATGGAACAGCTCCGCAACTTCGATGCGTGTCCCCGTAACCGGAGGAGCTTCGGTGATTTTCCCGATCGTTCCCCCGACGACTTCCAACTCAGTCCCCACTTCGGCAACACGAGTCGTCGTCATTAACCGAACATGGGCGACAGCGGCGATGCTCGGCAGTGCCTCGCCTCGAAACCCCATCGTTTGGATAGACCAGAGATCCAGATCGGACCGGAGCTTGCTTGTGGCATGACGCTGAAACGCGCGCGGGGCATCTTCCCGACTCATGCCTTCCCCGTCGTCGATCACCCGAATCAAGGCGAGCCCACCGTCCTTCACGTCGATCGTGATGGACCGACTTCCTGCATCGAGACTGTTCTCGAGAAGCTCTTTGACAACCGCCGCCGGGCGCTCAACGACCTCTCCCGCTGCAATACGACCGATAACCTCTTCCGAAAGAATACAGATCTTGCCACTGCCGTCGGCGCTCAGCACGGCACGATACTCCTCATGAGCGATAAGGATAAGATGGCAATGGTGATGGAGCGGGGTGTCGCTCCACGGCGACGATCATCGGATCTCGGCCAACTTATTCTTTGCCAACTTTGATTCGTCCGATGAAGGAAACTCTTCAAGCACACGCTTCAGATTCTTTCTCGACCTGCTGAGATCGCCGGTCTCGGCAGTCGCTAGGCCAAGCTTATACAGCGCCGCAGGCACCTTTTCGTTCCCCGGATATTCTGCCACGAGATAATCAAATGTTTGGATGGCCCGCCCATAGTCTTTTACATTGTAATACGTTTCTCCCAGCCAATATTGCGCGTTCGGGGTCAGAGACGTACCGGGAAAATCTTTTATGAACCGTTGGAACCCTGCGACCGCAAGCTCATATTTCCCGTTGAGATAATCATTATAAGCCAGATTGAAGGCGGACGTCGGCGTGATGCCGGACACCGTTGCCGTCTGTTCTGCAGGTTGCGTCTGTTTGACCGACCTGGGCGCACGCGGTTCCGCCGAGAAATCTGACTTGACGGCTGCCTGGCCGGCAGCCTCTTCCAGTTTTGCCAATCGGCTTTCAAGTTTTTGAAAGCGTACCGCGAGGTCATCGAATCGCGGTTTCCCAGAATCCGTATCCTTGCTCCGCTCTACGGCTTCCAACCTGCGCATCACGGCATCCACCCGTTGATGATCCTGGTCCTGCGTTCGTGAGATGGTCGAGAGCTGATTGCGCGTTTCCAGAAAATCGGCATGCTTGGCACAGCCGACGAGCACGGCCGTTGACGCCAATACTCCCCATGTCGCAAAACCGGACGTGAGTGTACGAACACACATGTTGTTACCGCACCTCCTTGAGTTGAGTCAGTTTGTCCGACGCTTTCCCGGCCTCAACCGTTTTGGGGTAGAGCGTGACCACCTGTCTAAATGCGGACGAGGCTCGCTTCCTATCTTTTAGCGCCAAATACGCATATCCTTTCTTCAAGATTGCAGCGGGTATCTTTTCACTGCCGGGATAATCGATCTCCACTTTATCGTAGGCATCGATCGCTCTCTGAAACTCTTTCTTGCTGAAGTGCGACTCTCCCAGCCAAAAACGGGCATTCGATGCAAGGTTTGAGTTTGGATAGTCCTCAAGAAATCCGATGAATCCTTGCCGCGCGCCTTCAAAGTCCCCGTCCCGAAACAAGCCTAATACCCGCTCATAGCGAACCCGATCCGAGGGATCGGCGCTGGCCTGAGCCGGTTCAAATTTCGGTGATTCCTGAGGAGGAACGATTGTTGTGACACCTCCCGAAGCCTCCGGCCCGGAGGACAACCTTGCAATTTCTCCTCCTTCCGGAGTGGGCTCATTCGACCCCATCGCGGAGTGTTGCGTCGGCTTATGCGCCTGGTGCGGAGGAGCAGCCCTATTGGATACCTGCTCAAGCGTTTTCGCCAACGCATCGATTCGGCTATCCTGCTCGTCAAGACGAGCCGTGACTTTTTTTCCGACCGCTTCGAGTGCCTTCGTGATGGAGATCACGCTTCGGTTGACATCCTCCGCATGAGTCGCCGTCGTTTTTGAATCGGCATCGATTCTCGAGGTGAGATGCTTCGTGGCTTGATCGTGCTCACCCACACGGTCGTTCAGGCCGGTCAGCGCTTCCCGAAACCCCGTCAGCGCCTGATTGAATTGAGTGAACCTTTGAGAGATCTGTTCGATTTTATGCTGGTGCTCCGTCAACTCCTTTTGCTGCCCTTCCAGTTTGACATCGACGCGTTTTGCCAGCCCTTCGTTCGTGCGTTGGACGACGTCAACGACCTCTTTCTTCAAAGTCTCCATGGCCTTCGAGAGTTCGTCAAGCCGTGCCGACACCTTCGCGTCCTGCGTCTCGAAGCTCTTCTGCATCCACAAATACCGTGTACTGCTGTCGGTTTCCAGCTTGGACGCCAACTGTTCCAGTTTTTTTGTCTGCTGTTCCAACTGGGCCGACCGATGCTTAAAATCTTCCTGTTTATTCTGGAGCTCTCGCGCCTGGTTGAGTGCCTTTTCCAACTCTCCTCGCAGTTGCGGGAGTTCATGTTCGCGTAAGGTCGAAATTTCTTGGCTCTGCCTGGCCCTGGTCTGGGACAGCTGCTGCTGAAGATCCTTTTCGGCTTTTTTCAGGTCGGACTGCTGCGCGACGCACCCCGGCAGAAGGAGACCACCAACGGCGAGACCGAGAAGCATCCCATGCGTGGTTCGTAGTTGAGACGTCATAATCCTAGGGTCGACACGACTACCGACAATCAAGATTCGTTCAGACGAACTGCCCTACCGGCACACTATTTCCCCGTCTTGACAACGACGTGTCCACGGCGATTCTGCGAGTAGCACGATTCCGTGTGTTCCGAGCAGAACGGCCGCTCTTTGCCGTAGGAAACGACCGACAAATGAGCAGGTGTTACTCCCAGCTCGACGAGATAATTCCGAACGGCTTTCGCTCGTTTCTCACCCAGCACCAAATTATAGGCTGACGTGCCGCGCTCGTCACAGTGTCCTTCGATTTTCAGCTGTGAGTACGGATTCGTCCTGGACCATTCCGCATCGCCGGAAAGAGCGTGGCGTCCTTCGTCGGTGATCGAAAAACTGTCGTACGCGAAAAAGACGTCTCGAAGTCCGGCTGCCACCGAAGCCACCTGCTCCGCACGAATCTCAGCCAGCTGACGAGCGGCCGCGCCGGAATCTGCCTTTGCGATCATCGCGTTGGTGTGACCGGCACCGCCTGAACCACCCCCATTACCTGAATTTCCACCCAGCCGCTCTTCCGAAGGATTGCGATCCAGTCCCCGTAAGCCGGTCGAATCATCACGTCCGGAGAACGACGTATCTGGAAAACTTGAGCTGGTCCCTTCTTTCGCCGTTCCTCCCTTGGCCATCTCTTCTTGCAAAGCCTGAATATCGCCTCCTGATCGGACCGCCTTCTTCGAGCACGCTGGAATTCCCAGTACGATGACACCAAGAATCAACGGCAAGTAGCTGGCTGGTAACATTTTCATTGGATTCCTTCCCTCCTGTGAAATATCGTCCCTTTTTCTTACAGCGAAGGACGATTGCCGTCAATGCCTTCCTGGATATTTACGATGCCGGAGACCAAGACGGTGCGCTATTGTGCGTTCCGGTAAACGTAATACGTTCGAGGTCCTTCCCGTCCGCATTGATCATGTAGATCTGACTCTTCCCGTCCACCGTCGAGCTGAAGACAAGATGCCGTCCATCCGGAGACCAAGACGGAGAATCATCCACTCCCAATCCCGTTGTTAATTGCAGATGTTTCTGACCATCGGGGGTGATGACGCACAATTTGTACTCTTTTTTGGGAGTCCGGCACACATAGGCGATCCAATTTCCTCGAGGAGACCAGGCCGGCGCCGCATTATAGTCTCCCTCAAACGTCAAACGACGCACATTGGATCCATCCGCACTCATGAGGAAAATTTGTGGTCCACCGTTTCGATCAGACGTAAACGCGATCTCCCGGCCCGATGGAGACCACGAGGGAGATAAGTCTCCGGCCGCATGCGTGGTCAGTCGCTGAACGGTTTTCGTGTGGGTATCCAAGCGGTACAATTCTGCGTTTCCTTCATGGCTTGATGAGTAGGCCAGTGCTTTCCCATCGGGAGAGAGCGCCGGCGTGATGTTCAACCCGCCTTGCGAGACGAGCGTCCAACGCTTGCCCGTGGCAAGCTCGAGCATATCGATATCCTGTGTGTTCCGATTGCGGTACGTCGTGAAGACCAAAAATCGGCGATCCGGTGACCAACGAGGCATCAGGTTCAGGAATCCGTCGGCCGTCAACTGACGGGGTTCGTATCCATCGTAATCCATCACAAATAACTCGCGAGCCGTCCCCAGTTCGGAGACATAGGCGATCTTCGTCCGTGCGATTCCCGGTTCTCCCGTATAGCGAAAGACCAACTCATCCGCAAAACGATGGGCCATGAGGCGGACGACCGACGTCGAGCCGACATATCGCTTCCCGCCAGCGACTTCATTGCTGCCGGCATCATACACGTAACCATCCATGCTGAGATCGGCGTCCTTACTTCCGTTCTTGACTCCCGCCTTACCCCAAACAATGACCGATACTCCGTTTTCGGCGGCTTGCTTGAAGGAAGCATCAGGTTCCGTCCCGAGATGATCGACCTTGATGCCAAGACTCGGCAAATCGACCAGAGCGAAGACCAGCGAACGTCGCACGTCCGCCTTAAGGACTTCCTCAATACGCGTGCCCAGTTTGACGCGTCCCTCGGATGACTCCGCTCCACCCATGTTGTCAATCCCGGCGATCCCAAGTGGAATCCTTTGAAAATCCGGTTTGGTTGCTTCAAGAAAGACGTCGGCGGCACCGGATTCAATGATCCAAACGACGCCGATCGATACACAGAGACCGACGAATACAACAGCTCGAAACGTCATGGTTTATCCTTGTGGCTCTCCGACGGTAAAAGTGAAATGGGCATCAAAATACGAATCAGCGATATCAGACGGAAACACGGGCAATGGGTTTGCACTGAGAACCGCTCGCTTCCCGGCTAAATCATAATATTCGTTTCCTGAAGATTGTTCGATCGTCACACCGGTGACCGATCCGTTTTTATGAAGTCTGAACTGTACGACAACGACATAGGCTTGGCCGGTCATATCCAGAGGCGGGGCACTCCAAGAATTACTGATTCGCTGCCGTACAAGCGCAAGATAGGCATTGGATCCCTGAGCCATCCCAGGAACCTTCAAGGTAGTGTCGACGGACTTCGCGTTCTGGACCTTCGCTTCGACTTGAGGGGCTGATTTTGACGGAACTTCCACCGGGGGAGCTGTTTTGGGCACCTCAAGCCTTTTGATCTTCTTCAGTTCCTCATCCAATTCCTTCGCCACATCTTCCGTCAAGGATGGGGACTGAGCGGATGCAACCAGTCTTTTTTGCGTGGTTTCCTTCGTTTCCGCAGGGACCGGCACATCGGGCAGCTTCATCGTCGGTAATTTTCTTGGCTTCTCCTCCGGACTGATATCCCCGCGCTTAGGGGCGTCTGGAGGCAACTCAATATCCTTCATGATATCGCGCATGAGATCATTCGACAATTTTGCCGGAGCTATCGGAGGGACTGATGCGACCTTCACAGGCGGAAGAGCTACAGGCGCCGCTTTCACGGGAGGAGCAAGTTTGAGTTGTTCAATAGGTTTGAGTGACTCAACGGGTTTGGGCTGCTCAATGGGCTTAGGTCGTTCGATGGATTTGGATTGCTGGATAGACTTGGCGTGCTGTATCGGCTTCGGCGGTTCTACCTCTTTTTTGATCGGCTGACTCTTCGGAGGTTCAACAGCCTTCTCGGAAAGAGTCGGCAGACTCGCGAGAGAAATTTCAATGGACGCCAGAGGCCGTTCGCCATGTCTCGGCAGTCGAACCCAGGTCACCATCGCCAATATGCCGATATGCAGTATCAGAGAGACGACGACGGCAAGGCCTAAGCGACGGGTCAGTGTCGCCTGCCATTCATCATCCGAAACCATGCCGGCTGGTGCCCAAGCCTGCACTGTGGACCTTATCCTACCGGTTGTGTTGGGATGGCGTACCCTCACTGATACGTTCAGGTCCGGTGGGATCCGTCACCATGCCAAGTTTTTCTATCCCGGCTTTTTTGACTCCATCCATCACCTGAACCACAATTCCATACGGTACGTCACGGTCGGCGCGCAAATACAATGAGACATCCGCATGGCTTTCTTTCATCATGCGCAGCTTGTGCTCCAGTTGAGCCACGCTCACCTGATCTTTGTCGAGATACAGGCGTTGATCTTTTTCGATCGTCAACACCGCTCGGATCTCCGGCTTGATCGTGCTCGACGCCGAAGTCGGCAGTTTGATGTCCATGCCTCTATAGAGCATCGGTGCCGTGACCATGAAGATCACCAAGAGCACCAGGACAACGTCCACGAGCGGAATCACGTTGATCTCCGCTAAAAAGCGACGCTGCCTCGTCTCAAAGATCATCCTTTCGCTCCAACGGGAACCGGAGCGACAGGTCTCGTTTGGGCTGGAATCAAGGCCAGGAGCTCCACCACGACCGAATCCATGTGCATCGCGGCACGTCGGATACGTACGAGAAAATAATTATAGGCGACGACGGCGGGAATCGCGGCAAACAATCCGGCTGCAGTCGCAATCAGGGCTTCGGAGACGCCGGGAGCCACCGCCGCGATGCTGGCTGTGCCTTGCGTGCCGATTTCCCGGAATGAGTCGATAATACCCATCACCGTTCCCAAGAGGCCCACGAACGGACAGATATTTCCGGTCGTCGCAAGAAACGGGAGAAACGATTCCAATCTGGCGATTTGACCTTGCGCAAGATGGGCCGCAGTCCGCTCCATTACATGTCGATCGTAGGCGACGGAACCGTTTTCATGCACCTCGGTAGGAATGTAACTGATCCGTTGAATCACGGCATGAAAAATCTTTGCGCAGGGGCTTCCAACAGTCTGCTGCGCATGCCGAGTGACTTCCTCCACATCTCTGGCCCGTAGCAAGACGGTCATAAAATGACGGTCTTTTGCATCAGCGGTTCGAAATACGGCCAATTTGTAGAAGATGATGGCCCATGACGTGATCGAAAAACAAACCAGGAGCAAGAGGACCACCTTGGACACGATCCCAAGCGACAGCACAACTCCCAGTGGGCCGGTTTGAAACATACGAGTCTCTACTCCCCCTCCTCAGCGTTCATGATTTCTTGGCAAAGTGGAATTGTACCAAACTCTGAAGAAAATGGCGGGGCCGACGGGATTTGAACCCGCGACCTCCAGATTGACAA
>CABVRX010000012.1 GCA_902500825.1 uncultured Nitrospira sp.
GCTTCGAACCCGTAGGTCGCAGGTTCAATTCCTGCCGGGCGCACCATAGATTCAACGAGTTACCGGAATTCCCCAAGTCGACTTGCTGTCCTGGTTGCGCGGCGAGCGCGGATCCTCTCTGGCGTGGAGAGACTCAGCCGTCAAGCTGATCTACCGCCTGCTAATTACCACAAGGGATTAATGTTCGGGCAAGTTTACCGCTATCACGATCGAGAGCATATCGCGGCGTATTTTTTATGGGGCAAAATAATGATGAAGTGGCAAGCAGGGGCGCTGGTCACCTGCGCCTTCATCCTCATGACGAGTCTGCCGAGTGCATGGGCGACATCGAACGACACTTACGGCAATGACGGGCCGTCGCTTGAGGAGACGTTGGCATTTATCAAAGAGACGTGGGAAGCATGTGCAACAATGCACAGTGGTTTGCAACGTATGATTGCCAAGGACGGATCCCTCTGGCATATGGATCGGATGGCGAAGGTCGATGTGGTGGTTATCCCTCCATCAGCTCTCAGAATTATCACACGTCTGAATGAATTGAAGAAGTTGAGCGGGATATTCGGAATCCAATCGCCGGCGGAAAAGATTCAAGAGTTGGACTTGAACGCACTATCTCCTAACGTGAGCTCGGAGCGGGAGGGTGAGAACGTCAATCTCTATGGAATTCGGCTGCGCTGTGCGCGTGGGGCATGTGTGACTGAATGGCTTGCGTCTCTCGTGATGCCTGGTAAACCCATGCACGAACTAAAAACCGGCAAAGTGGCCATCACCAGTCTTGAGGAGCTTGCGTATGAGGATCGCGCTCCAAAAGACAAACCGGGAGAAAAAAAGGGGGAGGCGTATATTCCCGTCTGTGATAGGGCGACCGTAGAAAGCCTTTCACACGCCCTTACCCACGCCATCAACAAAGCTGGCGGAAAAAAGCCACTGTTTTAGTCCATAGTACGAATTAGCCTTGAGAAGACGAGACGGAGCCGATCCCTGAAAGTCCTGCCTTGATTTTCATTCATCTGCCTGTGTAGCCTTCCTGTCTGTTGCAATTCCGGTGTCCGAATCGCTCGGTATGACTTCGAACCCATAGGTTGCAGGCTCAGTTCTGCCTGGCACACTAGACAAACGAGGCTATCTCCATCATTGTCGCACATTTCCAATGGGTTATGATCATGTGGGTTTTGTCGGTCATTCCGCTAAAGCTGGATGGATTTGTGATGGATTTCATTTATTATAATGTTTATGCGTGCAAGAGGTTATCCCATGCAGTGGTTTTGCCGATATAGAGGGCAAGCGCCATCTGGAGCGGTATACTATGAACAGAAGAAGCGACTTGCTTGGACTAGACAATGTCCCTGTTGTGGAAGACCGCTTGAGAAGGCGGACCCGATGAGTCCGTGGGTCTGTGAATGTGGGTGGCGCAGTCAATGAATCGAGCAAGAAGAGGGAGGTACCATGATCCCCGTTTTGCACGACATGAGGGCGGCATTTATTCTGACAATCGCTATAGCCATGCTCTTGTTCATCTGTGCACTGGCCGGCCTGGGAACAGTGCTGCGACCGGTTCGTTGGTCTGATCGGAAAGGGTCTCGCTGAGCAAGACGAGGTCTGATCAGCTTAAGCCGGCAGTGGTGTCTGAGCGGCCCTCGTTCTCCTTCTCTTAGTGGTTCTCGTTTCTTCCTGCTCCAACTTCAGTTCTCTGTCTAGCAGAATCTTCCACTCCAGCAGTGCTTGCCAAATATTGGAATTTATTAGGCATCCTGAAGTCCTTCAGCTAGGCTCTTGCTAAAGCATTCCTTCTCAACTGCGGTGCTATATTTGTTTAGCGAGGGGACCATCGAACATCGCAGACTATCATCCACGCACCGATTGTCATGGATCAATTAAGTAACTGCGTCGTAATGTCACCCGGAGGAGAATGGCTATGAATAGAGTGTTAACGAAATCTGGAGCTGTAGTGATGATGGGACTAATCTTGTTGTCAAGCCAGGGCTGTAACACGAAGTGGCTCCAGTCGGACGGTGAGGGCAGAGCCGGTGGTGGTAGTTCAAAGCTCCCAAACATGTCGGGGGAAGGCCGAAGTAGTGAACTGAGCGGTTTCTCTCGTAATCCATCCGAGGAACGGCTTGCGCAAGGCGGATATTCGACGGCACTGAATCCATCGGGACTCAGTGCGCGTCAGCGTGCTGAACTGACAAAAGACGAAATGGCTGCGGTAGAGGCGGGCTTGCAGGATGTTTTCTTTGGTTATGATCAGTGGACCCTGTCAGATGCCGGCACGGAAGCGCTCAATCAAGACGCGGCATATCTCAAAGATCATCCAGGCGTCCTGTTGAAAATTGAAGGGCATTGCGACGAGCGAGGCACTGCCGACTACAATATCGTTTTGGGGGACAAACGCGCCAAGGCTGCTCGGAACTACCTTGCGGAAGTTGGTGTGAATCCCAAGCAGGTGGCGATCGTTTCATATGGGAAGGAGCGTCCCTTCTGTTTTGAGCGGGCTGAATCCTGTTACCAGCAGAACCGACGTGGCCATATGCTCCTTACCACCCCCAAATAGGGTTTCTACAGTGGGAGCCAGGTCTCTCACCGATTGGTTTGGTTCCGCTGGTTATGCGATTGCGATAGGAATTTATTGAGTGAAAAATCTCAGTTCGCTTTTCAAGTCCGAAGGTACTAAACAAACTACTCCGCTGCCTCGACCGAAGGATCGACGGGTTCAGCCAAGGTTCACCGCCCAATTTCGCAGCACCTTGTCTGGACAAAAGCAGGAAGGACAGGGGCGAACTCTGGATGTTTCTGCGGGCGGCTGTAAAATCGAAAGTGACATGAAGGTGGAGCAAGGCGCGAAGTTCGAATGCCGACTCCACGTCCCAGGTTTTGACTGGCCCTTGCGGATCGAGGAAGCCGCTGTGCGATGGATTGGTGACAATAGCTTCGGAATCTCGTTTTCACGTATTGCCCCAGAAGAATTGGCAAAGCTCAAGGCGGTTCTTTCCGATCTCGAACACGACGAGTAACTCCCTCCTCGATCACTGCTTCATCCCTGCTTCTCCCAGGTAAGCATCTGCACCGGCACGGCTGCATCCAGCCGCGCTTGCGCAAAGCACGCTGTTCCAAACACGGTTGACATGGCCATCGCAACTGTCAGAAAGTACGGTTTGATGTCTAAATCTCGGCATGAAGATAGAGAAAGGAGTCGTGAGTGGAACAGAGATATGCGATCACTGTGAAGTTTTTGGTGGATGCCGATTCAGCGGAAGATGCTGAAGAGATGGTTGAGACTGCCTGTGAAAAGGCGTCGGCCTCATTCCCGGAAATGAGTTATGAAGGGATTGAGGATATTGAAGAGGAAGAAGAGGAGTAGCTCGTCTTCTCCACATAATGAAAGAATCCCACCCCGACTCGACAAATCGCACAATGGAGAATGAATCACGATCGATCCCGTCTGAGAAGGAAGTCGCTATTCTCGCAGGCGGCTGTTTTTGGTGCCTTGAGGCTGTCTATGATCAGATCCAAGGTGTTGAATCGGTCGAGTCTGGTTACATCGGGGGGCACCTCAACCATCCCACCTATGAAGCTGTTTGTGGGGGGCAGACCGGCCATGCCGAAGCCGTACGGATCGCTTTTGATTCTCGGGTGATCACCTATAAAGAACTCCTTGAGATTTTTTTCACCATTCACGATCCAACGACGCCCAATCAACAAGGCAACGATAAGGGAACCCAATACCGTTCGGCGATTTTCTACTGTGACCCGACACAGCTCCATGCAGCCGAGACCTTGATCAAAACGCTAGTTGACGAGAAGCTGTACGATGCTCCGATCGTCACACAGGTCGTACCTGCTGAGCAATGGTATGAGGCAGAGCCCTATCATCAGGAGTATTTTGTTCGAAATCCTTACCAAGGCTACTGCCAGTTTGTGGTGAGTCCGAAAGTCGCCAAGTTCAGAAAGCAGTTTGCTCACCGCCTAAAAACTTAGGCACCACTCGCTTATCGACTGAACAATCCAGCCAAGATCTCTCGTGCCGTCCCAAAGACCGCCGGCTTCTGGAATACTTGATGGGTTTTTAATATCACCTCGGCATGCACGGAGCAAAAAGGCCATTCGCCAGATGGATTACCCTGAACTTGGGCGATGATCGAGCCATCAGCTTGGTTACTTGACGACTGAAGCACTATCAGAGGGCTGTTCGCATCAAGTAAACAGATATCTTCTCTCTTCCAAGATTGCCCTGAAGTCGTAGAACGAATCCGCGTGTGTTGTTCACCCTCTGCGAATACTGTGTCCCCTTCCCGAATGGGGCCGGTTGGTGCAAAGGAATACAGCACGAGCGGAGCAACTAGAATAATAATCACCACAATGGCGATCGACCACAGCGGAGGTTCTGAATTGCTGACTGTTTCTGAGGTTGATGGAATAGCCATATTCCCCTCTGGGGCTCGATCAAGAGGTGTACAAAAGGTTCCCACGAACTGAGTGGCTAGGCCCATCCGCATGAATTCAAAGAGCTCACGTGTTGAATGGCTGGTGCCATTTCCATCAGGTTCGTCTTTCGGAATTCGTTGTATCGGTTCATAGCTTCACAAGCAAAAGTTAACACTTTTGTAACAAGGTGGTTACTCACCTGCAACTCTTCTCCTCTACATCTACAGCCAACAGCCTTTTCCATTCATGAAAGAGAGGAGTTCATGATTGCATCAGCTAATAATAAAAGAACGGTTGCGGTTGGGTTTGTTCTGCTCTCTTTACTCCACCTTGTCTTTTTGGTTGACCGATCTTCAGCCGAGCACAGCGACCCCTTCACTCCCCTGAGCGTGAATTCGGCACTGGCCCATTATAGTCCCAAGAAACAGATTTCAGGTACGTTCAAAGTTCAAAGTTCGGAAGCGCTGTATCCACTACTCACCCGCCTCAGCATCGACTTCCAGAGAATTCAGCCGAAAGTTACTATCGATGTGAAAAAAGGAAGCCCTAAAGCGATCGTTGAGTTTCTGCAGCCGCCTCTCAGCAAGACTGGCAAGATCATGATGGTGGACGATCGTGCGTCCAATTTTCAATTGCTTGCCACGTCGCATCAGCTTTCTGACGCCGAAGTGAAAGAATTCGTCGCTCAACATGACTATGAACCGACGACAGTGTCTGTAGCCATTGATGCCGTCGCGTTGTATGTGCATAAGGACAACCCGTTGCCTGGTCTGACTCTGGACCAAGTTGATGCCGTATTCTCATCCACGCGGAAACGAGGATTCAAGACAGCCATTTCCCAGTGGGGACAGTTGGGGTTGTCCGACGGCTGGAAAGAGGCGTCAATCCAGCTCCATGGTCGTGATAGACAGTCGGAAGCCCGGGCAACTTTTCAGGAACATGGGCTCAGTGGCGGTGAATTCAAATCAGGCGTCCGAGAACATCCTGGCGCGGCGACAGTTGTCTTCAATATCGATCGTGACCCAACGGGGATAGGCTACAGCGGACTGGGCTTGCATGCGTCAAATGTGCGAGCCGTCCCAATTGCGGAGAAGGAAGGGATGCCGTTTGTATCACCGTCTCGAGAGACGGTAATTGATCAGACCTATCCGTTGCGACATGGGTTGTATTTGCACTTCGACAAGTCGCCCAAGACGTCTTTGCCTGAGGCAGTTCAGGAATTCTTAACCTTCATTATGAGTCGGGAAGGGGAAGAGACCATGATGAAGGCCGGATTGTTCCCCCTACCTCCCACCCAAGCTGAGCGCAAGGCCGTTGCCTTCGGCGTTCCTGCCGGACTGAGTCAATGATCAGTAGAAATCCTGTGAAGACAACGTAATTCGAGTTTCGACACGCTACGCAATTATTACCCAGGAGGATCCCGCATGAGAGGACTGTACGGAACGGCCTATACTGCCCAAGTGACGCTTGTGGCACTGTGTATAGCCGCGATCGTATTGGTACAGCAGCCTTCATTAGCTCAGGAGGCTTCAACCAGTCGAAAGCCATCGTCAGACCCAATAGTCACTACACAACAGACAGATTCAGTACCTGAAAAGCAAGGACCATCATCGGCTATCCAAACCCCGCCAGGCGGAATATCGCTGGAAGATCTTCTTCTTCAAAAGGGCACCATCACCAAGGATGAGTGGCTGCGAATTCGTACGGAGCAGGAATATAGAACCGCAGACCAGACACGACGGCTGGATAATTTAGAAGAGTGGAAAAATAGAACGGAAGTGCTTCCGATCCTTCGGGACAAGGTCAATTTCGGCCTGAACGCGCTGCAATTTCTCTATGGGCATGTCAATGCAAATGTTCCTGAAGGAAGAAGTCAAGACAGTCTGTCCATTCGACGAGCTGAGATGGTTTTCTGGGGAAAGCTGAGCGATTATCTTCCCCGGTGGCACATGTTGATGGAGTTCCAGAGCACCAGTCTCACGAACAACACTCCTTTGTCCGGCGCGTCTTCTCCAACCGTGGCCACATTCTTTCGGGAAGCCTATATCGACGTTCGTCCAGTTCAAGCATGGGCGCCCAATTTGAATATCATCAGGATGGGGATTTTCCGTATGCCCTTCGGTATCTTTACCGAAACGTCAGGCGGTTTGCGCGATATCATCAGTTCTCCCTACTTGAATGGGGTAGGAGGCGGTGGTGGGCCAGGGCAGAACCGAAACGGTACGGGTGGCGCTATTGAATTCATCCAAGAGCGCGATTACTTCGTCGATGTACGTGGAAAAATCATGAACCGGCTGGAATATGTGGTCGGAATCATGAACAACAATAATTTTCAGGCGAATGGCATCGTCAGCAACACCTCGGGGATTGGCGGAGCCAATCAGCCGAAGGCAATCTATACCCGCCTGAGGCTCTTTGGAGACGACGTGTCGTTTATCAGCTTCACCATGATCCAGGGGACATCCAACAATGCCGGTACGTTCATTAACGGGCGCGGCAAAGGTCACTTTGACCGCTATGGCATAGATTTTCGGTACAACCCGAAGTTCTTACCTGGTTTTATGGTCTATGGAGAATATTGGCAGGGCCATGATGGGTCGAATGCGACCACGGTAGGGACTGCGGCTAACGGCGCCTGTCTTGATACCTGCGGTGGCTCCGGTGCGCCGGGGGCGCAACGACGCACATGGTATGTGCTGGCAAAGTATCTCTTTACGGAAGGGCCGCTCGAAAACTTTGAGTCGGTCTACATGTATGAGGAATTCGACCCTAATACTAGGATGTCGAACGACCTCTATACGAGGCATATCGTCGGCCTGACCTATTATTTCGAAAACTTCCCGCCGAAAATGCAGTCCAAAATCCAGTTCAATTACGAGTTCCGACACCATTCAGGGTTGGGACCAGACATCGCGCTCAATGCTGCGACGGACCCATTTGCACAAAACGCATTCTTCCTACAGTGGCAATTGCGGTACATGTAGGGGGCATGAGATACATTAGCCTCATCATCGGTTTGACGCTAAGTAATTGAACAGTGTAAGGAGGTGAAAGTGAGAGCTATCATTAGTCTTCTCATCCTATCACTGGCGATGGCGAGCGCCTGTGCTCATCCTTACAAGGTGTTTCCCTCTAAAGTTATGGAGGACGTCGACCGCAATTTTGATTTTTCCCGCTGGCGCATGATGACCGATGGGTCTGAATCGAAAAAGGTTCAGCTTGGGGGGAGGATTGTGCAGTCGCACGCATCCGGCGACACGGTAACGATTGTTGTTGGCCAGTTGCCCATCGTCGATTACCCGGCTTATGGGCCAAAGGATAACGGGAAGAATAACGGAGATTTTGTCATTATCTATCAGGGACAAATCGAAAGGCCGGATCTCCAGCCCGGCAATCGAATCATGGCTGTAGGAACGACGCATCCGCCGAAAGTCATCACTGTCAATGATCTCTCCCGAAGCTTTCCGATCGTGATGGCACAATGTCTTCATTTCTGGAACACGCAGGGGCGAGACATTGCAGATTTTCCATTCTATGAAGCAGGATACGTAACCCTCAGGCAAGAGACTGTTTGCGTAAGTACTCCAACTCCATAAAGAGAGGCGCTGTGGAGTTGTTTATCCTCCCATAGGGTTCAGCCATGGTAGAGACGGCAAAGAGTCATCAGGATGAAAAAAAGAAACCTCGATAAGTGTGGTTCAGTATCGACGTTGCTCACAGGGTTGGTCCTATGCGCAGTTGTAAGTATGTCTGGGTGTGCTCTCTTTAGCAGCGGAAGATCGGTGTATGATCATGATGGTATCTGGATTGGCATTGACGCCGACCCTTCAGTCCGACGATCTATTCAAACAGATTTGAACAATCATTCGATCGATGTGGCTCCGAAGGAACTCGAATCACTACTGCAGGTCATTGAGGTCAGTGGCTTTAGTGGAACCCTTGTCGGTATGTTTACAAAACCGCAGCCGGTACCTCTGTTTACTCCCCAAGAATTATCGATGATTTCAGGACATCTCGCCGCTGCTTTCCGAGAAGCGAAGCCGACGGAACGGGTGTCCTTTTCGTTGCCGAAGCCGAATGTAAGGTATAGTGAAGATCGAACGGTCGGGTTCTTATTTTTTCGTGGACGGTACCTCCATGTGATCGTAACTGACCATTCTTCGGTTATTCGAACCGACGCCGCCGGCGGCGATTATAGAGATGTCCGAGACACGAAAGGTATGAGGCTCTGGATTGCCGGTCCGGCTCAAGCGGCCATGGTGCCTGATGTCGAAGAGCCTCGATGGGCGCACTTCGAAAGGGTTCATATTTCTCTCGATGTCAAACGAGTTCTGGCCAGGAAAGCAAATGTTCCCGCTGCGTCTATGGATCAAATGGAAGCGGAGACGCCAGTGTCTCTGCCTGGCGCAGGGCCACCAGAAAGCCGTCAGGGCAGTGCTTCGCCTAAGGATCTGCAACTCCAAATTCGAGAACTCTCCGGTGCCAATCAAGAGCTTAAAATTCGGCTTGATGAGCAAAATAAACGTACACAGCAGTTGCAAGATCAGATAGAACAGCTACGTCGAGAACTTCCTCAGTTGGCTCCTAAGAAAAATCCCCACAACACTATTCCTGCTCAATAATTCTTTCCGGCTCCTCTATCCATAGAAATTGGCGCCATACTTACCTGCCCGGTTCCTTTTTGTTTGTCATGATGACTCACTGAGCGAAACAGCCAAACAATTGTTTGCCTACGATTTAATGCTTGTATTATTTAACTCCCATGTAACAATTCCGTAGCGCCATCTTAATCATTTCCCTCTATACCTCTCCGTGTCGTGCGGTAGCGCCCGCTGGACACAGTGCAAATATACACAACTAGAGGAGGGGGAAATAGAATGAGGGGATGGTGGTTCACGGTCACGGTGTGTGTAATCGGTTTCGGATTGATCTTCACAGCTAATGTGGCTCAAGCCAAGGTGGAGGATCTCCTCTATGAGAAGGGGCAGATTACGAAGGAAGAATGGCTCAAGCTGAAAGCCGACCAAGAAAAAGAAGAAGCGATCGTTCAACAACGGTCAGCGCTAAAAAACTGGTTCGACAAGATCAGCATCCGAGGCTATGTGCAAGCTCGCTATAGCTATCTTCCCGGAGATAAATCGATACGGAGTGAGTACGACAATACCATTCGGGATAATACAGGCTTCGCATTCCGCCGCGTCCGCCTCGTCATTTCTGGTGACGTTACTGATTGGCTGTCCTTTTATTTTCAGCCGGAATTTGCAGGCTCTGTGCCAGGCACGACCGGAGATGGGAGCAATAACTTTGCCCAACTTCGCGACGCCTATGCCGATATCTTTCTGCCCGTGCCCTTCCTTTTCTTGGACAAAAAGGAATTGCGTATTCGAGCTGGGCAATCGAAGGTTCCGTTTGGATTCGAAAATCTCCAGTCCAGTCAACAGCGGCTTGCCTTCGACCGAAGCGATGGGATCAACAGCGCGGCGAATGGCGAGCGCGACCTCGGATTTTTTCTCTACTACACGCCAAATGAAACCAGAAAACTATTCCGAAAACTGATCGATTCCGGTCTCAAGGGGTCTGGAGACTACGGTGTCTTAGGCGTTGGGGTCTACAACGGCCAGACCATCAATGTCTCGGAACGCAATGACAATAAGCATATCGTCTTGCATGCCACTTATCCAATGGAATTACCCTACGGACAGATTATCCAGTTTGGAGTGGATGCGTACCGTGGGACGTTCAATGTCGGAACTCCATCCGGTACCGGTCTCCCAGGGACTCCCACACTCGTCAATAACGGGAACATCCTCGATGAGCGAGTCGGCGTGCATTTCGTGCTGTATCCTCAACCGTTCGGTCTCCAAGCGGAATGGAACTGGGGCCATGGCCCTCAGTTGAACGCGACTCGAACAGCCATTGAGGGGGGATCAATCCAGGGCGGCTACGTCCAGGGGATGTATAGATGGAATGTTAACGATTGGACAACTCTTATACCTTATGTACGTTACCAGGAATACAGCGGCGGAAAGAAGCATCGGACCAATGCACCGTTCAATGTCGTCCGGGAATGGGAAGTCGGGCTTGAGTGGCAATTCACCCAGTCTCTGGAATTCACGATTGCCTATGCCCGAAGCAGACGCACCGATACGCAGACAGCGCCCTATGCCATCCGTGAGGGTGATATTGTTCGCACGCAGTTACAGTACAATTTTTAACGGAGAGAGGCGTGGAAACCGTCCAGTTACTGAAACGCAAAGGGGAGCACGGTGACCCTGCCCATACGTAACATTCTCGTAACAGTCTCGTAATATGACGGCAATACGACAGGGTTATTGTGTTGGTGATGATTAATTGATGATTACGAAAGGATTATTATGAAAATGTCGGCTGCTAAGCCCGGTCTGTTGTGTTTCATCATCCTTGGGTCTCTTGTTTCAGCTATACCATTAGCCTATGCCGATGACGCCATCGTGCTGGATCCAGCCTTGAAAGGCTATGTCAGAGTCACCGGGGTATCCGGCAATGTCAACAGCATCGGTTCGGATACGCTCAACAATCTCATGACGCTCTGGGCCGAAGGATTTCGTAAACAATACCCGAACGTCAAGATCCAAATCGAAGGCAAAGGATCAAGCACCGCACCTCCGGCCTTGATCGAAGGCACAGCGCAATTGGGGCCGATGTCCCGAGCGATGAAAAGCACCGAGATCGATGCCTTCGAAAGAAAGTTCAGATATAAGCCCACCGCATTTCCTGTTGCCATTGACGCACTTGCCGTCTATGTCAACAAAGATAACTCAGTTCAGGGACTCACGATGACGCAGGTCGATGCGATCTTTTCCAAGACTCGTCGGCGTGGTGCTCCAGAAAACCTGGGTCGATGGACTCAGCTGGGTGTGACAGGCGAAGTGGGGACTTCTCCGATCAGTATCTATGGCCGCAACTCAGCATCCGGTACCTATGGATTTTTCAAAGAGTATGCGCTGAAAAACGGCGACTATAAAGATGAGGTCAAAGAGCAGCCAGGCTCTGCATCCGTAGTGCAAGGTATCACAGAGGATCAAGCTGGTATCGGGTACAGTGGTATCGGCTATTTGACATCCGGTGTGCGCGTGCTCCCACTGGCAGAAAAAGAAGGAGGGTCTTTCATTGCACCTACGCAGCAAAATGCTATGAATGGGTCATATCCACTCTGGCGGCATCTTTTGATCTACGTCAATAAAGCGCCGAACAAGCCTCTTGATCCCCTCGTGAAGGAGTTCATCAAGTTTATTTATAGCAAAGAAGGGCAAGCCATTGTGATCAAGGACGGCTTCTTTCCTCTCCCACAGATCGTGAGTGAGAAGGAATTACCAAAACTCGAATAAGTTCAAGCCAGATGTCTGGTCTGCATCGATGGATGCGATGTGGAAACATCGGGGAGAAGCCTCAGGTAGAGTATGAACGTACCACCATTCGCTCCGACATCTGCTCTTCAGGAAGAACCTCCATCCGGTCGGGGTTCATTTCCAGCCTCGGCCATAGTCGGCGGATTGCTTAGTCGACGCCAAATCAGATCAATCACCGACAGGGTCACACGTTTCATCATCAAGACAGGCGGGATCGGCATCATCCTCTGCATTCTCGGGATGTGCATCTTTCTGGTCAAAGAAGTCATCCCGCTCTTTCAGCAGGCACAAGTGACCTCCACCGAACCGATTTCACTTTCCGCACCTGAGAGTTCATCTTCTGCGGCGCTTATTGGAATCGACGAACAACAAGAACTCGCGTATGTGTTACGTGGTGGTTCTCTGGGGTTTGTGTTCTTAGCGGGAGCGATTCCTGCGACGCCGGAAATCCCTTTGCGCCAGCTGGTAGCTGATGGATCGATGACGGCTGTAGCACGTGCCCTCGGGAAAGGACACAATCTGGCTATGGGCACCGTGGATGGGCGTGTGATTCTGATGGCGATCGAATTTACCCACGAGTTTAAAGGCACCGATCGTTCGATCTCTCCGTCCGTCACGGTCGGGGCCCCCATCATGGCCGCACCAACTCCGCAGCCAATCTCAAAGATGGCGTATCAAAGCACTGAATCCGATGTTCGGATCGCCGCACTGCTACAAGACCAGCATCTTTGGCTGACCACAAGCCGAACAACATCACGTCCGGATGGCACGGCCGCTGCCTCGATCACGCAAATCGACCTCACGCCCACTATCCCAGGTCGGATCACGGCGTTCACACTCGCGAGTCGGGCGGAGATCCTTGCGGTAGGAACAGCAGAGGGCAATCTGTACCACATGGATTTACAAGAACCCGCGAGCCCAGTCCTGGTTGAGACGACTCGGGCTTCCGAGCAAGGCAAAGCCATTACCGCGCTTGCCTATCTTATGGGTGACCGGAGTCTAGTAGTCGGCAACGCGTCAGGGCAGATTTCTGTATGGACGCCTGTACGGGAACATCCCGGAACCAATATGACCCATATGGCGCTCATCCATCGGTTTGCCGATCACCGGAGCGCCGTGACCAACATCACGATCTCCCAACGTGACAAAGGGTTCATCACCTCCGATGAGGGAGGAGAAATCCGGTTACACCATTCGACTTCTGATCAAACGTTGCTTACTCTCACTCCACAACATGGGCCACTCCGCAACACATATTTTTCACCCAAAGCCGATGGCTTGGTGAGCTTGACCGAGGGTAATCGACTGATCCACTACCACATTGCGAATCCTTATCCGGAGATTACATGGGCAACTTTGTTCTCCCCGGTCTGGTACGAGGGGTATGATCAACCGAAACTTGTTTGGCAATCCTCAAGCGGGTCAGACGACTTCGAACCAAAGTTCAGCTTAACTCCGCTTATCTTTGGAACCATTAAAGGTACCGTCTATGCCGTGCTACTCGCAGTCCCTTTGGCAGTATTAGCCGCGATCTACACCGCAATGTTTATGCACCCGAATCTCCGGGCAAAGATTAAGCCCACGATTGAAATCATGGCGGCGCTCCCCACCGTGGTCCTTGGATTTCTGGCCGGACTCTGGTTTGCGCCGATTCTGGAGCGGAACTTTCCCGCCATAACAGCAATGGTGTTGGTTCTTCCCTTGGCCATTGCCGTTTCCGCCGGGTTCTTTCTTATCCTCCCGGCCTCTCTTCGGCATCGTATACGGCCGGGCGTCGAGGCGTTGCTCTTGATACCAATCATCGTCGCCGTTGTCTGGGGCTGTCTTGAGGCCAACGCATGGTGGGAATCGTTCTTATTCGATGGCCATTATAAGCCTTGGCTCGAATCGCATCTCGGTCTGAATTATGACCAGCGCAACGCCATCGTAGTCGGCGTGGCCATGGGGTTTGCCATCATTCCCATCATCTACAGTATTTCGGAAGAGGCACTCTCAAACGTTCCCAAGAATCTGATCGCAGGCTCATTGGCCCTTGGTGCGACTCGGTGGCAAACGCTCGCACATCTCGTCCTGATCTCCGCCAGCCCAGGTATCTTCTCGGCACTGATGATCGGCCTCGGCCGAGCTGTCGGAGAAACCATGATCGTCCTCATGGCGACCGGCAATACACCAATCATGGACTGGAGCCTATTTAACGGATTCCGAACGCTCTCCGCGAATATCGCGGTCGAAATTCCAGAAGCTCCGCACGGTGGGACCTTGTATCGTACCCTCTTCTTGGCGGGGCTGCTCCTCTTTATGGCGACCTTTGCCCTTAATACAGCAGCGGAATTGATTCGCCAGAGACTCAGGTCGAAATACAGTCAATTCTAGTCGAAACCGAACGGGCGAGGACAAGTTCTCACAGAATGGCATGAGAGTACTTCGATGAAACCGTGGGTGAGATACTTCTTCGGCAGCGGCGAACTCTTCATCTGGGGCTGCGGGGCCGGACTTTCCCTGTCGCTCCTCATGATCGGGGGACTCCTGGTGCTCATCCTCCTCAACGGCTTCGGCTATTTCTGGCCGGCAGATCTCGTCGAATTGACACTGAAGGACGGAAAACACGTGATCGGTCAGTTGGCCGGCGAGGAAGTGAGTCCCAAAGGGATCCCGCGAATAAGGATGAAGATCGGTAATCGTGACCTGTACGGCTTAGACTATCGATGGATCAACACCGATCAGATCATCGAACGGACCAAGCCACCCGACCTCGTGATGGTGGAACGGCGCGAATGGGGCAATTTCTATGGGCGCCTCGGAACCCTCCACAAGGAAGACCAAATTGTGGCCGAAGGGTCGGATGCCGTATGGCAGTCTTTACCACCCCTTCTTCGGCATCAGGAATCGAGTGAGACGGAGAGTGGCTACACATTGCGTATTGTCGATGCCAATGGCAAAGAAAAGTCCGTATCACTTAGCCAAGTGATGCGGGTCTTGCGACCCAACGATCTTTCGACCTTAGAAAAGCTGTGGGTTTATGTCGGCAACGTCTGGACGGTTCTGACCACAGAACCGCGAGAAGCCAATACCGAGGGGGGAATCTTTCCTGCAATCTTCGGCACGGTCATGATGGTGATCATCATGACTGTCGTCGTAACCCCCGTTGGTGTCATCAGCGCGCTGTATCTCAGGGAATACGCCCGTCAAGGAGTCATTGTGCGGACTGTCCGGATCGCTGTCAACAATCTCGCCGGTGTTCCGTCGATCGTCTTCGGTGTGTTTGGTTTGGGGTTTTTTGTGTATGGGGTCGGCGGTACAATCGATGCGCTGTGGTTTTCTGAACGACTACCGACTCCTACTTTCGGTACGGGCGGTATCCTGTGGGCCTCATTGACACTGGCACTTCTGACGGTTCCTGTTGTGATCATCGCAACCGAGGAAGGACTTGCTGCAGTGCCGCGAGAATACCGTGAAGGATCCATTGGGTTGGGCGCAACCAAATGGGAAACGATTTGGAAAGTCGTGCTTCCCACCGCACTCCCTGGCATTCTGACCGGCCTGATACTTGCCATGGCTCGAGCCGCTGGAGAGGTTGCTCCGTTGATGTTGACCGGTGTAGTGAAACTGGCCCCTGCCATGCCGATCGATGGGACCTGGCCGTTCCTGCATCTGGACCGAAAGTTTATGCACTTGGGCTTTCATATTTATGACGTGGGCTTCCAATCACCAAACGTTGAGGCCGCTAAACCCATGGTTTATGTCACGACGTTGGTGTTGATTCTTGTCGTCGTGACCCTTAATCTGACGGGCATCGTGATGCGGAACCGGATGAGGAAGAAATATGCCGGATCAGCAGTCTAGAATGTCATCCGGTCCCCTTGTACTCGCGACGCCTCTCGGCGTGAAGATGGGGAGGGAGACGATGAAGCGCGAGGAAGCTGCTGATTCCTCATTCTCGAAGGAAAACGTCGTGCAGACGAAGCCCAAGCTTCGAGTCCAGCGGTTCAGCTTTTTTTACGGTCCGGTTAAGTCTCTGTTCAATATCGATGTCGGGATTCCGGAGCATGAAGTGACGGCCTTTATTGGGCCTTCCGGATGCGGAAAATCGACGTTGCTTCGCTGTATGAACCGTCTGAACGATTTGATCGAAGGTGCGAGGCATGAGGGGAATATCCTCATTGACGACGTTGATATTTTTGATCCCAGGATTGATATCACAGATCTGCGCAAGCGTGTGGGAATGGTATTTCAAAAATCTAATCCCTTTCCCAAATCGATCTACGAAAATGTCGCCTACGGGCCGCGCCTTCAAGGCATGAGGAATCGGCCGATGTTGGACGACATCGTCGAAAGAAGCCTCCGAGGTGCTGGCTTGTGGGAGGAGGTGAAGGACCGGCTCCACAAGAGTGCGTTGGGTTTGTCCGGCGGACAGCAGCAGCGGCTCTGCATTGCGCGAGCCCTCGCCGTCAAGCCGGAGGTTCTCCTGATGGATGAGCCCTGTTCTGCGCTCGACCCGATTGCTACGGGGATCATCGAAGAATTGCTGTTTTCACTCAAGAAGGAGTTGACGGTCGTGATCGTGACGCACAACATGCAGCAAGCGGCACGGGTGTCCGATAGTACGGCCTTCATGTATCTCGGGCAATTGGTCGAGTTCGGCCGCACGAAGCAACTGTTCACGAACCCTTCGAAGAAGCAGACAGAAGACTACATCACCGGACGATTCGGGTGACCTATGGTTCAACACCGACATTTCGACGAAGAGCTTGCTGAACTCAAGACGAAACTGGCGCGAATGGCTGGTCTGGCTGAAGACCAAATCGACAAGGCATTGACCGCCCTGGTCACCCGAGACTCAGCCCTGGCCTGTCGGGTGATCGAGCGAGACCATAAAGTGAATGCGATGGATGTGGAGATCGACGAAGCGTGCATTCAGTTGTTGGCGCTCCATCAACCAGCGGCGCGCGATCTGCGTTTGGTGACAACGGCCATGAAACTTTCCACTGAGCTCGAGCGTATCAGCGACCTTTCGGAGAGTATCTGTGAGCGAGCGATCGAACTGAACGAAGAGCCACAGCTAAAGCCCTACATCGACATCCCGCGCATGGGGAGCCTCGCAAGGGTGATGGTGAAGGAAAGCATCGATGCCTTCGTCAAGGAAGATGCCAAGCTGGCCAGGAAAGTGGTCATGGATGATGACTTCGTCGATGATCTTATGGAACAGTTGTTTCGCGAGCTGCTCTCCTTTATGGTCGAAAACCCACAAACGATTTCCCGTGCCATCCGATTAAGCTTTATCGCCAAATCTCTCGAGCGAGTGGCCGATCATGCGACTAACATCGCCGAGTTGGTCGTCTATCTGGTGGAAGGCAAGATCATTCGACACACATCGCCCCCGGTTCCGTTGTAACGCACCGATTCATTCCCGTTCAGGCCGCGCACGATCAGAAGCATGAATGCCCGTTTGTTTGAAATGACTTTCCCCCTGTGCTAGCATCCACCGCATGGGTGCCACCACCTCGGCGAAGCGGAGAGAAGTCCGCCGCGCCCCATCCCCTTCTTCGCATATCCAGCGCGAAGTGATTGGCGTGATGTTGATCGCGCTGAGCTTGCTTATGCTCTTGAGCCTTCTGTCATTTGTGCCTGGGGAGGCGAAGATCGTGGCGGACGGCGCATTGGAGGCCCACCCGCCTCGAAATCTCATCGGTTCATTCGGAGCCCTCTTGGCCGGGGCGTTTTTTTATAGTATCGGCGGAGCGGCCTATCTCTTTCCCGTACTGCTGGGGCGGTTGGGGTTCCGTTGTTTCTCTCAAGTGCCGGTGAGTCTGAGGCTGCGGACGGCCGCCAGTTCGCTTGCCACCGTATTCTTCTTGAGCGCCTTTCTGCATCTTGAAACGACGGGGATTCCGACGTTGACCAACGGGATGATTTCCCGGGGGATGGCCGGCGGTGTCGTGGGCCAGACGATCGCTGAGGGGCTCCGTGCCGTCTTTGCCGGAACCGGAGCCCATATTCTGATCATCGCGGGATTCCTTGTGTCAATCTTGTTGACGATGCCCTTATCCTTAGCCGAAGCCGTGCGTCGGATGCCTGAACGTTGGGCCACTCTCCGCGAAGGAGTGTCCGCGGTGATGCCTGAGCGATCGAGTGAAGTCCGGAAGGAGGGCGGCACTCGACGGTCACGGGTGAAGCCTTCCAGGTCAAGCGGCGTCATCCTGGAAGGAGAGTCGGATGCTGAAAGAATCGAGGACGTGGAATCAATTCCAGCCTCGACCCCGCTGACTCCGATCATCCAGCCATTCTCTGTCACAACCTCGACACTGGAAGTGCAAACGACGGAGCCGGAAGTGGTAGTTCCACCGGCTGAGCCCGTGGATTATCAGCTGCCTGATCCGGAGATGTTGTTAAGCGATCCTTCCGGACCGATGGATCGGATGTCGGATGAAGAATTACGAGCGCAGTCCGAGGTCTTGTCACGAGCATTGATGAGTTTCGGCATCGAAGGCATCGTGACGGAAGTGAGACCAGGCCCTGTCGTGACAATGTACGAATTTGAGCCGGCGCCAGGTACGAAAGTGGCCCGTATCGTGAATCTGGCCGACGACCTTGCGTTGGCCCTCAAGGCGACGAGTCTACGAATCGTGGCGCCGCTGCCTGGGAAATCGGTGGTTGGAATCGAGGTGCCGAACCGGTCCCGAGAGACGGTGTCGCTGAAAGAAGTCGTCATGAGCGATGCCTTTCGTCGGGCAAAGTCCAGACTGACACTGGCGTTGGGCAAGGATATCTTCGGCGCCCCGGTCACGGCCGATCTGAAGATGATGCCGCATCTCTTGGTGGCCGGTGCGACAGGCGCCGGGAAGAGTGTCAGTTTGAATACGATGTTGCTGAGCATCCTCTTTTCCGCCAAGCCCAGTGAAGTGAAGCTTCTGCTCATTGACCCGAAGATGCTCGAATTTCAATCATACGAGGGCATTCCCCATCTGTTGCGACCGGTTATTACGGAGCCCAAATCTGCCGCAAGAGGGTTGGGCTGGGTCGTCGCTGAAATGGAACGACGGTATAAGCTGCTGGCAGAAGCCGGCGTGCGGAATATCGATGCGTACAATCGAAAGGTCGCAGGTTTGCATGAGGTGTTTACTGAAAACAACCCGGCGGGTGTCGAGCACACCGAGCGTCCGATGCAGTTTCTCTCCGAAGAAGAGCGCCTCTCTGCGGGTGAAACGTCGATTGCCGAAGGCGAGCGGGGCTGCATGCAGCCGAAACCGACGCCGCCGGAATCGCTGCCCTTTATCGTGGTCATGATCGACGAGTTGGCGGATCTGATGATGGTGGCTCCCAAAGATGTGGAAGACAAGATCGCCCGACTCGCACAGATGGCACGGGCTTCCGGCATTCATCTGGTGCTGGCCACTCAGCGCCCATCCGTCGATGTGTTGACCGGATTGATCAAAGCGAATTTTCCGGCGCGAATCGCGTTTCAAGTCTCTTCGAAGACCGATTCACGAACCATTCTTGATGCGAACGGAGCGGAGGCCCTGCTCGGCCGAGGCGATATGCTGTATCTGGCCTCCGGGACCGGCCGCCTCGCTCGTCTACATGGGTCCTTTGTGTCGGACGATGATGTCCGCTCGGTGGTGGAGTTTGTCAAACAGCAGGCGTCTCCCATCTATAATCAGGAATTGCAGTCGCTCAAGTTGGAGGAGACGGCGGAGGAAGAAGCAAAAGATGAAGTGTACGAGCAGGCCAAAGACCTGGTGTTGTCGACCGGACAGGCGTCAGCCTCGTTGATTCAGCGCCGACTGCGGGTCGGCTATCCTCGGGCGGCGCGCATGATTGAACAGATGGAATCGGAAGGTATTGTGGGGGCGGCGGGTCGTGATGGGCGTCGGGAGGTGCTTGGTCGGCGCGGCCCGGTCGGCGCGGCGGAAGCATGATGCATTGGTGGCTTACAGCTGCAGTGAGTGTCCTGTTCGTCTTGCCGGCCTGGGCGGCGGACGGGTCGACCAGTGAAAAGGCGTTTCGGGAAGTTCGTGAAGTCGTCAAACAGTTGCAAGCACGATACGAGAAAACGAATGATCTGCAGGCTGACTTTTCTCAGAAAACCACGATTGAAGGGTTTGAGCGGCCTGTGACCTCTGCCGGTAAGGTGTATATCAAAAAGCCCGGCCGTTTACGGTGGGACTATTTGGATCCGGCGACTGAGCAAATCTATGTGAACCAGGACGATGTGAAGGTGTACGTCCCGGAACATAAGCAGGTCCTGCTCGGGAAACTGACACATATGGCTGCCTCTAAAGCACCGTTGGAACTGTTGCAGGGAGCAGCCAAATTGGATGAGTCGTTTGAGATTGAACCCACCCCTGGAAAAATTCGGGGAATCGGTGGAACGCCGCTTATCACGCTGATTCCCAAAGCCAAGGAGCAGGAATCCACCCAGAATCTTCAAAAAATAGTCGTCGAAGTCTTCCCGAAGACCTATTTTATCCGCACGGTGTCACTCCATGAGATCAGCGGCAACGTCGCCGTCTTTGAATTTTCGAACTTGCAACCGAACCTGGGATTAGGTAATGAGGTGTTTGACTTTAAAACACCGCCGGACACCGAAGTGGTGAGGGCACCGGTCTTGAACGGACCCTAGGCGCATGGTGGCCGTGTCACACGTGAATGATCAAGCGCCGGACGGAAAAGAGAGAATGCCTCACGGCGGATGACCGACGAATGAGGGTTGACGCGTGGTGTGCGGGGAGTGAACTGAGACATGACAGCGGAAACGAGTACCGTAGTCGAGACCGTTGATCAAGCGGTGGCGAGACTGGATTTCGACCGACTTCACCAGGAATATTGGGAGCAAAATGAGTTCCTGGTGATCAAGCAATTCTTGCCGCGAGCCTTTGTCGAGGACGTGTTCGTTCCTCAGGCCCAGGGTGTGAAAACGGATCTCAATCGAAATTACATTCCCGGCCATAAGAAAGGCGGGAGTGTCAGCTATTATACCGTGCAAGAAAAAGCTCCCCGTTTTCTGGACCTGTACCGTTCAGAATCATTCCGGCAATTCTTGAACCGTCTCGTTCACGCAAAGGTGATGTACTGTCCGGACAACGACCCTCATTCCTGTGCCTTGTACTACTATACAGAACCAGGTGATCACATCGGATTTCACTACGATACGTCATACTATAAGGGCGCTCGGTACACGATTTTGATGGGGCTTGTTGATCGATCCACTCACTGCAAGTTGGTCTGCGAGCTTTTCAAAGACCACCCCACCAAGCCGCCGCGCCATCTTGAGCTGGTCACCGAACCGGGAGACATGGTGATGTTCAACGGGGACAAGCTCTGGCATGCGGTCACGCCGCTCGGAGAGGGTGAAGAGCGGATCGCACTCACGATGGAGTACGTCACCAATCCGGAGATGGGCACGGTCAAGCGGCTCTATTCCAACCTGAAAGATTCCTTCGGCTATTTCGGGTTCACCACGGTCTTCAAGCGTGCCCTGGGGTTGAACCGGTCCAAGTGATGAAATGCGCCGCTGGGCTTGCTCCCCGTTCTTGATTCAATTTACCGCCGCGACAACTATGTGCCGATAGCACGGTGAAGTATCCCGCATAGCTTTTCTTGCTTCCACGGTTTGGTCAAGCGAGCGTATGTGTGCAGAGGCTCCTGGTCTCTTTCGAAGCCGTTAAGAAAATTACCGGAGGTGAGAATGAGGTGTGCGCGGTACTATTGATGCAGATGCTTCATGGCCGCGGCGCAGAGGATGATGAAAAAACCCATCCAGAGAGCGGCACGCTGGAAGGGAATGGCTTCATAGGGCTCTCCCTCATCGGTCTCATCGTCTGACTTGAAAATGACCGTATAGAGGAACAGTGTGAGGAGGCCCAGCACGAGAAGCAGCTTAATCATGAAGACCATGAGGTACTTGGAGTGGTGCTGAACACCGGCGCCCGTCTGAGAGGTCAGAACCTGATTGACGTAGTGGAGGTTCACGCCGCCGGTGAAGAGGAGCACGACCAACAACATGCCAGCGACTTTCTTATAATACCGATAAAAAATGTCGGTGATGGGTTTGATCTGATCCTTTGGAACGGCTTTCTGTAGACCGGGGGTTACCGCCATGACGAGAAACGCCAAGCCGCCGATCCAAATGATCGCCGAGAGCAGGTGAAACCAATGGTTGACGATAGGAATGAGGATGTTGAGATCGGTCGTAATGCTTTGAAGGGTGTCCATCTGAGAGCCGATAATGAGTGAGCAGTAAGGGGTGAGGGGTGTTGAAAGTGGGGCCCCTCAATATTCACCCCTGACGCCTTACCCCTTACCCCTTACGTCAAAGTTGAAGACCGGCGCGTCATTGCCGAATCGCTTCTTGCGCAGTTCTTCCATGAGTTCAACGGTGATCAGCGGCACATTATTTTCACGGGCGTGCTTCTCCACACCTTTCTTCACCATGGCGCGGAGGAAATAGGGGATCCGGCTTAACCTCAGCGCAGATGCGTCATCCCATGTGACGTCAGTTTCTTCCGAGACATTGAACGCCACTTTGACTTTCTCGCCACCCTTCGGGGTGTAGAGGCACCACTGATCTTCGTCCAGCCAGTCGCCGTGATCAACGTAGGGGCGGGCGCGGCAGCCTCCGCAGATGTCGCTATATTCACAGTCGCCGCACTTTCCCTTGAGCTGAGGATAGCGGAATGAATTGAAAACATCTGATCGTTCCCAGAGATCGACGAAGCTCTGTTGGCGAAGATTGCCCGCCGACAGCGGCATATAGGGACAAGGAGTCAACTCGCCGTTCGGCGTCACCCGGGCATAGTTGGTGCCTGCGAGGCACCCTCCTCCCATGTATCCGGTGGCTTTGGTGATCGGAGAGTTGGGATCTTTCTCATAAGCCAACCGTTTGAAGTGCGGAGCGCAGCGGGCTCTGACCAGCATGCCTTTGTAATTATCCTGGCATTCAACGAGGTATCCCAGCACCTCTTCATACTGAGCGGGAGTGATATCGGTCAGCTCTTCGCCCCGTCCCGTACAGACCATAAAGAACACGTTCAATACGCGGGCGCCGAGTCGATGCGCCCACTCAACGACCTCAGGCAGCTCCGTATAATTCATCGGTTGAGCGCTGAAATGTACTTGAAATTGGAGGCCGTTTCGCTTGCTGGCTTCTATGCCGGCGACCGCCGCTTCCCATGCCCCCGGTACCCCGCGAAAAGCGTCGTGCTTGGCGGCCTGCAAAGAGTCAATACTGATGCCCACGCCCATCACACCGATCTCCACAAGGGTCTTGGCCAGTTGATCATCAATCAGCATCCCGTTTGTCCCGAAGACGACCATAAAGCCGAGTTTGACCGCGTAACGGGCGATGTCGAGGATGTCAGGTCGTACGAACGGTTCGCCGCCCGTGATGACAAGCAGACAACCCTTATTCACCTCCGCGATCTGATCGATGAGCCGATAGCATTCTTCGGTGCTCAGTTCATCGTCCCCACCGGCTGCTTTAGTCGTCGCATCAAGATAACAATGATCGCATTTGAGGTTACAACGTTTGGTCAGGTTCAGCGCAACGAGGTAGGGTTTGAAGTCATCGACCGTCCGACCGTCGAACGGTCCGTCCCCCTTTGGAGCGGGTGTGATGAACTGGGAAATCTGTTGCTGCAAAGAGCTCAGAATACCGGAAGGGCCGTTGAAGATGGGAAGAGATTTACCCATGACGTGTTGTGTTGGGGTGCTGAGACTGATAACTCGTTAGAGGAAAGGGTTGGGGTTCAGCACCAAAAGCTCAGTATGCGAAACCTATCCGCGTCCCTTTCCCGTGAGGTCGGCGATCATGTCCTTGAGGTTGCCGGTTTTCATCGCTTCCGCCATGTATCCCTTCGCCTGTTCAATGCCTTCATTCGCGACTTCGAGCGTGATCATGGTCGCTCCGACTTTTTCAGCGTGCTTGAGAATGAGCGCTCTGGTGCAATCGCGCATGAAGCCTTCCGGAGCCCGATCCAATCTGGCTTGTGCCTCGTCCGTCCAGGTATAGGGTGATGGGGCTTCCACATGACCGTTCGAACCATTCCCATTTTCCACTGCAAGCGCGGCTTCCGCTACCGGCGATGTGCCGGTACCCTTGTTGGAGAAAATGGGGGTATAGTCCTCGGCGGCGGCTTCCTTGATCATCGGCGCCGCATATTCGAGCGTGATGGTGGTCATTCCCAACTTCCGCGCGCTCTTTTCAATTCTGGCCTTCGCACGCCTGCGCTGAAAACCGGCCGGCACGGCGCGGATTGCTTCTTTCGCATCCTTGGTCCATTGCATCGGTACGTCGTCATAGGCGACGTCCGTTTCCAGCTCGCCTTCAGATGCCGCGGCAACTTCAAAAATCTTCTTATCGACCTGTTTGAATTTCGTCCCATCCGCGCTGCACACCGGACATTTGACGGGGGCGTCACCCTTCCCGATGTAACCGCAGCCATCACACACGAAATAGGTTTGCCCCATCCGGTCCAGGTAGGCCTGGGTGGACGCGTTGATCTCCTTCGGCTTCTCTTCAACGATCTGGGTCATGATTCCGCTCAACGTGGGACCCATGAGATCTTTCGTCACGGCCTCGTCGGCCTGCATCTTGTCACGATCGATACCGGCCGCATCCAAGCTTCCGCCGAGTGCCCTCATCGCATCCATGGCGCCTTTGGGTAGAATGTGTCCTACAGCGGCGTCTACAACGGTGTTACTGATGATCGTGTGGCCCTTTTCGATGGCATAGCGGTGAATGGCAGTCTTGGCTACGCCTCGCGCAAAGACCGGGATTTTTTCCATCCGCCGCAACGCTTCTTCCGTCCACGCAATTGTGTACTCGGCTTGCGTGTCGATCGGAGGAACGTATTTGCGGTTGGAAATCAGCACATTACAGGGCGCACTTCGGAGCAGGTTTTCGGTGTTGCTGCCGACGTCCATGTCATCGTCGCTGTGGACGCCGATGCGCCCGACGATGAGCAAGGCCGGGACGTCTTTACGGACGTACTGAATGATTTTTTCGAATGCTTTGCCGTCCAGCAACGTCGTTTTCACATCCGTTTGCTCGGCTTGGGCAATTTCACGGGAAATATCCAGATGGGATTGGTAGATCTTGGCCAAGCCGCTGTCGATAATTTCTTCGTGCAGCTTTTCCTGTTCCTTGAAACGAAAGACTTTACCGGCTTCTTCGTTGAGGACGCCGGAAATGCTGTGGAATGCCGCGTAGTGAAAATAGGGATCAAATGCCGAAATCGCTTCCACCGGCATATTGAATGCCTTGCCGAGCGCCAAGCCGGTCATCAGCCCGCCGAACGAGTAGGGGCTGCCGTCGATGGCAACGACGATCTTCCCGCCGGTTATCGGCTGAACGTTCTTGATAATCAGCATGTCGGAGTTGCGGACTCGGCGGACCACGCGCTCTGTATTGCTGCCGATGACGCTGTCCTTGACCGCCCCGACCCCCAAGGCTCCCATGATGACGAGGTCATACCCGTTGGTGTTGATGTCCTCGGCCAGTACCTTCCAATTTCGTCCTTCGAGCGATCGCCGTTCGACCGGAAGATTGGCCTCGTTACATTTCTTGTCGACGTAGTCGAGGTAAGAATCGGTGATGATTTGGAGACCGCGGGTGATCAGCGAATCATGGATCTGGCGCTGCCGGTCGAGCTCCTTTTCATCGTGGTATTCCTCCGGCAACCCGGCTTCCATCTGCTTGAAGCGCTTGTCATGCATTTTCGCGGCATAGACATGGCTTCCCACAATTTTTGAGCCGAAGGTTTTGGCCAAGTGGACGCCGACATCCACCGCTGTATTAGAATGGTCGGAGTTATCGACCGGAACATAGATTGTCTTATACATTGAGGCGCCTCCTTAAGGCGCGAGTTAGGTAGAGGAAAGGGACTAGAATCATCTGAAAAACCAAATGGTTGACGACTTCCAAGTCCCTCTAAAGAAAAAAGATGATAGCACCTGCCTAAATCGGAATGCAAGGTGTTGCACGAGCAGGAGCCATCGAGAAAATTACCCGGCTGAAGTTCTTGGCGCAGGTGCCTGCGAAGGGGATGCAACCGGCCGGCGCGAACGAAGGATTTCTTCGAGCGAGAGGAGCGCATCCCGAGTAAGCTCTCATGACGAGATCGACTATTGAGATCGTTCGTGCGACCGAATATCGGGAAATAACCCCGCCGCAATGATCCGATCGATCCCGCTAAACGGCGACACGGTTCGCAACCCCGCCGTCGTCGACAGGACCTGATAACGCAGCCGTGCGTTTCGATCGAGTGTCTGAAACACACGATCGCGGATGAAGGCCAGCACCGGATTCCCCGTATCCCAATAGAACACTTGTTGATCGGCCAAGTGTTGGAGCATGTTCACTTGCGGTCGCCTGGTACGTTCAAATGCACTCAATCTGGCAGCCGAATAATCCTTGTCGGCGAGACAACTTGGTATGAGATCGGAGAGCGCGATGGCATCGACCATCGCCTGCATGCGCCCCTGCGATGCGTGGGGATTCATCGCATGGGCCGCATCACCGATCAGGACGGCTCCATTTGCCACCCATCTCGGCGTGCGCACCCGACCCGTCGGCAGATATGCGACCTGACTCCAATCATGTAGATTTCGAAAGAGCCGGGTAAACGGCGGTGCGATCCGGCTCCATGTCTGCTGGAGCGCAGGGATCCCCTGTTGCTTCACGGCTTCCATCGAATCTTTAGGAATCATGTATAAAATGAAAACCTTCTTTCCCGTCACCGGAAACAGTCCCAAGATGGTCTTGTCTCCAACGTAGTAGAACGATTCCACTATCTGATCGTCCGACTCCAGTATCGCAATCAGATATCCATCACGATAGAGATGCAGATCGACGGGGATCTTGAGCGCTTCACGCACTTTCGAAAATGCTCCGTCTGCACCGACAACAACCTTTGCACGGATCGTGAGTGGGCCATCCTGTCCTGTTGTCGATAATCCAACAACCCGATCGTCTTCGAGTAGGAGCCCTGTGAAAGAGGTTCCGTAGTGAAGTGTCACGCTCTTCTGTTGCTGTATTGCCGCGATGATCGCATGGTGGGCCACGTTGGCGAGGGTCACGATGGCACGGTTGTACGGTGCCGGCAAGTCGCCATAGTCGAAGCTGCAAAGACGCCTGCCCCCGGCCCGGCAAAAATGAAAATGGCGCACGGCCAGCGTGGCATCGGCCGGCAATGACGATAAGACGCCCAAGCGGTCAAGGACTTCTTGCCCGTTCGGTTGGATAATCTCACCCCGCAAACTTTTAGACGGACTGCCTGCCTGATCTACTACCACTGTGCGAATGTTTTGCTTTGCCAGTGCCAGGGCTAAGACGGCACCCCCGCCGCCCGCGCCGACAATGGCCACATCCGTTTCGATCATTTCCTTGTTCATTGGCTAGATGATGTTCACCGACCGGAACTCGATATCGTTCTCGTGTCTCATGGCAACAGGATTTCGGGAACAGCTACCAAATAGCACATTCCGAATACCCTGCGCACCTGGATCATCGCGATGTCCGCCCGCTCCAGGTTGATCACCTCGTCGCGAAGGGCGAGGGCGATCTGAAAACAGGTCTCCGGATGTGGTAGATCGTCGTGGACGAACGACCACTGGAGAATGGTCACCGGCCTCGTGAGCATGCCTTTCATCGGGCGCCGCCTGAGATTCCAATACCCTTCGCATTGACTTAGCAGCATTTCCGAGGCTAATCTACGCCACTTTTCGCCTCTGTTGGCACATCAATGGAGCGGGGGTGAAGTGTTCCCTAAGTTACTCGTGTCACTTTCTTTGTATTGTCCATTGAAACCACTGAAACCACGTTAATTCAGACATTCGATATGATGAACATTTTCATAGTGGCGATCGTCCTTCTCTTGGTCTTACTGCTGATTGGATTAGTGCTGTACTTGTTATTTCCCCGCAAATATCAGTCTGCCGATTCTGTCGCCAATTCTTATGATGACTGGACGAATGACGGCATTCTGGAGTTCTACTGGGGCGAACATATTCATCTGGGACACTATGGCTCTCCGCCCCACAAAAAGGATTTTCGCAAAGCCAAGTCAGACTTTGTGCATGAAATGGTGCATTGGGGTGGGTTAGATAAGCTTCCTTCCGGTACGACGGTGTTAGATGTGGGCTGTGGTATCGGCGGCAGCAGTCGCATTCTGGCGCGGGATTATGGCTTTGCTGTCACAGGAATCACCCTCAGCCCCCGGCAAGTCAGACGTGCTCAAGAACTGACCTCCCCGGAGGTGAATGCCCACTTCCAGGTCGATGATGCGCTGGCACTGTCGTTCCCCGATGCCAGTTTTGATGTGGTCTGGTCGGTCGAGGCAGGACCGCACATGCCGGATAAGGCACAATTTGCTAGAGAGCTCATGCGCGTTCTGAAACCGGGTGGAATTCTGGTTGTTGCCGATTGGAATCAGCGGGACGATCGCCAGGTTCCACTCAATTTTTGGGAAAAGCCGGTGATGCGGCAACTGCTGGATCAGTGGTCTCATCCGGCATTTGCCAGCATTGAAGAGTTTTCAGAATTACTGGAGGCAACCGGACTGGTGGCGGGTGAAGTGACCACAGCGGATTGGACTGCCGAAACCTTACCCTCATGGCTTGATTCCATCTGGCAGGGAATGGTCCGTCCAGCAGGGATTGTTCGGTTTGGCGTGATCGGGTTCATTAAATCATTGCGGGAAGTGCCCACGTTCCTGTTAATGCATCTGGCATTTGGGGCAGGGCTGTGTCGCTTTGGCATGTTTCGAGCCGTGCATGCCAATGTCCCTACGAGTGAGATGTTGTCTACGCAGACGGATGACAGGCTTGTACGATCATGAGTGCCACTGATGCTCTAGTTCCCCAGAATACCGACCATGATGTCGTCATTGTCGGCGGTGGCATTGTAGGGTTGGTGCTATGCTTAACGAACCAACCAGACTTTCCCGCGAACTAGAAAATCTCATCCAGCAGATCAACCCCGGATCCGTCTCTCCGGACTTTGTGCGACAGGCCTAAGGTATAGTCCTTCATTTGGTTGCTATGTGAATGGCGACAATTCCGCCGCTGAGGTTCTTGTACGACACCTGGCGAAATCCGGCATCGCGTAGAATCTGGCACAACCGCTCTTGGTCGGGAAACGTCCGGATTGAGGCCGGAAGGTACTCGTAGACGCCGGTGCGGTCGCGGGCGACCACGGTGCCGATCCAGGGCAGCAGTTTGAATGAATACCAATCGTAGAGCGTCCGCAACCAACCGAATACCGGACGCGAAAATTCCAGACACACGAACCGGCCGCCGGGCTTCATCACACGGCGGATCTCTCGCACGGCTCCCGGCAAATCTCCGACGTTGCGCATGCAGAACCCGGTGGTGACCGCATCAAAGGTATTGTCTCCAAATCCCAGATGCTCCGCGCTTGCCTGTAGGCAGGTAATTTTGTCGGTGAGTCCTTTACCACCGACTTTCTTGAGGCCCTCGGCCAGCATTGCGTGGTTGAGGTCTGAGGCGATCACGCGCCCATTTGGACCCATTCGAGGTTCGACAAGCATCGCCAGGTCGGCTGTACCGGACCCAACATCGAGGGCTGTGCCCCGCCCGACGGGAGTAATGAAGGAAGCGGTAATCTTTTTCCAATGGTAGTGCAGACCGAAACTCAACAGCGTGTTGTTCAGGTCATAGACGCCTGCAATGGAGGTGAACATCCGCTGCACGGCATCTTCGCGGGCCTGGCCGGACCATGTCGAGACGACTTTGGCCGAAGCCTGGGGATCTTGGGTCAATGGAGGATGGTCGGTTTTCACCATGCGACGGTGGTAGCACCCGGTTTCAAGCTTTGTCAAGGCGAGAGGTGGGAAGCCGTTGTATGAGACGGCTTCGCCTTGAAGCAAAGTACAGGCAGAAGAAAATTCCCGTCATGTCGTCGGGAGAGACATGATAAGCATTCCTCATCGTGGTCTTGTGTGAATTTTGGAACGATCTTGGACCCATCTTCAGGCATTCATCAGCTTGGACGGCCGCGCAAATGGTATAATCCCGCCCCTATGGGCAACTCCATCGTCATCAAGGGCGCACGGGAGCACAATCTCAAGAATATCGACGTGGAGATTCCGCGCGACAAGCTGGTGGTGATCACCGGCCTGAGCGGGTCCGGAAAATCGTCGCTCGCGTTCGACACGATCTATGCGGAAGGGCAGCGGCGGTACGTAGAGTCGCTATCGGCCTATGCCCGGCAGTTTCTCGAACAGATGGGCAAGCCCGATGTCGATTCGATCGAAGGCCTGTCTCCTGCGATCTCCATCGAACAGAAAAGCACGAGCCACAATCCCCGTTCCACCGTCGGCACGGTCACGGAAATCTACGATTATCTTCGGCTGCTCTTTGCCCGCGTTGGCCGTCCCTACTGTTTTCAATGTGGAGAAGAGATTACCGCACAGACGGTCACGCAAATGGTCGATGCCATCGCCTCGTTGCCGGAAGGGGAGAAGTTTCAGATCCTCGCCCCGATCGTGCGGGGACGAAAGGGTGAATACAGGAAGGAACTGCTGGAGATGCGTAAGGCGGGCTATGTCCGCGCTCGCGTCGACGGCAAAATTGTCGATCTGGGTGAAGACATTGTCCTTGATAAGCAGAAGAAGCACACGATCGAAATCATTGTCGATCGATTGGTGATGAAGGCCGGTGATGCGCTCATGCGGCGGCTGGCCGATTCCGTTGAAACATCGGTCAAGCTGACCGGCGGGTTAGTCGGCGTCTTAACGGAAGACGCTCGAACGAGGCTCTATAGTGACAAGCTGGCCTGTATCAATTGCGGGGTGAGTTATCCGGAAATCACGCCGCGAGTGTTTTCCTTCAACAGCCCGCACGGCGCTTGTCCGTCGTGCGACGGCATCGGTTATGCCATGACGCCGGGTGGTCAGGAGGAAGAGGATTTCACGCTGTTGGAACCCTGTCAGGTCTGTCGTGGGGCACGGCTGAGGCCGGAAAGCTTGTCGATTAAATTAGCCAAGCAATCGATCGCCGAAGTGACCAGCCTCTCGGTTCGCGCGGCGGCGGATTTTTTCCTCTCGCTGAAGTTTACCGATCGGGAATTGGTCATCGCGCATCGGATTCTGAAAGAGATTCGTGAACGGTTGGGTTTTCTGGTCAATGTGGGCTTGGACTATCTGACGCTCGATCGGGCTGCGGCCACCTTGTCCGGCGGCGAGGGGCAACGCATCAGATTGGCCACGCAGATTGGGTCCGGCCTGGTCGGCGTATTGTACATCCTAGATGAGCCCTCGATCGGATTGCACCAACGCGACAATCGTCGGCTACTACAGACGTTGCTGAGGTTACGGGATCTGGGGAACACCGTTGTTGTGGTGGAGCATGATGCCGAGACCATGCAGGCCGCCGATCATGTTCTTGATATGGGCCCCGGCGCCGGTTCGCATGGCGGGCATGTCATCGCACAGGGGACGCCTCAGCAGATCATGGGCGATCCCAACTCGCTGACCGGTCAATATCTGCGTGGCGCGCAGACGGTGTCTGTGCCGCAACGGCAGCGGAAGGAGCGGGGAAGGCTCTCGGTCATTGGCGCACAGAAGCATAATTTGAAAAATGTGACCGCGCGCATTCCCCTGGGACTCTTCACCTGTGTGACCGGGGTGTCCGGATCAGGCAAAAGCACGCTTGTGCTAGAGGTCCTGTTCCACTCCCTTTCTCAGCTGCTTTACCACAAGAAACCGAAGATCGATGGATGTAGAGAATTGAAAGGCGTCGATGCGCTCGATAAAGTCATCGACATCGATCAATCGCCGATCGGCCGGACGCCGAGGTCGAATCCCGCCACCTATACGGGCTTATTCGGTTACATCCGTGATCTTTATTCGAATCTCCCGGAATCACGAGTTCGTGGCTATAAGCCTGGGCGTTACAGCTTCAACGTGAAAGGGGGACGGTGCGAGGCTTGTCAAGGAGACGGGCTCATCAAGATCGAGATGCATTTCTTGCCCGATGTGTATGTGACCTGTGAGGTGTGTAAGGGACAACGCTACAACCGTGAAACGCTGGAGATTTTGCATAAGGGCAAGAGCATCGCCGATGTGCTGAACATGACGGTAGATGATGCGTTGGAGTTCTTTGAGCACATTCCGCTGATCAAGGCGAAACTTCAGACGTTGCATGATGTCGGCCTGCATTATGTGAAGCTCGGTCAATCGGCGACGACGCTCTCTGGCGGCGAAGCGCAGCGGGTGAAGCTGTCACGCGAACTCTCCAAGCGGGCCACAGGCCGCACGATGTACATCCTCGATGAACCGACAACCGGTCTCCATTTTGCCGATGTCCAACGGTTGCTCGATGTGCTGGATCGGCTCGTCGAAGCCGGCAATACCGTACTGGTGATCGAACACAATCTCGACGTGATCAAGAATGCCGATTGGATCATCGACCTGGGACCGGAGGGTGGAGATCGCGGCGGCGAGATCGTCGCTGAAGGACCACCGAGAGAGATTGCAAAAGCGAAGCGGTCGTATACGGGACAGGTGTTGAAAGAAGCAGGGGTGTAGGGAGGGGATGGAAGGGATGGAGCTTTCGGTATCGCCATGATGCGATGAGTCCTGACGGCAACCGAATCGCTACTTTTGGCCTCGTGCGACTGTAAGGCGCGAGAAGAATTGCATGTCGTCGCACGCGGTACGTTCTTTGGCTACATCTCGCCGCTTCCGCCATGGCGACTCCGAAAACTCCACCCCTCCCATCCCCGCTGAGGGGAGGATGGAAAGTGGAAACTGATAACGTTTATCGCCATAGCCGTATTAGTTATTCCGTTGAGTTTCAGTGCAATGAAAGACTTTGCTTCACACATTAACTATCTGTTCGCAGCGGAACTTCAATTTCGACTCGCTTCTGCTGTGCGCTTTGCAGTGACCATGGACAATCAACCTCTTGATCTCCCCATGGAATGGAGCCATGGCAAGCACAAGGTTAGTTACGAAGAAGTCGCTCTGCGAAAAGATCAGACAGATTTCGCAGCTTGAAACATGCATCGCTCGGCGACATTTCTCATGGCAGTTGCAATGAAGGACGCTATCAAAGCTGCCGTGCAGGATCCAAAAAACTCGACGAATCCAGATATCCAAGCTGCTTACCAGATATCGAGATTAATTCGAAACGCCTATGCACACAATCCTTTCGAGCCGGTGTGGTCTATTGATCCCGACTGTCGTAATCGAACATTTGAAGTTCGCGGGATTGCATCGTTAGATACAACGAATCTGCAAGGAGTTACATTTGATTGGCGACATTACGGAGGGCCTTTAGCAATACTGCGTCTGTGTCGTTACGTCCGCTTTGAGATTCTTAAAGATACGAAACAAACTAGGAAGCGAATCCCCATCCCCAAGGCTATTTATATGCTGCAAGGCAACCTCCTCTTGAGGAAAACAGGAAAATCCAACAAGAACACATAAAGACTGAGAGGGGAAGCCCATGCATACCATCCTTCTACTGACCATCTCCATGACCCTTGCCGTGAGTTGATAGATCCTTCCGGTATTTTCTCATTTGCTTTCCCGCCAGGCGATTCCAATGGACAATATGCCAACGTTGTTTAAAAGAAGGAGGAGTGTGTCCGATGCAGACTGTCGCGTTGCTGACGATTTCAAACGTGTTCATGACACTCGCGTGGTACGGTCATCTGAAGTTCAAGGAATACCCCTTGTTCACGGTCATTCTGGCGAGTTGGGGAATCGCCTTTATCGAATATTGCTTCCAAGTGCCGGCCAACCGCATCGGTCACGCCCAGTTCAGTGCGGCGCAGCTCAAGACGATTCAGGAGGTGATCACACTGGTCGTGTTCTCGATTTTCTCGGTCGTCTATTTAAAAGAAGCGATGAAGTGGAACTATGTGGTGGGGTTCGCACTGATTGTCGTGGCGGTGTTCGTCATCTTCAAAGAATGGTGATGGTTGTCGGGGTTAGAAAACGTCTTGTCTCTCGCCTGCAAATCATGGGCTCATAGTCCTTCTGGTTGATCAGATCGTTCCACGCCTGCTTGCAGCTCATCTTTTAGGCCACTACAATACCGCGCAGTTCATCCCGCCCGTTGAGCGAAGGGAGGATTGGTATGCCAAAGGTGAAGAAGACTGACTCCAGCGTGAAGGGTGAAAGCGCCGCAAAAAAATCCATGCCGTCACCCGCGTCTACGCAACCGACCGCAGAAGATTTTGAAAAGCTCGGCGTCTTCTACCTGGGACGACCATACGACCTTGCTGCCAAACAAGCCAAGCCGGGATGGCTTCTGTACGACTCGAAAGATCTGGTGACGCACGCCGTCTGCGTGGGTATGACCGGCAGCGGCAAGACTGGTCTTTGCCTCGCCCTTCTCGAAGAGGCGGCAATCGACAACATTCCTGCCATCATCATTGATCCAAAAGGTGACCTCGGCAATTTGATGCTGACGTTTCCGTCTCTGAAGGGCGAAGACTTTCAACCCTGGATCAATGAAGACGATGCACGCAAAAAGGGATTGTCACCAGCTGATTATGCCAAGGCTCAAGCTGAATTGTGGACCAAGGGCTTGGCTGGCTGGCAGCAAGACGGCGCGCGCATTCAGCGGCTTCGCGATGCAGCAGATGTTGCGATTTATACGCCGGGCAGCAGCGCTGGCCTCCCGGTTTCCATTCTCAAGTCGTTCGCCGCGCCGGCTGCCGATGTTCGTGAGGATGCAGAGCTTCTGCGTGAACGGATCAGTACGACCGTCACGAGTCTGCTGGGTCTGCTCGGCATCGAGGCCGATCCGATCCAAAGTCGCGAGCACATTCTCCTGTCTACGATTCTCGATCACACCTGGAAAAAAGGAGAGGATCTTGATCTCGCGGCATTGATCCAGGCTATCCAATCCCCGCCGGTCTCGAAGATCGGCGTGATGGACGTGGAGTCCTTCTTTCCCTCGAAAGAGCGGTTTGCACTCGCGATGAAGCTCAACAATCTCCTGGCTGCGCCGGGGTTCCAAGCCTGGATGGAAGGAGAAGCCCTCGACATTCAATCCTTGCTTTATACGCCGGCAGGTAAGCCCAGGCACGCGATCTTTTCTATCGCGCATCTCAACGATGCCGAGCGGATGTTCTTTGTCACGCTGCTCTTGAGCCAAATGGTCGGGTGGATGAGAGCGCAGTCGGGTACGACGAGCCTGCGAGCCCTCCTCTACATGGACGAAATCTTCGGCTACTTCCCACCGGTAGCCAATCCTCCTTCCAAGCTGCCGTTGATGACGTTGCTCAAACAGGCGCGTGCGTTCGGGCTGGGTGTTGTGCTCGCTACCCAGAATCCCGTCGATCTCGACTATAAGGGATTGGCCAACACGGGCACGTGGTTCATTGGACGGTTGCAGACTGAACGGGATAAAGCCAGAGTGTTGGAGGGGTTGGAAGGGGCCTCGACCAGCGCCGGGAAGAAGTTCGATCGAGGCCGCATGGAGCAGACCCTGGCAGGGCTCGGCAATCGGATCTTTCTGATGAACAACGTCCATGAAGATGAACCGGTCGTGCTTGAGACACGCTGGTGCCTTTCCTATCTCCGTGGGCCTCTCACACGGACGCAGATCAAGACATTGATGGATCCGGTGCGTGCAGCCCATGCCTCCGGTGGAACAAGTGCTCCGACTGTCAAACCCACGAAGAGTACTAAGGGAGGAGCTCGACCCATGCTGCCTCCGGATGTGCCGCAGCACTTTGTGCCGTTGCGGGGAGCTAAACCGGAGGGGAGCGAATTGGTCTATGCTCCTATGCTGTCGGGCTCATCGCAAATCCGTTTCTCCGATGCGAAAAGCGGGATCGACAGCACGCTGGACGTAGCGGTATTGGCGCCTATCGCGGACGGTGCCGTAGCGGTCGATTGGGACAAGGCAACAGCAGCGGAATTGGCCGTGGCCGATCTTGAGCGAGATCCAGAAGAGGGATCTCAGTTTTTAGCGCTGCCGGCAAGCGCCGGCAAGGCGAAGAGCTATGGCGATTGGAACAAAGAGTTTGGTGGGTGGTTATTCAGGACTCAAAAAATAGAGTTGTTCAGAAGCCCCAGCACCAAAGAAGTATCAAAACCAGGGGAATCCGAGCGGGATTTCCGCGTGCGGTTGCAGCAAACCGGACGGGAACAACGCGATAAGGGCGCCGAAACGCTTCGCCAGAAATATGCCTCGAAGATCGCGACGATTCAAGAGCGCATCAGGCGAGCAGAGCTGGCGAAGGAAAAGCAGCAGGCTGAATCCCGTTCCAGCCAAGTGCAGGCGGCGATTTCCGTCGGCGCCTCTATCCTCGGCGCCTTTCTGGGACGGAAGACGATCAGCGCCTCGAACATCGGCCGTGTCACAACCGCCGCTCGGAGTGCCGGCCGTGTCATGAAAGAGTCCAAAGATGTCGGGGCGGCGGAAGAAAATGTCGCGGCGCTCCAACAGCAACTGGCCGATCTCGAAGCGCAGTTCAAATCCGAGAGCGATGCATTGGCTGCGGCAACCGACCCGCTAAACGAAAAGCTCGAAACCATTTCCATCAAGCCCACCAAGGCCAACATCGTGGTGAAACTCGTCGCCCTCGCCTGGACACCGCAATGGCGGGACGCGAAGGGGCAGCTCACCGTTGCCTGGCAGTAGCCACGTGCCATCATGTGCCAATCGGTCCTTGCCCAATGTTTGATGAACGATGCGGGAAGCCCGTGCTCAGTGTTTCTTGTCTTTCTGCATGATCTTGTCGGTCCATGCCAGCAAGATGGCAGAAGCCAAAAACGTCATGTGTATGAAGATCTTCCACTTCAAATGTTCTGGGTTTTCATTGGCGACATCGACGAATCCCTTCAACAGATGAATGCTGGAGATGCCGATCAAGGAAGCCGCCAGCTTGATCTTGATGGTGCCGGGATCGACGTGGGTCAGCCAGTCCGGCCGGTCCGGATGGTGCTCCAAATCCAACTTGCTGACAAATGTGGCATACCCCCCTATCACAACCATAGTCAGCAGATTGGCGACCATGGTGACATCGATCAGCCCCAGGACTCCCAGCATGAACACGGTTTCGTCCATCTTGCTGATATGGGTCACCATTTCCCAGAGTTCGATGAGAAATTTGTATGCATAAAGCAGTTCCGCGACGATGAGTCCCGCATAGAGCGGAGCTTGAATCCATCGACTGGCGAAGACAATGGATTCAAAAGCTGCTTCGACATGATTGCTGGCCGAGGGAGAGGGCTTCAGCGATCGGTGGGCCTCTCGAGATTCGGGGGAATGAGAATCGGACATCAAGACCTCCTAGCAGTCCAATGATGACATGCCCTCAAGTGACGACTCGACGGCGAGGCGTATCCTAGTCAGTGAATTCAAAGCTGTCAATTCAATGCCTCGCCGTATCCGCGGGCTGCAAAACGGTGGAATGAAAGATCGATATTTGGCCCAATGTGGGTTTGATCTGCGATGGGACTGCGCCGTTCTTCGCGGTAACAGATGAGCATCAACAAGAGTTGAGATGGGGAATCGTCCTCGCGCGCTCAGGCTTGGCCGATTCATTGAGCGTTGATGGGTCAAGGGCCCCTGAGCCCTTAAAGCTCCCGGCATAGAGGGCAGCAATCTGGGATCGGCGTCCAATATTCAGTTTTGAATAGATGTTTGCGAGATAGTTCTTGACGGTCTTTTCGCTTAACCGCAGGTCGTGGGCGATTTCCTTATTCGTGAGGCCCTTGGCCACCAACGGCAAAAGACGTTGCTCTTGTGGAGAAAGAAGAGAGCGTTTGGATTGTCCCGACTCACCATAGACAGTACTCAGCCATTCCACTGTATGTTTTGTCAAGCGAGGGTCGATGAGGGCCTGACCCGAAGCGACGGTTCGAATGGCACGGATCAGGGCATTGGAGGCAATGTCTTTCAGAATGTAGCCCTGAGCGCCGGAAAGGATGGCCTCGAGTACGGTATGGTCGTCCGCGAAGCTCGTCAAAAACAACACGCGAGTGTCGGGGCACTTGGCAAGAATCGCGCGCGCGGCATCCACCCCACTGCCGTCCGGCAGCCTGATATCGAGTAAGAGGAGGTCCGGCTTAAGACGATAACAGAGCTTCTTAGCGTCTTCCATCCGCCCACCCTGTCCAACAACCTTCATGCCGGGTGTCAAATTGAGGACCGCACAGAGTCCAATCCGCACGACTTCATGATCATCTACCAGGACCAGCCGAATCGGCTTGGACTTATTCATACACAGTTCCCTTCTTCAGCGGAACATCGACCAGGACCGTGGTTCCCTTCCCAGGCGCACTCTCCAGCGCAAAGGCGGCGGAGATTTGCTTGGCTCGGGCGGCCATGTTGCCTAATCCATGACCGCCTCGACGTTTGCGCTTGGAGGAAAATCCGACCCCATTGTCGCCGACGATCAAGTGGATCGTGTTATCCGCCAGACTGAGTCGAACCCACCGACGAGACGCACGGGCATGACGAGAGCTATTGCTGAGAGCTTCTCGTACGATGTTGAGTAACTGTTCCCCCAGCTTGGGGGTGATGAAGGACAGGACCGGGTTTGTGATGTCCAGTTCAGGCGCGGATTGGCCTGCGCCGGGCATCGATGCGATGAGCTGCTGCAGGGCCCGTCCGAAGTCCGGCTCCGTCGTGGTGCGGTGCGCCAGCAAGGCGATGAACCGACGGACATCGAGCATCAGACTATTGAGTTGGTTTACGGCTTGAGTCATGTGGATTTTGGACCGCCGGGGTGATTTCACCATCGACAACTTGCCGGCTTCCAGCTGCATACCGACCGCGTAGAGGGCTTGTAAAATATTGTCGTGCAGGTCTCGGCTCAAGTGCTCACGTTCCTCCATCGCTAGTTTGCGCTCGGTAATGTCCTGAACCGCGGCAAGGAGGAGCGGCCCGGCATGCCCTGATAACTCAACGCGAGTCGCTTTCACCGAGACCCAAATAATTTCACCGGACTTACGGATGTATCGCTTTTCGTAGGTATATTCCGATCGAATCCCGCGGAAAAATTCGTCCGTCAACACGATGTTGACGGAAAGATCCTCCGGGTGTGTATACAACGCATAGGTACAGCCGATCAGTTCATGTTCTTCATACCCCGTCAGCTCACAGAGGGCGTTGTTGACGCTGACCAGTCGCCAGTTTTCATCGAGGATACCGAGCCCGACCGGGGCTTCGGCTACGAAGCGCTGAAGCCGACGCTCGCTTGCACGTAAGGCTTCTTCGGCACGCTTTTGTTCGGTGATATCTCGGAAACTCCAGACGCGTCCGACGATTTCACCATCGAGAATCTGTGGCCGAGAATAGCGCTCGAAGATCCGCCCGTCCTTGAAGTCAAGGACATCGAAGCTTTCCTGCCTCGGGTGGGCATACAGCTCGCGAACCTTCCTCAAAAATGCCTCCGGTTCCCGCAGTTGGTCGAGGACAAATGCCAGCAGCTCTTCATCATCCCGGTTGTCCGCCAGCGCTTGTGGAATGTTCCATAGATGCAGGAACCGCTGGTTGACACTGGTCACCTTACCCTGTCGATCTACGACGAGCAGGCCGTCGGCGACGGAATTGATGGCGGCTTGAAGGAGTGAGTAAGAACGTTTGCGATCGGAGATGTCGCGCACGATGCACCCGACCGTGGCGCTATCCGCTCCGCTTCCTGGAATAAGCGTCAGAATCCCCGAAAAATACCGTAACTCTCCACCCAACGACACAGTATAGTCGACCGTCGCTGGTGCGCCTGTTGTCATGACGCGACGAATCGTTTCAAGATAGTGAGATCCAGTCTCCGGTCCGAAGATGTCGGTCAATCGCTTCCCGATAAGGTCCTGTTTGGGAAGCAGGAGTTTGTCTTCGTTGCGGGTCCACACATTGAGATATTGTCCATTCTCGTCAAATTCGAAGGCGAGGTCGTCCAGAGCGTCTAGGAATGAGCGGAGCCGGGCTTCGCTCTTGGTCTTGGCTTCCTCGGCCCGCTTCAGGTCCGTGAGGCCTTCCCATTCCCACATTCCCACTGGGGAGGCCTCAAGCACCGCTCTGTGTTCAGAGACACGGTGGCGTTCTGCACGAGCCAACGCCTGTTGCAATTCAACAACCTGGCGACGTAGATCGCCAAGTTGGGTGGACATTGAGCTGTCGGTATCCAGCGGCACGCTCATAGAGAAGAGCCTTGTCGTTATGTCAGATGAAGCTACAAGGCCGGCCCGCTTCTGTCACAGGTAGGTCTACCTTGAACAAACAGTATAGAGCCTGTCGGGCCATCAATTCCAGGGGGTGGTCGGGCGTCGGCGAAGTACGCAGGATGAAGCGCCAGGAACGCGAGCAGAGTACCGGAACGCTATAATTTTTGATTTCGCGCAGCGCCGGGCACATGGGTTTCCTTCATGAACCAGGCAACGGCTTCCGTGCGACGCTTGACATGAAGTTTATCAAAAATATTTGCCAGGTAGTTTTTGACGGTTTTGTCGCTCAAGCGAAGCTGGACGGCGATCTCCTTATTTGTTTTTCCTTCGGCCAGAAGCGGCAGGATCAATCGCTCTTGCGGGGATAGTCGGGATGTCCCATGGGAAGGCGTCCCAAGGTGTGAACTGGCCCGAATCCAATGTAGGGCGTGCTGGGTAACTCGCGGGTCGAGATAGCCCTGGCCGCCGGCGACGGTCCGAATCGCACGAATCAGGTCATCCATTCGGACATCCTTGAGGACGTATCCGTGGGCTCCGTTCTGGACTGCAGCCATCACCGTAGAATCTTCAGCGTAACTGGTGAGAACGAGAATCCGAAGCTTCGGGGAAACGGTCAGAAGCCGTCGACAAGCCTCGGTGACCGAGGCGTCGGGAAGTTTCGCGTCGAGTAACACCATCTGAGGGACGAATCGCTCTACGGCTGCGACGCCGTCCGCCACAGTTGCGGCTTCTCCGATGATCGTCATGTCCGGTTCGAGGTGGAGCAGCGCGCGTAACCCTCTACGGACCATCTCATGGTCGTCGATAAGCACAATGCTGGTCGATGACTGTTTCATACGGACGTCAAAAGTGGCTCCAAGGAAAACTCCACGATGACGTGCGTGCCTTCTCCTGTCTTGGACTGGACCCGCAGCGCCCCACCGAGCCGTTTGGCTCTGGCTTCCATGTTGGCAAGCCCGTATCCTCGCGATTGCCCGCCCGCCGTGGAAAATCCGATGCCATCGTCCTGGATGCTGACCAGAACTTTCGCGTCTCTCATACGAATCGAGACGACCGCTTGGGTTGCGTTGGCGTGGCGCACGCAGTTGCTGAGAGCCTCCCGTACGATATTCATGATTTCTCGCTCCTCCTCGTTCGTGAGAACATCGATGGCGCTCCGTTGGAGATCCAACTGTATGCGTACCTGCCCTGTTTGCTCATAGGTCGCGCACAAGGCGAAGAGCTCCAACGGCAGGTCGAATTCTTGGACACGTCCCGATTCCAATTCTCGAACCATCCCGCGGACCTCATGAATCAACTGATTGATCTGCTGGACCATCCGATCGTCGACCTCTTTTGCTTCAGCCGTTCGATCGCGCCGAGTCCGCTGAGCCGTCTCAATGTTCAAGCCGATGGCATACAACGACTGCAATACGCAGTCATGCAAGTCACGACCGATACGGGTGCGGTCTTCCAGCAGCGCACTTAAGCGGCTCTCAGTCGCTTTGAATGCGGTCGTTAATTCACCGGCGCATGGATCCAACCGATGCAGGTCGAAAGTTTCCTTCACCGGTCGACCGGACCGGGGGACGGGGAGCGCTGAGGTTGATCGAAGTCCTCCGTCCAATAATTGGAACCGTTTCATGCCTTGTATCACCCTGCCCCTCCTTCCCTCGGTTTGTATCCGCATAAAACCGACTCCCTTCAGGATGTAGTGAGTATGTACCTCATGAAGGACCTAGGAAGCACCTGGCGGGTCCGCCAGGTGACGTTCGGCGTCTGAGGTGGAACCATCGGCCTCCTCACCGGACAATCGGCCCTATCAAGTTCCCTTGCTGAACGGAGGCAGGCAATGCAAGGATTAACAGTTGAAGAAGAAAGCAGAGTCGAGTTTTATGAAGGAGAGTTTCTCGTCAAGACGCTCGAAGAACAGGCCGAGCTGACCCAAGCCTACCGGCTGCGGCACAGGGTATTTGCGGAGGTGCTTCGGTGGGTGCCGTCGACAGACGATGGGCAAGAGATGGACATGTATGATTTGTGGGGTTCCTCGATTGGACTGATCGACCGCAAAGGCAAGCTTCACGGCCTGGCGAGGCTCCTGCCTGCTTCCGGCCCCTTCATGCTTGAGCAGGATCTTCGTATGCTGCTGCCGACCGATCATGCCGTGAGGAAGAGCCGGGACACTGCAGAAATTACCAGACTCGCTATTGATCCCGACATCAAGGATAAAGGGTTATCGGCTCGCCTCATGCTGACTCTTATCAAGGGGATTTATCATTGGGCGATGACGCATGGCGTCCGATACTTCTATTTAGAAGTCGACCATCGATTCTTTCGGGTCCTTCATGCGATAGGGATTCCATCAAATCCGTTAGGTCCTCCGGTCCCGCTTCCTCCGGCCGGGGCCCTCTCAATTGCGGCTATCATGGACATCGTACAATGCGAAGATGTTCTTGGCAGGAAACGGCCGGCGATCATGGAATGGATGTCGACCATTACGACGACGCAAGGAGACATCGTGAATCGGACAACAGCTCAATGGATGGAAGCGGATCATAGCCTGTCGGCCTTTGCGGCTTCAGGGGACATGACAAGCGCGGACGAACATTTGGCGCTGCAATCGGTTATATGATAACCGGTGAGGAGCAAGCGAGGAAGTACAACAGACAGTAAGCGAACAAAACAAAAATTATGCCAAATTAGGCAGCCCGTGCTCAACTGCCACGGCAACCGCCTGGGTGCGTGATGTCACATCCAGCTTGGAGAAGATGCTCTCCACATGAAATCGTATGGTGCGTTCAGTGACCCCTGTGATTTGAGCGATTTCCCAATTGGTTTTCCCGTTCTTTATCCAGTTCAGGATCGTGACTTCTCGCGGAGATAGTCCCGTCACGCAATTATTGTTTGCACAGGGGACCTTCGGAGAGGAGCGCAGGAGAGCCAAATGCAGATGCTGGCCGAGATAGTCCAAGAATTTCACATACTGTGCGTGCAGAGCCGGGTCACCTCCGGCAAACGCAAAGAATGACGTCACTCCGCAGGATGGGTCCTGTGTGCCGACCGTCACTCCGTCACTGAGCCCGAATGACGCCGCCGTTTCGACGAACTCTTTTTCTCTTTTTGATTTTACACCGGCATAGACCTCGCTCCACACCTGCGCTTTTTTCGATCGTACCAAGGCATGGAGGACCGGATCGACTTCTCCGTACCGATTCTTCCAGTATTGGAAAAGCCATATTTGCGGAAAATTGACGTTCAGGACGTCGGAAAATCCCTTGAATGTACCATCTGGACTTAATCGAACGAGGCCGCCGATCAATTGATCGAACGGAAGAAATTTTTTGGTGCGAATCATGACATCTTTTATGTCGCTCGAAGTGTCCGCCAGTACGGCATAGTGCATGACTTCAAGCAGGTTTTGAAGGTCGGCTTTTGAGGCGTCTTCAAAGGCATGAGCAGGAAAGGGAAGGACTGCGGTCGCCATTGCGTATTCCCTCCTCTTACGAGGTGCAGAGCTGGGCCAAGATATAGCAGGATTTACAGGAGAAATATAGGCCCATCATACAAAAATATACCTAGAGCCGGATGGGCCTAGTCGAATACGTGCCATATGCGGTGAAGGAAGTTCCTAGACAAGGCCAAGAAGTGGTCGGTACCATGGTCATTCTTTTTCACGGTAATAAGAACTGACATGGTCAAATTCTTGGTCTTGTCCGCGAATCTCTGCGTAGTGGCGTTGTCATGCTCAGCGGATGCCGCTGCGCAGGCATTGAGATTCCAGCCTCAAGGGGCATCGGCTGCCGGGCAGGGGAACGCATTCGCGGCCCAGGCAGACGATCCCTCAGCGATTCACTTTAATCCGGCGGGTTTGACTCAGGTCCCAGGTGTCCAGGGGTACTTCGGGACTACTGTTATGGGGGGATCGATCAAGGTCAAGGGGCCGACAGGCATCGATAGCCGAGGTGATCTCGGCGACAGTGTTTCCACGCCTCTTCCCAGTCACTTTTATGTGAGCGCCAATCTGGGGACGTTCGGCGCAACCAGGCTCTCTTCGCTAACCATCGGTCTAGGAGTGATTTCTCCCTTTGGCTCGAACACTCATTACCCGCTCGACGGTCCGTTCAACACTGCCGTCACCTCAGCGGATCTGCCGCTGATCGACATCAAGCCCACCATTGCCTACAAGATAAGCGAGGATCTGTCGGTCGGTGTAAGCGCTGATATTTATACCTTTGCAAGTTTTCTTGGCGAAGGACATGTCGAGCAGAAACAGGTGAGCGCCGGAGCGTTGGGAATCCCGGCTGGAGCGTCTATCGAATTAAACGGGAAAGGGACCGGCGCGGGCGTGACGGCCAGTCTGCTCTATAGCCCCCTGAGAAATGCAACGAGTAAACCGATCCTGTCCATCGGGCTGGTCTATCGCAGTCAGGCAGTGTTACCGTTAAATGGGACGTTATTAGTCAATGGAGCGAAGGTGGCCGATGCCTCCGCTGATCTTGTACTGCCGCAAGTGGTTACCGGAGCCATCGCTGTCTGGCCGGTGCGTACCAGCGAAAAAGAGTGGAAGGTTGAGCTCGATGTTGAATATGTGGGCTGGAGTTTGAATAAGAATGTTGATGTCCGCCTTTCAAACGGCGCCACGATTCCCCAGCCGCAAGAGTGGAGCAACGTGCCCGTGATTGCGCTTGGAACCGAGCATAAGTGGCTGAGTCCGAAGTGGCTCCCGCACTGGGAGGTTGCGGTTCGTTCCGGCTATACCTATACGGAAGACCCTGTTCCCAATCGAACCTTCAATCCTGCGACCATCTCCTTATCGGCCCATACCCTATCTCTTGGCGCCGGGTTTCTGTGCAAGGGAGCAGGACGATTTCTAGGCGTCATTCCTTGCAGCGGAGCGTCGGCTCTGTGGCCGAAAGGCATCGGACTCGACCTTGCCTATCAAGAATGGTTCTACGAATCTCGCACCGTCATCGGCAATTTGAATCCGACCGTCGACGGGACGTACCATGCGTTTGTGCACTTAGGGACGTTCAGTTTGCGCACTCTGTTTTAGATAGCGGACGTGTACTACTCGGCAAGCGCCCTACGGAGGTTCGAGACGGTCTTCGCATTGAGTCCGGCTTCCCGTAAGGCTTCGTCGCTGGCCGAAGCCAGTTTGTCGAGACTGCCGAATTTCTCTAGGAGTTGATTGCGCCGAATCTCACCGATTCCGATGACCTGATCCAGCCTGGAGCCGACCAGTGATTTGCCGCGCAGCTTTCGATGGAAGGTGATCGCAAAGCGATGGGCTTCGTCGCGAATCCGTTGGAGCAGATGGGTGGAAGGAGATTGCGGTTTGAGCACGATCGGGTTTTTTCTTCCCGCTAGGAAGACACGCTCCTCTTTGTCGCCGCGGGCCTTGGCCAGCCCAAGGATCGGCAGACCTTGTCGTCCTGTCTCTTTGAGCCCCTCCAGCGCGGCGGCCAGTTGACCCAGTCCGCCGTCGATAAGTATCAGATCCGGTTGAGCCAGGTTCTCCTCTCGCCCATAGCGACGCGTCACCACCTCTTTCATACTTGCGAAGTCATTGGCCCCCATGACCGTTTGGATCTTGAACCGCCGATAGTCCGCCTTCTTCATCTGTCCGTCTTCCCAGACGACCATCGAAGCGACGGATTGGTTGCCCATCGTGTTAGAGATATCGAATCCTTCGATTCGACGGGGAGCCTGTTCCAGTCGCAGCAATCGCTTCAGTTCGTCACCGGCTTGCCGGTCCAGTTCCTCATCCCGCAAGTGATCAGCGACCGCCGCCGCTGCATTCTCCTCGGCTAAGAGGACAAGCTGATGCTTGGCGCCTCGCTCAGGCGAGCGTACACGAACGGATTCCCCTCGCTTGTCGGACAGCCATTGTTGAATCAGGGGAGCGTCTTCGAGATCGGTCGGGACAAGGACTTCTCTCGGCGGCTGCCCGTCCTTGTTGTAGAACTGCTCGATCGCGGAATGCACCAGCTCCTCATCGGACACAGCGGCCGACTGAGGCCAGAAGAAATCTTTCCGTCCGATCAGCAAGCCGCCACGCACGAACAGAATCTGGAGGTCCACTGCCGAACCTTGTCTGGCTAAGCCGATCACGTCCTGATCGGCGGCCGAGGTCTGCGTGATCCGTTGCTTTTCCAGCATCCGTTCGATTTTGAAGAGGCGGTCCCGCAACCGGGCCGCTTCCTCGAACTCTTCCCGCTCTGCCGCCGCTTCCATACGGGCGCGGAGATCGTCCAGTAACTCGCGATCCCGGCCCTCCAGAAAGTGGCGAACCTGTTTGACGATCTGATGATATTCCTCCTTCGATTGGTTGCCGGTGCAGGGCGCCATGCACCGCTTGATCTCAAATTCGATGCAGGCGCGGTCGGCGGTCCCGTCGATATCGATCGTGCACGTGGCGAGGGGGAAAACGTGTTTGATGACTTTCAGCGTCTCTCGAAGGGCGTTCGCCGGGGTATAAGGGCCGTAGTAAAGGGCTCCGTCTTTTTGCACGCGGCGCACGATCGAGAGTCGGGGAAAATCGTCCTTGATGGGCAGCCGTACATAGGGATACTGTTTGTCGTCCCGCAACACGATGTTGAAACGGGGTTTATGGCGCTTGACCAGGTTGCTCTCAAGAATCAGGGCTTCGAGCTCGGATCGGGTCACCATCGTCTCTATGTCGGCGATGTGGCTGACGAGAAGACTGGTCTTGGGGCTATGGTCTGTACCCTTCTGAAAATAGGATCGGACGCGGTCGGCGAGCACGGCTGCTTTCCCGATGTAAATGATTTCTCCTTGCTCGTTCTTGAACAGGTAGACGCCGGGGCTCTCGGGGAGATGGGCAAGTTTGGATTGGAGAATATCGATCGTCATGCGTCAACCGTCATGTATCAATCGTAAGAATACCAGGAGAAGGCTCGATATTTCCTCGGTTGACTCCCTGACGATCGACGAGACGCTATTTCAATCCTCGGACAAATGATGGGCTGAATGTCCCTCGCGCGACTTCGGCCACCGGCCCTTTCATCGTGAGGCTGAAGTCCGGTGCGACATCGATATGCAGCACCCCTCCCGGCATCTTTACAGTGACGGGGCTCTTCACGAGTCCTAGACGTACCGCTGCGCTGGCTGCAGCGCAGGATGAAGAGCCGGAGGCCTGCGTCTCGCCGGCGCCTCGCTCCCAAATCAGAATGAAGATTTCCTTGGGCCCGGTTGGAACCGCGAGCTGCACGTTAGTCCGTTTAGGAAATAGTGTGTGGCGTTCCAGGGCTGGTCCAATCGCCACGAGTTCTTCCCGTGACCAGGATTCTCCGGCTGGTTTGAAGACGACACAATGTGGATTGCCGACGCTCACGCCGGTAAACGTCAGAGTCCGTCCTGCTGCTTGGATCGGCTGCTGAATCAACTCGGGTACGTTCAGCGAGCAGGGGAGCGCATCTGGTTTGAACGTTGCGACTCCCATCTCGACGGTCGCAGCAGCTGCATCGCCATGCCGGTCTATATGCAGGTCAATGCTGACCATCCCGCCCTTTGTCTCGACTGTGAAGCGCTTCTTCTTCGTTTTACCGGTCGCGTGGAGATAGCGTGCAAAGATCCTGAGGCCATTCCCTGATTTTTCCGCCTCGCTGCCGTCGGGGTTGAAAATACGTAGCCCGAAATCGGCCTTCTTTGAAGGGACCAAGGCCAAAATCCCGTCACTGCCTACGCCCCAATTGCGGTCGCAAATAGTTTTGATGTTTTTGGGAGTCAATTTAAAGGTCATTTCCTTGGGATCCATTACCAGATAGTCGTTACCGAGACCATGTCCGCGAAAAAAACCGTTCTTCATGCCAATCTCCCCTGTGAAGTTCCTGTGAGTTAATAAGGTCGCTGGAGGGCGAGGGTACTGAGCCTTTCGTCAATGGTCAATAGTCAACAGTTCGTGGCTGGTTCAATGACCAATGACTTTATGAACGAGGACTTTCTTAAACGATCTTCACGCCGACCGGCCGTTCGATCAACTCGATCTCATAGCCGTCTGGCGCATCGATAAAAATGAATCGGCTGCCGGAGGAGGTTGTCGTGGGACCGTCGGTGATCCTGACTCCCTGCGCATTGAGCAAGGCGATCGTTTCGTCGAGGTTTTCGACTTGAAAGGCTAGATGAACGAGATCTTCCTGAACTTTCACCGGGCCACTTGGTGGGAAACTGGTCAACTCGATCAGCTCGTCGCTATTGGGAACTTTCAAGAAAGCGAGATGTGATCCACGAGGAGAAGTCTTCCGCTCAATAACCTCAAGGCCCAAGACGGTCGTATAAAACCGGATGGTCTCATCCAAATCGCTGACCCGCATACGAGTGTGGAGCAGTTTTTGTACCTTCACACGCTACCTTAGTTAGACCGAAAAGAAATGCCACACCAACAAGCCCACGATAAACCAGAATAAGAAGCCCACTATTCCAACAATATATTCCCGTCTGTCAAAGTCACGGAAGCCAAGGCACCTAAGTATCACGTAGCCGGTCCCATAGCATAGCACCTCAACAAAAACTGAATATGCGAGCTCTAGGGCAACTTGCGCCATATATCTATGCGTTCCTGGTCGGCCCAGCGGTTTTTCGCAGCAAGATCTCCGCACTCCCTGGGATCAAGAAGTTCGGCATGGGGCCGATTTCTTGATAACCGTGTTTCTGATAGAAGGCCCTCGCCGGTTCGTTGAAATCCGACACACAGGCAAAGAGGTTCCTGGTTCTCGTAAAGACCAGTTCCTCGATGTGCCGCAACAGCTGACCGCCGATCCCCTTTTTGCGAGCCCATATGGCCACGCCCAGGAGCTCCAGATAGTCGCCGAGGAGAAACTTCTGCTTCACGATAGCGACGCCTGCCACTTGTCCATTGAGGAGAGCGACGTAGCAGTCTCGCCCCTGCGGAGTCGGGCAAAAGATGCGGGTCCAATCATCCTTCGAGTAACCGAGTTTTTGCCAGGGATCGGACTCACTGAGCAGTTGGACGACGGACTCACGATCGTCCGGCTCCATGTTTCTGATAACCGGGTCAGTCATGGGCTTGGGAAGTACAGGTCAACAGTTCGCTGACGGTCATGGGTTGGAGTCCTTTTCGGGGCAGGATGTCCGAAGTGAGTCGTTCAATCACCTGTCGGGTTTGTTTGCCTTTGCCGTTCGCATGGAAGACGATGATGCTCCCTGGCTTGGCACGCGCGGTGACTCCGGTGAGAATCTGCTCGGCGGAGAGCGTAGGGTCCGGATCGCCTGATTCGATATTCCATTGGATGAACCGCAGGCCGAGCATGTTCACCACTGCAACGGTCACATCGTTGTATTCGCCGTACGGTGGCCGAAACAATGTCGCCTCATGAGTGTAGTGTTCCTGCAGCAATTTGACCGGACCAAGAATTTCCGCGCGCTGTTCGTCGGCATCATGCATGGGAAGGTGGGCATGTACCTCACCGTGCGTGCCCACTTCGAAAAATCCCAAGCCTAATAGACGGTCCACTTCCGGTTCATGTTTGGTCATCCACTTGCCGGACATGAAGAAGGTGGCCGGAATGCGATGCTTGATCAGATAGTCCATCAAAGGTTGGTCGTAGCCGGTTCCCTTCCTCACGGGACAGAGATCGAACGTCAGTGCCACGCCCGGGCACATGGGTGGGCCGGACTTAATAACTTGAGCAACCCCATCAACCGGGAGGAAAGGCTCGGTCGCCACTGCCGACAGGATGCCAAGCAGCAGGTGTCGCAGAACGTGTCGCCGCATAAAGGTCAGTATACCTGAACCGGTGGAGAAGAATTGACCCTTTACGTATTTGGCTGTTACGGTGTGGACTATGCGTATCCCTTCCTGGGAAATCGGCCGCGCGTTGGGGATTCCGATCCGTATCCATGCTTCATGGTTTCTGGTCTTCCTTCTGGTCACCTGGACTCTCTCGACCGGCTATCTTCCGGAAAGTTTGCCCGGACTCACTCCCGAGCGTTATTGGGCCATGGGTGGCCTCGCCGCAGTGCTGTTATTCCTCTCCGTGCTGCTGCATGAGCTCGGCCATTCCTACGTCGCGTTGTACTATCGTATCCCGATTGAAAAGATCACGTTGTTTATTTTCGGCGGCGTGGCACACATGCGGAAGGAAGCTCCGACGCCTCGTGCCGAATTCCTCATTGCGTTGGCCGGGCCTGCGGTCAGTTTTGTCATCGGCGGTCTCTGCTTTGTCTTTGTGGAATTGGCCGAGGCGATTCAACGGCAACATGGTTTGCAAGGGTGGATCATGCTCGGGGCCTTATTGGGCTTCGTCAATATGCAACTCGGTCTCTTCAATATGATTCCGGGTTTCCCGCTGGACGGCGGCCGGGTTTTACGCGCAGGATTGTGGGCATGGGGAAACGATTTTTATCGGGCTACGAAGCAAGCCGCAGTAGTCGGCCTGGCGTTTGGATTGCTGCTCGGGCTGGTCGGCCTTGTCGTGATGTACGGAGCGGTAAGCGGCGGATTACCTGCCTCGATGGCATCAAACGGTGGGTGGGTTCTCATCATCGGCATGTTTCTCTTCGCCGCGGCTCTGGCGAGTCGTCGTCAAGCCGCCATACGTCAATCGCTGCAGACGGTCCCTATTCGAGATTTAATGGTGACGACGGTCACCACTATTCCCTCGCATTGCACGCTGGATGAGGCGGTGAATCAATACTTCCAGTCCTATGGCTACGGCGGATTTCCGGTGTTAGAGGATGGACGACTGATGGGACTCATCACCGTGTTGGAGATTCAAAACGTGTCGCCGTCACTGTGGTCGTGGCGACGGGTCGAACAGGTGATGCGTCCGAGCTCGGAATCGTTGGTGATTGAGCCGGACATTCCCGTGATCCATGCGATGGAGCGCATGGCTCGTGAAGGATGGGATCGATTGGTCGTCATGCAGAATGAGGAAATCGTCGGACTTGTCACCCATTCAGCCATCGTGCATTTTCTTCAGCTACGGGGCTCTTCCAGTCGTTGAATAGCGGCACTCGCCGTCTGTCACTCAGTCCACATCTTTTCTATGCACCATCAGCCGGCATCTTAGGCGATGAGTGTGCGAACTCTTGTAACTTGTGGGCAATGATGCCGCCGAACAGCAAGAGCCCGGCGGAATAATAGACCCAGAGCAGCAAAAGGACGACTTCCAGCAATGATCCATAAAGTCGAGCATAGACCGTGGCATAGTCACTATAGCTGACGAACAACAACTTGGCCGAGACCCAGAGCACACTGAAAGTCAGTGCTCCGGCCATCGCGGCTCGCCAGCGTGGACGGCGTCGAGGAACGAGGCGGTACAACAGGCTGACCGCCAGGAATGCGAGGGCGAATGGCAGTGTATAGGTCAGATGAAAATCATGTGCGGCCAGGGCAACAAGATCGAGCCCCCAGAGCCTGGGTGCATAGTCGGTTAAAAAGGTGATGGTTTGCGTCCCGACATACGCCATAAGCAGCAGAAGTCCGGTCGATCCGACCAGCGCGATCGAGATTGCCGTTGAAATCAGCGGATGACGCTGATGCATGCTCTCAAAGACCACGTTGAGCGTGTAGTCCAATTCATAAAAGACGAGCCCTCCAAACCAAAAAAACGACAAAAATACGAGCCATCGCACACTCTCCAACACGCTGATCCGATGGAGCTCTTCAGCCAGTCGCTCGCCCAACGACGGCAAAAATTCTCTGAGGAAACTCAGCATGAACTGTTCGCCGATGACATCCTGACTCACGAAAAAACTCACTCCATACAGGACCAGAAACGCGAGGGGAAAGAGCGAGAGGAGAGAGAAAAAGGCCAAGGATGCAGCGAGGCTGGCACAGCCCTGCTGTAAAAAGATCTTCAGGACGTCAAGCAGGAAGCGGAAGACATTCATGAGACTCCGCATTGCGGATCGTCAGTGTAACATGGGCGATACTTGAGAATGCTGAAAAAGCTCGTTCAGCAAGGCCGCAACGAGCGAAAGGCAGAGGCGTAACCTTTCTCACCCGGCCCACCCCGAGCTGCCGGAGCAGCTCTCTCCCGCTTCATACGTTGAGGCCGTAAGCGATGCGAGAACAAAGCTGGAGGGGCTATTGCAGCATTCTCATCTTAACGTCAGCACCGCCTGCATGGCGAGCTGCACGAGCGGATTGGGGTAGATCCCGAAGATCACCACGCCGGCCACCGCGCAGGCCAACACGATGGAGAGAGTCGGGGACATGACGAACTGCGGAGCGCTATCGGCGGCGTCACTCGGCTCCCGCATGTACATGACCATCACCAGCCGGAGATAGAAATAAGCCGACACGGCGGCGAAAATCAGCGCGATGACCGCCAGCCACGTCATGCCGGCTTCCACGGCAGACATAAACACGTAAAATTTTCCGATAAACCCCGCAGTGGGAGGAATGCCCGCCAATGAGACCATGAAAATCAACATGAGCAGCGCTGCCACAGGATGGCGCTTGGACAGACCGGTGAAGTCCTCGATTTCATCTCCTTCGACCCCGTCTTTGCGGAGCATAGCGACGATGGCGAATGCGCCGAAGGTCATGAAGGTATAGAGCGCGAGATAGAGCAACACACTGGCGATACCCGAAGAGTTTTCTAATCGTCCGGCCGCCACCACGCCGATCAAGGCATAGCCGGCATGGGCGATACTCGAATAGGCAAGCATCCGCTTGATATTCGTCTGCACCAACGCCACGACATTTCCCAGCACCAGGGTGGCAAGACAGAGCAGGAGGAAGATGGCGGACCAATTGGCTTTCAGACCGCCGAGCCCCTCAATAAATACCCGGAGGAACGCACCGAAGCTGGCGGCTTTGGATGCCACGGCCATGAAGGCGGTGACCGAGGTTGGGGCGCCTTGATAGACGTCCGGCGTCCACATATGAAACGGCACGACGGCGAGTTTGAACCCGAATCCGACCGCGAGCAGGATCGTTGCGAATAACAACAGGGGATCGTCCAGGCTTTGCCCTGCGATCGCTGTGGCAATGGCCGGAAGTCTGGTGCTTCCGGTCGCGCCGTAGAGGAGTGAGATACCGTATAAGAGGATGCCGGATGAAAATGCGCCCAGGACGAAGTATTTTGCCGACGCTTCGAGCGACCGAGGTTCCGATCGCTTCAGTCCCGCCATCACGTAGAGCGAAAGGGACATGAGTTCAGTACCGAGATAGATCGTCAGCAAGTCGGCTGCCGAGACCATGACCATCATCCCCGAGAGGGCGAGCAAGACAAAGCCATAGTATTCGCCGAAGTACAGCCGCTCTTCCTTGAGGTAGGAATGCGAGAGGAGAATCGTGAGGCCGGTAACAAAATAGAGCAGCAGTTTCCAAAAGGCTCCATAGGTGTCGATGACCACGAGCCCGCTAAAAGCCTCGGTAGGAGTGCTCATCTGCGAGGCCGTCAAACCCATGCAAATGGCAAGTGTTCCCAGGCTCAACCACACCAATCCATCTTTGTCGGATTGGCGCAGGACCGGATCGAGCACAAGCACGATACAGGCGGCGGTGATGACCAACAGCTCCGGCAGAATGAGAAACAGGTCTCCAACAGAGAAGGTCATGGCCGCCTTCCCTCCGTCTCGGCACTCGTGAAGCCCGCGTCGCCGCCTGCATCGACGAGCCTGCGAGGCGTGTGAAGCTCTGGGTTTACGGCTGCCGCCTGCTCAGGAGCCGCCGGGAAGACGCGAGCGATGACTTTCTCCACGCTTGGGTGCATGCGGGTCAGGATAGGGTTCGGGAACAATCCAATCAGAAAGATCAACACGACGAGCGGCACCAGGGTCACCATCTCGCGCAGATTGACATCGCGTAGTTTCGGAAGCATGTGCGGAGCCGGCACGCCGAACGCGACACGTTGAACCATCCAAAGTAAGTAGGCGGCGGCGAGGATGATTCCCAGCGAGGCGAAGGCTGTGGCGACCTTGCTCCAGAGGAAGGTGCCTGCCAGAACCATAAACTCCCCGACGAAACTGTTGGTGCCGGGCAATCCCAATGAAGACAATGCAAAAATGACCAGAAACGTTGCATACCGTGGCATCGGCTTGGTCAGCCCGATATTGTCCGCGATCTGTCGGCTGTGGGTGCGTTCGTAAATCACCCCTACGCAGAGAAAGAGTCCGCCGGTGGTGATGCCGTGATTCACCATCTGCATCACGGCGCCTTCGATTCCCTGAATATTGAACATGAACAGGCCGAGCGTGACGAACCCCATGTGGCTGACGCTCGAATAGGCGATGAGTTTTTTCAGGTCATCCTGGGCCAACGCCATGTACGCGCCATAGATGATGGCGACAATCGAGAGAACCACCATCAACGGTGTAAACGCTTGAGATGCGTCGGGCAACATCGGCAAACTGAAGCGCAAAAATCCATAGGTGCCCATCTTGAGCAGGACGCTGGCGAGAATCACGCTGCCTGCCGTCGGCGCTTCCACGTGCGCGTCGGGTAACCAGGTATGGAAGGGGAACATGGGCACCTTGACGGCAAATGCGGCGAAGAATGCCAGGAAGATCCAGAATTGCAGCGACTTGGAATAGGTGCCTTGGCTCAATTGAAGAATGTCGAATGTATGGCCTCCCTGAAAATACAGCACCAAGATCGCGACCAGCAGCAAGACACTGCCGGCCAGGGTATAGAGAAAGAATTTGATTGCGGCATAGAGCCGATTCGGTCCACCCCAGACACCGATCAAGAGATACATCGGGATCAGCATCGCTTCCCAAAATACGTAGAACAACACAAAATCCAGCGCTAAGAACACGCCGATCATGGCGCCTTCCATGATCAGCAGCACGGCCATGAAGCTTTGGACTCTCGATTCGATGGAGTGCCAAGAAATTAGGACGCAGAGCGGCATCAGGATTGTCGTCATGAGAACCAGCGGCAGACTGATGCCGTCGAGCCCAAGCCGATAATGAATCGGCGGCGACGAGATCCACAAGGCCGATTCCACGAACTGCATATGGCTGGAGGAGGGATCGAACAACCACCAGAGCGGAAGGGAGATCAGTACGTCAGCCACGGTGACGATGAGGGCGATGAGCCGAGCGGAGGCGTCCTTCACGAAAAAGACAGCGGCCGCTCCGATCAGCGGGAGAAAGATCAGTGCCGTAAGCCAAGGAAAGCCGGTCATCGGAGTTCCCGTAGCGAACATTTATGAGCGAACAATGCCATGCCGATATACCACCTGGTGTCTCACGACATTTCCTGTCGTTCAAAGAAGCAGGTACGCCGTCAAAATTACAATCCCTACTGCCATAGCCAACGCATAGTGCTGGACTTGTCCGCTCTGGATCAGCCTTAATAACCATCCCCCCCACGCAACACCACGCGCGATGCCGTTGACTGCTCCGTCGATGAGATTGACGTCGACTCGCTTCCATAACTCAGAAGCAGCCGTACACGTTGGCCTGACAAACAGGCGGTCATAGGCTTCATCCACATACCATTTATTCAATGAGCCGCGATACAAGCTACCCCACTGTTGGGCCAAGCGCTCAGGGAGATCCGGGTTGAGTACATACACATAATACGCGGCGGCAATGCCGATCAGACCCATCGCGGTCGCCGCAGCCATAATCATGAGCCCATCCGAACCATGATGAGCAACCGCGTCGCGTCCGCTTGAAAACACCGGCTCCAGGAAGGACGGGATGCCGAGATAACCTGTCAGAATGCTGAACAGCGCGAGAATTAGGAGCGGCGTCGTCATCGTCTGTGATGGTTCATGGACCTGGTCGGCGTGGTGCGCATCGGCCCGCGAAGGGCCCCAAAAGGTCACGAACACCAAGCGGAAGCTGTAGAAGGCCGTCAGCAGGGCCGTCAGCAGCCCGAAGATCGTCAGTACCTGACCAAGACGGCCGGACGACCAGGCGGACACGAGAATGTCATCCTTACTGAAGAATCCTGCCGTCAGCGGGAAGCCGGCGAGCGCCAGCGAACCGACCACAAACGTCCAGTAGGTAATCGGCAACTTGTCCTTGAGGCCGCCCATGTGTCTCATGTCCTGTTCATGATGCAGTGCGATAATGACCGAGCCGCAGCCTAGGAACAGCAGGGCTTTGAACGCGCCATGTGTCAATAAGTGGTACATGCCAGAGGCGTAGGCGCCGAGCCCGCAAGCCATGATCATGTAACCGAGCTGGCTGACCGTCGAATAGGCGACGACGCGCTTGATATCGGTCTGAGTCAACGCAATCGTGGCGCCGAGGACCATCGTCGCCGCGCCTGTAATCGCGACCACGCTCATCGCGGTCGAAGAGAGGTTATAGATCGGGGCAAGACGCGCCACCATGAAGACGCCGGCTGTGACCATCGTGGCGGCGTGAATGAGAGCCGAAATGGGCGTCGGTCCTTCCATCGCATCAGGCAACCAGACATGAAGCGGGACTTGTGCCGATTTGCCCACGGCGCCGGTGAACAGGAGAAGTCCGATCAGCGTGAATACCGACACCTCCCATGTCCCACCGAACGGGCCGAGGAGGTTCATCGTCACATCAGCCGCCTCGTGGAGGGCGGGAAAGATGTCGAGATAGTTCAGCGAACCGAATTGGTACCAGACAAGCAACATGCCCAGCATGAACCCAAAATCGCCCACGCGATTCACCAAGAAAGCCTTGGTCGCCGCAGCACAGGCGGAAGCACGTTCGTACCAATGGCCGATCAGCAAGTAGGAACACAGCCCCACAGCCTCCCAGAACACGAAGAGTTGCAATAAGTTGTCGGCCAATACCAACATCAACATCGAAAACGTGAACAGGGCGATGTAACTGAAGAACCGGGCGTAACCCGGCTCGCCATGCATGTAGCCGATCGTATAGACATGCACGAGGGAGCTGACACCGGTGACCAACAGAAGCATGACGGCGGTCAGCCGGTCGATATGAAGACCGATGTGAATGTCGAGATGACCGGATGTCAGCCAGGTATACAGCGGAACCGAAATGATGGAGCCGGACACGGCCACTTCTAAAAATGCCGCCACCGACAAGCCGAGCGACAACACGACCGCCGGAACCGCGACAAGGTGCGCGCGCGCTCTAATACGCCAGCCGCCCAATCCTAGGACAAGAAAGGCGGCCAACGGAAGGAGCGGGATGAGGGCGTACAACATCAGTGACCGTTCCTCGTCGTTCGTTCTTCGTGAGACACGATGGAAATGAACGGTTGCAAAGCTCGGTGATTCTCTGCAAAGGGCGCTTCACGCTTCACGAGAGACGGTTCCTTTACCATTTGAGCAGATTAAACTCTTCCACGTTGATCGTGGATCTCGATCGGTGCAGGGCGATGATGATCGCCAGTCCGACTGCGACTTCCGCAGCCGCCACCGTCAACGCAAAAAAGACGAACACTTGACCGCCGAGATCTTGAAGGTGGTCGGAGAACGCGACGAAGTTAATGTTGGTCGCATTCAGCATCAGCTCCACCGACAGGAGAATGGCGATGATATTGCGCCGGATCAACACCCCCACAACGCCTGTCAGGAAGACAATGGCGCTCAAGATGAGGTAGTAGGAGATAGGGATGGTCATTCGTCAACCGCCGTCTGACTCATGTGTGACGCGTCGTTTTCACCGATGTCTCGTTTCGCGAGGACGATGGCGCCGATCATGGCTACCAAGAGAACCAACGAGGCCACCTCGAAGGGGAACAAGTAGGTCGAATAAAGTATTTTTCCGATGGCCAACGTATTGTCGGCGACGATTGCGTCATGCGGTCCAGATTGGAGCGATCGACTGCCGGAATCTGTCGCTCCCGCTCCGGAGAGCAGCACGATGGACTCGATGAGCAGCGGGACACAGACAAATCCCGCGATCCGCCATTGGCTATGATAACGGTCGTCTTGCTTGACGTTCAGTATCATGACGACGAATAGATACAGCACGAGGATGGCTCCGGCATAGACGATAATCTGTACGGCGGCAAGGAATTCGGCATGGAGTGTGATGAAGAGCCCTGCGACATGGAAAAACATGACAAGTAAGGAAAGCGCGCTGTAGACGGGGTTTCTCAGCGCGACCACCATCATGGAGGTGATGGCGATCATCCCGGCGAAGTATCCAAAAAACAGCTGCGACATGAGACGGTTCCTGGGTTAGCGGTCGATCAAGGCCGGACTAACGCAACGGTGTTGCAGTCATCGCTCGTCCGATGCGTACTCTCTGAGAATCAGTCCGGTTTGGGTGGCACATGCTTGAATGCCACGTTGAAAAACGCGACGTTTGGATGTTGAAGTTCCAGGCGTTTTTCACGGACCGGAAATGAGCGGTCGCCGATTGCGAGCAATTGTTGTTTATTCAAGTGGAGCTGGCGCTTGTCGTAGACTGCCCACTCGAATTCTCTCGTCATGCCCAGTGCATCGACGGGGCAGGCATCCACACACATCCCGCAGAACAAGCAACGGGTCATGTCCATGTAATATTCTTTAGAGTAACGTTTTGTCGGTTCACCAGGCACTTCTGCACTGACGACCCGGATGACGCGAGACGGACAGGCTGCTTCACAGAGATCGCATCCCACGCACTTCTCGGTTCCATCATCGTATCGGAGCAGCGCGAGCATGCCTCGATAATTGTCCGGCAGTGTGCGTTTTTCGTGAGGGTATTGCAAGGTCACGGGACGATAATGAAGCAGATGCGACAAGGTCGCCTTCATGCCGACGAGAATCTCGTAGAATGTGATCGTCTTGAACCACTCGTACAGGTTCAAACGCTTGGTGGTCGAGGTAGATGCCATATCGGTCTCGTCCGTTACTTCATCTGTTGGTAGAAAAACACCGCAAGGGCTGTTACGACGATGTTACCCAACGCAATGGGCAGCATCACCTTCCAGCCGAATCGCATCAGCTGATCGTATCGTAGCCTCGGTAATGTGGCCCGAAGCCAGAAAAAGAGGAACAAGAACGAGTACGTCTTGACTGCAAACCACATCGTATTCTCGACCCAGGCCAAGGACGGCAAACCGATGAGCGCCATGATCGTTCCTGGGTACGGTGCGTTGCATCCGCCGAGGAACAGCGCGGCCGCTACGCAGGACACTAATACCATGTTGGCGTACTCGGCGAGGAAGAAGAAGGCGAATCTGAGGCCGCTGTATTCAGTGAAGAAGCCGGCGACGAGCTCGCTCTCCGCTTCAGGCAGATCGAACGGGACCCGATTGGTTTCCGCCACCGATGAGATCACGTAGACGACAAACGCAAAAATTTGCGGGGCCGGTAACGCGAAGAGATACCAATTCCAAAAGCCTCCGGCCTGTGCGTCGGTGATTTTCACAAGGCTGAGCGAACCGGCCAGAATCAACACTCCGACAATGGACAATCCGACGTTGAGCTCGTAGCTGATGATCTGTGCCGCCGACCGTAGTCCGCCGAGCAATGAATATTTGCTGTTGGAAGCCCAACCTCCGAGGATGATGCCGTAGGCCCCGAGCGAGGCGAATGCCAGGATGTACAGAATGCCGATGTTGATGTCGCTGATCACGAACGGCCTCACCGTGATGCCGTTGATCTCAAACGTCTGGTTGGGACCCCACGGAATCACGGCAAATCCGATGAACGCGGGAATTAAACAAAGAATCGGCGCGACTGTGAAAAGGAACTTGTTGGCACCGGCAGGGATGATGTCTTCCTTGAAGAAGAGCTTGATGGCATCCGCAAACGGTTGGAGAATGCCGTAGGGTCCAACTTCCATCGGTCCCATGCGGTCCTGCATCCACCCTAAGACTTTTCGTTCCGCAAGGGTGAGGATGAGTACCGTGACGACCACGATGCCCATGACCGCGGCGATCTGGGTAAGGGAGATAGCGAGACGCAATCCGAATTCAGTCACAATTGGACTCCTCGATTAGCATCGTCATCAGCGATGAAGAAAGTCATCACGCCACCCTCATGATGGACACGGTCGCTGTCCGGAACGACGGCGCATGGGTGATCGGATCGATGACGCATTCAAATAGTCGAACAGCATCTTGGCCGAAGTGAGACGGGAACCATGCCGTACCTTGTGGGACCCGCTCCATAATCTTGACCTCGGTCGTCATTTCCCCGGACGTGCTTGAGAGGCGGACCCGATCTCCATCCGATAAGGCAAAGCGTGCGGCGTCAAGCGGACTGATACGGAGTCGGCCTGTTCCTTCGATCTGTAACAACCCCTTCGATCGTGTGGATAATTTCCCGGAGTGGAACAGACTCTGTGTCAATTCCAGCCGTACGGTTCCATCGGGCCTGGCCGCTCGCGAAATAGGGCGGTACCTGGTTGCGAGGTCATGCTGATAGCCGGTCGTGAGATAGCGGTCCACGACCGAGCGATCAACTTTGGGCGGCACCGGTGTCGGCCCCAGCGAGCCATAGCCGGGAATGAGACTTCGAATTTCCTTGAGGATCTCTTTGCTTTCGGCATACTCCATCGGCGAATCCAATAGGATTGAAAGCGCGGAAAAGACTTCCCAGTCAGGGCGGCTTTCTCCGACAGGCTCGATCGCCGGACGAACGGCCTGAACATGTCCCTCGGTATTGGTGAACGTCCCATGTTTTTCCAAGGAAGAAGCGGCCGGCAACACGACGTGGGCCAAGGCGGCCGTCTCCGTTAAAAAGAGCTCCTGACACACCAAGAGATCAAGATTGCGTAGTGATTGCTCGGCCTTTATCGTCGCAGGGAGGCTTCCGACCGGATTCTCTCCGACAATGTACATCGCCTTGAGGGATCCCGCGTTGGCTCGATCCAACATTTCGATGAGAGATGCTCCTCTGTCGGTCGGGAATTCGCCTTTCCATTGCTTGGTGATCCTTTCGCGATCTGCATCACTGGCGATGGGGCAGGCACCAGGCAGAAATTCTGTGACGGTTCCCATTTCGACCGCGCCCTGGTCGTTGTTTTCCTCGGCAAGCGGCGCAAAACCACAGCCGGGATCATCCAATTTCCCTGTCAGCAGAAGCAGATCGAGGAGAGTTAAACACCCGCTATAGCCATGTTCACTCCGCAGCAAAAGCTGTCCTGCCAAGATAACGACCCGGCGTGCTCCTGCCGCCACTTTGGCTGCTCTCGCAAAAGAGTCCGGCTCGATTCCGGTCGCCGCCTGTAAATCCTTCCAGGAGATCCCTTGCAGTGCACTCGTAATGGCGTTGAGATATGCCGGATACCGTTGCGCGAGGTCCGGATGTGCCAAGTTCTGCTCTACAACGGCCTTCACCAGACCGAGGATGCCATAGTGCGTGTTGCCGGTCGGAATACGGAAATGATGGTGTGAGAGATTGGCGATATTGCTCATCGTATCGACGACCGGTTCCAGCGATTCAATTGTGATCAGTGTCGCCCGGCGCTTCTTGACCGCCTCTTTGACTTTCAGACCCGTAATCGGGTTTGTTTCGGTAATGTTCGTGCCGACGAGGAGTAGGACATCGGCATCCAGGATGTCGTCGAAGGTGACGGTCCACCGATGCGTGCCCTGGACGAGTTGCATGGCCTGCAGGCCGTTGACATGGCCATAGCGCGCGCTGCTGTCGATATGGTTGGTGCCGACGGCGACGCGGAGAAATTTCTGAAAAAGGTACAATTCCTCGTTGGTGCAACGGCCTGAGATCAATCCTCCGAAACTCTGCCCCCCATGCGCGGCTTTAATCTCACCGACGCGGCCGGCAACGTACTCCAAGGCTTCTTCCCACGTCGTTTGCGCAAGTGCGCCATCGCGCCGAATGAGCGGATGCGTCAGGCGATGTGGATCACTGGGCGCATGGAATCCAAAAAACCCCCGAGCACACAGGTCTCCGTTGTTGCGACCGGCTCCATGCGCCGAGTTCACTTCAATGAGTTCCTCTCCCTTCGTCTGCACGGTGATCTGGCACCCGTCTCCGCAGTACCCGCAGATGGTCTCTGCTCGTTTCAGCATCCAGGGCCGGTACTCATACATGGACAGTCGGCTGGTAATCGCTCCGACGGGACAGATCTGAACGCAGCCCCCGCAGAACTCGCAATCGAGCGGGTGAGCACCGAAGTGCTTGATCTCCGTCATGGTACCGCGACCGACCGGGGCCAACGCTTTGACGTCCATCACTTCGTCGCAATACCGGACACAGCGGAGGCACTGCACGCAGCGATTCATCTGCGTTTCGATGAGCGGACTGAAATACTCCTTTTGGAAAATGCGCTTGGTTTCGACGAACCGGCTGGCCGCGGTGTACTGATGCGAAAAGTCTTGAAGGTCGCACTTCCCCCCTTGGTCGCACACCGGACAATCGAGCGGATGATTGGCCAGAATGAACTCGAGTACCGATTTATGGGCGTCGTTGACCACGGTATTGGCGGTGCGTACGTTCATCCCTTCGTCGGCCGGTGTGCTGCAGGCTGTTTGAAGCTTGGGCATCTTTTCGATTTCAACCAAACACATACGGCAATTGGCGTCCGGTTTGAGTTTCGGATGATAGCAGAAGTGTGGAATCATGACGCCGACGCGGCGGGCTGCTTCGATCACCAATGTCCCTTTCGGAACGTTGACTGTCATTCCGTCGATCGTGATGCGAACCATCTGTGGTGTGGTCTCAGACATAACCCAACGATATCATCTCATGACCGGGAGGGGTTCTCAGTGTCGTCCTACCGGTTCAGGTCTGATCAGATTCGCCGCTTCCGCTTCGTTGATCAGGGCGACGTACTCTTGTCGCCAATGTTTCAGCGTACTTTGGATCGGAGCGACTTCCGCGTCGCCGAAGGCGCAGACCGTGCGGCCTGCGATGTTTTTGCATAGATCCAACAAGGTTTCAAGGTCCTCCATCCGGCCACGCTTCGCCAAAATTCTACGCAGCGTTTGCACGAGCCAAGAACTGCCTTCTCGGCAAGGGCTGCATTTCCCGCAGGACTCATGGTAGAAAAATTCCATCAGCCGAAGCGCGGCCCAGACCATGCTGGTGCCTTCTTCCATCACCGTCACGCCGCCGGATCCCAACATCGATCCCGCCGCCGCAACATGTTCAAAATCCAGCTTCACATCGAGATGGGCCGGGGTCAGAAAAGGCGCCGACGCTCCACCCGGAATAAAGGCTTTCATCGGCTTGTCGGATCGCATGCCGCCGGCATGTTCATACACCAACTCTCGGACCGTCATTCCCATCGGAACTTCATAATTGCCCGGCCGCTTCACGTGGCCGCTCACACAGAAGACTCTGGTGCCCGTGCTCTTCGGCGGTGAGCCGATCGCGGCAAACCAGTCGGGGCCTCGGCTGATGATATGGGGAAGATTCGCCAACGTCTCGACGTTATTGACCACGGTCGGCTTATTGTAGAGCCCATGCGTGGCTGGAAACGGCGGCTTGATGCGCGGGAGTCCTCGTTTGCCTTCGAGCGATTCCAAGAGGGCTGTCTCCTCGCCGCAGATATAGGCCCCCGCTCCCCGATGCACCCACACATCCGCATTGATGCCGGTGCCGAGAATGTTTTTTCCGATATATCCGGCGGCCCTCGCTTCGTCGATGGCCTGTTCCAAGATTTTTGAGCCCAAGACCATTTCCCCACGAATATAGATGTAGGCGGTTTCCGCACCGATGGCGTAGCAGGCCAACACGATACCTTCCAAGACTTGATGGGGATCCCGCTCCATGAGTTGACGATCTTTAAACGTACCGGGCTCGCTCTCGTCGGCGTTGCAACATAGATAACGGGGACCTTGATAGTCTTTCGGCAGAAACCCCCATTTCACGCCGGTCGGGAAGCCGGCGCCGCCTCGGCCCCGCAATCCGGACTTACGGACCATCGCCGTCACATCCGGTGGAGAGACCTTCCCAAGCGTATTGCGCAGGGCTTGATACCCGCCGGCCTTCTCATAGTCCGCCAACGACCCGGCGTATCCGGGCTGCATCATGTTTTTCAGAAGGATGAGTTCGTGTTGGGGCATCTCAATCCAACTTCCCCTTACTTAACGTTCACCGGTTCCGGCCACATAAATGGCCCGCTCTTCAGTGGGCTGGTTCCTGCCGATCGCAGATCGGTCAAAATTCGGTCCAGTTTGTTCTCGGTCAGCTGCTCATAGTAATCATCGTTGACCTGCATCATGGGACCGGTCCCGCACGCGGCCAAACACTCCACCACACTGAGGCTGAACAGTCCGTCGGCCGTCGATTCACCTGGGGCAATCCCCAGTTTCGCTTTGATCCATTCGATGACCGTATCCGAGCCGACGAGCGCACACATGAGAGACTTGCACACCTGAATATGGAATTTGCCCATCGGCTTCAGGTTAAACATCGTGTAAAAGGTGATCGTCTCATAGACTTGCGGAGGCGTCAGCTTGAGAAGATGCGCAATCTCCAGCATCGCCGACTCGGTCACATAGCCTTGATCGCGCTGAGCGACATAGAGGAGTGGAATCAAGGCGGAACGCTTGACCGGATAGCGGGACAAAATGTCGGCTATCTCATCCTTATACTTTTCTGAAAAGGTCATGCTGTCTCTCTGGATCCATGAGTCATTGACCGACTCATCGGTCGCACTCTCCCATGACCACATCATAGGTCCCGAAAATCGTGATGATGTCGGAAATCAAGTAGCCGCGTGCCATATGGTCGAACGCCCCCATGTGGATGAAGGAGGGCGAACGAATTTTCAACCGATAAGGGCGTGGAGATCCATCACTAATGATAAAAAATCCCAATTCCCCCTTGGGCGCTTCGGTCGCGCAATACGTTTCCCCCTTCGGCGGCTTGAAGCCTTGGGTGAAAATGATGAAATGATGAATCAAACTTTCCATGTCGCGCATCACTTGCGGCTTGGGTGGCGGAATGTATTGCGGCATATCGGCGATGATCGGCCCGGGCGGCATCTGGTCGAGGCACTGTGAGATGATCCGCGCACTCTGACGCATCTCTTCGACACGAATCCAATAGCGATCATAGGTGTCGCCGTTCTTTCCGACCGGCACTTCCCAGTCCACTTTATGGTAGACGCCGTAAGGTTCGAGTTTGCGCACATCATAGGACACGCCGGATCCCCGCAAGGCAGGGCCGGTCATGCCGAAATTGATCGCATCTTCTCCGGAGATGACGGCCACCTGTTTCGTCCGTCCCAACCAAATCCGGTTGCCGGCGAGCAGCGAATCATACTCGTTCACTTTTTGGGGAAATGTCTCCAGGAATTCTTTGAGTCGGGTTACCAATTCAGGAGTGAAGTCGCTGTCCACGCCGCCGATCCGATAGTAATTCAAGGTCAGTCTGGCTCCGCAGAGCCGTTCAAACATGTCGAGTAAGGTTTCCCGCTCGCGAAACGTCCAGAAGAAGATCGTCATGGCTCCGATATCAAGCGCCTGAGCGCCCAACCAGAACAGATGTCCTAGAATGCGCTGCATCTCCGCGACAATGGTGCGGATATACTCGGCTCGTTCGGGCACCGCGATACCGATGAGCTTCTCGACGGCGCGCACATAGGCATAATTGTTGGCCATCGCGCAGACATAGTCGAGCCGGTCGGTATGGGGAATGATCTGCATGTAGGCGAGACCCTCGGCCAGTTTCTCGACGCCCCGATGGAGGTATCCAAGATCCGGCGTCGCCTTGACGATCCGTTCTCCGTCCAGTTCGAGAACGACCCGGACCACGCCGTGCGTGCTCGGATGTTGCGGGCCCATATTCAGCAACAGTTCTTCCCGCCGGTTCGATGCGGACCCGGTCGGCTCGGAAAGGAACAGCTTCTTCTCGGCCTCGGGAACCTCGCCTTCAATGTGCTCGACCGGCGGTTCATCGAGGCGCGGAATAAAGTCGAACCGACTCCGCCACCCTCGGCCTTCCGTCGGAAAGTCCTTCCGGAGCGGATATCCTTCCGCATAGTCTTCCGGCAGAAGGATGCGGCGCAGATCTGGGTGGCCTGAAAACCGGATTCCCATCATGTCGTAGACTTCGCGTTCTAAGAATGTCGCGCCGCGCCAGACGCTTGTGACTGAATCCAACGACGGGTTGTCTTCAGTGACTCGCGTTTTCAGGCGAATCCGTCTGCCGTGCGGGAGCGACAACAAGAGATAGATGACTTCAAACCGCTGCAGATCGGCCGGATAGTCGGCGGAGCAGATATCGGTAATATGGTCGAAACACGCCTCCGAGTCGTCGTGCAAAAAACGAGCGACCTCCAAGATCCTCGGCGCAGCGACATGAACGGTCGTTTCCGATCGGGCCGTGTCGACATCGACGGAGAGCACTCCATCCGGGAACTTGTTGAGTAATGTTTCGATGAGAGATTGCATGGTTTCTTCAGTCGTTACGTGCGAGCGTTGGAAAGCCTACAAGTTCCGACTCATTTCACGAACACCCTCTCTCGCTGGATCTTTTCCTGTAACTTCAACAGTCCGTCCAGCAAGGCTTCCGGTCTCGGCGGGCAGCCGGGCACATAGACATCAACCGGCACGATCTGATCCACACCCTGGACGACCGCATAGCTGTTGTAGTGATTGCCCGAGGTCGCGCATGAGCCCATGCAGATCACATATCGAGGCTCAGGCATTTGGTCGTAGATCCGTCGAATGACCGGCGCCATCTTGCGTGAGACCGTTCCCGCGACGATCATGAGATCGGATTGTCGGGGGGATGCACGAAAGACACCGGCGCCGAAGCGGTCCAGGTCGTATCGAGAGGAGACGCTGGCGATCATTTCAATGGCGCAACAGGCAAGCCCGAAGGTCATGGGCCACAACGCCGACTTTCTGGCCCAATTGACGACCGCGTCCAGATTGGTCGTCACGATATTCGCGTCAAACTGTCGCTCTAGACTCATCCTCTTCTTACCTTCCTCCAGCGAGAATGGTGAGCGGGTGGCGTCGGCACCAGGACCCATTCGCCCGCAGCGAAAGGGATCCACTGGGGGATGGGTGGAGCGAGGACGAATGGGTCGGCCGACGACAGGACCTACTCAGTCCCATTCGAGGGCTCCTTTTTTCCATGCGTACCAAAATCCCACCACCAGGATGGTGATGAATAGGACCATCTCTACTAATCCAACCAGCCCAAGATTCTTGAATGCAATAGCCCAGGGATACAGGAAGACGATCTCGATATCGAAGATCACAAACAGCATCGCGATGATGTAATACCGCATCGGAAACTGCACCCGGGCGTCCTGAAAGAGCGGGCTTCCGCTTTCGTATGGGGCTAATTTGGCCCGATAGGGCTGGTTGGGACGGACAAACTTCCCGAGCAAGAGAATCAGCGTACCGAGCGCAATACCCACCCCGATAAAAATGAGGATCGGGATATAGTTTTCCGGAACGGCTGAGTCGCCCATACAGACCTCAGAATACGTTGATCGTCGGTGACACCGTCATGCGAAAGTCCTCACGCAGCCGATTGCGCGGTGAGCGCCGAACCAAAGAACGGTTTATACTGCAAACCATCGAGTTCAGGTTGCTGGATTCCCTTGTGTTGGATGAGGACTTTGAATGTCGTGCCCATTCCGTTCGGTCTCAGCAGATGAATCGCTGCATTGAACTGCGGACTGTCCTGTTCCAACTCCGCGATCATCTGTTCGACGCTGAGTCCCATGAGAAAACTCATCTGGTTCGTGAAGCCGGTCGTCCGGAGGTTCTGTTCTTCGCCGGTTTCCGCCAAGCTTGAAAAGTCCACATGGGTGGTCATGTCCTGCTCGCCCACGCGCAGAAACGGGTCTTCGTTTATTGATTGTCGGAAATAGCAAAGAAACGTGCCGTGCTTTCGTTCGGGCCGATAGAAGTCTTGTGCCGTATGGCCATAATCGATGGTGAGCACGAATCCACGATCCAGATGCTGAGCGACCTGCTCCATCCATTCAGATGCTCGGAGATTGATCTCGGTTCGATAGTCCTCCGGCCAATCTGTGCTCACGCGGCGAAGCTGATGGACCAGTGTCTCCGACGATAGCGGCATCAGACGCTCCACGAATCTCCCGTCTCGATAATCCACCCAGAGTTCCTCGATCCCCTTGGTTGTGACCTGAACGCGGTGGACCGGAAACGAGTCCACGAGTTCATTGCTGAAAAACAGACCGTTCAGCCCTTGAGGGGCCATAATCGCAAGATCGTCCTCCCATGCGAGCAGGCCTGGTTGATTTAGCCAGGGGGCCAGGTTTCTACGCTGCAACTCACGCATGGCTGGGCTTCGGTCTATCAGGACATACCGAAGATGCTGAAAAAACGAATGGTAGCGATGGGCACATGTCGTCAGGATGTGCTTCGCGAGCAAACCTTTGCCTGGCCCCATTTCAACGATGGTAAAGGGATGGGGTTGGCCGAGCAATCGGTACATTTGTTCGGCTTGTTTGGCCAGAGCTTGCCCAAGGATAGGATGGACATCCGAACTCGTGTAAAAATCACCTCGCCAGCCGATCCGTTCTTGCGGCGATTCAGGGCTACGCATGTAATAGCCGAATTGTGGGTGATACAGAGCCAGCTCCATGAAACGAACAAACGGAATCGGGCCGGAAGCGGCGATCTCAGAGGCAATGGCAGCAACGAGTTCCGGATGTCCTGTGCTCACGGAAAGCTCCGGTTCACCATCCAAGACTGAAAAAAGCGACACCCCTAGCCTATGGGCAGCGTCTGCCCATCGCTGGGTGCCGAAGGGGAAGTAGAGTAGCCTTCTGAAGTGCGTTAAGTCAAGGCGAAATCAGGGAGAATATGGCTGGGGTTGCTTTGTTTATGTATGCATCGGGCAAAGGAAAGCTCAAGGGTTTGGATCCGACCAGCGGTATGACCGATGTGCTCAAGGAGTTCCAGTGTGGGTGAGGGTTGATCAGGCTCGAACGTCTTCAGTGAATAGTAGCTGGAGGCAAGGCTTTGCCAATAGGGGTTCTGACTTCTGTATGGGCAGTGATCGCTACATGGATCTGGCCTTGAAGGCACGGTTGGATGGATTGAGGTGCCCTCACGCGCTGATGGATATCTACCGTGCGCGCTGCATGCGGTGGCTGGAACGGAAGGGACCCGGCCGCCGCAACTGACGTAGCATCAGTCAGGCCTCCGGTATAAGCAGAGCATTGATAGGCTTTTTGAGGCCAGCGTTCTCGACGAACGGAGCCCACGGCATTGCTTGCGATGCGCGTGGGCTTTTTGCTGGATCGCCTGAGATGAATGGAAAAATGGAGTCAATGACACCGGAACACAGGCACCGATGACACTTACATACGCCCATATCGAAGAGCTGTTCCACCGATACCGGCCGGAACTGATCCGTCGTTTGCTCGCTATGGTGAGTTCACGCGACGCAGCGGCCGATTTGCTGCAGGATACTTACGTACGACTCCTGCGGCTTGCCGATACGCAGTCAGTTGAGCAGCCACGCGCGCTGCTTCACCGGATTGCCACCAATCTGGCGATTGACCATTTACGGACTAAACGTGCGGGACGGCATGATACGGAGACCCTGGAAGCCGCGCTGGATGTGCCATGTCCGGTTCCGTCTCAAGAGCGGGCATTGCTCGCCAAAGAGCGATTGCGCTTGTTCATTCAGGCCATCGAGGCGCTCCCGCCGCGCACCAAGGAAGCGTTCTTATTGTATCGTCTATCCGGTTGTTCCTACCGAGAGATCGCCGATCGCATGGGTATTTCGATCAGCGGCGTGGACAAGCATATTCGCCGAGCGATCGAGCAAACATATGCGACCGTCAAAGCGATCGACGCCGCCGAGTGAGAAAACTGGCGGACTCATTCGTCCACCTTATATACTAGCGTCCCTGTGCAGGGCCCAAAGCCTCTTATTATGTTTCGTCTTCGAGAGTGGATGAAGAGTTGGTTGTCTCTAGATGAGACCAGTCTGCATCGTGACGCGGTGGCCTGGCTGGCGCGGCTGAGTGATCCAGGCATGACGGCGAAAGACCGTCAGGCATTCGAAGAGTGGTATAGGCGTAATCCTGCCCATGTGCGAGCCTATGACAAGGTGGTCCGTGTCTGGCATGAGCCGACTCTGGACATGGCGGCTGAACAGGTCGCTAGCCTTAGCACCGCGATTCCTTACCGACCACCGCAGCTCAGGGGACGATCTATTCGCTATACATGGGCGGTTGCTGTTTGCCTGTCCGCCTTGATGCTGGGCGGCATTTATATTGATCTTCCGATCCGACTTCAAGCGGATTATCACACGGCAGTCGGAGAGCGGCAGACCATCCACTTGCCGGACCAGTCAGTAGTGACGTTGAATACGCAGACAGCGATAGCCACGACATTCGACAGCGGCGTTCGGCGGGTTCGTGTGCTGAAGGGCGAAGCTTTCTTCAAGGTAGTGCATGACGAGCAGCGGCCCTTCATCGTCGACGTCGAAGACATAACGACGCGAGCTGTGGGAACTGAATTCGTCGTGCGTCATGAGCCCCATAGCGACCATGTTACGGTAGTGGAAGGCGTGGTCGAGGTCAGTGCGCGCGAAGCGCCCGCAACCGTACAGCGTCTTGCATCCGGTACCATGGTAAAAGCTGAAGCTGGGCGCTTGGAACAACCTCGATCGGTGGACCCTTCCATCGCGTCGGCATGGCTGAAGGGGCTTTTAATTGTCGATGAGGTGCCCGTGACACATGTCCTGGATGAGATCCGCCGTTACCACCCTGGCGTAATTGTTGTGTTGAACGGCCACCTTCGCGAGATGCGGGTCACGGGTACCTACAAATTGGACGAGCCGACCAGCGTTCTCTACCACCTCACCAAGACCTTCCCGATTCAGACGCTCACTCTGGCTGATCGAGTCATCGTGCTGTTCTGATCGGCGCGCTGTTTTTTTCCGAATAACCCATCTGTGAAGTGCGAATGGGCCTCCTGCATTCGTCTACTCACATGTGAAACGAACCAGGAGGCATTAGATGGGGGCGAGCACCGAGCGAGGATATGAACGCAGATGGATTGTGCGGAACATTGTGGAATGGCTGTGCGCTCTCTTGATATTAGCGGGGCCATTGGTGGCGATGAGTCTGGCACAAGAAAGACAGCTGATCGAAATCGACTTCAATATTCCAGCGCAACCGTTAGGGTCGGCCTTGAATGCCTTTGCCGTCGCTAGTGGTTGGCAGGTGAGCGCGGCCAGCGATCTGACGTCAGGTGTTGACTCTCCCGGTGCGATTGGACACTACACGCTTGAACAGGCGATACAGGCGATTTTGACGGGAACCGGGCGTAACTATCGCGTCGACGGCGCCCAGATGATCACGATCGAGCGCGCACCCTCCGCTTCAGCACTTCCGGAGGGAGTCGAATCGAGCTCGGACGGATCTGTTGCGCAGCAGCTGGCCCAGAGGCCGGTCAAAGTACCGGAGATTGTGGTCAAAGACGTGCGTCAGCGCGACCAGGACACGACGTCGTACGTCGCGGAAAAGGCAAATACAGCCACGCGCACCGACACACCGCTGATTCAGGTGCCGCAATCGGTTGAAGTCGTGACGCAAAAAGTCATCGAGGACCAGCGGGCCATTCGTGTCGAACAGGCGCTGCGCAATGTCAGCGGTGTGGCCTTGGGCGATGTCGGACAATCCGGTATCGCCGCCGATGTGGCCTATTGTCGCGGGTTCCCGTGCGGGTATTTTAAGAACTATCTACGCAACGAAGATCAGAATCAGTCGCTCACCTTTCGGGACATCTCCAATATTCAGCGTCTTGAGGTGCTCAAAGGGCCGGCATCGGTCCTTTACGGACGAAGCCAGCCGGGAGGGATCATCAACATCCTGACGAAACAGCCGCAAGCGGAACGATATGCCTCCATCGATCAAATCATCGGCAACTACAATTACTACCGGACCATGATCGATGTCACCGGTCCGTTGAACGAGAGCAAGACCCTGCTCTTTCGTATCAATGGCGCCTATGAGAACACGGAGAGTTTTCGGGATATCGTAAGGGGGCAGCGCTATTTCGTGTCCCCCGTCTTCACCTGGCTTGCCGGAAACAATACGACCATTACAATCGAGGGGGAATACATCCGAGATCGCCGGACCCCGGACTTCGGCATTCCAGCAATCGGACGGGGATTAGCATTCGTGCCCGACAGCCGTTTCCTTGGCGAGCGGTTCGATACCATGGCATTCGAAGAGGCCCGAGCGGGGCTCACGGTCGAACATCGTTTCAACAGCAGCTGGCGGATCGAGAGCCGATTAAGGATGGATAGATCGACAGCGACGGCGTATCGAACCGTTGCGGCGGGTCTCTTGTCGGACAACCGGACAATGGCGCGGTTCATCTTCGATCAACTTGCCCCTGTCTCCAGCTACTACTGGCGGAACGATGTGATCGGAAAATTTTCCACGGGGTCCGTCGGGCACAACCTATTAGCCGGGGCCGAAATTGGGAGGCAGTACGCGTCGTACGATCAAGCTGCGGCTCTATCCAGTGCGATCGACATTTTCAATCCGGTCTATGGCGCGCCCGTACCGACGTTGAATCGAACACCGTTCAGCCATAGTTTCGCGAATGCGATCGGCTGGTATGCCCAAGACCAGATCTCGCTGCTCGATAACCTCCATGTCCTGATCGGCGCCCGCGGCGATTACTTCTATCAACACAGCAATGTCGCAGGAGCGGAAACAAAAGCGGAAGATTTTGCATTCAGCCCGCGTGTCGGCGTGACGTATCTCCCGATTCCGCAACTCGCGTTGTATGCGAACTTTACTCGGTCCTTTATTCCGAACTTCGGTCCGTTTACCGCCGCGCGGAATCAATTCGACCCGTCCATGGGCACGCAATATGAAGCCGGAGTCAAGATCGACATCGTACCGGGCCGCTTGACCTCTACCGTGGCCGTGTACCGGCTCACGAAGACGAATGTGCTTGCGGTGGATCCAACCGCGGGGTCCGCCGGGTTTTTTGTCCAGACCGGGGAGCAACGCAGTCAAGGCGTCGAAGTCGACGTGACGGCGCAACTGGCACCGGGATGGAAAGTCATTGCGACCTATGCCTATACGGATGCGCGCATCACGGCCGACACGACTGTTCCGGTCGGTAATCGGATTCCGCTCGTTGCCAGAAACACCGGAAGCTTCTGGACGACCTATGATCTACAAAGCGGCCCCTTGAAAGGACTCGGGGCCGCTATCGGACTCTTTGCGGTGGGAGATCGGGCCGGAGACCTCGCCAATTCATTCGGACTGCCGGGCTATGTGCGGACGGACGCCGCGCTGTACTATCGCAAACCCCAGGTTTTCACTCGGACGAACCTGCTTGCTCAATTGAACGTGCAGAATTTACTCGACCAGGACCATTTCTATAGCGGGGGCCAGGGACGAGGCTCCGCCGCGTTTCCTGGCGCGCCGACCACCGTTCTGGGGTCAATCAAGCTGGAATTCTATTGATATGGTGCTTACCGCCGAGTCATTCCGACGCTGGTATCTCACCCACAAATGGACCAGTCTGATCTGCACGCTGTTTTTGCTGATGCTGTGCTTGACCGGCCTGCCGTTGATCTTTCGGCACGAACTGACCTTTTGGTTGGGCGACGCGATTGAACCGCCCGAGCATGTGAGCGCTTCTGCGCCCGCCAATGTGGACGCGCTCATTCAGGATGCAAAGGGGCGACGTCCACAGGACGCGGTGAAGTTTCTCACGAAGGACGATGACTATCCGATGTGGTTCGTTTCGCTGGGCGACACCCCGACGGCGCGGGAGAATTCAGCCATCTTCACGTACGACCAGCGAACCGGCGAGTTCCTCAAAGAGTATCCGGTCGGGCATGGACTCATCTATATCTTGCTGACGCTCCACGTAGAAATGTTCGCCGGCCTGTGGGGGACTCTGTTTCTCGGCGCCATGGGGCTCGTGTTTGTGGCGTCCGTCGTTTCGGGCATCGTCGTCTACGGACCATTCATGCGGAAATTGCCGTTCGGTGCGATTCGACGGGCGCGCAGCACCCGCCTCGCCTGGCTTGATCTCCACAATCTCCTGGGCATCGTCACGGTGACCTGGGTCTTGGTCGTCGGCGTGACCGGGGTCATCAACACCTTGGACCGGCCGCTCCTGAGTTATTGGCAGATGACGGAAATCACCGACATGCTCACACCCTGGAAGGATCAGCCGGCGCCGACGAAAGTAGTCCCGGTAGACGAGGTCATCCGGACAGTGGAAACCGCGGCGCCGGATTTAGCCGTGCGCTTCATCACCTTTCCCGGGACGCCCTTTGCCGGTCCGCACCACTATATGGTCTTCATGCGGGGCCAGACGCCATTGACCGGGCGATTGTTAACGCCGATGTTGGTCCATGCCGAGACGGCTCAGGTTAGTGATAGCCGTCACCTTCCCTGGTACCTCACAGCGTTGCTGTTGTCGCAGCCGCTGCACTTCGGCGACTATGGCGGCCTGCCTCTGCAACTGTTGTGGTTGGTGCTGGATCTCATCACCATCGTGGTCCTGATCAGTGGCTTGTATCTCTGGTGGCAGAAGCGCAAGAGTTCCGCGGAGGATTTATTGATGCAGACGGAGTGGGCTGCAAAGAGCGATTATCCATTGGAGCCGAGTGCGGAGGCCCGATGAGTGTTCTACAGACAACCAGGCAGATCTGGGCGGCACCGATTGTGTTGGGCATTGTCAGCGCCATTGGGTTGGTATCGGCCCTCTTGGGCGACGGCATCTGGGATGCTCTGTCCTGGATGGCGTTCACCGCTCCCATTGCTGCGATCCTCTGGGCGATCGCACGCGCCATTTCTCACTCGCCCTCTTTATGATGCGCCCGTGAGGCCCAGGTCGTATCAGCACAGCCGGTGCCATGATGCAATTTGTATATAAAATCCAAACGCATCGCGGGCATTGCCGCGAATCGGCGGGCGCATCGACATCCCTGCCCGTTTGTTTTTGGAGGCTGATATGAGTGACACAATCGAATCTGTCTCGGCGCTAGAGGCCTGTATTGGTAAGGTTCCGTGGCCCATAGATTTGAAAGTTATCGATCATCTCGATGAAGGAGCATTGCGATGGATCGCTGCGTCGCCGCTGCTCTTCGCCGCATTCGATCATGACAATCACATAGGTGGTACGCTTGCGGGCGGCCCTCCTGGTTTCGCGCATCCGATCGATGCGTCGAGGCTGAGATTACCTGTGGTCGCACTAGACGAACCGAACCTTGCCCGCGTAGGGTGTGGTGTCGGAGCATTGTTCGTGGCGCCCAACATTGGTGAAACGCTGAGGGTGAACGGCCGCGTCGTTGCCGTCGGCAGTGGGGAGATCGAGATCGCCGTGGAAGAATGTTACATGCACTGCGCGAAGGCGTTGCTGCGCTCGAACTTCTGGGCTGCCTCGCCTCGGTCCGAAGCTCCCGACGATGCCTCGGACTTTCTGACTGCAAGCCGCTTCATGGTGCTTGCAACAGTTGATAGACAGGGACGCGCCGACGTCAGTCCGAAGGGTGATCCGCAGGGCGCGCTGATCCGCCTGCAAGACGGCCGGGTCTGGTTTGCCGATCGTCCAGGTAACCGCCGAACCGACAGTTTCCGCAACATTCTCGTCCAGCCACGTATTGCAGCGGCCATCCTGATTCCAGGTTGTACCCATGTCGCCATGCTGTCCGGCATCGCGCGGCTCACCACCGACGCGGCGATGCGCGCCGACTTTTCCGTTTCCGGCAAGACTCCGCTGCTCGTGACCTGTATCGAACAGCCGACGCAGGTGATCTTTGAGAGCCATGCACTGGCTCAATCGCGGCTCTGGCCAGCCGCACCACCAACAGAGGGGCTTAATCCCGCTGAAATGTTCGCCGCACATGTCAAGCTCAGCAAGGCGCGTGGTCTGCAGGCGAAATTGATGCGCGTAGCGGTGGCGGTACCGGGCTTAATGAAAAAGGGCTTGCAGCGCGATTACCGAAGCAATTTGTATTGAGTCGACATCAAACGATAGAAGCTGCACCGAGAGACGGCTGAAGTCTCGGAGTCAATTTATCGGCCTCGAAACCACCCAGGTACTGAAGGCGGAGTAGAACAGTCTTCGGAAAGGCTTTAAGACAAGGCAGACTCAGGAAGAATGAGACTTGAACAGGTAGGGAAATAGATATGGATGCTAGTCCTTCCGCCCTTGGTTAGGTGAGGATCGATCGAGATCGAACGTCTTGATGAATAGATCTGCCCAGGGTTTTGCTACGGATGCGCCACATCTAAAAGCTACAGCGGCTGGCTATACCGGCCGTACGATTCGCGCGAATATCGAGAATCTTCTCGACATGAACGCATGGTACGGGAGTTCTCTTGGCAGCAGCGTTTTCGTCAGAGATCCACGCACCTTCCTGCTCTCGGCGACGTTTGATTATTGATGAATGGAGCGTGAGTCACTAAAAAGGTGTCAGGACCTTTTTCGACTCTAACCCCTCTCACTTGACACCTTGGTTTAAGCCCCCCATCAGGGCGTCCTGCTAATAGTATCCAGGCCCGCTGCGGCTATAAGGATCACGTTGTGAATTCGGCGGAGGTTCGTCGTAACGATGCTGTTGGCCCGGCTGCGACGATCCCATATTGACATTGTCGTAGCCAGGCGCGGGTCGTTGTCGACCCGAAAAAGAGTCATCGGCACAGCCGGCAACCATGGCACCGGCCAGAAGGGCAAAGGGCAGAGCGCATAGAATACGACTCATACGAAACCTCCTTAGTCATTCGGAGATATTTTGATGCATTGACCACTGGCTTCCGTTTTCAACAAATCGAAGTTATCAACTTCGACCAGGTCACGATGATCTGATGTTGGTTGAAAGAGCAAGAAGCTAGGCGGGTTCGACAGGCGCTGGCGTTCAGTTTCAGCCGAGAGCATCTACGCCCCGTGGCACTTTTTGTATTTCTTTCCGCTGCCGCAGGGACAAGGGTCGTTGCGGCCGACCTTGTTCTCGATCCGGTGAGCGGGAGCAGAGGCAGCGACCGGCTCGTCGCCTCGGTTCAAGGTGAGCTTGGGTTGTGGACGTGAGATGACCGGTTGCGACGGGGGCGACGGTTGTTCTCCTTCATGGCGGACGGCCTGCACATGAAACAGCCGATCCAGCGTGTCGGACTTGATCCGTTCCATCAAGCCGGCAAAGAGATCAAACCCCTCACGTTTATATTCGATCAGCGGATCTTTCTGTCCATAGCCGCGGAGACCGATGCCGTCGCGCAGGTGGTCCATCCCAAGCAGGTGATCCTTCCAATGATGATCGATCACTTGGAGCATAAACGTTTTCTCAAGAAAGCGGAGGAGATCCGGCCCCAGTTCTTGTTCCTTTTTGGTATAGCCGTCCCGCACGTTGGCTCGAAGATCTTCCAGCAATGCGTCGCGCCCGACATCGCGGAGTGAGTCTCCCCCGTCGTGCTTACCCTGGGTGATGTCCAGGCCGAACTGACTCTGCATGACCTCGGTTAAACCTTTGACGTCCCATTCTTCCGGGTATTGATCGGGGGGACAGTACACAGTGAGGGACGATTCCACGGAACCGTCCATCATGTCATGAAGATCATTGGTGAGATTGTCCCCGTTCAGCACCGCCCGACGATGGCGATAGATCACCTCGCGCTGCTTGTTCATGACGTCGTCGTATTCGAGCAATTGTTTGCGGATTTCGAAGTTATGCGCCTCGACTTTCTTTTGGGCGTTCGCGATCGCGCGAGTCACCATCCCATGTTCGATGGGGATGCCTTCCTCCATGCCGAGCTTGAGCATCAGTTGTGACACCCGTTCCGAAGCGAAGATCCGCATCAGGTCGTCTTCCAGCGACAGGTAGAATCTCGACGTACCGGGATCGCCCTGGCGGCCGGCCCGGCCTCGAAGCTGGTTGTCGATGCGGCGGCTCTCGTGCCGTTCCGTGCCGAGGATATGGAGGCCGCCGGCCGCGAGGACTTCCTGCTTGTCCTTATCGCAATCGGATCGAATGCCTTCATAGATTTCAAGCTTGCGGCTCTCTGGAAGGTTCTCTTCCCGATAGAGCACTTGCTTGTACATGAAGTCCGGATTGCCGCCGAGCAGGATATCGGTGCCTCGCCCTGCCATGTTCGTGGCGATCGTCACCGCGCCTTTGTGTCCAGCTTGCGCGACGATTTCAGCTTCCCGCTCATGCTGCTTGGCGTTGAGGACGTTGTGCTTGACGCCGTTACGGTTCAAGAGCCCAGAGAGTTTCTCAGACTTTTCGATCGAAATGGTTCCGACGAGCACCGGTTGCCCACGCTCATGACATTCCTTGATCTCTTCGACGATCGCCGCAAACTTTTCCTTCTCCGTCCGATACACGACGTCGGCATAATCTTGTCGAATCATTTGACGATTGGTCGGCACGACGTTGACGTCGAGATTGTAGATCTTGGCGAATTCGGCGGCTTCCGTATCTGCGGTGCCGGTCATGCCGCTGAGTTTCTTGTACATCCGGAAATAGTTTTGAAAGGTCACAGACGCGAGCGTCTGATTCTCGTTGGCGATCTTGACGCCCTCTTTGGCTTCGACGGCTTGATGGAGCCCGTCGCTCCACCGTCGGCCCGGCATGAGCCGGCCGGTAAATTCATCGACGATGATGACTTCGCCGTCCTTCACGACGTAGTCCACGTCTCGTTTATAGAGCGTGTAGGCTTGCAGGGCTTTCACTACGTGATGAACCATGTCCATGTGGGCCGGATCGTACAAATTGTCGACCCCGAGCAGCTTTTCAACGCGCGCGTTGCCGTCTTCGGTGAGCGCAGCAGTCTTGGTTTTTTCTTCGATGGTATAGTCCGTTTCTGATTTCAGCTGCGGAATGATCGCATTGATTCGGTAATAGAGGTCGGTGGTTTGGTCGGTCGGGCCGGAAATGATCAACGGCGTCCGCGCTTCATCGATCAAAATGCTGTCGACTTCGTCGACAATGGCAAAGTTCAGCTCGCGCTGTACGCATTGATTCAAATCAGTGACCACGAGATTGTCCCGGAGATAGTCGAACCCGTATTCGTTGTTCGTGCCGTACGTAATGTCGGCTCGATAGGCCTCAGGCCTTGTGCAGGGGCGAAGGTGCTGCAGCCGTTTATCGGACGCATCGTAGGTTGGGTCATAGATGAACGACGCGTCGTGCTGAATGATTCCTGTGGATAGGCCCAGCGCATGATAGAGCTGACTCATCCACTGAGCGTCACGTTTGGCGAGATAATCGTTGACCGTGACGAGATGGACGCCCTTCCCTTCGAGCGCATTCAGGTAGATGGGGAGCGTCGCCACCAAGGTTTTCCCTTCGCCGGTTTTCATTTCGGCGATGCGGCCGCGGTGGAGAATCATGCCGCCGATCAATTGTACGTCGAAATGCCGCATGTTGAGCTTGCGGCGCGACATTTCCCGGCATACGGAAAACGCTTCGGGTAAGATGTCGTCCAGCGTCTGACCGGCTTCAAGTCGCTTTTTGAAATCTTGTGTCTTGTCGGCAAGGGCTTGATCGGAGAGTGGCGTGAGTCCGGCCTCCAAGCCGTTGATCTGTTCCACGATCGGCCGCAGGGCCTTGATTTCACGGTCGTTTTTACTGCCGAAGATCAGATTGAGTACTTGTGTGACCATAAGAAGGAAAAGTGTTAAAAGGGTTTTGTTGTTCTGTGAATGAGTTTGATGTCGAAATAATCGGTACAGTATACAGGATCTTCCCAGTGAATCCTACCCGAACCTCCGCCGTCCCATAGCGGCTTGACAGAAGTTGTTCAGCTCACCTAAGATCCATCATACTTGCAGAATCTATGAGAGATAGGAAGAGCCCGGTTGAGGCTCGCTTTCTTGAGAAGCACTGACGATGGCTTGCTCTTTCCAGAAGACCCTCTCAATTTCACTTGTCCTCTGCATTCTTGCGGTCGGCGGTTTGGCCCAAGCTCAAGCAGCCGAGCACGCCGGACACCATGCTCAGCATCAAGCGGCGACACACGGGACGCCGCTCTGTTCCTGGATGTGCGCTGCCGGCACCGTACTCGACAGTGATGTCGTGTTGATTCAGGCCGAACGCAGTCCTGTTGCTGTTATTCCGATCTTTCATTCGAGCGACACAATCGCTGAACCGCCTCGCGTTTCTTCCAGCCGCGCTCCTCCATATTCCTCGTAATCGTTGTTGCTTTCGTCGCAACCGTCCTGCCGCATGTGACCACACGAAGGGTCCTGATTCAGGCGGTCCGAAGTAATTTCTTGCGGGGAAATGCCTGGGGCATTATGGCAGTGAAACATCCTCTATTCGCATTCTTTCTAGGGCTTGGTGCGTTCTCTTTGGCATGGCCTGTCGTTCCGACTGCGCATGGATCTTGCGGGTCTGTGACGTGTTTCGTCGTCATCGGATCTCAACAACAGGTTTCACCAAAGGGTCTGCTCACGGTGAATGCCTTCTATAACTACACACCGCAAGGGACGTTGCTCAGTGGGACCGATGGGGTGATCCCTGCCGTCGATTTGGACAACCGCCAACTCATTCTGGGGCATCACCGAGAGATTCGTACCATCACTCAAATGTACACGCTCGATTTTAACTATGGGGTCACCGATCGATTTGGCATAGAAGTCGCTGTCCCGTATAAAAAGATCAAGCATCGACACATCGATGGATTGGGAGAAGCGAACGGAGGAGCCGGCGAAGAAACCCGGTTCTCTGACAATGGCTTCGGTGACATCCTTATCAACGCCAAGTACAACCTGTTGCCCACACTGAGGAGTCTCTTGGTGACGGGATTCGGTGTCTATGTTCCAACGGGCGATCATAACCAAACGACGGCAGGACTTTCCGGCGAGCCGGGCGAGACGATGGAACCGACGGCCCAGATCGGGCGTGGCCAAGTCGGTGTGCAGGCATCGTTCTACCAAACCTATGAGATTATTCCGCATCGCTTGAACCAGTTTACTTCCGGCAGTTACCGCCATACGTTTCGTAACAATTTTGGTTACCAATTTGGGGATCAATTTGATCTTGGGATCGGCGCCAACCTTGTGACGGTGCCGTGGCTGGTGCTGACCAACCAGTTCAATTTCCGCTACATGGCACGCGATCATTTCAAGGGATCACTGGTTCGATCGCAGACCCCTAGCGATCCCACGTTTCCGGACGAGGCGATTGTATTGGATGAGAACATCAGGAACCGCTCGGTTCCGACGACCGGTTCTACGTTTTTCGCCTACACTCCTGGTTTTCAGGTCAGTTTGGGAGAACTGATCAAGACGCCGCTGACTGAGAACACATCGATGTATTTCTATGCGCAGATACCGGTCTACCGTGATTTCAATGGGAATCTAGCTCAAGGGACGAGCTTTGTGTTCGGTCTGACGAAGGTGTTTCAGGTACTGAACCCGTCATAAACGAAACGGTTCAGTTGAAGGAGACGCATATGAAATCGAGAGAATTCAAAATCGTGTTCGTGGGGGTTTTGCTGTTTGTAGCATCGATAACATTGCCCGCCTTCGACGGGTGGAGCATGGGATCGCGAGTTCCCGCCGTGGGTACTGCTGCGGAAGACTTTGCCCTGGTCGGCCTCGATGGAAAAGAGCAGCGACTCAGTCACTATCGAGGCAAAGTCGTGCTGGTGAATTTCTGGGCCACCTGGTGCAAGCCTTGTACGACGGAGATGCCGGCGATGCAAGCCACCTACGACAAGCTGCGTGAAAAGGGATTCGTGGTACTGGCGATCAATGAATTGGAAGACGAGTCCAAAGTGCGTGAGCACATCAAGCAGCATGGTCATACGTTCCCGGTACTCATGGATCGCGATAATAAGATCGCGAACCAATTTGGGGTCTTCGGTTTGCCGGTCAGCGTGTTCATCGATGAGAGGGGAGTCGTCCAAGAATACATCAAAGGCGGTCTCCTGACCGAGCAGGTGATTCTCGATACGGTGGCGCGTATCCAGAAACCGGAATCGATGAAAGCTGCGTCTTTACAGTGAAAGAGAACGGGTGACGTGAAACGATCGGCATTTATTTGGGCCTTGTTGTTCTGCATCATACTGGTGAACGGCTTCATGGCTGCTCCCAGTGTCGGCCATGCGGAGCATCATGCCGACCACCAGGCTGGTACTCACTCATCCGGTATCTGCGCATGGTTGTGTGCGGGTGGTGTTGGGATCGAGTCGTCCGTCGTTCAATTAACATCAAAACCTCAGCTCCTTGAGTGGATCAGCATTCCTTCCTTTGACGTCGTCCTCAGTGTGGTCTCGCTCCCGTACTTCTTCCGAGGGCCTCCTCGCTTTCTCGTCTAGCACCCACAGTCGGTAGGCGTGTTCTTAACAACCGTGTCTCGCGGCAGGACCCGATGTGCGGGTTCCGTCGTGTCACAAAAACAGAAAGAGTTTGGAATCATGGTTCGCACGATTTGGTCTTCTATCATCGCGATTGGTGGTGTGATTGGAATGGTGGTTTCGATGTTCTGGTCATCCGCTGCGCAGGCCTCTTGCGGCTCGGTCAGTTGCTTTGTCGTGATCGGGTCTCAACAACAAGTGCCGATGAAAGGTCTGTTGACCGTCAACGCCATCTACAACTACACGCCGATGGAAGCAGCTCCAGGCGATGGCGGACGTATCCCCTTTGCCAATCAGGGCGAGCGGTCTCTTACCTTGGCGAATTTGAACGTGAACAGCATCGAGACCACGACACGCACCGCGACCCTGGATTTGAACTACGGCCTGACTGAGCGCTTGGGCATACAAGTGGCGATTCCCTACAAACACGTGGAATCGAATGCACAGATCGGAGGCCTTACACCGGTGCCCTACAGCGAGAGAGGGCTCGGCGATATTCGCGCGACGCTGAAGTACAACGTGTTGCCCACCTTGAGAAGTATGGTCGTGTTGGGGGTGGGTGTCGATTTTCCGACGGGCAGCTATGGTCGGTTTGCCCAGGGAAACATCTTGGCCGAATCGACACTGCAAATCGGTCGGGGCAACTTCGGGATTGTCCCGATGATCTATCAGACATATGAGCTGATTCCTCATCGGCTGAATCAGTTTGCCTCGGCAAGCTATCGGCATACGTTCAAGAACAGCGATGGATATCAGTTCGGCGATGAAGTCAACGTGAGTCTGGGGGCCAATATCGTCCCGCTCGAACAGGCTCCCTGGTTGGTGCTGATGCAGCAGTTTAACTTCAGATGGATGCAGAACGATGCCATGGATGCGGCGCTCTTTCAGTTTAATCCAGGGACCGGCTCATCGATCTTGCTCGATCCAGTGATCAAGTTTCGGGCTGTGCCCACGACAGGCTCAACCTATGCCGCGTATTCGCCAGGAATTATGGTGAATGCGTTTAACTTTGCCTCGTTCTATTTCATTGCCCAAATCCCGATCCATCGGGACTTCAACGGCAATCTGGAGCAACAGATCAGTTACATCTTTGGAATGACCAAGTCGTTCCAACTGTTTGGTGGATCGTCATAGAACAGGATAGACGGTAGTGGGACGATGATGGGCCACAGACCACGAATATGGAGTGCAATGCGCAGAGCGTCGTTCGCTCGTGTGCTAACGGGTTGCTGCGCCGTTCTCTGGCTTGCCGGTTCTCTGTCTGCTGCACAAGGGAGTCTGGGGTATCAAAGGGCTACACCGCATTGTCCGCAGGGACAAACGCAGAGTCAGCAACATGGCCATAGTCATTGCGCCTGGCACTGTCAAGGAATCGGTGACCAGGCATCCACTGGGCGGGACAGAGCATCGGCCTCTATTCCTGCAGGGTATGTTTGGAATTTCGGCGCCGTTGTTTTGCATGCCCCGGTGTTTCGTGCAGAGATTGTTCCACGAGGGCCGCCGTCTGTTGCGAGTGGCGTCTAAGTCATATCAGATCAGGAAACCGGCAGCGCTCCCCGGTATGAGAGCGACAATTAATGAGGAAGGAACGGTCCATGAAGGTCATGAACAGACGAAGCAATGTATCTCGTATTACAACGGGCGCGTTAGGGCTCTCGCTGATCAGCCTCGCCGCATGCAGCGCAGGAGAATCCACCCCGACGGTAGGAGTACCGGCCCCAGGAGGCAGCGCCGGTTTCAGCGGCCCGTTGGCATTCGTAAATAATACGGGCGATAAGACGCTGACCAGTGTTGGGTTGCGGGGAGATTCCGGCAACGTAGTGGTTAATACGATTTCCGCAGCGGAATTCGAGAATGTCGCCTTGGGAGATATGCAGTTTTCAGAGGGAAATTGGGTTTTTGTGAATCTCACGGCCGCTAACAAAGTGGCCACTATCGATCCCTTGACGGCAGCAACTCCGGTGCATGGGGTAAATCTGCCCGCCGGTACGCGACCGGTCCATATCTACCGCGATACAAATAATGGAGAAGTCATATGGACGATGAATGACGGCGACAACACCCCTGGATCGACGACACCAGGTGAGGATTTGATCAATTGCAATAATCCAGCTCGCCCAGGCGGTGCTGTGGTAGGTGGTTCGGTGACGATTATTCATAACTCTCACCTAGGACCGGGGGGGACATCACCCTCTGTTGAGAAAACGGTGTGTGTGTTGGCTGCTGGACACCATGTAACCGCGTTTTCGTCCGGAACTGGAATTCCAAAGCGGGCCTTCGTTTCAAGCGAAATCAGCGGCGAGATTGCCGTGATCGACGACGAGGAGTCCTCGGCGACCTATCTTCAGATGACCCACCGTATTGATCTATGTAACACAACTAAGGAAGCTGGATTGCCATCACCGGCCACCTGCAATCCTGAAAATGTGACGGGGACAACGCCGTTTACGCCGAACAATGCGGGGCCCCACGGCATTCGTTGGTCGAACTTCACGAAGAAAGTCTATAGCATCCAGGAGGGATATCACGAAATTGCCGAAATCGATCCAAATCCTCCATATAACGTAACTAATAAGTGGGATCTTGCCAGTACACCCTATACAGGGTACGGAATTTCACCGGACGGGAGATATCTCCTGCTGCGTGGCGAGACAAAGGCTCCGCAGCCGCAGGCGATTAAGCTTGGGATTATCGATCTCAGTGTCACGACGCCGACTATAGCAAACTTGACCACTCCGGAACTGGATGGGGCATCGAACGGAGCATTTCTCACAGGGGGGTCGTCCTTCAAGTTCTCTCCTGATGGAAAGCGATTTTACTTCTTGGTCGGTAATTCGACTGAAGCGACTGTGACGAAGAAAGATCGCCTCTTTGCGTTTGATGCATCGACTCTCAACGCAGCGACTCCGGCTCTGACCCTCCTTCCTAACGGGGAAATTCCGCTGCTCCAAACAGGGCGGCATAGCATGGATGTGTTGGTTCAGGGAGCGGGGGAAGCCAAGTACATCGTTGTGTCTAACCGTGGTGTCCCTGGTTCGGTATCCATCATCAATGCAACCGATAATGCGGTCAAAGAAACCGTGACTGTTGGGACTGATCCTGGAGCAGTGATGGTGTACCAGTCTGGCGCTGCTGCGGCCGGCAACCAGGCGAGCAATTAGCTCACGCGCGGAGCGGGTGGTCCATCGGACATTCGGTGGATCGCCCGTCAGCCGTAACGTGAAGCGTTGGATGATTTGAGGGTTGTGTTTCGTCCGAGCAGGCTCCCTCCGGCTCGGACCAGCGCGGGGTGGAGGTATACCTCCCTTGGCCTCCGCCCCGAACTTTTTTAGTCGAAGGAATGGTGAGGGTTGTGTTTAACTACGCATGAACGGCTATAAGGAAACATGACATCGACGGAGGACAATAGATTCTTTTTTTCTGCCTGGGGTCTATCGCTGGCTCTCCATGGCGTAGTGGTTGGCCTGGCGCTCGCATTTGTCGTCCAGGTCAACCCAGTCTTGCAGAAAGAGCTGTTCCAGTGGGATGTTGCCTTGGTAGAGGAGGCGAGGCTCGATTCTAACTCTGAGTCGGTCAAGTCGGCCATGGCACCGGAGCAACCGCCGGTCAAGAAAGCCCTTTCATCACACCGGACCATTACACCGATTGAGCAGAAAATCCTGCCACCGCAACCGACTGTCGAAACGGTGCAACCGATCGAGCAGAAGGTGAAGGCTCCGCAGCCACGGGAGGAGCCGATCGAGCAGCGGATGGTCGAAATGGAGACAAAATCTGTACAGGCCGCAGAGGCGAAAGAGTCTGTCGCGGTTGCCGCCTTGCCAGAACCGGCCGAATCTCAACCGGTTCAGCAGGAGCCGGCTGTGATCGCATCGGCTTCCCCCTTGATGTCTCAAGCGGTTCCTGCACAGGCTTCGTCTCAGGATAGTACAGTGAACGAGGCTCCAGCGCCGGGTCATGAAGCTCGATCGGATAACCGGTGGTTGGCGGAGTCGCTTTGGCGTCGGGTGGCGGAACTCAAACGCTACCCGAATTCGGCTCGTCTGAACGGCCAAGAAGGAAAAGTGATACTCAAAGCCGTCATTCGGTCCGATGGGTACCTGGCCGACGTATCGGTCCAAAAAAGTTCAGGACACAGCATACTCGACGCGGCGGCGATCGAAGCGGTGAAACTCGCGTGCCCCCTCCATATGGAGCATGCCATCGGGAAGCCCCAAATCGTCGTGAGCCTTCCGATCGTGTATAGCCTGGCTAATTAGATCCTTAAGTTGGCTTATGCGCTGTGTCCGGATGATGGGGCGAACAACACAGTTAACGCTGGGAGCGTGTCGCCACATAGCTGCGCCAGCCTCCGTACTCCGTAATCTCTCGATGCTTTTCAACAAGCGCAGGCTCGCCTAACACACCTAAGACGACGGTTCCATCATCCAGACGCACCTTTCCGATACACAGACCGGGGGGTTCATTCAGCAGGATCCCAGCCAACCCTTCAGCGGGCACTGACCAGACTTCCACCGCCACCTTGACGCCTGTCCCATCGGTGACACGCAACATCGCAGGATGTTCATCGTCGATCGTCCAGAGACGATATGTGGGCTCGGTCATCGTCTCACGGACGAACGTTGCCTTGGCGGCCACCATGTTGGGGTTGAGCTCGAGTCCTCGCATCAGCGTGCCGTTGACCGCGAGCAGCACGTCACTCTGGTTCATGTGCGATACCTGCGTAGGTCTGCCGAAGCGATGCAATGAGACGATCGGCTGTCGTCACCCAGCCGACAATGCCGCCCTGCGATTGGATCATGCGGACTGTGACCTGTTTAAACTCGGGGAAATAGCTTTCGGTTCCGTCCTCGACCAGGAGGCAGTCATACCCTCGGTCGTTGGCCTCTCTCATGCTGGTTTGCACACAGACCTCAGTGGTGACTCCTGTAAATACCAGATGGGTGATGCCGAGCTGTTTGAGGCACTCCTCTAACGTAGTCGCATAGAATGCTCCCTTGCCCGGCTTGTCGATAACGAGTTCGCCTTCCTCGGGACGAAGCTCCGGGACGATATCGTTTCCCGGTTCGCCCAATACCAGAATGCGTCCCATGGGGCCTGGGTCGCCGATGCGGAGTGCGGAATCACCGCGCCGTCTCTTAGCCGGTGGGCAATCCGACAGATCGGGGCGATGGCCTTCTCGTGTATGAATCACGGGCAATCTCAACTCTCGAAACGTCTTGAGGAGTTTTGAGACAGTCGGCACGATCTTTTGCAAGTGTTCAACCTTATTACCCAGCACGTCGCCGAAGCCGCCCGGCTCAACAAAGTCGCGCTGCATATCGATGATCACCAAGGCCACTCGATTGCCCGAGTCTTTCGCCGGCAAAGGATAAGGATAAGGGGAGGCCGGTACGGTGTTCATGTTGCATGTCCTGTCATGTGCCGTCCAATGATCCTCAGGTCGGCATCGGACGACATGGTTTCATAGACGAATTGGCCGTTGAACATCACCACCGTGCGGTCGGATAGTTCTAGGATCTCATCAAGGTCTTCGCTGACCAAAAGCACCGCCGTCCCGCGATTGCGCGCGGCGACGATCTGCAGGCGAATCTCCTCCATGGCCAGAAAGTCCAGTCCGAAACAGGGGTTGGCGATGATCAGAATCTCGACATCCGCCGACAGCTCGCGTGCCAAGACCGCGCGCTGTACATTGCCTCCGGAAAGCGACTGAATGGGCGTATCGGGATACGGCGGTTTGATATTGTAGCGTTCAATCAGGTCGTAGGCGCTGCGGCGCAGCGCGGGGCGGCTGATGAGCCACCCGCCCACCGCGTGAGGTTCGACATCAAAATTGCGAAATGCCAGGTTCTCCGCCACGCTCATCCGCCCGACACACGTGTTCTGGAGCGGTTCTTCGGGGAGGCAGAACATCTTGTGTCTCATGATCTTCTGCCGGGTCGGTTGGTAGGGCTGATCATGCACGCGAATCGTGCCCGCAGTGGCCTGGCGCTGCCCAGCCAGCACTTCGACCAGTTCTCGTTGTCCGTTGCCTGATACGCCGGCCACCCCGACGATCTCGCCTTCATGGATGGTGAGGTGCAGCCCTCGCACGACTTCCACGCTGCTCTCATCCTTGACGCGGATATCGTGCAGGACCAGCTTGGGGACTTTGGTCGACTGCACGTGTCGTTGCTTCGGTTTTGCTGTGACCGCAGACCCTACCATCATCTCCGCCATCTGCGAGACAGTCAGCTCTGAGACTTTCCCCGATCCCACGAATTGCCCCTTGCGCAACACCGTCACTTCGTCCGCGAAGGCCTCAACTTCCCGCAGTTTGTGCGTAATGATCAAGACGCTCAATTGTTGCGTCAGCGTCATGGCTCTGAGGTGCCCCAGCATTTCGTCGGCTTCTTGCGGGGTCAGAACCGAAGTCGGTTCGTCCAGAATGAGGATTCGGTTTTGCAGCGCAAGTTGCTTGAGAATTTCCACTTTTTGTTTTTCACCCGCGGCCAGCGAACTGACACGAGCGGTGAGCGACACCTTGAACGGCATCTTCTCCATGAACTCTGCCAATTGACGCTCTTCTTTCTGCCAATCGATGAGGGGGGCCAATTTAGCCTTTGAGATGACCAGGTTCTCCAGCACCGTCATGTTAGGGATCAGCGTAAATTGCTGGTAGACCATCCCGATGCCGAAGGTCTGTGCGTCGCGCGGGCTACGGATCGTGGCCTGTTCCTGATTCAACAAAATTGTCCCCTCGTCGGGGTGGTAATACCCCATGATGCATTTGACCAGGGTGCTCTTGCCAGCGCCGTTTTCACCGAGCAGTGCATGGAACTGAGCGGAGCGCAGTTGAAAATTCACGTCCTTCAAAGCCGTGAGCGGTCCGAAGCGTTTGGTAATCCCCAACGCTTGCAAATCCGGAGGAACTCCGTTGGTCATGATAGTGCTTCCAGCAAGGCGTCCGATTTTGCTACGGCGCCGAACACACCGCCTTGCATCTTGACCATCTTGAGAGCGGCCTGATGGTTCGTGTAATCGGTTGCCCCGCAACAGTCTTCCAGCAGGAGACATTCGAAGCCTCGATCGTTGGCTTCCCGCATGGTGGTATGGACACAGACATCGGTGGTGATTCCTGCCAAGATCACATTCTGGATGCCACGGAGCCGCAACAACATTTCCAGATCGGTCGCCCAGAAGGAGCCTTTCCCTGGTTTATCGATGACCGGTTCGCCTGGTTTCGGAGTGAGTTCAGGAATGATCTCCCATCCAGGCTCTCCTCGAACCAGAATTTTTCCACAAGGGCCGGGATCTCCGATGCCGGCTCCGATTCTCCGACTGCGCCACCGTTTGTTATCCGGGAGATCCGCCAAGTCCGGCCGATGGCCTTCCCTGGTGTGGAAAACATGCATGCCGATGGTTCGGGCTTTCGACAGCACTTTGAGGATATGCGCGATCGGCGCGCGAGTGAGAGAAATGTCATAGCCCATCTTGTCGACATAGCCGCCTTTGCCGCAAAAATCGGTTTGCATATCAATGATCAGAAAGACGGTATTGTCCGGCCGAAGATCACCGTTATAGGGATAGGGATAGGGGTCGGACACGACGTATCGACTCATGGCTCACCTCTTATGAAACTCCGGTTAATGTTCCCGATTCATCCCAAATCTTCTAACGACTCACGGTCAGCTCATGCGGTACTCCCACCAGCGTGCGCCGAGGAGAGCAGGTGATGATCATCACCGCCAAGGTCATGATGTAGGGGATCGCGTTGAAGATGTAGTATCCGCCCGTGATCCCCACCGATTGCAAGGATGGCCCCAACGCGGCCGCCCCTCCCCACAACAGCGACACCCAGAGACACCCCACCGGCTGCCAACGAGCGAAGATCACCAAGGCCACTGCCATCAGCCCCTGTCCGCTCGACAGGCCTTCACTCCAATTGAATGGGTAGTAGAGCGAGAGATATGACCCGCCGATCCCTGCCAAGAATCCTCCTTGAGCCGTACTGAGGATTCGAATGCGATCGACCGGCAATCCGAGGGCACGCGCCGCATCCGCGCTTTCGCCGACGACTCGTACTTTTAATCCCCATGCCGTGTTCTTCAACATCCACGCGAGCGCAATAGCCACAACGATTCCCACTAAGAACAACGCGTTGATCTGGAGGGCTGCCTGGAGTTGGGGGATCTCGCTCCATGCTCCGAGATCGATCGACGGCAGGCGAGGGGCGGAGGGCTGGATGTACGGCTTTCCCAGGAAGAATGCCAACCCGGTGCCGAACAGCATCATCGCGATCCCCACCGCGATATCGTTGACCCGTTGGAAGCTGCAGAGCCAGCTATGCAACGCGCCGAGGACCATACCGGCTAATCCGGCGCATACCACTCCCAGCCATGGAGACCCACTATGCAGCGAGACGGCGTATCCGGTCATCGCGCCCATGACCAACGTGCCTTCCAGCCCCAAATTGATACGACCGCTCTTCTCAGTCAAGCACTCGCCCAGCGAGACAAAAAGAAACGGCGTGCCGATTCGAATGGCTCCGCCCAGCACGGCGATGAGCACGCCCCACCATCCGGCCTCCATCAGGACGCTCCTTGTTTCTGCAATCTCGAAAACCGACCATACAGGGTTTCGCTGAACAGAATGACAAGGAAAATAATCCCCTGCATCACGAGCACGGTTGCATCGGGTAGCTCATGGGTCCGCTGCAGCAGTCCGCTGCTTGCTCGGATGCCTCCCAGCAATACCGCAACGGGAATGATGGCCAATGGATTATTGCGCGCCACAAAGGCCACGAGAATGCCGGCATACCCATAATTGGCATTGAGGGTGTCGTTGGCCCTTCCGTGGATGGCCGCGACCTCCACCATGCCGGCCAGCCCTCCGGCGGCCCCTGCCACGAAGCACACGATAAGAATCAACCGCCCCACCGGCAGTCCGGCGATCTGGGCCGCTCGCACATTGCCTCCTGCAATCTGAGAGGCAAAACCGAACACCGTGTGATGCATGAGAAACCATGCGATGACACAAGCCACAATGCCGAACACCAACCCCCAGTGGAGATCGGTGCCGGGAATGAGGCCGATCATGTTCGCTTCGCCGATATGATGCGTTGACGGATGGTTGAGGCTTTCCGGATCGCGGAAGGTGCTGGTGACGAGGTGGTTCAACAACGCAATAGCGATATAGTTCAGCAGCAGACTGCTGATAGTTTCATTGACGGCGCGATAATGGCGCAACGCTCCTCCTATGGTGAGCCACAGACCTCCTGCCACCATGCCGACGAACGCCATAGTAATCAGCACGACCATGGGAGGAGCGGTGGGTATGGTAAGAGCGGCGAGAGCCGCGAAGAGGCCGCCCATGACGACGGCGCCTTCGCCTCCAATAATGATCAAGCCGAGATAGCTGGGCAGTGCGGTGCAGAGCGCCGTCAGCATCAACGGCGCGGCACGGATCAGGGTGTTTTGCCACGAAAATGACGTGCCGAAGGCGGCGCGATACATCGTCTGATAGACCTCGAATGGATCCGCTCCGGCCGAAGCCACGAAGACTCCGAACAACACCATAGAAACCGTCAGAGATCCGACGATGATGAGGAACGGTTCCAGCGCTTTGTTCAGCGTCTGCGGCACGGCTATACTCATGACTTCGTTGAACCGATGACTCCCTCGACCAGCCAATCCATGCTTTCCAGCCAGATATCAGTCTGGACATGCTCTTTGCCGGCGGCTATGACGACACGGCCGGTATTATCTTTGATCGGGCCTTTATACACGACCATCCCTCCGCTCATGAATTTGTCTTTGGCTGCGTCGGCTTGTTTGCGAACGGCTTCCGTGACCACCTGGTTATAATTCGATACCTTGACGAGGCCTTCCTTCAGCCCGCCGCGCACAAGATGAGGAACGGTCTGCCCTTTTCGAATCATTTCGGCATAATCCATATAAACCTTGGCCCAATTCCATTCTGCTCCCGTGAGATACCCTTTAGGGGCAAGCTTCGATTGATCGCAGTGATATCCGGTGCAGTAGACACCGCGCTTTTCAGCAGTCGTGACGACGACTTTGGGACTATCGACATGGCAGGTGATGACATCGATGCCTTGGTCGACCAAGCTGTTCGTCGCTTCCGCTTCACGGACCGGCAACGACCAGTCTCCCGTGAAGATCACATGGACCGTCGTGTTTGGCTTGATACTGCGGGCGCCGAGGGTATAGTTGTTGATATTGCGTAAGACTTGCGGAATAGGTTTCGCCGCCACAAATCCCAGCTTCCCGCTCTTGCTCATCCCGCCTGCCACAATGCCGGCGATATATTGAGACTCATCGATATAGCCAAAGTAACTTCCGACGTTCTTGGGGTGTTTGCCGTCTTGATAGAGCCCCCCACAATGCAAAAAGAGGATGTTGGGGAGCTGGGGCGCGACCTTGAGAATATGGGGATCAAAATAGCCGAAGGAGGTAGGGAAGAGCACCTGGGCTCCATCCAGCTTGACCATACTCTCCATGGTTTTTTGGACCTCGATGGTCTCCGGCACTTTTTCTTCATCGAAGGCCTTCACCCAGCCGAGCTTGGCCACTGCTGATTTACCCTCGAAATGCGCCTGATTGTATCCGTAGTCGTCCCGTGGACCCACAAAGATGAACCCCATCTTGACCTTGTCCGATGCGCCCCAGGCTTGGCCGATCCACTCCAAGTTGCCCAACATACTCAGCGCCCCGGTAGCTGCAGTCCCCTTCAGCACTTGGCGTCTCGTCAATTTGCGTGATTCGGACATATCTCCTCCCTACGGGTGAAATGTGTACGGCAGTACACGTTATTTCACGATGAACGTTCCCGTTTCGCCGGCCAGAGCGCGACCGATATTCTCGGGGTTGGTGATCAATCCGGTCTGTCCACCTCCTTCTAGGAATTCGATCACCGCCTGAATTTTCGGCCCCATGCTCCCCTTGTCGAATTGATTGTCTGCATAGTGCTTCTTCGCTTCTGCGACCGTCATACGATCCAGCCATTGCCGAGTAGGTTTGTTGAAATTGATCGCCACTTTTTCCACGCCGGTCGAAACCATCAGCAGGTCGGCGCCGATGCCACGAGCCAACAGACTTGACGCCAAGTCCTTGTCGATGACGGCTTCCACGCCGTTCAGGTTTCCTTGTTCATCCTCCATGACGGGGATGCCTCCACCTCCACAAGCAATGACCACGAACCCGGCTTGAGCTAAGGACTTGATGGCTGCGAGTTCCATGATGGTCTTTGGAAGCGGAGAGGGAACCACCCGTCTCCATCCTCGACCGGCGTCTTCCTTGACGATCCAGCCCTGGCGCCGAGCGAGCCGCTTCGCCGTCTCTTCATCCATATGAGATCCGATGGGTTTGGAGGGATCGGCAAAGGCCGGGTCATTGCGATCCACCAAGGTCTGGGTCACGAGAGCAACGGCCTTCCGATCGATCTTCTGCTTGCGGAATTCGTTGTGCAGGGCTTTCAGAAACATGTACCCGATGCCGCCCTGCAAGTCCGCATCGGCATAGTCCATCGGCACGGGAGGGACTTCCTCAAGGGCCAGTTCGGAACGGCGCATGATGAAGCCAACTTGCGGGCCTGTCCCGTGGGTGATCACGACATTCCATCCGGCGGCGATCATCTCCGCGATATGATGTGTCGTAATGGCAGCCTCTCGACTTTGATCGGGAATCGATTCATGTTGCTTGTCACGGATCAAGGCGTTCCCACCGACTGCCACGACGGCAAGTTTGTTCGTGGGGCTCATCGGCTATACCTCCCGTTCACTGACTGTCGCCTATTGAGTGCGCGAGCGCGGACACTGCCTGCGTAAAACAGGCCAAGGGTGCGCGCGTAATGCCGGCGCCGATCTGGCCTATTCCAGCCTCCCGATGGGCAATGCCTGTATTGATGATCGGTTGAATACCGGTATCGACGACCTTCCGGATATCAATGCCGGCCGGCGATCCGGCAAAGTTCAGCGCCGGCAACGTGAAGGCGTTGTTGCGGCCAACGGTGATATGCGTCATGGCAAGGGTGTTGTCGATCGCGTCCTGCGGCGTGCCGCCGACGAACTTGACGATGGCCGGAGACGCAGCCATGGCGAAACCGCCGACACCCGCGGTTTCAGTGATGGCGCTGTCTCCCAAATCAGGCGCTGCGTCGGCCGTGGTGTAGCCGGGAAAGAAGAGTCCGTGAACGATCGGAGCCGGAGCTGTAAACCACGTATTACCAGTGCCGCTGACACGAATACCGAACTCGACTCCGTTACGAGCCATGGCGGTGACCATGCTGCTGCCTGGAATGCCATGAGCTGCGTCGAGCATCGCTTTGCATGCTGCCATGGACAGATTTAAGAAGAAGTGGTCGTTGCCGGCGATGAAATCCACGACCGCCGCAACGTCGGCAGACGGGGTGCGTGTCTTCAACAACGCTGAAATGAGGCGTTTCAGGAACAGAGCGGAGGCGGCGGCGTTACGATTATGTACTTCATCGCCCATGTGGAGGGCCTGCGCCATCATGGGCTTGAGGTCTACCCCGCCTAGGACCTCGACACCGGCTCGCAAGGCTGGGGCGAGTATCTGTCCCATCCATTTGAGACGGGTGATCACGTCCGGACCATTCGCGCCGAACCTGAGCGCCTTGCCGAGGCCTTCGTTGAAGTTGCAGAACGCCTGATTTCCGTCGGTCGTATTGGTCACCATCCAAACCGGCATGGATGGGCTGATGATTCCGGCCATCGGTCCAACGGCATTATGGTGGTGGCAAGGTTCGAAGGCGACGTCACCGCCGGATGCCATGGCCTCCGCTTTGGCGAGATTCTCCGCCCAACCTTCATAGAGAATAGCTCCGATGATGGCTCCCTTCATGGGGCCGCACATGTCTTTCCAGTGGATAGGAGGACCGCCGTGCAGGATCATGCGCTCTCCCATGTTTGGGAGAGCCTTCCCCGCGATGCCGACACCACTGAGAACCGGCTGAGCTGATTGATAGGCATCGAACGCCGTTTGGTTGGCGGTTTCAACGGAGAGCAGGTTGACTAACCGGGCCAAGGCACGACCGACCTCCGGCTGCCCCTCAGCGGGTGGGGCCCATTCAATCTGAAGCACAGAGCCGCCAGTCCTCGTGATTGAATCGACAAAGGAAGACAGGCCGATATTCAAAACCTGGAGCTTTTCCTGAAACAGGGCCTGTATCACGATCGTCCTCCGACGCCAGCCTCCAGAGCCACAGAGGCAGCCATGCGCACAGCCTGAGCGTTGCTCTCCGCAAGGATTACCCCGACATCTCGAAGAGCCGTTTCCTGCTTGGACAGATTCTGAGGGTCCGCTGCTGTGCCGCAGACGAATCCCACGACGGCCAGGCGCCTGCCTGCTTTGGCGGCAAGATCGCGCGCGTTCTGAATTGCCGGGACTAGCTCAGCGGCGGGATCTGGGTGAGATCCGTAGCCGAGGACCACGTCCAGCAGGATCACCGCCACCTCGGGATCACTGGCTTCCTTGATCAGTCGCTCATTTCGGAGCCGGTGGTCGATCATGGGATGGGGGCGCCCACGAGTGAAGAGATCGTCGCCCAGGTCAATGACGGTGTGCTTTCGACTGGTCCAGACATCGCTCAAACGATCCCCTGGCTCCACCGGAGTATTGGAATTGATCTGCCCTAGTTCTTTCTTCAGGAGGAGCGAAGCCTCGTAGCAAAACGTGCCGCCGCTATAGAGACCCCGCACGTATTGCTGCCCCGAAACAAGAGGCGTGATGGAGGGAGAGGTCACACGTGTTGTCCTGGCTTCAGGAGTTCTGCCGTCGGCAAGCGCCACCGCTGCGGCTGACGCATCCTCCAGCGTCACGGCGGGATAAATATTTTCGCGTCTCACCCGATCGGGATCGGCGCCAAGAAAATTAACGACCACCGCCTTCCCCGCGCTACTGGCCGTCTCCAGTACCTTGCCGGCTACTTCCGGCGATGGAGGTTTGGAAATGAGCACAATCACAGAGGTGCAGGGGTCAGCCGCCAGCGCCTTGAGGCCCTGCAGCATGGAAATACCGCCGACATCGCGGTGCAGATCGTGTCCACCCGTTCCGATCGCTTGCGAGATGCCGCCGCCCCATCGATCGATCAGGCAGGTCACCTGTTGGAGGCCGGTGCCGGATGCGCCGACGACACCGATGGTTCCGCGCCGGACGATGTTGGCAAAGGCGAGAGGGATGCCATTGATAATGGCGGTTCCGCAATCCGGGCCCATGACGATGAGGTCACGCTCCTGGGCAAACCGTTTGAGCGCGATCTCGTCCTTGAGATCAACGTTGTCGCTGAAGAGCATGACATTGAGGCCGAGCCGCAATGCCTTGAAAGCCTCCGCCGCAGCGTACTCGCCCGGCGTGGAGATCAAGGCAAGGTTGGCGCCCACGAGGTTCGCAAGTCCCATCTCGATGCTGCGGGGAGAAATGCCCCGTGATTGTTCATTGGCGGTCGACGAAGCGGAAGGTTGCTTCAGCGAGGATTCTGCCTCGGCGAGTGCCGATTCCAGGGCATCGGCTTCTCCTTGAAGAGCAATCAGGAGATCGTTGGCAGAGGCTTCAACCGGCTCGGTCAGCAAGCCGGCCTCTTGGAGGAGGCTGATGTTATTGGCGGAGGCCATCACGGCCGATGCTTGTTCCACGCCGGGCAGCTTGCCAAACGTGGAGGACAGCTGCATCAACGAGACGGAATCACGGTAAAAATTCCGGATGATTTTTGTCGCCCTGGCCATGTTGCCGGCCCTCTTACCGATGGCTTATGTGGCGAACGTCAAATTCTGTCGCGTGGCGCCTCGTCTAAGAAAATAACGAACGAACGGCCGGAAAGTACTGCCGACTTACGGTCCGAGATTCAGACCATCAAATTGAACACAATATTGTATACCAAGTCAAGGTCAAAACCAGGGTTCGAGTCATAGATAGAATCAGTTCCAGGAACGGACATCATCTCCTCACCTCTTGCATCTTTCGATTCTGGTTTCATAGTTGGGCCGTTGAATTGCGGAGAACAGACGAACGAAGCAGGTCGCTGAAAATCAGATGAGGAGATAAAGCCTGCCAAGCAAGACAGCCCAACAACATCCCTAACACGCCATCGCTGCCGGATGTATGGCCGACTTGTAGAGCGGCTTGCGCGGCCGCCCTGACGCTGCTCATCGTGTCCGCTTGGCTCAGCTGCTGCGCCAATATTGCGATCGGTTCTGAGACATGACCGTTGGCCGCGGATCTGAGATAGGCACCGCTGATCTCATTGGTGTGACATGCTGCGTCGGACAGTTCGGAGCCTAAAGCCGTCAGAAACCGCATCCGAGATGGGTTGTCCACAGCCGTGCACCATAATCCGGCCAAGTATCCCACGAGAAAATCATCGCCCGATGGAGTCAAGCCTGGTCCCAGTCCGACCAGGAGGCTGCCGGCGGTTCCGGCATCTTCTGACCGACAGTTCCTCGTCGCTCGCAAGAGAGTAGAGATGGCGCGAGTGACCTGTTGCAGAAGAACTGATGAGTCTGCTGAAGCGGGGAACGACGCCTCAGATGGAGAAAAGAGTCGTGAGATGCCGTTTCGACGGTGATGCGTTTGCAATTCAGCCCAAGCAACCGCCCAGGCCTGAGATTGGCTGCTCTGACGGAGATCGATGTGTAATTTTCTGAGTTCGATGTGCCAGAGACGTGCGGTTCGCAGGTCTACCGAGAGTTTATCGCCGTCGATGCGGAGTATTCCTCCGCGGGAAGCGACCGGTTGTCCGACTCGGACGAGGGCTGGGAAGACAAGCTGAGACGAGGCATTCAAGCGAATGCCGTGCGGAACATTGTCTTGCTCGCACAAAAGAAGGGTCAGCAGCTCGCCGGGTTTGAGCGAGAGGTTGCAGGCCCGGCGGAACACGCTGTGCACGGTTCCGCTGAAAGAATGGGGCGGTACCTGAATGCCGACCGAAAGAGCCTGGAAGCGCACGATGGGTCCCCGTCGCCCTGAAATTACGGAGCGTTCAACTAGGTTTTCATCGAGTAGGCTTTGGCTAATGCATCCTTGATCGCGGTATGGACATTGATACGCCCTTCTTCGATATTTCGCTGCATCGCGGCACGTGCCTTCCGTGCATCCTTGGCTGCGATGTGCTTCAGAATCTCCAAATGTTGACGGCATGTGCTTTCGGCTCGATCCGTCTTGTCCAAATCGATCATGCGAAAAAGCATCAACCGTTCGTTAATGGTACGAAGGTGCCTCAAGAGCGTCTTGTTCCCCGTGGCATGGGCGAGCGTCTCGTGAAACAGAGTATCGAGTCTGGCGAGTTCCTCGGCTTTCTTGGAAGATCCGTTCAGCAGGCCGGTCCATGTCCTCTTCAGCGCAACCAAGTCTTCCCTATCATGTGCGTTGGGCGGACCCCTCTTTGCCAAGCATTCGACGGTATACAGTTCCAGCGCCAAGCGAACCTCATAGAGTTCTTCGATTTCGCCGAGGTTGTACTGTTTGACGGCATAGCCTCGATTCGGCAATTTTTTCACGAATCCATCGGTTGCCAGTATACGGAGCGCTTCCCGAACCGGGCTCCGACTCACGTGGAATGTCTTACACAGATCTGCTTCGGTCAGCCGATGCTCCGGCGGGTACTGCCAGTGAATGATCTGTTCCTTCAGTGTGGCGACAATCGATGAACTAAGGCCGGATGGTTCTCCATCCGCCATTCGGTCATTTCGAATCATCACCTTCATTCAGAACTCCGAGCTCCAGAGAAAATAGTTCAAGGTGGATGCCACATCATGCGTGGGCAGACACCCCGGTTTCCTCTCTGACGGGTGCCGGATCTGAAAATTGTATACAATTAGGCGTACCAAGTCCAATGTGCCATGAACGTCATGCCGTCGTTCGCCGGCGTAACAACGAAAATGCCGAGAGGGCGATAAGGGAGTAAAGGTGGATACTTGGAGATCGTTACGGTGATGGATGCGATGAGTGAGAGGAGCATGAAGAGTCGGACTTGAGACTCGCTCGTCACAGTGCCGTGAGTCCCGGCGATTTACCAATAGTAGGGCCAAGAGTGCCAGTACGGTGACCAGTAAGGACCCCAATAGGGGCCGATGGGCCGGCGGATGCGTGGCGATTCCTCGTCGTCCTCGGCCCACACGCGCAGATTGTTGATGCGTACCAGTGGGTAGGTGTATTCCGTTTCATCAAGCGGCAAGGTGATGGAACCGGCCACCTCTCCTGTCACCGTTACGAACGTGCCGGGCGGAACCGTCGCAGGGTCGAGGAATTCCTTCTGGAGGGCCATGAACCGACCTTGAGACTTACTGAGGTCCACTGTGGGACGAAGGGAGTCAGTCAACGGCAATTGGAGTATTTCGATTCTGGTTCCCTCTTTGAGTCGACGCGCTCCCAGCACTTTTCCGCCGAATGAGATCGGCTGTCCGTTATAAGTTTCCACAGCCGCTTTTACCTGGGTATAACTGATGGACGGCGCACCGGAGGATAACGTCTCGGCCTGATCCCCCATCATGGCGCAGCCTGTGAGGATGACGGATGTTGAGGCGAGGACTGCACAAGGAAGTAGGCGCATGGCTCGATTATATCAAAGGGGAAAGGCCGCTCTCTATCGGCTATAATGGAGCGGTTATTTACCTGTGAAAGGAGTACGAAATGAATGGTCGAATGACGTCGATGTGGAAAGCGGCTCTTCTGGTAATGGGTACGATCGGGCTGCTCACCGTGCCGGTGAGTGCACAGGCGGCCAAGCCGGAGCTGAAGGGCAAGTTCGAAATCCTCAAGGATGAGCTGTCGACCCATCAGCCGGGGAAGGTGAAAGTCGTTGAGTTCGCGGACTTCTACTGTCCGCATTGTCATCATTTTGAGGAAACCGGGGTGCCGCTCCTCCTGAAAGAGTTCGGAAACAAGGTGGACGTTACGATGGTCGGATTCCCCGTTATTCCAGGAAAACTTCCAACCGTATTCGATATGTATGAGCAAGCGAAGCTGATGGGAAAGGGCGATCAAATGAAGACGATCTTGTTCCGCACCATTCACAAGGACAAGGTTGACGGCGTGTTCGATCGTTCCATCCGTTCGTTGTTGATCAAAGAGGCCGGCTTAAACGTCGCGGCATTCGAAGCAGGGATGGAGAGTGGGAGGCCGGCCAAGCTGTTCGAAGATGGGCGTCGCTGGGGAGAGCGTATCAAGGTGTCGTCTACGCCTTCGCTCTTACTCGACGGGAACATCAAAGTCGACGGCGCGAACATGACGCCTGAGAATGTCATGATCATCATCCGAAGCATCCTTGAAGCAGACGCAAAGAAGTAATGGATGAGGAGTTAAGATGGAGGGGGGAAGAACGAGCGAGGTCATGCAACGACTTCTGGAGCAAGAGTCCGCCTTCAGGCAGTTTGTTCGCCGTCGAGTCGGCGAGGAAGTTGTCGTGGACGATATCCTGCAACAAAGCCTTACCAAAGCGGTCGAGCGCGTTCATTCCTTGAATAACAAGCAAAGTGCGCTTGCCTGGTTCTATCGCATTCTCCGCCATACGGTAGCCGATTATTATCGTTCTCATGGAGCCGAGACCCGTCGGAATGAGGCCTTACTCAAAGAACTGACCATTTCCGGTAATCATCAGGAACCGCCATTGGACGAGCTACAGGCTACCGCTTGTACCTGCATTCATGGGCTTCTTCCGAACCTTCCTGAGAAGTATGCGGATCTCATCAAACGCATCGACCTTGATGGCGAACCGCCGGAACAGGTCGCGAAAGCACTCAAGATCTCGCGGAACAATCTCACGGTTCGTTTGCACAGAGCCCGTCAGTCCTTACGGGCTTCTTTGGAAGATGCTTGCGGGATCTGCAGCAGACATGGCTGTCTGAATTGCGCCTGCGGATAGCCATCCGATCATCTTACACACCTTCCACCGCTTCCTTCTGTTTTTTGAGGGTTTTTCAAATCGTTCCTCCCGTCAATCGGGTGATCTGTAATATTTGACGACATCTTCCGTCTGTAATTGTGAACGCGACAATACGGACCAGTACCGGATAGAATGAAAGGAGGCTGACTCATGACCAACGCATCATCGAGCGGCTGTTGCGGAGGACCGCATGCAGGACATGACCGTATGAACGAGAATACTCCAAATATCCAGGACCCTTCTCATACTCACGTGAAGCCTGAAATCGACCCCATCTGCGGCATGACGGTCGATCCGGCCAGAGCGGCGGGTCGGTATGACTACAAAGGCACGACCTACTATTTCTGTGGGACGTCCTGCCTGGAACGATTTCGGGCTGACCCCGAGCGCGCATTGAGCAAGAAGCCGATGAATCTGATCACAATGCCTGCTCCACGGACGCCGCTGCCGATGATGCAGCCGGTCAGACAGGGTGAGATCGACCCTGTGTGCGGCATGACGGTCCAGCCTGCGACGGCGGCCGGTTCATACGACTACCGGGGGAAGAAGTATTACTTCTGCGCCACTCGGTGTTTGGAAAAATTCCGCGCCGATCCCGACTATTACCTCACTCCGCCGGAACAGCGTGTTCCGAAACCGGCACCTGTTTCGGCCGGCGGAACCGTCAAGTATGTCTGTCCGATGGATCCCGATGTACTCGAATCTAAGCCGGGGGCCTGTCCCATCTGTGGCATGGCCTTGGAGCCGGCTGATGTGACGGCAGCGAGCACTTGCACGGAATATACCTGCCCTATGCATCCAGAGATCGTGCAGGCCGAGCCCGGAAATTGTCCGATTTGTGGGATGGCGCTAGCGCCGCGCACAGTGACGGTGGAGGAAACCAATCCGGAATTGGTCGATATGACTCACCGGTTCTGGCAGAGTGTGGCCCTCGGTTCACCCATTCTCGCGTTGATGATTTCTGAAATGCTGCCGGGCCATCCATTGCAGCAACTCTTTTCTGGAAGAGTCTTGGTCTGGTTTCAGTTCCTACTGGCGACGCCCGTTGTGCTCTGGACCGGATGGCCGCTCTTTCAGCGGGCCTGGACCTCACTCGTGAACCGCCATCTCAATATGTTCACCCTCATCGGCCTCGGGACCGGTGCGGCCTATCTCTATAGTGTTGCCGCCACGCTCGTCCCCGGGTTGTTTCCTGACTCGTTTCGGGTCCATGGCGGCGAGCTTGCCGTCTACTTTGAACCGGCGGTGGCCATCATCGCGCTTGTCTTGTTAGGGCAGGTGCTGGAGCTTCGGGCTCGCAGTAGAACCAGCAGTGCCCTCAAAGCGTTGTTAGGCCTCGCGCCGAAAACAGCCCGTATCATTCGCGGTGATGCTCGCGAAGAAGATCTTCCGTTGGAACAGGTTCAAGTCGGCGATCAGTTGCGCGTTCGACCGGGTGAAAAGGTTCCGGTGGATGGGGTGGTATTGGAAGGAGCGAGCTCAGTCGATGAATCGATGGTGACCGGCGAGTCGATTCCCGTGGAGAAGCAACCAGGTCACAAAGTGGTGGGAGCCACCGTCAATGGGACAGGCAGTTTCGTGATGCGGGCCGAGCGGGTCGGTCGTGAGACGCTGCTGGCGCAGATAGTCCGCATGGTCAGTGAGGCGCAGCGTACCAGGGCTCCGATTCAACGGCTGGCCGACGTCGTTGCTGCGTACTTTGTGCCGATCGTCATCTTCGTCGCCGCCGTGACCTTTGTGATATGGGCACTCTATGGTCCAGAACCGCGCATGGCCTATGCCCTGCTCAACGCCGTTGCCGTATTGATCATCGCCTGCCCCTGTGCATTGGGGCTTGCAACCCCGATGTCGATCATGGTTGGGACAGGTCGAGGAGCGACAGCGGGAGTGCTGATTCGTAATGCAGAGGCGCTGGAGACCTTGGCCGAGGTCGATGTGTTGGTGGTCGATAAGACGGGGACATTGACGGAAGGCAAGCCTCGCCTGATGACGGTGGCTCCGCTGCCGCATGTTACGGAGACCGAGCTCTTACAACTCGCTGCCGGGCTTGAGCAATCCAGCGAGCATCCGTTGGCGTCGGCCATCGTATCCGGCGCCAGGGACAGGGGAATTCTTCCATCGAAGGTAGCGGACTTTCGTTCTCTTACGGGGAAGGGCGTCACCGGCATGATTGGGGGGCGTTCAATGGCCGTTGGTACGGTGCTGCTTCTTAACGAGTTGGGTATTGAGACGACACCGCTGGTGGCCCAGGCTGAGCCCTTGAGGCAGGAGGGCCAAACCGTCATGTTCGCGGCGATCGACGGCAAGCCTGCCGGGTTGTTGGGTGTGGCTGATCCAGTTAAGTCCACCACGCCGGAGGCGATCGATTTGTTGCACCGCGAAGGGCTACGGCTCGTGATGCTGACCGGCGACAATCGGACGACAGCCGAGTCTGTGGCTCGTCGGTTTCAGATCGACGACGTCCTGGCTGAGGTTTTGCCGGAGCAAAAGGCGGCGGTCATTAAACGACTTCAAGCCGACGGTCATGTGGTTGCGATGGCCGGTGACGGTATCAACGATGCGCCGGCCTTGGCTCAGGCGCAGGTAGGAATTGCCATGGGGACGGGAACGGATGTGGCGATGGAAAGCGCCGGGGTCACGTTGGTCAAGGGAGACCTCCGGGCCATCGCTCGTGCGCGGCGGTTGAGTCGTGCCACGATGCGCAATATTCGCCAAAATCTCTTCTTCGCCTTCGTCTACAACGCGCTGGGGGTGCCTATTGCAGCCGGCATCCTCTATCCGTTCGTTGGAGTTCTCTTGAGCCCCATGATCGCGAGCGCCGCGATGACGTTCAGTTCCGTGTCGGTCATTGCAAACGCGCTTCGGTTACGCCGAGTAACTCTATGAGTTGCTCTTCTCTCTAAGAGAATCATTACTTACCGGACCTGGTCTCATGTATCGGAAATACGATTGACGGGTATGTTGACAGAGGGATAGACTAACCCTATGCGATTGAGTTCTCATTACTCCCGATCGTTTCTCGCCGCGACGATCGCAGTGTTCCTGCTGGCATTCAGTTTCAACGCGTACGCCTGTCTCTTGCCGCTGTCAGGGACCACCGATGCCTCGATGGCCAACGGCTGTTCAACTCCAGAGGAGCAACCGGTTCGGCAGTTATGCGATGTCTTCAAAACTCTGGGTGTGGAATCTTCGCAGTCGTCTTCGTTGCACATGGAGCATCATTGGTCGGTAGGCCATATTCTGCCGACGCTTCCGACTGTGAGCTGTCAACTCCAACGTGTCTTCTACCCCTATCAATCTCTCGAATCGAGTTCTCCTCCGCATGAGTCTCTCGCAAGCACAGTGCTTCGTATCTGATCTTCCCGGTTCTTCCTTCTACCGTTTCATCATTGCGTAATCTGCCAGGCGCTCTGTCCAAGCTCATTCAATCGCTTCTTCTGTAGCAGGCGAGGCCAGCGACAGTCGTGGGCAGGAAAGCTCTTGAGGAGGACCATCCGATGACTCGTTTAATTCGATATGTGCTGTTGACGATATCAATCCTGAGCATGCTCTTCGCGACAGGCGGACATCATGTCGCTTACGCCGTCGATCAGATTGCACAACCATCCTTGGCGTTACAGGAGTTGATCCATGAAACTCTAGCGAGAAACCCAGAGCTCGTTGCAGCACGCAAGCAATGGGAGGCTGCCACGAATCGGATTGCCCAGGCTCGGTCGCTGGAGGATCCCAACCTGTCCGTGCAATTGTGGAATTTCCCGCAGAGCTTCAACGTCACGCAGACGCAGAACAGCATTTTCAGTCTTTCGCAGAGTTTCCCGTTCCCCGGCAAACTGGCCTTGAAAGGCGACATAGCGAGTCGGTCGGCCGAGATGACCGAGCAGGCGCTGCGCGCGAAGGAACGAGAGGTGGTCGCCCGCCTCAAGCAGACTTACTACGATCTGTTTCTCGCGCACAAGGCGATCCAGATTCATCATGAACAGATCAATCTGCTCAAGCAATTTTTTGAAACTGCTAACGCGAAGTTCCGTGCGGGCAAGGGAGCTCAGGTCGACGTTCTCAAAGCCCAGGTAGAGCTTACCGTGCTTCACGAGAAACTTCCCGTCTTAGAACAACGTCAGCAGACTGCCCAAGCGATGCTGAACACTCTCCTGGATCGGGATCCACGATTTCCACTCGCATCTCCGCAACCGCCGCATGAAGAACGGTTTGATCTGGACCATGAAGACCTCTATCGGGTGGCGACAACCGCCAGACCGGAGCTGAAAGCCGCTGAGCTTGCTCTGCAACGAAACGAACAGACTCGCGCTCTCGCTGAACGTCAATACTATCCGGACTTCAACGTGGCGTTTCAGCGCTTCCAGAACTTTCAAGCCAACGACGGATTCGGCGCCTACATGGCGATGAGCATTCCGTTCTCGCCTTGGACCAAGCCGAAATACGACGCGGCGGTTCAGGAAGCAGCCGCGTCGAGCGCAGCAGCACGCGCCAACCTCCACACATTGGAAAACATGACTCGCTTTCAGATTCGCGATCTGCTGGCCAAGGTTCGGGCCAGTTGGGAAGTGGCCGTACTGTATCGGACCACCGTGTTGCCGCAAGCTGAACAAGGCGTGGAGGCTGCACGGGTCGGCTATCAGGCAGGGAAGTCCAACTTTCTGGATCTCTTGGATGCCGATCGGACCTGGCGGGGATTTCAACTTGAATACTACCGAACGCTAGTCGAACGGGCGAACCGACTCGCGGAACTCGAACAGGTGATCGGGGCCGATCTGAATGGGAGCAGCTAATAATGGAGGAATAGCCATGAATCAGGACATGCGAAAACAAAGTCTCGTTGTCGGTGTCGCAGCAGCCGGCCTGGTCGTCGGAGCTATCGCCGGGTTCTTGGCCGCGCATCGGATGATGGGCGACATGTTGGAGATGAAGAGCGGTAGAGAAATGAAGGGCCATGGGATGGAAGCTGTGCAAGGCATGAAGGGGATGGCGGGTATGGGCGACATAAAAGAAATGTCGATGGAAGGCGCGACGCCCATGAAAGGCATGGAGCCCATGTCAGGTATGTCCGGCCCTCAGCCTGAAGTTGTGGCCGTTCCGGCTGTGGCAAGACAGTTGATCGGTGTCCGCAGTGCCCCGGCAGCTCACGCAACGCTGGAGGAAGAGATCCGCACGGTCGGCACGGTCGGCTACGACGAACGGGGTTTCACGCAAGTGACATTGAAAACGTCCGGGTGGGTTCGGAAAGTCTTCGTTGATTCGATCGGTCGACTTGTACGCAAAGGTGAACCGCTCTTCACTGTCTACTCACCTGATCTCATGGCCACGCAGGACGAGTATCTCCTTGCCCTGAAAATGCGTACGCAACTGGCCGAAAGCCCGCTTGGCGAGGTGAAAACTAACACTGACGCGCTCGTGGCGAGTGCGCGGGAGCGCTTGCGGCTCTGGGATGTCACCGATACGCAAATCGCGGCTCTGGAGTATCGCGGCAAAGCCGAACCGGTGCTTACGATCTATGCGCCGTCCTCCGGGATCGTGATGAAACGCGAGGCCTTACCGGGGAAGTATGTTGAGCCGGGGACGATCCTGTACGAGATCGCGGACCTCTCCATGGTCTGGATCTCTGGCGATATTTATGAATCGGAAGTGGCTGCCGTGAAAGTCGGTCAGCCGGCAACAATGACCTTTGCTGCCTATCCGGGAGAAACGTTTCGGGGCAAGGTGGCCTATGTCTACCCAACAGTGAATACCGAAGCCCGCACGGCTCGGGTACGGTTTGAATTGCCGAATCCTGAACTGAAGCTGAAGCCGGGGATGTACGGGAACGTGACTTTGCAGACGAATGCGGTCAGGACTTTAGTCGTACCAAAGGAAGCCGTGCTGAATACGGGGCTTCGTCAACTTGTGTTCATGGATCGGGGACAAGGCCGCTATGAGTCTGCTTCAGTCAAGCTGGGGCGCCGGAGTCAGGATTCAGTGGAAGTGATGGAAGGACTCAAAGAAGGAGATCGGATCGTCACCTCGGCCAATTTCTTGTTGGACGCGGAGAGTAAATTGGCCTCGGCTTCAAGCATGCAGGGCATGATGGGCCGGATCGGCATGGGTGACTGGCAAATGCGCGGCGCCTATGAAGCCAAGATGGCCATGGGAGAAGGCGGCGTCTCGGCGCCGCCAGGGCGGGCGGGTGAGATGGGCAGCATGTCCGGCATGGAAGGTATGAAGGGCATGGAAGAAGTGCAAGGCATGAAGGACATGAGCAGCATGCCTGGTATGGAGTCTGGTTCAGCTAAAGCCATCTCCGAAACTCGCAAGGTAGCCGGATACATCCTGACCCTCACGACTCTCCCCGAAACGCTTAAGGCGGGTGAAGTTCTTCTCAAGCTTAGGGTGACGAATCAGAGCGGCAAGCCGTTGACCAATGCGCAAGTCCTGTTCGTCTATACCATGCCGATGCCGGGCATGACCGA
>CABVRX010000013.1 GCA_902500825.1 uncultured Nitrospira sp.
CGTGAAGGGATTGGACTCTAAATCCCGGTGCTACTCAAGACGGGGGTGATGTCGAGAGAACGGAGTAAAAGGGCCATCCCCCGGCAGGGGGTTGGCCCTTTGCTTTTTGGGCTGATGCAGCTAGTGGATCATTGGATAGTCTTGCTGACCTCGTTGGACGGGGCACTCTCACCGGCGCTGTTATATGCTGTGACGGCGAAGTAGTACATGCGGCCCACGGTCAAACTGTTCACAGTCGAGGATGTGACGTTGCTCACCGTAATGGTTCGTGTATAGAGACGGGGGGCCTCCCCGACGTATATTTTATAACCGCTGACTGTGCCGGTGGCCGCATTCCACGTGAGAGTGGCGGTAGATGTCGTGGGTGAGGGTGACGGTGGTGGCGAGGTAGGGGAGGGAGAGAGAATCAACGTCACCGGGATCACCTTACTGCCCCAGGTGCCCGCCTTAATCGTAATGTTAGCATTGTAGGTGCCTGCTCCGAGTCCTGTCGTGTTGACGTATACCGTAATTGTCACCCGATTGGTAATGGTCGTTTTGGTCGGAGACACCCGAAGCCAGGAGGCATTCTCCGAGGCCGTGAGTGTCGCCGGGGTCGAGCTGTTACTGTAGACGTAGAACCACTGGCTCGGTGGGTTTGCACCGCCTTGCACCGCATAAAACGTCCGTGATTGTCTGTTTGTTGTTAACGACGCAGCCACGCTTTCAGAAGCGAGACCCAGGCAGAAGACCGCCGTGAGTCCAAGCACCGACCAGAACCCCGATGGGGCCAAAGCGTAAGGCGCACGACGAGACAGTATTGTTTGATAGGTGTATGCCCTAAAAAAGTGTCTCATCAGGATCATGGCCTTTCCTCATTGATTAGCTGTTGCATAACGGAGCCTCCGAACAATGCCCATTTGTAAAATCTTCCAGCATGCATGACCATCAATTCAGTTGAGATGGATCGGGAATGCTGCCGTTTGCTCCCTGAGCTGAAATGGCCCACGGCGGTTCAGAGCTGGTGTCGGTACAACGATCAATAAGGCTCTTATCGTTTAGAATTGGACCAAATGCAGTTCTGTCATGAACCTTGATGACCAATTGCCGACGCGTAACCGTGGCGAGCCCTCGATATTAAACGTTCATAAATCTGATAAGGATACGTGATACTTCCTACTGACCGACTGCCCATCTCTTGAAATTTCATGATTGAGCCGAAGGGGTTACTGCCACTATCTCATTCGAACAGAGACTCTCCGACTCATTGAACGCACGGATAGCAAAAAAATATGATGTGTTGGGCTCGAGCCCGGTGATTGTGGCAGTTGGAGCGGCGATGGCTTGGCTTTCCCCATGAGAGCATGAATTTGACTCTTCTGAAGTTGACTCTTCCGAGCTAGACTCTTCTGAACTTGGTTCTTGTGATGAGTATTTCCCATAGTAGATGTAGTAACCATCGACATGGATGTCGGAGGGATGATCCCAGGTCAAATGTGCGGTAACTCCAGTTAGTGTGGGAATCATTGTAATTACTGGATCCGTTTCTCCAGCAAAACTTATCCCCTCGGAATCAGCCTCCTCGGAATTAGGAGCAAGAGGCGAATCCCCTCCTGCTGTAGCGTCTGTTGGTGTAGAAAGGCTAGAGATTATCGGCCCTCCCGCTCCATCATTTGAGCAACCAGCCAGTAATATGAGCGACAGAATCAAAAGTGCCGGATGAGCCATTGAGATGATAAATTTCCGTGAGCCAAAGCTAACCGAATCCTCAAGCGTCAACATGAAGACACTCCTATAGATGAATTAACATGGAGCTGTGACGGTACGAACCAATGGTGATCAATATAAGATTTAGGGAGGATCACCACATTGCTCGCTTCCCTAGGCGAAAGGGAAGCGAGCAAAAGTGATGCCGAGAGAAAATTATCGACAATTTTGATTTTTATATGCTTTAAGCGTTAGTCGAGACTCATAAAGTGTAGAATGTGAAGGGTTCAACCTTCAAAAAAACAAGAAAGAACAGAAAATCCTAATTCCCCCTTTACGTTTCCCCCAAAACGACGGCGATTCAATCTAGAGGAAGATGCCGCTTCAATGATGCCCCGGGAAAAGGAGGAGCGCTATGAAGCGGTGGAAGTTTACCGGGAGAAAATTATCTATGCCCTCCGACTCCGCATCCGTGACTTCGCGCATGCCCGGCCGCGGTTTGGCTATCAGCGGATCTGGGTAGTGCTGCGTCGAGAAGGCTGGCTTGTGAACCGGAAGCGGGTCTGTCGGCATAAACATAATGGCCTTGCATCGGGGTCCAGCTCCAGTGCCCGTCGGCCCGTCCGAGCGGTGGAACATGGATTTTGTGCAGGATACCCTCGCCGACGGTCGCCCGGTTCGAATCTTGACGGTGGTCGATAACTGGAGTCGCTCCAGCCCAGTCATAGAGGCCGAATTTCGGATGTCGGGTGAGCCGGATCCTGGATCGCGTGTTCGGTGAAGGGCTGGACTCTCGCTCCATCACGGTGGATCATGGGACCGAATTCCGATCGACTTCATTCGATCGGGCAAACCGGTCGAGAATCGCTTCATTGAGAGTTTCAATGGGCGCTTGCGGGACGAGTGTTTGAACGTGGAAGTCTTCTTCACGCTGAAGGCTGTGCGGGAGAAACTCGCCCGTTGGTAGGCAGACTACAACCACCTGCGTCCGCACAGTGCACTGAAAGATCAGGCGCCCGCCTGCTTTGCGGCAGAGTGGCTCGCCACCACGCTGCCTCTGACCTCTTCCGAATTACTGGAGGCGCTCACGTGAGCTATGTTAGCTTCGCATGGCCGCACTGGCGGCTCAAACCGATCACGCGCAGGCCAAATCCTCAGGTCATAATTGGTCTACATTCGTGGGGCGGGTCAAGAGACACCGAATTTCCAGCTCTCTGTGGTCTAGTTTCTGGGGAGAGGTCAGAAGCCAGAGCTTACTCTTTCGAAGTATTTCCTTGACGAGGGAGCGCATGGCAGAGGCTGGCTTCCAGAAGAGCCCTATCGCGAGTCTCTGTTTGTACAGCTTAATGTTATCAATAGGTTATGAGAGTGGGGGTTCCGTGAATTAGGTGGTAGGCTAGGGTTGCCATTTGTGGCTGAAGAGGTTGGTGTTTGGTTAGGTCTCGACTGTTTACGGCGGAAGAGGTACATTGAACCAAAGAGAGGACCAATTAGGCAGGGCCGATTATCAAGCAAATAACTCAAGCGTTCATGCGCGCTCTTAAAGGGACGGCGAGTCGGGAGCGGGAAAGAGGAGGGAGGGAATGATTTTTATAGAAACGAAGCTGAAAGGTGCGTACATTCTCGACCTGGAACGTCGGGAAGATACGCGCGGTTTCTTTGCCCGTGCTTTTTGCCAGAAGGAATTTGAGGCGCACGGGCTGACGCCCGTTATTGCCCAAGCCAATGTGGCATTTAACGCGAAGAAAGGCACATTGCGAGGAATGCACTTTCAATTTCCCCCTGCGGCCGAAAGCAAGCTCGTGCGTTGTACGAGGGGAGCGATTCTCGATATCATCGTCGACCTCCGTCCCGAGAGCCCGACTTACCTTGAGCATATCGCGATTGAATTGAGCGAAGATAATCAGCGCTCACTTTATGTGCCGGAACGATTTGCGCATGGATATCAAGCGTTGAGGGACAGTACCGAGACAAGCTATCAGGTGGGGGAATTTTATACGCCCGGATGCGAGGGCGGCTTGCGGCATAATGATCCTCGGTTGAAACTTCAGTGGCCCCTGCCGGTCGCGAGCATTTCGGAGAAGGACACACTGTGGAAGCTATTCGATGACATTGAACCGGAGTTGAAGCAAAGAATGAGCGTCTAGCATCGAGCGTTGTCACGCCATGAAGTCAATCGTGAAGCAACGAACGATGTCAGCAAGGTTACAGCACGATTCTGGTGCGAGGAGGTAGAAATGATTCTTGTAGACAGTGCCCTCAAAGCTCGAGAAGCAGAAGGAAGACCAATTCGTGTTGGAATGGTTGGCGCGGGATTTATGGGGCAGGGGCTGACGAATCAGATCGTTCACAGCGTCCCAGGAATGCGCATGGCGGCGGTGTCGAATCGTCGTCTGAAGCGAGCCTTCGATGTGTATACCTATGCAGGACTCAAGGAAATAGTCGAGGCGACTACACAGGGACACTTGGATGAGGCGATTCGCGCTGGAAAGCCGGTGGTGACCGAAGATGCGTTTCTGCTCGCACAATCCGAGGAGATCGACATAGTGATCGATGTCACCGGCTCGGTCGAATTCGGCGCCCATATCGTTCTCGAGGCGTTCAAACACGGCAAAGACGTCGTGCTGATGAATGCTGAAATCGACGCCACGATCGGGCCAATCCTGCAAGTCTATGCGGAGAAGTACGGTGTCATCATGTCCGCCTGCGATGGGGATGAGCCGGGGCTTCAGATGAATCTCTATCGATGGGTAAAAGGGTTGGGGTTGATCCCGCGCGTAGTCGGAAATATCAAGGGACTCCAAGATCCTTATCGTAATCCTACGACACAAAAGGGGTTTGCAGAACGCTGGGGACAGAACCCTGCCATGGTAACGAGTTTCGCAGACGGAACAAAGATCAGCTGCGAGCAAACGATTGTAGCGAATGCGACCGGATTTGTCGTGAGATCCAGAGGGATGTCCAGGGGGATCGAGTATAAAGACGACGTCCTCAAGATCGGCCAGCGCTATGATATTGACGAACTTCGACGGCTCGGCGGGATCATCGATTACGTGGTGGGCACACCGCTCACCAAGGCCTTTGTCCTGGCCGAACATCCGGATCCCAAACAGCAACACTACTTGAATCTCTATAAGATGGGGGAGGGACCGTTATATTCATTTTTTGTTCCCTATCATCTCGTTCATTTCGAGGCCCCGAATGCGATCGCGCGTGTTGCTTTGTTCCGGGATTCTCTTGCCAAGCCGTTGGGCGGTCCAGTGGTCGAAGTTTGCACGGTGGCGAAACGCGACCTTAGGGCGGGCGAAATCCTCGATGACTATGGGATGTACATGACGTACGGCGAAGCGGTGAATACGGACGAAATGAGCCGGGGCCGGTACCTTCCTGAGGGGCTTGTTGAGGGATGCCTCCTCAACAAGGATATCAAGAAGGACGAAGTCATCACGTACGACGATGTGAAGCTTCCGTCCGGCCGATTGGCCGATAAGCTACGAGCTGAACAATATAAGTATTTTAGAGGCGAGACCTGGCTCGAGGAGCATATTGCTTCGCCCGAAATGGTAGGACAAATGGCCTGCCAATCTATTTCACAAATCAAGACTTCTTCCCATTCTTATTCATGAAGTCCATCGCCCACACCAATTGGGCTAGGACCCCACGCCGACCAACTGGGGTCCGATCTACCATCGTTTGGCGGACCGTTGAGCTTTTTTGCCGAGATTTGATCGACCGAACGGCTAGCATTGGTTTCTTTCAGAATCGCCACAATTTGGACCTCAGTGAATTTCGATTGCCGCGTGGGACCCTCTTGGCTAGGAGGAGGGGTATGCTTCTGCCAGAAGATTCTTCTTCTGATCTGTCCTGAGTTTTAGGGGGTATACACTATGAAGGTCGTGTTGTTTTGTGGCGGCTTAGGGATGCGCTTAAGAGAATACTCGGAGTCGATTCCGAAACCCATGGTTCCCATCGGCTACAGGCCCATCCTGTGGCATGTGATGAAGTACTACGCCCATTTCGGACATAAGGATTTTGTTTTGTGTCTCGGTCATGCAGCCGATACCATCAAGAAATACTTCTTGAACTACGAAGAGGGCATATCGAATGATTTTGTGCTTTCCGAGGGGGGAAAGCGTCTCGACCTGTTGAATACGGATATCAGCGATTGGCGAATTACATTTGCCGACACCGGACTCACTGCCAACATCGGGCAGCGGTTGAAAGCAGTAGAAAAATATCTGGACGGGGAAGAGATGTTCCTCGCCAACTATAGCGACGGCCTGACGGATCTTCCGCTTTCCACTCAGCTCGATCATTTTTCCAAAGAGGACAAAGTCGGCAGTTTTGTCTGTGTCAAGCCGCGCCTGAGCTATCATATTGTGACATTGAATGGACAGGACGATATCGAGAAGATTCAGGACATGAACCAGACCAATATTCGGATCAACGGTGGATTCTTTATTTTCAAAAAAGACATCTTTCGCTATATCGGCCCAGGAGAAGAACTGGTTCGGGAACCCTTCCAGAGATTGATCGACGAAAAGCAACTCACCGGATATAAGCATGACGGTTTCTGGGCTTCCATGGATACATTCAAAGATAAACAAGCCTTAGATGAGATGTATTCCCACGGCGATGCGCCGTGGGAGGTATGGAAGCCACGTTCCAAGGGAAAAAGTTTTCTCTCCTAACCATAGGCGGATCTTTTATTGTCCACGCTGATTCCCGTGAAAACCAGCCTGCCGATTCAGCTTGATCGCAGACGGTTGAACATCCTGTGCATTGGAGCTCATGCCGACGACATTGAGATTGGATGCGGCGGGACGATTCTCAAGCTGCTGCAGACCCATCCCGGTAGTCGTGTGGTATGGGTGGTCCTGACAGCCAGAGGAGATCGTAGGAAAGAAGCGGTGAAAAGTGCCGCCGCGTTTCTTCGGGGAGCAGCCTCTACGAAACTCGTCGCCAAATCTTTCAGGGAAAGCTATCTGTCGTATCAGGGCCATGAGGTCAAGAAGTATTTTGACATCCTTCCACATGTGATCGATCCCGACCTCGTCTTTACCCATTCTCGACAGGACCTCCACCAAGACCATCGCGTCGTGTGCGAATTGACGTGGAATACGTACCGTCGCCATCAGATTCTCGAGTACGAGATCCTAAAGTACGATGGAGACCTCGGCCAACCCAATCTGTACGTGCCGCTCACGGACGAAGTCGGCCGAGAAAAAGTGCGGTTGCTTATGGAGGGATTTGCGACACAGCGCGGCAAGCGATGGTTCGCAGAGGATACCTTCTACGGACTCCTCCGAATTCGGGGGATCGAATCTCCCAAGGCAACCAGGTATGCCGAGGCCTTCTATGCAAGAAAGGTCGTGCTTGAATAGACTGGAAACATTGAGGACCTGATGAAGTTGAGAGCCGGAGATTGGGTGGAGGTCAAGAGTAAAGAGGAAATTCTTGCCATGCTCGACAAGAATGGGCAACTGGAAGGTCTGCCGTTCAGGCCGCAGATGATGCACTACTATAGATCAGTGGTGTCCGGTTAAAACGAGCTCCATGAACTTGGAAGCCAGAACTGGAGTGGGATGTGAAGGGATAAAGAGTGGTGTCGATTTGAACACCGATGGGCGATTCGAGTAATCTGCCGAGTTTTGCCCCGAAGACGGCTGCCATGAAGATTGGCCAGACTCTGGTCGCCCCGTTGATGGACGTTCTGCACTGGACAACCTTCATGCGCCTCGTCAATCGCCATGGCGGCAATTGTTACGTGAAGTCGCTCACCTGCGCCGAGCAATTCCGCGTCATGACCTTTGCGCAGCTCACCTATCGAGAGCGCTTGCGCGACATCGAGGTTTATCTCTCGATGCAAGCATCCGAACTCTATTATATGGGGGGGTAGCCAGGGGATTAAGCATCCCATTCCGGTCGATGCCCACGAACTTCGAGACTGACGTATCCATGCCGAATTGGCCCATCATTTGATTGTGCAGGACAGGAAGCGCTACATCGGCGAAAGCCTGGAGGGCGAGTTGGCGTACATGGCCTACGCGCTGGATGCAACCACCATTTGACGTCTCTCTCGGAAACGACGGCAAGTCAGAACTAGAGGAGAATGCGGAAGCCATCACTGTACTCTAGTTGAGAACTATCGTTGTTTTCAGGGAGACGTTACTCGCTTTCAGGATATCACTCTGGTGATCAATAGATGCTCTTGCTCACCTCGTTGGAGGGTGAGCTCTCGCCGGCACTGTTATAAGCGGTCACAGCGAAAAAGTAGGTCGTCCCGGTAGACAAGCTGTCAATGGTATAGGACGTGAGGTTGCCGACTGTGATTGTTCTTGTATAGAGGCCTGAAGCTGTCCCTACGTAAACTTTATAGCCATCCAAGGTTGGGTCGGTGACAGGGTTCCACGCGAGTGTGGCTGTCGTCGCTGATGGTAGTGGCGGGGAGGGAGGTGACACCATTAAAGTTACAGGGACTGTCGCACTTGCCCGTTTCCCGACCTTGACCGTAATGATTGTGTTGTAGGTGCCTGCTGCTAGACCACTTGTATTAACAGCCACCGAGAGCTGCGCAGTGCTTGTCATGGATGTTGTTGCCGGCGAAACCGTCAGCCAGGAGGCAGTATCTGTGCTGGTTAACATAACATCACTTGAACGGTTCCTGGAGACGGATAGCGTCTGGGCGGGTGGGCTTGTTGTACCTTGAACGGCATTGAACGTCAGGGCTGTCGGACTAATGGTAAATGCCAAGCATTCAGAAGCTAGCCCAAGGCCGATGAAAGCGGTGACCGTAAGAACCTGCCGAAACCGGAGAGTGGCTGAAAAACTATTCTTACAACGAGACCGTGCTGTTTGGGGGATGTATTCCATAAATAAGTGCCTCATCGGTGTGTTTGCATTTCCTCCGTGCGAGGCGTCCCGACATCATTTTTGTTCATTGCCCGCACGTGGCTGAAACAGGAAAAGCAAAAAAAATGCCTAACAGCAAGTATCTACTGTTCGTTAATTCATGAGGAGTTCTAAGTGTTGTTCTCGTTCTAAGGGCTCAGCGAGTGTCCTCATAGGTAACATGCGCATCAAATATGTGCATGATGTTCGTTCAGCCTGCCGCGCGCCCCTGGCTCCCCTCTCCGCAGTACACCTCGCCTGTGAGAGATTGAAAAAACCTATCCATACTGCATCGCCTCCCGTATGATTCATGTGGTTGCGGCAGCAATTCGTTTCAGCATATAAGGTGGGAGATCGATAGTGTCGGCTGTTCGGATTGTGACACAAGAGGAAGCCCCTCCTGCACCCGTCACGACTGTACACACCTCTGCTACGGGAGTCTGGATCTACATTGTTACAACGATGGCACTCATTGCAGTGATCGGCACATGGCTGGTTTGGTTCTCGGCGTTTATTCAGAGGAGTCTTCACGAAGAAGATATTCGAGCAGCTTGCCGACGGGCCATGCCGGAAACGGCTGACCGTTGTTTTGATACGGTGATCATTCAGCGGGGAGGGATACGGCGTTGATGGCGGCATGGCAGGTACATGCTCAGGTATGTTCATCGATTGGTCTTCTGCTGCTCATGACCTCGTCTGCTCCAAGCTGGGGACAGGATTCTGATCCTCACGTACAGCCGCGTGTGGAATTATCTGTGAGGTCGTGGTTGTTTACGGCAGGCGAAGCAAAATGGAGTCACAATGCTTCGGGGCTTGACCCACAACTTGGCGACCCTACCTCTAAACTCACGTATAAGGACAACGATACCCATCTGATAGGGCTAGGAGCGAAAGTGCATGTGAATCGACGATTGTCGTTGCAGGGAGAGTTTGCCTTTTCCGTGGACTTTGATCGAGGCTCATTGATCGATGATGACTACCTAGCAGGACAACGATTGTTCTCGCGCACAAGCAGCGACATCATGGGAAAAGGAACCTGGTATGTCCAGGCAAATGCGGGGTATCGCGCAGTCGAATTTCCGAACGGCCGCGGCCATTTCGATGTGCTGGCAGGGGTACAGTATTGGAGAACGACGTACGAGGCAACCGGGTTCAGTCGAATCGTTTGCGATTCGTCGGTCATCAGTTGCACTCCTGCTGCATCTAGTTTTCCGGCGATCAAGAATACAACCCATTGGATTACGCCGCTACATGTTGGGGGGGACTTCGAATATCGAGTCATGCCGCGAGTCAGCGCAAATTTCAGGATGACATTTTCTCCCGCCAGCGTCGTCTTCAACGAGGATATCCATTTTCTACGCAGTGATTTGCAACAGGACCCAAGCTTTTCGATGTGGGGCCTCGGATTAGGTGCAAGTGTTGAACCCTCAATACGTGTCAGGCTGACCGATCATCTTTCGCTCACAGGTGGGTATCGCATCATGTGGAACAGGACGTATTATGGCAGATGGCAAAATCATCCCATCGGAAGCGGGTCCGAAAGCGCTCCTATCAATGAGTTTCAAACAATCCGCCATGGTGTCGTCGTCGGGCTGACCGGGTCCTTTTAGATTGCTCAATTGATGGACCAGCTATCGCCTCGGGCGTCCGGCCGGTAGGGTTTCTTCTTCATACTCAAAGAAAAGTTGCTTGGCTTCCGGATGGAGTTGGCTGGAGTGGCCGTAAGGGATTCCAAGCGTTTTAAACAACGGCGTTAATTTCCCGTTCGGATGCAGATAACCGGCTCTGAGGGGTACGGTACGCTTGCCGTGACGCACGAGTCGGCAAACAGTGGATCGGATGGAGGTCAGCCAATCGGCGATGTCCTGCGGATTGCCGATCGAGGCAGAGAGCAATAGTAGTCTGGCCTGTGAAGGGCAAAAGATGATGGTCTCTTCCCATACCACTCCGCGCTCAGGGTCAGCGAGATACTGAGACTCGTCTAAAATGACAAGCCCTAGTGTGTCCAACCTCACATCGATTTCTCCGCTGGCGGCATCATAGAGCAGGTTTCGCAGGATTTCCGTCGTCATGATGAGCAACGGCGCTTGCCCGTTCTCCTGGCGATCTCCGGTCAGAATGCCGACCGCATCAGGGCCGAAGATCCGAGAAAACTCCGTATATTTCGTGTTGGACAAGGCCTTAAGCGGCGAGGTGTAAATGACCGTCCGATTGTCTTCCATGGCTCGGCGGGCGGCTTCAACGGCTACATACGTTTTTCCGCTGCCGGTGGGGACGCTGATCACGACGTCGGTCTCCCTCACGGCAGACAAGGCTTCGGTTTGCCAAGGGTCTGGTACGAACGGTTGCGGAGACGGCACGCCGATCCCTTCCAGCCACTCCGACAGCGAGACGGCGGTTTCAGCAGATTCCGACTCTGCTCTACGTGGCGCTGCTTTTTTGCGAGCGATCGTCGGAGGAAGATGGATGTGGGACGATCCGGATTCTGACCGAGCATGCTGTTCTCCGATCAAGGCCTGCAGATCGGATTCGAGGCCGGCGCGATTCTGGCTCGAATGCTGAAGAAGCAGCTCGATCAGGCGCTTCTTGCCGGCACGAAAATGGCGATGGACACGTCCACGGGCCAGGCGATGTAAGAGCGTCACGGGTTGTTGGACAAGCAGTTGTTCAAGTTCGTCAGTATTCATGGCAATTCCTCCAACACTCCACGTCGGATCAATGTGATGGCTTGCGAAGCAGAGTCGGCGAGGCCGGGGTGCGTAGATTTTAAAGCCTGCACCTGTGACAAAAATTCCAGGGTCCTCGCCAATAATCGGTAGATGTCGCCCTCCGCCATCGTGGTCAGACGACAAAGTCCGATCCATGTGAGAGAGGGATCGGCGACCCAGCGCTCAACCAAGGCTGCCACATCGGCGCGTAGGAGGGGAGGATCTTCGTAGGGAGATAAACTCTCCGCCAACTTGCGAACCTGCCCGAGTAAAGAACTCAGCCCAGGACTGATGCGTGGGAACGCTCCGGGACGATCATCATCGTGAGCCAGACTGGCTAAGATACCGGCGAGGAGAGATGGGTCCGCTCCTGTAAAGGCTTCAGCACGGATGAGTTCCGTAATCAGCAGCGAATGATCGATCCGGATCAGTCGTGCCCAGTCGCCTTCGATGGTTAATTGTGTCGCCGGGGTGAGATACCCGAATTTCTGCAGTACTTCCACGCGTTCTTGGAAGCGATGCCACAAACTGGTCCGCAGTGCTTGTATCGATTTCGTGTGGCGCTGCTGTTCCTGGCGAAGTCGGGATGCAGTCATGAAGTCCTTGTGGCAGGCTGGTCGCGAAGGGCAAGTCGGGCAGGGGAAGTCACCCAACGATTGGACGATGGCATCAGGCAATGGGTCGATGCCGGTGGATACGAGTATGGGAAGTACGGGCAAACGCGACGGCAGTTCTTCTAAGTGATGGCTGAGTCGATCGAACGTGTCAGTGGAGCACCAGGGATATGCTGGCGTCTCCGCGCACTCGTAGGTGCGATCGTAGACTTCCTTCACGCTGGTGACTGGGCATTCGGTGACGGCGCTGTCCGATCGTAAGACGGTGAGCATGGAATTCTTTTGCCCCTTACTCCGATATTGCCGGAGCACAATCCCGCGTCCTCTGCTGAGTCCTATGACACGCCCCGCTGTCAAGAACGGCAACCGTGCTGAAATTTCTGGAGATTCCGCCCGGTGCGTCTGATGTCGTGTGTGGCGGTGTCTTCGCGCATGGTCGAAGGTGTGCCATTGGGTGATCCAGTCCGTACAGACGCGAGGGCCGAACGGCTCCATCTGCACATGGAGCGCGTCGAGTTTTTGCTCGAGGAGTTCGGCGCGTTGATTCAGTTGGAATTGAGCGAAACTTTTGGCCAGAATCCCTTGAATCTGTTCATGGGGATGAGCTTTCAGGAGGTTCAAAACCATCGGGTAGCTGATGGTAAACTGGCTGTCGATGGCTTCCGGCTGTCCGGTCAATCCTTTGGTCAGAACCGTCAGATCGATATACGGAGAGGGAGTTACGATCGCAAACCCAACGTGATCCTTCCCGCGGCGACCGGCTCGTCCTGCAATCTGCTGGACTTCGCCGATGGTCAGGTCAGTGAAGTCGCGGGACTTGCGGATGCTCGATTGGGTGATCACGACCGTCCTGGCGGGAAAATCGACGCCGGCCGCCAAAGTCGTCGTGGCGAATACCGCGTCGAGATGGCCTTGTCGCATCAACTCTTCGATCGCGATTTTCCAAGAAGGCAGATGCCCGGCATGATGGGCGGCGATCCCGATCCGTTTCACAATGGGAATCAACGGGTGTTCGGCAATACTGGGGTGCTGAACTGTGATCCGTTCAAGTGCGACGGCGATCGCTTCCTGTCGTGCCGGAGGGAGCACAAGATCGGCATGGTCAAACGTTTCCATAGCCTCGTCACAGGCCCGGCGTGAAGTGAGAAACACGATGGCTGGTGTGAGGTGTTTGTGACGAAGCGCAGTGATGAGGTCAACCGGATGGATCGACGGCGGCATGTAGCTTCATTCCCTTTGAGATGACCACAAGACCTGATTCCGTGACGGTAAATCGTTGCGCGTCGGCCTCTCGATCGTACCCAATTTCCGTATGAGGAGGGATCGTCACATCTTTGTCGATGATGGCGCGTTTAATCCGGCTCTCTGCGCCGATGGTCACGTTTTCCATGACGATGGATTCACGAACATCCGCATGGTCTTGCACGCGGACGTTCGGGGACAAAATCGAATTTTGGACCCGTCCACCAGAAACGATGCAGCCGCCGCAGACGATCGAATCGAGAGCGACACCCATCCGTCCTCCCTGAAAATCCTGCGCGAAGACGAATTTTGCCGGCGGAAACTGTCCTTGATAGGTTCGAATCGGCCATTCAGAGTGGTACAGGTTAAATTGAGGATCAACGGCGACCAAATCCATGTTGGCTTCCCAGTATGCGTCGAGTGTCCCAATGTCCCGCCAGTACTTGACAGCTTTCCTGTTGGCGTCCTGAAATTTGAAGGCATAGACACGCCCTTGTTCGATCATTCTGGGAATGATATTTTTCCCGAAGTCATGCGCGCTACCCTCCCGTGCGTCTGCAATCAAGTGTTCGCGGATCGCCTTTGTACGGAACAGGTAGATGCCCATCGACGCAAAGGCATGGGCGGGATCGTTGGGGAGCGGAATGGGATGCGCCGGCTTTTCATCGAAGCGGGTAATCCGATAATCTTCATCCACTGCGATCACTCCAAAACGAGAGGCTTCCTGGACGGGAATGTCGATGGCACCGACGACCGCATCCGCGCTCTTGGCGATGAGCCAGTGGTACATTTCCGCATAGTTCATTTTGTAGACGTGATCGCCGGCGAGGATCAGCAGAAATTCCGGGTGTTCTCCGTCGATCAAGAACATATTCTGATACACGGCGTCGGCGGTGCCACGGTACCAATCTTCGCTGATGCGTTGTTGAGGAGGGACCGAGGCGATATACTCGCCGAGTTCAGCGTTGAGGATATTCCAGCCGGTCCGGATATGGCGATCGAGCGAATGCGACTTGTATTGAATGAGCACGACGATCTTACGAAGTCCGGAGTTGAGGCAGTTACTTAAGGTAAAGTCGATGATACGATACTTCCCGCCGAAGGGAACAGCCGGCTTCGCACGTTGGTCCGTCAGCGGAAAGAGTCGCTCGCCTTTTCCACCGGCCAATACCATAGTAAAGATGTTTTTCATAGGCCGAATTCTAGCAGGACCTCCATGAAATAGAAAGGAAGCGGAATCGTTGACTTCCCGTCCCATGCGGATAATACTAGCCTCCAGAACACGGGAGTGAGCATCTCCGGGTCCGTTGACCATGAACAAAGGAGCGAGCATGAAGCGAGATGTCGTTGTCGCGGCTCTCCCGCGAGTCGATTCGAGGCGGGTGGCGAAGCTTGCGGAGAAATCCTCAGACCCATTACGCAACATGGCCTGGCGCCTGGAAAAGCTGGAGGGACAGATCCAGAAGCTGTCCGAACTGGTTCGGGACCATGCCGAGGATATGGATCGATTGGTTCGTATCGTTGCAGAGAACCAGGATGTGGTCCGCCGGCAGTTGCTTCGGAAGCATCATGAGAAAGTTCGGGTGAGAAAGCATCTCCGTGAAATAGGCCTCAAGGTTGGAGTGGACCGCTGATCGCACAGACGAAGTCACGCCGGCTTATCCCTTCACGCTCTTGTTCAATTTCGGCAGATTGGTGACTGCCGCAATCCTTACGTCGTTGTCACGTCGATGAACTCATCGGGTATAATTCGGTGATCAGGAGAGGTGTATTTGTGCAGGTGAGCCCAACATGGCGTGCTGGACGTATGGTTCAACGACTGCGCATTGTCTCTCTCTGCGCCACAATCGCACACGGCGGTTACGTTGGTGACGAAGCGCTGGCGACAGAGCAATCGACGAACGTAAGTTCCGGTATTGCTTCGTCGGTCATCTTACCTTCGATATCAACGCTACGATTGAGCTTGGAGGAGACGATCGGTCTTTTTCTTCGGCAGAACCTTGATCTGTTGATCGCGAAATACGGGATCGAGTTCAGCAAGGGGCAGCAGATTACTGCCCGACTGTTTCCAAACCCCGTTGCCTCCATGGGATTGGTGAGTTCACCAGTTCAAGGCCGCACGATGGGGAACAGCGGACAGGTCTCTCCGCAGATCCAGCAGTTGGTCGAGTTGGCGGGCAAACGAGGTTATCGGATCGAGAGTGCGGAATACGGACTGCAGTCTGCGGAGGCCGCCTTTGAAGATGCGGTTCGGCAACTGAGTTTCGCCGTCAAGGATGCCTACTACCGTGTCCAACTGGCGCGGAGACGGCTGGCATTGGCGGAGGAAAATAAAGATCGTTTCTCGCGGATTCTCGAAGTCAATACGATTCGATTCAAGAAGGGGTTTATTGCCGAGGTCGATTTGATCCGTATCCGGTTGCAGTTTATCGACTTTCACTCGCAAGTGATTCTGGCCATTCAAGAAGCGCAGTCGGCTAGATCAGATCTTAGACAATTGTTGCGGTCTTCGCCGGCGAGCGACCTGGAACTGACCACCGAACTGGATTACAAGCGGGTAGATCCGGACATCGTCAAGCTCCGTGCTGTGGCCATCGACGCGCGCCCCGATGTTCGCACAAAGCGGATGATGCTGTCACAGCGCGAGGCTGAACTGAAGCTCGCCAAAGCGTACCGGATTCCCGATGTCACAGTCGGGGCGGGTTATGCCATCCAAGGCTCGCATGGCCCCGACAACTCTAACCAGATGGCTCTCAGCTTTGGTGTGCCGCTGCCGTTGTTCAATCGCAACCAAGGCGGTATCATGCAGGCGGAGGTTGCGATGCAGGTTGCAGGAGCTGACCTCGGCAAGACATTGAATCAAGTCGAGAATCAAGTAGATGCCGCCTATCGCAATTTGATCGAAAGTCGTCGATTGGTTGAAGCGTTTCTGGGAGGGGTGCTTGATGATGCGCGCTCGACGATTGCGATCGTCGAGCGGGCCTATGAGCGAGGTGGAGTCACTCTGCTTGATTTGCTCGATGCCGCGAGGACGTCGAGGACGATTCAGCAAAACTATATTGAAGCCTTGTTCAATTACCAACGGAATGTGATTCAACTGGAGAGTGCCGTCGGACAGGAACTCGCATCATGATGCAGCCGGTAAGAATCGGGTTGAGGTCTCAGATTCGCAGATGAAAGCCTTTCCTGGGTATTCCTGCAAGTGTTTCCCCGATCTTTCCTTAGCCCTCGCCTTGATCCTGGTTCTCTTGTTTCTCTCCACATGCGGTCCAAACGACCAGCCTCCGAGACTCGATGCGTCGACACACCAGTCGGCCAAGAACGGGACGCTACTTCAGGTCGGGACGGAACCTCATGTCGAGACGATGATCGTCGAGTTCAGTCCGTCTCGGCAGGGTTTAACCCTCTCGGGTAAGATCGCCTACGGCGAGGACCGGTACTCGCGGATTTCCTCTCCTTTACAGGGGCGTGTCATGGAAGTGCGAGCCCGTCTGGGGGGAAGGGTAAAAGCCGGGGATGTTCTACTGGTCGTCGATAGTCCTGATATTGCACAGGCTTACTCAGAATATGTCAAGGAGGACTCCGAGTTACAGTATGCGACGAGGGCGTACGAATTGGCGAATGACCTGTATGAGACCAAGGCACTGGCTCTTAAGGACTTGAAGCAAGCGGAAAACGAATTGATCAAAGCCCGAGCGGAGTTTCGCCGCGCGAAAGAACGGTTGCTTTCGCTCAGGATTGCGCCGGACGAGTTGAGCAAGCCACTGGATAAGCAACGGATCACGTCACGATACGAGATGAAGAGTCCGTTGACCGGGGTCGTTGTCGAACGTACCGTCACACCCGGACAGTCGGTGACCGGAGATCCCGTCAATGTGCTCTTTACGGTTGCTGACTTGGATGTACTGCAGGTCGTGGCCGATGTCTACGAGCGTGATCTGTCATTGGTACGGGAGGGACAGTCCGCAGTTGTGAAAGTAGAGGCTTATCCCGACGTCGAATTTCCCGCTGTGGTGATGGTCGTTGAGGATGTCGTGGACTCCGCGACCAGAACGATTAAGGTTCGGGCTCGCGTCGACAATGAGTCGCACAAGTTGAAGCCCGAGATGTTCGCTCGCCTGCAACTCGATGTCAGTGACCAGCGACAATTTCTGACTGTCCCGCGTGAGGCAGTACTGGAGGTTGACAGCAGACAGTTTGTGTATGTTGTGGAAAGCGAAAACCGGTATGTGAAACGGGAAGTCAAAACCGCTAATGTTTCCCCAGGCCAGACTCGCGTCCTCGAAGGGCTGGAGCAAGGAGAGCGGATCGTGACCAAAGGCGCCGTCTTGATAAAAGGGCAATAAGTCACGGACGCATAAGCGACGAGTCTGTCTTGCCTCCGCAGCGTCGCCGAGTACAATGAAATCATGATCGCTAGAATCGTCGAGATCTCACTGGTACAGCGGTTCTTGGTCTGCACGCTCGGGTTTCTGCTGTTATTCGGGGGCCTCTACGCCTTCCATCTCCTCGACATTGTGGCCTATCCTGATCCTTCCCCACCGATGGTGGAGTTGATCATCCAACTTCCTGGATATTCGGCGGAGGAAATTGAGCGGCAGATTACGATCCCCATCGAGGTCGCTTTAAACGGGACTCCCGGACTCACCGATATGCGGTCGCTCTCGATTTTCGGCCTCAGCGACGTCAAGGTGTATTTCGACTTCAATAGCGATATCTTTCGGGACCGTCAGGAAGTGTTGAATCGGCTCAACTCCGTTCAACTACCTCAAGGGGTGCAGCCGGTGCTCTCACCTTGGTGGGCCATCGCGGAGATCTATCGGTATGAGTTGACCGGTCAGAACACGAGTTTGACCGATCTGAAAACCATTCAGGACTGGCAGGTCCGACGGGCGTTCAAACGTGTGCCGGGTGTCATCGATGTGACGACGTTCGGCGGTACTACGAAGGAATATCATGTCGATATTGAACCGGAAAAATTGATCGGCTACGGCGTCAATCTTTCGCAAGTCATGGTTGCCTTAGCGAACAGCAACGCCAATGTCGGTGGCAACTATTTGACGATCGGTGCGCAGAGCTACAACATTCGAGGGTTGGGACTCATCAACGACTTGGACGATATCGAAAGCGTGATGGTGGCTGAAAAAGATGGAACGCCGATCTTCGTCAAGACCTTGGGAAAGGTGACGGTCGGACATCGCGTGCGTCTTGGAAAAGTAGGGATCGATGATCGCGACGATGTGGTGGAAGGAGTCGTGCTGCAGCAACGCGGCTATAAGGCCTTACCGGTTCTCGATAAAGTACGTGCGAAGGTCGAAGAGCTGAATGGGTTGAAATTGCCGTCCGGCGTCAAGATTCGGACGATCTACGATCGAACAGCTTTGATCAACACGACCGTGAAGACGGTCACGGACATTCTTATCAGCGGCATGGTGCTCGTGTTTATCATCTTGGTCGTATTTCTCGGCAATCTCCGCGCGGCCTTTATTGTCGCACTGACCATTCCGCTCTCGCTGCTTTTTACCTTCACGATGATGGTGTTTGTCGGACAGTCAGCCAACTTGATATCATTGGGGGCGATCGACTTTGGGATCATCGTGGACGCGACGTTGGTCATGGTCGAATGCATCTTTTTCCAGTTGGCGCACCGGAAGACACAGGGGATCACGATTCACCAACATATCATCCGAGCTGCCGGCCAGGTCGGAAGGCCTATCGTCTTTTCCACGGCGATCATCGTAGTGGCTTTTGTGCCGCTCTTTACGATGACCGGAGTCCCTGGGAAGATCTTCGCGCCCATGTCTATTACATACGGGTTTGCCCTGTTTGGCGCTCTCTTGATGGCCTTTACACTTGCACCTGTCCTCTGTTCATTCCTCTTGCGCTCGTCAGTCAGTGAAACCGATACAGCCGTAGTCGGTGTCGTACGCAAAGCCAATGCAAGGGTTGTTGGATGGGCCTTGGAGCATAGAATCATGGTGGTTGGTGTTGCGACAGGCCTGGTGATGCTCGCTTTTCTGGCATTGCAATCGTTGGGTGGTGAATTCATGCCGCCTCTGGAGGAAGGCAACTTATGGGTTCGAGCCACGATGCCTGTCGATATTTCTTTCGATCAGGCCGATCGACTGACCAACGAAATTCGTCGCGCGTTCCGGCAATCTCCCGAGGTGGAAACGGTCGTTTCACAGCTGGGACGGCCGGACGATGGGACGGACCCAACCAGCTTTTTTAACGGAGAATTTTTGGCGAATCTCAAACCCACCTCACAATGGCGTCGAGGATTGAGCAAAGAAGATCTGATTGAAGAAATCGAGCATCGGCTGAAAAGCATCCCCGGCGTTATTTTCAATTTTTCTCAGGTTATCGAAGATAACGTAGAGGAGGCGATGTCTGGTGTGAAAGGTGAGAACTCGATCAAATTATTCGGTTCCGATCTCAAAATCATGGATGCGAGGGCGGTCGAGATCGAATCGGTGATGAACACGGTTTTCGGCGTGAAGGACTTGGGTATCTTCCGGCTGATGGGTCAGCCGAATTTGCTGATTCAAGTCGATCGCGAAGCGAGCGCCCGGTATGGATTACGGGTCTCCGATGTGAATGCGGTCGTTCAGGCCGCCATTGGCGGTCAAGCGGTGACCCAGGTGTATGAGGGAGAGAAGCTGTTCGATCTGGTCGTCAGGTTTCTTCCAGAATATCGTCAGGATATCGATTCTATCGGTAATATTCTGGTGAGCACTCCGGATGGGGCACGCATTCCGCTCAAACAGGTGGCGGCCATTACCATGCAGACCGGAGCCTTCATTATCTATCGCGAAAACAACCAGCGATATATCCCGATCAAATTCAGTGTGCGGGATCGCGATCTTCAGAGTACGGTAGAGGAAGCTCAGATGAAATTGGCGCAGCAGGTCACGCTGCCCGAGGGCTACCACATGGAATGGGCTGGGCAGTACGACCAACTGAAAGAGGAACAGAAGCGGCTGGCGAAGATCGTACCCGTGACCCTCGTCATCGTTTTCTTTTTACTCTATACGACATTCGACTCTCTGAAGAATGCCTTGCTGGTGTTGGCCGCTGTCCCCTTCGCGTTGGTGGGAGGCGTACTGGCGTTGGTGATTACTCATACCCATTTCAGTATTTCAGCCGCAGTGGGAATGATTTCGACCTTGGGCGTTGCGATATTGGGTGGCGTGTTGCTGATCTCGCGCATTGAAGAGTTCCGAAGGGAGGGGGTTGAGTTGCGGCAAGCCGTGATACGCGGCGTCGATGTCCAGATGCGTCCCATCCTAATGGCAACCTTGGGCGCGGCTATCGGATTACTGCCGGCTTCTCTGGCGACCGGCATCGGCGCTCAGGCTCAGAAGCCGTTGGCGCGTGTGGTGGTTGGAGGGATGCTGACGGCGGCATTCTTGATCCTCGTGGTGTTGCCGGTTCTCTACGAAATCGTCCATCACCGTGATAACCTTAAAGCGCAGGAATAAGCAGTCGGCAGATGCATTGGACAAGAACGAAAGGAGCGCCATCATCGTGAGACAATCTTTCCTGTTCCGACTGGGAATCATCGGGATGCTCGGCCTGATGGGCGGAGCGGAACCACTGTATGCATGGGCGGATCAGATCCAGGCCTGGAAAGTTCAAATGCCTTATGAGGCGCCGCCGAAAAGCCAGGATGTGCCGGATGTTTCGATTCCCCACACTAAGAACCCGCTTAGTCCTGAAGAGCTCAAGCGCACCGAAGCCTTGCTGCCGTTGCTGGAAGGTAAACAGGAGTTCTGGGCGATGGGGGAGTTCGTGCATTTGGGAGAGCCGGCTGTGCCCGTCCTTATTCAGGCCCTGGCTATGCCGAGCCCGCGGATTCGGTACAATGCAATCGAAACCTTGCTGATGATGAAGGGAGTCGACGGGGTACCCGCCCTTATCTCCACTGCAAAGGAAGCCGGCGAAATTCCTCGTGTTCGGGAACATGCCCTGCGTGTTGCCGTTCGCCTGGATTCGACGAAAGCAACTGAGGCGATTGAAGTCATGGCAAAGGATCCAAATCCATCCGTCAGAAAAGCTGCGGCATTCGAATCGCGGTATGTCCGCCAAAAGGACGTCATCCCCATCTTAATTCCGCTGGTGAGCGACGACGAGCGGTTTGTGGCGCTGTCGGCGCTGCAATCACTCTGGCTTCTGACTCGCCATGAGATCGAATCCCATGATTGGGATACATCGACCAAGCAGGATCGTGCGACGTGGTCGAGCGAATGGACCGAGTGGTGGGACGCCAACAAGGAGATCTTTGAGATTCCCGCACCACAACGGCCGAAGCGGAGTTCGTAACGATCAGCCGGGGAGCTTGCGAGCTCGGAGATTCCTATGTTACGAATGATACACCATGAGATCAAAGAGCGGAACGATGCTGAAAATCGCGAAGCTGGGTAATCCTATCCTTCGAAAAATTGCCGCGCCGATCGATCCGCGTGAGATCAAATCATCCGATATTCAGCGGTTGATCGACGACATGTTCGAGACGATGTATGACGAACCGGGCATCGGGCTGGCCGCTCCCCAAGTTTCACGTTCGATTCAACTGGTTGTGATGGCCTGCAAAGGCGAAGGCGGTTTTCCAGAGACAGTGCTCATCAACCCGTCGATCGTCTATTACGGGCCTGAACAGGTAGAAAACTGGGAAGGTTGCCTGAGCGTGGATGGATTGAGGGGCAAAGTGACCAGGCCCTCACTGGTCCGAGTCAAGGGGCTGGATCGGAAGGGTAAACCACTGGATTTCGAGGCGACAGACCTGTACGCGGTCTGTATTCAACACGAACTCGACCATTTGATCGGCAAAGTCTTTCTCGATCGCATGACCGATATGTCCACCCTGACTCAACTCCAAGAGTTCTCGCACTATTGGCAAAAAGAGCCCACAAACGTAATTTGATGCCCGCCTTGTCGAGTCTGTTGTGAAGTCCCTTCTTCGCGTCCTGCTGTATCTTCGCCCCCACCGCGCTCTTGCGGTCGCGACACTTGTCTCCGCTGCATGCGCGACGTCGATGGAGCTGGTGCCTCCTTGGGTTATCAAGATCATCATCGACGATGTGATTCAGGCGAAGCAGGCGTCATTGCTGCCATGGGCGATCGGTCTCCTGCTGGGCGCTCATGTGCTCAAGAATATATTTGCCTCGCTCAGAATCCGGCTGAATAATCAACTTGAGCAGATGGTGGTTCACGATCTTCGCCGACATATCTTTTCCGCCCTCCAACGTCTGTCCATCACCTATTTTGAGAATCGATCGACGGGGGAGATCATGTCCCGGGTGACAAACGACACAGAGCATGTCGAGCGGATCTTCATTGACGGGGTCGAGGGCATGTTGACGGCGTCGTTGACTCTGATCGGGATCACGGGACTCTTGTTCATGCTCAATTGGAAGTTGGCGGCCCTTTCGTTCTTGCCGATCCCGTTGCTGGCGTTGTCCGCGAGCTGGTTTACGTCGAAGGTCCATGGGTATTATCGGGAGACCCGCCAGAGCGCCGCTGAGCTGAACGGCTATCTACAAGATTCCTTGTCCGGGATTCGGGAGACGATGGGGTTTGGCCGCCAGATACATGAACAAGCACGGTTCGACAGGCTGAGCCACGCGTATAGCGAGAAGAACCTCAAGGCGATGGTTTTGTGGTCGATGTATTCGCCGGGAATGATTCTGGTCGCCGCCGTTGGGACGGTCGTGATCCTTTGGTACGGGGCGGGAGAAGTCATGGAGGGTCGTCTCACACTCGGCGAGTTGGTCTTGTTTCTATCCTATCTGACGATGTTCTATGTCCCCATCAATCAGATCCATTCGGTCAATCATATGCTGCAACATGCGTTGGCGGCGAGTGAGCGGGTCTTTGACGTACTGGATACGGTTCCGGAAGTCGCCGACCGTCCTCGTGCCGTGACTCCGGTCCATCGTGCGCATGGAGCAGTTCGATTCGACCAGGTTCGGTTTCACTATCGACCCGATGTTCCGGTACTGGGAGGGGTTTCAGCGGCCGTACTTGCAGGAGAACGCGTGGCACTGGTCGGGATGAGTGGGGCGGGGAAGAGCACACTCTTGAAGTTGTTAATGCGATTTTATGACGTCACAGACGGGGGGATCTGCATCGATGGGAAAGATGTGCGTGATCTGTCGATCGCGTACCTACGGCAGCAGATCGGGTTCGTACAACAGGAGCCGTTCTTATTCAATGGGACGGTTCGAGACAACCTGTTATATGGTGATTTGCATGCAGACCAGGCTCGGCTGGAAGCGGCTGCGCGCGCTGCTCGTGCGCATGAGTTCATCACGGCGTTGCCTGAAGGGTATGACACCTGGATCGGTGAACGGGGCGTCAAACTGTCGGTCGGGCAAAAACAGCGAGTCTCGATCGCACGGGTGCTGTTGAAGGATCCGCCGATCGTCATTTTTGACGAGGCGACATCCAATATTGATACAGAGACCGAGGTGAAGATCCGCGAAGCGTTGGCCGAGCTTACCATGGGGCGAACGACGTTCATCATCGCCCATCGATTATCCACGCTTCACGATGTGGACCGGATTCTGGTCATCGATAAAGGTCGATTAGTTGAGGAAGGCCGACATGACGAACTGCTCAGCCGAGGAGGGGTGTACACAGGTCTGTACGAGGCTCAGTTTCAGGTGTAGTGCATCGGGCAGTGGTCGATTTCAACTTCAGCCCCTGTCGCCTTGGGTAGTTGCGGGTGCGAAGAGGAGCTGGGTATACTCCTTGAGTCGAACAAGGAGATCTGTGAGTCAATGGTGTTACTATACGAGAGCGATCCACTGGATGACGAACATGCACGCGGCCGTTTCTACCACGTCTGCCAGGGGCGAATCGATCGTACTCCTTTGAATGTCCCGGAGTCAGATCGTCCATACGAGTGCCCACAGTGTGGAATTGATCTCGAAGCCGAAGATTTCTTCGTAGCCCTTCAAAAAGGATCGGTGTAGGACCAATGACCGGAAGCACGGGGAGAAAAACGGTAGGGGTTTCGCGAGGCCTGATGATGCTGTGCGATACCTGTTATGCTCAAATCGTCAACGAAAAACTTCCGGACGGGAAGAACTTTGTGGCTGACTTCGAAGCCCTGCTGGATCGGATCTGTCCCGGTTGCACCGACATCAACCGACCCCTCATCGACGACATGGCCGGCAGCGGCGAGTAATGGCGATTGACCGGACTTCTGAATGATCGGGTGATCGTATCGTGTCGGCGATGGGCTTATCCTACCGCAAGTAAAAAGAAATGAGCTGCTGATTCTAACTCTGACCGTCGGGCATCGTAGCGGTGTGTATGAATCTTGGCGGGAAAGCGGCTGAAGGCATTGACCTAACCGTTATTTACACTCCTTCCCATTGAAGTACATGCAGGTCGATTCGCCTGATTTGACCTTCCATGTCTTGATCAGTGGACGCTTGTCCTCACCCCGCATCTCAACGACGAAATCCACAAGGCCGGAAATGGGAAGCTTCTCGATATGGGGCTTCGCGGCATCCGGCACCTCGACGTAGAACACGCGTCCACTTGTGGAGATCAGGATCTGACTCTGTTCCTGATCGATATAAATCACTGGGCTGTAAAAGCTGCGTTCTTCGGCAAAGACCGGAGAAATCGGTGAGACGAGTAGGTACAGAAGAAGAGAAAGGCCACACTGAAATGATGGTCGTCGAACGGGCATGCACAACGCTCCTCATTCAGGCTGCAAAGAAACATTAGTACATTCTGGTGACGATGTGAACCGTAAAATGAGACTCAACGAATAATGACGTCGGCAGGTGTGACGCGACCGGCTTTGATCCAATAAGTCTTGATGTCCGGCTCTGTGTTCATGAGTGAAACGAGAAGATAGGCGGGAAGGGGCAGGTTGATCTTGGGCCAAATCTCTTCGTAGTCGGTGGCAATTTTAATGTCGGTGACCGACGGCCGGGCAGGGTCGTGGGGGTGCGAGTGGTAGACGACTTGTAGATCGAGCCCGTTGTTGCGCATGTCCTTCTTTGCGGTTGAGAAATCCTGCATGTCCATGACAAAGGCGATTTCCGCCCGTTCGTCGGGCGAGAGCCGCTCGAGATGCGCAACTTTGGCCGAATCGAACGAAGACAAGTTTTGCGCCCCCTCCATCGCAACGATGTTCTTGATGCGATAGAGACGGCTGACGATACCGTCAGTTCCGGCGAGCAGCCCGCAACATTCGTACGGAGTAAGTTCTTTCGCGTGGGCGATAATGTCGTCGAGAATGATTTGGGAAATGACGAGGTCGGCCACGTTAAATCGTGCAGGTGACGGTGTAGTCTAGGCTCAGATCTTTGATCTTAGGATTGGGGCCACACAGAGGACAGGCAGGGTCTTTGGGCCGACCAACCTTTCGAAACTTCATTTCCAGCGCATCGTAGATCAACAATTTATCAGCAATCGTCTCTCCGATGCCGAGAATTTCTTTGATCGCTTCTGAGGCTTGAAGAATGCCCATGGTGCCGGCGAGGACACCAAGCACGCCGGCTTCTTGGCAATTCGGGACCAACCCTGCCGGCGGGGGCTCGGGATAGAGACAGCGGTAGCAGGGGTAGCCTTGGTGCGGTTTGATCGCCGTCAGCTGCCCCTCGAACCGAAACATGCTGGCGGAGATCAGCGTTTTCTTCGCGAAGAAACAGGCGTCGTTCACGAGAAACCGCGTCGTGAAGTTGTCCGATCCGTCCAGCACGATATCGTATTGCGAGACGAGAGAGAGGATGTTTTCGGCATCGACCAGCTGATGATAGGCGTTGATGGTAATGTCAGGATTAATGGCCGACAAGGTTTTTCTGCCGGACTCCACCTTCGGCTGTCCGAGCGTCGCGGTCGAATGCATGATCTGTCGTTGCAGATTTGAGAGGTCCACGACATCCCCATCGACCAAGCCGATGGTCCCAATGCCGGCGGCAGCGAGATACAGGCCGGCTGGAGAGCCAAGGCCGCCTGCGCCGATCAGCAGAATCTTGGCCCGCTTGAGCTTGAGTTGTCCCTTGCCCCCGACATCCTGAAGAATGATGTGTCGGCTGTAGCGCTGAATCTCTGATTCGGACAGGTCCATCGTTATTCAACCACGTTCAATTCAATCGGATCGACGACACAGCCCTTGGCTCGCAGCCCGGCAACCGCCCGTTCAATTTCCACCGTCTCACCGGACAACTCCACGTCCGCCCAGCCCGTGGTGTCGCGAACATCGGCTCGCCTGACGTCGGTCACGACCTTATATTCGCGTCCGATCTGGTAGATAATCGGCTCCCTGATCTTGTCTTCAGGAAAACGGATATGGAAGCGCAAGTGTGCCATGGTTACCCTCCCGCGATCGCCGGGACGATGGACACCTCATCGCCGTCCTTGAGGGACGTGTCCTTCCCCTTGAGGAAACGAATGTCTTCTTCGTTGACATAAATGTTCACGAAGCGACGGAGCTCTCCCGTTTCATCGCACAAACGATCTTTGATGCCGGGATGTGTGCTATTCAATGCTTCGATCATCTCCACCACGCTGTCGGCTTTGGTCTCGACCTCTCCCTGGCCTTTGGTCAGGGGGCGAAGCGGAGTCGGAATACGAACTTTAATCATGCGTCACCACCACCGTTCTTTCCCATTTTAAACGTTTTTTCAAAGTCCACCAGGCTGGGCTGAATGCGTACTGGGCGACCGACTGAATCGATCACCGCTTCCTGGGTCTTCAGGCCGTTGCCGGTGACATAGGCCACCGTCACCTCATTCTTTTTGATCACCCCTTGCTTCACGAGCTTCTTGAGCACGCCGATCGTGACACCTCCGGCTGTTTCCGCGAAGATGCCCTCGGTTTGGGCCAGCAGTTGGATGCCTTCCACCACTTCCTCATCCGTCACCATGTCCATGGATCCATGACTCTCGGCGGTCGCCTTGAGCGCATAGTATCCATCGGCGGGGTTACCGATGGCCAGAGACTTGGCGATCGTCTGCGGTTTCACGGGCTTGAAGAAGTCGCGCCCGGCCTTGAACGCGGTCGAGATCGGCGAGCAGCCCTCCGCTTGGGCGCCGTTGACCTTCGTGCGAACATTATCAATAAGACCCAAAGCCTTCATCTCATGAAGGCCTTTCCAAATCTTGGTCAAGAGGGAGCCCGACGCCATCGGAATGACGACTTGATCCGGCGTTTTCCATCCCAATTGTTCCACCGTCTCAAAGGCAAGGGTCTTGGAGCCCTCAGCATAGTAGGGACGGATGTTGATATTCACGAACGCCCAGCCATGTTCGCCGGCAATCTCGCTGCAGAGCCGGTTGACATCGTCGTAATTGCCTTCGATCTCGACGACATGGGGCTTATAAATGAGATTACCGAGCACCTTTGCCGCTTCAAGGTCCCCAGGAATGAATACATAGCAGTGCAGATTGGCGGAGGCAGCGTGCGCGGCCACGGAGTTCGCCAAGTTGCCGGTCGACGCGCAGGCCACCGTTTCGAAGCCGAGCTCACGCGCTCGCGTGAGGGCCACGGCCACGACGCGATCTTTAAACGACAGGGTCGGGTGATTGACCGTGTCGTTCTTAATGTAGAGCTCGTCGAGCCCAAGATACGCACCGAGGTTCTTCGCCCGTACGAGCGGGGTGAAACCTGCGTGCGGTCCCACGAAGTTCGTCCCTTCGACCGGCAGCAGGTCAAGGTAGCGCCACATGCTGCGCGGACCGTCTTCGATCTTCTTGCGTGAAATAGTCTTCTTGATCTCGTCGTAGTTGTACTTCACCTCAAGGGGGCCGAAGCACATTTCGCAGACGTGGATCGCTTTCGTCGGGTATTCCTTGCCGCACTCACGGCAGATCAGCGCTTTCATTTTGCTCATCGTCGCACCACCTTATCAAACCTATGCTGATGGACGCATGGCGCACCCGGCATAAGGGTCCCCATCGTCGAACAGCTCGGTAATCGTCGGATGTTCCCCGCAGAGCGCACAATTCGGGTTTCGGCGGACTTTGATTTCTCGGAATAGGGTTTTGCGCGCATCGAAGTCGAGCAGGCGGTCCGTCAGCGGCCGTCCGATCCCGAGAACAAGCTTCAAGGCCTCTGTCGCCTGAATCGTTCCGATAATGCCTGCCAAGACGCCGATCACTCCTGCCTCCTGGCAGGAGGCGACCAAGCCGGGCGGTGGAGGCTTCTTGAACACGCAACGATAACAAGCCGATTTCTTCGGGATGATGGTCGTGACGCGTCCGTCGAATCGCAGGATGCCGCCATGGACCAGCGGTTTGCCGGCGAAAAAGCAGGCGTCGTTGATCAGAAATTTCGCCGTAAAATTATCGACACCGTCGATGACGACGTCGTAGTCGCCGACGATTTTGAGGGCGTTGCCGGCCGTGAGCCGTTCTTCGTACATCGACACAGAGACATCGGGGTTCAATGCCTGGATCTTTTCTTTGCCCGAGATGACCTTGGGGCGACCCACGTCGGGAGTATGGTGAAGAATTTGGCGTTGGAGATTGGTCAGATCCACCACATCACTGTCGATCAACCCAATGGTGCCGACTCCGGCCGCGGCCAAATACAAGGCGGCAGGGGAACCGAGACCGCCGGCACCGACGAGAAGAATCTTGGATTTGGCGATTTTCTTCTGCCCCTTGCCGCCGACTTCAGGCAGCAGGATATGCCGGCTGTAACGGTTGATTTGTTCTTCGGTGAATTCCATCTCAAATAGGAATGCTGAAAATGGCCTCTAGCTTTGTTCTCGGCTCGAAGAATTCCTCAACGTACCCCAGAGAGTACGCCTCCAGACTCTTCTCGCCTGCGGCCTCGCTGGCGACCGTTTTGAGCATTCCTCCTATTAACTGGCTGTTGGTCAGATATTAAAATACTTCTCGATGCTGATATAGCGTTCGCCTGTATCGCACAGGATGGTGACGACATTCTTATCGGGTCCCAATTCATCGGCGATCTTTTGGGCGGCGAACACATTGGCGCCGGCGGAAATGCCCACCAGCAGGCCTTCCTTCTTCGAAAGCTGTTTCGCGGTCTGATAGGCTTCGTCGTCCGTCACGGTGATCACGCGGTCAAGAATTTTCCGGTTGAGGACCTTAGGAATAAAGCCAGCACCGATCCCTTGAATTTTATGCGGTCCTGGATCTCCGCCGGACAAAACCGGTGAGGTGGCCGGTTCGACGGCGATCACTTTGATCTGCGGATTCTTTTCCTTGAAGACTTCACCGCATCCCGTGATGGTCCCACCGGTTCCAACAGCGGCTACAAAGGCATCGATCTTCCCTTCGAGCACGTCCCAGATTTCCAGTGCCGTCGTCATCTTATGTATTGCAGGGTTGGCCGGGTTCGAGAATTGATCGGGCATAAAGTACGACGGATTTTGGGCCAAGATACTTTCCGCCTCCTTAATGGACCCTTTCATGCCCTCCCACGCCGGTGTCAACACCAGCTGTGCGCCATACGACGACAGCAAGCTGGCCCGTTCCATGCTCATGCTTTCCGGCATCACGAGGATCAGTTTGTATCCACGCACGGCCGCAACCAAGGCCAATCCGATGCCTGTGTTTCCGCTGGTGGGCTCAACAATGGTTCCGCCAGGCTTGAGCTTCCCTTGACGTTCTGCCTTATTGATCATGCTGAGGCAGATCCGATCCTTGACGCTGCCGCCTGGGTTGAAAAACTCGACCTTCCCGTAAATCGTCGCTGAGCCGGGCTTTGAAAGACGGTTCAACCGGACAAGCGGAGTCTTTCCGATCAGCTCGGTGATATCTTTGTGCAGCGTCGTACTCACCGACCCCCCTCCCATATAAAAGAGGAACTCCACGTGATCTCCTTCATTAAGGAAGGTTGTCGCAAGATGGGCACGATCCAGCACCTTGTCGTTGACCTCAACGGCGACCATCTGCGGCTCGATGTTCTTGGTCTTTAACAAATCGAGGACGGTTCCGCTCTGGATCTCCTCTGGCTTTCCATTGATCTTGACCTGCACGGATTCTCCCAAGTTGGCTTAGAGATTAAAGAATTTTGAAATTAGCAAAGGCATGCGCTGCTTGTCAAGGTTACGGTACTCATGTGAGAGACACACACGCTCAAGAGGATTCATGCTCCACGATATCAGCTGAACGGAGAGGATAGTCCTGGATGGTTGCTTGACTTTGATCCGGCTCGTCGCCACTATGCCGCCTGCAAGGTCTCCAGAATGTGGAAAAAGAACTTCCTCTTTCGCGCCGCTGAATCGACACCGTTGGCCGAGTCCGAGAACGAGCTGTTCCATGATACGGAACCGGCGCTGGACAGTGCCGGCCTTGTCCTGGATAAGTTTCTCTCGGTCTGGGTACAGGGCGAAGGGACGGAGGAAAAGCCGTCGACCTTTACGAATCTGTATGTCCGAACCGCGATGCTGGATATGAGGAAACACGTGAGTCTGCTCCAGCCACTTCAAGGGCGCTCACATCAGATCAAACAATTACTCACCAAGGAGCAGAAAGAGTTTCTCCGACAATGGCTTCAGGTGCATGCCCCTGAGGCCTGGGAGTCGTCTGAAGATCACTTCCGTGACCTTTTCGAGCTGGAATGATCCGGCCTTCACCGCTCCAATTATTCACGCAGCGCTGCCGAAGGATCGCCATCTGGCTGTTTGCCGCAGTCCTGTTTGCGCCAAACTGGGCGGTCTCTGCGGCATCGGTGGAAGTCTGGTATGGCCCGGAGGATAGGCCGCTCGAACAGCTCGTGCGGATGTATGATCGCGCCCAACGATATATCTTCGTCGCCGTATACGGGTTGACATCGCCGCTTACGGTGAAGGCGCTGGTCGAGGCGAAACGGCGCGGTGTGGATGTTCGTATTGTGACGGATCGCGAGCGACTTGAAGATGTGAAACAGTCGACGGCCCTCTCAACGTTGCACGAAGCCGGGATTCCGATCAAGATCAATCGGCATGACGCTTTGATGCATTTGAAACAGGCGGTGATCGACGACGAGATCAATACCAACGGGTCCATGAATCAGACGACCAGTGGAAATCGCTATAATGATGAGCGGCTGGATATCATCAGGGACCACACGCTTGCCGTCAAAACGCGTGAAAAGTTTCTTTCGCTCTGGAACGATCACGAGCGATTCCAGGAGTGGAAAAAGTAGGAACGTTGAGGGTGGGGTGCAACGCATTTTTATGGCCGAGAAAGACTGAGGAACAATGGATCGCCTGACGGAAGCTGGATTGTTGCCAGATCATTCTGTGCGTGACAGGGTAGTCAGAGGCAGTCAGTAACATCATGCAATCGGTCGATTGGACGATAGATGGATTGCCTGAAGAGACACAAAAACTCTTAAAGCTATACGTGAAAGATGTCGCAAAAATCTATGAAAATGAATTGGAAGGGATTCTGTTGTATGGCAGTGCGGTGCGAGAAGAATTCTTGCCGGGTCGTTCCAATCTCAACCTGCTGTTGGTGATGTCGTCTTATGACCTCGCGGTGCTGAAAAAGTATGACACCATTCATAAGCGCTGGAGCAAAGAGCAAGTGGTTGTCCCTCTGTTCCTCACGTCCGGCGATCTCCAATCCGCTTCATTGGCCTTCCCTCTTGAATACCAAGACATCCACGAATGCCATCGACTGTTGTGGGGACAAGACCCCTTCGTCGGTCTCAAGATCGATACTCGTTACTTGACCTCAGAAATTCTCCAGGCGTTACGAGGAAATCTGCTCCGTCTGCGTCAGCGCCTCGTGGAGGGGAGGAGCACCGAAGAAGCCATGACCATCCTCTTGTCGCTCTCCATCACCGCGCTTCTGCCGGCGCTTCGAGGTTTGCAGCGACTGCTGTCACGACCTGTGCTTGCGCATGGGGAGGCGCTCCTGAACGATCTTGAATCTTATCTGGAAATCGACCTGACTGGGCTTCGCGATGCACTCTTGCTCAAACGTGGGCACATCTCGCCAGGCCAGAAAGAGATCCCAAGGCTCATGGACCGATATCTTGAAAGTCTGACGAAGCTCGTGACTACCGCCGAAGCCCGAATCACACGATGATCGCTCGATCAGAGACACACACAATAGGGATCGCTTTCATCAGCCTGGTACTCGTACTGTGGGCCGTCGATACACACGCGTCGCTCTATGATCGGCCCAAAGAACGTATCCCGCTTCCCAGCCCTATTGGATATGTCAGCGATCATGCACAAGTGGTGGAGCAGGAGTGGAAGGACCGCATCCGGTCCGTCTGCATCGATCTTGAAAAGAAAAGCGGTGTAGAGATGGTGATCGTCACAGTCCCCAGCATCAAGCCGTATCCGTCGGCCAAGCACTATGCGGACGCGCTGTATGAAAAATGGCAAATCGGTTCGACGCAACAGGAACATGGGGTGATGGTCCTAGTGGCGGTGCAGGAGCGGCAGGCGGCGATGGCCTTGGGGCGCAAAATGTTTCCGGTCATCACGCCGACTGTCAGGAATGAGGTCAGTCGTGACTATCTTCAGCCGGCGATCGAACGGGGTCATTTCGGGGAAGGGTTGTATCGAACGGCGGTTGCCTTGGCGACGCCGGCGCAAGAAGTACGGCTCAATACTCCCTCACGGCCTCGCATCAAAGGACTCGGAATTTGGATTACGCTTGGTACCACCATCGCCGTCGTGTTGTTTTTCTGGTGGATCAGCCGCCCCGATCTACGACATCCCTATCGACGCATCCAGAAAGGTGAATATTGGGGGACCGGCCAAGGCGGATTCGGCGGCAACTGGGGTGGCTTTGGCGGCGGCACCAGCGGGGAGGGGTACAGATAGTCGAGTAGGCGCTCCTGTCATGAGAGCGCGGGAGCTGTAGCCTGCTTTCATCAAATCTCTCCTTCAGCTATACTCCAGACATGAAAAAGGAAAGTGTAATGACCAGGGTGAATAGCGCTGATGCCAAGAGGCAGTTAGGCCAAATTCTTGCGCGCACAGCTCGCACCAAACGTCGGGTGATAGTCACCAGCCGAGGCAAAGATGTGGCAGCAGTTGTGCCGATCGAAGACGTGCAACTGCTCGAAAACATCGAAGATCGATTGGACCTCGATGAGGCCCGTGCGGCATTGGCGAGTGTCAAGAGAGAAGGCACGGTCGCGTGGACGAAAATCAAGCGAGATCTTGGTTTATGAGTTGAGTGGTGACGTATCAGATCGAGTTCTCTCGTCAAGCCGCTCGCCAGTTCAGGAACCTGCCATCCCAGATTCAACAGCGACTCAAATCACGAATCGACTCCCTTGCCGCAATGCCACGTCCTCATGGATCTGAAAAACTCAGCGGCGCTGATCAGCTCTACCGTATTCGTGTTGGAGACTATCGCATCGTCTATGCCGTTGAAGACAATCGACTATTTGTGCTCGTCGTAAAAGTTGGCCATCGTCGTGAGGTCTATCGTTAGGACCAGAGTCAGAATGACCAGTATCTGTACCGGAGGCCCATTCATGAAGACCAGTTATTCCTGGAAGCACTTCCCGCATTCCCTGCTTGTCATTGCCACTCTCGCCGTGCTCGTGTCTGGTTGCTCCACCACGAGCAAGGAAACCAAGAGTGCGTCAGTTTCCCCTCAAGAGCCCACCGATGCTGCGATTGAGCGCTACATCCGGGCTCATCCGGAAGTGATCGAACAATCGCTCCAGGGATTGCTGGCCAAACGCGAAGCAGAACTGAAGGAGCGTCACAAAGCTGCCCTGGCAACGAAGCAAAACGAACTGTTGCACGATCCGGCATCACCGGTCAGCGGCAATCCGAAGGGCGAGATCACCCTGGTCGAGTTTTATGACTATCGCTGCGGATTCTGTAAGAAGGCAGCTTCGGCTGTCACGGAACTCCAGAAGGTCGATCCACGGGTGCGCGTCGTCTACAAGGACTTCCCCATTCTGGGTGAACCATCGGAACTCGCGGCCAAGGCCGCGCTCGCGTCTCAAGCGCAAGGCAAGCACCAAGCCTTCCACGAAGCGTTGCTCGCTTCCCACGCAGACATGAGCAAGGAAGCTATCTTGAAGATTGCCGTGAATGTCGGTCTCGATGCCAAGCGCCTGGAAACGGACATGGCCAATCCGAAGTGGCAGGCCGTCATTGAGAAAAATCGAGCCCTGGCCCGCGAACTGGGCATTTCGGGGACACCAGGCTTTATCGTGGGCAATGAACTGGTACCTGGATGGTTGGATTTGAACGGACTAAAAGAACTCATTGCGCGGGCGGGACACGGACGATGATGAATGATGGCCCGGATCTATAAATGGAACGACGGTCATCTCAGTGGCGCTTGACGACGGCTGGTAACTGGCTGAAAATGCGCCATGCATCGGAAGTTCGTAGCTTCCGCGGATCATCTAAACAAGCTAAGTGTTATAGCTAAAGCAGAAAAATAGCATGCCAACGATTTCCATGTTTTATGGGATTCTCATTCGGATGTTCTTTCGAGACACCGAGAAACACCACATGCCACACATACATGCCGACTATCAAGGTAAAGTTGCAGTGTACTCCATCCCTGACGGAACGCTTTTGGCCGGCGACCTGCCTTCGAATAAACACAAGCTAGTCGTCGCATGGATCGAGATTCATCAAGAAGATCTGCTTGCAGACTGGGATTTGGCTGTCAAAGGTAAGAAACTCTTTCCAATCAAAGGACTTGACCAATGAGAATTACGGAACTACACGCAGACCCAAACTGGGTGCTATCCATCGTGACAGATGATGGTCGCATCGGCCGGTTTGATGTGAGCCCCTATCTTCAGTATGAGGCGTTCGAGGCGCTTAGAGACCAGAACGAGTTTGTGAAGATCATCAATGGTGGGTACTTTGTCGAATGGGATTGTGGTGCTGATTTGTCAGCGGACACTATTGAGGCACGGTGGCAGCTTGTTGGAGAGGCAGCCCGACAGAGAACCGCATAACAAATCGGATCGGCGGACTTCGCTAATCCCTCCCTCTGATTTTACGATACGTCTCGGCCTCAATGCGAAACGGCTGGAAGCCGACATGGCCAATCCCAAGTGGCAGGCCGTCATTGAGAAAAATTGAGCCCTGGCCCGCGAACTCGGCATCTCTGGGACGTCCGGCTTCATCGTTGGTAATGAGCTGGTACCGGGATGGTTGGATTTGAAGGGGCTGAAGGAGTTGATCGCGCGGGCGGGACAGGGAAAATGACGAATCGTTGGAAAGGCACAGGCACAGTATGGGCAGCCGGTGTTCGCAGGCCGCTGGATGGGCTGCGCGCCACTCAGGAGAGTGCTGTTATGCCGACCCGTATAAGAACCTATACTCAACGGTCATGGTGTATCGTTCACGAATCGCAGTGGCCTGTTATACGGACAGAAATCGGGCGTTCCAGCTCTTATGCGGATTGGCCTAAACATAGTTGGGTGGCATCATGAAGCGCTTGGCACGGTTCGCGGCCGCATTGGTACTGCTGACCCTGGTATCCGGGTGCTCGACGATTGGGAGCAAGTACGGGTCGAAGCACCGCGATGAGCACGGCATGCCCCCGCAATTCGGGTACGCGTACTCCGGCATGGTGAGCTGGACAGGCAATTGGTGCTACTTCGTCTCACCGAACATGGAACACCTTCACATCAAGATCATTGTCGCCCCATTGATGTTTGTGTTCTTGCTAGTTGACCTTCCGCTCAGCGCTGCTGCGGATACAATCGTTCTGCCGTTCGAAGTGTTCCATGAACCGACGACACCACGTCTGACACTGACCGACGAGTGCAACTATTCGAGTATGAAATTGATCAAGGATTGATGCCGCCCAACAACGCGCTTCACCGGACGCACCCGCTTCGCGGGAGTTCCCTCGCTTCGCCCGGCGCCGGTGAGCGCGGGCGTTAGACCTTCGAGGAGAGGCAACCTTATGACTACTCGGCGCAGTTTGGTAAGTTACTTGGTGCTCTCACGGCAGCCACCTTCCTGGGTGGCACAAAGGAAGCATTTGCGGTGACGAATGGCAAAGATACTTGGTTTATGCCAGAGGAGAGTGATCATCACCTGCAGACATGGATTCATAAGGACAGGGTCGGGTCTTGCAATCAAGTATTGTGTATCTGCTCCGGCGCGTGGCCTGCATCACGTGACGTTTGGGGATCGTTTCATGGCAGAGCCTCGATGATTCAGTAGCCTGCCGCCATTCTTTCACCATCCAGCCCTGATCTATCCATATTGCACCTCGGTCTGGCGGTGCGTATGATCGCACGGCTCCATCTCGAGGAGGTTCTATGGCGAAGATCACCGAGATCGCTCCGGACCTATTTCGAATCACGACCTTCCTTGCACCGTTCAATATTCAGTTCAGTCAGTTTTTGATGCGTGACGATGAACCGCTGTTATTTCATACCGGCCCGCGGGCGCTGTTTCCAGAAGTCAAATCCGCCGTGGCGTCGCTTATCGATCCGCAGACGTTGCGATGGATTGGCTTCAGCCATTTTGAATCCGACGAATGTGCGACAGTGCCGGAGTGGCAGCGACTGGCTCCGCACTCAGAAGCGGTGTGTAGTCTGGTGGGCAAGATGGTGAGCGTTGATGATTGTCTGGCGCTTCGTCCCGCCAAAGGGATGGCCGATGGCGAGCTAATCGAAACCGGGCGATACCGCTTTCGCTTTCTGGCGACGCCGCATGTGCCCCATTGCTGGGAAGCCGGGCTACTGTTCGAGGAAACGGAGCGGACGCTCCTGTGCTCGGATCTCTTTCACCAAGACGGGGATGTCGAACCGATGACGGAATCGGATGTCATCGACCGCTGTCGGAAGACGCTGCTGGGCTATCAGCAAGGTCCGTTGGCGAATTACGTGCCCTATTGTTCCGTGACTGATGCGACGCTACATCGGCTGGCGGCGCTACATCCGAAGCAACTGGCGACCATGCACGGCTCAGTCTATGTCGGCGATGGAAGTAAAGCGCTTCACGATCTTGCTACTGTTTGGCGGGAGGTCCTCAGTCCGCAGTCATAATCTGAACTGATTGGCTGCAACCATCCATGTAATAGAACCGACCAAAGAAGGTGTTGATTGCGCTGCCACAGTGAGGAACAGTGCATGGGCAAGAACATCATCATCTGCTCGGACGGCACCGGAAACACATTCGATCGCCACGTGACCAACGTGACGCATCTGATCGAGTGTCTGGCACTAGATAATCATAATCAGCAAGTGGCGGTGTATGACCAAGGTGTGGGCACGAGTGTACATCGCTGCAGGAAGGTGGATGCGTACAAGGAAGATCTCAAAGACAAAGAAGCCCTTCGGGTTCTACCGCCTCCGATCGAATCAAGGTTCCGGCCAAAGGCGTGGTTCGACCGCGGGCGTGGGCTCCTCTTCGGCTACGGTCTCAAGGAGAATGTTCGCGAAATGTATCGAGAGCTATCGAACTTGTATGCTGGATCTGACGATCGAGTGTTTCTGTTCGGCTTTAGTCGCGGTGCGTTCACGGTGCGCGCCTTGGCCGGGTTGTTATACCGGTGCCGACTTCCGCAGCCTGGGGTCACCGACTTTGATGCACGTTTCAACCGAGCATGGGAACTCTATGAGCCGATGCGTGAGGATGAGACAGCGACCATGCCGTTCCGCAAGGACCAGCGATGGTGTCCTATTCATTTCCTTGGCATGTGGGACACGGTGAAATCCTATGGCGGACTTAACCCCGTCATGTTGCCGCATCTTCGTCACAATCCCATCGTAAAATATGTTCGTCATGCCCTTGCGCTGCACGAACACCGCGCGTGGTTCCAACCCACGACGTGGGGATTACTCGACTTAGATAAGGAAGGTGCCGTGACGCGTCTCAAGAAAGCGGATCTCCCATCTTACGAACAGCAAGATATTGATGAGGTGTGGTTCGGTGGCTGCCACTCCGACATCGGTGGCGGCGACAAAGAAGAAGTTACCGCAAGAATTGCCTTGCGTTGGATGTTGGGCGAAGCCGTAAACGTCGAGTGGGGCCTGAAATTGAACCATACAGGCAGGGCGTTACTCGGAACCGACGATCTGCCAGGGTTACCGGAGATCCATGATTTATGGAATCTCGGTTGGTGGACAGTGGAGCAGGTGTTGAGGAAGGAGATCGACAATAGCGGCATCCATCCCATCAAAAAATGGGCATGGGGAAGTAATGGAAAACGAGAACCCGCCAAGCGGCTTCATCGTTGCGGCGGTAAAGTTTTCCTGCACGTGACCGTGGGCAGTAGGTATTTGGTCCCGGGCAAGGTCGTACAGCGTCACACCAAGTCATTGCCCAATGAAGCCTAAACCTTCCTCAACGGTTCTCGCCTTCCCACCTCGCCATAGACCTGTCTCTCTCGAAAAAGTAGAATACGTCCAACAGTCGTTCCTTTATAAAGATTGAGGACTGACGAGAACAAGGAATATGAAGATCGTCGTTATCGGAGCTTCGGCTGGAGTGGGACTTCTGGTCACGCGGCTCGCCCTTGAAAAGGGACATGAGGTTACCACCTTCTCGCGCCGGGTCGTTCCACTTCCGGATCACGCTAAACTGAGAAGAGTGCAGGGTAGTGCGACTAACCTAAATGATGTAAGAGCCGCAGCAGAAGGAGCTGACGCCATTCTGGTGACACTCGGCGTGAAAAGCCCCTTCGCCACCACGCTGTTTTCCGACTCTGCGCGTCTCCTGCTACAGGTGCAACAGGAGACCGGTTCCTCTCCAACGCTCATCGTGTTAACGGGTTTCGGTGCAGGCGACAGCTGGAGCTACAACTCGCTTCCCATGAAGATCCTCTTTACGCTGCTCCTCAAGAAAGTCTACGCGGACAAAGGTGAGCAGGAGCGCATAATTGCAGACGCGTATCCCCGCTGGGAAATCGTGCGCCCGGGCCGGTTAACCAACGGCACGATGACGGGCCGTTATCGCGTACTGGACGAGTTGGTGAAAGGGATGCGGGTAGGCGCTATTTTCCGTTCTGATGTGGCGCACTTCATGGTGGCGCAGGCGGAGAATCCCACCTACCTCGGCAAGTATGCAGCGCTCACCTATTGATGGTGATGTGCCGGTTCTCGTCTTGGGACGGCCCGTCTTTCTTCCAGATCTTGCAGATCCGACCAAGCGGCAATATCGGTGCGTGATGGGTCGATGGCGGCCAGGTATTTTTTGAACTTGGCCGCACTTTCAGGAGAACTCGGTCCACGTGCCAACAGCTTCTGATTCCATTCTTCCAACTCAGTAGGCTGGTGCGGTGTTGCTGTTTGCTCAAGCCATTTCACGACTCCGTCATCGGTCGAATTGGCCTTCACCGCCGAGGTGAACTGCTCGCTGGTAATCCCGACAAACTCCATCAGTCGGTCGTCCATTGGACAGGGGTAGATATATTCCCCCTCTGTCCCTGCGACCACGGCCCGGCACTTGTCGATCATGCGGGCGAGGTGGGCATAGCCCGCCAGCTTGAATCGCATGCTGCGAGGGAAGTCTTTCCGTAAGTCCATCGTTAGCAGGATGCTGAAAAAGTCTGCCAGCGGCGTTCTCGCATCGCTCAGAGGCTCAACGTACCGAAGCGTACGCCTCGCCCCTTCGCTCGCTGCGGCCTTGCTGGACAGCCTTTTTGAGCATCCTTATCCTAAAGTTTGTCCACAACCTGTTAGAGCAATTTATGGTTCTTAAAGGTCAGGTTTTTGACAACGACCTGGCCATTCTCGTAGGTGATGATCCGTCTGGTCGCTGGAAGGTCTGACGAACCGACGCGGACATGGGTATCGGTGAAGCTTTCGACGTTGGTCAGTTTGCCGTCGGTCGGCGAATAGTAATAGACCGTGTATTTGGTCGTGAGATTCTTCTGGTCCTGTGTGATCGCGCTCTCCTCGACGTTGATCGTAAAGGCGAACGGGTTCATGCCGGGATGAGCCATCTTGCGGTTGATCTGTGTGATGCGGTTGTCCTTGATCCGGTAGAAGGAATTCGAGCCATGGATATTCAGTTTGGTGCCGAGCGGATGACCATCTTCCTCCATCGTCAAGGAATACTTTCCGTCGGATTCTTCGAAGCTTCGCGGTCCCCGATGGACCGCAATCATGCCCAGTTGCTCTTGCGCCCATTTTTGGGTCTCACCATCACCAAGCTGAACAGATACTTCGCGTGGGCCTTTGACGATGACGGGGCCGCTGGTTTCTTTTCCGTTTACATTGACGGTGAGGTCAGCCGTAAACCCCTGAAAGTCTTTTTGCCACCGTGCGGTCCTTTCGAACGCTTGGCGCAGTAGATCACGTGCTTGAGGGTCATCGGTGATGGTTGAAGATTCTTGCGTATGCTCCATGGTAGATCTCCTCTTCAGAAAAGCATCGACAGGCTATATGTATACCGACACGAGCCGTCACACTCAATAGTGAAATCCCTGGGCCGGCAGTTTTTTTCTGTGCCAGAGCCCGCTGATACATCACGCAACATTCGATATTCCAAAAATCATCATAATTCTGATATACTTCGGCGATTTTTTTGAGTTGGTGTATTTGGACCGCAACAGTCCTGATCAGCCGGTCAGCCTGCGTTGAGGAAGGATGGGCATGGAACGACGAGCTGCTTCGCATACCGAAGAAGAAGAGATGAACCAACGCCGCAAGCTTTTGAATGCGGCGAGACGAGGCGACACGAAGGCTATCAGCAGGTTGTTCGAACTCTATCAAGTACGTGTGCTCAGCGGAGACCAATTAGCCAAGGTCAATCGCACTGCTGTCTACATGACTCCCGTCAAGCACAACAGCAAATCAAGGGCTGCGGAGAAAAGCGAAAAAGCGAGTGCTTCGAAGGCAGGAAAGAAATCGAGCAAAGTCTCTAAACCGGTTGCTAAACAGCAGCCGGTTAGCACAGCCAAAAAAACAACCAACAGCCCATCCAAGCATAAATAAGAGAAGGTTGGGCTACTGCACGGCGACTCTGAGTCCGCCTCCTGCGAGTTTTGCCGCAATATCATCCGCCTGTTCTGTCGATCCGGTAAAGACGATCGCTTCTCCATCGTGATCGATACGCCAGGCCAATTCAAATGCTTTGTTTGAGTTCATGCTGGGAATAAATCGGCAAAAGAGCTCGATCACCTGTTGGTATGTGTGACAGTCGCAGTTGTACACGACGACACGCGACTCAAATCCGGTTCCTGAACCGGTTTGCACGTCTTCGGTGGTGTCCGGAATTGTCTGTGGTGTGGAGGGTGTCGGCATTGAGCGGGGCTTCTAGCAGAGCTGGCGGAAACAGTTCGACTCCGAGTCGCCGGATGTCATGCAGGAAATTACACCTTGTCCATATCGATTACTTCGGTTGCATCCCATAGGTTTTTCAACTCGGCATCAGCCAAATCCTTTTCACGATCTGTTTCGGTTTCTTCTCCAAATGTTCGTCGCGGCGGTCCTGATGTCGCGTCCGTGTCCCTGTCCTCAGTGACCGATGCGGTATTCGCCTGGGAACGGCGCCGTTTCTTTGACGGATCCATGTTGACCGGCATGAGGCTCCTTCCGAGAACCGCTGTCTTCAATGGTAGTCTTCTCTAATTGCGACCGTCTTGTCAATCGTCGAAGGACGCTGGGTGGCTCCAACCAGGATGGGTTCTACCGCCTCGTTCTCTATTTCAACGTAGCGATCTTGTGGCCCGCTCAGAATAGCTGCTCTGCCACTGTATCGGCGTAGCGCCGGCCCAAGGACGTCAGTCGTACCCAATTGTGATCGGCATCGAGCAGGCCCTTCGCGATCAGTGCTTCGATCTGATGATCTCGTTCCGCTGCCGTGATGGTTGTTCGAGGGACACCACGAAGAAGACGCAAGCCGAACACTAGGGCATCTCGCTGACGCTCGGATACCGAGAGAGTTGTGTGGTCCGTCATCGGCAGACGGTTGTCGTTCAAACAGGCAGCATAGGCGCCGAGATCCGCAACATTTCCAAACCGGATTCCATGAAGATAGGACTGCGCACTGGGGCCGAGCCCAAGATACTCGCCACCGGTCCAGTAGAGGAGATTATGGCGACAGGCACAATCGGGTTTGGCATAGTTGGAAATTTCATAGCGGGAAAATCCTTCTTGAGCGAGAAAACGCTCCGCTGCAGATTCCATGTCGATCTGAAGCATGTCGTCAGGTGGCGAGACAAGATTCCGAGCGATGTTCTGAGCAAGCCTGGTGTCTTCCTCAATGGTCAGGGCATAACAGGAGATATGCGACGGGGCCAGCATCATGAGCGATTCCAAGGTGTGTGCCCAATCCTGCAACGATTGGCCCGGCAGCCCATACATCAGATCGAGGTTGATATTGCTGAATCCAGCGTGACGTGCGGCCTGGACTGCGACCGCCGTATCCTGTACTTGTCCAAAACGACCAATGGAAGCGAAGTCCTTGTCTTCCATGGACTCCGCTCCAAAGCTGATCCGATTGAATCCTGCATCAGCCAAAATCGTGAGATCTTGTACGGTGACGGAGGTGGGGTGGGCCTCCACTGTGATTTCGGCCGCGCTGGCAATCGGCCATGTTGCTCGAATCAGCGTCAGAAGTGAGGCCAACTGATCGGCAGGGAGGGATGTCGGCGTTCCTCCACCGAAATAGATGCTCTGCAAGACGTGGCCGTCCAGAGACGCTTTTCGACGATAGAGCGAAATTTCTTGGACAAGTGCTGAGTGAAACAGCGCCATGCTATCGGACTGAGCAATTTCGAGGTAGAAAGCGCAAAAGTGGCAACGGCGGCGACAAAATGGGATATGAACGTACAAACCGAGGTTTTCGTCCGAAGGGCTCATCGTTTCAGCGAGAAGGGAAGGGGTTGTGAGAAATTCTTAGCCACGACGATTTCGATTTCGTCGGCCGGCGAGACGCCTCGGTTGCGGATATGCGACGCCCACCCGTCATGCCTGCGGAGCGATTCAAAGACGGATTTGAGCAGTTGCGGTTTGATCCGGGATTCCCACTCGTGCAGCCAATGGCGTTCGTCTTCGTCGCCGGCATAGTCGTCGGGAAACGAGGCTTCCAGCGTGAAGCGAATGGTAAATGTTTTGTCTTCCTGGTACATAAGATCCCTGTCGTTGCGATTCAGCCGTCGTAATTTTATAATGCTCCTAGCAACCGAAGGAGTCGTGAGCTATGCCTATCTTCGAATATGTGTGTCGAGAATGCAATCACCGTTTTGAGCTGCTGATGCAAGGATCGGCGGAGGCGGCTTGCCCCCAGTGCAAGACGACCAAGCTTGATAAACAGTTTTCCGCCTTTGGAGTCGGGGCCACGACCAGCTGGACATCCTCGGCCGGTCCCGGCGCATGCGGCAGTTGCGGTGATCCCCGTGGGCCCGGCGCGTGCTCAATGAACTAAATGTCCTATGGGCACCCATGATGAACAGGCAGTGCAACGCGCGATCTCGGTCATCTCGCAATCCGATCCGCTGATCAAGCTGCTGCAGCAAGTGCGATTGGGCCGAATGAAATCTACCGATACCGGCTTGCGTGCCGTGACGGAGTCTTGGCTGGGTATGTACGAGAAAGCCTTGGCCACGGATGATCTGACACAATCCGGTCTGCGACGACTCAATCCTACCCCTCGGCTCACGGTCCTTATCGAGACCGGAGTGCTCACCGACGATCACTCGGGCGTGACTGCCTTGAGGGCCGTTTACGATGAACTGCTGGCTCGTGCCCCCGCTAAATAGGTTGCTCGCACTCCTGCTTCCTCTCCTGTGTTTGTCTGGTCTGATCATTGCGCCGACCGCCATACGGGCGGACGATGGAATCGGCATTCGCCCGCTGAGAACGATTCTTCCAGCCACGCTTGTCTCACTTCTTCCACCTGATACGCATGTCCTAATCGAGAGGAGCGCCATCGAAGCGTTCCTTGCAGCGCTGGAAGGGGGGCCTCCCGATTGGGCCGCAGTCTATGGCCATGGTCATCACGATCCAGGACATGATGAGCGGCTCTTCAACCTGAACCGCGAGCGGGATGCTGCCCGCGAGGGGAACCCCGTTCTGAGCCGGCGTGTGGCATTCGTCTGGCCTGGAGAATTGTCGCAATTCGATCTCGAAACTCAGAGCTATGCGGTGGCGGTCGGGCCGGAGTTCAATGCAACACGTTGGGGGATGGTTCGATTCAAACCTGAGGAGTTCCCAAACAATCTGCGCGTGAGGCCGGAAAAGAAACTCGCCGCTCGGATCAGTCGGAGTCTTGCCCAAGGTGAAAAGATTCACGTGTCGGTTGTGATGACCGGTGTACTGATCCCTTCCGAGTCGATCATCTACGATTTCTCACACGAGGAGGAAGGAGTCGGCCTCATCATGCCCGTGGTGAGGGTTGAACAGGTGGAAGTTCTTTTCAGAGAACCGCAAACACCTTGATCTCACCGACGCGAGTTCGTCGTGATAGGCTATTATGGTTCCCACTGATCAATGCGCGTCTTTTGCGCAGCGAAAGCCGGTGCCACTGGGACGGCTGTCCATCGTGCCCCAGTCGCGATCAGTCGCGCGGAGGCTGGCAGCCGGTTTGAGCCACGACCCGCCACGCATGGCCTTGATCGCACCTCGGCTCGGACCCGTAGGGTCTGTGAGCGGGGCATGCTTATAATAATTCGGATCGTACCAATCCTGTACCCATTCCGCGGCATTGCCGGCCATTCCGAATAGTCCGTAAGGGCTTACTGCTTGTGGAAAACTGTCGACCGGCATCGTCAGGACTTCTCCCTGTATACCGTGCTCCTTGGTCAGACGAGCGCCCTCACCTCTGACCCAGAAGGCATCCCAATCCGCTCCGCTGTTGAACTCGATCGTCTGTTGCGCCCAGTAACTGGCGCTGTTCGCCATGGTAAAGTCCCAGGTGTTTCCCCAGGGATACCGTCGACTATCGGTTCCGCGTGCGGCTTTTTCCCATTCCGCTTCGGTTGGGAGGCGTTTCCCAGCCCAACGGCAGTAGGCGTCGGCATCCTCCCAGCTCACATTGACGACGGGATGGTGTTCGATGCCCGGGATGGGACGATTGTTCGTCCAGAGGGTTGCGGCTTGGCTTGTATTCGCCGGAGAGCGGTGATCCGTTGCTCGCACGAAAGCAGCATAGGCCTGATTGGTCACCTCAAAACGGTCAAGTAGGTAGCCGCTGAGGAGGATGCGCCGTTCGGGGTGTTCGTCGGGGAAGCCGTCGCTTCCCTCGGGGCTCCCCATTGTAAACTCTCCCGGAGGAATCAGGGCCATGTCTGTAGGGATATCCGCACCGGTTGCCGACGGCGGGTGATGGCTGATGGCAAGAAAGAGGAGACACAAGGAGAAAAAGGATCTGCCCATTAGGGAGTCTTGATACCACAAGCCCTGGCGACCGCATCACGATAGTTCAGCCACAGAGACAAGCTTTTTTTTATGCATCTCAGAACGGATTGCCGAAGCGCGGGCGCGGTGTAATTGACGACCATGTCATAGGCATCGTGGCGATGACCTGTTTCAACCATCTGGTGGGCTCGAATCAGGTCCATTCGGCTTGGCGAAATCCCATGATACCGCACCAAGGGATGAAGGCTGATGATGGATTCGATATCTTCAGGGTGTTCTTTTCCGGGAGCCGCGAGAATCTCCTTGCGATCCTTCACGCTGCCTTCAACGAAGATGGTCAAGGTCGCAGCGGCGATCACCCATTGGCGGTGGTTCGACATGCGCTCAAGCCAGGCGCGATAGGTTCGGGCCGCAGGCAATAAATGGGTGTGTTCGAAATCCCGTCGGCGGAAGCCCAATCCTTCCATCATTGTCAGGAAGAGCTCGGGGTGAGATGTCCCTAACGAGAGTCCTCCGGTTTCTTCCTCGTAGATGTTTTCGGCCAGCATGTGACGAACCGAAAGTGGAGGGTTGGTTCCAAGAATACGTGCCAAGTAAACAGGAAAGTCTCGAACGTAGACGGCGTACTCGTGCTGAAAGTGAATTTTGAGCTGGGTGTTGCTGAGTCGGCCGGACGAAAAGTATTCCCAAGCCCAGTGGTGCTTGTCGTCCATGATTCTGAGGAGCGCTTCAAGAAATGCAGATTTCTTCATGTGGACGGCCATGTTGACTTGCCTTCTCGGATGAAGCCTCGCTACAATTCGGAATACTGAGGAACAATCGATGAATCCAATAACGATTCAGAATCCCGACGAAATTCTCACTATGCTGGCCGACGTCACCCTTCGTGGAACGGGGTTTACGACCGACTCGCTACTTGACTATGTGCTAGAAGAAGGATTTACGGAACCAATCTTCCTCAATGCCAGTGGCGAAGACCCCACTGCGTTCTTCAAGGGCCAACCGAATGCATGGGCCATTTATCAGGTCCGTGAATGGAAGCGTGTGCTGACCATCTCGGGTGGCCCAGGCCAGGAACGGCGCGCACGAATTACGGAAACCCCGTAATTCGTATTCGAGTGTAAAGCCATGGCCGGCGAAGTGCAACCAATGGGTATGATTCATGCGGATGATTCATCTGACTAACGCACAAAACGTCGGCGAACTCGCCATGATTAAGAGCTTGCTCGACGGCAACCGCATCGCCTACGTGGTCCATGGTGAACATGTCAGCAGCCTCTATCCCGGTGTGCCTTTCTTTGTCAGCCGCGTTATGGTCGACGTGTCCGATCAGGCTCGTGCCGAAATCCTTCTGAGCCGTCTTCGACTTTCGATCCGCGAAGCATCAACCTAACCCCTTCGTTCGATGGATAGACCTGCCGCTGCGTCAGATCGCTGTCTTTTCTTCAGGATCTATGGCTGAATTTTGGGGTGCGGTTTTTCTGCGGGAAAATTGCCGGAGCGGCGTTCGCGTGATCCTTCGTACCATCCTCCTGTCAGTACCCCTTCCTCGAAATAGAGATAGCGGTGACGGACAACCGCCGAGCTTTCCCAATCTTCAAAAATCCATTCCTCTTGCCGTATACCGTCTTTGGTGAAGGTGGTGTTGATCGTCTGCGGACCGCCCCATGATTGCAGGACCTGTTCTTTAGTCATCCCCACCATGACACGATGCTGTTCGATGTGTTTGTGAAAGTCCGGATCGCCAAGTTGAACAATCATCGGCCATACCACCGCCATGATGACAAACAGCGCAAGCCCGGCATAAATGATGATCCTCACGGGGCGGCGGCGAATGAACGACGGTTCCTCGGGTTGTGATTCGGACGAAGTCGGCTGAAGGTCGGTGGTCATGATGTCACGCAGAAGCCGCGCATGCTAACAACGGAAAGTGATGGAGTCAAGGAATGGGCTGTTTTTAGTAATCAATTCCAAATAACAGGCGAAACGATATACTTGCAACCATGTCCGATCGAGCATGCTGGAGAGTCGTTCCGCTCTGTGTACTCGTCGGTGTCTTAGCCGCTTGGCAATGGGGCGCCGTCGGGGCCTATGCTGTCACCGTGTATTCTTACATTGACGATCAAGGGAACCCGGTCTTTACCGACTCGCCCGAGACAATTCCTGAAAAATATCGCGCCAAGGTCAAGACGCATGAGCGTCCCGACTCGGTGAAAAAGTCGCCCTCGATGGTTGACACGATGCGTGATACGGTCAAAGAACAGGTGAAAGGTTTCGGGTTTCAAGTGCCGTCGGATCACGTCGACCTGAAGAATGCCGGCTGGACCCAGTTACCCATTCTGACCTATGCCGGTATCGCGGCGATTGTTCTGCTGTGTATAATGTATTTCAGCAAAAACAGTCCCATGATCCGGTTGTTGGCCATGGGCCTGCTGATCGTCCTTGCGATCGGAACGCCGGTGCTCATGTATACGAGCGATGGCGGTCCCATGGACACCATGAAGAAAAAAGCCGCTGCATCGGGCCAAGCTCAACACGATCGTCTTCAGCAAGCTCCGCAGTGACGTTCTCACCTCCGGGCGCCTTCTGAAAACTATTCTTCGTATTTCGGAACCGGTATGGTTTTAGGCGATGGCTTCGAGGCGCCTGACTGCTTGTCGAATTGGTAGGAGTAAGGATTTGGAATCCGTTCATGGGTGTGCCGCTGCCGGAGGGTCACCAACTGGAGGCTCTGCGCGCTGATCTCCACACGGTCTATCAAGGCCTCGGTCGTCAAGCGATCGGGAAGCCCTTGGAGCGAGAAGAGTTGGTAGCAGAGCGTCCAGTCGAGCTGTTCTTTCCCATGCTCTCTCACGATAAAACGGGCATCGGGCGAAGGGAGACCCTTGAATAACAGTACCCACGTAGTGGATCGAAAGGCGGGGTTGGTCTGATCAGTTGAAGGACGAAACTCCGGAATCAAACCCGGGAGTCGACTGATCGGCACAGCGGGAGAAAATTCAATGTCCACCAGCCGGACGGTCAGCAATCTGTTCTCATTGTAATCATTCGGGTCAACCGTGTAGCCGAAGGAGTAGCGGACATCAATGCCGTCGCGTGTAAAGGTGTATACGTCTTCACCGTTTTCAGGTGACACCAATTTGCTGTAGTACTTGGACCAGTCGGCAATCGGGTAATAGGTGAAGACGCGCAACGCGGATTTGCGGTCCCGTACGGCCTGCGGCATGCCGAGTTTTTCGTGCAGTTCCTTCTGGGAGAGCCCAAGAAAACCATCTTCGAAATAGGGTGCGGCAGAGGTGAGAGCAGGTCTGGTAAAAAAGAAGCTGACGTAAAGCAGAAGGCTCAATGCCGTGCTTCGTAAGAGGACCGAGACGTACGTCATAGGTCATCGTAGCTAGGCCCCGAATTTCATGTCAAGGCAGGGTCGCCTGCTTGCCCGGCCTAAGGGCCTTCCAGTATGATCGCCGGTAATAAATTGGAAAACCTTCACAAGGGGATCATGTCCATATCGTACGACAGTTCCATTGCAGCGCTCTTGCACGAGCGCATCCTTATTCTTGACGGTGCCATGGGGACGATGATCCAGCAACGCAAGCTGGAGGAGGCCGCCTTTCGCGGCGAGCGATTCAAGGACTGGACGAAGGATCTCAAGGGGCACAATGACTTGTTGAATCTCACCCAGCCCACAATCATTGAAGAAATTCATCGGCAATATCTCGAAGCCGGTGCGGACATTATCGAGACTAACACGTTCAATTCGCAGTCGATTTCGCTTGCCGATTACAAGATGGAGACCTTGGGCTATGAACTGTCCAAAGCCGGGGCGGAATGTGCGACACGCGCGGTGGAGACAGTACAGCGGATGCAGCCAGGACGGCGATGTTTTGTCGCTGGGGCGATCGGTCCTACGACCAAGACCTCGTCGATTTCCACTGATGTCAACAGCCCTGCCTCTCGCGGAACGACCTATGAAGAGCTGGTGAATGCTTATGGCGAGCAAGTTCGGGGCTTGCTCGACGGTGGCGTCGATCTTCTGCTGGTCGAAACCATCTTTGACACGTTGAATGCGAAGGCTGCGTTCTTCGCAATCCAGCAGACGTTTGCGTCCGGCGCGCGCAGGGTTCCGATCATGGCGTCCGTGACGTTCATCCAAGCCGGCAGCAATCGCGGGGTAACCGGGCAGACGGTCGAAGCCTTCTGGAATTCCATCTCCCATGTGCCGTTGTTGAGCGTGGGGATGAACTGCGCGCTTGGTCCCAAAGAAATGCGCCCGCTGATCGAAGAATTGTCACACATCGCGCCGATCTACATCAGCGCTCATCCCAACGCCGGGCTGCCGAATCCGTTGTTGCCGACAGGATTTCCCGAAACACCGGAAACGTTGGCACCCCAGCTGCGAGAATGGGCGGAGAACGGATGGTTGAACATCGTCGGCGGCTGCTGCGGCACGACGCCGGCCCATATCAAGCGGATTGCCGAAGCCGTGCGTGCTGTGAAACCGCATGCACTCTCGAACGTCGAGCCATACACGCGATTGAGTGGTCTCGAAGCCGTCACCATTCGACCCGATTCGAACTTCGCCAATATCGGTGAACGAACGAACGTGACCGGCTCGCCGGCTTTTGCCAAGCTGATTCTGGCCGGCGATTATGAGGCGGCGCTGTCGGTGGCGCGGCAACAGGTGGAAGGTGGTGCCCAAATTGTCGATGTGAACATGGACGAGGGCATGCTGGATTCCAAGGCCGCGATGGAAAAGTTTCTCCGCTTGGTGGCATCGGAGCCGGATATCTGTAAAGTGCCCATCATGGTCGACAGCTCCAAGTGGGAGGTGCTGGAGACCGGCCTGAAAAATATACAAGGTAAAGCCGTCGTCAATAGTATCAGCCTGAAGGAAGGCGAGCAGAAATTCGTCGACCAGGCGACGCTCATCCGCCGCTACGGGGCGGCCGTTGTCGTCATGGCTTTTGATGAAAAGGGCCAGGCAGACACGCTGGAACGAAAAAAGGAAATCTGTGCCCGTTCATACAAGATCCTCACAGAGCAAGTCGGTTTTCCTCCGCACGATATTATCTTTGATCCGAACATCTTGACCGTCGCGACGGGGATCGAGGAGCACAATAACTACGCGGTGAATTTCATCGAGGCGACGCGCTGGATCAAGCAGAATCTGCCCGGCGCGAAGGTCAGCGGGGGGATCAGCAATATTTCCTTTTCGTTCCGAGGCAACAACGTGGTTCGAGAAGCAATGCATGCGGCCTTCCTGTATCACGCGATCAAGGCCGGTCTCGACATGGGCATTGTGAATGCCGGGCAGTTGGCAGTGTACGAGGAAGTTCCCAAAGATTTGCTCGAACTTGTCGAGGATGTGCTGTTCAACCGACGACCGGACGCCACCGAGCGACTGGTGAATTTTGCAGAAACTGTGAAAGCGAAAGGAAAGGCGGCTGTCAAGGAGGATGAGTGGCGCAATGGGACGGTCGAGGAACGGTTATCCCATGCGCTCATCAAGGGTATCACGGACTATATCGACCAGGATACGGAGGAGGCGCGGCGAAAATATTCCAAGCCTTTGGAAGTCATCGAGGGACCGTTGATGGCCGGCATGAACGTCGTCGGTGACCTATTCGGTTCGGGCAAGATGTTTCTGCCCCAGGTCGTCAAGAGCGCTCGCGTGATGAAGAAGGCCGTGGCCTATCTCATGCCCTTTATGGAAGAAGAGAAGAAGCGGTCCGGAAATTTCCGGGCGCAGGGAAAGGTCTTGCTCGCGACCGTGAAGGGTGATGTCCATGACATCGGGAAAAACATCGTCGGCGTCGTGCTTGGCTGCAACAACTACGAAGTCATTGATCTTGGCGTGATGGTGCCCTGTGAAAAGATTCTGGCCGCTGCTCGAGAAAACAAGCCCGACATCATCGGCTTGAGCGGGCTCATCACTCCATCACTCGACGAGATGGTCCATGTGGCGAAGGAAATGACTCGCGAGGGTTTTGACCTGCCTCTCTTGATCGGTGGCGCCACGACCAGTAAGGCTCACACGGCGGTCAAGATCGCGCCTTCCTATGAGCCTGGCGTGGTCCATGTGTTGGACGCGTCACGAGCCGTGGGCGTCGTCGGAAGTCTGATCAGCCAAACACAGAAGCAAGATTTCGTGAAACAAGTGAGAGACGACTATGCGCGTGTGAGGCAGTCGCATCAGGATCGCGGTGCGAAGCCGCTTATCTCGATCGCCCACGCGCGTGCCAATCGGTTCATGTCGGACTGGGAGAAGGTCGATATTCCCACGCCGGCGACAGTAGGCGTTCGGACGATCTCTGATCAATCGTTGGTCGAGCTCATTTCTTATATCGACTGGTCACCCTTCTTCCACACGTGGGAATTAAGAGGACGCTATCCGACGATTTTTGATGATCCAGCCGTCGGGCCAAAGGCTACAGAGCTATACGACGATGCGCGACGTCTTCTGGATGAGATCGTCCAGAAGCGACAACTCAAAGCCAACGGGGTCTACGGATTCTTTCCGGCAGCGAGCCTAGGGGATGATATCGAGGTCTATCAGGATATCTCTCAGGAAACAGTACTCACGACGATCCATTATCTTCGTCAGCAATCGGAGAAGCCGGCGGACCAGCCCAATCTTTCGCTGACCGATTATGTTGCGCCAAAAGGTTCAGGTCGGCAGGATTACCTCGGAGCGTTCGCCGTCACAGCCGGCATCGGGTTGGATGAACTGTGCAAGCGGTTTGATAGAGACCATGACGACTATAATTCGATCATGGCCAAGGCCCTTGCCGACAGGTTGGCCGAAGCCTTCGCCGAATGTCTCCATAAACGGGTCAGGGAAGAATGGGGGTACGGCAAGAAAGAACGATTGACGAATGACGACCTGATTCGGGAGCGATACCGTGGGATCCGTCCGGCGCCTGGGTATCCGGCTTGTCCGGACCACACGGAGAAAAAGCTGCTGTTTGATCTCTTGCATGTGGAGAAGAACACGGGAATCTCGCTTACCGAAAGCTTTGCCATGTTGCCGGCTGCTGCCGTAAGCGGATTCTATTTCGCCCATCCGGACGCCAAGTACTTTGCCGTCGGCAAAATCGGCAAAGACCAAGTTGAAGACTATGCTCGCCGCAAGGGGATGGATCTTCGAACTGTCGAACGCTGGCTCTCGCCCAATCTGAATTACGAGCCTGAATAATATTTGCGTAAGACTGTAACCAGCGCACTTTCTCTTCAGCCCCCTCTTCCACTACAATAGCTGAACACGAATCCTCCTTAAGGGTGTTCGATGCAGGCACGTATCCTTGTCGTCGACGACGATCAAGATATTCTCAGCGCGCTCAAGAAGCGGTTGATCTGGATGGGGCACGAGGTCCTCACGGCCGAAGACGGCGAACAGGCGCTCAGGCTGGCGACTGAGGAGTCGCCTGACTTGATGCTGCTCGATATCGAATTGCCGGTCCTTAGCGGACTCGATATCCTCAAAAAGCTTGCTGAAAAACGTTCCGGTATTTCTCCGCAAAGCGTCCCTGAAGTGATCGTCATCACGGCATTCGGGACCATCGATCGAGCCGTAGAGGCGATACGGCTTGGGGCGTGCGATTTCCTGACGAAACCGTTTGAGCCCGGTCACCTCTCCATCGTGATTGAGAAGGCCATGGCGCAGATGGCCCTCACGCGTCAGATCGGTCTCCTGCAAGCAGAAGTGGGAGGACGGTATGAGCACGTGGTCGGGCAGGGTCCACGCATGGTTGAGGTACTTGAGACGGCTCGGCGAGCAGCCGGCTCTTCCGCCACGGTATTGTTACTGGGTGAAACAGGGACGGGTAAAGAGGTGATCGCACGCGCGCTGCATCGGTGGAGTCCGCGTGCCGCGAAGCCGTTCGTCGTCGTGAACTGCGCGGCGTTGCCCGAGAGTTTATTGGAAAATGAGTTATTCGGACACGAGAAGGGAGCCTATACCGGAGCGGTGAGGCGCGAGCCAGGAAAAATTGAATCGGCGGAAGGCGGCACCGTCTTTTTCGATGAGATCGGCGACATGCCGGTGGGTCTACAGACCCGTCTGCTCCGCCTCCTGCAGGACCAGGAGTTTTACCGAATCGGCGGTACTCAGCCCATTCGCACCGATGTGCGTTTTGTTGCGGCGACGAATAAGGATCTGAAAGAGGCTATTCAGGAGGGACTGTTCCGTCAAGACTTGTTCTATCGTCTGAACGTCATCTCACTCACGTTACCCCCCTTGCGAAAACGGCCGGAAGATTTGCCCGCATTAGTGGACCATTTTGTCAGGCGACATGGGATTGCTATGGGTCGCCGAACGTTTTCTGTGAGCCAGGGTGCTCTGGAGCTGTTGCGCGACTATCATTGGCCTGGAAATGTGCGTGAGTTGGAAAATGTCTTGGTGCGGGCCATCGCCCTCTGCCCCGACGACTCTATTGAACCGGAGCATCTCGGGATTACGGTTCAACGCAAGTTGCCGGTGGAAGCAGGCTTTGTGGAAGACGACTGTCTGAACTACCACGCCGTGATGGAACAGTACAGCCGAAAAGTTATTGAAGAAGGGTTGCGTCGCGCCGGATGGAATCAAACCAAGGCAGCTGAACTCCTCGGGTTGCAACGAACCTATTTAACGAGGCTTATCCGGCAGAGAGGGGTGTCTACCAAGCCTCCATCCACGTAGTCACAGTCAGGCGATTTGATGACTTGGCGCAATGATCTCTGCCGTGGCCGGTCGTGCCGATGTGACTGAGTGCAGGGTAAACGAAAAACAGCTGCCTCGGTCAGGTTCTGTCTCAACCCGCAATCGCCCATGATGCAGTTCGACCAGCGACTTGGCAATAGCCAGTCCAAGCCCTGCTCCCTTGGTCTTCTTGTGTGCGGTGGGCGCGCGATAGAACGGCTGGAAAATCCTGTCCACATCTTCTGGAGCGATGCCAGGCCCGACATCGCGTACTGAGATCCGGATTTCATCGGCGGATATTCTCTCGACGGCCAGGTCGACGATCGTATCTACCGGCGTGAATTTGACCGCATTGTGAAGAAGATTAAGAAGAATCTGTCGCAATTTTCCGGGGTCGGCGCTGACAAGGGGCAGATCGGACGGCAGCGAGATCACGATGCGTACGTTGCGTTCGAAGGTGAACGGATGAAGTTCTTCGACGGTCTTGGCGATCACGTTTCCGAGCGCCACCGGTTCTAACCGCAAGCTGATTTGCCCTATCTCAATTTGCGAGAGGTCCAGTAGTTCATCGATTAAGGTTTGAAGGCGTAAAAGGTTGGCCTCCACGCGCGAAAGCGACCGTCGTTGCTCGTCCGTGACCGCTCCATCTATCCCATCATGAAGATTGGCCAAATGGACCTTCATTGAAGTAAGTGGAGTGCGGAGTTCATGTGATGCGGTCGAGACAAACACTGTTTTATGACGGTCGATCTCCCGCAGTTTGGCATTGGCCTCGGCAAGTTCCTGCGTACGAGCGTCCACACGCTCTTCCAGGGTGTGGGTCAACTCGCGCAACTCGTGTTCGCGCGACTGCAATGCCGAGGCCATGGTGTTGAAGACGTGTGTCAGGGCTCCGATTTCATCGCGGGTGTGTATGGCCACGGTCGGTACTGTCTCCCCGTCGGCGAGTTTGGCCGCTGCGGAGGTGAGTCCCTGCAATGGAACGGTAATTCGGCGCGCCAACAGGACAATGATACAGACCCCTCCCGTCAGCGTACTCAGCGTAAGGAGAACGGCCTTCCACAATAACCGACGCAAGGCGTGCTGAAGATTGGACGTCGAAAGCCCGACTTGCACAAACGAGGGAGCGATCGGCTGAAGAGAAGTTGGGCTTTCCGGCGTATCCAACCGCTCCTCAAGCGTGAGTTGCAAGGCAGGATCCCATACGGTCGCATGAGAGTGATGCGGGACCTGGACCAGCATGTCGTAAAATATCGGGAGCTCGGAACCTCCCATGAGGGTGAATAATTCTCCCAGCGTAAACTCGATGGTCGATCGAAGGGTTGGTCCGTCGTCGGCGAGCCAAATCCCGCTGACGAGCGGCTCGTGCATATCGGCGTTGGGCCGACGGGACTGGACTAATTTCGTCACCGGAAACCGTCGCTGTCCTACCGATTGAGCGGAAAACTGCTGTTGCCATTCCTGCTTTCCAAAGCCGGCTTGGATCTCCCCACTCGAAGACACGACCGCTACATACGCCACCGGGCTGACGGCGAGCACCTCATGGATGAGTTGATTCAACCGATAGGTATCGCCGGCAACAATGCTGAATCGACCTATGCCCGCCAGGTGTTGCGCGAGCAGCGTTCCACTTTGCACCAGGCTTTCGGCAGCCGATCGCACTTGCTGTTGAATAAACAGCCAGCCTAATAGGAGACATGCGATAACCAGAATGGTCGCAGTACTCAGAGCGAGTTTCGTTCTGAGTGTAATCGAGAATGGGAGGGATGGCTGGATCAGCTCACCCATTGCTGCCCGATAACTCCTTGGAGGTCATAGACCGAATCCACATAGTTCACAGGATGCTCAAAAAGGCCTCCAGCAAGGCCGGAGCGAGCGAAGAGATGAGGCGTACGTTCGGTACGTCGAGCCTCTGAGCGATGCGAGAACGAAGCTGGTGGACGTTTTCAACATCCTGTCATGGGATCAAATCGGAATGGCTCGGCGTCTGGGCCATGACGCCCGGTCCGCTGAAGAGATGGCCGGCTACACGTATCAGCTCGGGGGACAGAGTCACGCCGACGTGCGACGCAGAATTTACGTTCAACGCGAGCTGAGGGCGTTCTGGCGCCTGAATAAGACCGGCTAAGGCGCTGGGTTCTTTAAGCCGTGACAGGGCTATCCGTGCGGCCTGTCGTCCGACCGCCGAAGGATCCAAGACTAGTGCGCCGACCGCGCCTTGCTGAACCAGTGTCGACGAGAAGGTGAACAGCGGCACTTTGGCATCAAGCGTCGATTCCAGGAAAAACGGAATGGCTGATTCGGAGATCACGGTCTGGTCTTGTATCAGCCAGAGCGCATCGATCGTTGGGAGTAACGCTCGGACCGCATTGGGAATCTCCGCTTGGCGGTGAACTGCGACTGCGAGGAGTTCCAATCCATACTGTTTGGCCGCCCGATGTGCCTGGAGGATAAAGTCACCGCTGCGTTCTTCGTCATAGAGGACCCCGACGCGATTACGATTGGGTAGGGCGGAGCGAAGCGCCGCGAGCTGCGTCTCTGCGGGAAGTCGGGCGGCGATTCCGGTCATGTTAGAGGCCGGGAGTCCATGTGTTTCCGGGTCGAGCACCATGCAGAACACCACCGGCTGGTCGACAATCTCCAGCTTCGCGGCCATGGCAGCCTTGAGCCCGACGGCGAAAATCAGATCGTGGGGAGCGGCTCGCAGAGACTGAGCGATGTGCCGGCCTTCTGCGAGTCGGCCGTTGAAGTTATATTCCTTAACCGATATGGTCGCAGGGAGTCCTGCCTTAAACCCCACAACGGCTTGCTCGTAGTATGGAAGGTCGGCCGACTTGAGGATGGCAATCTCAGCGGCGCCGGCTATGCCGGATAGGCTTGTGAACAAGAAGAGCGAGAATGCAAAGAGTATCGGTAGCATCAAGGGCATCTCTCAGGCAATCGCTTGTTCATGGTAACCGATTTTCTCAACAGGGACTATAGGCGTGGGCCAGTTAAAATAATCCAAGCAACTCTTGGGCCACAGAACTGTGGTGATGAGTGATTCAAAGCTTCACCGTGAGCCACCCCATCACTCGGGTGCCGAGGAGATCGCCGAGGGGATGCTCACGATGGTTGTCATTTAAAGCGTTGAACACCGAAAAAGCGACTTCGGCATCGCGCATATAGCCTGCCCCTGCTTGTTGCTGCCAAAATCGATAGCCAAGGCGGAGGTTTAACAGGTTATAGCTGCTGACATGCGGATCGACGAATGGCACCCCAAATGGAGCTAACGCTGTGAAGGTATGGGCGACAGGATAGGTGGCTTGTCCGACGTAGTGGTAAGAGATGTCGGCCGAGACTCCATTGGACCAGATGCTTCGGAGACCGGCGTTGGCTTTATGACGTGGCGCGCCTCGGCGAACTGTGCCGAGAAATGTTTGATCGAAGAACTCATAGCTGTAATTGGCATAGCCGGAGAGCCACGTCGTAGCAAGAAACTCAACACCCGCCTCCATTCCGTAAATATTGGCATGACCTCTGTCGTTGACGAAGGTTGCCTGGGTTGAGGAAGCATTGCGACTGCCGATCAAATCAGAGAGGTGATTGAAAAAAAGGTCCCCTCGTGCACGCACTCGATGTTGAAACCACCAGCCTTGGTATCCAAAATCGCAGGCAATAATTTGCTCTGGGTCGAGGTTGGCCGAACCGAGTATGGGAATAATATTCGTGACGGTCGTGGGCAACGGAGGTGCTAACCCCGTTGGAATCATCGTTTTCGCGCGTTGGTCCATGGAAGTTTCAATCATGGTCGGTGGACGATATGCGACAGAGGCCGACGTACGGAATGAATGGTTGGGCGATGGATGATAAATGACTGCAAGGCGCGGACTAACGGTTGGATTGATGAAGGTGTCAATGTCATAGCGTCCGCCGGCTACCAAGGAAAGTGTCGGTGTCAACCGCCACTCCTCCTGCACGAAGAGACCGAGCCGATCCTCACGAGTAAACTCTGAGATGCTGTTGCCGGAAAGACTGAGGTGCCGATAGTTGAGCCCATAGGTGAACTGATGAGAGTGTCCAAACCCTATCGTATGTTGGAGATCAATGTTGTAGGTGTCGGCTGAGTTCGTGGACTGTGAGCTTCCGTTCCGATCGGTAATGGTCAGAAAATTGGACAGGAGCGGGTTCGCAGTGGGGAGTGAAGAACTTGAGAGCCTGGACCACCAGGTTCGAAGCGAGAAGGTTCCCCAGTCAAGTCCGGTGCTGACGTAAGCTTGTGTAAGTCGGGTGCTGGATGAGACAGTTTCGCCGATCTGTCCGTCATATCGGTTCATCTCTACGACTCCACCCGCCAAGTGCAGAGTGCTTGCGCCTGAAAGCGCGTAGTGGGTGGTTAGGTTGAGTTTGTGCGAACGAAAGGCCAGGGCGTCCGGATCTCGCCATTGTTGGTTCTGATCGCGCCCTGCGGACACCCGAAACTCCAGGTTGCCGATCGTGCCGGCGGTCGCCGCTGCGCTGGTAATGCTCCCCAATTCACCCCCGCCGAACTGAAGGGTCGTTCCTTTCATTTCACTCGGTGTCTTGGTGATGATATTCACGATGCCATCGAAGGCATTGAACCCGTACAGGGCTGATGACGGACCCTTCAGCACCTCGATACGGCTGATTTCTGGGAGTGTCACCGGCAACGCTTTCCAGTACACAGTTCCTTGCAGGTCTACGTAAATTGAGCGTCCGTCTACGAGCACCAGCAGCTTATTGGCCATCGGCTGATTGTTTCCACGCATGCTGACGTTGAAGTCGGCGCCACTCATTTGCATGACTTCAAGTCCAGGGATGCGGCGAAGGATTGTGGGCAGATCGGTTGCCCCGGACATCCGAATATCCTCGTCGGTGATCACATAGACGTTTGACGGCGCTTGAGAAATCGGTTGTTCGTACCGGCTCGCGATGCTCACCGTTTCTTCCTTCAGATACAGCGCTTCGTCCCGGATCTGCTTTTCCGTTGTTGAAGATGTGCGAGGAATGGTGAAGGAAGTCTCAGCCCAACCGAGAAGTGGATCACTCAGCCAACAAGCGATGACGAAGAGGATTGTGGCCCATCTGTGGCTCATGCAGCGTGTCGCTTCAACAGTAGCCGGTGCTCGCATCCGGTTTTCAGGTTAGAGTCGGCAGATTGTAATCGATAGATTGGCTCGATTAAGGAGCTGAGGTGGGGGAATGTACCGTAAATCAAACCGGGTATCCACACTTAGGAATAAATAGTATTCGCTGCAAGACCTGATTGTGTTGGGGGATAGCCTACGTCGGTTCTTTGCCTCCAAGTGAATCGAATTGGATGCAGAATCCATTTAGATACATGTTCTCTATAAAGCCCCTCTTCCATTAGGTTTATATCGACTCAAGAAACATCTCATAGATCTCTCTCCATTGCGTAGTGAGCGCGACATCGGCAGTTTGATCATTCAGAAAGTACCCGCGACGCGTTGTAATCACAGTCAGGGTCTTTCGCTAGAACTCCTGGAATGAAACTGGCATTGCAGTTGGCTCCGTCAATCCCAGGCTGGAGCCAGACTGGATTCGCCCCATCCAGCAGCCTATCTCCTTGTGAGGTTTCGGCCTGGGTCGGCGAGTCCGGCGGTGATCTCCCAGTATCATCGCCGGTGTCGTTGTCATACGTGGCTAGGACGTGTATGGCGAAAAACCTATCACGATCAAGAGGACGGCATGTGAGTCACAGTGCCGCTGACGAACGTATTCTGAGTAAAGGGGACGAGGTTGCATGAATGTGAAGGGGTTCATCATGGAAGACGATCATGGCAAGGAGTTTGTCGTGGTCTGTGAGAAGCCGTACGGGCAGCCGGAGAAAGTCTTCGCTCTCAGGGGCTGGCAACGACGGCGGATGGTTCCGCTGCAATGTACCGGGCAAGAGCTTCGCCGAATCACCGGGGGAGTGGTGATGACACTCAATGAGTTGTTTCAAAGCCTTCGGAGAGTATGAGGATTCACAAGATAGAACCTCATGCTGGCTTAGTAAAGGGTGTGCGCGGGAGGGGGGGGTGACGAAGGCATGTCACTTGCCGGCTCATCAAGAATCATGAATCTCGACACCGTCGTGTCCTGTAAAACTCAATGGAATGAAGCGCCTCTTCAGGCAATCCCCACAATCGTCAGTGTAATGGCTCAATCGCTTCGAATTCGAGAGCAAGCTCGTGTGGTTCTGATCGACGATTCGAGGATCGTTCTGGAAGGGCTACAGGCGGCCTTGTCAAGAAGCAGTCGGGTCCTGGTCGCCGGCACGGCGCGTACCGAAGGGGAAGCGGTTGTGCTCCTACAGACATGTCAGCCGCAGGTGGTCGTCTTAGATGTTCGAGTCGGGGGAGCGAGCGGCATCGATTTATGCAGGAGCATCCTTGAATCGTATCCGAACACCGCCGTCCTCTTCTTCACGGCTAATGACGACAAGTACACCCTTCAATTGGCCATTCTTGCCGGCGCCCGGGGCTATTTGTTGAAGGGGGCGTCACAGGAAGCCATCGTGAAGAGTATCGAAATCGTTGCAGCCGGCCAGGCAATTATGGATCAGCGATTGACGCAGCAGCTTCTCGTGTGGATCCGGGATGGAAGGCTAACTGCGCAACAGGATCGAATGGAAGATTGTTCAAGGTCTGAGATGCGGCTTCTTTCACTCCTTGCGGATGGAAAAAGCAACAAGGAAATTGCACAAGCGTTGAATGTCACCCCGAGCGCCGTTACGGCTCGCCTTCGTGCCGTCTACAAGCGATTGCATGTTTCCAGGAGATCGGAAGCGGTGAGGTGCTTCATACAGTGGGAACAGAGCGCTCTGGGCGCATGAACCATTCTTATTGACGACGCTCTCGCCATCGTTCCGAGTAAATGTCCTTGATCTCTACAAGTCTCCTGCCCCGATACAGTGAATCGAATTGGATGCAGAATCTATTTGGATACATTGATGCCTGAATGGTGTTCTCCCATCTTGCCTGAGAACTGATGTCCATGGATGCGGCGGATGTAAACACTGCATTACGACTAACAAATTGACTGCTCTCACGGTCAAGCGCAAGGCTGATGTGCAGTCGTCGTTTGCTGGAATACAACTTGCTGGTGCGAGTCGGACGATTACTGTCGTAGACAGTGGGTCGTGAAGGTTGAGACCGAGTCGCCCCTTCTTATCATGTGGGTAGTCAGTGCTGGCGTCTCATGGTCGATTCCGTACTGTGTGGGATGAGCATAGGAAATCGTAGTGGGTGGCTCAAGAAATTGCGACAGAGGAAGAGTAAGTAGAGCCGGAGGATAGACAGGCCGGGTAACGTGAGGTTCGTTCCAAATATCCGAGCGGATCGTTTGTCATAACACCAGGGAGATGTACTTATGACACAAGATGTAGCGGGCCGTTCTGCGAAAAACACGATGGGGAGCAGTTGGAAAGCATGCCTCGCCGGGGTTTTGGGGCTCATGCTGTGCCTGTCCGGCAACGAGTCGGCGCAGGCCACGACTGGAAATGGCGTTGTTGATCCATATGCAGTTCCAGTGATCAAAGACAACGGTCCTGGCGACAACAATCTTGCTTCCAACATCGTCGAAGTCAATATTGTGGCAGCTAAAACGGACAACGTTGATATTGGCAATGGCGTGCAGGCGAACGTGATGACGTTTAACGGGACGATCCCAGGTCCGCAGTTGCGGCTCAAGGTTGGAGACAGGGTCAAGGTGACGTTTACCAATAACCTCCCTTCTAAGTTTATTGATGGGAAGGAGGTTAATGTGTCGGGTATTCACTGGCATGGCATCGAGTTGAATAATCAAAGCGATGGCACGGAAGTGACACAGGCTGCAGTGGATCCAGGGCATATGTTCATCTACGATTTCACCGTCACGCGGCCTGGGATCTTCTGGTACCATCCGCATCATCACTCGTCGACCAACCAAGTGGCCAAAGGACTCTACGGGTCAATTATTGTTGAAGATAATCAGGGCTATGAGGCAGCCCTCATCGCGCAGAATGTGATCCCTTCGGTAGACCAAACCAAGACGCTGGTGCTCAGCGACATCACGGTTTGCAATACTCCGGGGGCTAACCCGGCCACATTTGATGGCAATCTGCCGCACGTCAGCGGCATTCAATCGTGGGAGATCAACTACCAAAATCATCCTTTGACTCAGTCTCCATACATCCTCTGCGAACAACAGCCGATGGATGAAAATGGAAATCTACTGAATCAGCCGGTCACCGCGGGAGACGTTCCGAACATTCAATCTCCCGTGCTGATTGGTCGTATGAGTGAAGGGTTTACGGTCCTGACCAACGGCGTCAATGTCGGAGGGAGGTTGGGAACTCCTTATAAGCCAGGCGATCTTCTCCCCAACGCAGTGACAACCCCCGTTAATGCCGGGCAGGGACTGCGGCTGCAAATCGTGAATCCCTCGCCGGTCCGTTACATGCGTCTCCGTTTAACGAACAGCAAAGGGAATCAAGCGCCACTGGTTCGAATCGGTGGAGAGGGCGGGTTGCTCAACAATGCGGTTGTTGAGGGGAGCAACGGTGCGGGGGGATTTGATTTTAAGTATGAGAAGGGCGAGATCCTCCTCCCGCCTGCAGGTCGTGCGGATGTGGTGGCGATGATTTCACCTTCTGAAAAGTTGGACTCCGTGCTCACCCTCTGGACGGAGGATTTTCAGCGAGTGGAGGCTACATACTCGTGGACTCCGACGGTGCCGGTGATGCATCTGAAAGTGAGTGGTCGTGTGGCCAATCCGTACAACCTTGGGCAGGGTAAGCCGCTGCTTGCGAGTTTGGGGGCGCAAGCGAGGGTCAAGGCTCTCGGTGCAGCCACCGGCGATCTTTTCGTTGGTGTCGGCGAGCAAGGGTCGGTGGATAAGGACATCAAGCTGACGTTCTCTAACAACACCGGCGCTTTTCAGCCGTCGATTGACGGGGTCCCGATGCCGCGTGATTTCACAGGCCTAGGCCCAGATGGTCTGGCCAGCAGCGGCAATCCGTTTTATCTGGTATCAGCCCGTCACGCAACCCTCTCCAATACGATGGAGCTGACGGTGACCAATATGACGGGGGCACACCATCCGTTTCATTTGCACGGGTTTTCAGTGCAGCCGATCACGCTGACCCCACGAGCAGAAATAACCGGCCCGTCATACACGTTCGATCGGGAGTTTCGAGACATCGTGGATGTGCCTGCGAATTACAGTCTCACGTTCCGGGTCTCCTTGGACGATCGCCCGACGTATGGCGCTCTGTCGGGCGGGGGAGGAGGTGTAGGTCGGTGGCTGTTCCATTGTCACATCCTTCCTCATGCCACATTCGGGATGATGTCGGAGCTTCACGTCCACCAGTAGAATTCATGGAAACGAAGGCCATGTGTGAGCCGCATCTGTTCACACACGGCAAAACCGTAAAGGAAGGCTTTATGAACATGCGACAGCTCGTATTGGCTCTATTCAGCATGCTGGTGGGATGGGGAACGTTTGATGTGGCCCAGGCCGCTCCTCCTGCTCCCTCTTCTAAGCCTCCTGTCGTCTCATTCGAGGCTGGAGACAGTCCGGGAAACTTTTTTACTTGTATAAACACAGGCAACTCGCAATCACTCATCGGGTGTGTGCCTGCGTCCATTGGGGGGGCTGGACAGAAATCTCTCGCCGTCATTGCTCCCGGAGAAACGGTGGGGTTTCCCACGTATAGTGGAGAAGCAAGCACGGTCCATACGGCGCTGAGCTTGATTTACCCCACTGGAGCCAAAAACATGCCATTCAAGGCAGCCATCGATGTTCGCGACCCGGCACGGAGAGGGGTGGCTACGGTGACCTTGAGGGATCCGGGACTCTACGTCTTCGTTTGTGACATCCATGTCTACATGTTCGCGGCCGTCATCGTAGATGATCCTAAAACGAAAGTGAACGGGGGCTTAGGATTGGATCTCGGTAAACAGATTTCACTGGTCAACGGGGTTACGGTGCCGACCTATAGCGATCTGGCGCTACGCCTGTTGCGCATTTTCTTCATCGCAACAGACCCGAGCAATTGGAAGGATTACACCACGACCTTGTGGGCACCGATCTATCCTGCAGTCCCGGTGATTGTGTACGATGTGCATGGGAATCGGATTGACGTTCCCAATCTCGCCCCGGCACTTCAGACCTATGATAAGAATAAAGATAACCATGGTAATCCAATTCCAATAAATCCAAAGAGCCAATTACTAACACCGAATATAAATGCGGTCGGTGAAATCTGGGTCGACACCCAGTTTGAATTGACGGCGAAGAAGTCGAAGCCGGGGACCGCGACGGCCGTCAACGGAGCGGACTGGAAATTGACGAAGAAGATTGCGCTCCCAGCGACCAATATGAATCATCCCCACAACATGTGGACGGATCGAAATCAGGAGAAGATCTATCAGACCCAATGGCTCGACGAGAGATTGACGGTGTTTGATAGAACGACCGGCGCGTTGGTGCGTGAACTGAATGCGGGTCCTGCCCCATCACATGTGATGACGAGAGCCAACAACGACCTCGTGCATGTGGCACAGAACGGTGGCAATAACGTGCGGGAGTTTAACGATCTGGCCGGCTCAGGCGGACTCAGTCCAAATGCATTTATTCGGGACATCCCGATGGGATCGGGAGGAGACGACGTGTTTACCGCTACCCATCCTCATGGTCATTGGATGAGCGCTGACGGAAACAAGATGGTGACACCCAACGAAAATCTCAATACGTCGACGGTGTACAATTTCCCAGGCGGTGCAATCGAGAAAACAATTCCTACGGGCCATGTGCCGATTGCTACGGGAATGATGCCGGATTCGAGCAAGTATTACGTGGCCAATTTTCTTGATAACACGATCACGGTCATTAAGACCGCAGACGGAACAGTGCTCCCTACTATCGATTTGCTGAAGATTGACACAAACTATTTCCCTCTGGATGTAGAGCGGCAGGGAAACATATTAGGTCCGGTCGGCGCCCTGCCGATTCAGACGCCGGTGAGCCCGGACGGAACCAACATGGTCACGGCCAATACCTTGACGGCAACCATTACGGTCGTCGATACCAAAACGGACACGGTCGTGGCGATGTTGCCCTGTGATCCAGGCTGCCATGGCGTGCAATACGGCGCCAAGGCATTGCCTGCTGGTGATACGAATCTGTATGGCCAATACTATGCCTATGTCGCCAGCAAATTCAGCAACGCGTTGATCGTCGTGGATCCTGATCCAGACCGGAACGGCAATCCGAGCGATGCGGCGATTGTCGGGCGCGTGTTGCTAGCTGGGCCGGCAGATAAGCAGGACGATCAGGTTAAGGGCAATGCGGGCATGGGCGGCCAAGGAATCTTGCCGATTCCGGTCGTCTACAACGGCTGGGTGCAGAATTTGCCCGCCAGTTGGAAGGCCTTGCTGACATGTCCACAGCAGCATCCAGTTGATGCTGTTAGCCTCTGCTCGGCTCCGTAGAATCTGCTCAAATGGGTCAATGATCACGTCCCGCCTGGGTTTCACCCAGGCGGGACGTGCGACATCGGCAGTTAGAATACGGGCTAGACCATATCTCGATTGATCGGTTGTGAAGGCCACGGTGATGATGGGTCAACACTATCGCACCGGACCGCTTTGCTTACCCTCTGCACAACTTGTCCCAAACAATCGCCTTGCCTTGAGGGGGGATCCTCTCCCCAAATTGCTGAGTCCTGTTGACCCGACGTGCTGCCCGGGCTTGTATGAGCCAGTGCTGGTGAGGTTCGGACTGACGGTTGCAATGTAGGACTAGATGAGAGAGAGCTTACACTGCTGATTTCAGCAGGTCGTCCTCTGATTCCACTAAGGCGATCCGCAGCGCATTCACGAGCTGTCTATACCGTTCCTCAGCCCAAGCATTAAAGGACTCGGCGTCCGGGAAGACGAGATCCCATGCCTTGGCTGCGTCCAGCATCAAGAGCTGCTGAGCCTTCGTATGTCCGGGGAACAAGACGACCAGGACGGCGGAGTGCCCGGTAAGGCTGATGTCGGTGAAGATGTGCAGCATGGAGGAGGAGGGGAGCCTGATTTCCCGCGAGGCAGCTTCGACGATCGGTTGATAGAGACGATGCAGGAATTGCGCAGTGACCTCATGCGGGTTGGCTGGGGTCAAGAGGCGAGGATTCGGCTTTTCTCCGAATAGGTTCTCTGTCAGATAGGTGGCCGCCTCCCATGTCGGCATAGTGCCTGAGGCCACCAAGGATTCGCAGAGGTAGGCGATCCAATTTCGGCTCCGGTGACGTTTGCGGACCGCAGTCAACTTTTTCGCCATACTCGGCACTCGTTTTTCTTTGTGGCTCCGGGTGTCGGAGCGAAGTAGTTTGTTTCAACAGATGAAAAAAGTATATCGGCGGCGCCACAGTCGGTCAACGAATTGCCGACAATCAGGCAATGCGTGGGGTTCAGCAGAGGAGCGGCTTACGTTTCGCGGAACGTAGTGGAGTTGACGCGGTCCGCGTATTGATCGTGGATGCGTGCCACTTCATCGGTTGATGCGACGAAGATATCCAGCAGCTCTGGGTCGAAATGTTCACCACGGTGCTTGAGCATGAGTTCGATCGCATGACTGAGTTCGAAGGCCGGCTTGTAGACCCGTTGAGTGGTGAGTGCATCAAACGCATCGGCAATCGCGGCAATACGGCCTTCGATAGGAATGGCCTCCCCTTGTAGCTTGCGAGGATATCCGGTGCCGTCGAAGCGCTCATGGTGGGTGTATGCGATGACGGCTGCGACTTTCAGCAACTCCGCATCCGACCCGCTGAGGATCTTGTATCCGATTTCGGCGTGCTGCGCGATCACCCCGAATTCCTCCTGTGTGAATTTGCCGGGTTTCAACAACACATGATCGGGGGTGCCGATCTTGCCGATGTCGTGCATGGGGCTGGCCGTGCGGATCAAGTCGCATCGTTCCGGGGACAGGCCGGCCTTGCGCGCGAGCAATTCACAGTAGTGGCTCATGCGTTGAATATGCCGGGCGGTCGCATGATCACGGAACTCTGCAGCAATGGCGAGCCGCTGAATAGTTTCCTCACGCGACAGGCGCAGCTCTTTTTCGGTGCGTTCCAGCCAGTCCAATGCCTGCTGTAACGCGAGTGTTCTCGTTCGGACGATGTCCTCCAGGTTCTCACGATGGAGGCGATTTTCCAGCTCAAGCCGTCGGCGGCGAAGGGCATTGGCGACGTCGATGAGCACTTCATTGGACTCGAACGGTTTAATGATGTATCCGAACGCGCCGACTTCCAAGGCGGCATTGGCGAGGACCGAGCTATCGAGGCCCGTGACCATGATCGCCGCCGTGTGGGTGTGTTCCTTGAGAATGTATCGCACGAGATCCATACCGGACTCTCCCGGCATGTTGACGTCGCAGAGCATCAATGCGAAGGGCTGGTCACTCAGCTTTTGCCTGGCCTCCCGGGCATCTGCAGCGCATTCGACCGGATATCCGTGGGATTGAAGCATGTAGGTCAGGAGGCGTCTGATCGGTTCCTCGTCGTCGACCACCAGAATATTGCGGTTATCGAGCAGGGCTTGATGAGTGGTGTGGTTCAGCAGTATCGCCATGAGTCGGAATGTATTCGGGTCGTCTATACCGAGGATTGTCTCGTTGCTTCTTTATCGGCTCATTGGAGGTTGACCTGAATGCCGCAAGGAATGGCGCAGGGTCATGCACTTTACATGCCAATCGTCGTTGTCTCGATGACGGCACGACAACACCGTCCATTTTTAGTGATCTCAAGAGAGCAAAGATGAAATCCCCGCATCTGGAGAGGTTTTTGGAGGTACGTTCGTCATAGGCTCTTACGTAGTCTGTATTTCGATAGAGGACGATATGTCAAAAGATTGTACAGGAGTCGTCAAACTTGAGGAGCTGCTTTTGTACAAATGAAAAAAGGATGGTCGGTCGACACATCGATTCATGGATGATGATCGGCTGGTCGGTAGGTTTGCGCTTTCTGAAGGCCTTCACTATAATTCGGACCCCACTATTGAGGAAAGGGCGTAAGCATGAGCGGAATTGCCGGGTTAGTCCGTTTCGATGGACGTCGCAAAGATCAGGTCCGTCCCGTCAAAGTAACACGCAATTTTACCAAACATGCCGAGGGGGCTGTTCTGATTGAAATGGGCGATACGAAGGTCATTTGCACTGCGTCTGTTGAGGAAAAGGTGCCTCCTTTTCTCAAGGGCAAGGGGACCGGATGGGTCACGGCGGAATATGCGATGTTGCCGCGTGCAACCCATGAGCGGTCGCCGAGAGAAGCGGTCAAGGGAAAGCAAGGCGGCCGAACCCTGGAAATTCAACGTCTCGTCGGACGTGCTCTGCGTTCCGTGACCGACATGGCTCAGCTGGGAGAGCGGTCCATTTGGATCGACTGCGATGTGATCCAGGCGGATGGGGGCACCAGAACCGCCTCCATCACCGGTGCCTTTATCGCATTGGCTGATGCCTGTGCTGTACTAAAAAAACGGGATCTGTTGAAAAAGATTCCCTTGACCGACTACCTGGCCGCCATCAGCGTCGGAAAGGTCGGGGGAGAGGTAATGGTGGATCTCGCCTATACCGAGGATTCGATGGCGGAAGTGGATATGAATTTGGTGATGACCGGCCGCGGTCGGTATGTCGAGGTGCAGGGTACGGCGGAACGTACACCGTTCGCGAAACAAGATATGGACGAGTTTCTGAATCTCGGCTGGCAGGCCATCCAACAGTTGACCGCCATTCAGAAAGAGCTGATCGGTGCACTCGACTGAGAGACCGATTGAAGAAATCCTTCTCGCGACCAGAAATCCCGACAAAGTCAGGGAACTCGCCGTTCTTCTCGGAGGTCTCGGAATCCGCATCCGCACTCTGGCCGACTTCCCCACCGCGCCGGAAGTCGAAGAAAACGGCACAACCTGTGAAGCCAACGCACTCAAAAAGGCCAGGGAAATGGCCTCCGCAACCGGCATTCCATCGGTCGCGGATGATACGGGGCTCGAAGTTGATGCGTTGGGTGGAAGGCCGGGAGTGTTTGCGGCCCGATATGCGGGAGAACACGCAACCTATGAAGACAACTGTCTGAAACTGCTCAGGGAATTGGATGGTGTACCGCCGGCCCGTCGGACTGCCCGATTCATAACAGTCGCTGCCTTGGCGATGCCGGGGGGACACTGCCGAGTGGCAGCGGGAACTATGGTTGGCGTCATTGCTGAAGCGTGCGAAGGCTCGGGAGGATTTGGTTACGATCCTGTGTTCTTCGTCCCGGAGCTAGGTTGCACGTTGGCTGGGTTGAGGGCTGAAGAAAAAAATCGTATCAGTCATCGAGCCAAGGCATTCCGAGCCATGGCTGACATTCTTCGACCATTGTCGGCTGGAAAGCGCTGAGTCGCATGATGCCAACATGTGGTCCAAAGTAGGTGTTGCATGGACACCAATCGGAACATTCTTGTATAAAGGTATCTGTAGATTGTGGTGTCGTTCCACCTGGCATGAAAAAAGTAACGAGCCGTCGGGGCGTAGCGCAGCCCGGTAGCGCGCCTGCTTTGGGAGCAGGATGTCGGAGGTTCAAATCCTCTCGCCCCGACCAAACCGAGCTTGCTCGTGCCGTCGGATAAAATACCTCCAATAGCCTTTGTCGCATTACCAAACCGCACTTCGTGTGAGCCAGCGTCTATTTTTCGTGGCCTGAGTTGTTCGACGCGAGCCGGTGGAATTCATAAAACCCATCCGGCTCGCGCCCAGCCGGTTTCCTCACCATGAAACTTCTATGGTAATAGATAAAGCCAGTCGCTTCATCTCGATTACTCGCGGGCCCATCCAATCGCTGCATACATCACTCCTAATCCGACACTAAGCAACAGCACTTCTATCATCAATACCAGCATGGCCTCGCACCCCCCTTCATGTAGCGTTTGTCGCAATGCCTTCTTTGCACCTCATGCTTTACGCATGAGCATCACCAACATCATCACTGCGAAAATTATCCCGCCTGAGATCGTCACCATCGCCATCTCATCACTCATCATATCTGTACCCATCCTTTCCGTACCTCCATCGTGGTGTATTCACGTGAAGGTCGAGTGTGACCCGAAATCCGATGATGGAGTTCGAGTTCCCGGTTGAACAGTTCTGCATCGAGAATCCTCCAGCGTTTCTCATGTCAGGCACTAAGCAGTTCTTGGGCCACGCGCAAATGAACGCTAACTCCTTAGATTTCGAGCACCTACACAGATGGGTTTGTAGTGTGGCGGCTTGCGCCAGAATCTGAATGGATTCCAGACTGGATCTAATTGGATGCGGATAATTCAAAAAAAGGTTGATCGATGTTGTCTACAGCTGTTCGGAGAGACCGAGCTACGAGGCGAAAACCTTTTGAGGACTGTCGCCCATTTCTTCACTCCGAGGGAGTTGGTGGCTTGCTAGGAATTTGCTTCTGGCGGAGCAATTTGGTCAGGTAGGTCCGTTGCAGGCCGAGCTCGGCTGCCGCCTTTGTCTGATTCCATCCATTTCTGCACAACGCCTCCTCCAGGAGTTTCCGGCTATAGGCATCCATCCTTTCATGGTACGAGCGCCTATCGGGGTCGCCGGCTATGGCGTTGTCTATTCCCGGTCTCGGCACACCAGGAGTATCGGGCAAGAGGAGGTCTTCCGGTTCGATCGTGTCGCCGGCGCACAACACGAGAGCGCGAGAGATGACGTTATCCAATTCACGAATATTGCCGGGCCAGGAATAGTGTTGCAACGCTTCCACGGCAAGCTCGCTGAGGGTGTAACGTTTATGAAGGCCCAGTTTGCCGGGACGAGAATCGACGAAGTGCTGGGCCAGGGCGAGCAGATCGTCCATGCGCTCGCGCAAGGGGGGCAGCTGGATCGTGATGACGGCAAGGCGAAAGTACAGATCTTCGCGGAACGTCCCGTCGCGAACGGCCTGGCGCAGGTCCTTATTTGTGGCGGCCAACACCCTTACATCGACCGTGATCGTCCTGGCTCCGCCGACTCTCATCAATTGGCGCTCGTGCAACACTCGCAGGACTTTTGCCTGTGCGCTCAGACTCATGTCGCCGATCTCGTCGAGAAACAACGTCCCGCCATCCGTCTCCTCGAAGCGGCCCCGCTTCATGGACGTGGCGCCGGTGAAGACCCCTTTCTCATGCCCGAACAGTTCGCTCTCGATCAAGGTCTCAGGAATCGCCGCGCAATTCACGGCCATGAAGGGTTTGTGGCGGCGAGGGCTCCACCGGTGAATCGCGCGCGCCATAACTTCCTTGCCGGTGCCGGTCTCCCCGAGCAACAACACTGTCGCCGTCGTCGGCGATGCCTTCTTAGCAATCGCGACTTGCGCGCCCATCTGCTTGTTCGCCGCGACGATGGTGTCCCCCTCGGCATCGATCTTCCTATGGAGCCAATTGACCTGGCGGTGAAGGTCAACGGTCGCCAACGCTTTGTTGATGACGACGGCCAGGTGTTCGGAGGTAAAGGGCTTCGGCACAAAGTCAAACGCCCCGAGTTGCATGGCCTGCACGGCGAGCTCGATGGTTCCAAACGCCGTGAGCATGATGATGAGCGGCGTCGTATAGGCGCTTGGAGTCTGGAGGTCGCAGGCTTCTCGCGACTGGGTCGGATGCGAGATGTCCCGGACATGCCGCAGTACGTCAAGCCCGGATTCCGTCCCGAGCTTCAAGTCCAACAGAACAAGATGAGGCTCCTCCTCCAGAATTTGGCGGAGCGCGCCCTTCACGTCGCCGGCGGTCAGCGTCTCGTGTCCCATATAGGCGACACGATTCTCCAAGCTCATCCGAATATCGGTCTCGTCGTCAACGATGAGTATTTTAGCCCGCATGGTGTCCGTCCTTTCCGGAATCATTCGCCGCGATCGGCAGGGTGAAATAGAAACGCGACCCACCTTGCGGTCGACTTTCCGCCCAGATCTGCCCGTGATGCCTGGCCACGAGGGCCTTCGTAATGCACAGGCCCAACTGGGCGCCTTGTGACGCGGGCATCAGCGACGGCACCTCGGAAAATTCTTCAAAAACCTTCGGCAAATGGAACGGGTCGATCCCGCAACCGGTATCGGCGACGCATGTCTGTACGAACCCTGGTGGAGAGACGCAAAACTCGATGGTCACGCGGCCGCCGGGCGGCGTGAATTTGATTGCATTGCCGATGAGATTCCAGAAAATCTGCTCCAACTTGTCGCGATCGCCCTGGATGGTCGGGAGATCTTCCTTGAGCGCGACGGCGAGGGATACCTGCTTATCCGACGCCACCGTTTCCAAACTGCCGGCCACGGTTGTCACGATGTGGCCGAGAGAAACGTTCTCCAAACGAAGCTCATCGGAACGGAGCCAATCGAGCAATTCATCGGCCAGTCTCACCAGCCGGCCGACGTTATGTTGAATGCGAGCGAGGTAGGTTCGCTGCAGGTCGGTGAGCGGCCCCGTGACGCCGTCCAGCATGTTTTCCGCGAAGCTCCGAATCGCCGTCATGGGGGTCCGCAGCTCATGCGACACGACCTTGACATATTTCGATCGACGCTGGTCATGCGCCAGGAGCTGTGCATTGGCGCGGGACAGCTCCTGAGTGCGCTGCTCAATGCGCTCTTCCTGATGTTGGGTCAGCTCGGCCAGATCGGAGTACGCCTTGGCATTATCGATGGCTGCCGCCACGTGGCCGGCGATCGTCATGAGGATATGGAGTTCCTCTTGGCTGCATGGGTGAGAGCCTTGATCGCCTGCCAGGTAGCCAAGAATCCTGCCGTGGCTCTGGAGCGGAACCCCCACGAATGACCGTATCCCGGATCGACGCACCAATTCCAACAGCGGCGGGTAGAATCGCTCGGTGGCGGATTCAACCTCCTGGATCAAGACCGGTTTACCATGAAGGAGGAGATCGGCCGTGATGCCCCCGTTATCCAAAACGGGCACCTGAAGATGTCGAACTCTTTCCACGATTTCAGGCGAAACCCCGATGATTCGAGCGACGGAAGCGCAGTTGCGATCCTCGTCGTGGAGCACGACCATCATCCGAAAAAAGCCAAGATTCTCGACGATCAAGCGGAGAACGGTATCCAGGAGATGATTCATGTCGAACAAGGTGGCGTTCGCGATTGTGGCGCTGGCCTGATGCACAGTCGTCAACTGCGCGACCTGTCGCTTGATCGTCCCAAGATTCTTGGTGATCGCCCGATTGCGATCATAGAGGGACTGCGTCATTCCGTTGAACACATGGGTCAGCTCGCCGACTTCATCATTCGTGGAGGCCTCAAGCGGAACCGGTGCGTCGTTCCCCCGCGCAAGCTGCCGCGCAGACTGTGCCAGGTTTCGCAGCGGGGTCGTGATGCGCGATGTCATGTGGAGAGACCCGAGAATGCCTGCGACGATGATGAACACCGTCAGGATGGAGACATTGCGGACGATGACCAGCAGGGCTTCTTTGGCCTGCGCGTCGGTGAGTCCGATGCGCACGAGGCCGACCACCGGCAAATGTTTGGTCGACAGAATATAAGGCGCTTTCTCCTCCAATTCGTCCGAAAGCAGCGGCAGAGAAGCGTCGGACGGCACTTTCCGCAGGACAGGCATCGCAAAGTCGTACAAGGTTTCGGTCCTGGCAAAAAAGGGCAAGCGCCAGTCCGAGGAATCGTCGGGCGGCATCAAGGTTTGGTTCGCGGACAACGCGAGCCGCGTCACGAGGGGTGTGGTCAGGGGGGCCTGAAGCAGTGAAGCGGCAATCTGATCGTCCGGGTAAAACGGCTGTGCGGTGCTTGGGTCGCCGCTCGCCGGCTTGCGCAGTCGCTTGCTTTGCCGGTCCAGAATCCGGCCGTCGGCGGAGGCGATGACGACGTACATGACATGGTCGATGGCCATGAGACTGTGCACGAATTGCTCGAGCGTGACGCGATCTTCGAGCACGACACCGGCAAGTCGAAAACGTTCGTTGCGCACGGTATTGGTCAACAAGATGGCGCCGAGCTCTTCCAAGTGGTCCGTCATGGCCTTGCGTCTTGCCTCGAGGAAATACCAGCTCAAGGAGGAACAGGTCACGATGAGAATGAGGCTGAAGAACAGCATGAACTTCAAGCGGAGACCGAAGAGTCGAACCGGCGGCCCTGATGCGGGATCGTGTCGATTCTGAAGATCGATGGCGCCCATGGCAGATCACTCAATATGTTTCGTCGATGAGGCTGTCTGGTTCTTTTGGAATCGAGATGCCCAGATATCGCGCTGTCTTGAGATTCACCGTAATCCTGACCCGCTGGACAGGAACGGGTTTCAACGGCAGCAGCTTTTCCCCATCCAAAATACGCTTGGCCAGGAGACCGGCTTCGCGGCCGACCTCGCTATAATCAATCGACATGCTGAGCAACGCGCCAAGCCGCACAAACTCTGATGAGAACCCGATGACCGGAACGTGTTTGGCCAGCGCCGATTCGAGAATAAAGCGGACCGATTCATCCGTCAGCACCGTTGAATCAGGAATGAGCCAGAGGGCTTCCGATTCGGACAAGAGCGCCCGCAGTTGTTGAGGAATCTCCTTCTCGTTCTCGACTGGAAACCCATGTAATTGAAATTCATGGGTAGAAGCCCGCGATTCCGCCTCTTTCAGCTTGATCGCAGTCTTGTCCGGATCATAGAGGGCGCCGATACGGCGGAGGGTGGGTAGAAACGAGCGCACGACCTTCAACTGACGGTCCATCGGAATGTCCAAGAGGACGCCGGTCATATTGGCAGCGGTCAGATGATGTTTCAAGGGGTCGAGAATCATCATGTATAGAATCGGGATATCGGCGATCGACTTGGCCGCCAGCGCAGCTTTGAGGCCGACTGCGACGACCAGCGCAGAATCCGAAGCGCGGATCTTTCCGACCAGTTGCTTTCCTCGCTCCAAGTCCCCGCGCAGGTCGTACTCGATATAGGTGGCTCCGGCCGGCGCCGTCGCCTTGAACCCTTCGATCGCGTCGTTGTACGCCTTCAGGTCCGAGGATCTCAGGATGGCGATCTCCATGCCGGCGGCCTCGGCGCGACCAGCCATAAGGCAGCAGAGACCGGTGAACGCTACAGATAGCAGCCAGGCATATGGTGATCGCGCAGGTGTCGTGCCTTGTCCCTGAACGGTGTGAGCGGTCATGAGAATGTTGGACTCATGCTCAGAGAAGCAGCATGCGCATCGTGGGCCGTCATCCTACCAAATAAACCGACTGGCGTATGATCGTTCTATAGCAAGCCACATGCCGTTTGTGCGAGGTTTGCTATGGCGGTGACGCATCGATCGAATTCGCAGTAGGCTGAATCAAAAGTGATTCACAGTGAATCGAAACCGATTCAGGCTCCGTCGCAAAATGAGCGCGATCTCGCCGGACGGCGGCTTATCGACCGAGGCTGTGAATGGACTTGAGGTCCCAGTCCGCCACCCCGTTCAGCCCGACCTGCCTCAAGAGAGCAGCGCGCAGTCTCCGAAGCGATACATCTTTCGGTTCTTTCTCGATCAACGAGCAGACACAACCCATCGCATCGTACCAGAACCCAATGAGGGCGTTGGTGCGCACGCTTTCACGGTCGCACGTCAGGTTCACCGAGGTGATCGTCAAGCATTCACTGAACTCGCATCGCTCGATCATTCCACCCGCGACGATATCCCTGGAGGGCGATTCGGGGTTGGGACTGGCCGACACGAACCAGCGGTATTGGACGTTCGGCTCAAGCGTCAGTCCCAGGCTTTTGAGATCGATGGATTGAACGCCCGCCTCGTGTGGAACTGGCAGGGACCCTTCATACAGCGGAACGATTTTTTGGGTGTCATTGAGTGTAAACCGCAAGGGATAGGTCGTCGGTGTCGAGAGATACCAATTCAGCGTCGGTGTTTGCTTCACGGTCAACCCGACGTGGTCGGGAACCAAGGCGATGAGTTCCGGTTCATTGCCCTCCGTTCCCCGCAACGTACCTCCGACTCGCGCACGCGGAGTCGGTTTCTTTGGTGGTGTGTAGATGAGAGGTGAGTCATCCTGTTGACCGGCCTTTGCAGCCGTCTTGTCTGCGGCATCCAGGCCATGCCATCCCGCGACGATCGATAGAAGACTCAACCCGAGGATCAACGCATATCTCATGGTGATGCTCCTTCTTAGCAGGCTCAGAAAAACCTGGTTAAACGCTGAATTCTCTTCAGGATGCTCAAAAAGGCCGTCCCAGCAAGGCCGCAGCGAGCGAAGAGGCAAGGCGTACGCTTCGGTACGTTGAGCCTCTGAGCAATGCGAGAACGCCGCTGGCGGACTTTTTCAGCATCCTGCTACAGCCAATTATTGAGCAACAGAAAGGGCGACCAGTAGGCCGGGTGTTCATAAATCCTGTCGCCCAACAGTTTCACCTGCGCGCGCTGGAGCGCCACGGCTTTCGAGAGGGCCGGATTGCGCAGTTGCCGGTAAAATTCAGCGATCAATGTTGCGGACGCTTCGTCGTTGATGAACCAGAGCGTGGCCAATGCGCTGCGGGCGCCGGCCTTGATCGCCACGCCGGCCAGGCCGAGCGCTGCGCGATCATCTCCGACTCCGGTCTGGCAGGCGCTTAAAGTCAAGAGTTCGAGGGGCTCTTGCCGGAACCGAAAGAGGCCGATCAGTTGGTCGAGGGTTTGCATCGTCAATTTTCCGTCGAAGGTCAGGAGGAACGAATCGTTCACGTCGGTCGAAAACTTGCCGTGCGTGGCGATGTGCAGGCCTCCATATCCTCCTTCACGCAATTCACGTTCCAGTCTGGATGATTGGAAGGCATTGTTCATCAGCTGATCGCTCTTGTAGAGCCGTTGAATGGATTCGATCTCGTCTGCCACATAGGGAAGGGGTGGAAACCCTTGCACAGATTTGGTGAGGCCGGCTGTGAGGAATCGGAGCTTGTCGCGATTGAGTGGACGGGGGTCGGTCAACGTCAAGCCGGGTGTCATGGCGAGCGCGAACTTGTTGATCAGGAACGTAGAGCCGTCGTGGAGCGCCGCCAACGGAATCGTCCGAAGGGCGTTGTCCGGGACAAACACCAAGGTGGTGATCTGATGTTGGACAAGTTGTGTTTCCAACGGACGCATCAGCCAGTCGTACAGCTGCTGTGCATGAGGCAAATATTCACGGGTCGTCCGTTTTTCCACCAGGCGGCGAAACTCGCGGATTTCCTGCGTCAATCGATCAGCCGTCACCGGCACCGAGATACGCGTGAGCCCGGTCGGCAAGCTCATGAGTAGTTCCAACCGGGAACTGAACATGATGGGATAGATCACGGCGGTGTCCGGTGACACCCGATCCAAGGTGGTCAGCCTGGACCGGACTGCGTCGACACAGTCGTCTTTGAAGTAGTCCCGCAGCTCGGCTGTTTTGTAAGCCTCGATCGCATCGCGAGCTGCGAGCAGATAACCCTCCGCTGCTTTCCCATCCTCAGTCAGGGAGGCTCGTTGTAGCAGGAGGTCGGCCAGTTCAAAGTACATGGGCTTCATGGGTTCTTGGCCGGCGATTGGACCTTCGGAGGAGGCCTGCGCCAGCTCGACGCGAAGCGGCTGGAGCGTCGATGCCGCTTGTCGGTATGAGGCAATGGCCTCGTCAAGCCGTCCGGTTGCAGCCAGCTGACGCCCCAACTGCCATTGCCAGCGGTAGAGCGACTCCGGCGCGTCCACCGATTGCGCCGCGAACAACGCCTGCCTGGTGAGTTGCAGCGCTTCATCCAGACGAGATTCCGTCTCGTACAGATGCCCCAGATACCCTAAAGCATAGGACAGGGTCCTCCGATCGCTCTGTTGTTCCGAGATCGTCGCCGCTTCCTGGAGCACGCCCGCAGCTCGCAAGAGGAGAGGATCACGTGTCTGCGGTAGCTGAGGGAGGTGGTGCTGGTACGCCAGAGCAATGCCGATCAACGCCAGCGATTTCTGACGGGATGGCGAAACGTCTTTTAAATGGTCGAGTGCCGCGTCGAGGATGATGCGGCTGTTGGCCGGTTGGCCGAGTCGCAGCAGGGTCCGGGCGGCATTCGCACGGGCGGTGGCGGCCAGCAGAGGGAGCTTGGCATGCTGCGAGTGAGCGATGCTTTCCTGGAATACGTCCAGCGCCGCCTTGTCTTGCCGCTTCAATGCGAACAGCACCCCGAGATCGTTCAGCGTGGTCGCTGCGAGTTGTTGGGAGTCCTGTTTTCTTGCCAATTCCGATGCTTGCTGGAGATATTCCGAGGCCTCAGGGAGTTGCCCAAGCGTCATGTAGGTCCGTCCCAAATGTCCGAGGGCGGAGGCTTTGGCTGGAGCATCATCGCCGTTCTGAGCCAGCGCCAGCGCCAGTTCCAGCGACTGGAGGGCCTGCTTGGACTGTCCCAAGCCCATCGACGCCTGAGCCGAAAGGATCAGCGCCTCGAACTGCCCCGGCAAGTTTCCGGCACGTTTGTACAGATCCGCCGCCTGTTTCCAATGAGACAGGGCCTCACTAAAGGCTCCTCGTTCAAACGCCAGAGCACCTGCTTTCATCGACAAGCCGGCAGGAGACGAGATGTCATGGGATTCCGATTGTGTAGCGGTGAACAGCAGACCAGCGACCAACAGGAGGAAGCAGGTTCCGCGGAAAATGAAGCGAATAATTGGTCGACTTGATACCGACATTGAATGTCTCACTTAAAAGGCCTGGACTACCGCCTGGAGATGGATCCCATAGTCTTGGAGGTTGCCGGAAGGATGGGGGACGTGATTCAGCGGCACTCCCCAATAGAGTTCAAATCGCGCGCGGTCACGAGGCAACACGTTCCAACGAATGCCGAGACCGACACTGGCAAGAGTCTGGAGGTCATGGGTACGGCCACGTGACATCCAGGACCGCCCTACATCCACAAATTGGGCGAACTGCACCATATCTTCACCGCTCGCGAACTTGAGGAGGGGAATCCGGCTTTCCAGCGAGGCGAGGAAGGCATTGTCGCGTACCAGCGTATTTTCTCGATAGCCGCGCACGCTGAACCGCCCGCCCACCGGGACCTGTTCAAGCGGAAACAGCCGGTTGTTGCTTAGTTGCAGATCCAGCTTCCCAAGGATCTGCCAACCGCCCAGATATTCCAGCCGTTTCACTGCCTGCACTTGTCCCAACCAGGATACAAACCGGCCGCTGGGCAGCGGCTCACCGGCGGCAGTGGTCACGTCGCGGGAGTTGATCGTGGCGCCCAACACATCGAAGCCGACACTGACGCGGGAACGGAGAGCGATCACGGACGATGGAGTCCGGTGCTGGTATTCCTGGATGAATCGGAGCGCGCTGACGGCACTCACGCCGGTGTTCGATGCCCCAGGAATAAACAGGAACGGCTGACCGGGCGAGTCGAAGGCCGAGGTGATCTTGTTGTACAGATGCTCGCCGGTGATCGCGACCGCCAGTTCGTCGGTCAGACTTCGATAGACCGGATGCCGCAGTGTGAAGCTAAAGATTTCCGATTCGGAGTTCAAATCCAGGAAACGAAATTTGTCGGCGACGACAAGAAACTCATTCCGGCGATAGGAGGCCGTGAACGTCGTGTCGTACCGGTTCAGCGGCAGGGTATAGGACGTGTCGATGATCGGGTGAACTCCGCGAGAGCCGCCGTAGGTGATGCTGAGGGGATCTCCATGCCCTGTCACATTTTGATGGGCGAGCGTCATCAACCCTCGCTCTGCCCCGACCGTCGGCGTCTGGTAGTTGTTAAATTCCAACCAGACCTTCCAAGGGTTAGCTTCTTTGATCTTCAGCTGTAAGACACTTTCCCCGCGCTGGTCGCCCGGGCGAAGTTCGGCGTTGATCCGTTCGATACGAGGGTCTCGCTGGAGCAATTGCAATCGCTCCTGGATCGGTTCGAGCTTGAGCGGCGGACGTGCGCCGAGCGCCACGCGGTCGCTCAAGTAGCCCCGCCTGAACCAGTTCGTCCCTTCGACATCGATTCGCGACAGCGCTCCCTCGATGATCTGTAACTGAATCACACCATCTTCGACGTCCTGATCGGGAATCACGGCCCCGGAGGTGATGTACCCATTGTTGATATAGAGAAGCGTCAGCGCGAGCCGGAGCCGTTCTAAGTCCTCAGTGGTCAAAATGCGGTTCTGATAGGGGTTAGTGATTGTTTCAATTTCCGCCTCTGAGAAGACAGTATTCCCGGTGACCTGGATCGTCTTCACAAACACGTGGATCCGGCCGAGCTGTTTCTGAGCACCGTCTTCAGGTGGTGCCGGCACCGGCGGGAGTAGGGGGCTAGGCGTGGGCACGAGGGGTTTGAATTCTTTTTTCAGCGGAGAAGGAGGTTCTCCGGATCGGAGCGTCGGATCGAAGATGGGAGGGGTCGCTATCTGCGCGAATGGCGTTGAGGATGTCGCGACGATCGTCATGGTCAAACCACAGGAGAGAAGCGAACAGGCGATACACCGACGCCGGTCTCGACGCGCCGGATCACCAGCGCCGACTGTCATGAAGGACAGCCTGTGGATCCAGTTGCAAATGTCCGAACCAGAAATCCCGGCGGGGTCAGTCGTCGCAGCGAGAGAATCTTTGTCTCGCCCTTATGCGCGGCCATTGCAGGCAATCCATTCGATCCTTTCCTCCGTACCATCAGACCAGAGGCATGCTCCTCTGTATCCCCTCCCGTCCAGTGTTCCATCGAAACCGGGCTACTGAGCCATCCGCCTGGTTCGGCGGGGAGGCTGTCGCGTCCGGCAACAATAAAGGTGCTCTGCTCCCCGCCGGCCAAGGCGACACAACGGTTCTGCAGGAGCGGCTGAGTCTGATCCGTCTTCGATGAGAGCTGCGTGACTGTGCCACTGAGATTCGACGTCGATGATTGAATCGTTACTTTGCCGCTTGGGCCAAACTGTGACGAGGCATCAACGAGGCTTGTCTGATCCTGTAAGAACCGAGGCGTCAAAATTGTGATGTCCCCACCTCTTCCTCGCACCGCGTGCGTGAGGATCGTGCTGTTGTTTTGTACAATAACTTCATTGGGATCGATGAAGATTGTTCCGCTGTCTCCAGTGCCATCGAGCACTGACGTGCTGATCCGGCCATTCGCTAGGTGTATACGATCTTTTGCTAAGACGTCGATCTTGCCACCCCTGGCTGTTCTTGCTTCTGTCGTAAGCTCACTGCCTTGTACGCTGAGTTGTCGACCAGCATCGATCTTGATATTGCCTGCGTTTCCTGGGCCGGTGCTGCTGGCCGAGATCGAGGCGCCGTTGGTCAGAGTGACATGATCCGTTGCCGTCACCTTAATCGAGCCACCGACGGCACTTGAGGCCGTCCCGGATGTTTCGGCAGAGAGTTCCCCACCATTCTGAATAGTGAGAGATCTTGCACGCAGATCGATCGCGCCGCCAGCGCCGGTACCTTCCGCTTTCGTGAAGATGCCACTGCCGGGTCCATCGATCAGGATCGCGTCTGCAGGGCCTGTCTGGCCTTGGATTGTGACGATTCCTCCTGGACCAGAGGGAACCACGGGTGCTCCAGTGTCAGGGTCTTGCCCCAAGGTACTTCCGCTTCTAATTTGTCCTCCACTTCTGAGTTGAAGGTTGGTCGTGAAAAGATTGAGCGGTCCACCGGTTCCGGAGCCTATGGATTCAGTGGACAAGTAACTGTCACTAGTGACACTCATGTCATGAGCTCTGATGGTGAGAGCTGCAGCGGGGGTCTGTACTCTTGCGACTGTCTGGATACGGGAAGCGTCAGCAAGACGTAAACTGCCCGAGAGGTTCAGAATGATGTTTCCCGGAGCCATAGCACTGAAATTGTCACCCTGAATGCGAGAGCCTCCAGCTGGGGAGGTTCCACTGAGTTGAAGGTTGTTTGCAATGACCTGAATGGTTCCTAGTGCCCCGCCGAGAAAGCTCTGATTAAAAACACTCGTTCCTTCGGTGAGAAAGATATCGCCGTGCGATGCGTTCAACGAAATATTTCCTGTATTGCCACGAGAGAGGCTTGCTTGAGAAGTTACCTGCGAGGCATTCGCCAGATTGATGTTACCATTAGTACTTGTCAGCGTAATATTCCCCGCATTTCCTGTTGAACCTTCAGATGAAGCCGATCTTATAGTTGCGAAATCCGTCTCTAGGTTCTGATTTGCCGTAACCCAAATATCCCCTGTGTGACCGGCCGTCCTTGGCACTATCTCTAATTCACCGTCGAATTGTCCTGCTATGGTTTCAAGTTGTCCGTTATCCTTTACAAGTACGGAATTCCCTTCCAATCTGATTGCGCCGCTATTCCCTCCCGTACTTCCAGCGTGGATATTGGAGCGGATGCCGGTGAAAAAAGAGGGGGGAACGCGGTTAATTGCATCTTCAAAGCTCCAGGTCCCAATGATCTCAATACGGTCAGACTTCACATGCACGCCTCCATAGGTAACACCGGGCGTTGCGTTTCCAGACACATTTGTCTCAAGGACAGCGCCGTTCTGGATCGTCGTGTTCTGCTTGATGGTAATGTCGATACCTCTTCCAATCGATTCCACCTCGTCAATGATAGAACCAGGACCTTCAATATTGGCTGAGATTGTGGAGTCGCTTAGAACAAACTGGCCACCCCGGATAAGCACGGTACCTCCACCTTTACCGCTAACATCTAGTAACGACTTCTGAGAAACACTAATTTCTCCGAGTGCTCCGAACGACTGAGCGTTGATGTTAGGAGCCTGGTCCAAGGTTCCAGCCAGGATCTCTCCTGGCGAAGCGACACTAGCTATATTCACCTGACCACTTTGTGCCGTTAGTTTTGCCCCGTTTATGGTCACCCCATTGGGTGTAGAGGCCGTGAAGCCTGTGTCAGGGTCTATATAGGTAAATCCGAGATTCCCCCCTACGAGTGATATCGAGCGGCCAGGTTCCATTTCCAATTTGCTTCCTTGGACAGCGATGGCTGCTGGATTGGAGCCTAGGAACCCAAATGCGGCCACTGGCGCGCTTGTGAGCATGTTTGGTAATGCAGAGTCAGCGTGGAAAAGTCCTGTCGTGCCATTTGATTCGGCCAGGCGCAGATAGTCTGCTGTCGTGAAGGTCACCGATCCTCCGACATTCAACGATGCAGTAGGGCCAAAGACAATACCCGACGGATTCATCAAAAACAGATTCGCATTCTCGAACCCTGTAGTTTGAATCATGCCGAAGATGTTCGAGGGATTGCCTCCGGTTACTCGGCCTAGAATATTGGAGGTCTCGAGACCTGAGTCATTAAGAAAGTTGGCGATGTGGTTTCTGGGTACATTGAACTCGCCAAAGCTGTGAAAAAGATTAGTTCCTACACGAGTTCCGCCTGTGATGTTGTATTGAGTCACTTCATTAGGACCGCTCCCGATGACCGATGGATCACTGACCTGTGTATGCAATCCTGAGGGGATTATGGGAGGCACAGCTTGGGCATGACCAGTCTTCGGCAATAATGGTGAGAATATCAAAAAGGCCAGTGATGTGAGAATGAGATGCGAGTAAGGAGCTTGACGAGGGCTCAGCGATATTCTTATCATTATTTACCTTACGGGAGCAGTTGTTCGTACACTCTAGGAGGCCACCGTTGCTTCCGAGATCTGTAACTGATCCCGGTCTGTTTGACTTGCCTGTCAGAATGTCTCTATCCTATTCAGACCGATCACGGATGCTTCCGCAAGCAGAACCTGCAGGACTCTCAATCATCCATCACTGGCCTGCGCGAGAAATCTTAACGCTCGCTGTTTTCTACCCCCTGGAGTGCTAGGATCCTATTAGCGCAGTTATTTTCCCTCCGAAAAACGATTCGACCTTGAGCCTTTCTCCTAGATCGCCAAGCACTTTCAGAGCAAGATTACGACGAGCACAGTCTCCAACCTTCATTAGATAAGTTGCCTGATCTGTCAGAGCAAGGTCGCGGACAGAGCGGATGTCTATCACAATAGGGTTGGCAATGGAGGTGGTAGACTCAGCGGTATTCGTATTGCGATACCCGCAGACAGGGCAATGACGTGAGGAACCACGACAGGCGCAGTTGTACCAACACGTCGATCCACAAGGACAGCAATGGTAGGCATAGGCCTCACCCGATGGAAACTGCGTTTCAACGCCAATCTGCAGGAAGAGAAAGATAAAAAACCCAGCGACGAACCTCAGTATACGCATGATAAAATCCCTCCCTTATCACTTAGTTTTGTATTCATCTTCCTGCTCATCTGGTGCCTCTCGGAGAGTCTTACTGTTAAGAAATGAACCCTGGCCATTAGTGAATTCGTAGGTCCTGTCGGTCACTATTTTCCCTTGCAACAAGAGCGTAGCTAAATCGGTCACGGGAACCACAAATCTGGCATCAGGGCTCGCTCCATCCTTTATCAGGTCCGGGGAATATTTCCCGATTACATAACCTTTTGAGGCATCTGCTTCGGTTATCGTGAGCTTGTAGTAACATGGGGTGGGATCAAGGGAAGAAAGAGCATCAGGAGGAGGGCACCTCTTATTGCTGCATCCACTCAGTAACAGTGCAAAAACTCCAAGAAGTAAAATACCTCTAGATGTGATCATGCTCCCCCTCCTTTGCCGTTCCTTGGGAAGTGCTCATAAGAAGAACCAGCTCTTGAGTACGTTTGACCATTATTCTGACAATGCGTAGGAGCAGTCTAATTACCTCCTGCCAAAACGCTCATATGGACTTTCACCTACACTTTATCGAGCGATACGTATTCCTGTTGCTTATCTTGCACAATAACCATTTAACGTGACTCTTTTTTATCTTCATCGCCCTGTCGAAAAGTTCCAACTAACAATTTCAAATAGTATCTTGTGGCCCTATATCCACTACGTCCAAGTAGCTAGATTTTGACCCTGTAGTATAGATTCATTCGGCTCAAGTCAAGCTCTAATATGCTCGTCATGGCTCTCGTTCTCTAACCGAGGCAGGGGTTGAAGATGTTGAAGATATGGTACCTCTGCCGGTAAGTAGTTATTCTGGCTTATTCCGCTGTTTTCGGTGGCGAGCTTGGTGCATTCCAGCAAGTATGGCTTGAGGGCAACGAGTCGGTGATCGGTGGGTTTATGATTGGCAACGCTTCGATTCATCACAACTCCTTTGTGGGCTATTCGGCTCTATGCTTCGTTGCTCACCAGCAAGATGCACGCCGCTGATGCGATACCAAGAGGGCATCCTCGACATATGATAGAAATACGTAGACTTTGGGCGCTGTTGTCGCTTCCCCAATGGGGCAGGGCTTCGATTTATGGGCTCAGAGAAGGGGAGGGAAGTGAATCCAAAGAGATTCAGCTCTGTATCTAAACTAATTCACTGCTGGTATCACCGTCTACTTGACGGTGACCTGCCTCACGCTTCAGACTAGGCTGCATCTAAAGGCAGCATTGAATTGTGAATGTTGAGTTTCCGGAGTTTCAGCTTCAAACTCAATACTAACCACTCAACGCTTCCGCAAGAATGCGCCCGTAGCTCAGTCGGATAGAGCATCAGCCTTCTAAGCTGAGGGTCGCTGGTTCGATTCCAGCCGGGCGCACCACAGAGAGCGTGCTCGACCCGGAGCCTATTTTTCTCTTGAGGCGACGGGATAAACCCATCCACTTCGTCTTTGTCCGGAGATGCGTTGCCCGAACCGCTCGCTCCTCGTCTCGCTCTGTACTGCTGCCGACGGAGATATCCCCTCATCGAACTCCAAGGAAGAACGGGTATTCCCCAGTGGACATTCAAGGGTTCGGTCCCCTATAGTTTTGCTCCAATCTTCACGTTCTCATGGTTCGAGCGGATATGCGTCGATTTCTCCGACCCAAAGTTGTGATCGGCGTTCTGGTAGGATCGATCGCCTTCTATGCGCTCGTTGGGTTTTTTCTACTTCCCTATCTGATTAAATCGTACGTCATTCCCACCGTCTCGGATCAGATCAAGCATCCGATCGTTCTTCGCGAAGCCGCATTCAATCCTTTTGCTCTCTCGCTTCGTCTCACCGGCTTGGAAGTGCGGGAACAGAACGAGACGCCGATGCTGGGTTTCGAGGAGCTGTTCGTGAATCTGCGCGCAGTTACATTGTTCTTACAGAAGGTCGCATTCGATGAAATCCGCCTCGTCATGCCCTTCGTGGCGGCCAGGGTAAATCCTGACGGAAAGCTGAATCTGATGTCGTTGGCTCCACCACCGGATGAAACTGTGCAACAACCGGCCCCGCCATCGGGGGAACCCAATAATAAGATGATGTCGGTGGAGATTGATCTGCTGGAGATTGACCAAGGGATCCTGGAATACAGGGATGAATCCAAGCGAAGGCCAGTCTTGATCGATGTCGTGCCGATTCATCTCGTGCTACGGGACTTCAGCACCATTCCGAGCCAAGAGAGCGAGAATGCTCATGCCTTCAAGGCCGAAATCGGAAAGGGCGAAACGGTGGCTTGGGAGGGGAACATCTCGTTGGAGCCGGTGGAGTCCGACGGCAAGCTGAGTTTATCCGGGATCAAGTTGCGCACGTTGTATCAAGTGGTGCGCGACCAGTTTCTGTTCGATGTTCCGCAGGGCGTCATCGGCCTATCCGGAGCGTACCATTTCGATCTTCGCGGTCAGGCTCCTCAGGCAACGATCAAGAATGGCGAAGTGTCGATTCAGAATCTCGCGATCGTGGAACGGGGCGGGATTGATCCAGTCGTGAAAATTCCAAGCCTTGGTGCGGAAGGGATTCAGTTGGATCTGCAAAAACAGACCATTGATGTCGCAAGGGTGCATTCAGCCGATGCTCGGTTCGAAGCCTGGATGGATCCGGATGGCGCGCTCAACTATCAACAGCTTTTCAAACCGGCAGCCGGGAGGGAGGCAGAGGAGAAACTTCCAGCCGCGACCGCCAAGCCGGAAAAACCGGCGAAGCCCTGGGCCATCACTGTCGACGAAATCGCAATCAAGAACTACGGCGCGTCATTTGAAGACCGGACACTTGAACGTCCCGGCCGTGTGGATGTAGACGCGATGAATGTCACCGTGAAGGATGTGCAGCTCCCATTCAAGAAACCGCTTCCGATCGATGTGTCGCTCAAGCTGAATGAGACCGGCTCGATTGGCGTACAGGGAAAGGTGAGGGTCGAACCTCTCAGCGCCGATACAGATCTCAAGCTGGAGCACATCGACATCCGTCCCTTTCAGCCCTATCTGGATCGTTTCCTGAATGCCGATGTGCTGGATGGGGCGATCGATCTCGTCGGATCGGTGCATTTTTCTAAGGAACATGCAAACGAGCCGTTGATGCGATTTCAAGGAAATCTGGCGGTGAAGCAACTGAAGGTCGTGGATCGCAAGGAACTCGACGATGTGCTGACGTGGAAAGCGTTGAACGTGAATCAGATTGCACTGAATATCGAGCCGACCAGCGTGAAGATCGCTGAAATTGTCTGGCAAGAGCCATCGGCCCACATGGTGGTGGACTCTCAAGGGCAACTCAATCTTTCGCGTCTTGCCGCTGCGCCTCCGCCCAGCGAGCAGACGGCGGCTCAAAACGTACCCAAAGACGAGACCGCAACTACGAAGGCAGGTGATCCCGTGCCTGTCACCATCGACCAGGTCAAGTTGGTCAAGCTGGTCGCAACATTTCAGGACTTGTCGATCGACCCGAAAGTAAAAACCAGCCTCACCGAGTTCGGAGGGACCATCAAAGGACTATCGTCGAAGCAGCTGAAGAAAGCCGATGTCAACCTGAAGGGCAAAGTCGGAAGAGCCGCTCCCCTAAAAATAGTCGGAAAGATCAACCCGCTGAGCGAAGATGCCTTTACCGATCTGGTCGTGACCCTTGGCGCGATGGATTTGACACCGACAGGACCCTACAGCGGTAAATATGTGGGCTATGGATTGTCGAAGGGAAAATTGTCGCTCGATTTGAAATACAAGGTATCGCAGAAAGTGTTGGAAGCGGAAAATCTCGTGCGTGTCGATCAACTGACGTTCGGTGAGAAGACGAATAGTCCGGACGCCACGTCGCTGCCCGTTCCGTTGATCGTGGGACTTCTGAAGGATCGGAAGGGCCTTATCGAAATCGATATGCCGATTCGCGGCAATCTCAATGATCCGGATTTCAGGTATGGGAAGGTGGTCATTTCGACGTTGCTCAATCTGCTCGGAAAGGTCGTCGCTTCACCGTTTGCGTTAATGGGCAAGCTCGTGCCCGGCGGCGGTGGCGAGGAAGACCTTCAATTTATCGAATTTCAACCAGGCAGCGCCTTGCTGGTAGATAGTGAACTGACAAAACTCGAGGCACTGGAGAACGCGTTGGGTGAGCGCGCGGGGCTCCGGCTCGATATTAAGGGAACGACTGATTCGACGCGTGATACGGCGGTGCTTCAAACGATGAAGCTTCGAGATCAGCTGTTTGCGATGAGCGGCGGGGCAAAGCCCGATCAGGAAGAGCTGTCGCCGAAAGTGGAGCAACGGCTGGTGGAAAAACTCTATGCGAAACTCCCTCCGCCTGATCCTTCCGCCACACCGGCGGAACCCGCGCAGCCGGACGTGGCGGAAATGAAGCGACAACTCGCGGTGGCCATCAAAATTTCCACAAGTGAATTAGAGACGCTGGCCCGCCAGCGCGCCGAGGCGATCCGCCACCATCTTCTGGAGAACGGAAAGCTCACAGAGGAACGAGTCGTGCTGCTCGATACGGGCGTTGCCGAGTCCGGTCATGAGAAGGTGCGGACTCAGTTGTCCCTCTCTGCCGGGTTGCCGGATCATCCCGCACCAAGCTCTGAGATGCCTTGAGATCTGATCGCGGTCTAGTTTATGGGGAAGATGGCTGGAACGTCGCACGTTCTAAGCGAGGTCGTGTCTCAAACTCGTTACTTCACGCTGTACCGCATTCGTGTCCCGTGGAGAAGAGACAGCTCAATCTCAGAGGCGCTCAGTTCCACAGGAAAGAGAACACCGGAAATTTTGCACGCATTGATACTGGCACCGTCCATTTTGGCCTTGCTCAAGTCGATGCCACGGAGGTCGGATTGCCGGAAATAGCAGTCACTGAAATCTAGCCCATCCGCATCGAGACCCCGAAGATCGAGACCTCGCAGATCACATCCACGAAGGTCGCATGTATCGCCGGAAGCTTTCTTGGTGTTGAACTCCTTGATGCAGCCTTCGCGCAGCATGAGGTACATTGGATCTTTTGAGATATGTAGTTTTGTACGCGATGTGTCCGTGCCGGCCATGTTCGGTTTCCCAGGGAGAATCTCATGAACCATATCGGCGAGACCATTGAGAAACTTGAGCCGGTATCTCCACGTTGTCACGTCTCAACTGTCGATAGCGGGGCTATAGTCGGCGGAATGCCGTTCTCTGTGCCTACTGCTCGACACGCGATATCAAGCGGCTCACGTTTTGACGGACGACCTCTTGAACTCGCCCGTTGAGGCACAGTATTGTACGGAAGACTGTAGGATCTTGTTGATTGGGTGATCGCGATACAAGGAGGTATGTCATGGCCGTACGATTGGGAGACGATGCGCCGAACTTTACGGCGGAAACGACGGAAGGTACGATCAATTTTCACGAATGGCTGGGTAACGGTTGGGGGATTCTTTTTTCGCACCCCAAGGACTATACTCCTGTTTGCACGACAGAGCTGGGGACGATGGCTAAAATCACGCCGGAGTTCAAAAAAAGAGGCGTAAAAGTGATTGCCGTCAGCGTCGATCCGATGGATTCCCATAAGGGCTGGATCAACGACATCAACGAAACCCAAAGAACGACGGTGAATTATCCCATCATCGCCGATCCGGATAAGAAGGTAGCGACGCTGTACGATATGATCCATCCCAACGCCATCGACAATATGACGGTGCGATCGGTCTTCATGATCGGTCCCGACAAGAAAGTCAAACTGACTTTGACCTATCCGGCCTCCTGCGGCCGGAATTTCGATGAGCTGTTGAGGGTCATTGACTCGCTCCAACTGACATCGAAGTTCAAAGTCGCGACCCCGGCGAACTGGAAAGACGGCGAGGATTGCATCATTACTCCCGCCGTCGGCGACGCCGAAGCGAAAGATCTCTTCCCCAAGGGGTTCAAGACAGTGAAGCCCTATTTGCGCTATACCCCGCAGCCGAATCGGTAATCATCGAATTATTTCCGCTTGAATAGGCAGAAGGTGCGACCGCACCTTCTGCCGTCCTTACCGTGACGGATGGACCCATCTCGGATCTAATAAGCATTCCTGACCACTTTTCTCGTTTTTCTAGACAGAATGGAACTTGCTGAGTAGTATTACCTGGTCACTATGCGAGATGCCTAAAAAATTCTTGCTATGTTTCGATAGCTTAGGCATACTCACTGCCAACTTTTCTGGTGTGGACGATTTTGAACATGGGTGTAGGTGGGCAGTGTTTTTTTCATACTCACAAGGGAGGGCATCAGTATGAAGAGACATGTTGCGAGGCGGTGGAAACAAGTTGTAGTTGCTGGGGCCATGACGGCACTGGTGGCTGGAATGGGAACCCCGCTGCCGAGTGC
>CABVRX010000014.1 GCA_902500825.1 uncultured Nitrospira sp.
CACTGGGCACGTCCGGATTAGTGGGTGTCGTGGATAACCATTGGTGGGACCGGCTTGGCGCGGCCTTTCTCATCTCACTCGTGCAGGACGGGATTGGATTGGCGACAGCGGCGCAGGCCGACGCAGGGGGTGCGCAAAGTTTGGGGATCTATCAACACTCCGCTCAGACCGGGAACCGTATGGCGGAACTTATTCTCCAATCGACCATCAACATCAAACCGACCCTCTACAAAAGCCAGGGCGATCGGGGGACTATCTTCGTCGCTCGGGATCTGGATTTCAGCACGGTCTATGAACTGCATCCACACTGAGCGGCTCGCGCCGGATACGATGGTGCGCGAGTTGTTGCGGCCCTTGCTCGCGCATCTGGCTCTCCCCGGCGTGACGGAAATCGTCGTGAATCGGCCTCACGAAGTCTACGTCGAGATCGGCGCGACCTGGCAGCGTCACGTCGCGCCGGATCTGACCCTCGACCAATTGACCGCACTGGCTACGGCGATCGCCACCTCCACCGAGCAAGAGATCGGACCGCACCATCCCATCCTCTCGGCCATGTTGCCCGATGGCGAACGGGTGCAGATCGTGCTGCCCCCGGCGGTAGAGTTGGGAACCATCTCCGTTTCTATTCGTCGTCCCAGCGCCTGGATCAAGACCCTCGCCGAGTATGACGCGGAGGGCGCGTTCAGTCGCTATGTCTGGGCTAGGCCGGCGGCGTTGGACCGTCGCGTCGCCGAACTTGATCCCCTCGAACGGCAGTTGCTCGCCTATCTTGAGAAGCGCCAATTGTGCTCGTTTCTTCAGGCAGCGGTGCAGTCCAAGAAGAATATTGCCGTGGTGGGTGACACCGGCTCGGGCAAAACCACGCTCATGAAATCGATCTGCCAGTCGATCCCGAAACAAGAACGGCTGATCACGATCGAGGACGTGCGAGAACTGTTGCTCCCGCACCACGGCAACCGAGTGCATCTCCTGTATGCCAAGGGTGGTCAAGGCGTCGCGACGGTGACACCGTCGGAACTCATTGCCTCCACCCTGCGCATGAAGCCGGACCGGGTGTTGTTGGCCGAGTTACGCGGCGGAGAAGCCTTCGACTTCCTGAAACTTCTCACGACCGGACACAGTGGCTCGATTACCTCCTATCACGCCGAGTCCTGCGCCCTCGCGGCCGAACGGTATGTCTTCATGTGTAAAGAACATAAGCAGGCGGCGACGTATGATGTGCCGACGCTCAAGCGCCTGGTGGCCTTGACCATCGACGTGATTCTCCACGTGGTTGCGCAGAATCACTACGATGACGAAGGACCGCCCCTCAAGAAAGCGCGCTACGTGGCGGAAGTTCACTATGACCCGATCGCAAAACTCGTGGCGCGATTCGGGGAAGCCACCGTGGTTAGGGCATAGGAGAAAGAGATGCAGCGCAAGCACATGCTGATTGCGGTAGCCTTGCTGCTGTATCTTCCGCTCGGACTCTGCGGAGCGGATGCTTTCGCCGGCGTGATCTTCGCCCTTACCAACAAACGGATGCCGGAAGACCTGTCGCTCACCAGCTGGCCTGCATCCTGGCGCGCGTATCGCGAGGATCCGACCCAACGCAAGCGGCTGCAACTCTCCGCCGTCGTCGGAGGATTCGTCTGGTTCGGTCTCCCGGTGTTTATAGCGTTGTCTCTCACCAATCGACGGAAACCGCTGCACGGCGAGGCGCGGTTTGCGTCCGGCAGCGAGATCGACCAGGCCGGGCTCTACGGAGAGCGCGGGGTCATCATCGGCAAAGTCGGCCGGCGGTACTTGGTCTATGGCGGACAAGAATTTGTATTGCTGGCAGCGCCCACTCGATCGGGCAAAGGCGTGAGCATTGTATTGCCGAACCTGCTCCATTACGACGACTCGGTCGTGGTCTTGGATATCAAGCTGGAGAACTTTGCCTACACGTCGAAGTTCCGACAGACGCACGGCCATCACGTCTACCTGTTCAATCCCTTCGGCGCGGACGGTCGGACCCACCGCTGGAATCCGCTGGATGCCGTCGATCGTGATCCGAACCGACGAGTGGGGGAAATCCTCACCATCGCACAAGTGCTCTATCCGACTGAGCACGTCAAGGAGGCCTTTTGGAACGAGTCGGCTCGCAACCTCTTTCTCGGCTTGACCCTTTCTGTGATGGAAACCCCATCCTTGCCCTGTAGTCTCGGCGAAGTGCTCCGGCAGGCGTCCGGCAAGGGGCAGCCGATGAAAGAGTACCTGCAAGGACTCATCACCACAAGGGCAGCCAGTGAGGCGCCGTTGAGCGACGATTGTACGGCGGCGCTCCACCGGTTCTGCGCGACCAGTGAGAATACGATGGCAGGGATTCTCGCGACCCTGACGGCCCCGCTCACGATCTTTAGTAATCCGATGGTCGATGCCGCGACCAGTGCGACGGACTTCGACGTGAGCCACGTGCGACAACAACGGATGTCCATCTATGTCGGCATTCCGGCCAATCGTTTGAGTGACGCCGCACTGTTGGTCAATCTGTTCTTCTCGCAGCTCATCCATTACAACACCATCGACTTGCCCGCCACGAATCCCACGTTCAAACATCAGTGCCTGGTAATCCTCGATGAGTTTCCTGCCATCGGGCGGGTCAGTATTCTGGCCAAGGCGGTCGGCTTCATGGCCGGTTACAATCTTCGGCTCCTGCCGATTATTCAGAGCCTATCGCAACTCGAATCGGTCTATGGGGAGAAGGACGCCCGTACCTTTGTCACGAACCATGCCTGTCAAATTCTCTTTGCTCCTCGTGAACAACGAGATGCGCACGAGTATTCCCAGATGCTCGGCACCTACACGGCGGAAGCCGTCTCTACCGGTAGGAGCCGACCTCTCGCCTGGGGATATGGGAAACAGACCTCGACCAGTTCCACGCGGTCGGAACAAGCGCGACCGCTGCTGCTGCCACAGGAAGTGAAGGAACTGGGCGATCAGCGCGCCATCATCAATCTGATGCATACGAAGCCGATCCTCTGCGACAAGGCGCGGTTCTATGCCGATTCAATCTTCATCGATCGGTTGAAACGTATGAGCCCGTCGTTGAAGGCATTAGGAAATCGCATGCCGACCCAGGCGGAACTGGAAGATGCGGCCTTCGTGCGGCGAGAGTTGTCGGTGGAGATTCCCCAGCTCGACCTGGATCTCCATCGGGCCAAGGTGGAACGGCGTGTGCGTCCACAGCGACCAGATGAACCCATCGACGTGACGACGCTAGCGATAGATCTCACCACACTGCCGCCGGTGACGTTGCGGGACCCACCGGCGACGGAAGAAGTGACCGCATTGGTCGATGCGTTCTTTGCGCAACTTGAATGGACCGACAAGGCCGAAACGGGGCTAAGCAATGCAAAGCCGGAAGGTGGTGAACCTCGACAAGTCTCAACAGAGGCGCAAGCCAAGAGAGGACAGCACACGACGGTGCATGAGCCCGAAGTAACCGCTTGCGAGCGGTTGGACCGAACAAGAGAAGGAAGAGAGATATGACGAACTCCATGAAACGACAACGAGCTTGGCAACCGGCTCTGATCCTCAGCCTGTTGTGCGCCGTGACGGTGGCCTGTAGTCACAAACCGGTCGTACCATCCGGTGCCAGTCGGGTGCCGATCAACAACGAACAAATGATCAATCAGTACCACGAGCGGGTGAAGATCGAGCAGCGCGAGAAACACGAGCGAAGCGTCCTCACCCGGCAGGTGGAAACCCTCACGAAACAGGTCGAGGAGTTGTCCGCTACGGTGACGCTGGTGCAGATCCACCAGAAAGAAGCGGCGAAGGGCCAATCCCGGCACGGCCAGCGTCACCTCGTGACGGCAGCGTCCACCAGCTCGGCTCCATTGCCGGAAGGAAACACTGCTGCTGTCGAATCAGCCCAGACCCGTTCCGCTTCCGATGCCACGAAGAGTGACCAAGGTAACGAAGGCCGAGGCACGTCGGTCGGATCAGTGGCTTGCGCAGTGAGAGCATCGACCGGGACCGCTCATTCGTCGTCGCTTGAAGCGGAGTCACACCGAGAATCGTGGATCCCTCGCGTGATCAAGTTAGGCAAATGGGAACAGATCGAACTGCACCGCCACAGTATCATCTTTCGCGTCTCGGAACGCACCGGTCGGTCGGAATTCGTCCCCAGCAAAGGGCTGCAATCCCACCTGAAACATGCAATGAAACTCGGCCACTGCCTTGAGGTCCGTGGCTATACGGACGGTACCACGGATCGGTGGATCGAGCGCGAGACGGCCACACAACGGGCCCTCAAGGCCCGTGCCTATCTCCTTCACACAGGCGGTGCGCCGGACAACATCAGGGTCACGGTCGTCCCGGTCGGCGACCATGTGGCCGACAATACGACGAAGCAAGGTCGAGCGAAGAATCGACGGGTGGAGATTGAAGTGCGGGGGAACCCGGCCTCCGTCTGGCCGCAATGGTATGGATAACAGGAAAGGGGGAAGACACGATGAATGAACTCGAAGTGGGCGAGGCACAAGAGCCGGAGCGGACAAACAAGCCGCGTCCGGCACACGCGACCCAGGACCAAGGTACCGACGAGCCGAGAATTAAGCAGCAGCGCGAGGCCACGGAGGTGTTGCGAAAGCGGTTCCTCGAAGCCGGCGCGAGCTTCTATTACCGCACGGCACCCGGCGAGCCGAAAAAGATCGCTTTCACCGATCACGGCAAACGGTTGAGCACCGAGCATGACGATCCGAGCGTCATTCAGGGGATGGTGCTCAGAGCACAAGAGAAAGGGTGGACGGTAGTCCGAGTGAACGGGACCGAGGAGTTCAAAGCCGAAGCGTGGGTGCATGCGACGCTCGCCGGACTCGATGTCGCGGGGTACACTCCGCGTGCGATCGACTTGGCACGCTGGCAGGATCGCACAGATCAGCGATCGATGGATCGCCCAGCACCGAAGCAGTGCGGCAAGCGCGTCGACCGGCCTGAGGGGACGGCACCAGCGGCGTTGAAAGAACAACCGGAACCGGCCGTCAGCGCTGGTCAACAGGTCGCCCTGACCACCCTCGAAGCGATCCTCCGCGCTCGGGGCGATTCGCCAATCATGATGGCAGCGGCCATTGAAGAAGCGAAGGCACGCTTGCAGGGTGAACGGGTGGTCGTGGGCACCGTCGTGGACCATTGCATCGCCCATTATGAGCATGATGTCCAGAAGCAGAAAAGTTATGTCGTGAAGGTGGCGACCGCTCATGGAGAACGAGAAATCTGGGGCATTGATCTCGCGCGCGCTTGTGAACAACACGGGGTGAAACGAGGCGATGCGGTCGCACTCGTCCAACAAGGGCAAGAGCGCGTGACCGTGTCGGCACCACTGCGGGATGAATCCGGGGCATCCGGGGGCACGGCGTCCGAACCCACACATCGGAATCGGTGGGAGATCGTCAAGCTCGACTCCATCGGTATCAGTAAACAACACGAGTTGAAGGAGGCAGCGCGCGTCAGTAGGCAGGAACCAGTCGTGCTGCGGTACGATCAGGCGGCGGCACGCATGGATCGTATACCTGAGACCGCACGGACTCCGGCCTATGAGCGGACGAAGGGCGGACGCTAATCATGTCATACTTGAAGACACACAGACTGATCGTCGCCCTCGCGGGAGCGGTCCTCCTCTTCATCGCCCGATCTGCTCATCCTCACACAGGGCCCGAAACTGTCGATCTGGCCTGTGAAGGGATGGGCTGTGCCGTGCTGACAAACTCAGGGATCGCCACGCCGCCGATGACGGGTGTGAGCCCGGAGGACGCAAAGGATCCGAAGCACCTCTTTCTGGACGGAGATGCGAAACTGGCCTGTGAATGTCTCCTGTGTTTATTCGCAGGGACGCAAGCCCCGAAAGAATGTCAAGTCGCGTTGGCGAAATACTATTTGATCCAGGCGGCCTCTCCGTTCCAAACCATGATCAAGCGAAGAAACTTCCTGCAGCTCTGTCCTAAGAAATAGAGGTCGCTCATCGAAGAATGTTGGACTGAAGGCAAGGCACGGTCGCCGCGACGCCAGGCGCGTCGACGGTGCCGGCTTCGATGTGGCACGGCGTCTCACGACGCGGTGCCTGTCCCCGACCAGTTGAGCTCCCGCTCGACCTGTCCATAAACGCCTGCAAGACCAGTTCTCCCGAAAAGATACAGTCCAGCGCGTCCTGCTCCGATGTCCCGTCGCCTGCGTGCGAACGATACCGCAGTCCCCTCTTTCGTGCGGCCTCACCTACCTCCACGGTATGGCGGAAAATTCTGTCCTTCCTCATAAGTGCCACGGCGCCACGCGCCTCCTGACTCTGGTGTCTTCCGAAAGATGCGAGGGTCAGGTGGCGCTCCTGTGGCGAGGGGATTTCGACACAATCTTCACAGTAGCAAAGGAAGGACAGTGATGCACAAAGATCGGTTGGCGACGCTCACTATGGACATTCTCATGAACCATCCAAGCAAGCGCATGGCCCTCGACGTGGCCTATTCGAGGCTCAGTCCATGGGCGCAGGCCGAGTGGGACCGCGCCCGCAAGGGCTGGTCCATCACCGAGCGGGCAGAACAGCTCGGGCATTCCATCCGCGAACAGCGGCGCTGCGATGAGAGTCTCATTCAACATATCGGTGCGGCCCTCGATGGACGAACCTTCGTGGTTCTCGACGCGACCTATTGCTTCATGACCCAGCGGATGCTCGACCGAACCACGGGACGACGCGTGCCTCCTGACGTGGTGCGCCGCTTTCTCTCACAGCCCATCGCGAGCCTGCTTCTCAGCGCCAAGGCGCATCAGGATCTGAGACAGCGCGGAGTCCACAGCATCGGCGATCTCCTTCCCCATGCCTATGAATGGTTGTCGCCGAAGCGCTTAGCGCCGGGCAAGCCGGTAATGAACGTCCGCCTCTCGGTCCGACGCTGTCTCCGAATCCTGGGCATGGAGATGATCTTTCCCGAAATCCGACAACAGGAAATCTACTGCCCCTGCTGTGCGCACACCGAGACGGATGTGATGAAGATTCTCGCGTTAGCGAACGCATGACCACAGTCATAAGAAGCGGCGGGAATCCAGTCCGTTCGAGAAAGGCTGAATGAGCCACCCTGGTCCTGATCGGCATCGTGCATTGCGGAATGTGTGAGAGGAGGAAAAGGGCGATGACCCTATGGGATCACCGCCCTTAAAAAGACGAGTTCAGGTAGATAAGGTTTCTCGACGTGCCCTCGTTCCAAAGAATTCCTGCTCTTTGAGATTGGCAAACCACGTCTGGGCAAACGCCGTCAAGTCTCGTTTGAGCATGGGAACCACGTGGGTGCGTGTTCCACGCTCGTCATACCGGTAGACTTCCTGGTACATCCCCAGATAGTCATTTCTGAACGACACCGGCTCAGCTGCCGCACCGTCTGGTAGGTGATGGAACATAAACACCATGTCGGGATCGCGCATGAGATCGCCATTCTGTTCCCCATAATGGCAGAGCGATACCAGACGATTGCCTTCCTCGCGTGAGCCGATCTCTTCGATGGACAAGGGCATGTACCCGGAAACGGTGATCCGGACGGCCCTCGCGCCACCGAGCAGCTGAATTAAGTCCTTGGCGAATTCCTGATAGATTTTCATTGTATTCATCCTTTCTTACGTGTAGGAAGCCCCCGGCACGAAGGCCGGAGGCTTCCGGTGAGCGTTCAGCGAACTGAATGCTCGTTGATCCAGACTTTCGCCTGTTTCGCGACCACCAAGAGTGCGTCAAGGTCCGCCGCTCCGAAGGACTCGGCATTCTTCCAGATGCCGTCCCTACCCTTGTACGAGCGGGCCACGGTCACGTTGTAAAACGGACCTTTCTCGCCGTCGTTCTTCCAGATGCTGGCCTTGATGCTGCTGCATCGAAGCGTGGTCACCGGCTTGGGTTTAAGTGCTTGAGGTGCCATGTGTTGTCTCCTTTTGTTTGAGTTGATGTGTTGGCCTCTCACGAGGCGTGGAGGCCACACAGCGACGGAAAAGGAGACAGAGAGGCCGCCGCACCCTGGCGGGCCGGCGGGCGGAATGCGGAGGAATGCCCGTGAGAAAAGACGCCTTCATGGCGGCGCGCGGGCATGATCGACGCAGCCCGACGGTGAAAAGCCAGGGCGGCGGCCAGACGCGCACAGGCACCGCATCTCAAGCCGGTCTCAGCTAATCAGCAGCAAGACGGTGCGGATCAGAGAAAACAGGCGAGAACACATGTTCTGCTACCCCTCGCAGTGGCCGTGTCTCGCTCGATACGGCGGAAGAGAGACAGAGAGTAATTGTGAGGCGAACTTGGTGCATTCGCCGGCAATCGAGAACCAAGGAGACTTCAGAGACGCCGCTGAACGCCGTGAATAGTGGAACGGCCTCTACGAAGCCGCAGGGGGAATGTCTCGTGAATCACTGCAGAAAATCGTGAGACTGGCGGCGGGTGTGACACCGGTACAGACTTCGAGGCTATGCGACGTCTTGGCAAGCCGAATGGCAATACCCTGGGACCGTCCCAAGGCCGGGATTTGATCTGGGATCAATAGAGCACCCTAAACGGTGACAGGCGTTTTACATGTTGTTTCAGTAAAGTCCATGACTTCGGTAGTGAAAAGGAATGCGCGTGAGTGAGACGGAATGAGCGGTAAACTGCTCCGCTATATACGGTTTACGACAAACCCTTAGGTGCCAAGATTTCTTCTTTTTGTTCTGGTCAGCGGCAAGCTGCCCATGCTTCTTGATTAGCTCTACTAGAGTTTCTATCTTTATCTTAAAGTTTCTATTAATTGTCACATCATTATGAGGGTGAAGATATTCCAAATGCTGACATTCTTCGCGGAGAATTACATTGCCATTACTATCAATCTCTAAACTTGCACTCTGATGCGTCTCAGTGTGACCGCTCGCACTTTCATTCGAACGATCATATAGAGTGATTATTTGTTGAGCGTTATGCGGTGGCTGTTGTTTTTGCATTACTTCCCAAGACTCAGTACACTGCCTCTCTACTAATCAATGGTCTCGTCGGATTATGGCTTTGAATTGGTTACCCACGTGATCATCCTGAAAATCAATATTGGGGTAAGCTCTCAAAGCTCTGATAATCCCGTTACCAAGACCACGATAAGGAAGTACTCTCGTTGCGTATGACGCTAGAATTGGGTTCCTGATATTTGAATTACCGCTCTTTACATTTTCAAGCGTTAAATTGTTTGGAAGATGACCGGGGCTAATAATCTCTATTCGATTTGCAAAAACAAACAACCTTACCGGCGCCGTTACGAAGTAGTCTCTGTGAATCAGTGCGTTGGCTATAAGCTCCTCTAGCACGATCCTTGGAATTTCTGGGATGCCGGGCGCGTTGATTCCCTGATCGTCTTGCTTGTGCTTGATGTTCCCGAGAATAAAATTCATGCTTCTCTGAAAGATGTCCGCAATCTTCCCAGAGATGTCCTGACTGTCGATGTAGCTTTCCTGATCGACTTCGGTATTAGGATAAGAGATAGCTTTGACAATAAATGCAGGCAGTTTGAAACTTGGATTCTTTGAGAAGAGTAACGCTCCGCTAATGTTGAAGACACCGTTCTTCATTAAGTTCATGTTCTCAAGAAGGGTGGGCAATGAAACTCTCTGCCTGTCTAAATCTTCGCCGAAAGTTCTCTCGAAAAAGGTTTCAAAATATTTAGTGTCTAAATCAGCGAATGTTAGTCCATGCGCTGGTATCTCATCTCCGTGGATTAAACCTGCGCTCTGGAACATCCTCTGCATTTCCTCCCGGGATGTTACCTTCCGTTTGTCTGCGCCGTTCTTCACCCAGATAGCTCCGTTGTTATCCATGTAAGGCTTATTTATGCCATCAACCACGGTTACAACCATGATCAAGCCCCCAGGAGTTGCGACATTCTCTGTTTGTGCATTTATTGGGTAATGCACATTGTGAGTACACACATTGGCCACAAGTTCATTCAAGCGGCGTATATCCCCTGGATTCAATCCGGAAACAGTTCCGTTATCAGCTACGCCTATAAAAAGTCGGCCTCCGCTTGAGTTGCTGAATGCCACCAGTTCCTCAGACAAGGACTGAGCATTCGTGACATTTGCCTTGAATTGGTGCTTGCTGTCTTCTCCTCTGGCTGCAAGCTCTAAGACTTCTGCGGCTTCCATATTTCGTAAATCCTTTTTCGTTGTGCGAAAGCCTCTTCACCACCTTCCAAGATGTCAACGATCTCCTGCTGCAACTGAGGACAATCGATACTGCCGCTCGTCATTGTGATTTTCTCATCTGAATAGCCGCAGGAAATGATCTGTTCGGCATCGCCCAGAACGGGAAAGTTTGCATTGTGTGTGGCAAAAATAAACTGTGTAGTTGGCTTGAGTGCACGAATAAGTTTTATAACGTCCTCATAGATCGTCTGATTGTCTAGATCATCCTCTGGTTGATCAATGATGATGACATCGTTCTCTCGCTGGCTGAGGACGAAGAGAATTAGCGCCGAAGCCCGTTGTCCAAGAGAGTGATGTCTTAACTCTTTGCCACGATACTCAATGATAAAACGATTAGGAACTTGCCAAGTTAGCAGTGTCCCAAGATCTCGCGTGAAATATTCTTCGAAGACCTGAGCTGAACCTCCTGCAGCCTCCTTCGCTTTTTGAGGGTCCTTGTATATGGCACCAAAATCAGTGAAGCTATCCGCAAGAGCAGTAAAAGTTGACTCCCTTATGCGGCTACCTCTAAAGAAATCTTTCATAGAGTTGATGAAGGCATCCTTGTCCATTTTGAATTCTACCTTTATCATTAACGAAGAGTGGTTTTGGTTAACCTTAGCAAGCTCCTGTTGAATCGCTTTGAACTCAGCATGCCACAGCTCATTCAAACTGGTCAGCTCAGTCAACAGCTTTTGTTTGATTTCGATTCTCTGCGAGTCTTCCTTTTCCAGGGCCTCAAGCATCTGTTTTGATTGCTCTACAATTGTTCGCAATTGGCGGAATTCGTCTGGTCGAATGGCCCTCGCTCCGGTATCTTTCAATTCTGCTGCGAGCTTCCTTTCGATCTCGGCGAACGCTTCCTTAAGACCTTCACGGGAATATTCGAATTCTTTTGTTTTGGCTTGCAATCGTGAGAGGATCATCTTGCCTGACACGCTTGCGTCCTTGATCTTCATAAAGCTAACAATCAATTCATCATAGATTGCTAACAACTCCTTGAAGAAGGATTCGTTCTGTCTGGACTTGTAGGCCCGCTGATTTTTGAGGTCGTCTTCGTGGCGATTGACGAAAGCCTCCAAGTCAGACAAATACCCCCTTGCAAAAGAGACAGTTTGTAAGCACTTGCGAGAGTCTGCGTCGAAGTCCACCTGCTTCTGGAGTTTTTCTTCTACTCCATGTTCCTTGTAAAATTTCAGCCTGTGTTCGGCGTCTTGCTGCTTCGATCTATACTCATTTTTTTTATCTTCGGTCATAGCCAGCCGTTTAAGATTGCTGACCGCTTCGATGACCTTCTGTCTCTGTGCCTCAATGCGTGTTCGGGTTTCTCTAAGGTTCTCGCCAACAAGTTTTTCGACAAGGTCCTTCTCAAATCCCTCGCCAGTGCTGGACAGATCCCTTTGACCGAAATAAATAGGTTTACTTAAAACGGTTTCTCGGATCGAGACGCCCGGTTGAACAACACCTTCCACATACACATCGGGTTTCTCCAGGTTTATGCGTCGGATTTCGTAACTCTGTCCCCTTTCATCGACTGCTTGGATAGTGATTTTGCCACCACTACCGAGTGTGTGTCCCACTAGGGCCTTTTTGTAGTCGCGGTCCAGAGTCTTTTCCCCGAACGGTATGTCAAGCGCGTAGCGTATCGCTTCCAGGATTGACGACTTGCCGCTTCCTCGGATACCAATGAGCGTGTTCAATTCCGGAGAAAAATTGATCGTTTTTCCATGAAGGACTCCACCCTCGAAGGTCGCACTGAGAATATGCGATCTCTCATGCTTGCGGGGCTCGGTCGAGAGGCGGTTAGGATAATCGAGAAGAGCGTATTTTACCGCCTCAAACGTGAAATCGCCGATCTTTAAAAAACATGTCTTTCCTTGTCCTATCTGATCTACCGTCTTGCAGTCTGATCCCTCCACTTCGGCGGGGTACCAGTCTCCGAGCCACTCGCGAACTTTCTCACGTTCTGTTCGTGTTCGCACCTTCTGAAAGCCAAGCGTCCGCCTACGAAAAAGTTCATCCTCCGCTAGATCCTTAATGCGCCCACCAGCTAGGCCGCCCCATAACCCGTTTTTTTCCTCGACATGCGCAAAGACAATAAAGTAGTCCCTTTCAAACTTGTTAAGTTCCCTGATTGTATCTATTAGGTCATGGTTGGACCTGCTATTCTCGTTCTCGAAATTGCTTTGTGTTGCAAATGTAACATTGATGAAATTTTGAACATAGTTCGTGTTTTCAGGATTACGTACCCATTCATCACTGAAGACCATCACCGCGTGTACTCCGTTTGAACCATCCTTTACCGACAGTTCCATGCCCGGTAGCAGGAGGATCTCCACCTTCCGCGCCTGCTTCTGCAAGACCTTGAATTCTTGAAGATCAAACTTGTTATGATTAGCAATCACTCCAATCCGAATACTGGCTCTCTTCAAGCCTTCAACGTATGATGCTACGAAGTAAGATTCTTCTCCTGCATACTTAAACTCTTTGTCCCTCCGTGTATGCAAATGAAAATCGGCCCGCACCCAATCGGTTCCATGTTGAAATACGTCAAAGGATTCGTTGTCTGCACTCATTTGGGGCTCCTATGTTACTCAGTCATGGTCTACCATGGGCCAGATCTCAAGATCTGAACAAAGGATGATACGCTTAGGACCCTTGAAAATCGAGAGAGGATCGGCAATTCAATACTTATAGAAGAGGCATGTTAACGGAAGGTCCTCTTTTGGTTGAACATTTTATAAGCACAAAATTTAGAACGTCCTTCAATGCTCTGATTGAGGACGGGAGATAGCTACCACTGGGAAGCGGGATTTCGAGGCTTAGGAATCAGAATTCTGGCAGTTTTAGGGACACAGTGGCAGGACACCTCCGCAGGCCTCGACAATCGTGCGAACAACTTCCCTTGAATCTTCTAAGGACCGTCATAAAACAGTCTGTCGTTTACGGGACGCCTTCCAAGTCATTGTCCTCCTTCGTGCTGCTATAGGGTCGATCTTCGTTCCCGTCATCTTTGATAATGCGGACCATCTCATCGGTCATGATCTTTCCCCCGTGACCTCTCTGTGTCCGGAATGCGGCCTTGTTCCCCTAGATAGCGAACCAGGTCTGCCGCCAGTTGACGGTCGTCTCCACGATCCGATCGTGCGAGCGTCTTCATGACTTGTTCGTAGTGATGCATCACCTCACGCTGTTTCGTTGGTGTATGGGTCTGTCGTTTCTGGCGATCGACGAGCTTTGCCTTCGTTGTGTGATCGAGCAGATGTTGAACCTTCCAGCGTTCATGTGTGGTGCGGTGAATCCGGCTCGTGGTGGTGGCCTCAATCCCATGCTCCCGTAACGCCTCTGCAAACCCCTCGCGCCAGCGTTGCAGATCAGCCTTTCTCGGATTCAAGCGGACGCCGTCCAAACCAGCCGCTTTCACCGTCAGGTGAACGTGCGGATGCGGGGATGGATGCGGATCCGGATCGGTCTCGAAGGTGTGGAGCACCATGGCATATTGAAACCCTGCAAACTCCCGTTTCGCGAAGTCTCGAACCGCCCGTTGGACTGATAATGGATTGGTCCGTTTCGGCATCGACAAGACAAGATGAAAGGCATCCCGCATCGTCGAGTCCGCCGGGATCGGTATGCCGCCATCTCGCCATTCCACTTTCAGGTCGGACAAGGCGTCTTTCCCTCGAATCACTTGCCCGTCTTGATCCTCGATCTCGATTTGGCCATCGCGCGAAATGTACGTGAGGTTGTTCGATATCCCTCGCATCCCGGACGGCGCCTTGGCGAGTTTCACCATCACTTGTGGCGCACGCCGGACCATATCCTGCAGCTTCTGTCGCACATAGTTCGCGCGACCCTGAGGCGTGCCAAGCCTCCCACTGGTCCTGGCAGATTTAACCGCACTGAGACGAATCCCTTTCTTGCCGGGATGCTGGCGTGGCGGGGTGGTAGTAGAGACGTTGAAGAGCCGACTCCCCCACTCGTCCAGACGCTCATCGATGGAACTGATAGCAGGCGTCATTGGAGACGCCAGCGCTCGAGACTTCCGCGCAAGACACCGGCCACCTTGTCGGTGTGGGCGCGGATGACGCGTGAGAGTTCGGTGATGAGTTCAGGCCGAAACGCCGTCCGGTCCTGCGGAGAAGCATTGAGGACTTTCGCAATCTGGTTCAGGTTTCTTCCCAAGGCCAGGAGTTGTTGGTTCGAGCGGGCCAAGCCTTCCAGTTCCGCTTGGCTGACATGCGGCGCTCCGGTGAGCCTGGTGCGGATCATCGCCACCACCCATTTGGTCGGTACATAGCCCTCGTGACGGGCGAACGTTCTCAGGGCGACGAGTTCGGATGGAGTCACATTCAATTTCATGCGGCTGGTGGCTCGTTCTCGCCGCTTGAGGACGCGCGTCCCAGGAGCAGACGCTTGTCGCGACGTCTTGTCCATGGCCTGCCGAAGGACCTGCCGCAGCGCGTGGCTCGGCGTTATCTGGTGCTGCTGACACCAGGCCAGCCAGGAGACCTTCAGCTCACCAAGATCCACCGTGATCGTCGTCGTGCGTTTGGTGGTCATGCAGACGAGTCCACGTCCATCGACTGGAGAATAGCGCCCCATCGCCAACCGGCCGTGTCAGAAAGCAGGTCGGCGCAGGACCGCGAGCCCAGGCGAATCTGGGACAGGTCATTCTTGGAGAGTCGGGTGAGCCCATCAGAGACCACCGAAGGTCTGCTGACGATCAAACGGGTGCGGGGCTGAGGCGGCGATGAGAGAGAAGCAGTAGGCATGGGCGGAACCATACAATAAACCGAGAGTGTAAGACAACTGGGGCTAGAAGCCATATCCTGCAAACAATACTATTATCCGCTAACAGTCCTTTATCGGCTTTGACGACCACCATTCCTTCGTCAGTCTCGAGCGGCCAACTGATAAGGCCGACACGCTGGCCGTCAACCAAAAGTTCCCAGCAGCTCCGCGATGATGTGGGTCTCTAACCCTTACTCTCATCAAAGTCTACCACGGGCTTTCAACGCGACCTCCGCCTCGCCGCAAAGCGAAGCAAGGATTTCCGCACGATTAAAACCGCCGTCGATCTCCACGAGCCGACTGCGTGCGTGACAGCCTCCAAAGCCGTTGGCTGAAGCTTTTGCAGCTTGACGTGACTGACAGCGTTGTGACCGATGCAGTGAATGGATCGGGAGGAGAATCAGCACGGTCGAGGCGCCGGAGGTGACACGACGGTGCGCCAAGGAGGGCACGGCGTCTGCGCGGTGCCACATTATTGTTAGCACGTTCAATAGACTGGCTGGTCGTTATCGCCCGAATGTGAAGCGGTGGAAACAACGAGCGTGACTCGTTTAAAGCCGACGAGCGATAAGTGCCCGCCGGCCTTCCTAAAGCGACCTAATCAATCACTCGATAGATCAGACTGGCCTCGGGATGATGGGCCGTGTAGTCACGGAGCAGATGAAAGAGATCGCTGAGATGGGTACCGAAGGGATCGTTCTCAAAGAGAAAGGAGAGATGACTGAACGTGTAGAGCGTCGCAATGATTCCGGCGGCATCGCCTGATACAGTGGCATCACAATCATTTCCGGCATGAACCAGTCGATAACAGTGATGCCGAGGAGCAAGATAACAGCCGCTATTGCTCAAGTCATAAAAGTTCCAATAGCCTCCCTGGTATTGCGGACAGAGATTTGCCAAGTGATGATAAATCTGACTTTCGAGAAGCATCATGTGTTTCCCAAAGTGGCGCGGTAGAAAATTCAGCCGTTGGTCGTCAGAAACCAACGTCGCCACGATCGGATGATTGTCCCTATTCGTCGATGTCATCATGTCAGTACCTCCTATTGTCACAGGCGGAATTGCCTGTGTGGAGGAGCTTTCAGCACACCGGAGCGCAGCGGTCAGGGCCGTGCGGAGCACGCTTGCGAGCACGCGGCGGTGCCGCGCGCGGAGGCCTTGACCGCGAGAACGGTGTGATAATTTCGCGACACACAGGCACGTACCCATCACGCCTCGTCCCTCTCTTTCCGGATGCCAAAGCGTGACCCTGTGAGCGCCACCATGACGCCTGGTGAGGATGTATTCCGAAAGTGTAGTAGGTATCTTGCCACGGTCGAGCTGCTGGAAGTGACGCGACGGTGTTCTAATATGCGCACGACGCGTGCGCGATGCATTCGTTCACTCGCCTGCCTTCCCGCGAGGGATGCCACCAGACGGGCCGAAGCGCTCGGAACGGTTCTGTTCGTGACTCTCGGCCTCGGTGATTGGGCGCGGCACATACAGCAAGGTGTTGAAACGTTCCAACACCTTGCTTCTTACCGATACGTTCTGGAAGAGAGAAGCGTGGGTCGGATGCGAGACGAGGTGAGGGATGTAGGTCGCCTGATGAACCGCGCTGACAAGGCAATGAGTGAGTTATTTCGTATGAAGAAGGTGGGACAGTAATTCCAGGCTATGTACCCTCCTTGGTTACTGGGCCAGTTCCTTCATCAGTCCTAATTGTTTAATCAGGCAGTCCTTCGGTGACACTTCGCTGGTATCCTGTCAACAAAATGCGATGATGGCGATCATGGCTGACACTGGGGTTCCCACACATCGATCGGCCTCGCTTCACCGCGATACATCATCATGACATCGTGACGCGCGCCTTGCGGAGCTGTCGCCCTCCCCTCCCTGCAGTGCCCGTTCGTCATCGGAGGAAACCAGAGGCTGTCGGAATCGCCGCACCTCTCCCCTCTCCGTAGCTTCGCCGTCCGCTTCGCGATCTGAGCCCCATTCGATCTGGGACGTTACAGCTTCGCTGCTAGGTCGGCGCCATAGCCTGCTGTCATATCTGGCATACGTGTGCAGTACCGATCGATGTTTTGCGGAAACTCTTTATGCGGACCGCACAAAGCCTAGAGAATTCTTTCCGACTAACATATGTCGGACTGTAGAGTTCCGCGAGACATGACGGCGGCTCAATATGCGACAGATGATGAATAATCCTCCATCGGTCCACGCCTAGCTGTGACGCGATATTCACCCCTCCCCTTCTAAATTAGTATCGTGTGAATGAGATCCACAAGCTCACGCGGTTTGAGACTCTCCCGTTGCACGTTCGCAATGACCTGTCATCTCGGAAGGAAAGATGGGTACTTGCGAAATATACCTGTTCATGTATAATGATCAGCATGGCTTTTCGCGAAAAGCCTCTCGAATGGATCGGCAGTAGCTACAAAGACCTGATGACGTTACCGGCCGACGTCCGTCGATTCTTCGGGTACGCGCTTTCGCTGGCTCAAGCCGGTGATCAACACGATGCGGCGAAGGTGCTCAAGGGCTTTGGGAGCGCCGGGGTGCTTGAGGTCGTCGAAGACGATAGGAGTGGCACCTATCGTGCCGTCTATACGGTGAAGTTCGACGCAGCAGTCTTTGTGCTGCATTGCTTCCAAAAGAAGAGCAAGCAAGGCATTGCAACACCGAAAGAGGATCTCGCTATCATCCGCGCCAGGCTGAAAGTTGCCGAGGCGATGGCCAAGGAGTTACGAGATGAAAAAACGAGTGATTGAGGGTATCGAGGTGCAGCGCGGGTCTAGCAATGTCTTCGCCGATTTGGGCCTGCCGGACGCCGACAAGCTCAAGATCAAGTCCGGGTTGGTGATCGAGATCCGGAGGGCGATTCGCCAACAAGGGCTGACCCAACAAGAGGCTGCAACACGCATGGGGATTACCCAACCAAAGGTCTCCGGCATGCTGCATGGCGACTTCTCCAATCTGTCCGAGCGCAAACTGATGGAGTGCCTCAATCGGCTCGGCTACGATATCGAAATCAAGGTGCGGCCAGCCTCCGCTTCAGTTGGACATCTGATGCTGGCCCTGCCTTGATATATTTGAGCTATCGATGGGATTCACTCTGGCTTCTCATAATAGCCAGCGTACCTGTCTCTAGCCCTACGAGTTACTGTTTTTCCCTCAGCCCATCCCAAGCCAAGACCTTTGGCTTCGACTTTGATGAGTTTCGCAAGATAACTTCCCACATTAATCCTTTCCCCACGTGCTTTCCGTTCTTTTACTTCTCCAATACGGAGCCATATCCGAGAGTGTGGAACAGCAGCAATCGCACGCTTCCACCATTTCTCCCAAACCTCCGGATCTTTCCGCCGGCCGGATAATCCGATAATCTCGTCAAGCAATCGAGCGCCCGAATTGATATCGGTCATGGCGTTGGCATCGGCGCCGACAGATGTTTCAGGGAGTGCGGTGAGGAATGGATCAATTACCGGGCCGGCTTCGAGTTCATGCGCCTCCCCTAACTCATACTTATTTTTCAATTCCGGCAATATTGCCTCTGTTTTCCACCAGGCTATTCCGGCATCCCAAATAAACACAAAATCTTTCTCCTGCCCTATCTTGATCGGCACAATCTGCCAGCGCTCGAGGAACCCACGCTTCGTCAATTCGCTATGGGCTTCGGCAAACTGTTGAATGACTTTCGACTTCGACGCATGTCGCTTAATTTGCCAGTACTTGACGAGATCCAAATACCTCTGCTCAGCGTGCCCCTTGCCTAGATAGAAGAGATTGTGTAACAGCTGATGCAATAGCTTCGAGAGAGACCCTTTCATGCCGGTAAAGAGGGAATGATCGATAACGAAGCAGTTACCCATCAACAGGCTGTCGCGATACCAGGGGGCAAGCTCCACCTCGTACTTATCAACTAATTCGCCTTGTTTATTGGCCTGTCCCGGCAAGATGACAGTCCCAAATATTTTGAACACAATCCCTTTCTTGCTCCGTAAACGCCTAGGCGATAAGGATGTCCTCTCCCGTAGATCCTCACTTGGTTCGGTCTTTTCCCGGCCCGCTGAAATCATCGTTCCTGCCATCCGAAGAAAGAACCGATCGACCTCGCCATACGCCGGTCCAGAAAGCTCTTTACCGGCAGCCTGCAGAATATCTGCGCCTGAAATCCTTACGATCGGGTCTAACGTCTTTTTCTTATCGAGCTGGCCCAATGCCCAGCGCTCAAATCCTCGAAAGAGTTCCAGATCCACTGAATTCGGTAGCCCTAAATCACCGCTCGCATAGATGACCAGCGGGATTTTGCGCAATTGCCCGTGGTAATACACCTCTCGGACCACTTCTTTTTCGCGGAGGCTGCTCCTAGAGTTTTTGCTTTTCACCTCCCAGAGAGGAATAGATCCAAGAATATGCTCTGCCAGTAAGAGGACGGGAGCCGTGAGTATGGCTTCGGTGGATAGTGAATGACGGGTAGACAGAGAAGACTCTTGTTCCGAAGCTGTGACTAAATCAACGTGATCCATCGTAACGTAGATTACTCCTCCGTTATGTCTTTAACGTAGGTAAGAGAGAAATTATGTTGTGAGTCGAGTAGAATCAAAATGTTAGCTGCGAAAACCGTTACTTCATCTATCGAGTCTTCTCTCAAGTATCGCTCACTTTCCTTCAACTATCGTTCGCACCCTTCCTTGAATTATCGTTCTTTCCTTCAACTATCGAAGATTCTTCCTTTAACTATCGATGCCATGTGGATAACCGGCCATGTTTGTAGTTCCCTACACTTCTGAATGTTGTCAGATATCATTTTTTGATCAAAGACTCGTCAAAAGAATAAAACTTTTCCTCCTGCCTTACGATAGTTGAAATAAACTTTTGTTCAGGGCGACTTAGAGGCAATTTTTATTAAGAATAAGGGCCTGTAGCCGTAGTACAAGCCACCCTAGCTAGTTGTAATAGCGAGTCCGGGGTCCTCGGGGATCCTACTTGTTTTAAAGTGGGCTAGACGGGCAAGGGCCTTCTTGATCGCATGCTCGGAGCGGGTAACATCATACTCATGGTTGTCTCGAAAGCTGATCCGCAGGTTGAAGCCATCTGGCCTCTCTTCATAGACCACAGACTCGTACCCTTTATGGACACGTGGTTTTCGGTTAATCTCCTCTTCGAGGCGGCGGGTGCTCCATTTCTCTTGGACTAACCGTTCGGCAAGGCGCAAACACTTCTCTGGAGATTTCACCCCTGCCAATAGCTCTCCGTGCAAGGCCCCGAAATCGTGCCCCGGTGAATAAATAAGGTCCTGGATTTGCTGGGGTAGATCCAGGACCTTCAGCATCCTCGTAATTCGTGCTCGCGAACATTTGAGTTGTTTGGCAAGATCATCATGGGTCAATCTATGTCGTTCGATCAATCGAGCAAAGGATCGTGCTTGTTCGAGTACTCCGAGATCCTGTCGATGAATATTGTCGATAAGCGCAAGATACTCAGCATCCTGATCTGAATACGTACGCGCGATTGCTGGAATAGTCGTGCGACCGAGTGCCCGGCTCGCTTCAGCGCGGCGAGCACCGGCGATGAGTTCGTACCGCCCGTCACTCGTAGCGCGAACTAGAATAGGGGTAATGACGCCACGTTCTCGAATAGACTCTTTTAGCTCGGCGAGTGCTTCTGCGTCGATGGCTAGACGAGGCTGATAGGGGCTCGCATCAACACGGTCCAGGGGAATCTCGATGATGCGCTCATTGGTCCCGGCGCCAAAGACATTTCGCATGCTCTTGGCTTCTTCCTCTCGCCGACGATCAGTCGTCGACGGAGACAATGACTGATAGTGGGCATCTGGAAGTGAATCGCCGATGTCTACCGGCTCGCGATCTCGAGATTTAGATTTCATGCCCACTCCCCTCTCAATGATCACTAAACATCAGGCTGCTTCAGAGTTCCGGGGGATTGCTGACCTTGAATCAAGAGCTTCATGACTTGGTAGTAATCCCAGGCGGCACGATGATCAGGAGTTAACCGATCCAAAGGAATACCGAGACGGTCATAGAGCGTCTGTCCACGCATGCCGGACTTGGCGATGGTTGCGTCGATACGAATAGGAGGGAAGATTGGATAATAACGTTCGTACTTATTTTTAATGCTCGACAAGGTAGAATCCGTTACGGCTAGGCGATGATCAACTGCTACCGGTAAAATGCCGCCGATCGTGGCGCGAATGTCATAGTCTTGTTTCAAGAGGCTAAGACTCTCGATGACCTGATGAGAGCCGACGAAGGACATGTAATCCATGGCAATGGGGATCAGCAGGCTATCAACCGTGTGATAGACAGATTGCAAGATGGGCGAGAGGCCAGGCGGACTGTCGATCAAAATTAAATCGTAGTGCATGTCCTTGACCGGAGCGAGCGCCTCGCGCAGTTTTCCGACGGTTTCACCGCGATTCACCGATTGGATCAATTTCGTCTCGGTTTCCGTCAATGCCTTATCACTGATGATGACATCTAGCGTCCCTTTTTCTGGACCGGTCCGGACGCCTTTCACGATTACTTCTTCGAGCTTAAATCCATTGTCGAGTAGGTCGTGTAATGTGGAATCGTGTTGAATCTTCAGCATATTCCTCAAGGAGCCTTGAGGGTCTGTATCAACCAGAAGAACGCGTTTGCCATATAAGGCCGCTGCATGCGCGACATGAACTGATGTTGTCGTTTTCCCGACCCCACCGCGCTGATTATGTGGCGCGATAATCATCACTCGCCTCCTTCGTGGGCGCGTCGTGCGTCCTGCTTCCTATTAGGATGGCCGGCCTCGACATTATTTGTCGTGTCCTTACGACGTTGCATTAGGATGCGGATTTCCTTGACATCCTCGTGTGTAAATATTCGATAGGCATTCTTGGAGTTACGGCGCGGGTCAGGGATTTTTCCTTCTTTAATCCATCGCTTCAGCGTGTCTCGGTGAATATCGAGCGCCTTGGCGACATCACTCATCGTGAGTTCACCGTTCGCCCTAGCTGCACTACCCTGCTGCGGATCTTTTTCACGCCGTGCAATGTGCTCGGTCAGGATAGCTGGGGTCTCTTTCTGGCGTGTGCGCTTGTTCATGCGTGAGGAGTAAACATGGTGTACTGCGGTAATATTTCGAACCTAGGGCAGTGGTTCTTTATCAAAGACTGGACAGTGAGTCAATCATTATCTTGTAGCGGATACGTAGACACGCCAATACCTAGTATAGGTTGGATGGCTTTATGGTTTGTTAAGCGCGTAACATTATAAAAGTTTATTAATTATAATGTGTCATTATTACTCTACACAGACGGGGAATGAAGTAATAATCGTGGCAGCCTGTAATGGAAAACAATCTGGCACACCGCTGGTATCATGAGAACTTATCTAGAGACTAATGTTACGCGCATAAACTATATTCTTTTTATCATACGAGATACTTCTCAGTATGAAGCTAAACATACAACGAATAGTTTATTTCAACTATCGAAGCCGGAAGCACAAAGATAGAAGTATTTTCTTTTTGTTGGTTACGCGCGTAACATTGCGACAGAGATTTATGGATTGAATGAATGGTCGGCGTACCATTCAGGATGTTTTGCCATCAGTTTCCTTTTATAAGGAAACATGTGGAGGATGCGGAAGGAGATAATCTTTGTGACGAGGTCTTGGCTGGGAAGCAGGCCTTCTGCTCGCAGACCTACGCGAATCTCGATCGCCATCTCTTCCCGTTTGCTCGGTGATACCAGGGGACTTAGGCGCTTGAGTTCAGCTAAGTCGTCCTGGTCTAACTCGTCATAGCGCGTCGTCACGTCTTTTGGATGTTCACGCTTCTCTAATTTTGGCAGCCACTGCAGGAGGTACGTTGGCGCGATGCGTTGTCGGGCCGGCTGACTGACCGTCACAAGCCCCAATGCGTGCAGTGTCTTGAGTTGTTTTTGCACGGTCATCCATGCCAGCTTGGTGTCGGCTACGAGTCTGTCGATCGACACGGTGACTTCGCGCTGGCCCAGCCCATAGGTTTTTTTGAGCAGGTGGAGGTAGAGCAACTGGGTCGTCGGGGATTGCACGAGGAACCGTTGGTCCTCCATCGTCAGGTGGAGTTTATCGAGATACTCTAATCGCCAGTCTGCTAGGAGGGTATCGCGCCCTTCGAGCGCGAGTTCAGGCGGGATGAAGTCAGCCAATTCCGCTTCTTCATCAAATGGTTCGGTGCTTGGAGAGTCGATGGGATTTGTCATCATAGATTAGAGGTCTAAACCTATAGGGATTCCTAGTCAAGCAAAAAGGCGTCGTAAACACGTTAGCATCCGGGATTGTGTCCCTCTCGGATGCCTTGACGGTTCAGAGGGAAGCGGGTAGGGTGGATCAGACAGGGGCTGCGGCTTGGAAAATCGGGGCGAGGTAAAATCCTTTTATCGTTGGGTCCGGAGCCCAACCCAACCCAGCCCAGCTCGACAGCCACCACCATTATAAAGTTATAGAGAGGTGCCGGACCCGTGCCAATTGATCGAGGTCTCTGTCTCTAAAGGAACGCTGAGAGATGGATCTGGTACCTGCCATTCCCGGCACACGTCCTCCGCTGCTGACCCAGCCGACCGCGCTGGTACCCTTGGCCACAACCGGGCTCCGACGGGCGGTTGGGGAGGTGTCCCCGGTCTGTCTTGCCCTCTCCTCATCGACGTTGATTGGGTTGCGGGTCTACCTCGACGAATTCACGCGGCAGCTCGCGCAGCACAAGCCATCCGCTTCGACGGCGGCCACGTATGGAAAACGCGGTCGTACCTTTGTCGCCTGGCTGGAGCAGGAAAGCGGGATGCGTCGGCTCGATCGAGCCTGTGTTGACGCCTATCGAGAATACCTGAATCGGAAGTTTGCAAATCCCCGCACGAAGAACGGCTACCTCACGGCGGTCCGCCAGTTCCTATCCTTTCTGGCGCGCTATCATCCGGGTTTGGTGAACCCCGCCGATTTCGTGAAGGGCTGGAGATGTAGTCGCACGCACACGCGGCGACATCTGCCGGTGGAGGACGCGAAGGCGTTTCTGGCGGTGCTCGAAACCGATCCGAGAAAGTCAGAGATCCAGCGAGCACGAAACTATGCGATGGCTTATCTCATGCTGAAGACCGGCCTGCGCACGATTGAAGTCAGTCGCGCCCGCATCGAGTATCTGCAGGAGCAAGTGCCGGAGAAAGTGTGGCGGCTGTGGGTGCATGGGAAGGGGAGGGGGTGTGCCGATGAGTATGTGCAAATCGTGCGCGCGGTGTATGAAAGAATCCAGGCGTATCTTACGTTACGGCCCGGTCCCTTGAAGGGAAGCGACCCGCTCTTTGCCACCACGGCCTGTGTCGATCGAGGCGGGAATATCGTGTCACCAGCGGGCCAGCCGCTCTCCACGCGTGCCATTCACCGGATCATCACAGAGGGCTTGCTCTTAGCCGGGGTCAAGAAACCGGGCATCGTCGTCCATAGTCTGCGCCACTCGACCCCAACGTTTGCGCTGCTCAATGATGCGAACCCGACACGGGTCCAGAAGATGATGCGGCACCAGCACTATGCGACGACGGAGATTTATGTGGAGGAAGTCCAGAAACTGCTGGAGGGAGCGGAGGAGGCCGTCACGCAGATTTAAGTAGGAAAACTCACACGTCCCTGCTGATCGAGCTCGGAATCGAGACCACCACCTTCGACGCCACGAGGTTTCCAGCAATGGAACTCAGTTGCCCAGCCTTTCTCTGATCCCAGATGGTCCTGGTGTGAGTATTTTAGAATATGGTTTAGGGGCTAGAGCCTCTCGAAACACCCCTTCGCCAACGCCCGATGGGTTCAAGACGATAAGTGCGGTTATAACTGATCATCCCTGTAGTTCCCCGAGCGGCATGATTGTCATCATGATACGCTCAGGACATGAGGGAAATAGAAACCCCATCCTCTCGGATGCGGTTTGGCTGCGAAGAATCAATTTGTAAGCAGTAGCAAAGTACAAATTGCTCACTGCCATTGGCCATTTCAATCGCGATTCGCTGCGAGTCTTGTATTCGAGCCTACGTGCGGATGGCTTACCTCCGGGGTATCACCCGGGAAGAATTGGTTGAATTCCTTGAAGTCTCGATGACGATGCAAGGTTGCCCTGGTGAAGAATGGGCTCTCAAGGCCTATGCAGCCTATAAGGACTGTCTGGACGGCGGGTCAAGCCTAGAGACATCCGCTTGTTGTAAGAATGAGGATAAGAGTCAGACTGATGAGCAGATTGGATTGTGAATGGGTATGCCGTTTGAGCAGGTTCCTGTCCGGCCATCCAGAAGGGTGTCGGATTTGGTTCTTATCCATCGATCGAGAGTCGCAGTATAGAAATACTGTTGACGGCCAAGTTGACAGAAGAATAGACTGATGCCATGCGATTAGGCTCCTATCATTTCCGATCTTTTCTCGCTGCGACCATCGTAGTGTTTCTACTGGCATTCAGTTTCAATGCGTATGCCTGTGTCTTGCCCCTGTCATCTATCAGCGATGCCTCGATGGCGAACGGCTGTTCAGTTCCTATGGAACAACCTAGTCGGCAATTGTGTGACGCCTTCAAGATCTTGGGAGTCGAATCCCACGCGCAGTCCTCATCATTGCTCGTGGACCATCATTGGTCGGCAGACCATGCGGTACCTACGCTTCCAACGATAATTCCTCGGCTCGCACAAATTTCCAACCCATATCACTCTCTCGAATCGAGTTCGCCTCCGCATCAGTCTCTCGCAAGCACCGTGCTTCGAATCTGATCTTTCCGGTTCTCCCTTCTACCTCTAATCATTGCGTTATCCACCCGACTTGTGGCTTCGGCTCATCCAGTCGTCTCTTCTGTAGCAAGCTGGGCCGGGATCCACGACAGTCGTGGGGCAAGAGAGCTCTTGGGACGCTGACCATGTTCCATTTGAAATGACTCATTAAAATGTATGTCGTGACTGGAGGTGGGGGATGCTGAAGCTGAAACGAATACGATGGGTTCTAATTGGCCTCGGAATCCTCATCCTGATTGGTGGCTTGATCTTGCTGATCGAGCCCAGGGGACAGCGAGAGCCGCTAAAGAAGGAAGCATCGACGCCAGGCGGTCAAGCTGAGCAGGGCGAAAAACCGGCGGCTCCACCCGAGACACCGGCTGACACAAGTCCCGCTCAGGCGTATGCGATGGTGTCTCCTCATAAGCAACAGCTGATTGGGGTGACCACGGCGATCGTTGAAAAGCGGCCGCTGGAGACGATCGTGCGAGCCGTGGGACGAGTCGAGTATGACGAGCAGCGCATTAGCCATGTCAATCTTCGCATTTCAGGATGGGTTGAGGATCTCTTCATTGATTACACGGGACAACTGGTGCGCAAGGGGCAGGCGCTGTTCACGCTTTACAGTCCCGACCTTGTGGCGAGTCAAGATGAGCTTCTCCTGGCCTTACGGGCGCGTGAGAAGGTCAAAGAGAGTCCGCTGAGCGAAGCGCGCCGACAGGCCGATCAACTGGTCGACGCGACCCGGGACCGCCTGCGCCTATGGACACTGACGAATCAACAGATCGATGAGATCGCCCGTCGGGGGAAGGCCAACACCTACCTGACGATTTATTCACCAGTGACGGGCTATGTCATCGATAAGAAGGTGTTCAAAGGGATGTTTCTCCAACCGGAGACGCGGGCGTACTCGATTGCCGATCTCAGTCAGGTCTGGATGAACGCGGAGATCTATGAGTTTGAGGTTCCCTTCGTGGCGGTGGGCCAGATGGCAACGGCTACTTTCACCGCCTATCCGGGCGAGGTGTTTCACGGACGGATCTCCTACATCTACCCCTACCTCAACCAGGAGGCGCGGACTGTGAAAGTTCGCTTGGAGATGCCGAATCCCAAGCTCCTGCTGAAGCCCGAGATGTACGGCACCGTGCAGATCAAGGTCCACCGCGGGGTGCAGCTCGCACTGCCCGAAGGCGCGCTGCTGGACTCCGGGACCCGCAAATTGGTGTTCGTGACACGAGGAGAAGGGCTGTTTGAACCTCGGGAGGTCAAGATCGGGCCGAAGATTGGCGCCTACTACGAGGTGCAAGAGGGCTTGCAGGCCGGCGACCGGGTCGTGACCTCAGGCAACTTCCTCATTGATTCGGAAAGCAAGCTCATGGCGGCCACGAACATGATGGGTTCGCTCGGGATGGGCGGCGTCAAAATGGAGCAGGCCCAGATGGGCCAGATGGACATGGGCGACATGAAGATGGAGGAAGGTCAGAAGACAAAGGGGAAACCATCCGAGACCAAGCAGGAAAAGCAGGTGGACGGACTCACGGTCAGCGTGTCCACAGAGCCCGCTTCGCCGAGGATCGGGGAGAACCTGATTCGAGTGACCGTGAAAAAGAAGGACGGCAAGCCGGTGCCCGATGCAACGGTTCAGCTCACGTATACCATGCCGATGCCGGGCATGATGCCGGCAACCGTCCTGATGAAACCCGGAAAGGATGGCGCCTATGAGGTGAAGGTCAATCTCGGCATGGGCGGCCAGTGGGATCTGACCGTCACTGTGCAGCGTGCTGGCCAGGCCGATGTGAAGGAAACATTCTCTGTGACGGCCGGCGGCGGTATGTCCGGCATGCAGGGAATGTAACAGGATGGGCGCGAGGGCACGAGCACGACCTAATACAAAGGGCAAAAGTAAAAATGCAAATGCTTAAACTTTTGATCTTACATTTCAACGGGAGTCTCTTGCCTATCGCCTCGTGCCTCGTGCCCCGAGTCTGGAGGGAAGCGACATGATCGAGCGTGTGATCGCGTGGAGCGCCAAGAACGGGTTTCTGGTCATGCTGGTCCTCGTGTTCGTGATGGGCGGGGGCATCTGGGCGGTGTACCACACGCCGTTGGATGCCATTCCCGACCTCTCCGACGTGCAGGTGATCGTCTTTACTGAATGGCAAGGCCGTAGCCCGGATCTCGTCGAGGATCAGATTACCTATCCCATCATCATCTCGATGCTGGGCGCACCCAACATCAAATCCGTCCGCGGACAGTCCTTTCTCGGGCTCTCGTTTGTGTACGTCATTTTCGAAGATGGCACGGATATGTACTGGGCCCGCAGCCGGGTCCTCGAATACTTACAGTCCGCGCTCGGGAAATTGCCGGAAGGCATTACACCAACGATCGGGCCGGACGCGACCGGCGTGGGCTGGGTGTACCAGTATGCCCTGGTCGATCGGTCGGGACGCTACGATCTTGCCGCCCTGCGGAGCTTTCAGGACTGGTACCTACGGTACTGGTTGTGGAGCGTGCCCGGCGTGGCGGAGGTGGCATCCGTCGGAGGGTTTGTCAAACAATATCAGGTTCAGGTCGATCCGACTAAGCTTCTCGGCTATCACGTCCCGATTAAGAAGGTCATTGAGGCGATCCGGCGGAGCAACAACGACGTCGGCGGCCGCGTTGTCGAGTTCAGCGAACGGGAATATATGGTGCGAGGCCTAGGGTATATCCGATCCTTGGATGACATCCGCCAGGTCGCGATTGGCGCGGACCGCGAGGGGACCCCGATCCTGGTGCGGGATGTGGCACATGTGACCTTGGGCCCCGATATCCGGCGGGGCGCCGCCGACCTGGATGGGCAAGGAGAGGCGGTCGGCGGCATTATCGTCATGCGCTACGGCGAGAACGCGCTCGCCGTGATCGACCGTGTGAAGCAGAAACTCGAGGAGATCAAGGGGTCCATCCCGGAGGGCATGGAAATCCTGCCGGTCTACGACCGCTCGGATTTGATCATCCGCGCCATTGCGACGCTGAAAGAAAAGCTGCTCGAGGTCAGCATTGTGGTGAGCCTCATCAGCCTGATCTTTCTTTTTCATCTACGCTCCGCGCTGGTCGCCATCCTCACGTTACCGGTTGCCATCCTGCTTTCCTTTCTCGCCATGTATTACCTCGGGATCGCGTCGAATGTGATGTCGCTCGCCGGCATCGCGATCGCGATTGGGGCCATGGTGGATGCCGTGATCGTCATGATCGAGAACGCGCACAAGCGGCTAGAGCAATGGCAGGAGCATCAGAGAGAGGGAAAAGGACAACAGGAGGCTCGGGCGACGGTGATCATTCGGGCAGCTCAGGAAGTGGGGAAGCCGCTGTTCTTCTCGCTGCTCATCATCACCGTCTCCTTCCTGCCTGTCTTCAGTCTCGAGGCACAGGAAGGCCGCCTATTCAAGCCGCTGGCCTGGACGAAGACGGCCTCCATGTTCTTTGCGTCGCTCGTCTCGATCACGGTGGCCCCACTGCTGATGGTCTGGCTCCTCCGCGGAAAGATCCGACCTGAAGAGAGAAATCCCCTCAATCGCTGGCTGATCCGGCTCTATAGTCCGCTTGTGTCCAGTGCCATAAGGGCTCGGTGGCTGGTTATCCTCCTGGCCGTCCTCGCCGTTGCCGGGGTCATCCCCCTCTATCAGAAACTGGGCTCGGAATTCATGCCACCGCTCAATGAAGGGACGATCCTCTACATGCCGACCGCCTTGCCCGGCATATCCATTACGGAAGCCACCCAAATCCTCCAGCAGCAAGATCAGCTCATCAAGCAATTTCCCGAGGTGGATCATGTCTTCGGCAAGGTCGGCCGAGCCCGAACACCGACCGACCCCGCGCATCTCAGCATGGTCGAGACGGTCATCACCCTGAAGCCCGAGGAGGAGTGGCGGCCGGGCATGACCTGGGATGCCCTGATCGCGGAGCTGGACAAGACTGTGAAATTTCCCGGTATGCCCAATATCTGGTGGATGCCGATCCAGACTCGGACCGAAATGCTGGCGACAGGGATCCGGAGTAATCTCGGGATCAAAATTCTCGGGTCGGACCTTGGCGAGATCGAGCGGATCGGCTTGCAGATCGAGAGCCTCCTGTCCGGCCTGCCTGGCACCCGGAGCGCCTACGCTGAGCGGGTCACCGGAGGCTACTACCTGGACTTTCGCGTGAACCGCGAGGAGGTCGCGCGCTATGGGTTGACGGTGGAGGATGTCGAGGATATCGTCGAAACCGCGATCGGCGGAAAAAATATCACTCAGACCGTCGAGGGTCGGGAGCGCTATCCGATCAACGTGCGCTATGCGCGCGAGCTCCGGCAGGATGTCGAATCGTTACGGAGGGTCTTGGTGCAAACGCCGCGCGGCGCTCAGGTGCCTCTCGTGCAATTGGCCGAGATCAAGATGGTGACGGGCCCTCCGTCCGTCCGGGATGAGCAAGGCTCGCTGGCGGGGATCGTCTTTGTGGATGTGGCCGGACGCGATCTTGGTGGCTATGTCGCTGAGGCGAAACGATTGGTCGGCGAACGTGTCAAGGTCAAGTCGGGCTATCGGCTGGTCTGGGGCGGGCAGTACCAGTACATGGAACGGGCAAAAGGCCGCCTCATGATCGCCGTCCCCGTCACAGTTTTCCTGATCTTCATCCTGCTTTATCTCAACTTCCGCTCGGTGGTCCGTAGCCTCATCGTGCTCCTCTCCGTGCCCTTTGCCGTGGTCGGCGCGATCGTCTTTCTCTATCTCCTGAACTACAACTTAAGTGTGGCCGTGTGGGTCGGGATCATTGCCCTCGCGGGCGTGGCGGCCGAGACCGGCGTGATCATGATCATCTTCTTGGATGAAGCCTACGAGCGGTGGCAGCGCGAGGGCCGGTTGCAATCGAGAGCCGATCTCCGACAGGCCATCATCGAAGGTGCCGCGCAGCGGGTCCGCCCCAAAGTGATGACGGCCTCAGCGATTCTCATTGGGCTCTTGCCGATCATGTGGGGTCACGGCGCCGGAGGGGATGTCATGAGACGGATCGCCGCGCCGATGATCGGCGGCATGGTGTCTTCTACGATCCTCACTTTGCTCGTCATTCCCGCCATCTATGCCGTGTGGCGAGGGCGCACCCTTCCGGCGGAACCTGAACGGGACGGCGGGTCGCAAGAAGACCTTCGTCATGATCTGCGGTAAGCAATAGGCTGAAGGGGGAGTTGGATCTAGGGCGTCGTGTCACCATAAGGAGGACGTGATGATTGGACAACAAACGGCCAGTCTCTGCTTATTAATCGTTGCAGTAATAATGATGTGGAGTGGACGAGAGGCCGCACAGGCCGCTCCGCCATTAGAGATTCCCTTAGCCTTAGGAGGCCTCATTGACGAAGCGTTAGCCCGTAATCCCGAGATTCAGGCGATGCATCAACAATGGGAGGCTTCCCGCGAGAAGGTCCCGCAGGCTCGCACCTTGCCTGACCCAACCTTCGGGGTGCACCTCTGGAACTTCCCCCAAGACCTGGATGTCGCCCGCAGTCTCGGCCGCACGCAAAACATCATCTTGACTTTGTCCCAGAGATTCCCGTTCCCGGGAAAGCTTGACCTCAATGCGGAAATCGCGAGTCGGACGGCAGGAATCCGGGAGCAAGCCATCCGCGCCAAAGAGCGAGAGATTATCGCACGGCTGAAGCAAGCCTATTACGAGTTGTATCTCGCCCACAAGGAAATCGACGTGCATCATGAGCAGATCGATGTCGTTCAGCAGTTGTTCGATACCGCGACGGCCAAGTACCGCGCGGGACAAGGGACCCAGGTCGACGTGCTCAAAGCGCAAGTCGAGTTGTCCGACCTGTACCAGCGGCTGCCGGTGCTTGAGCAACGTCGCGAGACCGCGGTGGCCAAAGTGAATACCATCTTGGATCGTGATCCTCGGTCGTCCTTAGGCGTGCCGCGTGACCCCGACGTCACGGTCTCTGAGAAGACCTCGGAGGAACTTGAGCAAGTGGCGAAGGCCATGCGTCCGGAACTGAAGGTGGCGTCGGTCGCCATCGAACGGACTCAGCAGGCGCGCGCCTATGCTGAACGGCAGTACTATCCGGATTTCGAGTTCGCCGTGCAGCGGTTTCAGAATTTTCAGGCAACGGATGGATTTGGCGCCATTGGGATCATGAGTATCCCGTTCTCCTTTTGGACGAAGGGCAAGTATGACGCCGGCGTCCGGGAAGCCAAGGCAGCCGAAGCTGCAGCACGGGCGGATTTGCACACCTGGCAAAACCTGACCCGATTTCAAATTTCTGAACTGCTGGCAAAGGTACGGGCGCAGCAACAGGTCGTGGTTCTGTACCGCACCACCATCTTGCCGCAAGCCGAGCAGAATATGGATGCAGCACGCGCCGGGTATCGAACCGGGCGAAATAGTTTTCTCGACTTCTTAGAGGCGGAGCGCGCCTGGTTAGAGTTTCGACTCGCGTACTACCGAGCGTTGGCCGAACGGGAGAATCAGTTTGCTGTTCTTGAACAAGTCGTGGGCACGTTCCTATAGCCGAACTGAATGAGTCTGACTCGTGAAAGTGACAGGACCGTTTGTTGGGAAGACGTACGCAATGCCACGCGCTGCCGGACCCGCAGCTGCATACGGCCGAGGAGTAGTCGACGGTAGTGCAGCGCATGCGAGGTCCCATGGGGACGATGGGCAAAAGGGTGATCACCGCGACCGAGCAAGCAGAGATCGTTCGGTACCTAGCCACTGCGAGTCGAACGGCGTATGGAGATGAACATGATAGCCCTTCCAGAGGAGAGCCAGAACCAGGACGGTAGCGGCCGATATCGGCCGTTGCGCGACTACGCGCTTATCGGGAATGGGCGGACCGCGGCGCTCGTTGCCCGCGATGGCTCGATTGATTGGTGCTGCTGGCCGTACTTCGACAGCCCGGCCGTGTTCTGTCGAATCCTGGACGTGGCCAAAGGCGGATCGTTTCAGATTGCGCCGGTCGGGAGTTTCGGCACTTCCCGATCGTACCTTGGACGCACGAACGTGCTGCGGACCATTTTCAAAACCGCTACAGGGGTCGTCCAGCTCACCGACTTGATGCCTGTCGCAAAGGAGCGGGAACACCTTCGACCCCCTGATCAGCTCCTCCGCCTGATTGAAGGGCTCATTGGGCATGTCGAAGTTGAGGTCAGGTTCCATCCGACATTTGACTATGCCCGAGCGAAGACGACAGTGGAGATCCTTCCCCGCCGAGTTCTCGCGCACGCCGGCAGTCAGCATCTGATTCTGGCTGCCCCTGCCAACTTCCGGCCTAGCTCGCAAGGAGCCACCGGACGACTCCATGTCCGGGCGGGGGATCGGCTCTGGATTACAGTGACGGATCAACCGGACAGTGAAAAGGTGCAGGTGCCGGAGTCGCTAGAGTGCGACTCCTTGCTTTCGGACACCCTACGCTATTGGGAGGCCTGGTCGGCGCGCTGTACCTATCGTGGCCCGTACGCCGACGCGGTCTGCCGCAGCGCCCTAGTGCTGAAGTTGTTGACCTTCAAGCCGACAGGCGCGCTCATCGCCGCGCCCACCACGTCCCTTCCTGAAGAAATTGGCGGCGTCCGCAACTGGGACTACCGCTTTACCTGGTTACGGGATTCGGCCCTGATTCTTTCCGCCTTGCAAGGGCTCGGGTATCACGACGAGGCCAATGAGTTCTGGGAGTGGCTGCAGTCCCTGTGCATCGGTTGCTGCGGGGAGCTGCAGATCATGTACACCATTCACGGCCACCCTGAGCTGCCGGAGCAAAGCCTCGATCATCTGGAGGGCTACCGAGGCTCCCGCCCGGTACGGCTTGGCAATGCGGCGGCGAAACAGACCCAGCTCGACATCTATGGCGAGGTGCTCGATGCGGCCGCAGTATGTTATTACGCCATGCGACGGCCCTTCGGCGCTGGAATGATTCAGTTCCTGCAGTATCTGGCTGACCAAGCGGCGGCGCGCTGGCGCGAGCCGGACTATGGCATCTGGGAAGTCCGAGGCGGCCCGAAGCCGTTCCTCTACTCGAAGCTCCTCTGCTGGGTCGCGCTCGACCGCGCGATCCGGCTGGCCACGGATGCTGGAGTCCCAGGTAATCTGCACCATTGGCGACGAACCCGGGACGAGATTCGAGAGGCGATTTTAACGGAGGGCTACGACGAAGCGTTAGGAGCTTTCGTTCAGGCCTTCGGAGAACGGACTCTGGATGCCAGTGTCCTCAGCTTACCGCTCGTCGGATTTCTCCCGGCCACCGATCCCCGTGTGCAGTCGACACTTGATCGGATACAGGAGCGTTTGACTTCAAATGATTTGGTCTACCGGTACCTGACCGACGATGGCCTGCCGGGCGGCGAAGGTGCCTTTGCCTTCTGCAGCTTCCGGATGGTGCAGAATTTCGCCTTGGCGGGGCGCATCGACGAAGCCCGAACCCTCTTTGAGCGAGTCGTCAGTTATGCCAACGACCTCGGCCTTCTCTCCGAAGAAATCGACCCGGTGAGGGGCGAGCTTCTCGGTAATTATCCTCAAGGCTTCTCACATCTGACCCTGATCGGCGCCGCTCTCAGCATTGCCGAAGCCGAGGCGCGAGGGCCGGAGAGACAGATGCGGACCAGGGATGAGCGAGAAAAAAGGATGGAAAGCAGTGCGCATAGAGCAAGGACATGTACGCGGCACCTTCATATCAGCCCGCTCCGAAAGAGTCCAAAGCGGAGTTGATCGCGCACTGTCAGCGCTTCATCGAGTACTACAGGAAAGCCGCCGATGAAGCCGACCGCATGGCCCAAGCTCATCGAGAAATTATCGTGCAGAGTTCCGAGAGGGATCGCTGAAACACTGTGGGCGTGGACCTTTTTGGCTTCGTGACCAGCCCGCTGCGGATCATGGCGCGAGACCGGTCCAGCGAGAGTCAGTCTGGTCAGAGTGTCATAGCAAGGAGGACGGTTCCATGAATTCACTATCGCAATCGCTTTTCATGTTGATGACTGCAACCTTGGTCTCGGGATGCATGTGCATGATGCCGATGAACGACATGGGCATGAAGGAGAAGGAGGATAGGGGCATGAGGAAGGTGGACGAGCGAGGTAGTGGCATGTCGATGACTGGAACAACGGGAGATAAGCCAGTTGGCAATCAAGGAAAGTAATGGATCGGAGAAACGGGGTACAACGGCAAGGGAAAGCTAGAATCCAAGTTCAAGGCAGATGAGATGGAAGGATGCGTGATGGTTCACGGCATAGTGAACGAGTGTTGCGGCGGCGGTGGACCTGCAAAGTAGAACAGGGAGGATGACAATGAAGACCATTCCAATAATCCAGTCCACTCCGCCAGCTGGGCTAGATATCGACCCAGTCTGCGGGATGACGGTCGATCCCAAACAGGCCGCCGTTTCATATCAATATGCGGGACGGACTTATTATTTCTGCAACCAGTCCTGCCTAGATCGGTTTAATACTGATCCAGAGCAATATCTGAAACCGGCACAGACGGTGGACTCACACATCGACCCTGTGTGTGGCATGACAGTGCAACCTTCTACGGCGGCTGGTTCATACGAGTATGGCGGCAAAACATACTACTTCTGTGCCGCCAGATGTCTCGAAAAGTTTCGCGCCGATCCTGTGTATTACCGGACCCTGCCTGATCAACGGACTCAAAAAGCAACGTCTGTTCCAGCTGGCGAAATAGTGAAGTATGTCTGCCCGATGGACCCCGAGGTTCTCGAGACCAAACCGGGAGCTTGTCCCAAGTGCGGCATGGCGTTGGAGCCGGCTGACGTAACGGCTGCGAGTACACGCACCGAATACACCTGTCCCATGCACCCTGAAATCGTCCAGTCAGAGCCGGGCGTTTGTCCGATCTGCGGGATGGCCTTAGAGCCGCGCACGGTGACGGCGGAGGAAGCCAATCCTGAACTGGTCGATATGACCCGGCGGTTCTGGCAGAGTGTCACCCTCGGCTCACCCATTCTCGCGTTGATGATTTCCGATATGCTTCCGGGCCAACCGTTACAGCACCTCTTTTCTGGAAGAGCCTTGGTCTGGTTTCAGTTCGTCCTGGCGACGCCGGTCGTCATCTGGGCCGGCTGGCCGCTCTTTCAACGGGCTTGGACCTCACTCGTCAATCGTCACCTTAATATGTTTACCCTGATCGGCCTCGGGACTGGAGCGGCTTATCTGTACAGCGTTGCGGCCACGCTTGTCCCGGAGTTGTTCCCCGCCTCGTTCCGTGTCCACGGCGGTGAGCTCGCCGTCTATTTTGAGCCGGCCGTGGCCATCGTCGCTCTGGTTCTGCTGGGACAGGTGCTGGAATTGCGGGCGCGTAGTCGAACCAGCAGTGCCCTCAAGGCGCTCTTGGGGCTTGCGCCGAAAACGGCGCGGATTGTCCGGCCTGATGGTCGCGAAGAGGATGTCCTATTGGAACAAGTTCAAGTCGGCGATCAGCTGCGCGTTCGGCCTGGGGAAAAGATTCCTGTCGATGGTGTGGTGCTGGAAGGAATGAGTGCCGTTGACGAATCCATGGTGACCGGTGAGTCGATTCCGGTTGAGAAGCAACCTGGTCAGAAAGTGGTCGGTGCGACCGTCAATGGGACAGGCAGTTTTGTGATGCGCACCGAGCGGGTCGGTCGAGAGACATTGCTGGCGCAAATCGTGCGGATGGTCAGTGAGGCGCAACGCACCAGGGCGCCGATTCAACGATTGACCGATGTTTTCGCCGCCTATTTTGTGCCGATTGTGATTCTGGTCGCCGCTGTCACCTTCATCATCTGGGCGCTCTACGGCCCAGAACCTCGGATGGCCTATGCCTTGCTCAACGCCGTCGCGGTGCTGATCATTGCCTGCCCCTGTGCCTTAGGACTCGCGACACCCATGTCGATCATGGTCGGGACAGGGCGCGGCGCGACGGCAGGTGTGCTGATCCGCAATGCCGAAGCATTGGAAACGTTGGCGAAGGTCGATGTCCTGGTCGTCGATAAGACGGGTACGCTCACGGAAGGCAAACCGCACCTGATGACAGTCGCTTCTTTCCCAAACGTAACGGAGAATGAATTGCTTCGGCTTGCATCGGGCCTAGAGCAGAACAGCGAACATCCGCTGGCGGCGGCCATTGTGTCTGGCGCTCGGGATCGGGGGATCGTTCCGGCCAAGACGCAGAGCTTTCGTTCTCTCACAGGGAAGGGAGTGACTGGGACGGTCGAGGACCGTGTAGTGGCCGTGGGCACCGTGCCGTTTCTCAACGAATTGAACGTCGAGACCGCGTCGTTATTATTCCAGGCTGAACCGCTGAGGCAGGACGGCCAGACCGTCATGTTCGCGGCAATCGACGGCAAGCCTGCGGGGTTGCTGGGTGTGGCTGATCCGGTCAAGTCCACTACGCCGGAGGCCATCGATTTGTTGCATCGTGAAGGGCTGCGGCTTGTGATGTTGACCGGCGACAGCAAGATCACCGCGCAGGCGGTGGCGCGCCGGCTACAGATCGACGAAGTGCAGGCGGAAGTCTTGCCTGAGCAAAAGGCGGCGGTCATCAAACAGCTTCAAGCCGACGGTCATGTGGTCGCGATGGCCGGTGACGGCATCAACGATGCGCTGGCCTTGGCGCAGGCGCAGGTAGGGATTGCCATGGGGACGGGAACGGACGTCGCGATGGAAAGCGCTGGGGTTACGCTCGTGAAGGGTGATCTTCGAGCCATCGCCCGGGCTCGGCGCTTGAGCCACGGAACGATGCGCAACATCCGGCAGAATCTGTTCTTCGCTTTTGTCTATAACACCCTGGGCGTGCCAATCGCAGCCGGCGTCCTCTATCCGTTCGTCGGAGTTCTCTTGAGCCCCATGATCGCGAGCGCAGCGATGACATTCAGTTCCGTGTCGGTCATCGCAAATGCGCTCCGATTGCGAAGAGTAGCCTTGTGACGCTTCAGGAGTTTGTTTAGGAACGGCTCGCGTCTTTGTAGAAGCTGTGGGCTCGAAAGCGGCGCGGATGAGTTTGACGGCAATGTTCTTGGATCAATTTCTAGATGAGGATAAGCGGGCATTCTTCCACTTCCCGATCTTTATCCGTGTATATCTTGGGATTTTGCGTTCTTGCGCTCGTTTAAGATGTCCGATGGATAGAAATGCCGGAGAAATATGTAGTTCTTCTGCGCGCGCGCCGCCAGGAGGGAAGTATTGCACTGAGTATTTTCACCGCTATACAAGGAGATATGCCATGGCAATACGATTGGGCGACGAGGCGCCGAACTTTACGGCAGAGACGACGGAGGGTACCATCAATTTTCACGAATGGCTGGGGAACAGCTGGGGGATCTTGTTTTCGCATCCGAAAGACTACACCCCGGTTTGCACGACAGAGTTGGGGACGATGGCTAAAATCACGCCGGAGTTCAAAAAACGAGGCGTAAATGTGATGGCCGTCAGCGTCGATCCGATGGATTCCCATAAAGGCTGGATCAACGATATCAATGAAACCCAAAGAACGACGGTGAATTATCCCATCATCGCCGATCCGGATAAGAAGGTAGCGACGCTGTACGATATGATCCATCCCAACGCCATCGACAATATGACGGTGCGATCGGTCTTTATCATCGGTCCGGACAAAAAGGTCAAGCTCACCTTGACCTATCCTGCTTCCTGCGGCCGGAACTTCGATGAGCTGTTGAGAGTGATCGACTCTCTTCAACTGACCTCGAAGTATAAGGTCGCCACTCCGGCGAACTGGAAAGACGGCGAGGATTGCATCATTACTCCCGCCGTCGGCGACGCCGAAGCGAAAGATCTCTTCCCCAAGGGGTTCAAGACCGTGAAGCCCTATTTGCGCTATACGCCGCAGCCGAATCGGTAAGTTTTGGGAGCCAGAGTGAGCAAGGCAGAAGGTGCAGCTGCACCTTCTGCCTGGTGCTCTTCAAAGGCTCGCGAAGTCCTTCTTGCAGAGAAGTGCCAGGTACCCCATGCGCAGTTTATTGCGATTTCAGTGATGTCTGCCGGGTCTCCGGTTGTATGCATTTCATGCCAGGCGACATGGATTGTAAAGCGGATAAAGGGGGCTGGTTATGGAATGCACTCTCAAGGAATTCTTTCGGCGTGACTCCAGCCGGATCTTTGTGATGTCCGTCATCCTCAACTATCCTTGGGAGCGCGCGCAATCCAGCCTCTACCTGACGAAAGATGGAACTGCTATCCCTTGGTGGCACTGCGCGCTTGCGAGTTTGGGCGACGGTCTCCTCGTCCTGCTCATGTTCTGGGCCGGTCGGGCTGTCTTTGGTAACCCAGGATGGTTTGACCGTCCTGGTCTACGAGGCTATCTGCTCATGGCCGTGACCGGGCTGATCATGATCATTCCGCTGGACTGGCTCATGATTTCTAGGATGACGTGGTGGAGCTATACGGCTGACATGCCTCTCATGCCAGGGATTGGGATAGGCATCAGCCCAATCGCCCAGATGCTACTGCTCCCGCCGTTGATCTTCCGGGTCGCCGCGATGTGGCGCAAGAAGAGTTGTCCCGATCAGAGACAAGTTGTCTAGAATCTGATTCCAGACCTTCGTACATTTCACAAAGATGCCATGCCCATATCGTGGATTTTCGCGAGTCTATCCATCTTTGGCCTCCGACATACCCAAGGGTCTGTATCTTGCGAGACCCCTCACCTAGAGCCGTCGTCCCAAATGTGCCAGGGATACTGGTCGGAATCTTATCCTGCTCATGATCGCGCAAACTCTCTCCATGTCATTGGTCGGGCTTCTGTTCGGGCTGACGTTTAACGCCTATGCCTGTCTGGTCCCATTGTATAGTGCCGGCCAAGCTCCCATGGATTGCGGATCGCCAAGTGATCAGCCGGTCCGGGAGTATTGCGATGTCTTTAAAACCTTCAGCGTCGAGCATGCCGATCATCACCTGCCGTGGCTTGATGTTCAGACCAGTTCCTTGGAAGAAACGAATTCGCTACCGCTTGTTACTACACCTGGCATCACAGTCCTCTCTCGTTTCTACGATAGCTTGGCCCCACCGGTGAACGAATTTCTCGCGAAACTGTCTGTCCTTCGATTGTGATCTGCCCTTCCCTTGCCTGCCCCTTACGCGGGCTGACGTTCGTCACTGTGCCTTAACACTTGCTTTTATAAACGACCTCAGTCTGCGAGGCAGCCCGTCTCGCAGCATGGTCAATAGAAAGGACGGTCTCCAATGGCTCATCAACATCAATCGTGTCTGGATGCTTGTGTCCAATGTGCCGAAGAGTGCGAATCGTGCGGCAATCAGTGTCTCGGCGAGATGCCGGAATGTGCGCGGCTGTGTATCGATTGCGCAGACCAGTGTTGGGATTGCGCGGCCTTCATCAGTCGTGACTCCCGCTTCATCGCAGAGCTTTGCGGCGTGTGTGCCACCATTTGTGACGCCTGCGCGGCCGAATGCGAAAAACATCAAAACGAGCATTGCCGGCGATGTGCTGAGGCGTGTCGGCGCTGTGCGGAAGAATGCCGGAAAGTGGCCGCCGGCGCGGGGACACGACAACAGCCAGCCGGAGTTCGAAAATAAAGCCATGCAAAACAGGGGGCGAGGTTCATCGAGCCTTGCCCCACTCGGTAAGACGTCTAGAAGATAAGAGAGGCCGCACTTGATGGACGGCATGATGGGAATGGGCGCCGGGATGCTGATCTGGGGAATCGTCGGGATTCTGCTGATCGTGCTGCTTGTCCTGCTCATCGCGAAATTGTTGAAGAGTTGATTGCGCATTCTTTAGAGAAAGGGATGTTCCAATGGAAGGGCAAATGATGCCAGGCACGATGATGGACGGGACTATGATGCTCTGCATGGTCGCCTCGGCGTTGTTCGCGTTGGTTGTCGCAGTCACCGTCATTGTTCAGGCGGTCCTCCTCTCGAAGATTCTCGGAGAAGTCCGGAAATTGAAGAAGTCCTGATCAGGGAGATGCGCCATGCTGACATTTCGGGACATTCACAATTGTGAAGGCTACTTCTATAACGTGGAGACAAGGGACATTCTGCGCAATGTCGGACCGGGTCAGACCCACTGCTGGACTGAAGGCTCATGGGCCAAGGTCGATCCTGACCACGGCCTGGACGTTCCTCAATACGAATTGATCACGGCGGATATCTCAGCCTCCTTTGGGGAGGTACAACGAGAGGCCGAAAACAAGTATGGCCAGTCCGCTGGACGCTTTATTCATCGTCAGACGGCCGTGCAGCTGGATGGTGCGGTGGTCACGGAAGAAGCGAGGGTAAAGAAAGCCCCATAATCTTAACAACGGTTTACTGGCGGAAAGAGGAGAATGCTATGACACAGAGAAAAAGTGCTCTGTTACACATCGCCGTCGGATTGGGTCTCCTCTGCTCAACGGTCCTCATGCCCCCGCCGACGCCTGCCGAGATGAACACTCCGCAGTCACAACAGGGAAGCGGAGACATGAAAGGCATGAAGCAAATGATGGGGGAGTGCCGAGCGCATCATGACAAGGCGTATCAGGCCATCGACCAGATGATGACGAAAATGGAAAAGGCCCAGCGAGCGAACGACGCGACCAAGATGCGAGCGACGTTAGAAGCAAGCCAGAACGGCCTGGCCGATCTGAAACAGGATATGGCGGCTTGCAAGAACATGATGAGCATGATGGACAAGATGGAGAGCGGGATGAGCGGGCATATGGGTGAGATGAGCGGGCATATGGGTGAGATGGGCGGCATGCGCGAAGGCATGGGCATGCGCGAGGGAGGAATGGGCAGCATGATGGAGGGTATGCGCGGAGGAATGGGCGGCATGATGGAGCGGAAGGGCCGATAGACAAACGCTTGCGGCGCAGTCCGAGATGGATACCAATGAGCGAGACGATTCTCATCACCGGCAGCAGCGGTCTGATTGGTTACCCGCTCTCTCAGCGTTTGGCCGATCAGTTTGGGGTAGTCGGCTTGGATCGTCAAGGCCCGCCACACCCTCCGCCGAATGTGGATTGCGTGTCGGTGGATCTTACGTCAGACGAAAGTGTGCAAGACGGGCTCACCTACGTGCGCGAACGTTATGGAGACACCCTCGCCTCGGTCCTGCATCTGGCCGCTTACTATGATTTCTCAGGCGAGCCGAGCCGGAAGTATGATGAGATCACCGTGAAGGGCACGCAGCGGTTGCTGCGTGCGCTGCAAGCATTTCGCGTCGAGCAGTTTATCTTTTCCAGCACGATGCTCGTCCACGCCCCCTGCGAGCCGGGGCAGCGCATCAACGAAGACTGGCCGCTCGAGCCGAAGTGGGCCTATCCGAAATCCAAGGTTGAGACCGAGACCCTTATCCGCGCCGAGAGGGGAAGCCTCCCCGTCGTCCTGCTCCGCATCGCCGGCGTCTACAACGACCGGTGCCACTCGATTCCCTTAGCGCATCAGATTCAACGGATCTATGAGCGCAAGCTGGTCAGCCATGTCTTCCCGGGCCACATCGCCCATGGGCAGTCGTTCCTGCATCTCGACGATCTCATCGAGGCCTTCGTGCTCCTTATCAAGCGCCGAGCGCAATTACCCTCTGAGCTGCCGCTCCTCGTCGGTGAGGCCGAGACGCTGACCTATGATGAACTCCAACATCAATTCGGCCGCCTGAACCATGGCGAGGAGTGGGACACGCGCGAAATTCCAAAGACGGTCGCCAAAGCCGGCGCTTGGTTGCAAGACGCCATGCCGGGTGAAGAACCATTCATCAAGCCGTGGATGATCAATCTCGCCGACGATCATTATGTCCTAGATATCACGCGCGCGCATGACCTGCTCGGCTGGCGGCCGAAGCGCTCGCTCCGCGAAACGCTCCCACTGATGATCTCGGCGCTGAACGAAGACCCGCTTGGATGGTACCGCGAGCACAAACTGGAGCCGCCTTCACGGCTCGCACAAGGTCCACAAACCAGGACGGAAGAACGGTGATGGCAACTCGTCACGCGACTCACCAGGAACATCAGCGCCCCATGCAGCAGGCGCCGATGGACGAAACGCACGAAGGAATGTCGCCTCAAGAGCATGAGGCGATGCTCCTGGAGAATCATAAAAAGTTCCTGTGGACCTACTATACGAATCTTCTGCTGGGCGTCTGGCTACTCACAAGCCCCGTGACCTTCGGCTATCAGAGCGCCGGCATGATATGGAGCGATATCGCCAGCGGGGGACTCGTATTACTTTTTGGGACGCTGGCGCTGTTTCGTCGGGCCTGGGCCGGATGGGTCGTGTGCGTTACAGGGATCTGGCTGCTGTTCGCGCCACTGGTGTTCTGGGCTCCATCCGCAGCCGCCTATCTCAATGATACGGTCGTCGGCAGTCTCCTGATCGCCCTCTCCGTGCTCATCCCCGGCATGCCGGGCATGGGCTGGATGGAAATGCCCGGCCCTGAGATCCCGCCGGGGTGGACGTACAACCCTTCGACCTGGCTGCAGCGTGGACCGATCATTGCCCTAGCCTTTGTCGGATTCTTCATCGCGAGATACTTGGCAGCCTATCAGTTGGGACATATCCCGGCCGCCTGGGACCCCTTCTTCGGCGAAAGTACCCAGAAGGTCCTCACCTCCAAGGTCTCGAAAGCCTGGCCGATTTCTGACGCGGGCTTGGGCGCACTCTCGTACATGTTAGAAGCCCTGTCCGGGTATATGGGGGACAGCCGACGCTGGCGCACGATGCCCTGGATGGTCCTCATGTTCGCCCTGTTGGTCGTCCCGCTCGGCGCCACCAGCATTATCCTCGTCATTCTGCAACCTATCTCGATCGGCATGTGGTGCACGCTCTGTCTGGTTGCCGCCGTCGCTATGCTCATCATGGTGCCATTGGCCGTTGATGAGGTGATCGCGATGGGCCAGTTCATGGTGGAGAGCCGGCGAGCAGGCAAGCCGTTTTGGCGGACATTCTGGAAAGGCGGCAGCATTGACGGCGGCGGGCCGGATAGACGCTCCCCGGATTTTGGTGCATCGGCCTCTGCGGTCGGTCCTGCCATGACTTGGGGCGTCACGCTCCCATGGCCGCTCGCCGTCAGCACGGCATTGGGAATCTGGCTGATGATAGCCCCATCACTCTTGGGAACAATAGGGACCGCCGCTGACTCCGATCATTTGGTTGGCGCGCTGGTCGTCACCTTCAGCGTGATTGCGTGGGCCGAAGTTACCCGGGCCGCACGATGGTTCAACGCCTTGTTTAGCGTCTGGCTCCTCGCGGCGCCATGGTTCTTGGTCGGCGGAACGTTGACGGCAACTCTCAATGATCTCGTCGTTGGTCTGTTACTTTTAATCATGAGCCTGCCTCGCGGAGCCATACGCGAACGATACGCAAGCTGGAATCGGTATATTGTCTAAACATCAGACGTAAGGAGCTTGACGATGAAGCAATTATGGACTCTTCTCATGGCCCTCTTCGTTCCACCGCTGTTCATGGCTTGCGGGATGAGCACGCAATATGAGAAGGCAGACTGCGCGACGCTGTCCGGCAAAGATGCATTGAGATGTGTAGATTATCGCCAACGGAAAGCCAACGCAGAGATCAGCCACGAGACAGCCGAACTGCTGAAAGGCTATCGGCAATGCATACACAAGCACGAGGGCGATATGACACAGGCCAAAGAAAGCTGTGCTCTGTATCGAGAAGGCCTGGAACGCATTGAACTGAGTAGCATGTCGTGTTCATGTATGTGAGGCGAAGGCACAAGGTCTTGCATTCGAGCAAAAGTAAAACCTCAATCTTGCGAGCAGTTTGCTGCTTCGTCAGACGGGGATGCTCCGTCCACTAACGAGATACCCTTGTGCCGGATGGTGCTCGCGTGATGGAACGGAAAACTAATCCTGCTCAAGCACCTGGATGATCGGGCACCCCTTCACAGGTTGTTTCCTATCACACTGTTGGACCAGACCAGCTAACGCTTTCCGTATTGACGTGAGGTCCTCCAGTTTGCGATCAATCAACTGCATCTTGTGGGCGGCCAAGGCGCGGGTCTCGGCACAAGCGCCGGCTTCCTCCAGCCGTAGCAGTTCGGCGATTTCCTCCAGCGCGAACCCAAGGGCCTGCGCCCGCTTAATGAAGCGAATATGCTTCATGATGTCCAGCGGATATCGGCGATAACCCATGTGCGGTTTGTCTGGCTCTGCCAGCAGCCCCCGCCTTTGGTAATAACGAATCGTTTCGACATTCACTCCGGCCAGCTTCGCCACTCGACCTATCCTCAATTCTGAAGCCATGAACATTCCCCTTGATTCCGTACCGTAGTACGGAGTGTAGACTGGAATCAATAAACAAGAGTTGAAGCAACCGGCCGTGGCTTCATGGAGTGAAAAGACCATTGAGTTTAGATGGAGCCGGCCGTCGATGGGCCAGTGGTCTGCTGCGAGTACTTAATTCGGTGATGCATGGATAGGATGTCCGAGCACAATCCTTCGTCCGAATCGCAACATGGTCGCGGCGCGTTGAGTATCGGCGGTCTTGCGGCGATTCTCGCCTCGATCTGCTGCCTCGGCCCGCTCATGTTGGTCGCGATCGGCGTCAACGGCGCGTGGATTGGCAATGTGACGGTGTTCGAACCGTATCGCCCGATCTTTATCGGCACAGCCCTTGTGGCCCTCTTCTTCGCCTACCGGAGCATCTTCCGGCCCGAACAAGCCTGCAAGCCAGAGAGTGTCTGTGCCATGCCGCACGTCAATAGAGCCCAGAAGATCATATTTTTCATCGTGGCCGCACTGACGGGAGCCGCGCTTGCGTTCCCCTACATTCTGCCGCTGTTGTACTGAAAGGACACTGTCATGAACAGGCTCATTATTGTACTCGCCCTCTCGACTGCTTTGAGCACGCCCGCCTGGGCCGCCACACAAACAGTTACTCTGTCGGTGACCGGCATGACTTGCGCGGCCTGTCCGATCACAATCAAGAAAGCGCTGAACAAGGTCGAAGGCGTCGAGAACATCAAGGTCAACTTGGAGGAGAAGACAGCCTTGATCACCTTCGATGACGCCAAGACCAACGTCGAGGCGCTACTGGAGGCCACCAAGAATGCCGGCTATCCCTCCACCGTGTATCCCTAACAGACATGGACGAGAAAACTCATAGCCAGGAGACACCATCATGGCTGGGCCGAACGCTTATGGCGGTCGGCATCGGCGGCGCAGCGTTTGCCGCACTCTGCTGCGTGGCGCCGTTTATCGTCGCCGGCCTGGTCACCACTCTTGGCCTTGGGTTCATGCTCCAAGATTCCATATTAATAGGCCTTATTATTGTGTTCATTGGAGTGGCGGCGCTGGGCTACTACCTTGTGCGACGCCGGACGGGCGCGTGACCGTAAGGAACTCACAGGGACATAAATAGGAGGAAATCATGACGCAGGAATTTGACCTTGTCATCCTCGGTTCCGGCTCGACGGCGTTTGCGGCGGCGCTTCGCGCGGCAGAACGCGGCAAAACGGCAGCCATGACCGAGGCGCGTACGCTCGGGGGAACCTGTGTCAATCGTGGCTGCTTGCCGTCCAAGAACCTCATCGAAGCCTCCAAAATTCTCTACGATGCGAAGCATCCGCGGTATCCAGGGCTTTCACCGACCTCGATGAGCTTCGATTTCCGCGCGCTGATTGAGCAGAAGGATGCCGTGATTGAAGACTATCGGGGGAAGAAGTACCAGAGCATTCTCTCAGACTCTCACAGTATCCGCCTGTTTGAAGGAGCCGCACGCTTCAGCGGTCCCAACGAGGTGACCGTGAACGGGCAGGTGCTCTCAGCGCCTCGGTTCCTTGTTGCCACCGGTAGCTCGCCTACCGTGCCGGAGATTCCAGGGCTTCGGGACACGCCGTATCTTACCAGCGACCTGCTCACCAGTCATGAAGACCTTGAGCTCACAGAACTCCCGGCGTCACTCATCATCATCGGTGGCGGCTATATCGCGCTTGAGCTGGGCCAGATGTTTTCACGCTTCGGCGCAAACGTCACAATTCTCGAACGGGGAGCGCGAATGCTTGCGGCCTACGAGCCGGAGATTGCGCAATCAGTGGCAGAGATGTTTCGTGAAGAAGGGATTGTCATCCATACGAACGCCACGGTGAGCCGGGTGCAGGGCGATGAACGTCAGGTCGTCGTCACAATAGAGGTAAACGGACGGCAGAAGGAACTGACAGCGGCGCAGCTCCTTGTGGCCACGGGGCGCACCGCGAATACGGAACACCTGGGGCTTGATCTTCCAGGAGTCAATCTGGATGAACGGGGCTTCGTGAAGGTGAACGACGAGCTGCGCACGTCTGCGGAGCACGTGTATGCCGCCGGAGACGTCATTGGTTCCTACACGGGAAGCCAGATGGCGACTCCTGTGGGGGCGCAGGACGGCGGGATTGCCGCCGAAAATGCGCTCAACAGAAAAGGAATCCGCAAGATACATCATGCCGTGTTTCCACGCGCGATTTTTACCGATCCGCAGGTAGCCGTCGTCGGACTGTCGGACGAAGAGGCCAATGTGCGCGGGTACGAGTGCGATTGTCGCACGATTCCAATGTCCCTGGTTCCCAGAGCCGGGGCGGTCCGGGAGACCAGAGGGATCCTGAAGATGGTTGCTGACCGGACAACGAAAAAAGTACTGGGAGTTTCAATGCACGGAATGAATGCCGCGGAGGTAATTCACGAAGCGGCCATGGGGTTTCGTTTCGGTGCGAGGATCGACGATTTCGCCCACATGCTGCACGTCTATCCGACCATGTCCGAGGCGCTTAAAATCGCCGCGCTGTCCTACACAAAAGACATGTCCAAACTGAGCTGCTGCGCGGACTAGAGCTGCGCCTACCCCGCTCTCAATATTTTTCAGCCAATGATCGGCGGTATGGTGAGCTCGACACTTCTCACGCTGGTCGTCATTCCAGTCCTCTATTCCGCTTGGCGACGCGTTCAGCTCCGCTCCACGATTTCGAGTCCTGAATCTTAGAGAATGTTGCGGAAGGAGACTATGAAGGAGAACATGTTCAGGATGTTCTTTTGATAATGCGAGGAAACCCCAGAAGGGTGGCACATTGCGAAGCCACCCTTCTGTTTTCTCAGCTGTCAGCTGAAGAGGTTGTGCATCCACTGCCACACCTTGGACGAAACCTCATAGGGGCAAAAACCAAACTGTTCTACCCAGGGGCACATAGTCATCACCTCCTTTTGAACGTCATCCTACGGGCTGTACCATAGTATCGAGTCAAGAGGGTGCGAAACTCCTGTAGAGGCGCTTGACTCTATACTGTAGTGCAAGGTGTAGATTCCCTTCGCGGTGATGACATGGCTGCTCAACTGACTATCGGTCAGCTTGCCAGGATTGTCGGAGTGAATGTCCAGACTATCCGCTACTATGAGCGTTTAAATCTTCTTGACCCCTCAACGAGAAGACCTTCAGGGTACAGGCTCTATGGTCAAGAACAAGAACGACGCCTCCGGTTCATTAAGAAGGCCCAAGCACTGGGCTTCACCCTGCGCGAAATTGCTGAATTACTCGCTCTCAGAGTTGCCTCCTCATTTTGCCGAAGCGATATCGAAGAAAAGGCCGCGAAGAAACTGATGCAAGTGAAAAGAAAAATTGACGACTTACAGATCCTAGCTCGTGTGCTAAAAGACCTCATCCGTGCCTGCAGAGCCGGCAAGTCCATCGGCCGTTGTCCGATCCTCATGAGCTTGGAAAAAGAAACAAATGCAGATACGAAGGAAAGGACAAAAGGGTGACAGGAGAATGCAGGAGTGCCTGTTCGTAAAATTCTACGTATAGAGAAGGAAGCTTCTTGATTCCTCGGTGGGATGGTATCTTCCGCAGTGCTTACGTGGCGGGTGATTCCTGCGGTTTATGCTCTCTGGATCGAGTGGAGCGGCAAGCCATCGGAAGCAGGTATTCTTCCATGAATAGCCCTGGAATGTTCATATGGCATTACGTTTATGGTCAGATGAGGTCACCAGATTTGACAAATGTGCGAGAGTTTCGACATACTTTTAACACGAAAGTGAATAGATCAATTGTATGACTCACCTGACTAAAGTTCGCTTTATAGCTCTCGTGCTGGTTTTCGCCTTCTGCCAGATCATCGGGGCCATGTGTGTGCTGCCGGATGTGTCATTGGCGAACGACATGGCACAGTTGGCTGAAGGGATGAATGACATGGCGTGCCCGATGAACGGCACGAGCATGTGTCCGCTGTCCGCCACATCGTCGCCGGAACGGCAATTCAAACATGCGGCGGCTATCGACTTTGATCAGGCACCGCTACTGCCAAGCACAGTCACGATTGTCACCACTGTTGCCATCCCAACGGCATGGTCATGGAGCAGTGTCTTATCTATTGTGCCCATTTCTATAGCCTCTCCCTCGGTCCTTCGAATCTAATCCACACGTCCAGTTCGTTCACTGCCACTCCGTTAATGCGCGGAGTCGGCATTGATTGCTCCGTTCATGGGCCAGATCAAATATCAAACTAGGGACCACCCGTCGGTATTGAGTATATGGCCTTCATCATGATGTGGTACGTCGGTTGCCTAGCCTCTCAGGTGAGCGATCCGCACTGCATATGAACGATGGCTCAATATCGTGGGGTCCATCAATAGAAAGGAGCCACTCTCATGATGGGGATGCGTTGGTCCAATTGGGTTGGATTCCTGATGTTGGTGATCTTCCTCCTTATTCATGAGCCGATATGGCTGTTCCTGTCGTCTGACACCACCAACATTCTGTGGGCGATTCCGGTTGTTGCCTACGTCATTGTTGCAGCTGTGTTGATGATACGGGGAGGTCCAGATCGCGGCGAAGCTTGATCGTCTTTCACGTTGGCTCTCGGCATGGGTAGAGTGTGGGGCACCGCCCTTACCAAGGACGCCATCGCGGTGATCCGCACGGGACTCAATTATCTCCTCATGCACGAAATGAAACAGTAGCATGTGAAAGGGCCAGGCCATACGGAGAAGGCGTGAGGTCGCTGAAGAATAGGAAAAAGAAAACATCGTCATGGACTTTCAAGACATCGGTCTGACACGGCGTGTGTTGTTGCAACGGGCGGGGATACTTGGACTGCTAGCTGCGGCACAACAACTTCTTCCCGCCTGCGCCTGGACCGATCACGCCGCAAGGGCCGATTCATCTGTATGGCCACAAGAGCCCCTCACTGGAGATGTCATTGATCTGATTGTCGATGAAACACTCTTTACCGTGAGCGGACGAACCGGGACCGCGATGACCATCAACGGGACCATACCGGGTCCGCTGATCCTCCTGAAAGAAGGTCAAGAGGTGACGCTGCGGGTCACAAACCGCTTGGCGGAAATTACCTCGATTCATTGGCATGGCATTCTCCTTCTGCCGGAGATGGATGGCGTACCCGGTGTCAGCTTCGGTGGCATCCAGCCTGGCGCGACCTTCACCTATCAATTTTCCGTCAATCAGAACGGCACCTATTGGTATCACAGCCACTCCGGTGGTCAGGAAATGCAAGGCATGTATGCGCCGATGATCATTGCTCCGATCGATCCTGAGCCGTTTCAGTATGATCGCGACTATGTGGTGATGCTTTCGGATTGGACTTTCGAATCGCCGGAAGCCCTGTTCGACAATCTCAAAAAATTAAATGGCTACTACAATTTCCAGAAACGCGACGCCCGCGAATTCTTTTCCGATGCGGCGAGATGGGGATGGTGGGCCGCCGTTAAAAATTACTTGATGTGGGACCGGATGCGAATGGACCCGACGGACTTTGCGGATGTTACCGGTGACACCTTCACCTATCTGATCAATGGTGTGTCGCCCGCCGGCAACTGGACGGGATTGTTTCGTCCTGGCGAAAAGGTGCGCCTGCGCTTCATCAACGGGGCGACCATGACCTTCTTTGATGTCCGAATTCCGGGTCTTAAGATGACCGTGGTGCAGGCGGACGGTCAGAACGTGCGGCCCGTCGCGGTGGACGAGTTTCGCTTCGGACCGGCGGAAACCTATGACGTGATCGTCGAGCCGACCGAAGACCGTGCCTATACCATCTTCGCCGAGACGATCGATCGCAGCGGCTACGCGCGGGGCACGCTCGCGCCGCGAGCAGGCATGAGCGCGGAGATCCCTGAACGCCGGCCACGATCGCTCCGCACGATGGAAGACATGGGTATGCAGATGGAAGGGATGGACATGCATGATATGGACATAACGGGCATGGGAAAGCACACTCATCGCAGCGGCTTGAAGATGCCCGAAATGAACCCATCCGGCGACATGCCGAACGTGAATGAGTCCGACACCAATCAGAATGGACATCACATGCAGCACGGCGCAGGAATGCAGGGTATGGACATGGGTACAGACGATCACCGTCGTTCGAAGATTCCCGGCACCGAACCCGTCAAGCATGGTCCGGACCACCACGGGACCGGCAACCAAACGGTGGCGGAGTATTCGCAGAACCGCTTTGGGGAACCAGGGAGAGGACTGGAAAACAGTCCTAGGCGGGTGCTGCTGTACACCGACTTGAAAAGTCTTACCCCTTATCCCGACCAACGCCAGCCGGAGCGGGAAATCGAACTGCACATCACGGGCCACATGGAACGTTTTATGTGGTCGTTCGACGGCAAGAAGTATTCGGAGGCAAAAGCGCCGATCCACTTCCGCTACGGGGAGCGCGTACGCTTCACTTTCGTGAACGACACGATGATGGAACATCCCCTACATCTGCACGGTATGTGGATGCATCTTGAAAACGGCGCGGGTGAGTACCTGCCGCGCAAGCACACCGTCATCGTCAAACCCGCCGAGCGGGTGTCCGTCGCTATCACCGCCGACGCGCCGGGACGCTGGGCCTTTCACTGTCATCTGCTCTTCCACATGGAGGCGGGCATGTTTCGCGTGATCGAAGTGTCCGAATAACGGTGGGAGACGCGCTGGTGAGAATTTCTCTGCGAGCCGGGCTTGCCACGGTTGTGAGCTGCCTGTTGAGCGCGGGAATCGGCGCGCCAAACACTTCTGCTCAACCCGCGTTCGGGATCGATTCGATTCCCTTGAGGACAATTGCGCCCAGGACGATTGCCATCCCAGCGGCAGCCGCCGCTTCCGCTCCGGAGAAGTCCCTGAAGAAGGATCCATTTGTCGAGCGAGAGCGCACGCTTCCGAATTTATCCCCGCAGCAGGGCTGGCCCAGTCCGGTCAACGATCAGGAGAACCGCCTATTTACATTGGTCGACCTGCTCGAATATCGGCCAAAAATGAGCGCAGGCGAGGGGACGAGCGACTACCGGTGGGACATCGAAGGGTGGTACGGCGGGGATTACAACCGAGTCTGGTTCAAAAGCGAAGGACAACAAGATACCGCGTTCAAAGCGGACTACGATATAGATTTCCAACTGCTCTATGGCCGTTTCCTCTGGAAGTACTACGACATTCAAGTCGGTGGCCGAATGGAAACACAGTCGTTTCGCGGAGCCAACGTGACACGTGGGCTGGCTGTGATCGGTCTTCAAGGTCTCGTGCCGTATAACTACGAGTTTGAATCGGCTGTATTCATTGCTCAGAGTGGCGCCGTGTCCGCCCGCCTTTCGTACACGAAAGATTTCTTGCTCACGCAACGACTTATCCTGCAAGGCCGCTTCGAAACAAATCTTGCGATTCAGCGGGTCGAAGAATTTACGACCGGTTCAGGGTTGAACAACCTGGAATTTGGAGCTCGCCTGCGCTACGAAATCCGACGCGAATTTGCCCCCTACGTCGGTGTCTCCCTCGATAAGAGTTTCGGCGAGACTGCGACCCTTGTGCGCCAAGTTGGGGGCGATCCAAGTCAGATTCGATTCGTGGTGGGCTTGCGGGCTTGGTTTTGAAGAAACAATGAATGTCGAAATGTGAGTTGTCAACCTACAACTACGTTTCAGTTGCAGCTGAGGAATTCCATTGCCCGCTTCATCTGATTGCACAACCGCTCCGTGGAGGGAGGCACCTTATGTGATGCAGGCGAATCGCCATGGCGCTGGTTGGGGGCCTGAACCAGACAGCCTTTGGATTCGCCTCTCCTCGTTAGTGGTTACGGCACAAGCCTCGCGAGCGTGATCGATATCCCATGCATACAGTGTTGTCAATGTAACGGCCAGCCTTCTCGAATTCATTGATGCCCAACGAGTGCATCGGCAAATGTTGTTAGAGTATACACAAGCGCGGGCGAATTTCTCCGTCGAGCTGGCGCGGTTGGAACGCTGGACGGGGGAGCTTCGATGAGCTGGCGTACCATGCAAGAGAAAGGACAGGCTGGTCATGAGGCCGGTGAGCCACATCAACTGACAGTTCCACCTGAGGCGCTCGAAGGGCAGGCGTTTTAGACAGCGCGAGTCGAGCGCCGCCCCTTCTGTGATGAAGTCGCGGCCACGGCCACAATCAAGCCCAACGAATACCGCACAATACATGTTCCAGTATCATGAGACGGGGTATCGCGATCCTTATGCGCTTGTGTGCTCGATGCCTAGAAGGCAGTTCAAAAATTGTGACGGCTTGGGTTCAGCAGCTATGTTATATTCTGAAAAAGTGATGTTGGATACGAGACATACAAATCTGCTGCTCATGGGGCTGGTTCTACTCCTTGGAGTCCAACTCACCGGTCTCACGTGCCTTGGTGACTGGCAAATCGGACCAGCCGCAGCGTTGGCCGCAACTGCGGACCATTCTACGTCATCAAATAACGGCGTGACTGATGATGGGTGCCCCTGCCATGTTGTCTTCCAGTCTGTGTTCCTTGCTGCTCCTGAGATCCTCTCCTCATGTACTGACGATGTAAGCTTGAGTCCAGGGCTCTACGTGCCGACTTTCGTCGTGTCCCTCTTCCATCCTCCTCTTAGCATTTAACGCGTCACACGAGCGGTTCATACAACGCAACACAGATGAGCATTGTCCGGCATGTGGGCAATGAGGAGGTTTTCATGTACTACGCAAACATGTGGGTTATCGGCATTACCTTGCTCCTGGCAAGCATCGCTTGTGTGGAGTTCGCGTCCGCCAACACGGAGATTCCGATCGTGAAACTGGAGGAAGTACTTGAGCTGGCGTTGAAACGGAATCCGGCTATGAGTTCTGCCAAGGGCACGGTCAGGCAGAGTCAAGGGGAACGGATCGCTGCGAGTGCCTTTCTGAATCCGTCGATCGATGTGTCTGCAGGGCGAGGCTCGATCCGTGAGCCCACCACCGGGATTTCGATCGTCGAACGGACGGTGACTGTGGGGCAACCACTGGAACTACCCAGTAAGCGAAAAGCACGCCGCGAGGCTGCCGAGGCAGGTCTGTCGGGAGCCCTGGCGGGTGTGGAAGAGGCGCGCTTGAATGTCCGTGCCGATGCAAAGGTCGCCTTTTACCGGTTGTTGCTGGCTCAACGGGACGTGGACCTCTCGATGCAAAACCTTTCCATGGTCCGAGAGATTTTTCAAACGATCAAGGCGCGTGTAGACGCCGGCCAAGAGCGGCCTTTCGCAGCCGTGAAGGCGAATGTGGAATTACAGAAAGCGACGAAAGATCTGAGTCGCGCGCAAAATGCCCTTGTGGCAGCTCGCGCCGGGCTCAATGCGGTGACGGCCGGAGCGCTCGGCACAGACTTTTCCGTGCATGGCGACTTTGCGCTATTACGGCAGGACTTGAATGTGGACCAGCTCATCACCACCGCGCTCGAATCGCATCCCATTCTTCGCCGGACCGCCAAACAAATTGAACGAGCGGAACACACCGTCACGCTGGAACGAGAGTCGCGTATTCCATATATCTCGGTGATGGGGACGTATCATCGAGAGGCGGGAGATGAGGCTTACCTCGCAGGCATTGGGGTGCCTCTGCCGCTCTGGTATCGACGTCAAGGTGAAATCGAAGCATCCTTAGGCGCGAAAGATCGCGCGGAAGCGGAGCGCGTGGGAGCCCAGAATGAACTGATCAAAACCGTGACCGAATTGGCCCAGGAAGCGCGCACGGATCGTGAACAGATCGAAGTATTTGAGAAGGGGCTGCTCAAAGAAGCCGAGGAAGCCTTGCGGATTGCCCGCATCAGTTTCCGTCAAGGTGCAGCGGGTCTCTGGGAACTGATCGATTCCCAGCGGGTTTATCGACAAATGCAGCTGGAGTACGCCGAGGCGCGCGCGGCTCTTTCGATGTCATTGGCTCGTCTCGAACGATGGACGGGAGAACTCCCATGACCGGCGGTGATTCATATAAGACTGCCGCCTGTGTCGTTGCGAGGAGCCGATCCATCTCTCGGGCAACCAGGTCGAAGATGCTCCATTTCGAGTGGTGCATGGTGAATTGTGGACTGCTTCTCTTGCTGGTCGTAGCAGGACTCTTCGGTGCCGGCTGCAAGCAAAGCACAGTCGAAGAAAGCGGCCAACAAAGCTCGTCAGAGCGCCGCACGTCCGACGGAAAGGAGAAGGGAAAGCAAGATCGAAAACAGGCTCCGTCAACGGTGCAGCGAGAAGTCTCAGTCTCGGCCGAAGCGCTGTCCGGACAGGCGTTTCAGACCGCCCTGGTTGAACGCCGCCCCTTCCGTGATGAAATCGCGGCCACGGCCACGATCAAGCCCAACGAATACCGTCTGGTGCATCTGAGCCCTCGAATCGAAGGCCGAGTGATTCAAGTGGAGACAGAATTGGGCCAACAGGTCAAGTCAGGACAAGTCCTGGCCCTCTTGGACAGCATCGAACTGGGCCAAAAGAAATCCGACTTCCTTCAGGCGAAGACGAACCACGAGGTCGATAAGCGGAACTATGTTCGCGAGGAAGGACTGTACAAAGAACGAATTACCTCAGAAAAGGAATTCTTGGACGCCAAGGGCCGCTATGATAAGAGCCTTGCCGCCTACCGCGCCGCCCATGAGGCGTTACGACTCATCGGCCTTTCCGAGAAAGACATCAAGCAGATCGATTGGAGTACAAAAGGCCAACCCCTCTCCTATTTCCCCCTGGTCGCCTCCTTGAACGGAACCGTCATTGAGCGGACGATTACGTTGGGAGAATTAATCAGTCCGAAGGATAAGGCCTTTACGATTGCCGACCTGTCCACGGTGTGGATCATCCTCGACGTCTACGAGCAAAACCTCGCGGCCGTGCGGGAGGGGATAGAAGTAGAAATTACGGTAGACGCCTTTCCCAGCGAAACCTTTAAGGGAACCATCGTCTATCTCAGTGATGTCCTGAATCCCGCGACCCGCACGATCGATGCGCGGGTCGAAATTCCCAATCCACAGCGTCGCCTCCGGCCCGGCATGTTTGCGAGGGCCGCGGTCATCTTGCCGGGGCGCGGCTCTGATGCGCTCGTCGTGCCGTTGGACTCCCTTCAACAGGTGAACGACAAGACATTGGCGTTTGTGGAAAAGACACCAGGCGCGTATGAGGTGAGGCAGGTGACCGTGGGACGACGATCACCGCCGTACGGAGAGATCCGATCGGGCTTGCGTGAGGGGGAGACGGTCGTGACGACCGGGTCTTTCTATCTCAAGTCAATTTTGCTGAAAGAACAGATAGGTGGAGACTAGTGACTGATGTCCTCGGAGGCCATCGACCATGCTGAATCGAATTCTGGAATTTTCGCTCGCAAACCGGTTTCTCATCCTGGTGTTTGCCGGTCTCATCGTCGTCAGCGGCATCTATGCCATGCGGCAGCTACCCATTGATGCCGTCCCGGACGTGTCCCCGAACCAAGTCCAGATTCTCACGAATGCGCCGGGCCTCTCCCCCGTCGAGGTGGAGCAATTCATCACGTTCCCCATCGAGACCGCGATGTCCGGCTTGCCGGGTATCACCCTGATCCGATCTGTCTCCCGGTTCGGACTCTCGGCGGTGGATGTCTTTTTTGAAGAGGAAATGGACATCTACTTCTCTCGGCGCCTCGTGATGGAGCGGATGCCTCGGGCCCGCGAGGCGATCGGGGGGCGTTTCGGCAACCCAGAGTTATCACCGATTTCCACGGGATTGGGTGAGATTTACCAGTTCGAGGTCAAGGGGGATGGGTACTCCCTCATGGAGCTGCGGACAATTCTGGACTGGGACATCGCGTTCAAGCTCCGCACCGTTCCTGGGGTGGTGGAAGTCAACAGCTACGGCGGAGAGTTGCAGACGTATGAAGTACAACTGGATGCCGCTAAACTCGTCTCCTACAAAATTCCAATCGAGCAAGTCTTTCGGGCGCTCGAACAGAACAATGCCAACTCGGGCGGAGGCTATATCGAACATGCGCAGGAGCAGTATTTGATCCGCGGCGAAGGCCTGGTCAAGACGCTGGAAGACATCGACAACATCATTGTGGCGACCGGACACGACGGGACGCCGATTTATATCCGCAATCTGGGCAAGGCCCGGTTCGCTCCGATGATCCGGCAGGGAGCAGTGACCAGAGACGGCCGCGGCGAGGTGGTCACGGGCATCGTCATGATGCTCATCGGCGAGAATGGACGAGTCGTCGTGGATCGGGTGAAAAACAAGCTGCAGCAGATCGAGAAGACCTTGCCCCCCGGCGTGACCGTCGAGCCCTATTATGATCGGGCCGACCTGGTCAGAAACACCATCAAGACCGTCGGCACCAATTTGACCGAGGGCGCGTTGCTGGTGGTCGCCGTGCTGTTTCTCATTCTCGGCAACCTCCGTGCCGGCCTTATCGTCGCCGCCGCCATCCCGCTCTCCATGCTGGTGGCGCTCACCGGGATGGTGGCCGCCGGCATTTCGGGCAACCTGATGAGTCTCGGTGCGATCGACTTCGGCCTCATTGTGGACGGCTCGGTCGTGATGATCGAGAACATTGTCCGGCATCTTGCCGAACGACGACGAGCCGCCCAGAGTAGCCGGCGCCTGTCGGACGACGACATGCGGCAGGTGGTCATCGAATCGGGCCGAGAAGTGCTCCGCCCGATTGTGTTTGCAGTGGGAATCATCATCATCGTCTACTTGCCGATCCTGACCCTTCAAGGGGTCGAAGGCAAGATGTTCCGCCCGATGGCGCTGACGGTCATCTTCGCGCTCGCCGGGTCCCTTGTGCTTGCTCTGACCTTGACGCCGGTGCTGGCGAGTCTGTTCCTTCGTCGCGGTGTGAAGGAGGAGGAGACCTGGATCATTCGGCAAGCCAAACGAGGGTATCGCCCGCTTCTCTCAAAGGCGATGCAGCATCCGGCCATTGCCGGGAGCGTCGCTGCCGCGCTGTTTGCAACCAGCCTCGGTGTGGCGGCCTTTCTCGGGGCGGAATTCATTCCGACGCTTGATGAAGGCGCCATCGCCCTGCAAGCCTGGCGGCTGCCGAGCGTCTCTCTGGAGGAGTCAGTTCGGACCACCACCCGCATTGAGCAGGTCCTCAAGCAGTTCCCCGAAGTGGCCACGGTCGTATCGAGAACCGGACAACCGGAAATCGCAACCGATCCGATGGGTGTCGAGATCAGCGATATCTATCTCATTTTGAAGCCCGATTCGGAGTGGAAGACCGCGAGGACGAAGGACGAGTTGATTGATGCCATCAACCGGGCCTTGACCAAAGCCGTTCCCGGCAACACGTTCAGTTATTCCCAGCCGATTGAGCTCCGTGTCCAGGAATTGATCGCGGGAGTGCGGTCCGACATCGCCATTACCATTTTCGGGGAAGATATGGAGACCCTTCGCCGCCTCGGCGACCAGGTCGTCCGAGTAGTCTCACAGGTCCCCGGAGCGGCAGACACCAAGGCTGAGCAGGTGGCCGGCATGCCGTACCAAGTGGTGGCCATCGATCGGGAAAAGATCGCTCGGTATGGCATCAATGCGGAGCAGATTTTGGATACGGTCACCGCGTTGGGAGGCCGGATTGTCGGTCAAGTCGTCCAGGGCAACCGCCGGTTCTTCATGCAAGTGCGGTTTAGTCCTGAAGACCGCAAGAATTTCGAGCGCATCTTGGATATTCGCATTGCCGATTCACAGGGCCGCCTCATTCCAATCAGGCAACTGGCGGATATTCGTATCGAAACCGGGCTGGCGCAGATCACCCGGGAAAACATCCAACGGCGGCTGGCCGTCGAGACCAATGTGCGCGGCCGAGATCTCGCCGGGTTTGTCGACGCGGCGCAGAAAGCGGTGGCGAGTCAAATGACACTGCCGTCAGGGTATTCGATTGAATGGGGCGGTGAGTTTGAAAACCTGCAACGCGCGTCGGCTCGGCTCGTGATCGTCGTGCCGATCGCGTTGTTTCTTATCTTTGTCCTCTTGTACACGACGTTCAACAGCGCCAGGCCGGCGTTACTCATTTACCTCAACGTGCCGTTGGCGGCAACCGGGGGAATTTTCGCACTCGCCCTTCGCGGCATGCCCTTTTCGATCTCAGCCGGAGTCGGCTTCATCGCGCTCTTCGGCGTGGCGGTCCTTAACGGCGTCGTGCTGATGTCGTATATCCTTGATCTGCGCAAGAAAGGGCTCTCCGCCGAGGAAGCCGCTTACGAGGGCGCGCTCATTCGCATGCGGCCGGTCTTAATGACTGCGCTGGTGGCAAGCCTAGGATTTGTCCCCATGGCACTCTCGACCTCTGCCGGCGCGGAGGTGCAACGTCCGCTCGCCTCCGTGGTAATCGGTGGGCTTGTGACTTCCACGGCCCTGACTCTTCTCGTCATGCCAACGCTGTATGTCTGGGAAGAACGTCTTCGAGAAGTGTGGAAGCGTCGTGTGAAGAACGCCCCATAGACCTTCAAAAGGGAGAGTGTTCATGCACGAACCGATGATGGGACTTTGGGGCGTGGTTGGTTATGTGCTCATGGTTGAAGAAACGCTACGCTCGTGGGGAGATCAGCAAAGAGGGATTCGAAGAGAAGCGCAAAGATCTCCTTTAAGAATTCGATAGGGACAGAAGTCGAATCACCGCTCTACGAGTGACGCACTGGCGATAGCAGGTCAACACTGATGGAGGCCGGAAAGAAGGCGATGGATAAACCCTGCGACGGAGGCTTTGCGGGGCTCTTGATGGCAATACCCGGTTCTGCGCAATGCGCTGCTCGCTGGCTCATTTCTGTATGGTCTCTGAGCGGACCGAGACACATGGTGTATGCTGCCTACAATGGATGAATGTTGCGCCGTCATAAGAGTTGCTGAACAGCAACGCCGCGTCTTTCGTATCGTCCTCTGGATCAATGTCACCATGTTCCTCGTAGAGGCTGTGGCTGGGATTCTGTCCTATTCGACCGCTCTTCTTGCCGACTCCGTAGATATGTTAGGTGATGCCATTGTATACGGGTTCAGTCTCTACGTGGTCGGCCGTGGCGCGATGTGGCAAGCCCGCGCTGCCGCACTGAAGGGCATCATCATGGCCGTCTTTGGTCTCGGCGTTTTGGCGCAGGTCATCGTCAAGGTGGTCCAAGGGTTGGTGCCATCCGCCAATGTTATGGGCGCAATCGGGGTGCTGGCGCTTGCGGCCAACGTTTTCTGTCTGTTGCTGCTCTGGCGGCACCGGGGTGACGACATCAACATGCGCTCGGCGTGGGTCTGCTCACGGAACGACGTGATCGGGAATGCGGGCGTGCTGCTCGCCGCCGTGGGCGTGACCCTTACGGGCTCCGCGTGGCCTGATATTGCGATCGGATTGCTAGTCGCCGGAGTGTTCTGTCGGTCGGCAATTTTAGTGCTACGGGAAGTCAGGTACGAATTTCGGTTTTGAAACTCGGCGGCGAATGCCGGGACGCTGTCGTTACTGGAAATGAAAGAACCGTTATGACCCAAGAAGCGCATCACAGGGGTTTGGGTCACGTGAAGTCGGCCGCCGGGCGTCACACCAGCCGATTACTCTCGGCAACCGGAATCACGGTTGGGTTTCTGATCCTTGAGGTGATCGGATCGTTCTGGACGGGGAGTCTCGCGCTTCTGGCCGATGCCGGACATATGTTCACGGATGTGGCGGGCCTTACGCTGAGCCTGCTCGCCATTTGGTTTGCCTCCAAGCCTCCCACGCCGGCAAATACCTATGGATATGTCCGTCTCGAAATTCTGGCTGCGCTCGCCAACGGCATGCTGCTGTTCAGCATGGCGGCTTTTATCCTGTATGAGGCATACCAACGTCTGGAGTCCCCTCCAGACGTCCTGGCCGGCCCCATGTTGGCCATCGCGCTCATCGGGCTGGGCGTCAATCTTATCAGCATGTGGCTTCTTCATAGCGGGGCCGGCGAAAGTTTGAATCTTCGTGGCGCCTACTTGGAAGTGCTTGGAGATGCAGTTGCCTCACTCGGCGTCATCGTGGCCGCGCTGATCATCCAACTGACCGGATGGACACTCGTGGATCCTATCATCAGCGGAGGTATCGGCCTCTTCATCTTGCCTCGGACCTGGAGTCTCATGAAACAGGCTGCACAGATTTTAATGGAAGGCGTCCCCCCGCATCTGAACGTCAAAGAGATTGAGACGGCCATCCGTACATCCCACGGTGTGCGCGATGTGCATGATCTGCATGTCTGGACCCTCACCTCAGGGAAAGAGGCGATGAGCGCGCACGTGCTGGTCGACGATCTCGCCGATGGGCAGCATATCGTGAAAGATCTCCAGGGGCTGCTCGGTGCACGTTTCGGCATTGAACATACGACCATCCAATTGGAGAGTGATCGCTCGCCGTTATTCAAGATCAGCCCCACGCCGGAGCGGAGATCATGACCCGCCGGAGACGATGCAAGTTGCCCGGGGGGAATTGGTCAAGAAAAGGAGCGGCCATGCGCAGCGGTATCTTGAAGTGCTAAGTCATGTCAAGTCGATCGAGGTCACCCTCAGCGTACAATCAGTCTGGCTAAACCAAGTATCGCAAAAAGGACAGCCAGAGTTATCTGTCAGGTCAAATATCAACCAACCCCCCTCATCGGTATTGAGAGCATGGCTCTCGGATGTAGTTCGGCGGTTGTTTCGCCATTCAACTGAGCAAAGCCGCGCTGCACATGAACGATGGCTCAACACAAGGTTGGTCGGTCAACGAAAAGAGCCACTCTCATGATGGGGATGCGCGGGTCCAACTGGCGGGATTTGCGATGTTGGGATCTTTCTCGTCATTCATGAGCCGATATGGCTGTTCCTGTCGTCCGACACCACAAACATCTTGTGGGCCATTTCAGTGGTTGCCTACGTCATTGTTGCAGCGGTGTTGCTAATAGGGGGAAGTTCAGATCGCGACGAAGCCTGATCGTCTTTCACGCTTGCTTTTAACAGAGGCAGTGAATGGTTCACTGCCATGACAAAGGAGGATAGACCATGCGCCAGATTCGTAGGTTAACTGGCGTCTTCATTCGTCTGCTTGCTGGTCCTGTCAAGGAGGAGTGTCGCAGCGGCAGGGTCATGCGCCTTAAATAACAGGCAGCTGTCATTCCTTTTTGGTATGAACTCACACAAGGCATAGTCAACGCTGACAACGACATGCGGCATAAGGTCGTCCGAAAGCCTTAGTATGGGCAGGAAGTGATGGGCAATATTGAAATGCCGCAAGCAGAGGCCGATAAAACGGGATGAATTGGCGCTGAGTCCCGCGCCCGCTATGGAGATAGAGCGCTAAACAGTTTCTTTGGTGTCGTCGTTGTAGAGGTCTTGACAAACCACATTTAGTCCATTATTCTGGACATATGGAACTTAATAAAGCCGTGACCGCGTTCGACGCCCTTTCACAGGAAACCCGTTTGCGGGTGTTCCGTTTGCTGGTGGAATACGGACAGGAGGGAACCCCAGCCGGAACGCTGAGCGAGACGCTCGGCATCCCGCATAACACCCTGTCCTTCCATTTATCGCAGATGAGCCATGCCGGGCTGGTGCTGTCGCAGCGCGAAGGACGCTCCATTATTTACCGGGCGAACTTTGAGTTCTTCACCGACCTCATCCGCTACATGGTGAAGGATTGTTGCCGCATGGAATTCGCCAGTATCCGCGAGGACAAAAAGCGCGGCTGTTCCGTGATCGAGATGCCAAGCTGTTGTCCACCTCAAACCAAGGAGAAACCATCATGAAACGCCTTCACATCCATGTGGGAGTAGAAAATATCGAGGAAGCCACCCGCTTCTATAGTGCCCTGTTCGGCGCGCAGCCAGTCAAAACCAAAGCGGACTACGCGAAGTGGCTGCTCGATGACCCGCGCGTGAATTTTGCGGTTTCGACCCGCGCCAACAAAAAAGGCGTTGACCATCTCGGCATTCAGGTTGATGACAATAGCGAGCTGGATGAACTGCGCGGGCGGATACAAATGCAGGGCTGACAACCTTCGAGGAAGGTGAAACGGTGTGCTGTTATGCCAAGTCCGATAAAACATGGGTACAAGACCCTGCGGGCGTCGCGTGGGAAACCTACCGGACGATGGAAGATGCACAAATCTTTGGGGAGAAGCCAGCCATCACGGAAAGTGCCTGCTGCACACCGGAGACAATGGGAACGCCCAATTGCTGCGAGCCTTCTGAACAAACAGCCGGGTGTTGCGCCTGATGGAAATGCCTCCGCTTAAAGTGCTGGTGCTCTGTACGGGAAATTCCTGCCGCTCCATCATGGCCGAAGCCCTGATTAACCATCTGGGGCAGGGCCGCTATCAGGCGTGGAGCGCGGGAAGTTTCCCAACCGGGTATGTTCATCCCAAGTCGATTGAAACGCTTAGGAAGCACGGGATTGACCCCGGCCAGCCGCGCAGCAAATCATGGGACGAATTCGCCAACCAACATTTTGATGTGGTGGTGACGGTCTGCGACCAGGCCGCCGGGGAAAGCTGCCCGCTATTTCACGGTAAGCCAAAGAAACTGCATTGGAGCACCCCCGACCCGGCCAAGGCTTCTGGCAGTGAGGCCGATGCGGCCTTTGATACCGCGTTTTTTTATGCTCAGAGAAAAAGTAGAGGAGTTCACCAATGGCCGCCTGCTGCTCACCCCGACGCCTGTCGTTTCTTGACCGCTACCTCACCGTCTGGATTTTTCTGGCAATGGGCGCAGGTATCGCGCTTGGTTCCCTGTTTACGAAACTGCCGGATGCGCTGAATAGCCTGTCGATCGGCACGACCAATATCCCGATCGCCATTGGCCTGATTCTGATGATGTACCCGCCGCTGGCACGGGTGAAATATGAAGAACTGCCGCTTATCTTCACGGATTGGAAAATCCTGCTTCTGTCTCTTGTGCAGAATTGGGTCATCAGTCCGGTACTGATGTTTGGCTTAGCTGTGTTCTTCCTTCATGACTATCCCGAGTACATGACCGGCGTCATCCTCATTGGCCTCGCCCGCTGCATCGCGATGGTGATTGTCTGGAACGACTTGGCCGAGGGCGACAACCAATATGCCGCCGCGCTGGTGGCCTTCAACAGCGTGTTTCAACTGTTATCCTTTACCGTCTATGCCTGGCTGTTTATCAGCGTGCTGCCGCCGCTGTTGGGCTTAAGTGGTCAGATTGTCGATGTCAGCTTCCGCACCGTGGCCGAAAGCGTGTTCATCTACCTCGGCATTCCTTTTTTCGCCGGATTCCTGTCCCGCATGGTGCTCATGCGGCAGAAAGGCCGCGACTGGTATGAGCAGAAATTCTTGCCGAAGATTGCGCCGCTCACCTTGATAGCGTTGTTGTGTACCATCTTTGCGATGTTTTCCCTTAAAGGCGGTATGGTGATGGAGTTGCCGCTTGATGTGCTGCGGATTGCCATTCCGCTCGCGATTTATTTTGTGGTGATGTTCTTTATCAGTTTCCTGATGGGCAAGGCTCTAGGAGCTGATTACGGCAGGACGACCGCGACGAGCTTTACGGCGGCCAGCAATAACTTTGAGCTGGCTATCGCCGTGGCTGTTGCCGCGTTCGGACTCAGTTCTTCCGTCGCGTTCGCCACCGTTATCGGCCCACTAGTCGAGGTTCCGGTTCTCATTTCTCTGGTGAGTGTCGCGTTTTGGCTACGCGACAAATTATTCACCAACTATCAAAACCAGCCCGCTACAGATTTAGCGAAAGCCCAGTCCTCACCTGCACCTTGACAAATATCAGCTTTTGGGAAAGTTTGTGCTTGGTATGACTGAAACAGGCTAGGCAGGAGTGTATGTTCACACTTTTAATCTATATCGCGGCGGCCATTGCTGAAATCGCCGGGTGTTTTGCCTTTTGGTTTTGTACCGGGAAGCCAAATCCATTCTCTGGCTGTTGCCCGGCCTGCTTTCCCTCGCATTGTTCGCATGGTTACTCTCCCTGAGTCCCGCAGAGTATGCAGGGCGCGCCTATGCCGTCTATGGAGGTATCTACATCGCGACCACGCTCGGGTGGCTTTGGGCAGTGGAAGGCATCCGCCCTGATCATTGGGATATGCTTGGTGCCGCCGTTTCTCTGGTGGGCGCCGCCATTATTCTTTGGACTCCCCGTTCATAATGTATTCGAACGCCTTCTGTATTTTCTGGCTGCCTACCGGCTTGCCATGACGTTTCATTCTTGCATCTGCACGGGCGGGCATTTTACCGAGCCATAAGAACAGAATACGCAGCAATCCCCGTCTTTTCGCCGCAGCACCGCTTTACATTGCGGGCATTCGTAAACCTGTAAACATGCGTCTGTCGGCATTGTTTCTTCCACAGCGTTCTGGCACTGCGGGCACGTCAGAACCGATTGAAGCAGTACGTCTGCCATATCACTCCTTTCATGGCGCAACCCACGGCATCGCGTGCGTCATGACTGAATTATAGTTTGTTGGTGGATTCTAAAGCCTTTTGGATGGTTGCCAAAGGCAAAAGCAGGGAAAGAGGCGTATCCAGAAGCGGCAACGCGCCATAGCTGGCATACCACTGCGCTACACCTTCATTCTTGGCATCAATCAGCAAGGCCACGCCTCCAACTTCCTGAGAAGCGCGGAGGCACCGCCGACCAGCAGATAAGAGCAATTGCCCGCCTAGCCCCTCCCCTTGCAGGGATTGGTCTACAGCCAGCCGACCAAGGCGGAACACGGGAACATCATGCCGCGCGAGTCCACGCTTTACCACATCAGGGGCGCGGGAAAATTCTACAGAAGCAGGACTGAGGCAGTAGGAACCTAGAACCACTGCCGCGTTATCATCCCTTACCGCAAGGAAAGTTTTCGCCCCGCCCTGCTCATGCGTTTGGCGGGCATGACGGCGCAGAAAATCATTGAGGTCTGCATCGCCACAATCAAACGCTTCCCGATTATGCTGTTTTGCAATCGGCTCTTCGTGCCATGGAGGAATGGTCATCTAGGCAAAGCACGGGCAGCCGCCAGTAGCTTTGCATTTGGCGCAGGAGGATGTTCGAGAGCATCTAATACGCGCAGGCTATCGCGCTCGGACAGGGAAACCTGTTCAGCCTGAGCAATCACCGCTTTTGCGGCTTGCACAGCATTCCGTACTACAAACTCAGTGAGGTCGATATGAGCATAGGCAATAGCACGCAGCAACAGTGCCTTTTCCTCAGAGTGGATTCGGAAGGACATCCGCTCATTATCTTCAACTGCTACTCTGGGCATGCCACCTCTCCTTGTTACTGTACACATTGAAACTGTACAGTACATTATACGACTTGTCAAACACTGTTTTATGGCCTTGAGGACATCTTTCCCCCTGTTTCATAAGTAATTAGTCAAAGCCTTTCGTCTTGAAAATACCTTTTCATGAGCGCATCGAAACGTGCTGCTCAGAAGCAACATGTATCGATGCTGCAAGGGAACCGGCGCGAAGCACGTTTCTGACTCGTCAGGAACTCGCTTTCATTTTATCGCTTGAACCTCAAGTTCCTTGAGGTGGTAGCATCTGCGCACCAACTTTCCGGAGGCCAAGCATGCTCGATGACATCCGCACGTTACTGGAGAGGCGACAGGTCGCCATATATTTCCTATTTATTGCTGCAGGTGTCGCTGTGGCGCTTGCGTTGCCGCAAGCAACGGTTCTGGAGTCGTTTATCAATCCTGCACTGGCGCTGATGCTGTTTTTGACCTTCCTGCAGATTCCGCTCTCGGACTTACCGAAGTCATTTTTGAACAAGCGCTTCCTTCTGTGTCTGATACTCGTGAATTTTGTATTGATGCCGATGGTCGCTGCCCTCCTCGCCCGGTTCCTTCCCCCTGAGCCGCTGCTGCGGCTGGCGGTTCTGCTGGTCTTGCTGGCGCCGTGCATTGATTACGTGGTGACCTTCACGCATCTTGGAGAAGGTGATGCCAAAACGCTCCTTGCCGCAACACCGCTGCTGCTGATTCTTCAGATGCTCCTGTTGCCGGTGTATCTGGGGCTGCTGCTCGGTTCAGATGTCAGGCAGCTTATACGGCCAGAGCCGTTCATCAATGCGTTCATCTGGCTGATCGCCATACCATTGATTGTGGCGGGTATCGTGCAGGCTGCCGCCGCACGTGCCGAGCCAATGGCGAGGCTGAACGCGTTGCTTTCCGTCTTGCCCGTGCCATCGACAGCGGTGGTGTTGTTTCTCGTGCTGGCTAGCGTGATGCCGCGCGTTGGCGATGCGTCCACGGCCGCGCTGGCCGCCCTGCCGATTTATATCGCATATGCTGTGGTGGCTCCGCTGTGTGGATGGTTTGTGGCGCAGGCGCTGCGCGTTAACCAGCCCGCTGCCCTCGCGGTGGCGTTCAGCGCCGCCACGCGCAATTCACTCGTTGTTATGCCGTTCGCCTTTGTCATTCCGGGCGGCGTTCCAGTCATTCCAGCGGTTATCGTGACCCAGACGGTCGTCGAGTTGCTATCTGAACTGGTCTATGTTCGGGTTCTGAAACGGTTGCCGGTCCGCAGCAATTCGTAACTGGTGCTGTTTCTGACCCGCAGCAGGCGACCGATGATGGCATAGCGAGGTCTTCAAGGATGACGCATTCGCCCGCCGGTCCGCCCGCACACTGCGCCGTGCAATTTTCGACGAATGCGTTCAGGCTGCGTTCCAGCGCACGCCATTCTTTCAGCTTGCGGCGCACTTCGGTGAGATGTAGCTGCGCGACATCGCGGGCTGCCGTGCAGTCACGCTCCGGCGCTCCGACAAGGCCCACCAATTCCCGGATGTGCACAATCGGGAATCCGAAATCCCGGCAGCGGCGGATGAAGGCGAGTCGCCGCAAATCCGCATCGCTATAGACTCGGTGCCCCCCTTCCCGCCGCGTGGCTGCAGGCAAGAGCCCGATTTCTTCATAATAGCGGATGGTCGGCACGGAGCAGCCTGTCTGAGTCGCAAGCCATCCAATCGTTCTACTGTGATTATGCATGTTTTTATCCCTTGTATCTCAAGTTACTTGAGGTTGTAACATATCGGCAAGCACTAAATTGGAGGAGGCTACTGGCATGAAAACTTCGAGCAAAATGTTGGCCGTGGGAGTGGGCTGCGCGGCCTGCTGCCTCTTGCCGTTCGTCATTCCCCTGCTTGCAGGGTGGGCAGTGCTGACTTTCCTCAACTCCATCGAAGCGTGGTATGTGGCCGCATTGCTGGCGATGGGAATCGCCGGATGGGTTCTGTTCAGGCGCCAGCCCTCATCCTGTACGAAGCCACTGGCTTCCTGCGGCTGCGCCGATGCGACGGCTTTAGACACTGCCGATACGACCCCAATCCGCTGTACGCTGACGCCGAGTGATTTCAGGACGCGTGTGGCCCGCATTCATGAACTCTCGGCGCGGACGCTGCAAGCGGCGCGGCGGGAGGACTTGCGGCTGCACCTGAGTTACACCCCGGAGGCTGCTTCCGAGGTACGCCAGTTAGTACGTGAAGAACAAGCCTGTTGTGAATTCCTGCAATTCGATATTGGGGAAGATTCACACGGCATTCATGTGGTCATCACCGTACCGGAAGAGGCGCGCAAGGCTGCTGATCTGCTCTTCGCACAGTTCGCCCCGAACCTCGCGCAGCATTCACATCCCAGCCTCAGCAAACCTGTGGAGGTGTTGTCATGACAATTCGCACGCTGATTCTTAGTTTTGCCGTCCTCGCGCTCTCGACCGTGAACACATTTGCCGCCGAGCGGTTTTCCTACGACCAGAAGAGGTTTCAAACCACCATCGACGCGGGCGGTCCAGTGCTCGTCCATGTCACCGCGCCATGGTGCGGCGAATGCCGGGCACAAAAACCTATTGTCGCGGCACTGGCACAGATGCCCGATTTCAAAAACCTCACCATTTTTGAGGTCGATTACGACATGCAGAAAGACGCGTTGCGTCCGTTGAAGGTTCACAAGCAAAGCACGCTCATCGTGTTCAAGGACAAGAAAGAAGTCGCGCGCGCGGTTGGTATCACGCGTCGCGCGGCCATCGAAGCATTGATACGCAAGGCACTGTAACAATGGAATCGCTTTCCTATACGCTGGCATTTCTTGCAGGACTCGTGTCCATCTTTTCGCCGTGCGTACTTCCGCTGCTGCCAATCGTGTTGGGCACAGCCGTGTCCCATCATCGGCTCGGCCCGCTCGCCCTTACCGGCGGACTTGCGCTAAGCTTCCTTGGCATCGGTCTCTTTGTCGCGCTGATTGGCTTCTCGTTGGGACTCGACAGCGAGAAGTTCCGCATAGCAGGATCGCTTCTGTTAATTGCGGTAGGCGCGGTGCTGGTATGGCCTTCCTTACAGACCCACCTCTCCATGGCTGCCAGTCCGATTACTAATTGGGTACAAGCGCGCTTTGGCGGGAAGGAAAGGAGCGGTCTAGCGGGACAGTTCGGCCTCGGCTTGTTGCTTGGGGCGGTCTGGATTCCTTGCGTCGGCCCGACTCTGGGCGCGGCCTCCGTACTGGCCGCGCAAGGCCGCAATCTGGGTCAGGTCACACTGACAATGCTGTTGTTCGCCATTGGCTCGGTAGTCCCGTTGTTGCTGCTCGGGATACTCTCGCGTGAAGTCTTACTGCGCTGGCGCGGACGCATGCTGGCCACTGGCCAAGGCGGTAAGGTGGCGTTAGGCGTCGTGCTTCTTGCAACGGGGGCGCTGCTCCTGAGCGGACTCGACAAGCTGCTTGAAACTGCCATCCTCACTGCCATGCCCGAATGGCTGAATGAATTTGCAACGCGCTTCTAAATCTAGCTGGATACTTTTTCACTGCACATCGGCTCGACTTTCCCCTGTTTCATAAGTGGTAACTTTTGCAACAATTCACGAAGCCGCATAAACACTACCGCTTGGCTGTTTCATAAATCTATTTCACATCAGGGGGATCTGGTCTTGTGGCTTGTTCTTTGATGAACTAGGAGCGGACGATAACGACATCACCTTTACGGGCATGGTCGAGCAACTTTGTTGGCTCCGGCGGTTTTCTTTCGGGTGCCATCACGATATATTGAGTATACGGCGATTCTATTGAAAGGTGACGGTTCGGCAGCTTGAGAAAGTGGAATGCTAGGCGTCATATCTTATCGCGGCTGTTCTCCAGAGTATACTTTCTTTCACCATAGCTGCTTGTTTCGCCATGGCAATGATCCCCCACAAGCTCGTTGAGTTTCTCTCCTCCAGAAGGTTTGTTAGCACAAACGAAAACAGTTGATTGAAGAGGATGGTGAGAGCGCACGGTGGCCGCTTCAGGCGGCGAGCCTGAGTTGTGGCGGACCGTCCTCTCTTCGTACTTTATATGTACCTTCAAGGCGTTCAAGGATGGTGATCATGTTGAAACGCACAGGCAGCTCTATTCCCTTGCTCTTAGTAATATTAGTCGGCTGTACGATATTCCCGAAGGCGGTCATGCCGCTTCGAGTTCATGACATCCATATCAACGGCCAGCACTCCATCACTCCCGCTGAATTATATGCGGTCGTCGGTGAGGAAATTCGGTGGCACAACGACCTCTCGGTCCCCATCTATCTCGGATTTCTGAGTGTTAAGCCGATGCAACAGGCAGGTTGTGAAAGGGGGTTCAAGACATGGTACGGAGCGATGAAGGATATTGTAAGGATTTCAGCAGGCCAGTATGTCAGCTTGTGTTTTCTCCAGTCTCGAATGGTTCAATACAATATCTGGACGGATATTGCAGACCCCGTCAATTCGATGAGTCCCACGGCGGTCATTCATCTCGACGAAGCGGCATGATGATGAGGGGATGATTCACAACCTTGTGTAAGGAGGCAGTGATGAAAATGACCGTACGTCAAAAGTTGACCGTCGTGTGTGCGTATGGGCTATGCCTTATATCGGCGCCGGACATTAGAGCCTATGAAGAGATTCCTCTTGCCGAGAGTGGCTCGCTTTCGGGTACCGTCCATCTCGATGGCAAAGTGCCGATGCCGAAGGGGTACAATCTCACGACCGTGCCGGACCCAGTCTACTGCGGGCGGATTTCGGATGGCAAAGGGTGGCGATTACTGCAGCCTTTTGATATCGGCCCGAAGGGAGAATTTCGCCGCGTGGTCGTGTATCTTGAAGGGATCGACAAGGGGAAACCGTTCGAAGAGTATACGCCGCCGAGGATCGAAGCCATTGATTGCCGCTTTCGGCCGTTCATCAACATCGTGCGCGATCAGCACAATGTCCTCGTCGTGAACATGGACCCTGCTATGCACGACATTCAAGCCTATGAGACCTCGAACTTAGGGCCTCGCGTCTTGTTCAATGTTCCATTGCCGATCAGTCAACGATATCCTCATGAAGCCGGGTTGAGCACCCGTGTTCACCAGCACTACGAAGGAAAGACCATCACTCAATCGGTCAAGATGACGAGAGACCGGAAGATTTTCACCATGCAATGCGGCTTCCATCCGTACATGGAGAGCTGGGCGTTGGTCGCAGATCATCCCTACTATGCCATAGCCGATCATGAAGGACGGTTCGAGTTGAGCGGTATTCCACCCGGGACCTATCAGGTGAAGGTCTGGCATCCCTATGTCAGGGAAGACATTGTGCAGACGATTACGATTGAACCGAATAAGCAGACGAGCATCGCGTTGAAGGTCGAGGCGCCGATCGGCCGCCTCTATGCCAACCAAATGGTCGAGCATGCCTACGCTCTGTACACCATTACCGAGGATGTGCTGAGTCAAATCCTCCCGACATTGGAAAAGCAACGCATCAATGCGGATCAGTAATAGGGAGTATAAAATCCTGGGTGAGCTATGCTGCTTTGTGAATTGATAATCGGCTGTTCGGAAGCCGCTAGAGGCACCTATGGTATTCGAGATCTTCGGGTTCGCGCGGAAATGTACCACCTTAAATCTGCGACTCTTCACATAGACTAAGATCTCCACGCCTTGATGTACGAGAGGCTTGGTAGAGATATTGTTTCAAGATCCGAGGTGTCATTCCACAGTAATGGTTTACTTCGGTACGGTGGCTGACTCGGACTCGCAACGTGCTGTTTAGAACTTCATGAGAAAACCGATAACTCGTTATACAATTATGAACCAGCTCGACAGGTGCTTGCGCATCGGCGACATTCCTCAGCGCAAGGGCCACATAAAGCATGCTGGGGGGCATGACGCTCGCATAGCTCGGCACATCGATCGACCATTTCTGTTTTCAGATAACCTCCGTTTAGTGTTGCAGTATTTCGTGTGGGACAACCTAATGGGGAACTGGTAAAACGCCTTGATAGAGGTTCAGCTAAGAAGAGATAATTTGGATGGCACAGTAAGCTGCACATCTCAGATATCCCATAATCCGATGGTTGAGGTTGGTCAGTTGTAGCGTGGATGGAGGAGTGATGGACAATATCGTGCAAGTGAATCCGGATCTCTATATCAATATTGCGGAAACGGTGAAAATCGAGGCGCATGGCAAGAGCTTTCGTATCTCAATTCGAAACAGCCAGGGATCCCTGACCGAATATTACTGTCACCCGGACGCCCCTGGGTATAACAAGCTGAAAGAACTCCTCACGAAAGCGAAATGAGCTGAGCCTGTCACTTCTTGGACTCCAGGAGCGTTTCCGTCAATCATAGATGCGGTGATGACACCAGTCGCATGCCCTCGTCATTCCTCTTGAAATAGCTGGAACGACAACGGTTCGGCCATGGACGGTTCGACGTCAGTCATGAGTTCAAAGACTATTTCTGGATCACGCATGAGATCGCCGTTCTGTTCGCCATAGTGGCAGAGAGCAATGAGACGGTTGTCGTCGGCGGAGGTGCCGATCGCTCGATCGACAGGGGCATGTACCCCGTCGACTCTGATCCGGACAGCCGTATCGGCGCCGAGAAGGGTTGTCAGCGCGTTGGTGAGTGATTGGTAGGTGTTCATCTGTGACCTCCTTTTTCGAAGTTGATGGTTGCTTTCTCAAGGAACGCTGGTGAGCAAACTCAACCCGAGAGAAAACGGAGACAGGCGTGGGAGCGAGAGGGCATGCCGCAGGGCCCGGATTGCACAGGGTCACCCGTGACAGCTCGCTGGCGCGGCCTGTGCGGGACCGCAGGCATGGAGACGCCTGCCGGCTCCCCGCGCGAAAACCTACCGGTCATGGCAAGTCTTGAAACTGCGCAGAGCATAAAAAAAGCCCCGGGCCAGGAGGCCCGAGGCTCTTGTCTGCAATGCCGCGCTTCAGCGCGGCGTCCCGCCGCGAGAGGCGATCCATTCCCGAGCGTGAAGCATCAGGTCCGTGAGCGCCTTAAGGTCGCTAAAGCCGAAGGAGCTGGCGTTGCGCCAGGCCCCGGTGCGATCCTTGAACGAGCGGGAAAAAGTCGTGGAGAAGAACGGCCCTTTGATCCCGTCATTGAGCCAGATCGCGGCTTGCATGCCGCCGCTGCGAAGCGTGTGAAAGGGTTTTTTATGAGTAGCCATGATGTGTCCTCCTTTGAATGTGAGATGTAGTTGGCTCTCTCACAAACCGTGGAGAGCCAACGGAGACGGTCAAAGGAGGAGCGGAGGTGAAGGCCGTAGCCGGCGGGCCGGAGGGCGATGAGCGGAGGAATGACAGCTGGCTGGCGTGATCGACGCAGCCCGCAGGTTGAGAGCCGGTCGGCCTCACCGGATGGCGTCACAAAAAAAGCTCATGACATGCGGCGTATCAAGGACGGAGCGGCGGGATGTGGCTCAGAAGAGGACCATATGTCGCGAACCGTAAAGCTACCGGTTCAGCCGCGCGATCATACGGATCGTCCTAGGGGGCAGCGAATAAGTTGAGGAGCCTTTCCAGTCGTGTACAGTTGCAAATGTGTGCTTGAGTTCGTCGAGGCCTGCTTGGATCGCCTCTTCGCGGTGGGGTAGGCGCATCTATGCCAGTCGGAATTCGGTGAGCTTCCCCCGCCCAGGGCGTAGAAACAACTCGGTGCCAAGGCATGCCATTCGTTCGGTACGGACTATTGTGTCGGCGGCCTTCTATTGAGTTTGACCGGGCAGCTCACATCTCAATCCGCTCCTATGCCTGCAGCACGCCGTGCCCATTGCATTCAGCGTTTCCCCAAAGGCTTGCAGTTCGATCTGCGCCTCTTGGGATCGATACCAGTCCGGGTGGATCTCATCCCGCAGCAGTGAAAGGTCTATGACAGCCATGGGATGCCTCCATTCAGGCTGCATCTGTGAAAATCCGTGGCTGGAAACTATGGATAAAGTCAGCGGCGCGTTGGGCATGGGCGGCGGCCCGGAAGATGGCGCGCTTGTCAGCTTTCAGGACGGTCAGCCAATGGGCGAGATAGGACGCATGATCCTGACGGGGCGTCAGAGCCAGCTCCAGATCGGCGCACAGGAAGGCTGAGCTCAGCTCGGCGACGAGTTCTTCCTCGGCATAGCCTTCATCGCCCCATTTCTTGCGTCCGAAGTCGCGGGCAAGACGCGAAGGATGCTTAGTCCAGTGCGTGGACTCATGGGCGAGCGTGGCATAATAGCTCGGCGCATCGCGAAACGTCTCGAAGGGCGGCATACGGATGTAATCAGGTTCCTGCGCGTAATACGCTTGTATTCCGCCATGGCGGATATCAGCCTGCAGATTACGAAAGAAACTTTCCGCATGCTCGATCCGCTGCACGGACGTAAAGCGCGGTTCGGGCTTGGCGTAGTAGTGAACTGGTAGTCCTTCAATCTGCTCGACGTTGAACACCGTATAGCCCTTCATGAAGTGGATATCGCGCTCGGTTTCATCGCCGGTTGCCTCATCCGTTTCCTTGCGCGTGATGGAATTCGCATAAATCACGAGCGAGCCTTTCTCGCCTTTGCGCACATGGGCCTTCAATTCTAAAGCCTGCTTGAAGGTCATCCAGATGGGCGCGGCAAAGCCTGCGGCTTGGGCTGCGCTCCAGAGCATCAGGATATTGATACCGGAGTAGGGAACTCCACTGTGCCGTAGTGGGCGAATGATCTGTCCGGCCGCATGTTCGGCATTCCATGGCTTCATCCATGTGCGGACCCCCTTTTCTAGGTCAGCCACGATCCGGTCAGTGACACGGGTATACACGTCCTGTCGCGAGATTCCCTTGTGTTGATTGTTGTCGGTGCCAGTACAGGTTTTCATGTGGTCCTCCTTGTTCGAAGTTGATGTTGGCTCTCTCACGAGCGGGGGAGAGCCAACTCAACCCGAAGGGAACAAGGAGGACGGAGCGGGAGGACGGCGGGCGTGCCGCAGGGGCCGGATTGCACAGGATCACCCGTGACAGAGCCTCTCTGCTCTGGCGCGGCCTGTGCGGCCCCGCAGGCTAAAAGCCCGACCAGCCTGCCGCATGAACGGCGGGCAGCTGGCTTGATTCACGACTATAGCAAACAGCGACAGGGCGAGACGGGTAGAGAAGGGGGGAATTATGAGGCGAATCCTCACTGTGGCGGGCTGACACGCAAGCGCGTCTCGATCTCCGCTGGGATTGTGCGGAAATATGGAGTTCGGGCCTGGAGGACAGACAGGCGAAAGGACAGTTTTGATTTGGAACGGACGCGCCAACCACTCATTGGTCCAGGACTCTTCATGTGGGTTTTCGGATAGATGTGCTTCATGGTGTTTAACATCCCTGGTCCCCATGAAGATAAGATGGCGGTCAGCATCGTGACGGTCGTACTGCCTCGGTCGGATGGTTTCCCAGCTTCCTTTTTCCCCTGCAGTGTCATTGACCGTGGTATTGTTATGGTCTCTGGCGTCAGCTTCGTGTCACTCGGTCTCTGATTGGCACCGCACATCACGATAGTGTTATCATAGTGTGATGATAGTGTCGTATGGCCCAATGGATGTTTGTGGAGTGGTTGTTGGCGTGGTTGCTCGAAACCACCGTGTTTGGCTTCGAATGGGACGCCGGGAATCGTACCAAGAGTCGGACGAAACACGATGTCTCGGTCGAAGAAGTCGAAAGTGTGTTTCGTGTGAAACGAGCCATCCCTTTGGGTATTCAAGTGTCGCCGCCGGTCCCAGAGCAGCGGTGCGGCGTGATTGGTCCCACTGCTCAGGGACGGGTTCTACAGATTGCGTTTGTTTTCCGCCACGGGTGCGTGCGCGTCATCAGCGCGCGGCCCGCACATCGAAAGGAGCGTGCTCAATATGACACGGTGGCGCGTCAAATCTTTGAAGAGCTATGAAGAGCCGTTTGTGCTTGATGCCGAACGGATCGTGGGCGCAATGAAACGCTACAAGCATGCCAAACGGAGGCCGACGAGTGTCGCCTTGGAGGAGCGCACCATCCGTGGACTGAAAGTGGTCGCCAAGGAACAAGGCATTCCGTATCAAGTACTAATGCGGATCTTTATCACCTACGGGCTAGAGGCCATGAAAAAAGCCTCGTGACCCGCCCTCATCAATTGATCCGCTCACCGCTCAACCAATTAAGCATTTACACGACCTGCGCGGGACGAAGGCATGGAGACATCCCGCTGTGGACACCGTCTCATGACCGTACGCCTAGAAGGGAACGCAGAACAAAAGCTGGGTCATAAGCTTAGCCCGTCGTCCCCATGTTTTGAGGATAACCTTGTGAACAAGTCGAGTGATGCGCAAGCATCACTGCGATTCATGGCCTGTTCAGCATCTTGCCTAGTTTTTAGGCATCCGCAGCCTCAGGAGCAGACCACAACTGATTGTGGCGGCCTGAGAGGGACCGAATCTGCCCATCACGCATTTCGAAATTAGCGACAGACAGAGCGAGGATGCACGTGGGCTGGCATGTGCTATAGGAAGGTCCATCGAAGCCGGCGTTATTATGACTATGACCGTGACTTCACAGCGGCCAGCCTTCATCCCCAAAGCTGTAGAAGCTGTCCTCACCGAGAACGAGGTGGTCGAGCAGCCTGATGCCGAGCAATTCACCAGCCTCCCGAAGTCGTGTGGTGAGCGTTCGATCCTCGATGCTCGGTGTGGAATCGCCGGATGGGTGATTGTGAGCGGCGATGATCGCACAGGAGTTCAGGAGGATGGCCGGTTTGAACACTTCGCGAGGATGCACGATGCTCAGGGTGAGTGAGCCGATTGAAACGACGTTGACGCCGATGATCGCATGTTTGGCATCAAGACAACAGACGACGAACTGCTCGCGATCGAGTCCGACAAAGCAGGGGCGCAGCGCGATGGCTGCAGCGGCGGAATCACGGATCACGACCCGTGGCCCTGTGTGGCCGCCGTCCGGTACGACGCAGACTTTGTAACGTGGAATGAAACATGAAGCGGCGACTCCGTTGAGTGATTGTTTGGCCATGTGACACCTCCTTGATGTTGAACCGACCGGCGCTCTCGAAGAGAGAGGAGCGCCGGTGCAGGTCAACAGGAGGTGACGGGACGAGGCTGCCGGAAAAGGGGAGGCGGACGGACACAGCGGCGACCGTGCCAGTCCGTGCTGGCGCGGGCGGTGCGAACGGAGCCGACGCACGGCAGGCCATGGCCCCGACATGGCACAAGCAATTTGCTCAACGGAGGGTGTTGACGCCGACACACCTGTTGTCATGGCGATGAGGCAGGAACTCAGCTCACGGGACCGTTGCCGGGAATGGATCAGAAAGGGCTGCAAGGGTGCGTGGAGAGTCACGAGGAGACCTGGATGAATGCGGCGCGGCCGGATCTTCAGCCAAGAGACGGAGATCGAACGGCGTCAGCGATATTTTCATCCGTGTTGCCATAGCTCAGAAAGCCGCGTGTAGTTCTGCGAGTCAGAACGTGTCCTAGGCAGAGCACCCTGAGCGCTGGACAGCTCGCTAAGTAGTAGTATTGACACCACTTGAACGATAAGGCATCCTTCGCTCCGTGTCGCCCGAGGAGGAAACCAATGGAACATGCATTCGATCCAGGCTATGCCCAGGAACCGTTCAAGGACTTATGCGAGCGCTATCCCGATACGACTGTCTATCCGGCCGATGATTTCAGGGTTGAATGGGGACCGATCTTCCACCGGGGCCGGCTGGATGGGTCCGCACGCATTGTAGTGATTGGGCAGGATCCAGCCCAGAACGAAACCATCGTGCGACGGATCCTGGTCGGCGAAGCAGGGCAGCGTGTCCAAGGGTTTCTGGCGAAACTCGGCATTGACCGGAGCTACGTTATGATCAACGCGTTTCTGTACAGTATGTATGGGAGCGTGAGCGCCAAAAACAGAAAGCGGCCTGAATTGATTGACTACCGGCACCGGTGGTTGAAGGCTCTCTTGGTCAATCAGCACGTGGAAGCCGTGATTGCTCTAGGAATACTGGCGGATGAGGCGTGGAAAACATGGACATCGACGCCGGAGGGACAGCTCACTCACGTGACCTATGTCCCTATGACCCATCCGACCCAGCCTGAAAGTTCATCCAATGGGGATAAAACAAAGCTACGCGCTGCGACAAAAGCCATGTTGAAGAAGTGGAATGCCGCACTCGAAACACTGCATCCGGCCATCATCCATCCAGACCAACCCAAGCCATTGCAGCTCTATGGTGATTCGTGGCAGCCAGGAGACAAGGTCCCGATCACTGATATTGATTTTCCACCGGGACTGCCATCCTGGATGCGGGAACAAGACAACTGGGCCAGACGAGTGGGCACGGATGTCAAAGCAAAGCGGCGCAATATCACCATCACGGTTCCGAAGGGGATCGTGACATGACGGACGCGCAACGCCGCTGGTATCCACTCGCAGATAGTACGTCAGCACGGCGAGCCGTCACACAGAAGACAGCCAAGAAGGCGCGGAAGCCGGAGCTCATCGATCCGCTGACCGGCCCGAAGTTCGCCTTGGCAGGACGCGTCGTCACGATGGACGATGCGCTCACCGTCAAGACCGACTCAGTCCTGTTTATCGACCAAGGTGTCATCGTCGCTGTGCAGGACCGTGCCCAACCTGCGCCGGCCGGCTTCGACCATGTGCCGGTCGTGGAGACCGGCGGAACACTCTTCCCAGGCTTGATCGAGCTGCACAACCACCTCAGCTATAACGCGCTGCCGTTATGGAGTCCGGTCCCGAAGCGATTTCAGCACCGTGGCCAGTGGCCCGACCACTCCGATTACCGCAAGCTCATTAGTGGACCCATGAGCGTCATCGGCAAATACCGCGATGCCCAAGGCAAGCCTTCGCTGCTGGCTCCGCTCGTGCGGTATGTCGAATGCAAGTGTCTACTCGGAGGTGTCACGACGAGTCAAGGAATCATGCTCAGCAGCAACGCCGGAGTCCAGCGCTTCTATCGCGGGATTGTGCGCAACGTCGAGCAGACCGAAGACCCTGACCTCTTCGAGGCTCAGGGACGCATCCCTGATATAGAGGCTAAAGATGCGCGGGCGTTCCTGGCGCGGCTGAAGAAAGAGAAAGATAGAAATCGGTGTTTTCTTTTACACCTCAGCGAAGGGTTGACCCCGTCGGACGAAGACAACTCGGTAGCGCGTCGGCATTTTCTCGCGCTCCAAGTCGCGCCAAACCAGTGGGCGCTCAACGAGCGATTCGCCGCCATCCATGCAGCGGGGCTGTTGCCACAGGATTTCGACGTGCTCGCGCAGCATGGGGCAGCCATGGTGTGGTCACCGCTTAGCAACCTGCTACTCTACGGAGCGACTGCGCGCGTGGACGCAGCCAAGCAAGCGGGGGTGCGCATCGGCCTCGGCAGTGACTGGTCGCCTTCCGGCAGCAAAAATTTGCTTGGCGAACTAAAGGTGGCATGGCTCTATTCGCAGCACATGCTGACAGGAGGGTTCAGCGCACGTGATGTGGTGGCCATGGCCACGCGGGGCGCCGCAGCCATCCTGAAGTGGCAGAAGGCGCTCGGCACGTTGGAACCAGGGAAACGCGCCGATGTGATCGTGATAGAAAGAAATGGAGGCGATCCGTACGAGGCACTCATTCAGACCAAGGAGACCTCAATCCGGTTGGTGATGATTAACGGCGTGGCGCGGTACGGTATCCCCGAGTTGATGAGCGCACTCGGTGCGAACGGTCAGGCGCTGCGCGTGGGTGGTGAAACACGTCAGTTGTTCCTCGAACAGGTCACTGCCGACCCTGATGTGGCCAACGTGTCCCTGAGTAAGGCCCGAAGTGCTTTGAGAAAAGCCTTCCACGACCTTCCCAAGCTGGCGCGTGAACTCGAGAAGCCGAAGTCACAAAAAGCGAGACGGGCGGCACTCGACGCGCCGGAGCCGGTTGTGTGGTCGCTCGCGCTCGATGAAATCCAGTATACCGGAGTCGACCAGCGCCCACGACTCCCATTGAACGGCCCGCGCGATTTCACGGGACCACGACTCGTCACGACCCGCGCCGCCGCGCCGCTCTCGACGATTCTCCAGTCCATTGCACTGGACCCGCTCACGGTCGCTGACGATCCTTCTTTCCTCACGGCGATCGCGAATCAACCCAACGTGCCTGATCCCATCCGCGCTGGACTTGCGCAGCTCTACTGAGCAAACCGACTCGTCATCCATCATCTGCTGCCGGTAAGTTCTTCTTGTTGCAAGGAGCACCATGAACAGATCGACGTCTCGTTCACTGCGTCAAGAGTTTCTGGGCGGTCGAGCCGGCGCAGCTGATGATACATGTCCCGCTTCCATCGTCTTTCCGTGCCGACGTAACGAGTGCTCGCACCGCCTCGTCGTGCGGCACGAGGCGCTGCCTCTGGCCTGAAGACCAGAGGCAGCTATGAGTCGCGTTACGCCGCGTGCTCACGAATCCACCGTTCGGCCTGGGCGACAACGGTCTTGATAGCCGAAAGGTCATGCTGGCCAAACGAGCCGGCGCTCCTCGGCTGTCCCTCGGCATCCATAAACGTACGGGACAGCGTGATGGCATGAAACGCGCCGCGCTTGCCCTCATTCCTCCAGATCGACGCACGGACGGTGGCGCACTGAAACGATTGGACGGGACGTGAGATCTGAGTAGCCATGGTGAAACCTCCTATGTAAGTGTGAATGTGGCTCTCTCACACAGGGTGGAGAGCCCAGACACACGGCAGGAGGTGGCGAAGCGGGGCGGGCTGGCCGCGGCTGGCTCTGCGGCGGGCAGTGGGCATGCCGCGACGTCAGGCGGGCGTGGCCAGTGCAGCAGAGCCAGGAACCGCGCAGACCGGCCGAGCGGACCAGGCTACGGAAGCACCACGTCGAGTCGCGGACACAGGGCACACCGGACGGCGAGTGGATGAGGCAGGGAAAAGCACATGCGACCCAACCGGAACCTGAGATCGTCACAGGCTCGGAAAGATCCTGACCTCGAGGACTCGTCACGGTCGCACGAGGGTGCCAGTGAGACAGATGGTCAGCGCAACACAGAGCTAGGCTGAAGGCGGCATCCACCTTGCGCTCGCCGACGCGGCGGGCTATATATCGGCGCGGCCATACTCGCGGTGAGCGGCTCGCGCAGATGAAACAGCCAATTCGATCGATGTCTATGCCAACATCTCTGTTGTGTGCGCAGCAAGAATTTCTCCGGCACCTCGCGCATGTGGCGGGCGTGGAGGCGGTCACGATATGGAGCGTGGGGAAGAAACGTTACCGGCTCAGTGTGCTCGTCCAGGGAAAGACGCAGGAATGGTTTTTGGCGACGCGGCGCGAACCGCGCGTACCGCGTGCCTTTACCCGTCTGGATGCAGCGGTGCGGACTGGCCAACGCCTCTTCAAAATTCCCATCATGACGGTCGTCTGCCGATCGTAACGTTACATCGAATACGGTGTGATTGGCCGCTGCTCATCTCGCCTTTGTGAGGCCCTCGAATCATCATTGCACTGACCTACGTAGTCCTCACCATCTTGACTTAAAAACTGAACCTCACTACAAGTCTCCCCGCCCAGCGAACTTCGGACAACATAATTCTTAGTGAGAGCCGAGTCATGACCGTTGTTCTCTTCGAGACCAGCTATGAGTACGAAGCCCAGCCCGACTGCAGCCCGCGTTGCCTGGACGCCTGCGGACAGGGTTTAGCAAACCGTTGCCTGGAACTACGAGACTCTCTTCACGCGCGCCGCGTAGTGGGTGAAGGACATGAATGGCGAGCGCGAAGGGATTGCGTCGTTGAATAGCGCCGAAACCAAATATGCTGTTATGGACACCAAATAATCATAGTTGGATATCAGCCGGTGAACCTCATCACACAAAGGAGCGGAGCATGGAGAACCAGATGACGACGGGGATAGGGGCGAGGAGACCAGACGGAAAGACTTGTGGAGTGGTCGGCGTGGTGGACAGGCGCCTAATCACCGCCGCGTCGTGGCTGCTCGGAGTGGCGGTCCTTTTGGAGTCGAACCCGGCCTGGGCTCAGATCACCAAGGTGAACACGGTGATGCAGAATGTCCAAACGGTGCTCACGAGTGTGGCGGTGACGCTCTTTACCGTCGCCATCATGTGGGCGGGGTTCAAGATGGCCTTCAGCCATGCTCAATGGTCCGACGTGAGCAATGTCGTGATCGGCGGCGTGTTAGTGGGCGGAGCGGCGGGCATTGCGGCCTGGCTGCTGAACTAGCATGGAGGGCTTTCGCGATCCTATTTTTACCGGCTGCACGAGGCCCGCGATGTTGGGCGGCGTGCCGATCGTCCCGCTGATTCTGATCGGCGGCCTGACACTTCTGTTGGCGGTCTGGCTGTATTACCTCGTGAGCGGCTATGTCTCTCTGAGTTTGATCTTAATCGCGATTCCCATTGTGTTGTGGATGCGCCAGACGACGAAGACCGACGATCAACGCTTGCGCCAGGTGATGATGCGGGCGCGGATGCGACTCCGGCACGGACCGAGTCGAGTCACCTGGGGCGCCATCTCCTATGGTCCACTGACATGGGAAAGACGACGTTCATAAAGAAACAGTATTGTCGGTCATGCACGGCTCAGCATTGTCACATGAACGGACACAAGCCATGAGAACGCGTAAAGCCGTGAGGCACGCCGCCGCCGCCCAGATTCCCGCGAGTGACTATATTCCGCTGGGCACGGCGATCACGCCGACCGTGATCAAACTGACCGGAGGTGAGTACCTGGCCTGTTGGAAGGTGGAGGGCATCCCCTTCGAAACATCAGATAGAACCGAGGTGCTGTTGCGGAAAGAAGGGCTACATCAGTTTCTCCGATCCTTGGGTGGCGGCTCCTTCGCGGTCTGGTCCCATAAACTCCGACGCGTCGTGGCGGAGCGGTTGCACGGGACCTCTTCAAATACCTTTTGCCAAACTTTAAGCGACCGGTACTACCAATCCTTTGACGAACATCGGCAAATGGCGACGGAATTGTATCTGTCCCTGCTGTACCGGCCCGCTCCCTCTAAGGTGGCGAGCTTCTTCAGCCGGATGAGCATGCGAACCCTCGCACAACGACGGGATCAGGAGACGGAACAGCTCACCATCCTGGAAGACATGGGGAAGCAGCTGGAGGCGAGCTTAAGCCGCTACGGGCCGACGCGCCTCGGCACCTACACGAAGCAGGATATCGTCTACTCGGACCAGCTGGCCTTTCTGAGCTACCTCATCAATGGAGTGTGGGAGGAAATTCCCCTGCGTCGCGCGCCGCTCGCCTCCTATCTGCCGACCTCACGCCTGCATTTCGGCGACCGGATCGGGATGGTGGAAATCTGGCACCCGCGCGAACGGAAATTCGCCGGGTTCCTGGATATGCAGGAATACCCGCAGTTCTCCGAGCCGGGCATGAATAATGGCCTGCTCTACAGCGACGACGAATACATCGAGACTCAAAGCTTTTCGTTCCTGAACAAGCGCGCGGCGCTGAAGGCGCTGACCACCCAGAAGGGGCACTTAATCGCCTCGGAAGATGCGGCGGTGCGCGAGATCGAGCAGATGGATCAGGCCGCGGACGATCTGCAGAGCGGCCTCATCGATCTTGGCCAGTACCACTACAGTTTGGCGATCTTCGGCCAGACGATGGAGGCAGTGAGCACCGCGCTCGCCGACGCCCGGGCCGTCTTTCAAGATGGGCCGGGGTTCAAAATGGCGCGTGTCGATGTGATCCCGGAATGTGCCTGGTTCTCTCAAATTCCAGGCAACTGGAGCCTGCGGCCGCGCGAGGCGATTCTTACCAGCCGCAACTTCGCCTGCCTGAGTCCCTTGCATAACTTCGCGCGCGGAAAACGATCCGGCAATCCCTGGGGCGAAGCGGTGGCCCTCTTTAAAACACCGAGCGGACAGCCGTACTACTTTAATTTCCACGCGTCTCCCGAGGATCGCGATTCCCGCGATGAAAAATATCCCGGCAACACCTTCATCTGCGGCAGCACGGGCGTGGGCAAAACCGCACTGGAACTCTCCTTGTTGGCCTTTGCAACCAAGTACCAGGGGCTCCGCTGCGTCGTGTTCGATAAAGATCGCGGCGCGGAGATCGGGATCAGGGCTATGGGCGGCCGATACCGCGCCCTCAAGCGCGGGATACCGACCGGCTTCAATCCCTTTCAGGCCGAGCCGAGTCCCGACAATTGGCAATTCTGCGAGCAGCTCGTGGCCCAGCTCGTGAAACATCCCGGTGACGACATTCCAGTATTGACCGCGAAGGAACAGACCGAGATCGGTCATGCGGTGCGGACGGTGATGAGCGAGTCGGTCTCCCCCGAGCTGCGTTGTCTCTCCCTTCTCCTCCAGAACCTCCCGGCCGCCGGTGATCAGAGCGTGCGGGCGCGGTTGAAACGATGGACCCGTGGCCACCCGCTGGGCTGGGTCTTCGACAACCCGAACGAGATCCACGAGGTGAGCAGCGCTCGCCTGTTCGGCTACGACTACACGGAATTCCTGGATGATCCCGAAGTGCGGACCCCGATCATGGCCTATCTGCTTCATCTCACTGAACGGCTGATCACGGGCGAGCCCTTCATCTATGTCATGGAAGAATTTTGGAAGCCGCTCCAAGACCCGATGTTCTCGGACTTCGCCTTTAACAAACAGAAAACCATCCGGAAACAATCCGGGCTGGGCGTCTTTGTGACGCAATCGCCCTCGGATGTGCTGGGACACCCCATCGGCAAAACGATGGTGGAGCAAAGCGTCACCCAAATCTTCTTGCCCAATCCGCGCGCCGACCATGAGGACTACGTGCAGGGCTTCAAAGTGACGGAGGCGGAATTTCACATCATCAAGAATCTGGGCGAGACGAGCCGCCTCTTTCTCGTCAAGCAGGGACAGGACTCGGCCATCGTGCAATTCGACCTGGGCGGGATGCCCGACCTCTTGCAGGTGCTCTCCGGCTCGACCGACAACATCGCGGTGCTGGATCAGATCAGAGAGGAAGTAGGCGACGAGCCGGCAGCATGGCTCCCTCTATTCCATGAGCGCATCGCGGCGAGGAAACGCCTCATCCGGACACAAGGGACAGGACCGGCCTAGTTCCAAGAGGAGAGAAGCCCATGGGGATGGCGAGCTATCTGGAGCAGTCGGTGAACAACGCGTTGGATCGCTATGTCATCACCTACAGCGATGCCGTCATTGCCGTGCTCACGCCGCTCGCCGTGACGGCCGTGACTGTCTACGTGATGTGGACCGGCTTCCAAGTGGTGCGAGGCGATGTCCAGGAGACCGTCTCGGCGCTGGTGTGGCGGTGGTTTCGGGTGGCGCTCATCGCGGGCCTGGCGTTAAACGGGCCGCAATATCGCAGCCTGGTCAAGGAGGGGTTGGACGGGATCCAAGAAGCTTTTGGGTACGCGTTTGGCGGGGTGCTGTCGATGGGAGGGACGATCGATCGGATGGCGGCCCCCTTTACCACTCTCATGGAAACACTGTTCAGCGAAGCCAGCTCGGGATTAATGCCGCAATTCTCGCTGTTCATCGCCGGGGGCATCTGTGCCGCCGCATCAATCGTGATGGCCTTCGTCGCCATGGGGATCTTTCTCGTCGCGAAGGTGAGCCTCGCTCTCCTGCTTTCGGTCGGCCCGGCCTTCATCTTCTGCGCCATGTTTCCGGTCACGCAACGCTATGCGGAGAATTGGCTGTCCAGTTCGTTGGTCACCGTCTTCACCAATGTCCTCATCATGGCGGTCATCACGTTTCTCGCAAGCCTGCTGCGGAACGCCTGCGTCCACATTCTGAACGCCTATTCCACGGCGTCCATCCTGGCGGATGTCGTCGGCCTGTTCTTTCTCTCCGTGACTGCCGCCTATGTCTTGCTTCATATCTCATCGCTGGCGGCGAGTTTGGCCGGAGGCTTGTCCTTGGGAAACCCGGGCGGCGATGCGACGAGAGGCGCATGGATGCTGTGGCAGGGGGCTACGTCCAGTCTGACGAGTCGTCTCACGACGGCCTGGGCCCTCGGCTCTGCAGGAGGCTCCTTGAGCAGACCTCGAACCGGTGCCGCCCAAGCCTTGATGAACGTTCTTCCTGCGCTGAGCGGCACGCCAGGCAGCGACCTCTATCAACGCGCCTCGTTCGAGCGGTTGCGACGAGGCGTCTCACCAAAGGAGTAAGGATGTCACGAGTGAAACAGACAATGGCTGCGGTTGGGATTGTTGTGATGGTGCTCGGGGGGCCGGCATCACAGGCTCCAGCGGCAGGGATTCCCGTCATCGATTCGGCGAACCTGGTCCAATCGGTGCTCCAAGCGTTGGCCTGGATTCAACAGTTCCAGCAGATGCAGCAACAGATCCTCCAAGCCCAGCAGCAAATTACCGCGATCACCGGCTCACGGAACATGGGCAGTCTCTTGAACAATCTCACCATGGCCGGCGTCGTCCCCTCCGACGTCAACGCCGTGTATCAGGCTATTCGGTATGGCGGCGTGTATGGACTGACCGCCGCAGCCCAGATCATCAGGAACAATCGCATGCTCTATAACTGCGAAGGCAAGACCGGCGACGCCCTGCGGATCTGCCAGAACATGCTGAATCAAACACCACAAAGTCAGGCCTACTACGCGAACACCTATCAGATGTTGGAAGGCCGGATGCACCAGATCCGATCGTTGATGAACCGCCTCAATACAACCGAGGACGAAAAAGCGAGTCTGGACCTCAATGGCCGGATCGCCGCCGAGCAAGCGCAGGTGGGCAATGACACGAACCGGATCATGACGATGAAATCGCTCATCGAAGCGGAAGAAAAGGCTGCGCAACAGGAGCAGCAAGAGCGCGTGCTCAAGATGTTGGCGCCCGGTACGTCGCGGACCTTCGATCACATGGCTCCCTGGACGCCCTAGGCTTCTCATGAAACACGATCACAAAGACAAGAGAAACGACACCATGGCGAACCCATCAGTGGTATGCACAGCGAATGAGCCGCAATTCTTCGATCAAGGCCGGGACTGGGACGCGGACTGGCGCATGCGCCTGGAATCGTCGGAACGAAAGGCCTGGTGGGTCGCCGGTACGGCCTGCGTCCTGGCCCTCACGCTTGGAATGGGCATCGCCTGTCTCGCTCCGTTCAAGACCACCGTGCCCTATGTCTTCGCGATCGATCGGGCCACGGGCAATGTCGAACTGGTGAGCGCGGCAGACGATCGGACCGTGCTGGGCTATCAGGAACTGCTCGATAAACATTGGACGCAAAAATACGTGATCGCCAGGGAATCGTATTACTACCGGCTGCTCCAAGCCGACTACGACACGGTGCTCTCCATGAGCACAGATGAGGTCGGACGCGACTATGCGAGTCTGTATGACGGAACGAACGCCAGGGATAAGCAGTTGGGGACCGGCATGGAATGGCGCGTGAAGGTGTTGAGTGTCACCGTCCATAGCGACGCAGTCGGCCCGAAAGCGACGGTGAGATTCGAAAAGCAGGCCAAGCGGACGGAATCCCACACGGTCGAGCCGCCGCACTACTTCATTGCGACGCTCTCCTACGAGTACCGCCTCTCGATGAAGGGACAGGAAAAGGATCTGATTCAGAACCCGCTCGGCTACAAGGTCACGAGCTATCGGGTGGACGCGGAGATCGGAACGATCACGCCATCGACCTCGGTTCTCACCATGGTCGAAGGGAAATAGAAAGGCACATGTTAATGGACGTCACGTGGAAACACAGCCTGTCGATTCTATGCGTGGTCATGATGGTGCTGCTATGGGCTGTCGTCTCCTCCGACGCGGCGGAGATCCCGGCGCCAGGCGACGGCGATCAGCGCGTACGGTATGTGACCTATCACAAGGATGAAGTGACGCGGGTGACGGTGCGTCGTGGGATCGTCACCCGCATTGTACTGGGCGAAGACGAACGCATCGTCATCGCAGGCAGCGGCTTGCTCGGAGATTGCGCGAAGCCGGAGGCGGAGTGGTGCATCCGGGCCGATGTCGGAACCAATCAAGTCTGGGTCAAGCCCAAAGACCAGGCGACTCATAACAATCTGGAGATCCGCACCGATAAACGGGATTACAGCTTGGAGTTCACCGTCGTGGGAGACAATCGGCTCGGACGAGGACAAAAGACTGCGTCGGCACACAAGGGGAAAGAGGAGCCGATGTATCGCGTGATCTTCCGGCATCCGCTGGTCCTACCCAATCCTGCCACGGTGAGGGCGGCGCAAGCGGCTGTCCACCGTGCAACCAGAGTCCGTGAGGAAGCACGCACCTTGACCGAGCGCCTGGACGCTTTTATCCCGGAGCCGCGCAATTGGCGCTATTCGATGGAGGTGCTCCCAGGGGGAGAGGATATCGCGCCGGCCCTCGTGTTTGATGACGGCCGGTTCACCTACTTCGTCTTTCCGCCGAATCGCGAGATTCCGGCTATTTTCTACCTGTCCCCGCAGAGTGAAGAAACCCGCATCAATTTCCACATGGAGAAGGATCTCGCGGTGGTGCAACGGATGGGACGGCGGTTTGTGTTGCGGTTGGGCGAGGCCGTCGTCGGAATCTGGAATGACGCGTACGACAGCACCGGGGTGCCCACGGTCGAGGGGACGACGGTCTCCGGAGTCAGTCGGACATTGCGCTGAAAGGAAGCGGCAGAGGATGGACACATCACCAGCATCGACGGCTCAAGCTGAACAGAAGGCCCACATCATGGATGGGATTGTCTCGGTCAACGCCCGCGCCGGTGGACCGAACCAGACGGCCGCGCGCGTCGCTGTCCTCGTCGTGATGGCCATCGTCGTCGTGATGGGATTGATCGTGGCGGCCAATACGTGGAACGCCAAGCGCAAGGCGGAGATCACGAAAGAGGAACAGGCCGCAAAGGTCGAGAATAAACCGGCACAAGTGGGGCTCAAGCGGGTGTTCGAGACCGATCCCGTTCCGCTCCCGAACAGGACGGAAACGCTGTCTCGCATGAGCGGGTCGTCCGTCGCATCCGCCGATCATGGGATGCTCTCAGATGGACGGAGCGCACGCAAAGACAGGAGCCGACCGCCTGTGCTCGGTGCTGAGAATGAACAAGGCAATGCCGCCTCGCTGGGCAGGCGGTCCTCTTCCAGCCGGTACGGCGGGGAAGTCATCCTGACGAATCACCAGCCCGGCACGATAGTCCCACGCTCCCAACAAGGAGGAACGGGACCAGAAGCGGCCATCTCCTTGGTGCGCGATCTGTTGGCCGGCACGAAACAGGCGGACGGAATGGAGCCCAGCACCATGCTGAGCGCCCAAGCAGGGATCCCGGCCAGCGGGACGGCGGGAGAGCCGCCGAGCGCGGTCCTACCGTCGATTGGATATGCTGGCGGGACTATTCCACTCGGCGTGACGAGCGTCGCGATGCCGGCTCCACCTGGGCCTGCTGCGAGCGGCGCCGGTCCCATCGGCGGACTCCTCACGCCGTCCGATACGCCAAAAATCCAGGCCGGCATGTTGGGCGATCGCAATCTGATCTTACCGAAAGGCCGAGCGATCGACTGCGCCTTGAACGTGCGGGTGATCAATGAAGTCGCTGGCATGGCGACCTGTGTCCTCAACAGCGATGTCTATAGTGACAACGGCCGCGTCGTTCTCTTGGAACGAGGCTCGGAAGCGGTCGGCGAATATGGGGCGACCATGGCGCAGGGCCAGCGCCGGCTGTTTCTGCTCTGGACCCGCGTCAAAACGCCGACGGGCGTCGTGATCAACGTGAATTCTCCCGCCGCCGACGCACTGGGCACGTCCGGATTAGTGGGTGTCGTGGATAACCATTGGT
>CABVRX010000015.1 GCA_902500825.1 uncultured Nitrospira sp.
GAACCGGTACGGGCCTTTTGAGCCCGAGGGATTTTAAGTCCCTTGCGTCTGCCTGTTCCGCCACTCCGGCGAGAGGCGGATTTTAACACAGCGACTACGGTGTACAGCCACTTTTCTCGGAGCCCTTTACTTACCCATGACCATGTAAATGATGACGAGACTGGGCTACAATGCGACGGCTGATAGGGCATCAGCGAAGCGGCGAAAAATAGTGAGGTGGCCAGCTGCGGACACACGTTTCACGTTATGCGGTTGCTCTTTTGGTGCTCGCCATGGCGATGCCCAGTGAAGCGGTAGGTCAAGAAGCGGTTCTCGATATTCTTCCGCTTCGTCCGTTCAGTTTCGACGTGTCATTCAACGATCGCTCCTTTGGTCCCACTCGCAGAATCATCGCAGTTCAAGCCGGAATCACCGCTCTACGCTATGGCCCCCTCGAATTGAGAGGCATCTACCAATATTACAGCCACCATACGCCTACGTTTATCACCGACCAACATTCTTTGTACACGAACCCGCGTTGGAATAATTTCATCGATCTATTGGATTTCCCAAGCGGCAAACCGATTAATCGCATCCTGCGACACATCCTGTTCGGGCCGCTGGAGCATAGGGCGGTGCCGTACGTCGGCGCGATCCTGGGAGGCACTCTGCCGGGGAGAGGAGCTCTATCGCCAGGCTATCTGTACGGGGGACAGATCGGTGTGCGATTCCCTGTCGCTCAGGGGTTTTCCGTCGATATGGGCCTTCAGTACACACGCTTCGAAGTTGATTTTCAGGGCAAGTCCGACTTGTCACGACAATGGCTCTTCACCATCGGCGTTCGGTTTTAAGCCGATGATGCGTGCTCTTTGCGACATATCAAGCCATGGAGGAGATGAGGCGTGAGCCTTAGTGCCATCAAGAAATTCTGTGGTTCGCTTGTCCTAGCGACGCTGAGCATGCTTCTGCAAGGATGCGGCCTGGTGTACGATGCCGTTGAACTCATCCACCCGCTGACGCATGATGAAATGTCGTCGATCTGCTCTCGCGCGCGGCTACGTGTCGGCATTTCCGTCGAGCCGTTTCGCCCGTTTGTCTTTCCAGCCGTGTATACTGACGAAGGCATTCGCGTCACGGGCCTGGATGTCGAACTCATCCGAGAAATAGCCGACGCGTTGACCGCGCATTGCGGCGGGGCGATGCCTATCGTTCCGGTCCTATACCTCACTCGCTTTCCCGATCTATTCATCAAAATGAACGAAGGACAGCTGGATTTGTTCATCTCGTCCGTCAGCGGAACCGTTCCCGGCGCAAATCCTCCGGGCTTGTGGTTTTCACCTCCTTATTTTCATGAAGATGGTATCGGAGCCATCATCCAAAAGCCCGAAGTCGCTGAACGTGTATGGGCTCAATTTCGCAAGCAGAACGGAAAGTTGGATACGCTCGCGGCCGTCCAGGAAGGTTTTGCCGGATTGACCGTCGCCGTTCAGAAGGGACGATCTTCTCATTTGTACGCCGAAGCCAATCTCAAGCGAATCCGCATGGTCATCTGCGATTCGCTTCCCGCCTCGGTGGAAACGAAGGACCTGAATATCGATGTCATCCTGACCAATCATTCCATCCTGGAGTATGTGACGAAACGGGTCTGGCAAGATTGGCGGCTCCTGAGACAGAACGACGGCACCCCCTTGATTCTGACGCATGAGGATCTTTCCATCGTGACAAGCGACGACCACAAGAAGTTACAATGGTTCTTGAACAATCTGCTGTTTCGCCTGGAAGAGTCCGGACGGCTGAAGCACATGCACCGGAGATGGGTGGGCGCAGAATACGCGCCTACTAGGCGGGCGACAGTAGAAGGGCTGCCCCTGGAGATCACGCAAGTTCCCCAGCATTACGATCAAGGGCAGTGTCGTCTGGCGGGGGAACAATGAGAAAGCGCAGGTGTTCATGATCGTTCTCTCGAAAGCATGTCCATCTCTCAGCCTGGCCTTCCTGCTCATATGGTCACAGAGCGTCTGGGCACAGACCTCACACAGCGAGATTGAACAGACCGCAGAGCTCCTCGCGACATTCCTCAATGCAGGGCGCGTCGTCGTCGAACGAAATCAATCGTTGATCAACGATCCGGGGAAGGCCGACAAGGGATTCACTCCGGAGGTCTTTGAAGGACTGGTCATCGATGAGTTTTTCCAGCGGACACACATTAACTTGAAACATCCTCCATCCTCGCTACCTTCCCCGACCAAGGATCTGTTGAGCATGCTGCTTCTGGCAAGCAAAGAGGCGGTGGCGGACGCTCAGTTGGTGATCAACCAACGGGGCATCGGATACAAGAATTTCATCCCGGCCTCGTTCGGCAGTCAGGCTGCGAGGAAGTTCTCGAAGCGATCGAAGGTCACGATGAAGCAGACGACCCTCGACCCGAGGAACTTAAAGAATGCTCCGGATACGTATGAAGAAACAGTGCTGAAGCGACTTGCGAACCAGCCGGCCTTGACCACGTCGATTGTCGAATGGATCGACGGTGGAAGACTACTCAGAACCATGATGCCGATCTACTATTCAGAGGATTGCCTCACCTGCCACGGGAATCCCAAAGGAATCCTGGACATTTCCGGCTATCCGAGAGAGGGTGCTCAAGTAGGAGAACTGGCCGGGGCCATCAGTATTCAGATCCCCTCGGACCATCGGTAGCAGACAGCCCGTGCCGACAGAGGAGCGCGACGGGGTGACCTGCTACCGATGATCGTCGAGAAGCTTAGTTCAACACCGCGGTCAGTTGCGGCCGCTCTTCCCCACAACTCTTCCCTTTTGCAGATTTGCGGTCCAGCGCTTCCTCCACCCCGGACTTGATCGCCCGGCCCCATCGGCTGGTTTGCACCTGTGCCTTACGGGCATAGCGGCCGATGCTTCGACGAGTTTCCACACCCGTCTGTGGAGCGAAGAGGAGCCCGAGTCCCGCTCCGATGACCGCCCCACCGGCGATGAATGCTGCTGCCTTGGCGACCTGATTCCCCTGCTCCGACATGGTGAACCTCCTCATGATGGTGAATGAGCCGGAAGATCGTTTAGGAACTCTTTCGATACCAAAGTCATTGAGCATGCTCTGTGCCAAGAGAAGAATATTCGTAGGGGAGAGGATTCCCGCGTAAAACAGTAAGGAGCGTTTTTTGGCAATTAAAGGTGACTAATTTTTGGTCTCTTTTTCTCGACAGACCAAACCACAGTCGTTTCAGAAAACCAACACTTTCGATTCGTACATGCTTGTCAATCAGCCATGGAAGCCGATTTTCCGGAGTCAAACTTTAACCGGTTCTAATCTTTGGCGCGCTTGCATTGACAAGTGAGCCACCGTATGATCCTGCGGCAAGTTTTGCCGCAGGTCGCAAAGGGCACTGCGTATGTTAGATCGGGTTCCTTTCAAGCTATGAGCACCCTCTCAAGAAGGACGATTCGGAAAGCGCTGTAATGGGTTCCCCAGCCGCCATTCCCTACCCAAACATCGACCCGGTTCTTGTGGCTCTGGGTCCCATTCAACTGCGGTGGTACGGGCTGATGTACCTGATCGGCTTGACCGCGGCGTACTTCCTTATTCAACACAAAGTCGCCCGTAAAGAGTTGGCGATCAGGAAGGACCAGATCTATGACATGGTCGTTTACGCGGCGTTCGGCGTGTTTCTCGGTGGACGGATCGGCTATACGCTCTTTTACAACTTCTCCTACTACAGCCAAAACCCTCTGAAACTCCTCGCGGTCTGGGAAGGAGGCATGTCCTTCCACGGTGGGCTCCTCGGAACCATCCTGGCGCTGATCTGGTTCAGCCGCAGGCAAGGAATTCCTGCCTATACCATCGCCGACTTGGCTGCCTGCGTCACACCGATCGGCTTAGGGTTCGGTCGGATCGGGAATTTTATCAATGGTGAACTCTTCGGAAGGTCGACCGACGTGGACTGGTGCATGGTCTTTCCGGCAGGGGGGCCTGTTTGCCGCCATCCCTCGCAATTGTATGAGGCCACGTTGGAAGGCGTTGTCTTGTTCACAACGTTGTGGTGGATCGATCGACGTCCGACCCCGCCCGGCACAGTCTTTTGGAGTTTCATCACCGGGTACGGCATCAGCCGACTGATCATTGAACTCTTCCGTGAACCTGATCAGCACTTGGGGTTTATCTTGGGACCGGTCACCATGGGCCAACTCCTCTCCTTGCCCATGGTGCTGCTTGGAGCCGTCATGCTTCTCTTGGGCTACCAAAGAGCAAGGCAGAAGGTCGCGCGCGCTGGACAGTGATGAGTGCTGAGCGAAGAATTTCCTGGCATTTTCAGCTCAGCACTCAATTCTCGTCACTGAACCTTAGTAGGGCATGTCATCATCGTCTAATCCGACATGGTGGCCCAGTTCGTGAACGACCGTGTCGCGCACTTCCCGCACCACTTCTTCCGGACTCTCACACAGTCGGAGGATCGGTCCGCGATAGATGGAAATCCGTGGCGGGGATTCCCCTCCCGTTCTGAAGAATGAATCAGATGCCAACGATTGACCTTGATACAAGCCGAGCAAGTCGTCTCCGCGGTCCAGATCCAGATCCCTCAACACCTCTTCCGGCGGTTCCTCCTCTACCATGACGGCGATCGCTTCCATCAGCTTGGCATATGGGGGCGGCAAATCAGCAATTGCCTGTTGAACCAGCTGTTCGAACGCGTCGGGTGAAATGTCTCGGCGTCGATTGACGGCCATGTTCAGATCGCTCCTCTACAGCTCCACCCGCACGCCCGGCCGCAAAAAGACGAACTCGAACGAGGCGGTTTCGCCCCCGAAGCACCGCGCGACTGCGGCTCGATAGGCCGTCGCCTGCGGCTCGTACTGTAGCGCTCGTGCCGGAGCTTCCTCAGCTGCAATCCGATCGGTTTTATAGTCCGCGATCCAGAGTTTCCCTTCGCGGCGGTACATCAGGTCGATGACACCCTCCATAACCTGTCCATCTCCCCATGGAATGACGAAGGGAATTTCCCGTCCCAGGATGGCGGCGTTCCGCATGCGCCGATAGAATTCCGACGACTGGAACGAATCGACGATCGAGGCCAACTCATCCCGCACGATGTCCAAACAATTTGTTCCGGTCGGGATATACGAACGACAGACCGATTCAATGTCCGTCTTGAACGGCGGCGTGGCACTGGTGAAGTCCCAACGTTCAAGAAGCGCGTGGGTGCAGATGCCGATGAGTCGCGCATGATCATTTGCGACCGACTCCCGGCTTCGCGGCACACGAACAAGCGGCCGGCCATGCCCTGTTAACGATGGGGTCACCTTCCGTGGCATGCTGCGGAGTTCGGTGCGGCGCCCACTGCGATCGGCATACCGATCGACCAACGGCGGTGGCGACGGTGCCGCAACAGGCGACACGGCCTTGCGGGGTCTCCGGCGGCCGGCTGTTGCTGCCGGAACGATGGTGCACGTCAGGCGGGCGGTTCCGATATCCACACCGGCGCTGCATTCGATGATGGACTCGCTGCCGACCGCCTCATGCAGGAGCGCCAATACCGTATCCCGTCCCGGCTTCCGTACAAGACCTCCCGACAGCATCAGCGCATCACGAGCTCTCGTCATCCCCACATACAGCAGCCGCCGTTGTTCCGCTTCCTCACGCGCAGCCATCTTGCTCCCGACCAGAACCGAGCCCAGGTTGCAATATGGACCGACCGTGATCCCGTAACACCGGCTCGACCAATCATGTTGCACAGCCGGCCCTTGGCGCGGCGTACGCGCCCCTTGATGCAAGCCGGGGAGGATAACCACTGGGAACTCGAGCCCCTTGGCCTTATGGATCGTCAAAATGCGCACCGCGTCAAGCGACGCTTCGGACAATGCGCTCTCCGCTTCGTCCGGCTGATCTTCGAGCCGCTGCATCATCAGATCCACGAAGCCGGTGAGCATGAGATGGGGGCGATCGGCCATCTCCTCGGCCATGTCGCGCACTTTCAAAAGATTCGCCACAGCCTGTTCGCCATGCAGCGACGCAGCCGCCAGTTCGAGGATCGGCAGCCGCTCGAAGAGCAAATCGAGCACCTCCGGCACCGGTCGAAGCGGCGCAAGCCGGCGGAGCGAGGCCAGGCGCTCGTACAGTGTTTTTACGGTCTCTGCCTGCGGATGAGACCAGCCCGAAAGCGCCTCCGGTCTCGTGATGTCCAAGGCACCTAATCGGTGCAGGGCGAGCAGTTCTCGATCCTCAAGGCCTCCGAGCGGCGACCGTAACAGGCCGACCAGCGCGATGCGGTCATGCGGATTGTCGAGGACACGCAACAGATTCACCAGGTCGACGATTTCCTGACGCCGGTAAAAGTGCTTCTCACCGTCCGTCAGATACGCGATGTCGTAGCGGCGGAGCGCGTCGAGATAGTCCTGGGCCTGCGTCAGCTTTCTGAAGATCAAGGCAATGTGGCCCGGCTGCAGAGGGCAGGCCTTCCGGTCGCGGTCAAAGACCGTCGTGCCGCTCAGCAATTCCTCTTTGATCCAGCGCGCCAACTGTTCGGCCTCTGCGCGCGTGGCGGCGGCCGCGTCGAACTCTTCCTCGTCCGGCTCAGCAGTGACCAGCCGGATTTGCACGCCGGGGGCCGACAGCTCCCGGTTTCGTTGAGGGGACACATCCAGTCGCTCGTTCGACGACTGGATGTGCGCTTGAGCGACGAACAGCCGATCGAACAGGTTGTTGACCACCGAGAGCACGGCGGCGTCGCTGCGAAAGTTCGTCACGAGCGAGTGGACGATCCCGCCGCCCGCGACGACTTTTGCAACGACCCGCTCAAAGGCTTCGATGTCGGCGCGGCGAAAGGCATAGATCGATTGTTTGGGGTCGCCGACGATGAATAACTTGCCGGGCTCCAGCTCGAGATCCTGCCACGCGGTCTTCGAACTGTTCAGCTGCTCAACGAGATAGAGAATGATTTCATATTGCACCGGATCGGTGTCCTGGAATTCATCGACGAGCACAGCGCGATAACTGCGCTTGATCCTGGCTCGCACCGAGACATGATCGCGCAACAGCGTCTTGGCCCGTGTGAGGAGCCCATCGAACGAAATCCATCCGGATGTCAGAAACGAACGCCGAACCTCTTCCAGAAACGGGCGCAGAAGCGCAAGCAGGTCGCCGACGAACGACTGATCGACCGACAAGAATCTCTGCGCAACAGATACCACGGTTTTGGCCTCGGCAAATGCCTGTTGATCCCAGCCCAAAGGCGGCTTCCCAAAGTCTCTTTCCAATTGCGCACGGTCGTCGTCGCCTAGCCGAGCGACTCCCGGCGCGCCTTGCTCCAGCACCAGAACCACGCAGCGAAGGGCGGCGGCCAGCATCTGATCCGCCTTCAACTGCTTAGCCTTGGCACGACCGGCCAGAAGCCCGGTGGCTTTCTCCAGGAGACGTGTCAACCAATCGCGAACGGAGTCATCGATCAAATCCGGCCGGCACTGGTTTTCAAGCTCATCGAGATCCAACGAATCTCCGGCCAGCACCGTCGCTAAGCCCCGCAGGTCGTCGAGGCTCGTTCCGGCCAACACCCGCCGCCACTGCTCATGGCGCCGGCCCGTTTTCCCAAGTTCCTCAGCCAGCCAGATCTGCCACCGGGAGTCGAACAGCTCCGTAAACCGGGTCCCGTCGTCTTCTTGAAACGAGGGATCGAGGCCGGACTCCAGGGGGTGCAATCGCAAGAGGTGCGCGGCGAAACTGTGCAAGGTGCCGATCTGCGCTTTCTCGAATTGCGAGAGCGCCGCCTCAGCCCGCTCCGTCACCTGGCCCGACGATAATTGATAGCGCGCGCGAAAGACTGCAGACGACTCGTCAGTCGGCTCCACGAGTTTGACCAATTCCCGACGGAGCCGCTGCTTCATCTCCGACGCGGCTTTGTTGGTGAAGGTCAAGGCGACAATCTCGGTGATCGCCAGTGGTTGCGGTTCCCGCATCAGAAGATTGAGCATCCGATTGACGAGAATCGTCGTTTTGCCGGTACCGGCTCCCGCGATCACGACCACGTTCCGATCCCATGTGGTCTGCGCCAGGAACCGATCACGAGCATCGGACAGCGCAACCTGTTCACTCATCGCTCACCCCCACTTTTCGCAACCGGCGCAAACCTCTGGCTTCCGGTGACCGATAGGACCGCCACCAGGCCGACGTATCGCGATGCCGACACGCAGCGGCGAACGAACACTGGGCGCAATACGCGTCCGGAAGAATGAAAAATTCCTGCCGCTCGACGCCCTGTACAAGAGTCCTGAGCGTCTGCGTGATGGCCTCTCCGGCCTTCCCCGTCAATCCGGCCCGTTCAAAGATTGATCGCGCGACCGGCGGCTCCCAACGTGGGGCAAGATACAGGAACTGCACTTGGTCCGGCGAAGGCAGTGACGACAGTCTCATAGAAGCATACAGTGGAGCTTGCAATCGCAACCCCCTCGCCGCACCGAGAACCAAGTTGCGATCCTCCGTTTTCATGCCGCCGCCTTGCTTGAACTTATAGTCGACGATGCGAAGGCCCGGCGGATTCGTCCGCACGTCGACCCGATCCAACGTGCCTCGAATGCTGAGGCCTGGTGAGCCATCCCCCAAAGACATCTGTCCTTCTGCATCGGTTTCAAATCCCTGGGGGCGGTAACCGGTCGTCCGATAATCCTCTTCATCGGATGCAACGGCAAGAACGACCAATTGCACAACCTGCTCCTGCGCCAAGGTCCACAGCAGCGCATGTCCTGTCCCGCTCACGGCCGCATGGGAGGCAAAGACCTCGGCAGCGGCATCGGCGATTGTCGCCCGCACTGTCGATACGTCGAGGTCATCATCAGGCCATCGCAAGGCCGTCAACCGCTCGTAAGATAGTCGCAACGTGTGATGGAGAAGCGTACCCAGAATGGGCGCCGGAAGGTGATCTTCCCGCTGAGCGCGAATCGGCTCCAGACTCAGCCGTTTTTCCGCGAAGTACTGGAAGGGACAGGTCGCATACCGCTCCAGCGACGTAGGCGACAACCTCTGATGATCGGGCGGCGACAACGGGCCTGAGCCTATACCCACCATCCCATCGAAAGGCCCCAAGTCTTGCGCGTCCCGCTCCAGAATCTCCTGCACCGACAGGCCATGATCAAATAGCGATCGATCCCGCCCAAGGTGTTCGAGAAGGGGCCCTACATCCTGTCCACGCAGCACCATGGTCACGGCGAGATCTCGCGCAGAGAGAACATCCTGAATGGCCGGGTGCGCTGCGACCCGCTCGGTCAAGCGGAGTGGGATCATGCGTTCGGGGCCGTCCACGAAACGAGGATCTCGCTGCGCCACCGCCACGAAGGGTGACGGGATCATCATGCGCCCGGCTTCGTCCGCTCGCTGGTACGAAAGATAGAGTCGATTCGACGCAGCACCGCTCAGAACCTCGAACAGCAGGCGCTCTTCTTCATGGCCTGCCAATTTCTCCTCGAGTAAAAATCCCAGCGTGGACCCCAGTATGAGACGCTGTCGGTCTCGCAAAAACGGATCTTCGCGGACCACGCGCGGAAATATCTGTTCGTTGAGACCCAACACGAAGAGCGCGCGAAAGCGAATCCCTCGGGCTTCCATCGCATCAAATACCCGTACCCCTCGATGGGGATCGCTTTCGATGGGAGATGCAGTTTCCTCCAGCGCCAGCCGAAACAGTTCCACCCACTCTTCCCACGAGAGCTCGGCGTCGAGCAGATCCAGTTCCAACAGCCGGTCGATCGCCGCCTTGACCAACAAACCGACGGGGGCCGATGCCGCTTCCTCATCAGATAATGGGAACTCCGACTCCATCCATCCCGGAATAATGAAATGGGTGAGGACCAACTCACAAAACGCCTTAGTCAGCCAGCTGATCGATCCTCGCTGCGGCAGCTGCTCACAGTCGTGAATCAGAGTCGTCGCCAATTCTGACAGCAGGACCGCTTGCATCGGATCGGAGCCCCCCGGATTTCTTCCGCTTTCTTCCGCTTGACCAGCCGCAGCTTCCTGAAGAATCGTTTGGGTGGTCGGAGCCTTCAATCGGGCCCATTCTTCGGCTCCTTTGGTGATACCCAGCGTCAAGACAGCCATGCGCCATACATCCGGTCGACGTTCGACTGCCGGGTGATCGGCCGATCTGATTCGGTAGAAGGGGGAGGCGATCACGTCCAGGAGCGCGGTCTGCTCGAAGTCATTCACCGCCAGCGACGCCAGCCGCAGCAGCGCCTTCACCAGCGGTTCACGCAAAAGCGGCTGTTCCGCCGTGGAGGTGAACGGGATGCAATGCCGATCGAATACCGACTGCAGTTTGGCCCGGTAGGGGTCGAATGACCGCGACACCACACCGATGTCATCAAACTGATATCCGTGGATTTCGACGAGGGTCAAAATCTCGCGGCACACGGCCGCCAGTTCCTCTTCGGCTCCGATCACGCTCGTGACGGACAACTCGACTCGGCCGAATAAAGAATCGGGAGCGGAGTCCGCACTCCGATCCTCGTGAGTTTCAGCAAGCGGCAGGAGATGCCGCTCAAAGAACCGTCGCGAAAAGGCATAGGCCGGACCGGACCCTAAGGGGATATAGAGCGTCACCGGCGCGCACCGTACGACGGATTCAAAGAACGATAATTGGGCTTGCAGAAGGTCGTAGAACCCGTAGAAGAATAGATTCCGCAGCCCGTTCAGAAAGACGGATCGGGAAAAGTCCCGCCCGAGCGATACGGCAAGATCATCCGGCGAGCCGACCGCGAGCGATCGGCTTCCTTCGATCATGGCTGCTTGCAACGTGAACAACGCCTGAAGCCAAGGGCGGTCGTCCGCTTCGAAAAGACCTTCCTCCACGGCCTTCAGCGCGATGGCTGGGTCCACCACCGCATCCTTCAGGTCTCGGACTGTCGCCCAGAGTCCTTTCCAGGTTCCGGGCGAAGACGGCAGCCTGGCCAGTGGTTCCAAGCCGGGAAGCGTTCGATGTACCACTTGCCGGAGAAATTGCTCGAAATAAAAATCGTCGACCAGCTGCATGGGAGACAGGGATAGGCCGCTTCGTGCAAGATCTTCCCGCAGCCGCAACACAAACTGATGCAATGTCAGCACATGGACATTAAACAGTGGAAACCCTGATTCAACGGCCAATAACCGTTTCAGGTGGTCTGCCAACGAAGCGGTGGGCACGACCAAAGCGGTCGGCGCGAAGGGGTCTTCGGATTTTGCGCGGTGAAAATGGTCGACGAGAGCAGATTCAAGATCAGGATGAAATCGACCGGTGATGATCCGCAACATGGCGGGTCATTGTACGCTACCCGGTCTCGGGGCCCAAGAGCTCACCATTGCAATCGACGCAGGCCCAATCGCCGTCGATGAACGACATTGGATCGCCGCAGATCGGGCAATCGGGCGGAGGGCCTTTATCGAGCAGGGGAAGATCCGGCAATTCAAAATCGTCTTCGTCCATGACTCGCTATCCTTCCCGCTGTTTGATCTTCAATTGAATGGCCTTTTCCGCGCTCTCCCGGCTCGGCACTCCGACAAACGTCAGCCGTCCGTCGATGATGGTCGCTGGTACTGCGCGCACGGAATGGCGATCGGCCAGTTCCTGCCCATCTTTCGTCGTAATATCGACTTCACGATAGGAAAAACTGTACTTCACACGCAACTGCTTCCAGAGGCTTTTCGCCGAGGGGCAGGCTCCGCAACTGGGCGACACAAGTAACGTAATGTTTGGCATGATGTTTCCGGAACAAATCTCCAACCATTCGACGTTCAGATCTTAGCACCCGCTGAAAAGATGGCGCAAGGACGACACCGAGCTCAACTCCGATCACCGAGCCACGTCGCTATATATTCAAGGTGGAAAGGCGAGGGATGAAAGCGTATCGTATACGCTGATGATGGCGAACCGCGTCTTGTGCATCCTCCCGTGGCTGGCCGGCATACTGTTGCTCTCTAATCCGGCAGTTCGTGCTGAAGAGAGCCGAGGTGACCAGTCCGCGCTGCGTGTCTTGACCTACAACCTGCTGCACGATGGACCATGGTCTGGATTCTTCGAGAGCGGTACTCATCTCGCCGAACGACTCGACATGACCATCCAGGAACTGCAACGGTTGCAGCCTGACGTGATCGCCCTTCAAGAAGCGTCAGACAGTCGGAAGCATGGCAACGTGCCGCAACGGATCGCCGATGCGCTTGAGTATCAGATGGTGTTCGCTCCTGCAACCGAACATATCTTCGGGATCAGCCCCTTAGATCGGCTGATCACCGCAGCCATCGGCTTCAAAGAGGGACCGGCCATTTTGAGCCGATATCCGATCGTCGCCTCGGAGGTCTACGACCTGCCGCGCTGCCAACGTCGCCTGGACCCTCGAATTCTATTGCGGGTTGAGATCAATACGCCGACCGGACCAGTCCAGGTCTTTTCCGCCCACACGTCGAAAGGAGACGAATGCCAGCTCCAGCGCGTCGGAGAGTTGTTCCGTGAGCATCGAGGAACAGGTCGGGCCATTCTCATGGGCGACTTGAATACGGGTGAGCAATCCCCGGTCCTCACCGGATGGCAGAAAGAATCTGGATTCATCGACGCCTTCCGGGTCGCGAATCCAGGAGTATCCGGCGGGACCGTTTGGCAAAACATCTACGTCGAATGGCCTACCGCCGATCGCCGTGTTGATTTCATTTTTCTGTTTCATGGAAACAGCGACGAAAGTCTGGTCGTGCGCTCAAGCCGTCTGGCATTTGACCAGCCCGGTCGCCTCCCGAACGGCGACGCACTCTGGCCGTCTGATCATCGCGGCGTGTTGGCCGATATTGAGTTGGCACCTGTCGACAAGCCACGGATGAGCCGGCTATCCGACACGAGCACTCGTTAAAAAGGTCCCAAACTCACATACTGTCGCCATTGCACGATTCAAGATCCGACCTTCACTCTGCCTGGGGGACCTATGGGTTTTTGTTTTACACGCGGGGCAACCTGCAGAACGTGAAGCAAAAATGAGAACACTCCTTCCTACGATGGCTCGTGCTAAAGGAAGCGGCGGCGCGCGCTTGATCTCTCCATCGAACAGGCGCATCCTTCAAACATGTATTCATCGAGCGCGGCCGCCTTGCTGGCATTTTTTCTTCCCTTCTCGCCAAGTGCTGACTGGGCTCCCCCGCAGTTAAGTTTGTCTCAGCGCGTATCCACGAACCACACACTCAGCGGCCAGGAGTTGTTGCGAATCGGCGAGACGCACGAGTTTCAACGGCACTTTCCCGAATCGCTCACGTACTACCAACTCGCCTTGTCGAGCTTTCGCGACAAGAAACAGACGCGAGGCATTGCCGTCGCATTGGTGAAGATCGCTCGGGTCTACGAACGCCAAGACAAATTCCGAGATGCCGATGTTGCGTTGCAAGAAGCCGTTCCCATTCTGGCTCGGTCCTCCGATCAACCCGCCCATGCACGGGCGCTTTTGGTGGCGGGGCGCGTCTCAGCTCGATTGGGATACCTGGAGGAAGCCCAGGTGTCGCTCGCTCGAGCCGTGACATTATTCGATCGAGCCAAAGACCAAGCTGGGCGGAATGAGGCACTGATTCAATTGGGGCTGCTGCAAGTGGGTGACGGATCGAGCGAGCCAGGTCTGTCGACGCTCCAGCAGGTCCGTCAGCAGGCAGCCGCGCACCTGGATCGCCGGCAGGAACTGGCCGCTGTCGTGGCGCTGGGAACGGCTTCGTGGCTGTTGGACCGAGCCACCGAAGCGCGCCGGTATTACGAAGAGGGACTCCAGCTTGCCGAACAGGAACGGGACGCGCAGGTCGGAGCCGTGCTACGACTCCGGCTTGCGTATCTCTATGCGGAAAATGACCGGCTGACCGACGCTGTCGAGTCAGCGAAGCGCGCGCTCATGCTCTCTCAAACTCTGCGTGATGCCGCTGCGGAGGCGGCGGCGTTGTCACTGCTGAGCCACCTCTACCGGAAGGCGGGACAACCTGCCCAGGCGGATGAGGCCGAGCAGCGCGCGCTGTTGCTCTACAGCCACCGCCAGATCCTCGTCCATGGCGACCGGTAGCCATAGGCCAGCCGCTTCCGACTCTTGAAGCTCTTTCAGATATTGCTGCTCAGCCGCGACAAATTCTCGTAGAGCGCTCTGCACCCGCGCGTTGGTCATACGACCTCGCCAAGAAGTATCGAGCGCCGCGTTGATCTTGTCCTGTGCATCGAACCCGTGGTTCGACATGATGCCCGTGCACAGCTCAAGATCCGACCCTACTATTTCCTCGCGACCACTAACGGCATACATTCGTTGATCGAGGCAGCTATCGGGCGACGCAACACCATTCAGTGAGCAACCTGCCCGAAACGGCCGTGGTTGAAGTCGTCGATGGCTTGGCGGATTTCCGCCGCGCTGTTCATGACGAAGGGGCCTTGGCCGACAACCGGCTCTTGGATCGGTTCACCCGTCAGCACCAGCAAGATGCTGTCTCCATCGGCATGCATGCTGACCTTCGAGCCATCCCGCTCGAAACGGATCACCTCCGCTTCCCCTGCCTGTTCGCTGCCATTGATCGTCACTTGACCGGACAGCGCCGCGATCATCGCAGTGTGACCTTCAGGCAAGTCGAGGACCATGTCAGCGCCTCGATTGAGCCGCATATCCCAGACATTCACCGAGCTGAACGTGCGCGCTGGGCCATGCGTGCCTGCGAAGTTTCCCGCGATGACACGCACGCGGCCGGCGCCCTGGTCGAGATCGACAACCGGAATGTCAGCGTCGGTAATCGCCTGGTAGCCGGGAGGCACCATTTTGTCCTTCGCCGGCAAGTTCACCCACAACTGGACCATCCGGAATGGGCCACCGGTCTTGGTGAAGGCCGGGGAATGAAACTCCTCGTGAATAATGCCGCCTGCGGCCGTCATCCACTGCACATCGCCGGGGCCGATCGTGCCGCCTGCGCCCGTCGAGTCACGATGTGACACCTCACCGTCGTACACGATGGTGACGGTCTCAAAACCGCGATGAGGGTGCTGCCCGACGCCGCGCGGCCTGTCTGCCGGCTCAAACGCGTGGGGTCCGGCGTAATCAAAGAGTAGAAACGGGCTGATAGCCTGCGCATCGCCGCCATAGAAGAAGAGCGAGCGGACGGGGAAGCCGTCGCCGACCCAGTGGCGGCCATTGGCACGCATGATCTGTGCGATCTTCTTCATGTTCATACCTCCCAGTTACACGCCGAAATGAAGACGCGCGCGCTGAGGGAATTCTCCGACGCGCCTGTGTAAAATACTAAACACGGTACACACACTTCTCAAGTACGGTCTTCGAGGATACTGTCATGACCAAACAAGTCGGTTGCCCGACTGAAATCACGCTCGATGTGATCTCGGGCCGTTGGAAGGTAATGGTTATTTTCTGGCTGCTCCAAGACAAACGGCGGTTCAATCAGCTCCAACGTGATCTGTCCGGCATCACGCATCGGACGCTGGCCAAGCAGCTCAAGGAGATGGAGGCCGACGGCTTGGTGGAGCGAGAGGACTTCGGTGAGATCCCTCCCCGCGTCGAGTATCGGCTGACACCGCTCGGGCGGTCACTGGAGCCGGTGCTAGCGGCCATGCATGAATGGGCGCTACAACACGGCGGCGAGATCCGTCGTTCGGTGAACGAAAGCGGAAGAGCCAGCGAGTGACAGCGGTAGGGACTACAATCGTCAAGATACCAATGCATGATCCCACACCCAAACTTAACCGGATGCAGCTATCTACACGTCTAAAAATTAAATCTTGACGTAGAGCGCGTGATTTTATATTGTAACCGTCGGATACATTATTGAATCTATCGGTCAGTTCGATCTATACAACGACATATTGGATATTAGTTCCTTGACCACTACTAAATGCTGCGTTAGACTCGCGCCCGCAATGCCTACCGTTTCCCGATCAACCAAACCAAAGCCTATATTTCGAGACCCTGCGTTCATGGGAAACCGTAGGGCGCCAATACATAGATGGGTGCCATGGATCGCTGGGTTTAGTGGACAATTCATTCAAGATGCTTTCCGAGAGTTCCTCCCGAAGCAAAGCAAACTACGCCGCCCACTAGTTCTAGATCCGTTTGCCGGTGTGGGCACAACTCTTGTTGAAGCACTTCTTCACGGGTATGACACCGTCGGCTTCGAGATCAATCCCTACGCATCTCTTGCAGCGCGTGTAAAGCTCTCTGCTACTGAACTCGCGCCCGCTAAAATAGCCGAGCTGATACAGGTCATTCGGCAAGAATCTAAGCTATGGAAGGATCATCAGCTAAACCTTAAGCGCTATCGACCAAGCGAATTCGTTTCACGAATTCCTTTCTTTTCTGAACGAATAGAGCCGCAAATTCTGAATATCCTTCGGCTTCTCGATACCTACTCTCCCAGAGAGGTAGCCGACCTTGGCAGAATTGCGCTTGGTGCAGTGCTTGTTGGAGTTTCAAACTATAGTTACGAACCAAGCCTATCCTCGCGACCGGGGGCAGGCAAGCCTTTATTAGAGGACGCTGATGTTGCGTCCATAGTTAACGAAAAACTGGAAGAGATCCTAGCTGATGTGCGATGGTTACATTTACATCAAAAGGACATAGGCAACGAGAGACGGGAGGTTTACACAAAGAATTTCCTCACGGTCAATGGAGAACTGCCTAGTGGATCGGTGGATCTAATGATTACCTCTCCGCCGTACATGAACAACTACCACTATATTCGCAATACGAGGCCTCATTTGTTTTGGCTCTCTTTAGTAACATCGCCCAGAGAGCTTCATCGTCTTGAAGAAGATAATTTTGGCAAGTTCTGGCAGACAGTGCGCAATGCCGATCCTATTTCACTCACTTGTGAGCACCATGGCCTGAAATCTCTCATCGCGGAACTTCGAGAGATTCGAACCGATGCCGGAGCATATGGAGGAGAGGGGTGGGCTAACTATGTCACCACCTATTTTAATGACTGCAATCGGTTCGTGCAGATCCTTAGAAGAGTACTTAGAAGAGGTGGCGCTGGAGTCGTAGTTATCGGAAATTCTATTATCCAGGGACTCAACATTGCCACGGATCGAATTCTTGCCGATATTGCAGAGACAAATGGGTTACGTCTTGAACGTATTGTCCCTCTCCGAGAAAAGCGTGTAGGGGCAAGCATTACGAAATCGTCAGTGAGACGCGGCCTGCAGAGTTTGGGGTCACTCTATGAAAGTGCGGTCATTCTCAGGAAGCGTTAGGATTGCGCAACGGAAAGTCCTTATCCCATTTGCTCACTCGAATACCCGGACGCCCTTTCCCAGGTACGTGGCTACCGAAACCGCTTAAGTTCCATAATGGCTTATAGTTGGTTATCAGAGCATCCTCGGCAGCTCTCACAAACCAATCACTATCTATTGTCAAAAATCTACACGTAATTTCGCCTAGAGATAGGTTGCTCCGGCCTGCTATTTTTCTTGCATGTTCTGCCAAACGCCTCCTGAGCGTAGTGTGCAAAGCTTTTCCGGCGTAGATAAGCTTGCCTTTCCAGTAAAGAACATACACTCCCTTAAGCTGCGGAGCTACGCTTTCACTCAGTTTCAGCTCAGGTGATGCTTCCAGCTTTTCAACAACCTGCGTACGGATGGCGCGATCAATCTCAAAAACGAAGTGGTGGGAGTCGTGTGGCACTTGTGCGTTTTAACACCACGTCATCTTGAGGTCAACTTACACGTGCATTTAAGCAACCAGGCTCCCTTCCATCGCGGCTCATGTTCGAGGCAAGATCTGGGAGTTGCGTCCAGAATGGGCTGGGAATGAATACCGGTTCTTTTATGGGGCCATTGTGGGTCAGCGGTTTGTCATTCTCCACACGATTCAGAGGAACGGCAGAAGCTTCGTGCTCGAGACATCATGATCGCGGAACAACGGTACGAGGACCTGAAAGGAAGGATGCACCATGAAAACACATAGACAATACATCAACGAGCAGATCAAGAAAGACCCGAAATTCGCCGATGCGGTGGCGAAGGCGGAGCAAGAGGTCGGAATCGCCGTGGTGCTGGCCAATTTGCGCGAACGACGTGGGTTGAGTCAGATGGAGTTGGCAAAACTCACCGGTATGAAACAGCCGCAGATTGCCCGTCTGGAAAGTGGTGCCTATTTCCCTTCCTTTAGCACCCTACAGAAGCTGCTGGACGTACTTGGTGGCAAAATGGAACTGACGGCGGACGCTTGCCACCTCACTCCCGTGCGAGGAAAGGTCGCTAGCGCGCGGCGGTAGATTGCCCTCAAGCATTCAGGACGCATGACGCTTCTTCACGCTCCAAAGCAATGTGGGCTCAGATCGAAGACAAATGGGGGGCCTGTCTTGTCTTATACATTCCGGTCACCGTTTTCCGTCATACCCTCGCTCTTTCCACCGCTCTAGTAATTGAATGCGCTTGCGAAGCTGTTCAGTCGTCGCCTGGTCGACACGGCTCCCGGTGCGCGCGATCAGTTCCGCGTTGAGCCTTCGATGATCGATTCCGCTCGTTCGTGCGACGCCGGCAACCAGCAGCCGATGAAGATCTCGCAGATTTTGCTTCTGCTCATGGAGTGAGACAGCCGGTTCGGAAACGCCGGCCACATCGCTCTCCCCTCGTGTCTCGTCTTCACCGATCAGGCTATCTACCCTGGCCACAGCCATCAACGGCATGTATTCGTTCGTCGAGACTGTGACGCGGCCGAAGAGGTCCCGTTGCCCCGCCGGCATGATGTCTTCCAACACATGATCGCGCTCTGCCTTGATCTGCTTGGCGTAGTGCACCAGGACCGGATCTTTGGGTAGATACAGCCAGGCCCGTTGTGGTTTAGGCAGCCCCTCCTGCATCCGAACGAACCGGCCGACGACCTGTCGGAAGTACATTTCCGTGATCACGTTGGTGCCATAGACGCCGACACGGAGTCGCGGAATATCCACGCCTTCGCTCACCATGTTGACCGCCACTAGCCACTGCTGCTTTTTGTGATCGGCGAACTCTTCAATCGTGCGTGAGGCAGCGGGATCGTCCGACACGGCAACGGCTGCTTTGGCGCCGACGATACGACCGACGAGGTCCGCCACCCACCGTGCGTGTTCCTGATCCATACACACGATCAGTCCACCGGCATCCGGTTGTTCCTGCTTGCGAAGACGGGTCAATTGGGCATGGGCATCAGTGATCACCGGCCCCAGCCAGGTTTCCTGAAGCAATGCTGTCTTCAGCCGTTCCCTCTGCCGATTGAATGTCAGTCCATCCTCAAACGTCGCCTGATGCTCACGGCCATCAGATAACCAGCTGAGCTCGCCTTCGTAGCTCGGGAAGACGATCGGCCGACAGACGCTGTCCCGAATCGCATCGGTATAGCCATAGGCGAAATCTGCGCGGCTTTCTCCATGTTCATACCGAATAAACGGAATCGGATTGTTATCTGAACGAAAGGGCGTGCCCGAGAGAATCAACCGGAACACCGCCGGGTCAAACGCTGAACGCAGCGCCTTTCCCCAGTTCTTGCCGTCGCCGGCGTGATGCAGCTCGTCGAAGACGAGCAGTGTCTTCTTGCTCTTACAGATTCGCTGGAAGCTCACCGGGGCCAGACAGACCTGCTGGTAGGTCACCACGGCGCCGTGATAGTCCGGCGCTTCCGCCACCTGTTCGTTGGTCAGGGTCGGATCAAGCTGCAAGCCGATCTTCCCCGCTGCATCCGACCATTGCGTGCGAAGATGATTCGTCGGGCAAACAACCAGCACCCGGACCGCAGCCTGTTTCGCCATAAATTCATGCGCGACGCGTAGCGCAAAACGCGTCTTGCCTGCGGCAGGAGTGGCCATCGCCAGAAAGTCTCTGGTCTGATGTGTACAGACCGCCGACAGAGCTCGTTGCTGCCAGTCACGAAGGGGCGCGGTCCAGACAGGCAATCTCTTCATCGCCGATGCGTCGTTGCCGGTTCGAGGGAAAAGGTTAATCGAGCCAATCCCGTTCCTGAAGTTTTTTCGGCAGGTATTTCTTGGTGAGATACTGGAAGTCTTTATTGGCCAACGCGTCGAGTTCGTATTTCAATCCGCTCGTCAGCATGCGCTTGATCTCCGCTTGCCAAGCTGGTTTTTTGAACCACTCATAGTTCATCAACTCTTTTGCGCGCGCGATGTCTTTGTCGTTCAATTTGATCCCGACGTTACGGGGCAGCTCGTACTGCTCCGGGTCGGCACTCGATAAGCCCATGAACTTGGCTTTGGGAATCGCCATCCGCTGACTTTCAAAGGCCAGGTTGATCGAACCCTGTTTGATGACCGAATAGATGTAGTACCCCCAGGGATCGTTATCGACCAACACATACACCGGCAGCTTGTATTCTTCATGGAGCCGTCTTGCAAGGCGACGGACGCCGCGGGGTGGCTGGCCGTTACCCGTCAGTAACACGCAGTTATAGCGCCGCCAGAACTTATCCTCCGACAGCCGATTCCACTGGGTGCCCTTTTCGACAAGCAGCACGAAATCTGCCGTGCATCGCCTGATCTCCAAATACTCCGGCTCAACGATTGATGGGACAGAATATCCACCTTTGCCCAGCTTGGCACAATCGACGCGATCGCCGTCATCACCGAAGACCACCGGCCCGACGATGCTGCCGCTGTTCTCTGCACGCACATGGAGCTCTTCCCGAAGCGCGGCAAGAGAGACTTCCAAATCTTCGATCACCGGGTCGGACTCATCCTGCGTATCGAACGTGTTCTCGTGTGAATCTTGAATCGTGTGTTTCGTCCGGTAATAAATTTCTCGAAGCGAGGTCGTGAGATCGGCCCGCTGCAATTCGGAGAGGGCATCGGCGACGAGCACCGTCTGCATAAATTTCTTCGCCATGCCGACGTTGAAAAATGACCGCTCCTGTTTCTTGCTCCCCATCTCGATCAGGCCCTTCCGTTCATTGAAGGACACATTCGAGAGGGCACGGATCGGGATCTGAAACGTCGGGTCTTTTGATCGATCGGCCGCCTGGATCACGATGTCCGCCAGGCCGATGAGCTTCTTCTCGACCAGGGTCGTCTTCTTCGTCTTGGTCGTCATAATGTCCTACTTGGGTTTGCGCGGAGCCACTGACTTAACCGGTTTAGTGGATCTTCCACCAGGTTTCTTCTTTGCCCCAGACTCACCGGCAAAGAGCGCGATTTGACCAGATTTCGTGGCTGTCTTCGGCAATTTTTTCGCGCGGTTCTCCTTGGCGGCTTTTTCTTTCGGAGCCGGCTCATCTGTAGACGCTGTCTTCCCCGGCAGATCCGGCTCCGCAGTGGGTGCGGCTGTCGCCTGATCGGCTTCAACCTGAGTGGCCAATTCAGTCTCTCCCTCGACTCCCTCTGCCGTGACGATAATTGAATGCGGCAATCCTTCAGGCCCTCCGCCGGTCTTCCCCAGCGCGTCATCGGTTTTCTGACCGCCTGTCCTGGCGGAGGCGATCTTCTGGAGCTGCCCTTTTAGTTTTTCTTTCGGCAGCGTGCCGCCCTTCAGCCGGTTACAGGCCTCGACGACTTCCTCGATATACAATTCAAAGATATTTCGGCGCCGAAATTCACTCGCCGCCCGTTCGCGCCGACGAACGAAGAGGCCCAACCGCCTGCCGCACTCGCGAAGGGCCAGTGTGATCTCTTTTTGGATCTCATCATAGTCCGCGATGGCTTCTTTGGATTCACTCGTAAACGGCACCCAGACCGACGCCATATGGACGAAGATCACCAGCGGTCCACCCGGCAACGCCCCGCGTGATTGGGTCAAGCCGTAGTTTTTCCAGGTTGTGCTCAGGACAGCCTTGAACGTCGAACAGGCCGATTGCTGGTAGAGCAGCGGCACCCGATTTGCGTAACGGATTACACGCGCGAGTTCGGAGTCTTCCTCCTCGTGCTCGCCTTCCGCCTTCGGCATAGCCGGCTGCTGCGGCTTATGTTGATCCTGAGGTCTATTCCCGTAGGCGAGCCCGGCTTCGATGATGAACGGATTGCCGCGATAGACTGCCGGTGGCCGGCTGACTGCCGTGTAAAACTCTCCCTTGATCTGTTTGTAGAGCCCGGAGAGGATCGCTTTTTCGCCGATCGGTGAAATGCAATTGGTCGGGGGCGCCATGATCTTTGTTTCTTGCAATGTCTTATACAGCGTTTCCGCCACAGGCCCTTTCAGCTCACGAGGCTTTGCGCTAAGCGACACCTTGGCCGTCTTGCAGATCTCCTCAGCCAATTGCAGAGAGATGCGGCAAAAATCGCCGGCAAGAAAACCGGAGAGCGTGTGGCTCTTCGTATCCTGTAACATCTTGAGCAGCATGCCGAATTCGATGCCGTAGGGATGCGGCTTGATCTCGCGCGGCTGCGGCGGCAGTTCGTGATAGGTCCGGGGGTACTCTTTCGTTTCCCGTTCCGGCGTCAGGTAGATCAGTTTGACATGGGGATTGGCGATCGAGGTCTGCTCCAGCCATTCATCGACCGAGGCACGGCCCTTCTGATACTTGCCTTCGACTTCCAGCGTGACTTGAGTCCCTCGCGGCTGCTCCCAGTCGATCTGTTTGTTCTCGTGGACCAGCGGCTCGTTCTTCTTTGTATCGATCTGGACTTCAAAGAAATGCGCGGCGGCTTTGGGGCCGATGCGGGAAATAATTTTCACCGGCTTGCCGGTGGTCAGTTGTCCGTACATTCCGGCTGCGGAAATGCCGATACCCTGTTGCCCACGGCTCATCCGCAGCCTATGGAACTTGGACCCATAGAGCAGCTTCGCGAAGATCCTGGGAATCTGCTGACGGACGATGCCGGGTCCGTTGTCGGTCACCGTGATGCGAAACCTGCTTGCTTGGCTGGGCGCTACCGGCTCCCCATTCGGCACAACCTCCAGCTTGACCGTCACATCCGGAAGAATCCCGGCCTCCTCGCAGGCGTCGAGCGCGTTGTCGACCGCCTCTTTGACGCAGGTCAGCAGCGCTTTGCGCGGATTATCGAAACCGAGCAGGTGCCGATTCTTCGTAAAAAACTCTGAGACGGAGATTTCCCGCTGACGCGCGCCCATCTCAACCGCAGTCACCCGCTCCGCCGGTTTGGCGGCGGCTTTCGTCTTTGCAGCTGGTTCAGGGGTTAATCGAGGAGCGGAAGATTTCGATTCAGTCTCTGATGCGGATTCTTTCTTTTGTGCCATTCACCCTCTCAGAAAACAAACGTACCCTGTTGGTACCATAAAACTTTTCGAGAAACAAACCAAATCCGTCTGTGCTGAATGGAGAGTTCTATCGGGCTACTGAAGGATCGCGCAGATAGTGCGCCGGCTCCATGGTCTCGGCTGACCAAACGAGGATTTTTCGGTCGAGGGTGGCAACGATCAAATAGTTGCCGTCGCTTGTCCAATGAAGATGGTACGGAGTTTTGACGTGGAACGTCTTTCGTTTCGCTTGTGCCGAAAGATCCCAAACGGAAATATGTTCTCCGACTCTGGTGGCAGCCCATCGATGCGATGGGTCGACGGCCATGGTTGTCCCTAACGCCACGGCCGGCCCATGATCGATTTCTGTATCCCGTTGAGTAAAAGTATCCAAGTTCGCCAACACTGTATTGTTCTTGGTGTCCCAGACGGCGAGGGTAACGGCGTTCGGAACACCGGCGCGAGTGGTCGTCCAGACAAATGGACGTTTCCAGCCAAGACCGGACCAGGCGTCCGGGAGACCGGCCGGCTTCACAACCTCGCGCCAGGTTGTGATGTCCCAGACGGCAGAGCCGGATTGCGAGGTCGTCAAAAGAAACGAACTTCCATCTAGGAAACTCAGACTGTCTACGACCTCTCTTCGTACTGCTCGCTTTTTTATACAGCCTTTCTCGTCGCAGCCCGGATAACGGCTGGTATGCCCAAGCTCTTTCACGACCGTCCGGGTGACGAGATCCACGACCGAAGCTTTTTGTCGCTCCCCTGCAACGACCAAAAATCGATTGCCGGGAATGAATTGCAACGCGTTGATCCGACCTTGCCTATTTGAATAGGGTGAGAACTCACGCCAAGTCTGGGTTTCCCACAAACGTACGTCTCCTTCCATGGTCCCGGCCGTCAAGATTGCGCCGTCGGCGCTGAACGCAAGCGCATGTGCCGGAGCAGACAGTACCAGTTGACGCAAGAGAGTCCCCTGCCCCGGATCCCATATTTTCAGCAGCCCATCGTCGCCGCTCGTGACGAGCAGATTCGCACTGGGAGACGTCGCCACTGCGCGCAAAGCCCGTGCATGGACGAAAGCCGGCGCAACCGGGGGTGAAGATGTCATCGTAATAAATGTCGGTAGAGTCGCTCGTTTGGCCAATACCTTGGCCTGAGATTGGCCGGGGTCCAACACCAATTCTGGGGAACGTGAGGGAACATCCCAGACCGATAGCTTCCCATCCACATCAGGGTTGCGGCCTCCTTGCATCCCAACCACGATCTTCGAACCGGTCGGCGACCATTTGAGTAACGACACGCGGGGGCCCATATTGCGGCAATCCTCTCCGCACAGGTCCGGCAGCATCGCACCAGTTTGTAGATCCCAGATCTGTAACGTATGGAGATGCTCCGGTTGCCCGACCAAGAGATCTGCATCGGCAGCAATGTCGACAGCACGAAGCTGTGTCGGTGAGCGCATCCCGCGCCCTGGAGCTGCATAGGTGAACTCGGTCAAGGTTACCAGCTCGCCCGTATCGGTATTGAAAAGCGCATAGCTCCATTCCCCGTTGGCTGCCACCAAGCGATGACCGTCCCGCGAGAAGACATCGGGAACCAGAGAGCCTTGTGCCCCTTCGGCACTCGTCACAGTGGCGCGCGCAGATATTGATGCTGTTCCCGTATCAATGAAGAGAATCGTCTTGCCCACACTCACCGCCAAACGAGAACAGTCGGGGGCAAAGAGCAGATCACGTGGCTTTCCTCCCTCAACGGCGAGATCGCGGATGCTTGTGCCGGTGAGGTCGTGCAGATGAATGGTATGGCCTTGCGCAATCGCCAGCAGCTTCGTATCGGGAGAGGCAGCCACCGAAGAAACTTCCTTCTTCTGATCCAGCGCGATATGTTTGAGCGGTATCAACTTTTTCCCTAGCTGCCAGACCGAGACGGCGTCGTTCCCGTGACGGAGAATCATCCGGTCGGTCTCCTTCGAATAGGCAAGCAGGTTGTAGGGCTGCCGCGACTCCGATGGAATGGTGGCCACTGAGACTCCGTTCTTCCAATCGTAAATGGTAACGCTGTGCTCCACACACAGCACCCACCCCTCTTGTTTCAGCAACGCGATCTGCTGGCAGTGCAGGCCTGGAATCTTCGCCACGCGCGTCTTCGTCTCAAGATCCCAGACAACCAGCTCCTCCGTCTGGACCAATAGGATCCGTCCATCCTCAGAAAAGGCAGTAGGAGTTTTGGAGAGGTACGCCGCCGCATCCTGAACCGTTGAGGTGGCAAGGAAAGGGACAGCCGCAAGTAGGGTCCATGCAATCCTTTTATACTGTTTCCAATGAATCATGGTCTTGGCTTCATTCACCAGATCGATGGCGTGAACGAGATACAGCAGTCGTCTGCTCCTTGGTTCTCTGTGCAGAGGGTGAAGCAGAAACGTCTTCAGACTTCGGCGCAGTTTCCGGTCTACCCAGAATCGCCGGCAAAACATCGACGAAGTGATCAAGCCCCTGCTTATCTTTCCACTGCAGAACGGGAGCCTTGGCATTCACTTGGTTACCGTCGAAGACTTGCCACAAACTCGTCAACGTGGCCTGGCTCGGACTCAAACCTTCCAGGGGCCGTTGAGTAAAGACTTCCTCGCTTGTGGAAGAAGGGCCGATGGGACCAGGTACAGGATGAATCTCAGCTTGGGGTCGCCCGGGCAAGGTCGGCTGACCTGCGGCCTTCTTCGGCGAGGCGGGTTGAGGAACCGGCGCCACAGTCGTCGCCGCCTTCTTTTTCATCCCGGAAGGCGGCGTATCGGTTATATGGAGATTTCCTTGACCATCAGTCCATTTATAGAGTTCAGCGGACCCGATAACCGGCCAGCACAAGAGACCGCTCATGAGGCTCAACATGAAGACTTTCATGTTATCCGATTCCCTCAGTACCAAAATGATGCTGTTATTGCCCAAAGTATAGCAGGCAGTCCCGTTTATGCCCGGACATACCCGGGCATCCGCACATGCCGGCACTGGGTCGGAACCGGAAAAGAAGTCCGGAACTTGGAGTGGGAGTTGGATTGGACGTTAGGGTGGGAGGAGCACGCACCTAACCGAGGACGATTAGGTACGGCGGAGATCTTGGGAGAACTTTAGGCTTCCCAGTACAAGCTGGTCCTGCACACCGTCCCCACACTCGACCCCCTTATGAACCATATTCCCTCGGGGCGTTAACTCCCCCCACAAGGGTACGATAGGCTTCACACCGAGGTGAGTCAAGTGGTAGAGCGAATTCGTCTCGTCGGCACTCACCATCTGGCGATTGCCTTTAGCGGATGATATGTTGTCGGCGAGCTTGTCAACGAGTGAGGCTTCGTTATGCCCACTCTGGAGCAAGATGGACAATGGCAGTAACATTGACAAGTCAGGAGATACAGGGCGCGTGGTCGGCACTGGTGAAGGGTGTTCGCACAGCTGTGCTGCTCACGATGCGAAACGGACGGCCGTTTGGATCACACGTGCCCTATGTGTTTGGAGAAGATTGGTCACGAGCGTATCTGCACCTCAGCCAACTGGCGCTCCATACGCAGCATCTGCTGGCTGATCCCCACGTGTCGCTGTTTATCGCCGAACCGGACGGACCAGAGAAAAACCCTCTCGCGCTAAGAAGAATAAATCTTATGGGTCAAGCGGCACCGTTGACACCCGATGCACCGTCCTATGACGCGATCAAGGAGCGATACCTGTCGCGGTTTCCTCAAGCCGAGATGATGTTTGGCTTTGGTGATTTTGCCCTCTGGGAATTGCGGCTTGAAGACGCCCACTTTGTACTGGGCTTCGGTCAAGCCTTCGTCTCCACCGCAGTCACCCCAGCCAGATGGGTGCATCAAAAAGTGGAACGACTATCTGCGAGGAAAGACTGATCGTCGGAAGAGCAGCGTTCGCTAGTACACACAGCTCAATCTACTGTAAACAACCTACAAAAACCTCAGCAGATATATAACGCGCTGCCTGCTTCAGGAAGAGAAAGCAATGATTTGTTTGCCCGCTCTATCCCATCGGTTGACACAAGTTGTCAGAATCATGACGTGTGTGTCGGCTGTCTGGCTCTTCGCATCCTGTGACACGATGAACCGGAATGCGACAGCGACACATGCCCTAGAACCCTCTATGAGATCTCCGGCACCGCGATTCGTCCCGCGTGAAGCGTTGGTCAAGTTCAAGGACGGGGTTTCCCCAGAGCGGATTGCGTCCATCCTGAGGAATAACCGGGTCGACGTGATCGCTGAAATCAAACGGGGCCGCCTCTATCACGTCAGAATTTTGGACGATCGGTCGGTGGAATCCGCGATCACCCAACTCACTTCATATCAGGAGATCGAGTATGCAGAACCCAATTATCGGTACGAAACGCAGAAGTAGCGTGATGAGAATTGTGCTCTGTTCGGGCGAGACCATCCTGGGGGTAGCAACCGTCGTGATCACATTGTCGGGACTCATGCAGGGAGATCGCTTGGTTCATGCGGAGCAGAAACAGGCATCTGGTGGAATAACCGCGTTATCACGGGACACGCGCTATTCGGCGCAGTATGTCCCAGGAGAGGTGCTCGTCAAGTTCAGGGATGAGACGTCTTCATCAGGAATCATGTCTCTGAATGTCGATATGGGTGCCAAAGAACTCAGAGCGCTATCGGTGAATGCCAGGGTGATTCACCAGTACAAATTGGAAAGTGCCATGTCGGTCGACGAAGCGGTCTTGAAGTACCGAAGCAATCCCGCCGTTGAGTATGCCGAACCGAACTATCTCTACTGGCTTAAAACCATTCCCAGCGATGCGCAGTTCGGCACGTTATGGGGCCTCCATAACGTCGGGCAAGCGGTAAATGGAACAGCAGGAAGGGCAGATGCCGACATCGATGCGCCGGAAGCCTGGGATATCAGTACGGGAAGCCCAAACGTGATTGTCGCGGCCATTGACACAGGCATTGCCTACGACCATCCGGATCTCGCACCCAATATCTGGACGAATCCGGGAGAAATCCCTGGAAACGGAGTCGATGACGATGGAAATGGACTGATAGACGATGTGCATGGATGGGATTTTCACATGAACGACAGTGAGCCCATGGACCCTGTCGATCTCAATCCTGGTGGTAATCCGGGGCATGGCACTCATGTCGCGGGAACCATCGCTGGAGCTGGGAACAATGGAACTGGGATCACAGGAGTGATGTGGACCGCGAGACTGATGGCTCTGAAAGCCGGAGGGGCGAATCGATCCTTATCCACCACCGCCATTGTCAGCGCGATCCACTATGCCGTCGACAAGGGCGCACGGGTGATCAATGCGAGCTTTGCCGCACCTGACTGTAGCCGGGCTCTCTATGATGCGGTGAGTGCCGCGAATGCGGCAGGCGTACTTTTTGTTGCAGCAGCAGGAAACGAAGGATCGGATAACGACAACGTCCCGAGCTTCCCCGCAAATTTCAGCGCTCCTTCAGTGTGTAGCGGGCAACAGAAGGCCGCGCTGTCGAACGTGATCGCCGTGGCCGCCACGGACCAGAATGACGAACTGGCTATTTTCAGTCCCACTGCGGCGTCCAATTTCGGGCCTACTACCGTCCAGGTGGCCGCACCGGGAGTCAGCATCAACAGCACGAGGCCTACGTCGAACGTGAGGACTGTGCTCCTCCATAATTTTGATTCCAACCCATCCGGCCTCGGGTATGTCTTTGGAGGAAGCAATTCTACCTGGGGGTTTACCAATTCCGCATCATTCAGCCGACCGAACAGTCTGTCCGACAGTCCGAACGGAAACTATCAGGACAACACCGATTCTTTCGCGATGGGACCAGTGTTCACTACCGAGGGACAGCGGGGGTGCCGGCTCGACGGCCGCGTTCGCCTGCAAACCGAGCAAAGTATAGATGGAGTTCTTGTAGAAACATCAAGAAACAGCGGGACCAGTTGGCAACCCATGCGTGGGATGACAGAAAGTAGCAATGCCGAATTTGTTCCTTTCACCTGGGGAGACGTCGCAGATGGTGTGGCTGGTTCACGATTTCGCTTTCGATTCATATCGGATGAGAGCGTGGCCTTCGACGGTGTGTATTTAGACGATATCCGCGTCGCCTGTGTTGCAGGTCCTCCGTCGGGAACGACGGACTACCAGTTTCTTCAGGGTACGTCGATGGCTACTCCGCATGTGGCGGGACTGGCCGGCTTGTTGCTCTCGGTTAACCCCACTCTCACCGTGTCCCAACTTAGAAACGCAATCCTCAGCACTGTGGACCGAAAGGCTTCCTTGAGAGGAAAAGTGTCGACCGGTGGGCGCATCAATGCTCGGGCCGCGTTGGCTAGCGTCGTGACAAATTTCACCGTCACCGTCAATAAGGCCGGTGCCGGCACCGGCACCGTTACGTCCGATTCATCCGGGATTGACTGCGGCGCGACATGCAATGGACGATTTCCTGAAGGTCGCACTGTCAACCTCTCCGCAGCACCTGATCCTGGGTCTACCTTCGCAGGGTGGAGTGGAGATTGTAGTGGACCTGATCCCTGCTCGCTCACTCAAAATGCGACTGTCACCGCGACCTTCAATATCGCGCCACCCCTACCAGCTTCCAGCGATACCGCTGGAGGAGGCTGCGCTCTCGCCCCTGGTACAACTGGAGACATGTTGCTACCCGCCATGCTAATCATATCTCTAGTTCTCTTGTTGTGGAGAGTAAGACGCCGATGAGACTAGGTTTTGGAACGCGAGGAATGTCGTCACAGCAGAACCTGGGCCCCGACCAGGCGGTAGGGGTACAAAACTTCTCCTCTGGTGAATTTTCTAGATCAAGAGACTCGGCGCAAATAACGGCATTACTGGGCCTTCACTACCATCATCCTTTTCATAGGGATTTTGTATTTCTCTTCTTGTTAGCCCTTGGCCCGATGGTATGGCTTTTCATGATGGAGTTCTTTGGGTTTCAACCACTGCCTCGGCATGCCATATGGTCACCGGCTTTTCTCTTCATCGCCCTATGGCAGCCTGTATTCGAAGAATTGCTGTTCCGCGGCATCATCCAGGGGCAGTTGCTGCAAACCATGTATGGAGGGAAGACATGGTTTGGCCTATCTGTCTCCAACCTCCTGACCTCTCTCTTGTTCGCATGTGCCCATCTCGCCAGCCATTCCATTTCATGGTCCTTGCTCGTGTTCGTTCCTTCCCTCTGTTTCGGCTTCGTACGAGAGCGCTTTGGATCTGTGTACCCCTCCATCGCTCTGCATGTCTTCTATAATACCGGTTACTTTCTTCTCATCGATGGTGTCACTCTTCTAAACTCCCGTTAAGATGCTTCCCCCATACCCGTTGCTTGAGCTGAATCGTTCAACCTATGTAACGGCTGCGCAACTTCGTGCTTGCTGTGCGAAGGGTGTCAATGCCGAGCCTATCGATTTTCAGATAACCGCATCCTGTTGTCAGTACGGTTTCCCACTTCCGAGTGCTGATCAGGACTTCGCGCACATTGCCAAACATTGCGATCTCGTTCCCGTCTCGGCTTAGTGCTTGAACCTCTGGTTGAGGTAGTTCAACTCTCAGGCTGGTAGTAAAAGCGCTACTCGTTCTTTGATCGACAGAGCAGGCCGAAGGTGCTACCGAGGGCGAGGCCGCTGAGGAAGGTCAGGCCGAGGATCACGCCAAGAAGCGAGGTCGGTGGTCCCGCTTGGCGCCTGACATATTGGCGGGCAGGGGAACCGACGGTGGCTTCGCCGCCGATCCAGGTACGCGGGTCGTCAGTCGGGGTCTCAATTGGATGACTCACGGGTTTCATACGTCTCTCCCTTCATCAAGCGCGATGCATTCATCGATCAGCCGCTCCAATTCATCCATCTCTTGCTGTCGCACGTCCACAAACCGAACTCCGAATGTTCGATCGACGGTCCATTGTACCCGAGCTTGCTCAATCAGAATCGGGGTGTCGTCTCCTGGGACAATCAGCTTCACAGCGATCTGCTTTCCCGGTTGGACCTCAAGAGCGCTTTTGATCCTGGCGCCGCCAGGCGAGAGATCGAGAGCCTCCCCTTCTACTTCATGCGAATTTGCGCGAAGCCAGCTCCTGACTTGAGCTGGAACTCGGCGGTGCCGACGTCGCTCCATACAAGGTAGAATACCTCTTTCACCGTGGAAAAGCACCTAGCCCGGCCTCCCAAGTCGCTGATTGTTCGGGCATTCTCTTGCAAGTCATCGAATCTTTTCGATAAGGTACGGCACGATGGACCGAGCTCGTCCGCGTCAGATCCTCTTCGCCTGCGCGAGCGGACTGCTGTTGCCTCTCTGCTTTCCGAAATTTGATCTGGGATTACTGGCCTGGATCGTCCTGATTCCCCTCCATCTCGCGCTCGATCAATGTTCCAGACAACGAGCCTTTTGGGTCGGCTGGCTGAGCGGTCTCGTCGGATTCACCGGTATCATGGCCTGGGTTGTCACCGCCATGACGACCTATGGCAAGGTTCCCGAACCCGTTAGTTACGCCATTTTGTTGTTGCTGACCACCTATCTCGGACTCTATATCGGGCTTTACAGCCTTGCCGTCGTCTGGTTGCGTGAGCTCATCCCACGCTATGGGATTTTCTTTGCGCCCTGCTTCTGGGTCGCACTCGAGTTGTTCCGAACCCACCTGCTCTCCGGTCTTCCGTGGTGTCTCCTCGGCTATTCGCAATATCGCGAACTGGACCTGATTCAGGTGGCAGACCACACGGGCGTGTACGGCATTTCTTTCCTCATCGTCCTAGTGAATGTGGCGTTCGCCGAGCTGTTCTTGTGGATCATGCCGTTTTTCCGAGGCTTTCACCCGGTCAAGCTTCCGTGGGAACTCCTCACGACCGCGGCAGTCTGCATGCTGCTGTCGTGGTTCTATAGTACAGCGGTCCTGAGCGATAGAGATCTGAAACCCTCCACACCCTCTATCATCGTAGGTGTCGTTCAACCGAATATCGATCAGGCTGTGAAATGGGATGCGTCATTCCGCGATGAGACGATGCGGCGGTTCGACCACCTGACGGCCCAACTGGGAACCAGTACCGACTTGGTCGCATGGCCCGAGGCAGCCACGCCGTTTATTTTCGAGCGGGAGAAAGAGTATCAATTGCAGTTGATTGCGTGGGCGGAACGTGCGCAAGCACCGATCCTTCTCGGCAGCCCCGCCTTGCGATTCTATCCCGATCGCCGCCCCTACCTTTTGAATAGCGCCTATCTCCTGGGAAGAGACGGTACAGTCCTTGGCCGTTACGACAAGCATCATCTCGTGCCGTTTGGAGAGTACATTCCACTCAAATCATCGCTGCTGTTCTTCCTCGATAAACTCGTCGAAGGGATCGGCGATTTCGAAGCAGGACCGGGGCCGACGACTCTCTCGTTCAGTCCAAAATCCTGGAATACGGTGCGGACGACCGGCACCCGATCGGTCAAGTTCGGCGTGGCGATCTGCTATGAAGTGATCTTCCCGGATTTGGTTCGTCAGTTCGCAGCAAACGGCGCGGAGTTTCTGGTGACGATCACGAATGACGGATGGTTTGGACCGTCATCGGCCCCCGCCCAGCACTTTGCCATGGTCGTCTTTCGGTCAGTAGAAAATCATTTGGCTTTCGCGCGAGCCGCCAACACGGGAATTTCCGGCTTCGTCGATCCATATGGACAGATTATCGAAGCGACCGCGCTTTTTACGGAGCAAGCATCGTATGCAACGATCCCGACCAGACAAGCCCGCACGTTCTACAGCTATTACGGCGATGTGTTTGCCCATGCCTGTGTTATAATCTGCGCGCTTTTGATTCTGTTCGGGTCTTTCCGCGCGAAGGAACCAGCCCTGACGGCAATCACACCGGCATGACCGAAGCATGGTCGAAGAAGGAGGATCCTGGCATGTTAGAGGAAGTAGAAGTTCGTGTTCGCGCCCTGGCGGAACAAGTCTCTGAACTACGGGGGCATCTTTGACTTCGCTCATATGACGGCCGACTTACAGGAACTCGAAGCGCAAATGGGCCAGCCTCACTTCTGGAACGATGCCCGTGCCGCCGCGGTAGTGAGCCGGAAAAAGGCGACGATCGAGCGAGAGCTCCAGCAGTGGCGCGACATCGAGACCAAAATGGGCGATTTGGATGCGCTGCTGGAGCTTGCCCACGAGAGCGGCGACTCGGCTCTGGAGACCGAGCTGGCTAGTGAACTGAATCAGCTGGAGCCGCGCCTTGCCACACTGCGTGTCGAGCTTCTCCTCTCTGGAGAACTGGACCCCAATAATGCCCTTGTGGCGATTCATCCCGGTGCAGGCGGCACGGAATCGCAGGATTGGGCGCAAATGCTCCTTCGGATGTATGTGCGGTGGGCGGAACACAAGAAATTCAAGGTGGAAACACTGGACCTGTTGCCAGGCGACGAAGCGGGTATCAAGAGCGTGACCGTCTCCATTACGGGATCGCATGCCTATGGATACCTGAAGGCGGAAGCCGGGGTGCATCGCTTGGTGCGCATTTCTCCGTTCGACTCCAACAAGCGACGACACACCTCATTCGCATCGGTCTTCGTGTACCCTGAGTTGAGCGAAGACATCGATGTCGTGGTCGAAGAAAAGGATCTCCGGATCGATACCTTCCGTTCGGGCGGCGCCGGCGGTCAGAATGTCAACAAGGTCGAAACCGCCATCCGCATCACTCACTTGCCGTCCGGTATCGTCGTGCAATGCCAGAATGAGCGGTCCCAACTCCAGAATCGAAACGGGGCGATGAAAATCTTGAAGGCGCGCCTCTTCGAATTGGAACAGAAAAAAAAAGAAGCGGAGTTCAACGCCATCGTCGGCGAAAAGAAGGACATCGCGTGGGGCAGCCAAATTCGATCCTACGTGTTCCAACCTTACCAACTGGTCAAAGATCACCGAACAGGTCATCAAATCAGCAACGTCTCATCCGTCATGGACGGGGATCTTGATGGATTCATCGAGGCCTTTTTGAAGAAGAAACTGGGGAAAGGAAGCGATCAACTCTCACCGGTGGGCGGACCGGAAGACGACCTGTAACAGGATTGCCGAAAGGTAAGATGGACGAACTGAACGAACAGCGGCAGCAACGGATCAAGAAACTCGAGCTTCTACGGGAGGCCGGTGTTGCTCCGTACGGAAGCCGATTTGAAGTCAAAGATCGAGCCGAACAATTACTCAAGCTGCATGGCGAGAAGACCAAGGAAACTTTGGAGCTGGAAAAGGTCTCGTGCACAGTCGCGGGGAGGATCGTCGCCTTGCGACGTTTCGGGAAAGCCGGATTTGCCGTGCTGCAGGACGGGTCCGACCGTCTCCAAGTGTATCTCAAAAAAGATCTCCTCTCCGAACAGGCCTACACCATCGCAGAGCAGCTCGATCTTGGCGACTGGATCGGCGTTACGGGAACGGTGTTCAGGACCAAGACGAACGAATTCACGGTCGAGGTCCACCACTTGACGTTTCTCAGTAAAGCCCTCCGGCCGCTCCCGGAAAAATGGCACGGGCTGACGGACGTCGAAACCCGGTATCGACAGCGCTATGTCGATCTGATCGCCAATCCCCAGGTCCATCAGATCTTTTCCACCAGAAGCCGGATCATCGCCGGCATCAGGAACTTTCTCATCGAACGAGGATTCCTTGAGGTTGAAACCCCGATGATGCACCCGATTCCCGGGGGCGCGGCGGCCAAGCCTTTCGTCACGCACCATAATGCGCTCGGCGTGGACCTTTACTTGCGTATCGCGCCGGAGCTGTATTTGAAACGCCTGATCGTCGGCGGATTTCCGCGCGTGTTCGAGATCAACCGTAACTTCCGCAACGAAGGTATCTCGACGATCCACAACCCCGAATTCACGATGCTGGAGTTCTACGTGTCGTACGCGGATTATCAGGACTTGATCGCGCTTACCGAGGAACTGGTCTCGACCTTGGCTCAACAGATTCTCGGCAAGACGGTCATTCCGTACCAGGGGAAAGAGATCGTTCTCACGCCTCCGTGGCGACGATGGTCTTACCACCAAGCCATCCTGGAGGTGAATAATCTCGATCCATCGGTACTCCACGATCGAGAGAAAGCTTTGGCAGCCGCCAAGCGGTTGAACGTGCCGGTGGATCCGAAGGCATCGCTGTTCGCGATCGTCAACGAGATTTTTGAGGAGACCGTAGAACCGAATTTGCAACAACCCACGTTTATTACCGATTATCCGATCGAGATTTCTCCGCTTGCAAGACGGAAGGATACGGACTCCAGCCTGACCGATCGATTCGAGCTGTACATTGCCGGGCGAGAAATTGCGAATGCCTTTTCCGAGTTGAACGATCCGTTGGACCAACGTGAACGATTCGAAGACCAGACGGCTCAGCGGGAAGCGGGTGACGAGGAAGCCCATCTCGTTGACGAAGACTTTCTCCGTGCCCTTGAATTCGGGATGCCGCCGACCGCCGGAGAAGGGATCGGGATCGACCGATTGATCATGCTGTTTACCGATCAGGCCTCCATCCGCGACGTGGTCCTCTTCCCCCAGCTCAGGCCGGAGAAGCCATAAGCGTGACCCTCCCCTATGAAATCTTCGTCGGCCTCCGCTACCTGCGCGCCAAGCGCCGCAACCGGACCATCTCGCTGAACACCTTCGTATCGGTTGCCGGGATTACCCTTGGGGTGGCCGCGCTGATCGGCACGGTCGGCATCATGACCGGCTTCCGGGAAGACATTCAGAGCAAGATCCTCGGCGCAACCGCACACATCGTTGTCCAAGAACGAATGAAAGAGCATATGACGGACTACGACCGTCTGACCGACAAGATCCAGATGGTGCCCGACGTCGTCGCGGCCACGCCGTTTGTATTCCGTCAAGTATTGCTCACCGCGCAGAGCGGGGTACAAGGAATCATCCTCCGCGGGATCGATCCAAAACGAGAAGCCAATGTCACCGAACTCGCCAAGAATATCACGGCGGGACAGCTGCTCGATCTACTCACCCCGGTCAAAGTGATGCAGGCTCCGACCGATGACCCTCAAGGCGATCTCCGCCCCGTTGAAAAACCTGGCATCATCCTCGGCAAAGAGCTGGCGCTCAAGCTGGGAGTGTTTGTCGGCGATACGGTCAACGTAGTCTCTCCTGTCGGCCCGATCAGCGCGATGGGAATGGTGCCCAAGATCCGGACGTTCGCCGTGGTCGCCTTGTTCCATTCTGGAATGTTCGAGTACGATTCGTCATTTGCCTACATCGAACTCGGCGAAGCACAGAAATTTTTCAACCTGGGGGCGAGCGTCACCGGAATCGAAGTTAAGGTCACGGATGTATTCCGTGCCGGAGAGATCGCCCACAATATCGAGCAGGAACTGGGATTCAGTCATGGAGCCAGAGATTGGATGCAGATGAATCGCAATCTCTTCTCGGCCCTGAAGCTGGAGAAGACGATGATGTTTCTCCTTCTGGTCTTGATCACGATTGTGGCCTCTTTCAACATCGTCAGCACCCTGACGATGATCGTGACGGAGAAACAGAAAGAAATCGCGATCCTCAAAGCGATGGGTGCCACCAAGCGCAGTATCCGGCGCATCTTCATGCTGAACGGATTGATCATCGGATTTGCGGGAACCGGCATCGGTATCCCCTTGGGCTACGCGTTTCTCTGGCTGATTCAAACATTTTGGACGTTCGACCCGAGCGTATATTACATCTCGACCATTCCGGTTCATGTGCTGGCCGAAGATGTGTTCCTTGTGGCGGGCTCCGCCATCTTGATCAGCTTTTTGGCGACGGTTTATCCGGCCAATCAGGCCGCGAAGCTGGAACCGGTCGCTGCATTGCGGTATGAATGACCGCCGTTCGTCAAGCGTGATCTCGATCGTGACGATGAGCGGATGACGATGGTTCTATGATTAAAGTCACCAATCTCCATAAATCCTTCTCAATGGGGTCCTATGAGTTGCCCGTCCTCAAGGGAATCAATCTTGAGATTCAGCGCGGTGAGCTCGTGGCCATTGTGGGAGCTTCGGGAGCCGGCAAGAGCACCCTGCTCCATATTATTGGGACCCTTGATAAACCGACCGACGGGACTGTGACGTTCGATGGGCACGATCTCTTTCGGATGACGGAGACACAGCAGGCTGAATTCCGGAATCGGCGCATCGGATTCGTGTTTCAATTCCACCATTTGCTTGCCGAGTTCACCGCATTGGAAAATGCCTGTATGCCGGCACTCGTACAGCGTCGTGACCCCGCTTCGGTCGAGACCGACGCAACAACCTTGCTCACGGAAGTCGGATTGGGGCATCGTCTCCATCACAAGCCGGGAGAGCTTTCGGGCGGCGAGCAGCAACGCGTCGCGATGGCACGCGCGTTGATGCAGAGTCCGGACTTGGTCTTGGCCGATGAGCCGACCGGGAACCTCGACACGCACAGCGGGGAGGGGCTGTTCGGGTTGATGCGCACCTTGAACAAGACACGCCAAACCACCTTCGTGATCGTCACCCATAACGACAAACTCTCCGCCCAATCCGACCGCATTATTCATATGCAGGATGGACAAATCGTTTCATAGTCTTGCGCACCGCTTCACCTGCATTCCCTCCCGACGGTTGAACAGCCTGTGATTTCTTGACGAACAACCATTCCTTCTCTAGACTCGCTAGACTGTTGACTTGATCAAGGATCCGACATGCGCTGTTCACCATGGCTCCGAATAGCCAGTTTGCTGGTGGCCTCAGCGTGGCCGTCCCATGGTTCAGCAGCCGAGTTTGTGATCGTGGGTCCTCGCGCGATGGGCATGGGAGGCGCCGGAGTCGCCGTCACAACCAATGCGCTCGCAACCTATTGGAATCCCGCCGGCTTGGCCATGACCCAGACTGTGGATATCCGCCTCCAGGGGGGCGGACTGGCGATCGATCGCCGCGGCTTGGGCGATGCCCTGAATGACCTGGAAAAATTCAATACCAGCGATACATCTCCGACCAATCTGGCAAGGGCTCAAGATATCGCTGGTCGCATCAATCAACCAGGCGCTACAGTCTCAGTCAATGGTTCCGCCGGTCTCTATCTGAAAGGTCATCTTGGCGAGCATGCCTTTGGATTCAACGTGTCCGACGTTGCAACCGGCGGTGGGTTCGTCTCAACTCCTGTACAAGCCTCCCAGGCAGGCGGGCCGGGGACGCCCATTAGCGTGGCGGGCCAGATGGCGCTTCGCGGTCTCGAAGCAAGACAGCTGGCCTTTTCCTATGCCTATGCCTTTTCCGATAAATCCTTTTCGATCGGCATTACCGCGAAAGTCATCCAGGGCGCCGCGTACAACGGCTCTACTGATCTCCAAGGCGGAAGCGGTGTCAGCACGACCGATCATTTCGGAAAGCCGAATATCTCGACGACCTATGGCATTGACCTCGGAGCGATCTATCGCCCATCTTCATGGGTTAGATTTGCAGTCGTCGCCAAAGACATCAATAAACCGACCTTCGATGCCGCCGGTGGAGGCGAGTTGACACTTGAACCGCAAGTTCGAGCCGGCGTCGCAGTCAACCCCTACTCTACCCTGACGTTGACAGCCGACGTGGATGCGACCTCGAACAAGACCTTTGTCCCTGGTGTGAAAAACCAGCTTTTGAGTCTGGGAGTCGAACAAACGATCTTGTCAGAATTTCTTTCGTTTAGGGTCGGCACCTTCAAAAACATGCAGGATGCGTCCACCCCCTTCGTTCCCACGGCAGGGTTAGGCCTGCGGTGGTTTTCCTTCCGTGCGGATGCCGGAGGAGGGTATGACTTTCGTGCAAAGGGTGCCCTGGTTTCTGCCTCCATTTCATTGACATTCTAATGGTATACTAGACCCATGCCTCGATCATCTGTGCCCATAGTATCCATAGTGGCGCTCGTCGCGCTGCTCGGCGGCTGCGGCGGCTTGCAGGAAGTATGGGAAGGCCCAGGCGCCAAGGTCTTTCGACCTCAGACCATCGCCGTGTTGCCGCCGATGGCGAGCCAGTACGACAGCGCCCGCGAAGACATTCAAGATGTCTTGGCCGGAGCCCTCAACCGTCAAGGCAATATCGAACGGGTCGTTTCGCCCGAGAACGTGACGGATATCTTTCAGGCCTCGAAAGAGGCGTTTGATTCGCTCGTGTTTTATTTCTCTCGCCTTGAAATGACGGGGCAATCCGATAAAGAGTCAGCCATCAAGCTCGGGAAAGCGCTCAACGTCGATTCCTTCCTCGTGGTCCGGATCAATTCGTGGGAATACGTGCGAAAGGAAGGAGACAATGTCGGGCGGGTCGGACTGAGCCTACGGCTGATCGATGCCACGACCGGCACGACGGTCTGGAAAGCGCGCCACGAACGTTCTAACAGCTATATGTTCATCAAGCCGAGCCTGAAGGACATCGCCAAAGAACTCGCCGACGAGATGATCAAATACATGCCTCCTCAGGCCAAGCGCTAGCCAAGAGTTCAGAATCTTCTCAGCTCACTCTCTTTTGTTCGTCATCCCACCACATATTCCAGTGCATGGAGCTTGAGGAGAAATAGCTTCATTGTCGGTCGTTTTTACCCTGCCGCACCAGGACCTTCGCTCGAGTGTCGATGCTGACAAGCAGCTCGTGGAGACTAAAGAGCAGAATGGCTCCTTCGCACATCATGCGCCACACCAGATTCCCTACCAGTAGGACGAAGATTCCTCCGAGGCGAGTGAGAAGCGGGCCAGCCTCATACTCATTCAAGGTCTCCGGGGATAGAATCGACAAGAGTCCTGCCGCGGTAATGAAGCACGCTCCTACGACATAGACCATTTTAATGAGCTGCGGGGTCACCAATTCACGAAAGGCAAAATACTCGGCATAGAAGCTCGTGTACCTCACAGGCTTACCTTGCTGTCGGGCAAATGCATGTTCACATATCGAGCATTTCGTGGCCGAGACGTCATTTTCCGTCAAACATTGCGGACATTTCATAGGCTCTCCCTTCAGTCAGCGGTTCAAATAAGATATGTGATGACGCTTGTTACGTCTCATATGATCTTGAAGCATGGGGTCAGGTCTGGTTCTGTGCATCTTCACCAGCCTGAGGATTCACGAGGCGACTGATCGTCAAATAGTGCAGGCCCACAACTCGACCAATTTTAGACAGACTGTAGCCATGTTCCAGATGTGCACGACGAATGACCTCAATACGGCGCGCGTGGTCCGCACAGGAACTGGCGGGGAAGAGGTGGCGTAGCGGCGGTCGGGCCGCAAACCGTTGTTGCCGAGGAATTGTTTTGAAGGGACGCTTGTCCTGGAATTCACCCGTCAGCCGCTCAATGAACCGCCCCCTACCGAGCAGCACTTGTCCTTGGCTTTCCTGGCGCATCAAGACCAGCCCCCCTATGCCCTCTCGAAGGGCTAGAGCTTAGGTATCTTTAGATCCTTACAGATCTTGCCTGCCAGATGATTGGTAATTTCAGTGTGGCGAGGGACTGCTGAACGGGTATTCAGAGAAGGATGATGCCACCAGGAGTGCTTCGCTCCCTCTCGCAACAACTCGCAACCATGTTGTCGTAAATGCCGAAGCAGCGCCTCACGCTTCATACCGCGATGGAGGCTTCCTCAAAATTTCCACCGGCGGCCCCTAACGCTTCCTGGCGATTGAGTTCCAGTGCTTCTCGTAGCGTGACTCGGAGCGTCTCAACTAACTCTTCGCGGCTACGTTCCTGACAGTTCACACCCGGTACCTCCTCAATCCAGCCTATCCACCACCCGGCATCTTCTTTAATCACAGCCGTATAGTTCTGTGGCATGAGTCGTCCTCCAAACCATGGGCAGCGCATGTGTCGTATGGAACGGTACGAGGATTGCTCGTGACTTGTCAATGCAGCTTCAACCCTGTAAGACCTGGCCGACCTGACCATGACGGCGGTTGAAGGTTTGGGTGTAGACGCCGTTGAGTTGACGCATGGCCCTCGACAGATTGGCGACGGGCGTCTCCACAACCAGGTGAAACGCGACCAGTTAGGATGTTGGCCGTGACCATCCCGGCGTCCTTCCTTTTGAATTAGAAGAGCTACCCTTAGCTAGGCCGGCGCCATCGCAGCCTTGAGAGATCGGACGAACTCGGCGACGTGCCCGATCATCGCCGGATCCTGCTGGTAGGATGCGATGCGTTTGACGATGGCGCTGCCGACGATCACCCCGTCCGCTATCTTTGACACCTGCGCAGCATCTTCGGGCGTCGCCACACCGAAGCCGACGGCGATCGGAGATGCTGAGACTTTCTTGAGTTTTTGAACATTCTGCTGGATGTTCGTTACATTGCTGAGCTTCGCCCCGGTAATGCCGGTCAACGAGACATAATAGACAAACCCGTGTGATTCTTCCGCCACAAGTTTTCGCCGACTGGGCGTGCTTGTTGGTGCGAGCAGGAAAATAAGCGGCAATTCGGCTGCATCTGCCGGACCCTTGAGCGGTCCTGCTTCGTCCGGCGGCATATCCGGGACAATGAGTCCATCCACTCCGGCAGTTTTTGCTGCTGTGAAAAATGTCTCGTACCCCATGGCATGGATCGAGTTGTAATACAACATGAGGACGATCGGGATCTCCGTCCGTTGCCTGAGGGACTTCACGGAATCCAAGATCTTGCGCAGTGATGTGCCGTTCTTTAGCGCCCGCTCGGCAGCCTGCTGAATGACCGGCCCATCTGCAATCGGATCGGAGAAGGGCACACCCAATTCAATGATATCGGCACCTGCCTGTTCTAAGGCTACAACCAGTTGTTCTGTTTCAGCCAACCCAGGGTCTCCTGCCATGAGGTAGGCAATGAGCGCTTTCTCTTTCTTGTCACGCAATCGCTTAAACGTGGTTTCCAGCCGTCCGCTCATAACTCGACCCCTCGCATTCTCGCGACTTGCTGCACGTCTTTGTCGCCGCGACCGGACAGGTTGGCGATGATCATCTGTGACTTTTTCAGCTTTGGAGCCAGCTTGATGACTTGCGCAATGGCGTGAGCGCTTTCCAGAGCCGGTACAATGCCTTCCTCACGCGCCAGGAGATCAAAGGCGGTCAACGCTTCATTGTCTGTCGCATAGGTGTATTCGATCCGGCCTTGATCATGATAGAGACTGTGCTCTGGTCCGACCGCGGCATAGTCCAATCCAGCTGAGACGGAATGGGTCAAGTTGATCTGCCCATTCTCGTCCTGCAACAGATAGGTCATGGTCCCTTGCAAGACACCCGGCTTCCCACCGGAAAACCGCGCCGCATGTTTCCCACTTACAATCCCGTTCCCTCCGGCTTCCACGCCGATCATCTTGACCTTGGGATCACGAAGGAACGCATGAAAAAGACCGATCGAATTGCTTCCTCCCCCGACACAGGCCACGAGATAATCCGGCAACCGTTTTTCAACAGAAAGAATTTGTTTCCGAGCTTCCCGTCCGATGATCGCCTGAAAATCGCGGATCATCATGGGATACGGATGTGCGCCAAGAACCGACCCCAACACATAGTGCGTGGTCTGCACGTTGGTCGTCCAATCTCGCATCGCCTCGCTGATGGCGTCCTTGAGAGTCCGACTCCCGGCATCGACGCCGGTCACAGTCGCACCAAGCAGACGCATGCGGAAGACATTCAGCGCCTGTCGCTGCATATCTTCCGTACCCATGTAGACTTCGCACTGTAGCCCGAACATGGCGGCTGCTGTTGCAGTGGCAACGCCATGCTGACCGGCACCAGTCTCAGCGATAATTCGTCGCTTTTTCATTCGTAGGGCCAGGAGGACTTGGCCGATCGCATTGTTGATCTTGTGCGCGCCGGTATGACAGAGGTCCTCCCGCTTCAGATAAATCTTGGCACCACCCAACTTCTTGGTCAGCCGATCGGCACGATACAGACTCGTCGGCCGTCCTACATATTGCTTGAGGTAATAGGCGAGGTCAGTTTGAAATCGGCGGTCTTTTTTTGCCTTGGCGTACTCGTCTTCCAACTCCAAAAGCGCCGGCATGAGGGTTTCAGGAACATACCGGCCACCATAGGATCCGAACCGGCCATGGCTGTCTGGAAGCATGGGCATCTGATCAACCCCTCCTCAACGAATATGTGAGTATAGCGATGGCGATTAGACTGACACAAGTCTGGCCGCATCGATAAAGGCTTTCACCTTAGCTGGATCTTTTTTGCCAGGGCTTAATTCCACTCCGCTGCTGACATCCACTCCATAGGGGCGCACCATCTGGATCGCTCCAGCCACATTTTCAGGGGTCAAACCACCGGCCAAAATAATGGGGGTAGATCGCGCCGCTTCCTCGGCTAGCGTCCAATCGACTGTTTGTCCCGTGCCTCCATAGGCTTGGTCGGAGAATGCATCGATAAGCACTCCGCGCACGTTCGCGCGTCCATGAAATTCTGCCAAGGCGAGAAACGTACCTCGGTCCTTCAGTCGAAGAGCCTTCAGAGCCGGACGGCCCAGGTTCTGACAATACACCGCTGATTCACCTCCATGGAGTTGGGCCAAGACCAAACCACATTCATCCATGAGCGCTCGAACTCTTTCGACCTCCTCGTTGACGAACACACCAATCGGCAGCACAAAAGGCGGAAGGCCGGCTATGATGGATCTCGCTACCGCCGGCTCTACCCAACGCGGGCTTTTGCGGTACATAACAAACCCCAGCGCATCCGCACCGGCTGCCACTGCAACTTCTGCGTCTTCTGGACTGGTGATCCCGCAAATTTTTATCTTCATGACGAACGTGCTATCTGGACCGAGTATCGCGCGATGCGTGACCGAGCAATTCCCGAACCTTGTCTGCCGTATGTTCTGCGCGAATGAGCGACTCTCCGATCAACATCGCGTGCACGCCGGCCTCGGTCAGCTTTGTCACGGCATCGCGATCATGAATTCCGCTTTCACTAATGATCAGTTTGTCGGAAGGAATTCTTTTCGCCAGGCGAAACGTCACATTGAGATCGGTCGTGAACGTATTCAGATCCCGATTGTTGATCCCGATCATCCTCGCAGTGGGAATCCACTCAAGAACCGTATCCAACTCCCTCTCGTGATGGGTTTCGAACAGGCTGTCCATCCCGAGCTCGGTGGCCAAGGCATGGAAATCCATCAATTGCCGCCGCTCCAATGCCGACACAATCAGTAATACGGCATCGGCTCCGTGAGCGCGCGCTTCATAAAACTGCACGTCGCCGACCATGAATTCCTTATTGAGCGCAGGGATCGGGAGGGCACGTTTGATCTCTTCAAGATACCGGAGGTCGCCTTGGAAAAATTCCTTGTCGGTCAAGACGGAAACAGCCGATGCCCCATGCTCATGGTAGGTGCGCGCAAGCCCCAGATAATCGAACTGTTCCGAAAACTCTTCCCGCAATAGGCCCAGGCTCGGCGACGCTTTCTTAATTTCTGCGATCAAGGCCGGGCTGGTGGGAAGCCTTGTCGCGTCCAAGGTGACGGCAAACCCAAGAGCCGGTGGAGCATCTCGAATCGCCGCCTTGAGGTCGGCCAGATAGGAGCGGCTCTGTTTGTGTCTGAGTTCTGCCCGCTTGCGCTCAAGGATGCGATCGAGAATCATGAGTCAATCATGCCTACCTGCACGCCTTCGTGGTAAACGCAATGAGCCGATCCAGCTTCTCTGCGGCGGCCCCTGAGTCGATCGCTTGTTGCGCCAGATGGAATCCATCCTTGAGCGTTTTCGTTTTTTGGCCTACGACCATCGCTGGGGCCGCGTTCAGGCACACGATGTCCCGTCTCGGGCCTTTCCGACCCTGGAGAATCTCTTTCGTCATCCGTGCGTTTTCATCCGGCGAGCCTCCAACGAATTCTTTTCGCGCCATACGCCTGACCTCGAACTCCTCAGGTGCGATAAAATAACTCGACACGACACCACCCTTCCCCTCGGACACTTTCGTCCGGTCCGACAAGGTGATCTCATCCAGGCCATCCAGACCATGAATCACGAAACAATGTTGCGATCCAAGCTCCATAAGAACACGCCCAAGGATATCGGTCCACTTCGCGTCATAGACCCCGAGCACTTGGTGCGTGGCACCGGCCGGATTCGCCAGCGGGCCGAGCACATTCAGAATGGTCCTGATTCCCATCTCCTGTCGGACCCCGAAACACTGTTTCATCGCGCCGTGATAGAGCGGTGCGAACAAGAAGCCGATACCGACTTCGTCGATACAATCGGCCACACAGTTCGGTTCGAGATCGATCTTCACACCGAGCATGCTCAGCACATCCGCGCTGCCGGACCGGGAGGATACGGAGCGATTCCCGTGCTTGGCCACGGTAATGCCGGCTCCTGCGACCACGAACGCCGCGGTCGTGGAGATATTAAACGTATCGGCCCCATCCCCACCCGTTCCGCAGGTATCGACCACGATCGACGACCCGACCCTGATTCGAGTCGCTCGTGACCGCATGGCGTTGACCGAACCGACGACTTCAGCGACTGTTTCACCTTTTTGCCTGAGTCCCATGAGATAGGCTGCCATCTGAGCCGAGGTTGCAACCCCGTCCATAATTTCCAGCATGACCGTCTCGGCCTCTTGCGCCGAAAGGTCCGCTCGGTCGGCCAATTTGGCAAGCACGTCTTTGATCATGGCCACAGAACTGAAGCGACTAGAGTTTTAAGAAATTGCGGAGCAGATCTTTTCCGACGGTCGTCAGAATCGATTCGGGATGGAATTGGACCCCTTCCACACCAAGTGTTTTATGGCGGAGCCCCATGATCTCACCCTCGGCGGTCTCGGCAGAAATCTCACAACAATCCGGGAGATTGCCTCGATTCACGATCAAGGAGTGATAGCGCGTCGCTTCAAACGGATTGGGCAGCGACTGAAAGATGGTCTTGCCGTCGTGCGTGATCTGCGATGTCTTCCCATGCATCAAACGAGGAGCGCGGACGACCTGTCCTCCGTAAGCGACGGCCATCGACTGATGACCCAAACACACACCGAGTATGGGCAGCTTCCCTCCAAATCGACGAATGGCATCGACCGAAATACCCGCTTCTCTTGGTGTGCACGGTCCCGGCGAAATCACAAGACGGCTCGGATGCAACTCCTCGATCTGGTCGAGCGTAATCTTGTCGTTGCGAAATACCTGTACGCCCTCACCTAACTCTCCGAGATACTGGACGAGGTTATACGTGAAGGAGTCGTAATTATCGATAACAAGCAGCATGATGATGTCGATGGGAACTTATAGCTGATGCCTAATGGCACGAACAGCGAAAAGCGCCCTGCGTCCTCTCGCCTCCCATATGCCATTCGCCATAGGCTCTCTCCTATTCCAAGCCCTGTTCCGCCAGTTCGATCGCTTTCATCATGGCACGGGCCTTATTGCACGTTTCTTCATACTCGTGTTCCGGCTTTGAATCGGCCACGATGCCGGCACCGGCCTGGATGAACGCCCGATGCCGAGAGACGACAACAGTGCGGATGTTGATGCACATGTCCATATTGCCTGAGAAGCTGAGATATCCGACGGCGCCGGCATAGGGCCCGCGTCTAGTCGGCTCAAGTTCCTCGATGATTTCCATCGCTCTGATTTTCGGAGCACCGGACACAGTCCCGGCTGGAAAACATGCCTTCAGCACGTCGTACACCGTCTTGTTCGGACACAGCTTGCCTGTAACGTTCGAGACCATATGCATGACGTGCGAGTACCGCTCGACATTCATCAATGACTCGACCTGGACGGTTCCCCATTCAGCCACACGACCGACATCGTTGCGTCCGAGATCCACCAGCATGATGTGTTCGGCCCGTTCCTTGGCGTCGCCAAGCAGACGTCGCTCCAATTCCGCGTCCTCCTCCATCGTCGCACCCCGCCGTCTGGTTCCGGCAATCGGACGTACCGAGACAAGCCCGTCCTCACACCGCACAAGAATTTCTGGAGACGAGCCCACAAGTTCAACCCCTGCGATCCGAAGGTAATACATGTACGGCGACGGATTCACGAGGCGCAGAGCTCGATAGAGTTGAAACGGAGGAGCCTGTAGATTCGTTTCCCAACGCTGTGACAGAACACACTGAAAGATGTCTCCGGCCTTGATGTATTCCTGAGCACGAGAAACAATCTTCTCAAAATCCGCCTTGCTCATGTTGACGGTGAAACGAATCGGAGATCGCCTCCGCCTCGGCTTCACACGCCGAAGCGGTCGACGGATTCTGGCAATCATCGCCTCAATCCTGCCCGTCGCCTCACGATAGGCCGAACGAATAGCTCGTTCCGACGAAGACTTCACGTAGGCATTGGCGACGACCTTGATCTTCTGCGACACGTTGTCGAAGATGAGCAGCGTCTCGGTCAAGAGAAAGGCAAAGTCCGGAATATCGAGGTGTTCCTTCCTTTGAACGGGAAGATCCTCGAACGTCCGCACCATATCATAGCCGAGGTAACCGACGGCTCCACCGACGAAACGAGGCAGGTCCGGAACTGTGACCGGGCGATACGCCTCCAAAATCTCCCGCAGACGGTCCAGCGGCGCGCCTCGGCTGGGGATGCGCCGACGATCTGCCCCCTTCTTCACACACAGATCGCCGCGATCTTCATAGATGACGAGGGGGGAGCCACTCCCAAGAAAGGAATATCTGGCCCACTTTTCTCCACCTTGAATACTCTCCAGCAGATAGGCCGAAGGACCGTGATCGATCTTGGCAAAGGCCGAAACCGGCGTATCGTGGTCCGCCAGGATTTCACGGAACAACGGAATGAGATTGCCCTGCTTTGCGTACGAGCGAAACTCATCAAGAGTGAGTGAATAGGTCACACCCCGCATGCCGTTCCGCCTACTCTGCTCCCACCAGGAGTTTCTGTCCGATCTCGACGATATCATCCGGCAACTTATTCAGCTTTTTCAACTTATCGACCTCGACTCCATACCGCCTGCCGATGCTGAAGAGAGTCTCCCCAGGCTTCACGACGTGCACCGTTCCCTCTGGTACCTTCGCAGCGGAAGGCGGTTCCGTCACGGCTGCCGTACTCTTGTCTGAAAGACGTCCCCCACTGCGACCGCCGGAAGCAACTTTCGGCAATTCGACTTTTTTAGGTTTGGCGGGGAGAGAATGGCCTTTCCGCTGCATATCTTCCAAGGCTTTTCGTTCCAGCACGGTGGCTTCCCGGATCGCTTCCGCCTCTTCTTGGAGGCGTCCCATCTGCTCTCGTGCCACTTGCACCTGTGCAGCCAGCTCACGATTCCTCGCCTCAAACTCAGCCAGTTCAGCCCTGGTATGCCTGATTTCGCTGTCGAGCTCAGCCGTTCGCTTCTCTTCCTGAGCCAGAAGGCGCTGAAAATTCAGGCTTCGCGCTTTTTCCGCGTTGTATTTTTCCTCTAACACAACGCACCCGCTGGCCAGTAAACCACTACAGAGCAGTATCCCTAAGAAAGGAATTCTCCTTGCTCGTTCACAGACCTGCTGCTCTCCCTTCTGCATACATCCTCCTTTGCTCAGGCTTTCCGGCGACTTCAAACCTGCCGAAGAGACGCTTAGAATAGTGGTCACTGATGCGAAAGTCAAAGCGGGACCGGGCTTGTCCGGTTTGACCGTTTCAGCAGCCCTATGCTAGGGTCAGCGAGGGTTCAGGCCTCTCTCCTTTCATGCCGAGCGTCACCTGTCAAGACACCCTGACGATGACCGTTGAGACTTCACCTCGTTGAGGGCAGCGATGCGACAGGATTCACTCTATGACGACTCTCCGTCCTCTTCAAAGGTCACTTGCTCCGAGCAAGAGCGACTCGCCCAACTCAAAAACCACATCAGGCATCATGATTACCTCTATTACGTCAAGGACCGCCCCGAGATTTCCGACGGGGAATACGATCGGTTGTTTCGAGAATTGTCCGATCTCGAACGGACGTACCCGGAGCTGGTCACCCCTGATTCTCCGACCCAGCGCGTCGGTGCACCACCTCTGGGGGAATTCGGCAAGGTCCGGCACGAACGGCCCATGTTGAGTCTCGATTCGTTGGTGAATTCTGAGGAGGTCCTGACCTTCGACCAGCGAATGAAACGGGAGCTGGGCTCAGACCAAGTCGAGTACACAGTCGAGCCTAAATTCGACGGGCTGTCGGTTGAACTGGTCTACGACCGCGGAACGTTTGTTCGTGGTTCAACCCGTGGTGATGGAAATGTCGGCGAGGATATCACCATCAATCTCCGTACGATTCGTTCGCTACCGCTCCAGTTGCAGGCCGACACGTTTCCGAACCATCTGGTCGTGCGGGGAGAAGTATACATGCGCCTCTCCGACTTTCATGCGCTCAACCGCCGAATGACGGAACAGGGAGACGACGTTTTTGCAAACCCGCGCAACGCCGCCGCCGGCTCTCTCCGACAACTCGATTCCCACATTACTGCCTCTCGACCGCTTGTCGTCACGTGCTATGAGGTGATGACGATGACCGGCGCCCCTCCCCCGTCACACTGGGCTGAATTGGAGACGCTGGCTCTGTGCGGACTTCCGGTTCCCCACCTTCGCCGGCGATGCGAAACTATCGATCAAGTCTTGGCATTTCACCGGGAAACGGAAGACCAGCGCGACAATCTCCCTTATGAAATTGATGGAGTCGTGGTGAAAGTCGATCGCGTGGATTGGCAAGCTCGACTGGGAATGAAATCCAGAAGTCCTCGTTGGGCCATTGCGTTCAAGTTTCCCCCCCGGAAGGAAATTACGGAGATACAGGACATTGTCATCTCAGTCGGCCGGACCGGAACCTTGACCCCTCTCGCCCTACTGAAGCCGGTGGAAGTGGGTGGAGTCACCATCAGCCGAGCAACCCTCCACAATGCCGATGAAGTGGCAAGAAAGGACATCCGCGTAGGCGACACGGTTCGAGTCGAGCGCGCCGGGGATGTCATTCCGGCAATCGCTGAACGTATCCCCATCGCGAATGAAGTCAGATCGGACCCTTTCCACATGCCGCATCACTGTCCGATATGCGATTCTGCTGTGGCAAGAGAAGGCGCCTACTTCTACTGCACAGGCCAAGCCGCCTGTCCGGCCCAACTGAAAGGCGCAATCGAGCACTTCGCCTCGAAGGCCGCTCTCAATATCGACGGACTGGGTAAGAAAACGGTTGCACAATTGGTCGATCAAGGATTCGTCAAGGATCTTTCTGATCTTTATCGACTTAACCGGGAGCAGCTCTTGAAACTCCAAGGGTTTGCGGAGAGATCCGCAACGCTGCTCTTTGAGGCCATCGCTCGAAGCAAACATGTCTCGCTCGACCGATTTTTGATGAGCCTGGGAATCCGCCAGGTAGGGCAACACATCGCTAAAGTTCTCGCGAAAGAGTTCGGTTCTCTCGATGCCGTCATGTCGTCTGACCGCGAGCGTTTTCAGAAAGTCAGGGAAATCGGCCCAGAAATTTCAGAAAGTTTGGCCTCCTACTTCCAAGAAAATTCGAACCGACAGGTTATCGACCAACTGCAGAAGCTGGGTTTTTCAATCATCGGCACACCCTTACCTCAGAGCGGGGCTGCTGTGCTTTTTTCAGGGAAGAGTTTCGTATTCACCGGTGGATTAGAGAGATTGACGAGGGATGAGGCCAAGGCGTTGGTCGAGCGGTTGGGCGCTACGGTATCATCCACGGTCAGCAAGAAGACAGACTATGTCGTAGCCGGCACGGATCCCGGCTCCAAACTCGACCAGGCTCAGAAATTAGGGGTGACGGTCCTTGATGAAGTGGCTTTCCTAGACTTGATAGGGCATCAAATGGAAAGCTAGTCAGACCGTGACTTCGACCGGAACAGGTATTTTCTCATCCTTGAAAATGTGCACGCTTCGTATCGATCGAGGATCCGCCTCATGGACCACCAGACGGCAATTCTCGATGCGGAGTTCTTCTCCTGCCTGAGGGATGCGACCAAGATTTTCCTGGATCAGTCCTCCGATGGTCAGGGCTTCATCTCCAAGCTCGACTTTCAGGAAGTCGTTCACCTTTCGAACTTCCGTCCGTCCGTGGACCAGTATTTGGTTCTTTCCGATACGCTTGATGAGTTCCTCGGTAATATCCGTTTCATCGACGATTTCACCCACGACTTCCTCGACGAGGTCTTCAAGCGTCACCAGTCCCATGACCCCGCCGAATTCGTTGACGACGACTCCCATATGCCGCTTTTCCTGCTGAAACTGCTTCATCAAGTCGTCCGCCGTTTTACCCGCCGGGACAAAGAGCGGAGGATGGGCGATATCTCGAAGGCGCAAATCGGTGCTCCCTTTGGCCAACTCGGTCAGCGCCTTCGTCTTGTAGAGAATTCCCGTGATGTTATCGAGCATCCCGTCATAGAGCGGAATCCTGGAATACTTAGAATTATAAAGCAGCTCTTGCGCTTCCCTGAGTCGAAGGTTCCCATCGAGAGAAAATACATAAATGCGCGGCGTCATCGCATCTTCCGCCGTAATATCCTTCAGTTGAAACACGTTCTTGATCATTTTGACTTCTTCCGATTCCAATTCCCCGGCCTTCCCTCCTTGGTCCAACATGATTTTCAGCTCTTCCTCCGTCACCAAGGGAAGCGTCAACCCCTTTCCACCCGTCAAGCTGTAGATCAGGGGGACGATCAGAAAAAGCAGGGGCGTCAACACGACCTGAACCCAATAGATGGGGTACGCCATGTTCAGCGTCACGGGTACGGAGAACTTTGCCGCCAGAGTCTTTGGAACGACATCCACCGACACTAAGAGAACAAAGGTCAGGATACCGACCATGACCGCGATCGCTTCTTCAAACGCGCTCTTACCCCCATAGGCATTCAATGTGATGAAGGCGGCGAACATCGGTGTCGCGGTACTGACGAGGCGGTCACCTACCAGAATGGTCGACAAGAGCTTTTGGGGATCACTCCTCAATTGAAGAGCTTTGGCTGCCCGTTTACTGCCGTTCTGCGCCAATGCTTTCAGTCGTGTTTCGTTGACTGAGAAGAAGCCGATCTCCGCTGTTGAAATAACAGCGGATAACCCTATCAATCCTAAAAGGATGAGGATGTCCATTGCAGTCGTATATTAGGGACGTTGGACCAGTATGGCTGGCCTGATGAGAACTCGGACGTCTTCCAGAGGATACCCCTTGGTCAACCCTTCAGAGGATCGCAAGATTAGAATAATCTGACCGTTTAGAATAGAGCTCACAGCTGATACATCTATCACAGGGACCAAACGCAGGCAAGTGATTCAAGAAATGTCACTTAAAAATCAATCGGTTCCAAATAAATCACCACTGGATGATGTCGATGTTCCTCCGCCATTCAGCCGTCATCCCGAACAACAAAGGATTGCAGGCTAAAGGTACGATCGAGACGAGTCACAGCCGTCTGAGCCTCCGGTTCGGTCATGAATCGACCAATTTGGACTCGATAACGGCGCCCTTCCGGGAGGTCTACCTGACTGATACGCCCATCGGGAAAATCCCGCTGAACTTGCGCAAACAGCGATCGAGCATTCTGAAGGTCCGTGAAAGCGCCGACTTGAACCCGCAACACTCCCATCCCTTCGGGACGAGCGTTATAGCTGACAACTCGAAGTTCGACCTGGTCGGTCCCGTTACCGACCATCCCAAGCGCTTGTGCACCGGCCAACGAAAGGTCCAAAATTCGTCCCCTGGCAAACGGGCCTCGATCATTAATCCTGACCGTAACATGGCGACCCGAGGTCAACGAGTAAACCACTGCGACGGCCCCCAGCGGCAGCGTCCGATGAGCAGCCGTCAGTTTGTACATGTCGTACCGCTCCCCATTAGCCGTCTTGTTCCCATGAAAACCAGGGCCATACCACGAAGCCATCCCCCGCTCTACAAATCCAACAGGATACCCGGGGAAGCGGTCGATAGGATGAGGAGCTGTGGTGCAGCCATAATGAAGAACGGCGCCCAGTCCGATCACGATGAGGAATAGAAGAAGTTTCGTGAGCGGCATCGGCCGCATCGATCAAAACTCGTCAAGCGACTGATTGCGGAGAATGGTCAAGGCTTTGTCGGTGTTGGAAACGGTCAGAACGACGATCGCCCGCTTCCCTTCCCGTGAAGGCGTGCAATAGCCACATTTGATGTTGATCCGGTTCTTCATCAAGAAATCCGCCACCTTCCTTAACGCACCGGGTTTATTTTCAAGACTCAGGAGGAGTGCGGTTTCTTCGCCGAACTTAATCTTCGCCGCCCTAAGGGCCGCACGGGCGCTTTCCAGGTCCGCAACCAGCAGACGCAACTTGCCCGTCCCCATTACTTCCGGAGCGGAGAACGCCTTGATATTGACCCCGGCTTCACCGAGAACCGCCGTCACTCTGGCAAGGGCACCCGGCTTACTCTGGCTACTGATGACAAGCTGCGTCGTAGTCGGCATGTCAGTACTCCTTAGTGACTCTTCGGCGTCAAAGCTTTTTTCGCCTCGCTGAGCGAGCGGCTCGCAACGGAGACCACGACCCGTAATGATTCGACATGATGCCAAAAGACGCCGGTCTCACGCAAAGCTTTCGAGCCCGTACCCGTAACGGAAAGAAAACTTTGGCGCCCGATCGAATTCGCAGGAACCGCCGCTTCCTACACCGGAGACATGATGACGGCTGCTTGCTCTGCATCCTTGGTCTCCTCTTATGAGCATCCACTCGTTGCGCCGCATGTCACACACTTGAGACAAGTTCCGTTGCGAACCATGGTGAATTGTTTGCATTCTTGGCAGGGGTCGCCTTCGTAGCCCTTGACCTTGGCCTCTTTCGCGCTTTGGACCTCCGTCAGTGTGAGCGTTTCGCGCATGATTTCCACGTGTCGGGCGACACTGTGCCCGTTTCCGTGGCCATTTCCTTTTCCACCGTTCCGGCGGATGGGAAGATGTTCCGTAAGAACGGAAGATTTGGCCAGTGCATCCAGGTCCGCTTCTTCATCGAAGCACTCAGGATCCATATTGTCCTTCTTCACGGAATCCATGCGTAGATCTTCTTCTTTCACCTGCGCGAGGTCATAGCGATCGAGATACGTCACGGCCAATTCACGGAAGATATAATCGATGATCGAAGTGGACATTTTGATTCGATCGTTCAATTTGACGGGACCGTTCGGCTCAAACCGGGTAAACACAAACGCTTCGACGAATTCTTCCAGCGGCACGCCGTGTTGAAGGCCAAGAGAGATGGCGATCGCAAAACAATTCATGAGGCTTCTGAACGCCGCCCCCTCTTTGTGCATGTCCAAAAATATTTCCCCGACCGTCCCATCTTCATACTCACCGGTGCGTAGGTAGAGCTTATGTCCTCCGACAATTGCCTTTTGAGTGTATCCGCTTCGTCGACTCGGTAGCGGGCGTCGCTTGGCGAGGTACCGAACGAGCACCCGTTCGGTGATTTTTTCCGCCAGCTCCATCACACCGGTGGCCGCCTCGACAGACTTTCCACTGTCCGTCGAAGCACTCAACGGCTGACTCAGCTTGGACCCGTCACGATACAGCGCAACCGCTTTGACCATACTCTTCCAGGCAAGCAAATAGGCGGCCTTGACGTCTTCGAGCGTGGCATCAGCCGGCATGTTGATGGTCTTGCTGATCGCCCCGCTGATGAACGGCTGCGCCGCGGCCATCATGCGGATATGCGCATCGACGGCAATGGAGCGTTGTCCGATTCGACCGCACCGATTGGCACAGTCGAATACCGCGAGGTGTTCGGCCTTCAAATACGGCGCGCCTTCCACTGTCATCGTCCCGCAGCAGAAATCGTTTGCGGCGGCGATCTCTTCTTGCGTAAAACCGAGCGCCTTCAGCATGTTGAAGTTCGTTTCATTCAGTTGGGGCTCGGTCAAGCCAAGTTTTTCGATGCAGAACGCGTCTCCCAGCGTAAACTTGTTGAAGGCAAACTGAATTTCGAACGCTTGCCCCAAACCGCTCTCCAAACAACCCAGGGCTGCGTCGTCGAATCCCTTTTGGCGTAGGGTATCGTGATTGATGAACGGTGCGCCCTTGAGCGTCTGAGCGCCGACACAGTACCGGACGATTTCCTGCGCTTGCTGGTCCGTATAGCCGAGGTTGGCCAGCGCAATCGGCAAGCTTTGATTGATGATCTTGAAGTACCCTCCACCGGCCAGCTTCTTAAACTTCACCAAAGCAAAGTCCGGCTCAATCCCCGTGGTATCACAGTCCATAACCAGCCCTATTGTGCCGGTCGGAGCGATGACGGTCACTTGTGCATTGCGGTACCCATACGCCGTCCCTAATTCAAGCGCATGATCCCACGCTCGTCTGGCCGCGAGGAGCATGTCGGGAGGACAATGCTCGGGGCGGATTCCCGCCGGAGCGATCGTCAGGCCTTCATATTCCCCGTGAGGCATCTGATACGCTGCCCGACGGTGATTCCGGATGACCCGCAGCATGTGTTCTCGATTTTTTACGTACCCAGGAAAGGGCGACAATTCGGCTGCCATTTCAGCCGATGTCCCGTAGGATTCCCCGGTCATGATAGCCGTGATGGCGCCGCTAATCGCGAGGGCCTTGGGCGAATCATAAGGAATCCCTTGTCGCATGAGCACGGTCCCCAAGTTCGCATACCCCAACCCAAGCGTCCGGAACTGATAGCTCTTTTCAGCGATGGCGCGGCTCGGGAAGGACGCCATCAACACGCTGATCTCCAATGCGATCGTCCACAACCGAACGGCATGGCGGAAGTGTTCCAGTTCGAACCGCCCGTCGGCGGTGTAAAACTTTGTGAGATTAAGGGAAGCGAGATTACAGGCCGTATCATCCAAAAACATGTATTCGGAACAGGGGTTTGATGCGTTGATGCGGCCGTCTTCCGGACACGTATGCCACTCATTGATGATAGTATCGTACTGAGTCCCCGGATCGGCGCAAATCCAAGCCGCCCACGCGATCCGATCCCACAGCTCACGCGCCTTGATGGTCTTACAGACCTTGCCGTTCGTTCGGCGTTTGAGATGCCAATCGCCGTCTGTTTCGAGCGCGGCAAAAAACTCATTGGGAATCCTGACGCTGTTGTTCGAATTTTGGCCGGAGACGGTCTGATAGGCCTTCCCGTCCCAATTCGTGTCATACTCGTGAAACACAAAGTGTGTGAAACCTTGCTGCGCATAGGAAAACATGCGTTGAACATACGCCTCCGGCACCATATCCCGACGGGCCGATGTCAGGGCCTCGCGCAAGACCGGATTGGTCTTCTGATCGAGATCCAGCCTGAGAGCGCCCTCGCCATCGACCGTATGACACGCTTTCAGCACGGCGTTGAGGCGCTGCGCACAAATCTTTGAGCCCGTCACCATCGCCGCGACTTTTTGTTCTTCGATGACTTTCCAATCGATGAATTCTTCGATATCCGGATGATCGAGGTCCAAACAAACCATCTTGGCGGCACGGCGCGTCGTCCCTCCGGACTTGATCGCTCCGGCGGCTCGATCCCCGATCCTCAGGAAGGACATAAGGCCTGAAGACCTTCCGCCGCCGGAGAGCCCTTCGCCATCCCCGCGCAGTTTCGAAAAATTAGTCCCGGTCCCGGACCCATACTTGAACAACCGCGCCTCTCGGACCCACAGATCCATGATCCCGTTTTCATTCACCAGATCATCCTCGATTGATTGAATGAAACAGGCATGGGGCTGAGGATGTTCGAAAGCATTGGCGGCTTTGACAACTTCTCGAGTCTGAGGATCGACGTAATAATGCCCTTGTGCCGGTCCCGATAACCCATAAGCATAATGAAGGCCTGTATTGAACCATTGGGGAGAATTGGGTGCGGCCATTTGATGGGCCAGCATGTAGCACATTTCATCGTGAAACGACTCGGCATCTTCCGGCGTCTTAAAATAGCCATAGGACTTGCCCCAGTGGGTCCAACACCCGGCCATGCGCTCGAAAACTTGACGGGCATCTCGCTCGCCACCGAACACTTGCTTGCCATCCGGACCAATGACCGACTGCCCACTCTGATCGCGCTGTGGAACTCCGGCCTTCCGAAAGTATTTCTGGGCCAATATGTCGACGGCAAGCTGAGACCATGCCTCAGGAACATCGATATTTTCGAGCTTGAATACGGTGGACCCGTCTGGATTCCGAATCTCCGACGAACGCTTCACAAACGTGACCCCCTCGTAGGGATTCTGCCCGCGACGGGTAAATCTTCGATCAATTTTCACGGTAGACCTCCTAAGAGAGGAAAAGGAACTGTGGCCATGTAGAACTGTTTAACTTCAATGCACAGCTACATATAGCTATCACGATTTTTTGTCAACACCAAGTATTGTGGCTCTTTGGGAAATAAGAGGAAAGGCTGTGAATAGTCGCAACGTGAATCTCATAGCCTATTTTGATCGCTTATGAACGAGGTTATCCACAGAAATAAGCAGTGGAATCGGGCCCGTCCAAATTACCCTGGCCTTTTTTTCTTTTTAGAAGGCCATTCGCCCGATTTTCAGCGTCGCTTCCTCGACACCTTGAAGGGGAATGAACCGACCGCCGAGACCGAGAACGATGACTTTCGTATCCGCCACCTGTGTTTCATACCGGCTCGCAATCCCCCAGTTCTGTCGCATCGTATTCGGCCTCACAATGGATTCGAGAAGCTTCCGACTTTGCGACTGAAACACCTGCCGAATAAATTGTTGCTCTCGAGTCTGTGTACCCCGGTCCATTCGGTCTATTGCTTTGCTCAACTCCTGTTCAACGAAGCGTAAATAATCGTCCATGGTCGGATTCGATAAGACCAGACCGATCGCTCCCCCAAGCACAACCACCACCACACTCAAACGAAGAAGGCTCATATCGTTCCCGCAGCAACCTTTCTTCTAAGCCGACACGATGCCGACTGGCTTCATCTCATTTGACAAAGGAAGAGCGCCCCAATTAGCTTAGCCGAACTCCGTTTACATTCTTCTTGAGTCGGGAGGAACCTATGTTCGTCTGGAGCAAAAAACTCGTCGCGGCCCTGCTAAGCGCATTCGTTCTGCTGTTAGGAATCTTCCTCTTCCAAGGCCCTTCGGAGAGCACGAGCGTCCTCAAGATTCACACGACCCAGTGGATCATATTGAACTATGCCTGTCTATTGGTCTGGCTTTTTGTCTGGATGATCGACCAAGCGCGGGTGCGCGGCAAAAATGTCTGGTTATGGTTGGTGCCGTTTGTGCTGGCCCCGCTGCCTACATTGATGCTCTTCGTGCTTTTCCTTCAACGGCGATTATCTTCTTAGTCACTTGAAAATCGGCGAAGCCGCTGGTTCCATGGCAGAAGAATTCGCGACAGCCTTCTGTTCTGTTTCAATAGAACGCCGGACCCGCCACACGGCCCAAAGACCCGGCAACGCCACCACCACGGTCAAGACAAAAAATTGTGTCCATCCGACCAGAGTCACAACGTCCGCCGACGGGCGACCGGCAAAGACCCTTCCCAACGCCTCTAACGACGACAGCAGCGCGAACTGAGTCGCCGTATACCGGGGATCGCAGAGCGACATCACCAACGCGACGAACGCAGCAGTACCCATTCCTCCTGTCACATTTTCAATCACGACTGCCGCCGTCAGTACGCTCGTATTTTTTCCCACTACGGCCAATGCGACAAATCCCAGGTTTGAGACCGCTTGAAAGGCACCGAAGATCAAGAGGGAGCGCACCAGTCCTGACCTGGTCATCAAAAGTCCCCCAATAAAGGCGCCGAGCAATGTTGCAAAAACCCCTAGTCCCTTCACCGCGCCGACATCCGTAGCGGAAAAGCCGAGTCCTCCGATCAGGAAAGCCGTCTGGAGCGCAGAGGCAAAGGCATCTCCCAGTTTATAGAGGATGATCACGGCCAACAAGCCAAAGGCGTGAGGTCGTCCAAAGAACTCCACGAGCGGTGCGCCGACTGCCTCCCTCATATTTTTTGGAGCCTCGGCGGCGAATGTGGGGTCTGGGCTGATCAGGACAATACATACCCCGGCCAGCATGACGGCTGCCATCGCCAGATACGTCATCTGCCATCCCACATAATCGGCAAGGACCAACGCGCCGGCTCCGGAGGCTAAAAGAGCGATTCGATACCCGTTCACCCACACGGCGGCGCCCAATCCGCGCTCATGAGAATGGAGCGTTTCTGTTCGATAGGCATCAAACACAATGTCCAACGAAGCGGCAAGAAACGCGACGAGCACGGCATAGGCCGCCATCCATCCAGGATGAATCCGTGGATTGGTCGCGGCCATAAGCACCAAGCCGATCGCAACACAGAGTTGCGTCATGACCATCCAGCCGCGCCGCCGGCCGAGCCAGGGAGGAATCACACGATCCATCACGGGAGCCCATAGAAACTTGAGCGTATAGGGAAGGCCGACCATCGTGAAAATGCCGATGGTCTTGAGGTCGACTCCTTCCACCGTAAGCCAGGCCTGTAAGGTCCCTGATGTGAGCGCCAGTGGAAGGCCGGACGCAAAACCCAACGGCAGCATCACGAGGATGCGCCGATTCATAAGACCTGCGAGATCAAACGCGCCTTGTTTCACAGGAACTTACTCGCGCGAGGGTGGTCCGAATAGGTAGACCAGCACACAACGTCGGAACATTCTTAATTGCAACGCAGAATACCACTCCCTCCCGGCTCTGACTCAGCAGAATCACGAAATATGCGGGTTGGACTGTGCGGATCGGCTCATCAACTTAACAGGGTTGTCCGTTGAACACACAGGGTTTGTAGCGCGAGATATCGAAGTCGGTATTTTCCTGGTAGACCTTTTCGTTGCCGTTGACCCCGTCCTGCTCCGGATCGTTCCACATGATGTGGTTCCACCAATAGAACAGCGGTTGGGCCTCGGTCTGATAGATAGGATTACCATAGGTACTGCGTGAATACTCATGAACCAGCCGAGCCGTGACATAGTCGATCTGACCGTTGCCCTTGAGTGAATAGAGCATGATAAAGAGACGGGCCTCATGGTCATAGAGTTCATCGACGCGTGTGTTGAGTTCGGGCTCCATGGGAAGCGAATCCATGCTCCATCCCGGCACAGAAGGGCTCCAGAACAACCCTGTAAAAACGAAAAAGATGAGAGCACGCAGATACACGATCTTCACGCTCTCCTCCGATGACTCGGATGTGATCCAATCATGCGCTTTTCCGGAAGTTAGCAGACAATCCCCGGAACCCTCGTCGCAACAGACAACCTTGCCGGAACACGCATGATCTCCCTATAATACCCTCCGTCCATGAATACCCGTGCATCACTTCATACGCTCGGCTGCCGCCTGAATCAAGCCGAAACCTCGATTCTCGGCGAAGGCCTTCGACGGAAAGGGTTTGAACTCGTCGAGTTCGGCCAACCGACAGATCTGCTTGTGCTCAATACCTGTGCGGTTACGGAAGACGCCGAACGGACATCGCGATATCTGATCCGGAAGACCCTGAAACACTCTCCCCATGCCTTTGTCGCTGTGACAGGGTGCTATGCCCAGACGGGACTGGAATCCTTGAAGCAGCAAAACGGAATCGACTTGATCGTGGGGCACCAATTCAAGCTCGATCTGCCGGCCTACCTTCCTCCAGCCCAGGAGCTGCGGAAGCGATCCGCCGTGGAAGTTCACCATACGAGAACAATGTCGCGCGGAGACTTCGATCTGCCGCACTTTGCGGAGCCGGACTCCACCCGCGCCTTACTCAAGATACAGGACGGCTGCAGCGCGATGTGCAGCTTCTGCATTATTCCGTTCGCACGAGGGCATGAGCGAAGTCGGACATTTGAGGACATCCAGCGTGAAGTCGAAAGTTTGGTCGCCTGCGGATACCGGGAGGTCGTGCTAACCGGCGTGAACATCGGACAGTACGCCTACCAAGGACGGGACTTTTGTTCGTTGCTTCGTTGGCTCGATCAAGCGGCGGACTTCGAACGCGTCCGGATCTCTTCAATTGAACCCACAACCGTCAACGAGGAATTGCTTGAACTCCTTGCTTCATCGAAGAAAATCTGTCCCTATCTCCATATCCCTTTGCAAAGCGGAGACGATCAGATTTTGCAGGCTATGAACCGCCGCCATACTCTCAAGAGCTATGTCACACTGATCGAAAAGGCTTGTGTCACCATCCCCGGGCTCGGCCTTGGAACTGATCTCCTAGTAGGATTCCCTGGAGAAACAGAGAGCGCTTTTCAGAATACGCTGGCCGTCGCCGCTGATCTTCCATTCTCCTACCTCCACGTATTTCCATACTCCCCTCGTCCGGGGACGGCTGCAATGCGCCTGAACCAGCGGATCTCGTCGGCATCGATGAAGAAACGAGCAGATCTCCTCCTGGCTGTCGACCGAGCCAAGCGACTCGCCTTTCACAACAAACAAATCGGCAAAACGGTCTCGGTCCTTTTTGAAGCCGGGACTCGGGATTCCTGTCGCTTCGGTACGGCTCCGAACTTCACACGAGTGGGAATCACAGACTCCGGAGATTTCCAGAATCAAATCCTGCCGGTCACGATCACGGCCGCAACTGACCGATGTACTTTTGGCAATATCGCTTCTGCTCAAACAGCGCGGCCTTCCATGGTATCGCTATGATTCTAAAGCTCGCTCCACAAGTTCATATTGAAACCTTCGGCTGCCAGATGAACGAGTCCGACAGCGAACTCGTTCGCTCGATGCTGAAGCGTGAAGGATTCGTTTTTACCGAAGATCGCGAACGGGCCGACGTCGTATTGGTCAACACCTGCGCCATCAGAGAAAATGCACATAAGAAGATCTATGCCCATCTTTCTGAATTGAAAGCACTGAAAAAACAGCGTCCGCTTGTCGTCGGCGTCCTCGGCTGCATGGCCCAGAATCTGAAAGGCGCTCTGACGGAAAAGGAACCGCTCATCGACGTGTTGGCCGGCCCGGATGCGTACCGTCAACTTCCTTCGTTGCTGACGACTGCGCTCGAAACCCAGGAGCAGGGACTCTCCCAGAAAGGGTTTGCCCTCGACCTGTCGGAATATGAAACCTATGAAGGGATCATGCCGGACCGTGACAGCGGGGTAAACGCCTGGATTACCGTGATGCGAGGCTGCGATAACTTCTGCTCCTTCTGTGTCGTCCCCTATACCAGGGGACGCGAACGGTCGCGTGATCCGAGGTCCATTCTGCTCGAAGCTCGTGACGCTTCCTCCAGAGGCTTCAAGCAAATCACGTTGCTCGGCCAGAATGTCAATTCCTATCGTCACGAAGACTGGGACTTCGCCAAACTGATCACCGCCGTGGCGGATACAGTAGGGATCGATCGAGTACGGTTTACCTCTCCACACCCGAAGGACTTTCCCGCCGCGCTCATCGAGGCCATTGCCGTACACCCAAAAGTCTGCAAGCACATTCATCTTCCCCTGCAGGCCGGGAGCGACCGGATTCTCGAACTGATGGGGCGAACCTATAGGGGAGTCGAGTATCTGGCGCTGGTCGATCGCATTCGAAGCACCGTCCCCGATGTCGTCTTGACGACGGATATTATCTGTGGTTTCTGTTCCGAGTCGGATGAGGACTTCCGGACCACAGCGCTCATGGTAGAACAGGCCCAGTTCGACTCAGCCTATATCTTCAAATACTCGGAACGGAAGCATACAATCGCGGCTAGAAAGTATGCCGACGATGTCCCTGATCAAGTCAAAGGCCTGCGCGTCGCTCAACTCGTAGAAGCTCAACGCCGCATTACCTTGGAACGCAACCGTCGATACATCGGTAAGGAGATGGAAATCTTGGTCGAAGGGGATGCAACCCGCTCGCCGACTCAGGGGATGGGAAAAACAGACGGTAATATCACGGTGGTTTGGGATAAGGGGACCGGCCACTCTGGACCCGGCACCCTCATCACGAAACATATCTTTGATGCCTCCGCTGCGACCCTTTATGGCGAATGACCCAGGCAAATCCTGACGTCGTATTCTTTCTGAGACATCTGTCTCAAGCTTTCGGAACAATTCTGCACGCCCAATGGTTGAAATGAACATTTTTTGACCGACTCCATTGGCCATCTTCGGATGGTTCTTCGGCTACACCTTCTTTGTCTTCGCTCCCCATCTGACCTCGATTGTGACCAGACTCGCTGCCGATTGGCCGAATCTTTCCCACTGTTCGGTCACTTGGCACCGCTAACCCCATGATTATCAACGTACCCCCCAAAGGCCTCACTTCTAAGCTTGGCCATCAGTCCTCAGCTTTTAACTTTGAGTTTTAATCAGCCGCGTCTCTCGCGCGTTGAATGATAATACAACCCGTTATCCAAAAAATGAGAAGGCATGAACCTTGCTCACGTTTCGGCGTCCATCGGTTCGGTAATCACGGATTTGTTTCTCGTTATGAAGTCCGCCGACTCCGAGTCAAAACCCAATCCAAACCCGTCCGATTCCGGCATCACACTCGAAACGATCATTTCAGCCGGGGTAGTCGGATGGTTGGCGGTCGGCATGATACTCATGGCCTTAGGCATCTGGTAGTTCTCAGCCACAAGACCACACGTGAGGAGATCCCATATGCATACATATTTCACTATCCGCGGTTCCCAATATGTCGGTGCGTTGATGTCCCTCAGCCTGGTAGTGGCCGGATGCTCGATGTTTTCCGGGGAGGCAAAGCTCCACAAAAGTGCCACAGGGCCGATCTATCTCAAGGAGATCGCTGATTGGTCATTTGAAGCCAGCCACCCGGCCACCATTGACCAGATGACGATGCTGAAAATAGTTAAAGGTGTTGTGACTGATGACGTTCAGAAAATGTCAGGCAATATGCCCGCCAGTGGCAGCAAGCCGATGAGAGTGTTCAGCGATGAAGACGCCGAGTATCTTGCTCCCCTGCTAGCCCAAGGCTTGTCGCAAGCGAAACCGGAGCAGATTGTCGGTTTCAAGGTGTCTCCATCGGCAGGGTCAGGCGCTGAACCCACAGCGGGCACCCTCTATATGCATAAAGGATCGATCTACCTGACAATCGTTCCTTCTCAAACCAGAAAGACTTTGGGATTCACCCCTAGTTCTGCCGCTCGTCTTGAAAAAGCTCCTTCCTTCGTCGCTCTGGGAAACGGAGCGATGACGATAGTGATCGACTACCAAGCCCTCGCCAAGGGACCAATGCCGAGCTCACCGTCTACAGCAGGAGTCTCAAAACCCATGCCGGTTTCCGCATCTCCGTCCGCTCCAATCGCACCAGTCGCCGTACCGGCTCTGAGGGCTTCGACCGCAAAAACAGCGCCGCCATCGGAGGGTGCTCTTTTCGATCCTCAGGAATTTCATGCCCAGGGTCGGAGCCAATCTGGAACGCCTGAATTGGCCACAGAAGAGTTGTTGAACAAAAAACTGGATGAGCTCCGTGAAGCGCGTGAGGCCAACAAGCTCAAAGACTCCGAGATCGCGATGCTGAAGAAGGAAGCAGCGTGGATGAAACAAGAGCTCCGTCAGCGGACACAGGAAGTGAAAGCCATGAAGGCCAGCAAGACGGCCGCCCGCCCGGCTCCAAAAAAGAAATCGGCGGAAGCGTATCCGACCCGTTGATCGACCGATCGATCAACCGACATCGAAAAATTCAGGCTGCAACAGGACAACCTCCTTGGACAGAGGCTGACGAAAGTTCATGCGGCAGTAGCAAGCATAAGTCACATAGGTATCCTGCAGACAATACTGTGCAAGCTCACGCCCTTGCTTTCTTTCCCACATTTCGGCGACTTGTTCCCCACTGCCCGACTTCGTGTCGACCTGTAATGCCCGGGCCAATACATCGAGCTTGACCCACCCCCTCGTATCCCAATTACTCCAGACGGCCATCGTGTCATAGACGGGTTCGGTGCGGAATTTTGCGAGATTGATGTCGAGGCTGGGTTTCACTTGATTGATGATCGACCGCTTTTTGATGAACGGAAGATCGAACCCAAGGCCGTTATGTGTGATGAACAAGGCAGGACGGTCCTGGGCCAGTCTCGTCCAAAATTGTCGGAGCAGCTCGCGCTCATTGGTCCCGAACCAGGCGACGGCGCTGCGTGCTTCCATCTGATCGGAAAATTCCAGCAAGCCGATGCAGACGATGCGGCTGAACGTCCCATCGAACGCTGACTTGGCATATGACTCATCCTCCGCACGACGTTGTTCTTCAGCAGCTCCTGCTGCAAAAAGATCGACGGCTCTTTCTGCCGGATAAGACTCTTCGTTTGCAGGCGGCTTCCCCAACAGACGAGCCCATTCATCGCGTGTGGCCTGTACGGTTTCAATGTCGAGCACCACCTTCATCGTGAAACTCCGAATGCATCGCGCCGCAAGGCTTCGACAACTGCATAGTCTGCCGGCGGAAACTTAAACTGTGGGAGATCTTCGGGATAGACCCATCGGATTTCTTCACAGCCGATGGGCATTGGTTCCCCTTGTTCAATGGCACATCGAAAAAAATGCAATTCTATGATTCTATCCCGATAGTCGTGCCGAATGATTCGATACGGAATTGGGAGGTCGACACGAATGCTTAACTCTTCCAACAACTCCCGTTGCAAACACTCTGTTAATGATTCGCCTGTTTCCCGTTTTCCCCCGGGAAACTCCCAGAACCCGGCTAAGTGGGCACCGGGCTTTCGACGGGCGATCAAATAGCGCCCGTCTCGGTAGATAAGCCCTGCTGCGACTTCAATGACTTGCATGATCAGCCAACTACGGCTCACGCGTCGACCGACTGAACGGATATGTCTTACAGAACGATTTCATCGGACACAGGAGACAATAGGGGTCACGCGCTGTGCACACCATCGCGCCAAAGTCCATGATAGCCTGGTTAAAGTCATACCCTTTCCCTGGCGGGATCAACAATTCCGACAATTCCCATAACATCGTCTTCTGCGTTTTAGGATCACCCTCAGCGACAAAGACCCTGTGTAGGACACGGATCACATTCGTGTCCAAAATGGGCGCATCTTCATTAAACGCAAAGGAGCGAATAGCCCCGGCCGTATACCGTCCGATCCCTTTGAATGAGAGTAACTCGTCGGCGTCATTGGGCAATTTCCCTCCGTACCGTTCCACCGTTTCGCAAGCGATTCCATGCAGCCGCTCCGGGCGAATGTTGTACCCAAGAGGATACCAAGTCTTCTTGACGTCGGCGACCGGAGCCTCTGCCAGATCTTCGAAACTCGGATAGCGTTCCAAAAATTCGTGGTACTTGGGAATGACACGATCGACTTGCGTCTGTTGAAGCATCACTTCCGAAACAAGGATATGATAAGGATCCGACGTTTTGCGCCAAGGTAAATCCCGGCCATGCTCCCTATACCACTTTAACAGTCGTCGCTGGAATCGACGCTTCGCAGAGAGATCGGGCAGGACGGACTTGCCGGGGTTTTTCTTCTTAGCGGGAGGGCGTCGTACAAGCATGCACCCGGCTCATCGTTACAGCCACTTAACCGACGGTATTGTAGGAGCCCCCTGAATCAAAATCAAATGCGCCGTTCGACCACACCTGGAGGATCGTTCGTGCAAAAGAGGCTATCTGTTCAAAGTGACGCTCTCATGATAGTCTCTAAGCAATCAAGCAGAAGGGAGCCATGAACGTGGAGACCTTCCAATGTCGGTTTCCTCGAATCTGCGTTTTGGTTGGAAGTTTGGCATGCATCTCATTCCCCTTTCCATCCCTAGCCGAAACCCTCCAAGTACCATGGGAATGCTCGAACTACACAAGCGACGCGCAGACCCGTTGCGTGAACGCCTTCCTGGAAGCGCAACAGAAGAAGATTGCGGAGCTCGAAGGAAAGCTCCAGGCCCAGGAGGGAACGGTTAGTCAACTCAAGAGCCAACTCGATCGGCAAACCACGACAACTACCGACCTACAACGCCAGCTTGCAGAGCGGCCCACTACGAGCATTGTCCCAATCCCATATTCCTATCCCTACTCCTATGGCTATCCTCTTGGCCTCGGACTCGGGTTCGGGCTCCAATTTGGCGGCGCTGGTATCTATGCCTCACCCTATTCCCGTCCCTTTTGGGGCCACCGACATTACGGATATTGGGGCTATCCTTGGTGACGCCATGGATGATCCACGACTTGTTCAGATCGGTCTTTTCGTTGACAAGTTGCCTACGGCCACATAGCCTTCTACCTGATACCCCATAAGCTACAGCGCGGTTCGGCTCCACAGGCAAAGGGTCTGCCAAGAACACGAGGATACACGATGGTTGTTCGGAAATTCCCCCGGTTTCCGGTTGCAATATCGAGCACGTTGGTTCAAAGAGACAAACTTCGATACAACGCTTCTGTGAAGGATCTCTCTCTGAAAGGCTGCCGGGTAGAAAGCGTCGTCCGGCCCTTTACCGGTATGCAGGTGGAATTATTCATCGAACTGCCCGGCGAACCTACACCAATCCACATCAGCAGAGGGGCCGTCCGCTGGTCCGGATCACTGGGCATTGGTGTCGAATTCTTAACCGTAGCACCCGCTGAACAAGAACGACTCAAGCGAGTAGTCGAACAACTATCCGTGAAGGTAGGACAGGCCCTCATCGTTCCAAAAGAGGAGCCACCGAAGGCATAAATCAAGCTCAACGTTGAACCTCTCACCATTGAATCGATCATTCTGTAGAAAAGGATTGGAAGACCGGTTGAGGTAGGAAAGTCGCTCCATCTAGACTAGAACGCCGGCTTGTCCGGTAGACTATCCAGATGGAGCCGAAATTCACCGGCTTTCGCGTCGGCCACGTAGCGCCTCAGGGCTTCACTCACCACGGGAAAGGCCATCGTCTCCCAGGGAATGTCCGAGAGCGGAAACAGCTCCACCTCCAAACTTTCCGCTCCCGCCTGAAACGTCGGCGTCTTCATTCGGCCGCGAAACACCAAGTAGACCTGTCCGATATTGGGTAGACTCAGCACGGCATAGAGTCCGGTAATGGTGACATCGGCATGGGCCTCTTCCAGAGTTTCGCGCACCGCCGCTTGTTCCGTACTTTCGCCGAGTTCCATGAATCCCGCAGGGAACGTCCACAGCCCGAGACGAGGTTCGATAGCCCGACGACACAAGAGGATTTGATCTTCCCATTCCGGAATACAGCCTGCGACGATTTTGGGATTATGGTAATGAATAGCCTGGCAGGTTTCGCACACGAATCGTGGCACGTTATCGCCGGGAGGAACTTTTTGGATCACCGACTTGCCGCAGGCGCTGCAAAAATTCATCACATGGCCCCTTAATCCGCAATCGTCCGCAAGCAAAATGGATAGCACAAACCATCGATTCTTTGCACCTTGCCCGCGCGGACTTGAAGGTGTGCTCGAAGGAGAGCTCTATAGCCTTGGAGTGTCAACGACGACCAAAACTGAAGGCGGCATTGGTTTCAGCGTTCCCTGGTCGACCATGTATTGGATCAATCTCAAATCGCACATCGCCAGCCGCGTTCTTTGGGAAGTCGGGCAGAGCGCCTACAAAACAGAACATGATGTCTATAAAGCCGCCTATGCGCTCGCCTGGCCCGATTGGTTCACGCCCGCTCAAACGATCAAGGTGAAGGTAAGCGCGCGTCGCTGTTCCCTCCCCAGCCTGGATTTTCTGACCCTCCGCATCAAAGACGCCGTCTGCGATAAGTTCGTCGCGGCCACGCAGCTGCGACCCAGCGTCGATACGGAACGGCCGAACATCAAGCTCGACGCCTTTCTAGATCAAAGTACCGTCACGTTTTATGTGGATACCTCCGGAGAGCCGCTGTTCAAACGTGGCCATCGGATGGGTTCGGCCGAAGCACCTCTCAAAGAGAACCTGGCGGCGGGAATTCTACGGCTCGCCGGCTGGACCGCGAACGACGTGCTGCTCGACCCCATGTGCGGCGGCGGGACGATTCCTCTTGAAGCAGCCATGATGGCTCGGCAGATTCCACCGGGCATCTCGCGGAACTTCGCCTTCGAGCGGCTGCTCGTCCACGATGCACAACGGTGGGGCCATCTCCGTGAATCGGCGCGGGCCGAGCAAGTGGCTCAGGCGCCGGCCGCCATCTACGCGTCCGATCTGAATCCGGCGATGGTGAAGATTGCACAGCGGACATTTCAAGGTGCTGGAGTGGCGATTAATATCCAGCTGAAGCAAAGCAATATTCTGGATCTGGAAGCGCCGGCAGCCAAAGGCGTAATGGTCATCAATCCGCCCTATGGAGTCCGCCTCAGCCGGTCGGACGAACTGGAGTCGTTTTACCCCAAGCTGGGCGATTGGCTGAAGCAGCGCTTCGCCGGATGGCGCGCCTATGTGCTGACCGGCGACGCCCGGACGCCGAAGCTGATTGGGCTGACGCCGTCCAAACGCACTCCCCTCTTCAACGGAGCATTGGAATGCCGGCTCTATGAGTTCGTGATCGTCCAGGGCGGAGCGAGGCGACGTCTCACCCCGTCAACGCAGTCTTGATTCATCAAAGTCATTGACATTATGACTGATGCGGCGAAAAATTGCGCTTCACTGTGCGACGCTCCCACCTGTACGCAGGTAAAACGGGTTAGGCAAGTATGTGATCTGGTGTCCGATTCGTCTATTGCGCCATTCCTCTTGCGTCCATTAGTTTGATCGCCGTTAATCCCCGATCCCTTCCGCTTGACTTCAGAGCTGAGAGACCTATCAGGTTGTTATAATGTTGCGAACCTTGAGGAAGGATGGACTTCCATGGAAAATAATAATGTGTTGTCGACGTTGCCGATACTCCCCGTCAAACGAACAGTGTTGTTTCCAGGGGTGATGATGCCGCTGACGGTCGGGCGGGAGCGGTCTATCGCTGCCGTCAACGCCGCAATGAAGACCGAAGAAAAAACGATCGTCGTGGTGGCACAGCGCGATCCTCAGGCCGAAGAGCCAACACTCGCCGACTTGTATTCCATCGGCACGAAGGCGATTGTCAAACAACTTGGACAGTCGTCTGAGGGAACGATCCACGCGCTGGTTCATGGATTGGATCGTGTCGTCATCCTGAAGGAAGAACAGTCCACTCCCTACTCCATCGTGCGTGTCCGTTCGTTGGGACGTCCTACGGACAATGGGCCGGAAATCCAAGCCCTTCACCGAGCCATTCAAGAACTTGTGTCCGACCTGCCGAGACTGATTCAAGCTCCCGGCATCCAAGAAGTCGGCACAGTGCTGAGCAACGAGGATGATTCCGTGGCGCTGGCCTATCGCATCGCGTCGCTTGTCAATCTTGACGTGGTGGAAGAACAGCGCTTGCTTGAAAGTTCTTCGACGTTGGACCTTCTCCGCAGCCTTTACGCCGCGCTGTCGAAGGAAATTCAGATACTACAGTTGCGGGAAAAGATCGCCAAGGATGCGCAGACCAAAATCGGTAAGAATCAACGAGAGTACATTTTGCGCGAACAACTGAAAGCCATCCAGGACGAGCTTGGCGAAGGCGAGGGCGAGGAGAACGAAGTCGCTGGGTTGAAAAAACAGATCGCTGAAGCCGACTTGCCCGATCCTATTCGCAAGGAAGTCGAACGCGAGGCCGCTCGACTGAGCAAGGTACCGCCGACGTCGCCTGACCATCAGGTTCTGAGAACATACCTTGAGCTGGTTCTCGAACTCCCGTGGAAGAAGGCATCCGAAGAACATCTCAATCTGTCAACGGTTCGGCAGGTATTGGAAGAAGACCACTACGGGATCAAGGAAGTGAAAGAACGTATCGTCGAACACCTGGCGGTCTTGAAGCTCAACCCGACGGCGAAGGCTCCCATTCTCTGCCTCGTCGGTCCGCCCGGCGTGGGCAAAACAAGCTTGGGGCAATCGATTGCAAGGGCAATGGGCCGAACATTCGAACGATTCAGCCTCGGCGGCGTCCACGACGAAGCCGAACTGCGAGGCCATCGGCGCACCTATGTCGGTGCGTTACCAGGCCGCATCATTCAGGCTATCCGCCGGGCGGGAGTCAACAACCCGGTCCTGATGCTTGACGAAGTAGACAAGATGGGACGCGATTTCCGTGGCGATCCGGCTTCGGCGCTGTTGGAAATCCTGGATCCGGCACAGAACCACACATTCCGTGATCATTATTTGGATCTCCCGTTTGATCTGTCAAAGGTCTTCTTCATCACCACGGCCAATACCCTTGATACCATCAGCCAACCCTTGTTGGATCGGATGGAGGTGATTCGCCTTCAGGGCTACAGCGAGCGCGAGAAAGCCGAAATCGCCCGGCGCTATCTGTGGCCGAGACGGCTCAAAGAGGCGGGCATCGAGGAAACGCAGGCCGTACTCACGGACGAGGTACTGAATCTCGTCATCTCGCGTTACACCCGTGAGGCCGGTGTGCGTCAACTTGAACAGATGTTGGGACGGTTGACCAGAAAAGTGGCTTTGACATTCGCTGACCTGCCGGATGGCCAGGAGCGACAGCTCGTCGCTATTCAACCCGACATGCTTGGCGAGTGGTTGGGCTCCGAACGGTTTATGCCGGAAGAGGCCCGGAAGAATCTGCCTCCCGGCGTTGCAACCGGTCTGGCCTGGACTCCGACCGGAGGCGATGTGCTCTATATCGAAACGACCTTGCTCCCCGGCAGTCATGAGTTGACCCTGACGGGCCAGTTGGGCGACGTCATGCAGGAGTCCGCGCGTGCGGCGAGGAGTTATCTCTGGTCGCATGCGGAGAGCATGGGTTTGGACATCTCCCGTTTCAAACGAAACGGGCTCCACATCCATGTGCCTTCCGGCGCCATTCCAAAGGACGGCCCATCGGCCGGCATCACGATGGCGACTGCCCTGGCTTCCGCTTACGAGGGCAGAGCCGTGCGCAGCGATACCGCGATGACTGGTGAAATCAGCCTGAGCGGACTCGTCTTGCCGGTGGGCGGCATCAAAGAAAAGGTGCTGGCGGCGCATCGTGCGGGAATCAAGCGAATCATTCTGCCGAAGGCCAATGAGAAGGATCTCAAGGATGTCCCGCAAGAAGTTCGCGATGAACTGACCTTTGTCTTGACTGAACGGATTGAAGAGGTGCTGCCTGCGGCCTTTAATCTGGACTCGTCCGATGCGTCGGCCGGGAACGGAATCGAACCTGTAGAGGCCACCAGCGCCACAGAGGGTAGTTAAGACGCGTAGAGTGCGCGGACAATCTGCGTCGTATTGAACAATAGGACGTGACGACGCGTATAGACCGCGTGGCCATAGTAATGGTCTCGGGCGTTCGTCGAGCCGGTACTGTCCTTGTAATCGACGAGGAGGCAGCGTCCTTCGGTGGGAAAACGCACGGCCCGCCTGGCACATTCCAGCCACCGTTCGAACCCATCGTACGGCTCGACCATCTCCCAGACCCTCTTATTCGCCGCTTTGGCCGGTTCAGTCGTGGGGACGGCATCACTGCCTGCGACCGCCAGTTCCTGAACATAATCTCCACCCCAAGCGATCGGCATCTCCATGGTAATTTGAGGAAGCTCCATCTTTGCCAGCCAGCCTTTTCCATCCGTCCGCAAGGTCCGGTGATTCACAAGGTGTAGCAGCTTCCCGATTCCGGAAGGATCCCATCCATAGCGAACCGGCGTGCCGAAAGTGACCATGTCCAGCGCGACTCCGTTAAGGGGTGATGCAGTTACGAGCAAGGACTCAACGAGTTTGATCGTACCGATGAGCTTGGTCTGATTTGTCTGGTTGGCATAGTCGAAAAGAATTCCGAACAAATTGGGTCGCCCTGTGATCGGGCTTGGACAGAGAAGATTCGACACCAGCGCCAAAATCAGTCCGGCTTGTCCATGAGCCTGTATCAGAATTCGGTGGTCTTTCCCCAAGCTCTGAAGTTTACAGAGCTTGTGTAGTTCGGCGAGCAGCGACACGGCGGCGAGCGCCCGTCCAAGGTGATGGTGCTCCGATGACCAGAGCAGCCTGATACAGGAGATCGGCTGAGTCAGATTCTTATTGATGGCTTTCTTGATCAATTCGACATCGGCATTGGTAAAATTACCCGCGTCCCCGATCTGCGTGTCCAGCAGGATTTTCGTCACGTCGTCATCCGGAAGCGGCGGCTTGAGCCCGCCCGGCAACAATGGAACCCCGTTGCTCTCTTCCCTCATGGCAGCGAGTAATGCATCGACCCCCGAGACGCCTCGTGAATAGCCTCGTTTGAGCCCGCCCGCCTCGTCCAACCGTTGCATACCAAATAGGTCAGTGCCATGGAGTGAACCATGGAGGAAGATGACGCTTGCGACACCTGCATGGGACAGGGCTGTCCCATACCTGCCCATGGTCTCGGCCCAAACCGGCGAATCCGGAGATACGACATCTGTCAGATCGGCGACACCTAGCCGCTCACCTGGATTTTTCCGTGACAGCTCATCGTGCTGAAAATTATTTTCGACCGGCATGCAGGACTACATATCCGATATTGGTTCAAGGCTGCAAGAAGACTCACCGGCCGGTCAAGGGATAACGGATGGACTGGGTTCCTGGTCAGCGGTTGGCTTCACTTGAACTCGGCTCTTCGGCATCACAGCGATAGCCGTACAAATCTTATTCTCTTCATCGATCCGGTGGTCGACGATCTTCACATCTTGCAAATATTCTTGAACGATCTCCTCGCGAGTCAGCTCGATATCCTGCTCGCTCTCTCGCCCCGACCGTTCACGGATACGATCAGTCAGATGTTCCTTGACCAACACACGAATTTGTTTGGCCAGATCGGTTCGAGCCGACAGCTCCGATACACGCCGGCACACGACCTTGCCTTTGGCTAAATCGCCCTGGCCCCTGCCGATCCAATATTGGTCTGAAGCATATGCGCCTTGGCCCACTTCAGTTGCTTGTACGGCTGTGAGAAGCACTTCTCCGCCGAGCCAGAGGCCTACGATGACGGCGAAAATTGCAGCGTTGTTCCTCAACGAGGTCCTCCGTTAACTCCTCTCTGCTGCGATTTAGGCGAGCGATGAATGACCTCATTTAATGGACGAGGCGCACTCGATACTCCAGGAGGCGGAACAAGCTCGTGTCTAGGCATCTGAGGTTGTATGCTTCCAGGTTCAGGCGGCTGCCTGGGGCCCAGCGGCTGCCTGTACGTGATGATCTGCTGCGCAATGGCGATGTGCGGGTTGGTCGGAGAAAGACCACTGGCGCTATTCAGCAGACCTTGCGGAATGCCGATCGGCGAGACGAGCACCCAATTCGTCCAGGCTTGCGACACCATGGCGTTCGATTGCACACGATTGAGGATTTCCTTCCGCTTTTGAGCCGCCAGTTGAACCTGGTCCGCTGTCGCCGCATTGCCCAGATTCTGATTAACGGCATTGAGTTCCTCTTGCAACTGTTCATTTTCTTGCTTCAGCGCAGCGAGTTGTGAACGGGCATCTTCGTTTTCGCGAAGCGCGGCAATCGCGCGCGCCACTTCCTCCGTATCCATCTGCGCGAGAAGATCTACCTTCACGACAACGACCTCGCCATCCAATATCGTGGCGACCTGTTGATTGAGTACCAGTACCAACCCCGCCGTATAGGACCGGATTTCGTCTCTCGTGACATCCATATCATGAACGACCGTGACGCTTTCCAGGTACGTTGCAACCTGTTCGAGTGCGTTCCGTTTGGCTGCCTCGCCGGCAAGTCTGATCGCATCTTCCCTGGTGTCGCGGTTCCCCATGCGATGTTCACCCTGGGCATTGACGACCCTGATTTCAGCAAGCGAAAGGGAGGGGGCCATGAACGCCGCGAGCGCGAGAACAATGGCGATGGGTCGATACGATCTGTGAGACATCAGGAGCACAGGAAGAAGTGGTTTATGGAATAATTGACCGGACATGGCCCCTCTTGCTCAGCTCTTCTCGGACGGAAAGGGCCAGCGATTTCAGCATAGCACCCGGAAGGCGGTTCCGCCAGCAATCGCCAAGTGCGTCCCCTACCTTGCCTTCCGGAAAATTTGCATGTTAGGGTACCACTCTTACTCGTAGGGTACATGCGGGTGATATTTTGCTATGACACATCCATCACGACGCCTTCACACGATCCTTGTCAGCCTCCTGACCATCCTGCTTGAAACCGGACTCCACATGCCTGTCGATGCAGCTTCCCCGCTTGGGAAGGGAACCGCTCCCTCCGGTTCTGGGACCGAACATGTCATCCTCTTTGTCTTGGAGGGATTCGGTCAAGAATCAGTCAAAGGCGGCGCGATGCCGGTCCTGAATAGGCTCATCAAGGAAGGGTCGGTGACCTGGTCCGCGAGCGGGGTCAAGCCGGCCCTACGATTGCCGACCATGGCGTCGCTGGTGACCGGTATGCCGGTGGAGAAACATGGGATTACCTGGAATTTCTTTGAATTCAGCCGAGGCTACCCTCGCTCACCCAGCCTGTTCGACTATCTGGATTTGAGTGGAGGCCGCGACAGCGCCATCTTTTATATGGACGAGTCCCTGTATCAGCTCGCCAAACCGGAACCCTATACCGACTATCAACTCTGCGGGGCATTGAGGCCCGAGTGCGGCTCTCAGAAACTCGTCGCTTACATCCGGCAGTATCTCCAAAAGGCGACCAGCGGGCACGGGTATGGGCACGCGATTCTCTCCTTGCCTCATTTGCTGGTCGTTCACCTTCCGGAAGCGGGAAGGGCAGGGGTGACCCACGGCTGGAGCTCTAAAGAATATCGTGAGGCGTTACGAACGGTCGATGGCGCAATGAAGTCTGTTCTGGACCTGTTCAAGGAATATTCGCTTTTGAACCGAACCGCCGTCGTCGTCACCGCGCTCAGCGAAAAAGGGACGGATCCCGGCGCCGAAGCCCCCACGACTGATTCGCCGATCGTGCCGTGGATCGTCTCGGGAGCCGGAATCAAACATGGCCAACTCATTCGACAGCCGGTGTCTATCATCGATACCGGAGCCACCGTGATGAAAATCCTGGGACTGGAGACACATACGGAATGGGAAAGTAAGGCCGTGGAAGAAATCTTCCAAACCACCTCGGCCATCCCAACCGTACGGCCTCTCAAGAAACGTTAATCATCTATGAGCTACGCTGCCCTCATACGACGCTGGTCACTCGCGATATTCGCCTGGGCGCTGGCAAGCCTCCTGGTTATACCTGGTTCCGAAGAAGGGTTCGCAGGAGACCCACCGGCCGCCCATCTTAGAGAACACGGGATTACCATCGATGCGACGAAACTGGTCCCAACTTCATGGTGGCAGGTGCCGGGGATAACGCCCTCGATCTGGAATTCCGACCTCGACTCGCTCGATGCCCCTAAGACATCGGAGCTTCGCAAATTGCAGTTACGGCCGGGCAAGTACAAATTTGTCAGTTTCACTTTCGATTTTCCCTTTACGGTCACTCTGAACGGCACCCTCGAATTTTCCAAATCACTGGATCAATGCGTTGAGGGCCGCGGAACACAGACCTTGGTGGTGTTGTGCAAACGCACGTATCCCTACGGCGGACAGCGTGATGCCTATTACGAGCAGAAACCGAACGATGGCTGACGTACTCGAAGACCTTTTAGACGCGCTTGAAGATGTAGACGATGCCACCCGTGAGGAGGCGGCAAGGATGCTCGCCGACATGGGTGATCCGACGACCTTGGACGCGCTGATCGGCGCCTGCAACGACGAGTTCTGGTCCGTGCGTGTCCATGCCGGCTGTGGCATCGCAAAAATCGGCGGACCGAAGGCGATCGAAGCCCTGATCGGCCTGTTCAACGATTCCATCATGGAAGTCCGCGATCAGACGGTTGATGCCGCGTCAAAGATGGGCCCGGTCATGCTCGATCGCCTGGTGACTGCCATGAAAGACGAGCGTTGGCGCGTGCGCGAACACGCCGCCAAAGCGGCCGGCAAGATCAAAGACTCAACAGCCGTCGATGCGCTGATCGGCGCCTGTCGCGACCGGGACGGGGCCGTCAAAAGCGCGGCGGCGGAAGCCTTAGGCAGGATCGCCGATCCGAAAGCCATTTCGGCTCTCATCAAGCTGTTTCGGGATTCGTCTAAAATCGTGCGCGAAACGGCCGGAACGGCGCTGGTCTACATCGGACATCCCTCGGTCGATCCACTGATCGAAAGTCTCAAGGACAAAGACTTCGTGGTTCGATGCCATGCGGCTCGCGCATTGGGCGGGATGACCACCGACTATCAAATCGGCAGGTCTTGGGTACGGGACGCAAAGGTCGTGGACGCCCTGATCGCCGCCTTAAAGGACCCTGACCGGGCCGTTCGCGAAGACGCGACCATTGCGTTAGGCATGATCGGCGACCCCAGGGCGATCGATGCGCTGGTAGAGGCCATGAAGGACGGAGCGGTGAAGCGCCATGCCATTGCCTCGCTCGGTATGATCGGGGATTCGCGTGCCCTCCCGGCCGTATTGGACGCCTTGAAGGGCAAAGGCATCAAGCAGGAGGGTTCGCCGACACCCGGGTGCATCGTCAGCGAAGATGCGTTCATCAAGGAAGCCGCTGCCACTGCGCTTGGTCAGTTTCGCAATCCTCGTGTGATTCCGGATTTGATCATGTTACTGAAAGACGGAGTCTTGCGAGAAAAGGCCGCTGCGGCTCTGGCAGTGATCGGAGATGCGGCCATCGAACCGTTGATTGCCTTCCTCTATGACCCTAAAGCGTCCGAGGTCGAGGCTGAAAAGGAACGCGTGCTTTCTTACGCGTCCGTTCGGCTGACGGCAAAAGACGCCTTGAAGCAGATTACCCTCGATACGTTGGAAAAATTGGGATGGACGCCTCCTGATGAAGTGGTGGAAATCAGTTCAAGCCAGGCCGACAATCTGCGCGTCGATCGGCCGTTAGGGCAAACCGGGCGCTTTGGTCCGTCCGGCGACATCGCCTGATCGCGCTCCGACGCGCATGTGGGAATCCATCATTCTTCGGTACGACAACGAGTTGCGTTCCCACATCGACCACAAGCCCTCGTAAGATCTGGATAACAGCATGACCGATGCAGTGACGGAACAGATCGCGGCGCTCAGGGACGAGGATTGGGCGATCCGCCAGGAAGCAGCCGGTCTGCTCGGAGCCTTCAAGGATCCGCGTGCGGTGGTTCCCCTGATTTCCCTACTACGCGACCAGGACCGTTCCGTGCGAGAGGCGGCGATTGAAGCGCTGCGTGCGATCGGAGTGCCGGCCGTCGAGACGGTGGGAACCTGTCTCTCTGACCCAGATCTCTCAGTCCAGGAATTAGCCTCGGCAATCTTGGCTGCCATTGCCGATGAGCGGGTGCTTGCTCCGCTCATCAAGGCACTACACAGCGGCGACTGGATCGTTCGGATGCACGCGGCCAAGGCGCTGGGACGGATCGGGCATGCAGACGCGGTTGCGCCGCTCATTCCGCTGCTTCAAGACAAGGTCAAGGCGGTTCGTGAGGAAGCAGCGGCCACTCTGGCCGCCATCGGCGACGCGGCGATTCCATCCCTCTTGAAGACGTTGCAGCATGAGGACTGGCTTGTTCGTCTCCATGCAGTGGAATCGTTGGGAAAGGCTCAATCGAAACGGGCTGTGGAGCCGCTGCTGTCGGTGTTGTTCAACGATCAGGATTCGGCGGTTCGCGAAGATGCAGTACGGGCCTTGGGCGAGATCGGTGATCCACAAGCGGTCGAGTATTTGTTCATGGCGATGCGTGAATCCGGATTACGGACACTGGCAGTCGAAGCGCTCGGTCGGATCGGTGATCCACGCGCAGTTCCGGTGCTGATCGACGTTCTCTCCGGAACCAGCCCTCCGCCGCAAGCAGCGAGGACGGTGTCCGGCTGCGGAGACCAGTGGAATGAAGAGGTCATGACGCAAAGCGCGGCGGCGCGAGCGCTCGGTTTGATCGGCGATGAAAGGGCAATCCCTTCGCTCCTTGCGGCGTTGAACGAGACCTTTACGAGAGCTGAGGCAGCGGCGGCATTGGCCAAATTTGGGTCGAAGGTTATTCCTTTTCTGCTTCCACTGCTGAACGAGCTTCGCGATGACAATCTCCTGTTTCACGTCCGTGAGACATTGGCGTCGGCAGGATGGAGACCCGGCAGGCGGTCACAGATTGTCACGAAATAGTCTCGGGATATAACCCGTACCGCTACTGAATATCATGTCGAAGGAAACGATTGAGACACTGGTCTCTGAACTGATCCATGAAGAGGACTGGCGCCGTATGCGAGCGACAGCCGCTTGTGTGGCCGGAGGTCCTCGTTCGGTTCAGGCGCTCATCGAGGCGCTACGGTCCGGTCCCACCGAACTGAAGAAAGAAGCGGCGGCAATGCTGGCGCGAATCAAGGATCCACATGCCGGAGTTGCTCTCGTCAAACTCCTCGAACATGATGAAGAGACGGTCCGAAATGCGGGATCAGCGGCCCTTGAACAGATGGCGGGTGTGCTCGACACAGACACGGCCAGCGTGTTGGTTTCATTACTTCCCAACAATCCGGAAGGCTCGACCAGGCAGGTCCTGACTCATCTGATCGGGGCGATTCCTACATCCGTCCTTCCCCTGTGCGAAATGCTCAAACATCCGGAGCAGGATGTGCAAGTCGCGGCGGCATTGATGCTCGATCAATTGTTGGATCCCCGTTCCATCGATGCATTCATCGATGCCATGGGTCAACCGGCTGTGCGGGATATCGCCGTCGGGACATTGAAGAAACTGAGCGCAATCCGCGAACGAATCGATGAGACGTTCCATACCTTGCGAGACGTCGAAGGAGCCAGCGAGCGCGAAGAAGCGCGCATGGCAGCGGTCATCGACTTACTTAGGATCGGGCGGCCGAGCGTGGAAATTTTGATTGAGTATCTCGAAGACGACGATTGGCTCGTACGCGAGGCAGCGGCTGATTTACTGGGAAAAATCGGGGATGTGCGGGCCGTGGACCCATTGATGAAGCGGCTGGAACAGGACAAGGATACCGGGGTCAAAGAGTTGGCGATCAAGGCCCTTGGATTGATCGGCGATGCGCGCCCGACTCAGCTCTATCTTGACGCCATTCCGATCCGGCCACTGCGTGTCTATGCCATGGAGGCCTTGGCCAAGATCAAGGAGGTGGGAGTCTTGCAGCCACACAAGGAACTCTTCGACCGACTCCGAACGGACCGTGACGGCCTGGTGGCCTACAATGCCGGTTTGATCGCCGACAAGCTCGAAGCCATCACGGCCATGGAAAGCCAATCCAGCCAAGAGGACCACGAGAATGACTGAGCCAGGCCCATCTGATCGAATCGAGCAACTCATACACGCCCTGCACGACGAAAACGAAGCATTGCGTGAGCACGCCATTGCGAGCCTCGGTCAGACCGGCCCGGAAGCACTTCCCCGGTTGATCGACTTGATGGCCGACGAAGATGCGGTGATCCGAGAGGCGGCGAGCAGTGCGGTCGTGCGGATGGGCCCATCAGTCGTGGAACCGATGATCGACGCGCTGCAAGATGATTCCTGGGCGATCCGGGAACAGGCAGCCTCGGCACTCGGCAAGTTACGGGACAGGCGCGCTGTCGATTCCCTGGTCAAGGCGATAAAAGACCGTGATGGTGCGGTGCGGACGGCGGCGGTATGGGCGCTTGAGCGGATTGGCGATTCCCAAGCGGTGCCTGGGCTCATCGGGGCGCTCATGGACAGCACCCTGCGCGAGGACGCAGCCCGAGTCTTGAAGAAGGTCGGCGACGTGCGGGCGGTCGAGGCGCTGATCGACGGACTCTTAGGCCCAAATTGGATGGTTCGCCGCCATGCGGCAGAGGCGTTGGGCAAGATCGGCGATCGCCGGGGAATCGGCCCATTGATCGAGTCGCTGAAAGATGAGGACTGGCTGGTCAGGCGCAATGCCGCCGAATCACTCGCACGGCTCGGCGCAAAAGAAGCGATTCAGCCATTGCTGGTGCTGCGTGAGGACGAGAACACCATGGTCCAGGAAACCGTCGAGGCGGTGCTGGCCAGTCTTGGCTGGACCCTCGAACCACAATAATTCAACCCAATAGAGGATACATGCCCATGGCGGACGAAGCTCCGAAATTGATTCAGATCGCTCCGAAAGGTGGAGAGAAGAAAGACGGCTTCAACTTGGTGACAGAGCGAGTTGTGGCAGTCAACCCCGAGAGCAAACAACTTGAGGTTGAGCTTCTCGCCTATGACGGGAAAACGGTCGTATTGGACGTGGCCGAGGAGGCTCAGGAAGACCTCAAAAAGATCAGGGTGGGAGACGGCGCCACAATCCGAGTGGTGGAGGAAAACGGCAAGCGGATTGCCAAGAGCTTTAAGATTCGCTCCAAAGATCCGAATGCCGCCAAGGCCGACGCCATGTTGCTCGACTTGAGAGATTCCCACTGGCTGAACCGGAAGTACGCGGCGGAGGTTTTGGGTGAGTTGAAAGATCCGCGCGCCGTTGATCCCTTAGTGGCGGCGCTGAACGACGAAGTCGGTGACGTGCGGCAGCGTGCCTACGATTCCTTGATCAAACTCGGCGGCCCCTCCGTGCCGTCGCTCATCCCGCTTCTGGTATCCGAAGAGGACGAGGTTCGTCAATCAGCAACCGAGATTCTTCGGAAGATCGGCAAACCGGCCGTCGAACCGCTGGCCACTGCGTTGACCGACGCCGATGATCGACTGAAAACCAGAATTATGAAGGTGCTCGATCGAATGGGATACAAGCCGAAAACCAAGGACCAGCCCAAGGCCGAGCTGCCGAGGCTGACCTAACCAACCTTAAAACCCACCAGGCTGATCAAAAAGGCTGTCGCTCTCACCCACCCCAGCGCGCCAAGACGCGCATTTCACCGAGTAGTGCCGCAGCAAGCTTAGGAGGCTCAACGTACGTTGAACCTCTAAGCGCCGTGAGAACGCCGCAGGCTTGATTTTTCATCAGCCTGCTAGGAACTCTTTGCTGCACGCCCCACCGACACATGTTTGAAGCCGACAGCCGCAATACGTTCGGGATCATAGACGTTGCGGAGATCGAGCAAGACAGGAGCCCGCATGACAGACTTCAACTTTTCAAAATCCAGGTTTCGAAACACATTCCATTCGGTCATAAGCATCAGAGCATCGGCTCCTTCGGCTGCATGGTAGGTGTCTCGGCAAGGCTGCAGTTCAGGCAACATCCGGCAGGCTTCCGACAGAGCCTCCGGGTCGTACGCGCGGATGCTTGCGCCCTCCGTCAGAAGGACTCGACCGATCGCCAAGGCCGGGGCTTCCCTGAGATCGTTGGTATTCGGCTTGAAGGAGAGGCCGAGCATCGCCAACGTTTTCCCTTTCACCCCCCCTACCGCCTCTCGGATCTTGTCGATCATTCGCTCTCGTTGACTGTCGTTCACCCGTGAGGCGGCGGATGCGATCTGCATGGGATAGCCGTGGCGCTCGCCGGTCTGAATGAGCGCGGCGAGATCCTTGGGAAAGCATGATCCTCCGAAACCCGGCCCTGCATGGAGGAACTTAGACCCGATTCGATGATCCAGTCCCATGCCCTTGGCCACCATTTGAACATTGGCTCCGACTTTTTCGCACAAATTGGCGATCTCGTTGATAAACGAGATCTTCGTCGCCAAGAACGCATTGGATGCGTACTTGATAAGCTCGGCGGTCGGAACGTCCGTCACAACGATCGGTGTTTCAATCAGATAGAGCGGACGATAGAGGTCCTTCATGATGGCAACCGCCTGATCGCTGTCCGTTCCGATCACGACGCGATTCGGCCGCATAAAGTCCTCGATGGCCGACCCTTCTCGAAGAAACTCCGGGTTCGAAACCAGGTCGAACCGAAAGGCATTTGTCTGAGCGTTGGTGATGACCTCACGAAGTTTTGCGCCGGTGCCTACGGGGACCGTAGACTTGGTCACGATGACCTTGTATCCGGTCATGTGATGCGCAATCCCTCTACCGACCTCTTCAACATACGAAAGATCGGCAGAGCCGTCACCCCTCGGCGGTGTCCCAACGGCAATAAAGATGACGAGCGCCTTATCGACAGCCTTGGCAATGTCCGTGGTAAAACTCAACCTGCCTTCCTTGACCCCTTTGGCGACCAGTTCCGAGAGCCCAGGTTCATAAAACGGGATCTCGCCCTTCTCAAGCCTTTCAACCCTTCGCCCATCGCTGTCCATGCAGGTGACGTGGACGCCGAACTCGGCGAAACATGCTCCCGTAACGAGTCCGACGTAGCCGCTTCCTATCACACTGATGTGCATAAACCCTCCTCATCGCATAGGTAATTGTCCGAAAGTATAGCAACCTGAATTCTATCCGGCAACGAATTCCAGGATCGCTCAGAGTCATAGAGTCCATCCGGTTTCATTGACTCCCGGAAAATGCGTTGAGTACAATCCGACGCTGTTTCGCGTGTGACAAGGAGCTCCCCATCCCTTCCATTCAATCAATGACTCCTCATACCCCACGAATTCCCCGCTGGTTTTTGCTCTTGACCGCCCTTGTGACCGGTGCGGTGGTGATGGCATTGGAAATCCTTGGCAGTCGGTTGTTGGCGCCGGTGTTCGGCAGTTCGTTGTTCGTCTGGGGCGCATTGATAGGGGTGATCTTGGCCGCCATGAGCAGCGGATACGCGTTCGGCGGTTGGGTCTCCGATCGTTATACCGGCGGAGGGGTGCTGGCCGCCCTGTTGCTCTTTTCCGGAAGCTGGACGTTTCTCGTCGCGTGGGCGAACCAACCCATTCTGTTTGAGATCGAGAAGATGGTGCAAGACCCTCGCTGGGGCCCTTGCCTTGCCGCGACTGTGCTCCTTGCCCCCCCCGCGTTCGGACTCAGCGGCGTGTTGCCGGCCATGTTGCGTTTGGCGGTCGCAGACATGGATCACCTCGGTCGGCAGACGGGCCGCATGATTGCCCTGTCGACCGTAGGCAGTCTAGCCGGAACCTGGGGCACTGCATTCTTTCTCTTATCGTGGTTCGGGAGCCAATCGTTGATGGCCTGGCTGGGCGGCATTCAGGTCGGACTTGGGGTCCTGTGGCTTATGAAAGGAGCATCGGTTCGCCCAGTGGTATTGCTGATTGCCCTTGGTTGCTTCGCCCTGTTGGGAACCATGGCTCTCAACCCGCTCCAACGATTGAAGGCCCCCATCCATCAAGAGGAAAGTCCGTACCAGCAGGTCCGTATTCGCGAAGATGATCTCTTCCGCTACCTCGTGTTGGATCGTACGTTCCATGCCACGATGTGGAAAGTCGACCCAACTTCCCTTTTTCTCCCCTACAGCCAAATGATGGTGGCTTCGCTGGCGCTGGTGTCCGAACCGAAGCGCGGCCTCATTCTCGGTCATGGAGGCGGTTCGTTGGCGAAGTGGTTGGCGCAGCACTGGCCTGCTTTGGAGTTGGATATTGTGGAATTCGACCCAGTCGTCGTCCGCATGGCCGAAGAGTATTTTGAGTATCGCCCGCCGGCTAATCATCACGTTTTCGTGAAGGACGGTCGAGCCTTTCTCAACTCGACGGATCACACATACGATGTCATGTGGATCGATGCCTTCGCGCGAGACATGATCCCTTTTCATCTCACCACAGCGGAGTTTTACTCTCTGGTACGAACGCACTTGAACCCGGAGGGAATCGTCGCGGTCAATCTGGCATCGTCCGGCAAAGAAGGTGATCTGGCTCGAGCTGCCGCGGTCGTCCAAACCATGAAACAAGCATTTCCCGTCCTTGTCACATTCGCTGTCGAGGGGCCGTGGAAGACAGGAATGACACCGGCAAAGAATCTGATCTTTTTTGGGGGCCGTCTCATTGAGCACGAACCAGTTGACCATATCGTGACAAAGGTCACGGAGATGGCAACAACTCGGCGAGTGCCGATGGAATCGATCGCGCTGTTGAGCACTCGTCGGATCGAGCCCTGGCCATCCGGTGTCGTCTTGAGCGATGACTTTGCCCCCTATGATCTTCTCCTTGGGCGAGAACGATCACAATTGGTGGAATGAGGATCCGCTTCTCTGGCTCTATTCGTTGGGACGCTGAGCAGGACGAGAGGCTTCCTGCTCGTGGCAGCCGCTCCAGGTGTGAATGCTTTGGTCACCGACCTCGACGAGAAGTCGAAGTACCTCGGTGATCTCTGCCTGTCTTTTGAGGAAATACCGGGCGGAGGACTCGTTCTTCTTGCCGATCCTCACAGTGAGAATGCGGGCATCTCGTAGCGCAAAGACATCTTCATCGGTTTCGTCGTCTCCCACGTAGAGAGCCCTGCTGCAGTCAAGTCGGCGCATGTACTCCAGCAACGCCGTACCCTTGTGCAACGCCGTCGGCGGCATCACATTGACGACGGATTTTCCAAGGACAATGCGAGGAGGAGGAGATAATTCGGCAACGATTCGAGAGATCAGCGCCCGCGCTTCGTCTCGTTGATCCGCGGTTCGATAATGAAATGAGAGCGAATAGGATTTATTCTCGACGACCACACCACGTCGGGTCAGCTCATTCTGAAATCGTCCGTTGATCAATTGCAGCCATCCCAAACTGGTCTCTCGGACTCGCCGCAGATCTTCTGGGCGCGTATGAGGACCTTCCGAGCCATGGTTCCCGATCAAGTGGGGCACGGCGGTCCCGACACGTAAGCGCAAGTCCTCCACGGAGCGTCCGGAGATAATGGCGATGGGAGCGCGCTTCGCGAGTGCCTCGAGCCAGAAACGGATGGGCCGAGCCAGCCTGGCCGCGTGATGATCTCGGACGATCTTTGCCAAGGTCCCGTCAAAATCGAACGCATAGAGAGAACGGGCCTTCAGAAGAGCTCCGATCTCGGCTTTTCCGGTTTCTGTCAATAAATAATTCATTGTCAGTCCGTCATTTCGGCAAGGTCGGCCGTCGCACCTGTTTCATGACCCGTTCCTTTTGTCTCATACGGGCGGCATCGATGAGCATGCGACCGGCCCAGCGATAGATATTGAATTCCTGGATCAGTCCACGCATGCTGTGCATCCTGGCTCGCTGTTCCACCTTCGACATCGTCAGGCCGAGGTGGAGCGCAGCCGCAAATTGATCGATGTCGTAGGGATTGATCACGAGCGCCTCCGTCAGTTCCCGAGCGGCCCCGGCGAATTGACTCAGAATCAACACTCCCTGCTCGTCGTCCCGGGCACCGACAAACTCCTTGGCGACCAAATTCATACCGTCATGGAGGCTGCTCACGACGCACACATCGACGCCACGGTAACACTCATAGACCTGGGCCGGCTCATGATGTTGAATCCGCAAGCAGATCGGCTCATAACCGTCTCGTCCAAACCGCTTGTTGACCTGTTCAGCCAATGCGGATACCTGGCTGGTAAAATGGTGATATTGCTCGATCACCGAACGGCTGGGAGCGGCAATCTGAATAAACGTAAACCTTCCGATCCATTCCGGTTGGAGCTCAAGCAGACGCTCCACGGCCATAAACCGCTCCAGTATTCCTTTCGTGTAGTCAAGACGCTCGACTCCAAGACCGATGAGACGGTCAGGGGGCATCCCATACATCTCCCGAAGTTTGTCTCGACATTCCTGAACCGGCAGTTGATTGCGCAGCCATTGTATCGGCCACTCGATGGAAATCGGATAGGGGTTGACCGCCGTCAATTCCCCCCCGTAAGAGACCGTTGAGCTGTTTCGATCAATGCGCGCCTCGAGTATTCGGTCGACACTGTCGATAAAGTTGTTGCAGTGGACTCTGGTATGGAATCCCAGAATACTGCTTCCGAGAAGCCCTTCCAGGATTTCCTGCCTCCAGGGACAGATCCCGAAACTTTCAGCGTTGGGCCAGGGAATGTGCCAGAACATGATAATCGTCGCGGTCGGCAATCGATCTCGGATGAGCTTCGGAAGCAGAGCAAAATGGTAATCCTGAACGAGCACGACCGGATTGTCGGTCGTAGCTTCCTCGTAGACAGCCTGCGCGAAGCGCTCATTGACGGCCACATAGTGTTTCCAATCCGATGAGCGGAACGTGGGGCGAACGTGGGCGATGTGGCAGAGCGGCCACAACCCCTCGTTGGAAAATCCGTAATAGTACCCGGCTTCTTCTTCGGCAGTAAGCCACACGCGTCGAATCTCATAGGCGGGATGCGACGGCGGGACGCCGACATGGTTCCGTGCGTCCACCACCTCTCTATCCGCAGATCCGTTCCCGTGCGCGATCCATGTCCCGGAGCAGGCGCGCATCACCGGCTCAAGAGCCGAGACAAGCCCGCTCGCCGGCACCTGCACGACGATATTCTGATCCTTCCAATAGTGAGCATAGGGCTGCCGGTTTGACACGATCAGCACCTGATCACCCGAGAACTGCTCATGAAGAATTGATCTGAGGCTGGTTGGCGACCATGAAATTTGGCTCTCATCGCGCATGCGGCGATCGGCTTCGAGAGCCTGCACCAACGAGCGCAAGTCCTTCGCCAGCGGCTGGAGTTCCGGAGCATGTTGCTCGTGCGTCAAGGGGGTCAGCAGTCGTTCTCCCTTGACCATGGCTCGAACCCCGGACACCCATTCTTTCCAGCTGAAGTGTGCGACCAACACCGTGACCAGCGAGATGACCGCCGTCAGCCCTGCGAATAAATAAAAGACGTACCGTTTCGTATCGCTGCTCCGTTGTTGGATAAACCGCATGTCGTGGAGGAGCAGAAGACGTCCAAGCCGACGCCCATTGGATTCGATGGACGACGAGGTAATATGGAGCGGCCCACTACTGAGCGATCGCACAGCGGACGAGTCGTGTGCGAGGTTGAGTGTGTCTTCACAGGTGCCATCCTGAGGATAGGCCTGGGTCTCGTAGAGCAGGTGGTTCTCGAGGTCGCAAAAACCCAGGGCGTACAACCGCTCATCCTGAATGATGCGCGTAAAATATGCGGAAATCTTGTCTTTCGCGTTGGATACCAGGAGGTCTGCAAGCGGACCCTCCATTGTATTGACCATGAGTTTGGACCGCATATCGAGATCGCGGACAAACCATTTCAATTGGAGTGAGTCGACGAGCGGGATAACCCCATAGGCGATCACGGCCAACACGATTACCAAGGGAAGCACAAACCGCAGCGAGATGGCGAAGAGCCTCATACAACACAAGTTAGTTTACTTTGGTGGAGAAAGCAAATATGGTCACCGTGTGTACCAATACAGACTCATCGGAAACTGCCATATTTCCGCGCTGATCAACGCACACGGGTCGATCAACTGGCTGTGCCTTCCGAGACCCGACAGCCCACCGATCTTCGGGAAAATCTTGGACCAGGAGGGTGGCCAGTTTTCCGTCTCCTCATCCGTCACGTCCTCGGAAACGACCACGACACAACAATACCTCCCGAACACCAAATATCCTGATTACAAATGATGCTCCAAGCCACCGGTAGGTCTAAGACTTCTCTTCAGGCCTCAATTGTGAAAAGACGATAAAGAGGTCGGCGGCACGCGCAAAGAAAAATGTAAAACTCTGGAGGGGTTTGTCCGGCGCCGTTGATTACGATAAAACCATAAATAGGCGCCGGGTCAACCGAAGAAGATAACGTTGGAGGGTTGAGGGCTCTATCCGCCGGCCTCAGTTACGAAAAGACGATAAAAGGGCCGGCGGGTCACACGAAGTGCGGTTTGGTGGAGGCGAGGGGAGTTGAACCCCTGTCCGAAGATCGT